>NZ_JAMTCP010000007.1 GCF_024171885.1 Streptoalloteichus tenebrarius | reverse complement strand
TGGCCGGTCAGCAGGGTCTCCGCGGCCTCGCCGAGCACGGCCCGCAACGCGAACCCGGGGACCACCCACGGCGTGGGGCGGCGCAGCGCGTCCCCGAGCGCGTGGGTGAACTCGGTGTTGGTGACCGGAGCTGGCGCGGTGAGATTGACCGGCCCGGACAGGGACGGGTGCTCCAGCACGAACCGGATGGCGTTGACCTCGTCGTCCAGCGAGATCCACGACAGGTACTGCCGGCCGTCGCCCCACCGGCCGCCCAGGAACGCGGAGAAGAGGGGACGCAGCCGGCCCAGCGCCCCGCCGGACGGGGACAGCACGACGCCGCTGCGCAGCCGCGCGACCCTGACCCCCGCATCGACGGCGGGGGACGTCGCGTCCTCCCCGCGAGTCACGCCGAGGCCACCCTGCGCTGCTCGTCGGACTCCACGGGGTCCTCGTCGCGGCAGGGGCAGTTCCAGCGGGCGTGCCACCCCGCGACCTCGGCGGCCTCCCTGGTCCCGAGTCGGCGGAACACGACCGCGGCCTCGTCCCACGCCGCGTGGGCGGCCAGCGGGTCGCCCTCCAGCGCGTAGGACGCGCCGAGGTCCCGCAGGGTGCGTGCGCGCCACAGGGGAAGCCCCAACGACGACCAGGACAGCAGGGACAGGTTGAGCTGGTCGCGGGCCAGCGCCAGCTCCCCGGCCGCGAGGTGGTGCTCGCCGAGGGTGCGGCGGATCAGCGCGATCCCGAACCGGTCGTGCAGGTCGCGGCAGACCCCGAGGCAGTCCAGCAACGCGGGCACGAACTCGTCCCCTCGGCCCTGACGGATGCGCGTCTTGGCCAGCGCCTGCGTGGTGTAGCAGGTGAGGAGCGTGTCGCCGACCTCGCGCACGATCTCGTGGGCCAGCCGGAAGTGGCGCTCGGCCTGGTCCCACTCGTCGTTGGCCCGGTACACCAGCCCGACTCCCCGCAGCGCCAACGCCTTCCCCCGCTGGTTGCCCGCCTCCTCGTAGGCCCGCACGGCCGCCGTGAGCGCCTGGAGCGCCGCCCGGTCCTGTCCCAGCTCCCTGCGGACGTACCCGATCCCGTAGAGGGCGTGGGCCGTGCCCTCGACGTCCCCGAGGCCGCGCAGGAGCTGGTGTGCCCTGGTGAGCGCGGGCAGGGCGCCGGCGTGGTCGGCGAGTTCCCTGCTGACCATGCCGAGCCCGTTCAGGGCCACGGCCTCGCCCCGCCGGTTGCCGGTCTGCCGGAACAGCTCCAGCGCGGTCTGGAAGTGGTCGCGCGCGGGCCGGAGCTGGTCCCGCTTGTAGGCGAGCTGGCCCAGCCCGCACGCCAGCGCGGCCTCGCTGTCGCGGTTCCCGCTCCGCCGCACCGCGGCCAACGCCGCGTTGTGGGTGCGCTCCCACGCGTCGTGCCTGTTGCGCACGGCGAACCAGGCGAAGACCAGCGCCTCGGCCAGCCGGGCCGCCGGCTCGGCCATGCCCAGCTCCGCCGCGCGCTCCACCGCGGCGACCAGCGACGGCTCCTCCTGCTCGAACCACGCGTCGACCTCCGGCGGGCGGGGGCGGGCCTGGCCCGGCATCGAGTTCAGCTCGACCTGGCACAGCCGGGGCAGGGCCGGCGGCAGGTGCTCGACCAGCCGCTCCACCCGGGACATCCACGCGTCCACGACCCGGCCCAGCGCGGCCTTCCTGTCCGCCTCGGCCTCCTCCCGCTCGGCGCGTTCCCTGGCGTGCAGGCGGACCAGGTCGTGCACGCGGTACCGGACCGGCTCGGTCGGCGTGCTGGTGACCTCGACGAGCTGGGCGTCCAGCAGCCGTTCGACGATCTCCTCCGCCGCCGGCTCCGGCAGGTCGAGCAGGGGAGCGGCCAGCCACCCGGCGACGTTGGCGTGCCCGAGCGTGCCCAACAGCCGGTAGGCCCGCCGGCTCGGCTCGTCCAGCGCGAGGTAGGTCAGGCCGAGACCGGTGCGGACCGCCAGGTCGCCGACGGCCAGCTCGTCCAACCGCTGCTGCTCGCACCGCAACCGGGCGACGAGCTTGGACACCGGCCAGTGCGACCGGGCGGCCAGCCGCGCGCCGGTGATCCGGATCGCCAGCGGCAGGCGCTCGCACAGCTCGACCACCTCGGCGGCGGCGTCCCGCTCCGACTCCACCCGCCCGTCGTCGAGCAGGCGGGCGAACAGGGCGAGCGCGTCGTCCGTCGGCAGGACGTCCAGCCGCAGCCGCCTGGCCCCCTCCAACCCGGACAGCCGACGCCGGCTCGTGACCAGGACCAGGCACCCGTCCCCGCCGGGCAGCAGCGGCCGGACCTGCGCGGCGTCGGCCGCGTCGTCCAGCACGACGAGCACGCGGCGTCCAGCCAGCTCGGCCCGCCACAGCGCGGCGCGGTCGGCCACCGTCTCCGGCACGCGCTCGGCGGCCACGCCCACGGCCCGCAACACGGTGTCCAGCGCGCTCTCGGGCGAGGTCGGCCGCTGGTCGCTGGAACTGCCGTGCAGTTCGACGAAGAGCTGCCCGTCCGGGTAACGCGCGGCGAGGTGGCGCGCGGCGTGCACGGCGAACGCGGTCTTGCCGACACCTGGCCGCCCGTGCACGCACCACACCCGTAACGCCGCGCCGGCCGTCTCCACGTCGGACACGATCCGCGCCAGCTCCTGGTCGCGCCCGGTGAAGTCGGGCACGTCCCTGGGGAGGTCGTTGCGCCGCGCCCGCCCGCCCGAGGAGGGGCGCGGCACCGGCGTCTCGTCCCGGAGGATCTCCTCGTGCAGGCGGCGCAACTCCGGCCCCGGCTCCACCCCCAGCTCCTCGACCATGACCGCCCGGGCCTCCTGGAACACCTGGAGCGCCTCGGCGCGGCGGCCGCACCGCCGCAGGGCCGTCATCAACTGGCCGCGCAACCGCTCCCGCAGGGGATGCCCGGCCACGAGCCGCCGCAGCTCGCCCGCCAACTCCTCGTGCCGCCCGAGCGCGAGGTCGGCGTCGACGCGTTCCTCCAACGCCGACAACCGCTCCTCCACCAGGACCGGGACCACCCGCTGCCGCACCCAGTCCGAGGCCACATCGGCCAGCGGCTCCCCACGCCACAGGCCCAGCGCCTCGCGGAGCAGCTCCGCGGCCGTGGCCGGCGACTCCGCGCGCCGCGCCTCGGCGACCCGGGACCGGAACACGTGCACGTCGGCCCGCTCCGGCGGGACGTCGAGCAGGTAGCCGGGCGGCGAGTGCCGCAAGGCCCCGTCCGGGAGGATCCGACGCAGTTGGGACACGTACACCTGAAGGCACTTGCGTGCGTTCGGTGGAGGGTCGTCGGCCCACACGGCCTCCACGATGCGGTCAGTCGGCACGACATGCCCCGCGTCGAGCAACAGCACCGCCAGCACCTGACGCGCGCGCGGTGATGGGAGCGGTTCGAGACGGACGTCCGCCTGCCAGATCTCGACGGGGCCCAGGATTCTGAAGTCCAAGCCTGCCTCCGTGTCACGAGCGCCTGCTCGACGGTGACGCGGCAGGGAAACAGGAGGCGCGTCGCGTTCGACGCCGGCGCCCGGCCGGACAGCCGACCACCGAGGGGCGACGCCCTTCTTGATCCCACACACATCCCCAGTGGCGGCAGGGTAGCTCGCGACGGCCGGCCTGGTGGAGGAGTTGCGACAAACGCGTTGACCGGGACGAACGGCTCGGACAGGACAGCGGTTCGGACACCTCGGACACCTCAGCCCCGTCGGTCGCGGGTGGGGCGGGGTCCTGCCGGGTCTCTCCTCGGCG
This sequence comes from Streptoalloteichus tenebrarius, assembly GCF_024171885.1. GTDB lineage: Bacteria > Actinomycetota > Actinomycetes > Mycobacteriales > Pseudonocardiaceae > Streptoalloteichus > Streptoalloteichus tenebrarius. The sequence continues at coordinate 217,187 of NZ_JAMTCP010000007.1, read as the reverse complement.
CCACCGTCATGGTCGCGTGGGGTCGGCGTTCGTCCGGGGCAGTCCCGTACGCGGATCCGCCGCCTGTCCGAGATCGCGAACACGGCCTCAGGCCCCTGGCCTGACGGGCCTCAGGCCTGGTGCGTGACCATCGCCTCGGCCGAAGGCTGCATCGCCTCGGCCGGAGGCTGGACCGCCTCGGCCGGAGGCTGCTCGGCGTCCTCGTCACCGCGCACGTCGTAGACGCATGCCCACCGGTCGGTCACCGTCGTGATGTCCTCGTCCGTGAGGCTGATCGCCGCCTTGCGGTCCCGCAGGTATAGGACGAGTTCCCGGAGTGGCCAGAACAGCCGGTCGTGGGAGGAGGAAAACTGGCGGCCCGAGTCCGCCACGACCGCGTGGCAGCGGGCGCGGAACTCGTCAGTGCCCCCACGCCGGACCACCTGGATCGCCAGGTCGAGATCGCTGAGGCGGTCCTGGCTCTGGTCGAGGTAGCTCCCGAAGACCACGACCCTGGCGACGGTGTAGGGCTTGCGGCGATCAGCGTTGTACGTGCGGACCCGCGCCAGGAAGCCGTCGAGATGACGCTGTGCCGTCGCCCTCGTGATGGGCCTGGCGAAAGTCGCGTTGGCGAGAGCGTTGCCCCGCACCGTGGTGATCCAGCTCGGCACACCCGGCTGGAGTGGGGCGACTTCCAGGTACCCCGCCTCGCTGAACCGCGTCAGCACAGCTTCCGCCTCGGCCTCGTCCGTGCCGAGCACCTGGGCTGCGTCCTCCAGATATCCGGGCACGTGCTGGAAACGTCTCATCAGATCGCGGGCTCGGCTCGCGGGAAGGCCTTCGATGACCTGGTTCTTCGATAACCGCATCGTTCATCTCTAGCAGAAGAGGACCCGAGGGGCGTTCGCGCCGGTCAGGGCGGGGAACTCTGTCCTCTGTGGACTGGACGCGGTGGTGGGGGCTGGGCGGCGCGGGGTTTCGGGTTCACTCGATTCAGCTAACGTGGGCGCATGCGCTTCGGGGTCCTGGGTCCGCTCGCCCTGTGGGCCGAGGACGGGACGCCGGTCAGGGTCCCCGAGCTGAAGATCCGCGCCCTGCTCGCCGACCTGGCGGCCAACGTCGGCCGCCCGGTCGCCGTGGACCGGCTGATCGGCGACGTCTGGGGCGACGACCTGCCGGCGAACCCGGTCGCGGCGCTCCAGACCAAGGTGTCCCAGCTCCGCAGGGTGCTCGCGTCGGTCGAGGCGGACGGCCGCGATCTCGTGCGCTCCCGGCCGCCCGGCTACCAGCTCTCGGTCGACCCCGACTCCCTCGACGCCACCCGGTTCCGCGCCCTCACCACCCGGGCCTGGGACGAGAGTGATCCGCGCCGGCGCGCCGCCGTGCTCTCCGACGCGCTCGCGCTGTGGCGGGGACCCGCGTTCGCCGACTTCGCCGACCAACCGTTCGTCCTCGCGGCCGCGCGCCGGTTGGAGGAGGAGCGCATGGTCGCGGTGGAGGAACTGGCCGAGGCCCGCCTGGTGCTCGGCGAGCACAACCTGGTGGTGGGCGAGTTGGCCGACCTGGTCGCCCGACACCCGCTGCGGGAACGGCTGCGCGCCGCGCAGATGCGCGCGTTGTACCGCGCGGGCCGGCGGGCCGAGGCGCTCGCCACCTACGCCGACCTGCGCGCCCGCCTGGCCGAGGAACTGGGTTTGGACCCCGGCGCCGACCTGGTGGCCCTGCACCAGGCGATCCTGCGCGGCGACCCGGTCGACGCGTCCACACCGCCACCACCTCCGCCTCCCACGACGATCTCGGCCACGGGAGCGGGCTCGCACCTGCCCGCGCCGCCCACCGAACTGGTCGGCCGCTCCGCGATCGTGGCCGAGGTGCGGGCCGCCTTCCCGGCGGCGCGCCTGGTCACGTTGGTCGGGCCGGGCGGGGTCGGCAAGACGCGGGTCGCGCTGGAGTGTGCGGCCGGGATGGCGGGCGACTTCCCGGACAACGCCAGGCTCGTGGAGTTGGCCGGCCAGGCCGCCGCGCCGGCGACCACGGTGGACGTCGTGGCCGAGGTGGTCGCCGCGACACTCGACATCCGCGACGACGTCCTCACCGACCGGCAGCCGGCCCAACCGACGCCGTTGGCGGACCGGATCGTCACGGCGTTGCGTGGCCGGCGGATGCTGCTGGTGCTGGACAACTGCGAACACGTCGTCGAGCCCGTCGCGGAGCTGGTCGACCGCCTGCTGCGGGGCGCGCCCGACCTCTGCGTGCTCGCCACCAGCCGGGAGGCGCTCGGCCTGCCCGGCGAGGTGGTCCGTCCGGTGCCGCCGCTGGACCTCCCCGACCCCGACCACGCCGACGACCCGGCCGCGGTGGCGCGTTCCGGCGCGGTGCGGCTGTTCGTGTCCCGCGCCTCCGCCGCCGCGCCCGGCTTCACCCTGACCAGGGACAACGCCGCCGACGTCGCGACGCTCTGCGCCCGGCTGGACGGCATCCCCCTCGCGTTGGAGCTGGCCGCCACCCGCGTCCGCGCGCTGGGGCTGCCCGGCCTGGTGTCGCGCCTCGACGACCGGTTCCGCGTCCTGACCAGCGGCCTGCGCGGGGTCCCTCCCCGGCAGCGGACCCTGCGCGCGGTGATCGACTGGAGCTGGGAGCTGCTCACCGAGCCCGAACGCGCCGTGCTCCGTCGGCTGTCCGTCCACGCCGACAGCGCGGCGCTCCCGGCCGCCGAGGCGGTGGCCTCCGGCGACGGCGTGGCGCGTGAGGACGTCCTCGACCTGCTCGCGCGTCTGGTGGACCGGTCGCTCGTGGCGCACGTCGAGCGCCCCGACGGCTCGCGCTACCGGCTGTTGGAGTCCGTGGCCGAGTACAGCGCGCGGCGTCTCGCCGAGGCGGGGGAGGCCAACGCGGTGCGCGCCCGGCACCGCGCGTACCACCTCGGTTTCGCGGAACGCGCCGCGACCCACCTCAGGGGACACGACCAGCGACGGTGGTTGGAGTCCGTCGACGCCGAGATGCCGAACCTGCGGCGGGCGCTGGACGACGCGGTGCGGGTGGGCGCTGCCGAGGACGCGCTCCGCCTGGTGAACGCGCTGGCCTGGTACTGGTTCCTCCGGGGCAGGTTGGGGGAGGCGGTGCGCGCGTTCGACGTCGCCTTGGCCGTGCCCGCCACCCCAGCGACCGACGGCGAGGTGACCGCCGCCCAACCCACCGCCGCCAGGGCCGCCGCGCGCGCGTGGCGCGCGGGCTTCGCATTGCTGACCGGCGGTGACGACGGCCCTCGACTGGCGGCCGCCGCCGGCGAGGCGATGCGCGGCTATGACGCGGTCGACGATCCCCGGGGCAGGGCGCACGCCGAGTGGTTCCTCGGGTTCGCGCACTGGGGCATCGGCGAGCTGTCGGCCGGCCGGCGGTGGATCGAGTCGAGCCTGGACCGCTTCCGACGGCTGGGGGACCGCTGGGGTGAGGCGGTGGCCCTGGCCGCGAGGGCCCGCCTCGCGCTGGGCAGGGGCGACCTGCGTGACCTCGAACGGGACGCCCTCGACAGCCACGCGCTCTTCCAGGAGCTGGGCGACCGCTGGGGACGGCTGCGCGCCGCCGACATGCTGTGCGTCCACGCCCAGATCACCGGCGACTACCGGCGCGCGCACCACCTCAATCGGGACGCGCTGCGGGACGCCGAGGACCTCGGCCTGTGGACCGAGGTCGCGTACAAGCTCTCGGTGTTCGGCCGGATCGCGTTGCTGGAGGGCGACTTCGACGGCGCGGCGGAGTACCACGGCCGCGCCCTGCGGCTGGCCACCAAGCAGTCCGACCGCATCCTGGCGCAGTTCGCCGAGCTGGGGCTGGCGCTCGGCGCGCGCAGGCGCGGCGATCTGGACACCGCCGAGAAACACCTGTTGACCTGGCTGGACTGGAACCACCGGCTCGACGGCGGCACCGGCAACGCGTTGATCCTGGCCGAGCTGGGTTTCGTCGCCGAGCAGCGCGGCGACGCGGCACGGGCGCGTCGCCTGCACCGGGAAGGACTCGTCGCCGCCAGGACGACCGGAGACCCGAGGGCGGTGGCGCTGGCCCTGGAGGGGTTGGGCGCCGCGTTGTCGGCCGCGGGCGAGCACCAGGCCGCCGCGCGGCTGCTCGGAACGGCCGACGCGCTCCGGCTCTCGGTCGGCGCGCCCCTGCCCCCGGCCGAGCGCGGCGACGTCGACCGCGCCGCGACCAGGATTCGCGGGGCACTGGGGCCGGCGGGCTTCACGGCCGCCTTCCGAGAAGGAGCCGGAACACCCGTCGACGAGGTGGTGAACGCGCTGCTCGCCGACCATAGCGGCGACCACGGCGCCCCTGACGTCTGACACCGACGTGCCCTTACGCCCGCGCCTGCCCTGATGGAGCGGGAGCACCACCTGAGAATGCTCAGCCCCCACCCGCCCTGGGGGGCGAGCCCTGCTCCAGCCTATCGCCCCGTCACCCAGCGCGAAAGGTCATCACGCTGTGCTGTGGAGGAATTCGGGTGACTGTGGATAACTCCGCCGCCACAGTCCCCCGTGCCCGCGCATGTCCGATGGAACGGGGGCACCACCTGGGGAAACGTGGTGCCCCCGCTTCCCGGGGCCGGTCAATCCGCCTGGTCCGTCCTCTCCCCGCCATCACGCTCGCCTCCGGCGACGGTTGTGGTGACCCTCGTGCGGATTCCCGTCTGACGGAAACGAGGGACGTGCCCCGAAAGGGAGATGAAGGGACGCGCGGGACGACCGGCCCTGCCCCGAAGCCGTCACGAGACTGGGGAGGTGACGGCTTCGGGAACCCTGGTCCGGCCCATGCGGTGTGGGCCGCCGCGGAGGGACGGCCGTCAGCCCTCGGCGGGGCGGCGCAGCACCTCGATCATGCCCATGTAGCTGCCGTCGCCGTACCCGGCCTCGACGGTCCGCTCCAGCATGTCCTTGAGGAAACGCGGCACGTGCGTGCTGATGCCCTGGGCGCGGCTGGTCTCCAGCAGGTGGTCGGCGGCGTTGAGGTTCATCCGCACCGTGCCGGCGTCGCCGGGGTAGACGCCCTCGTCGATCTCCTTGGTCGCCCCGTGCAGGATCGGGATGACCACCGACGGGAGCAGCCAGTCGAGCCCGACGGGGGCGAAGTCGGCGGCGGTGGCCCCCGCGGTGCCGACGAGCGCGGCGGCGTGCAGGTAGCCGTTGGCCGTCGCCCACATCAGGCCGAGGAGCGCGGTGTTGTACAGCACGGCCAGCCCCGGGTCGTCGCCGAGGAAGCGCACGTCACCGCCCAGCGCCCTGAGCGTCTCCAACTGCGCGTCGTACACCGGCCGCGAGCCGCTGTAGAAGAAGACGGCCTCGGGGCCGCCGATGACGTGGACCGGGACCATGATCGTCCCGTCGAGGTAGGCGGCGCCGAACCCGGCGGCCAGGCCGACCGCCTCGCGCGCCTCCTCCGGCGTGCTGGAGCTGAGGTTCACCACCGTGCGACCGGCCAGCGCGTCGCCGGCACCCTCGATGATCGACTTCGCCGCGGCGTAGTCGGTGACGCAGATGACCAGCAGGGGGCTCGCCCCCGCGGCCTCGGGCAGGGTCTGCGCGTGCCGGGCGCCCCGCGCGACGAGCGGCCGTGCCTTGGCGGCCGACCGGTTCCACACCGTGGTCGGGTGGCCGCGGTCCACGAAGGCGGCGGCCAGCGCGGCGCCCATCGGCCCGAGACCCGCCACGGTCACCGGCGCGAGGTCGTGGGCTGCGGTCTTGTCCATCTGTCTGTGTCCTCCTGGCACGGACCACCCTGGATCCGTTGACTGCGAATGGGGTTCGTCGATCACCTCCACCCTGGCTGGAGGCTCTTTCGACATGCTTCCGGTCCACTGTGGGAAAACCTTCGGTCCCCATCGCCGCTGCTCGGCGCATCTCCGCCCGCGCGCTGGACACCAGGTGCCGGAGACACCTCGCACGACAGGAGGCCGTGCTGGTCGCTGGCGGCGGTCGCATGATCAAATGGCGGCAGCATCGCGTGTCGGTGACGGGCAGCGTCAGACATGGAGGTGCCGAACCGAAGCGACCGCCCTCCGGGGCCGGTGAGGATCGCAACGGCAAACGCCTCGGGATCGTCCATTGAGGACAAGGCGCAGCACCGGCCCTTCGGGGCCGGTGAGGATCGGCACAGTCGCCTGAACGACCAGACAGCACGGACCGGGTGGGGACGGTGTCCCCACCCGGTCTCTCAGTGTTGGCGGTGTTGGTGTGGTCGTGCTCGGGGCGTCAGGGCCGCACGCCGCCGTAGAAGGTCTTGGTGCTCAGGGCCCGGGTGACCCGCTTGACCTGGTTCGAGGCGTTGCCCTCGATCAGGGTCACCTTGCCGTTCTTCAGGTCGAACTTCTCCACGATGCCGATGTGCTTGCTGGTGCTCGGGCTGGACGGCCCGGTGCCGAAAAGCAGCACGTCACCCTTGGCCAGGCTGCGCAGCTTCGACTTGCCGTAGGCCTTCTTGTGGCGCTGGCCCCACTTGTAGACGTCGCCGGTGAAGGCGTACTGCGGGATGTCGACGCCGGCCTTGCGCCAGACCCAGGTCGAGAACAGGGCACACCAGGCGACGCACTGCTTCGAGTACTTCTGGCAGTTGCTGCCGTTCGGCTTCTCCTTGGTGCCGATCTCCTTCCGCGCGATCGTCACGATCTTGTCGCGGGTGCTCGCGGCGGGCGCGGCGGTGGCGGTGTCGTTCACCACCACGGTGTCGGGCTCGGCGGCCAGCCGGGCGTTGTCCTCGGCCAGGAACGCCGCCAGCTCCGCGCCGGTCAGCTTCTGGCCGTCGACGTGCTCGACCTCCAGGACGGCCGGCGCGACGGTGTCGGGGTCCACCTCGGTGGCGGCGACGGCCGCCGGCGTGGTGGCGACGACCGAGCCGAGCACGAGGCTCGCGCCCACACCCAGCATGGTCAGTCCTCGGGCGAGGCGGCGGGTCATGCCCCCCAGCTCCTTCTTCTCCATGTCACGTCCCCTCACGTGGTGCTGGTCCGTCTCCGCCCGCTCGGGGGTCGGGCGGCGGCGGTGCCGGTGGTGTCGGTGCTGGTGGAGCTGTCGGCGCTGGTGGTGATGCCGCGCTCCGACCGACGACGACAACGGTGGGAGCGGCCGCCTAAGGCCCGGCAAAGGAACGGGAAAAGACCAGCTCACCGGGGATTTCACCGACGCGTCGGCGTTCGCTCCGGGAGACGGGGGAGCATCGTCCGCGCGGGATCGCCAGGATGGGCGCGGGCCGAACGGGCGCAAGGCCCGTGATCAGGACGAGCGGCGCGAAAGCCGAAGAACCGGTCGCGGAGAAAGAGAGTCCTCTGTGGACAAACAGGTTTCCTTCACACGGGAAAGGAATTCCACAGTGGACACATCAACCCAGTGGGTCGGTGGGGCGCGGAGCGCGTGTGCTCCGGCGGGATGGGCGAGAGGTCCCGCCGCCCGCCGGAGCTGGGGACCTCTGGTCCGCCGACGGAGAGAGTCGGCGCGTGCCGGCCGGGAGAGGTCCCGGCCGGCGGGGCGACGACGAGCTAGCTCCGCGCGACGTCGTTCGCGTGCGACCGCGCCGCGATGGGGGCGCCGGCGAGGTCCTCCTCGTTGCAGAGCAGCTTCACCTCGTAGTACGGCGCGCCCTCGCGGTCGTCGTAGTCGAGGTGGATCGCGAGCACGTCGAGCGGCTCGCCCAACCACCGCTGGGCCTGGCGGAGCCAGGCCGCGGACCGTTCGAGCGCGGTGGGAAGGTCGTCGTCCCGGAACACCACCGGGCGGTAGGGGACCTCGTGGACCTGGTCCTGTCCGTGCGTCGGATGGGGGAGACCCAGGGCGAGACCCGAGTCGTCGAGGTGGAGCTTGATCCCGTCCTCCTGCTTGTCAGCCACCCCGACAGCGTGCTCGGGGCGCTGGCGAAGCGCAACCGCGTCGGCACGGCACGTGCGGGCGAGACGGCGACGGGGGAGCCGCTCTCTTGACGCTGCGGCAGGCGTTATATACAACACCTCAGACACGATGGGTTGGGTCGAGGAAAGGGACACCAGGTGACGTATCCGGTGGACGGGGTGACGGCGGTCCCCGAGGCGTACAACGAGCCGGTCAGGGAGTACCGCCCCGGCGGCGAGGACGCCCGGGCGCTCCAGGCGGAGCTGGCCCACCAGCGCGGGCAGACCGTGGAGATCCCGTCCGTGATCGACGGCAGGACCGTCCACGGCGGCGGCAGGCGCGTGGAGGTGCGCGCGCCGCACGACCGGTCGCTGCTGCTCGGCGTGGCCACCGAGGTCGGCGCGCGGCAGGTCACCGAGGCGGTGGACGCCGCCCTCGCCGCCGCCCCGGCCTGGCGCGAGCTGCCGTTCGACGAGCGCGCCGCGATCTTCCTGCGGGCCGCCGACCTGCTGGCCGGCCCGTGGCGGGCCCGGCTCAACGCCGCCACCATGCTCGGCCAGAGCAAGTCCGTGCAGCAGGCCGAGATCGACTCCGCCTGTGAGCTGATCGACTTCTGGCGGTACAACGTCGCCTTCGCCCGCGAGCTGCTCACCGAGCAGCCGGTGTCCTCGCGCGGCGTGTGGAACCGCACGGACCACCGCCCGCTGGAGGGCTTCGTCTACGCGATCACCCCGTTCAACTTCACGGCGATCGCCGGCAACCTGCCCACCGCACCCGCGCTGATGGGCAACACCGTGGTGTGGAAGCCCGCCGCCACCCAGCTCCTCGCCGCGCACTGGACGATGGAGCTGCTGCGCGCGGCCGGCCTGCCGGACGGCGTGATCAACCTGGTCGTCGGCGACCCGGTCGAGGTCACCGACGTCGTGCTGGCCCGCCCCGAGCTGGCCGGCATCCACTTCACCGGCTCCACCACGGTCTTCCGCGGCCTGTGGCGGCAGGTCGCCACGAACCTGGAGACCTACCGCGCCTACCCACGCCTGGTCGGCGAGACCGGCGGCAAGGACTTCGTGGTCGCGCACCCCTCGGCCGACCCGGCCGCGCTGCGCACCGCGCTGGTGCGGGGCGCGTTCGAGTTCCAGGGCCAGAAGTGCTCGGCCGCCTCGCGGGCCTACCTGCCGCGCTCGCTGTGGACCGCGCTGCGTGACGAGCTGGTCGCCGAGACCGAGGGCCTGAGCTTCGGCGACGTCGCCGACTTCAGCACCTTCGGCGGCGCCGTCATCGACGAGCGGGCCTTCCGCCGGCTCGACGGCGTCATCTCCCGCTGCCACGCCGACGACGCCGTGCGCGTGGTGGCCGGCGGGCGCACCGACGACAGCACCGGCTGGTTCGTCCGGCCGACCATCGTCGAGTCCGACGACCCGAGGCACGACGTGTTCACCACCGAGTACTTCGGGCCGTTCCTGGCGGTGCACGTCTACGACGACGCCGACTACTCTGGTGTGCTCGACCTGGCGGCCAACACCTCGCCCTACGGCCTGACCGGCGCGGTCTTCGCCACCGACCGGCATGCCGTCGTCGAGGCCATGCGGACCCTGCGCTTCGCGGCCGGCAACTTCTACGTCAACGACAAGCCGACCGGCGCCGTCGTGGGCCAGCAGCCGTTCGGCGGCGGCAGGGCCAGCGGCACCAACGACAAGGCCGGCAGCGTGCTGAACCTCCAGCGCTGGGTGTCGCCGCGCAGCATCAAGGAGACGTTCGTGCCGCCGTACGACCACCGCTACCCGCACATGGCCACGGGCGAGTGAGGGCCGGCCGATGCTGAGGACGATGTTGCAGGCGGCGGCGCGCAGCGACCGCCTGGAGCGGATGGTCGGGCGCAACCGCCTGCTGCGGCCGGCCGTGGACCGGTTCGTGGCCGGCGCGACCGCCGACGACGTGATCAGGGCGGCCAGGAGGCTGGCCGACGAGGGCCGGTACGCGACGATCGACCAGCTCGGCGAGGCGTGCCGCGACGCGCGGGCCGCCGAGGAGACGGCACGGCAGTACGTCGCGCTGCTGGGCAAGGTGGCCGACGCGGGCCTGGCCGACCACGTCGAGGTCTCGGTCAAGCTGTCGGCGCTGGGCTCCGAGCTGGACTGGGGCGTCGCCGAGGAGCAGACCCGGCTGATCTGCGCGGCGGCCGAGGAGGCCGGCACGACGGTCACGGTCGACATGGAGGACAGCTCCACGACCGACGACACGCTGCGGGTCCTGCGCGCGCTGCGGGAGGACTACCCGCGCACGGGCGGCGTCCTCCAGGCGATGCTGCACCGGACCGAGGGCGACTGCCGCGCGTTCGCCGAGCCGGGCAGCCGCATCCGGCTGTGCAAGGGCGCCTACCACGAGCCGGCGGCCGTGGCCAGGACCAACGGTGCGGACGTCAACGACGCCTACCTGCGCTGCCTCGGCGTGTTGATGGAGGGTGGCGCCTATCCGATGGTCGCCACGCACGACCCACGCCTGGTCGCGGGCGCGGCGGCGCTGGCCAGGAAGCACGGCCTGGGTCGGGACGACTGGGAGTTCCAGATGCTCTTCGGCGTCCGGACCGACGAGCAGCGCCGGCTCGCGAACGCGGGGCACCGGGTGCGGGTCTACCTGCCCTACGGCCCCGACTGGTACCGCTACACCTGCCGCCGGCTGGCCGAGCGGCCGGCGAACCTGGTGCTGTTGGGCCGGGCGATGCTGTCCCGGTCGTGATCACCAGATCGTGACCACCAGGTCGTGATCACCAGTTCATGGTCACCAGGTCAGGACCACCAGGTCGTGATCACCAGGTCATGACCACCGGGTCGGACCTCCTGGTCCTGATGACGCCGAGGGGCGGGTCGCGTTGCGCGACCCGCCCCTCGGCGTTCGCGGGACCGTGGGTGTCCACGGTGGTCGTCCGCGCCCCTCCCATCCGGGCGGAAGACCCCGTCGGACCCCGGCTCCCGCTACTTCGTCGGTTCCGGCACGTCCACCTCGGCCGCGCCCTCGGCGCCGTTCGGCCGGTTGAGGTTGGACTTGCGGTAGCCGTAGCCGAGGTAGACCACGAGGCCGATGCCGAACCACACGGCGAACCGGATCCAGGTCGTCGGCGTGAGGAAGGTGATCAGCCACAGCGAGAAGCCGATGCCGAGCAGCGGGACCACGGGCATGCCGGGGCAACGGAACGTGCGGGGCAGCTCGGGGCGGCGGTAGCGGAGCACGATGACCGCCGCGCAGACGACCACGAACGCGAGCAGGATGCCGATGTTGGTCAGCTCGGCGGCCTCGGCGATCGGCAGGAAGCCGGCGATGAGGGCGGACGCGCCACCGGCGATCCACGTGATCCGGCTGGGGACCTTGCGCACGGGGTGGGTCTTGGCGAACCACTTGGGCAGCAGGCCGTCGCGGCTCATCGAGAACCACACGCGGGTCACGCCGAGCATGAACGTGAACATCACCGTCAGGATGCCGACGATCGCGCCCACGGCGATGACGGTGCCGAGGGCCGGCAGGCCCACCGAGGCGAACGCGCTGGCGAAGGCGCTCTCGTTGTCCACGTCCTTGAAGTTGACCATGCCGGTCAGCACCAGGCAGGCCAGGACGTAGAGGACCATGGAGATGGCCAGGGACAGCACGATGGCCTTGGGCATGTGCTTCTGGGCGTCCTTGGATTCCTCGGCGGCGGTGCTCATGGCGTCGTAGCCGAAGACGGCGAAGAACACGGTGGCCGCGCCGGTGATCGCGCCGCCGAAGCCGAACGGGAAGAACGGCGTGTAGTTGTTGGTGTTGATGTGGAAGAAGCCGACGATGATCACCAGCAGCACCAGGCCGACCTTCAGCCACACCAGGACCGTCTCGAACTTCGCGGCGTTCTTCATGCCCTGGTTGAGGACGAACGCGATGAGCAGGCACAACAGGGCCGCGAACAGGTCGACCTTGTGGTCCTGGCCCGTGCCGGGCGCGCCGAGCATCCACGCGGGGAGGTTGATGCCGATGTTGTCGAGGACGTAGGCGAAGTACCCGGAGATGCCGATGGCGACGACGGCGACGATGGCGATGTATTCCAGCAGCAGGTCCCAGCCGATGAACCAGCCGACGATCTCGCCGAGGACGGCGTAGCCGTAGGTGTAGGCGGAGCCGGCCTTGGGGATGAGGCCGGCGAACTCGGCGTAGGCGAAGGCCGCCGCGGCGCTGGCGATGCCGGCGACCAGGAACGAGATGAGCACGGCGGGGCCGGCGGTTTTGTTGGCGACCGCTCCGGCGAGTGAGAAGATGCCGGCGCCGATGATGCCGCCGATGCCGATCGCGGTGAGCTGCCACAGCCCCAGCGACCGCTTGAGGTCGCCCTCGCCCTCGGACGCGATGTGTTCCACCGGCTTGCGCCGGAGGACCCCGCGTCCCTCGCGCAGGGTGGGTGGGGATGCGGTCATGAGGTGGAACCTCCTCCGGTTGGCGGCACGCCCGCCCGCTGGACGGACCTGCCGGGTGCGGTCGAACCGACCAGGGCGGCCGGATGAGCGGGGACCCTAATTGAGGTGTTAGGTACAACACAAGAACGGTCGACCGGCGGTTCCGACACGATGCGGTCTCGGCGTGTGCGACCATGGGCGCCCACGTGGACGAGTAGCGGAGTGTGACCGCGGATGGTGAACCTGACCTCCAGCGAGCGACTCAGCGTGAGCAGCCTGCGCGAGCAGGCGCACCGGATGATCAGGACCGCCGTGGTCACCGGCGAGATCCGCCCGGGCCGGATCTACTCCGCGTTGCAGCTCGCGGCCCAGCTCGGCGTCTCGGTGACGCCGGTGCGCGAGGCCATGCTGGAGCTGGTCAGGGAGGGGCTGCTCGAACCGGTCCGCAACCGGGGCTATCGCGTGGTCGAGCTGGCCGACGCCGACATCGCGGAGATCTACGAGATCAGGGAGCTGCTGGAGGTCCCCGCGCTGATCAGGGTGGCCGGGCGCGTCCCAGAGGCCGAGGTGCCCCGCCTGCGCGAGCTGGTGACCACCATGCAGCGCGCGGCCGACCAGGGCGACCTGCCGACCTTCCTGGAGGCCGACCGCGACTTCCACCTGACGTTGCTGGCGATGGCCGGCAACCGCCGGCTGGTCGAGCTGGTGGGGTTGCTGCGGGACCAGACCCGCCTCTACGGCGCCGGTCAGCTCGCCCAGGGCGGTGGCCTGCGGGAGTCGGCCGACCAGCACGCCGGCCTGCTCGACGCGTTGCTCGCCGGGGACTCCGACCGCGCGCGCGAGCTGATGCACGAGCACCTCGTCTACACGCACGACGTCCTCACGCCGGACGCCTGAGGCGCGCGCCGTTCGCGGCGCGTGTCCCTCGCGGTCCTCTCGCGCGCTCCTCGCACGCCCCTCGTGTGTCCCTCGTGTGTCCCTCGGGACGAAGTCGATCAGTCGGAGCCCAGCTCGGCGGCGCGCGCGTTGACGAAGGTCTCGATCCCGTCGAGCACGCGCTGGAGCCCGAACTCGAAGCCGTGCGCCGGGTCGTGGGCCGCTCCGTACGCCGCGCCGGCCGCCGACCCCACGCGCGACGCGGTGGGGAAGCGGTTCGGGTCGAGCACGCGGCTCAGCAGCGGGGCGTAGGCCCCCCACCACTGCTCGTCGGTCATGCCGGTGCTCTGCTCGGCCTGGGACGCCTCCAGCGCGCCGCGCACCGCGCTCGTGACGAACCCGAGCACCAGGCTGAGCACCGAGTCCATCTCGATCTCGGTCAGACCGATCCCGTCGACCGCGCGCAGCTCGTAGTCGTACTTGGCCATGAGGTTCGGCCCGAGCACGGGGCGGATCGTCGCGACCTGCAACATCCACGGGTGCCGCTGGTACAGCGCCCAGTTCTCCCTGGCCACGTGCTCCAGCCGGCCCCGCCAGCCGCCCGGCACGTCCTCGGGCATGGCCACCTCGCCGTTGACCGTGTCCAGCATGACGTCGAGCAGCTCGCCCTTGCCGGGCACGTAGGTGTACAGGGTCATGGTGCCGACGCCGAGCCGCTCGGCGATCCGCCGCATGGCCAGCGCGCCCAGCCCCTCGGCGTCGGCGATCTCGATCGCGGTCCGCACGATGCGGTCCACGCTCAGGTCCGGCCTGCCCTTCCTGCTGGTCCGCTCGCGGGTCCGCCACAGCAGCGCCAGGCTGCGGGCGGGGTCGCCGGTGCCGCTGTACTCGACCATGGGCCGACACTAGCGCACGCCGTACCGTACGTGGTACGGTACACCGCACGGTGCAATATGCCGCAGTTCACGCCACACGGCGAACCCCGAACCGAGCAGGTCAGACGCGCTCTCGCGCGCCCACGCCCCCCGTTCCTCCACCCCCGTCCGGCCGGCCCGCCAGGCCGTCGCCGGTCGGATGTCGCGTCCGTTCCACCCCCACCGCTGAGGGAGCAGGAAGAAGAGGATGACGAACACCGAGATCCGGCCCTTCCGCCTCGACGTCCCCGAGGCCGACCTCGCCGACCTGAGGGACCGGCTCGCCCGCACCCGCTGGCCCGACGAGCTGCCCGGCGTCGGCTGGAGCCACGGAGCGCCGCTCGGCTACCTCAGGGACCTGGCCGAGTACTGGCGCACCAGCTACGACTGGCGCCGACACGAGGCGGCCCTCAACCAGCACCCGCAGTTCACGACCGAGATCGACGGCCAGAAGATCCACTTCCTGCACGTCCGCTCGCCGGAGCCCGACGCCCTGCCGTTGGTCGTCTCGCACGGCTGGCCCAGCTCCGTCGCGGAGTACCTCGACGTCATCGGCCCGCTCACCAACCCCCGCGCGCACGGCGGCGACCCGGCCGACGCCTTCCACCTCGTCATCCCCTCCCTGCCCGGGTACGGCCTGTCGGGTCCCACGCGGGAGCTGGGATGGGGCAGCACCCGGGTGGCCAGGGCGTGGCGTGAGCTGATGCGCCGGCTCGGGTACGAGCGCTACGGCGCGCAGGGCGGCGACTGGGGCTCGTGGATCTCCCGCGAGCTGGGCATGACCGACCAGGAGCACGTCGTGGGCGTCCACACCAACGGTCTCGTCACGTTCCCGTCGGGCGACCCCGCGGAACTGGCCGACCTGACCGAGGACGAGGCGGAGTGGCTGCGCCGCGCCGAGTACTACATGGAGGAGCTGTACGGCTACAAGAAGATCCAGTCGACGCGCCCGCAGGCGTTGGCCTACGCCCTCACCGACTCCCCGGTCGGCCAGCTCGCGTGGATCGTCAGCGTGGTGAAGGAGTGGACCGACTGCGGCGACACCCCCGAGGACGCCATCGACCGGGACCGCATCCTCACCACCGTCATGCTCTACTGGCTGACCAACACGGCCGGCTCCAGCGCCCGCTCGTTCGTGGAGACGCCGGACACGGCCGAGGAGGTGGACGTGCCGACCGAGATCCGCCCGTCCACCGTGCCCACCGGGGTCGCGGTGTTCCCCAGGGACATCATCAGGCCGATGCGCCGGTTCGCCGAGCGGGACAACCACAACATCCTGCGGTGGACGGAGTTCGACCGGGGAGGCACGTTCGCGGCGACCGAGCAACCCGACCTCTTCGTGGATGATGTGCGGGCCTTCTTCCGGCTCGTGCGCGACGGCCGGAACTGACCACTGTGGACAGATCTTGGCGGCGCGGGGGAGACCATCCCCCCGGTCGGGAATAGGGGGAGTTCCCCGCCGGGTTGCACAGCGCGCCCACGGGGACGTCAGGGGCGGCGCCGGCGGGACGCGCCCGGCGCCGCCCCCGTGGTGTGACACGGGCGGGGACCGGCGGTGTCGACATGATCGACACCAGCGGGCATCGAGGGTGGGAAAGGACGGTATGACACGGGTTTCGGGTGAGGCGGCGGGAAGGCTCGCGCGGTGCGCGGTCGTGTTCGAGGCGGGTGACCCACCCAGGACGGGCCGGTTGGCCTTCTGGGACCCCGACGGGGGCGGGCTGCCCGAGGACGTCGGAGAGCCGGGGGAGCTGACCGTCGTCGTGCCGGAGGAGGACGGCGGCGTCGCCTCCCGCACCGTCCCCGCCCTGCGGCTGCCGGTGGCCGACGCGCTCCCCCTGGTGTCCCGGGCGCGGCGCGCCCCCGGCGCGCACCCGGCCGCGGCGTTCTGGGGCGCGGTGGCGGTGGAGGCCCTGCGGCTCGTCGCCGGTGGTCGGCTGCTGCCCGGCGTCTCCTCGGGGGACTTCGACGCCTGGCGGGTCGGCCCGCTCGCGGCGGAGGACGTCACGCGCCTGCGGCAGCTCGCCGCCGCCATGCCCGCCACGGCCCGCGCGGTGCCCGTGGCCGCCCGAGGGGGCGAGGACTTCCTCCTGCCCGACCCGCAGGTGGTGGTGCGGGCGTTCCTCGACGCGGTCGCGGACGGGATGACCAGGACCCCGGCCGCCGCCCACGCCGCCGGCACGGCCGCGTTCGCGGTCCTCGCCCCGCAACGCGTGCCCCACCTGCGCGGATGGGCCGAGGAACTGGCGGCCGGCGTCGACTCCGGCGTGCGGATCTCGTTGCGCCTGGAGATCCCCGGCGGGATCGAGGCGTGGGAGGCGGGCGGGGCGAGCGGCGTCCGCGCGGTGGTGCAGGCGCACAGCCTGGCCGATCCCGCGCTCGTCGCCGACGCCGGGGACCTGTGGGGCGAGGCCGAGCACCGGTTCGGCCCCCGGGCCAGGGTCGACGCCGTCCTCGCCGTGCGACGGGCCGCGCGCGTGTGGCCGCCGTTGGAGCGGTTGCTGGACCGCGCCGCGCCGGACGAGCTGGCGCTCGACGACGACGAGGTCCAGGACCTGCTCGTCGACGGGGCCGCCCGGCTGGCGGCGGCCGGCGTGGAGGTGCGCTGGCCCAAGGAGCTGGTCCGCGACCTGACCGCCAGGGTCGTGGTGGGCTCCGACGACCGCGTCGCGCCCAGCGACCTGCCGTCCCTGCTCGGCGGCGGCGAGCTGCTGCGCTTCGACTGGCAGCTCGCCCTCGGCGGCCACCCCCTGACCGCCGCCGAGATGGACCGCCTCGCCGAGGCGAGCCGCCCGGTCGTCCGGCTGCGCGACCAGTGGCTGCTGGTCGACCCGTCCCTGGTCAGGAAGGCGCGGGAGCGGGCGATGAAGCCGCTGACCGCGATCGACGCGCTCGGCGTCGCGCTGACCGGCTCCACCGAGGTCGACGGCGAACAGGTCGAGGTCAGCGCGACCGGGTGGCTCTCGGCGCTGCGGGACCGGATCGCCGCCCTCCAGGAGACCGGTCGGCCGGCCGACGAGCGCCCGCCGGCGGCGCTCGCCGCGACCCTGCGCGACTACCAGCTCCGCGGGCTGCGCTGGCTGTCCACCATGACCTCGCTGGGCCTCGGTGGCTGCCTGGCCGACGACATGGGCCTCGGCAAGACGATCACCCTGATCGCGCTGCACCTGCGCCGGCAGGAGAGCGCCGATACCGCCGGCCCCACCCTCGTCGTCTGCCCGGCCTCGCTGCTGGGCAACTGGGAACGGGAGATCCGGCGGTTCGCGCCGGGGACGACCGTGCGCCGCTTCCACGGCCAGGGGCGGTCGGTGGAGGGGGTCGAGGACGGCTTCGTCCTGACCACCTACGGCACGATGCGACTGGACGCCGAGAGGCTCGGGACCGTCCACTGGGGACTGCTCGTCGCCGACGAGGCGCAGCACGTCAAGAACGCCCGCTCCGGCACGGCCAGGGCGCTGCGGCGCATCCCGGCCGCGGCGCGCGTCGCCCTCACCGGAACGCCCGTCGAGAACAACCTCTCCGAACTGTGGGCGATCCTCGACTGGACCACGCCGGGCCTGCTCGGCTCGCTCACCGCGTTCCGCTCCCGCTGGGCCAAGCCCATCGAGGGCGGGGACGAGGCGACGGCGCGGGCGACCGCCGAGCGGCTGTCCAAGTTGGTGCGCCCCTTCCTGCTGCGGCGGCGCAAGTCCGATCCGGGCATCGCGCCCGAGCTGCCGCCCAAGACCGAGACCGAGCGGCCCGTCGCGCTCACCCCCGAGCAGGCCGGCCTGTACGAGGCGGTCGTGCGCGAGATCATGGCCGAGGTCAGGACGAGCACCGGCATGGCCCGGCGCGGCCAGATCGTCCGGCTGCTCACCGCGCTGAAGCAGATCTGCAACCACCCCGCGCAGTACCTGAAGGAGACCCGGCCCCGCCTGGCCGGTCGCTCCGGCAAGCTCGACCTGCTCGACGAGCTGGTGGACACGATCGTCGCCGAGGACGGCGCGGTGCTGGTCTTCACCCAGTACGTGAGCATGGCCCGGCTGCTCGACCGGCACCTGCGGGGCCGGGGCCTGCCCACCCTGCTGCTGCACGGCGGCACCCCGGTCGCCGCCCGGGAGGAGATGGTGCGGCGCTTCCAGGACGGCGACGGCGGGGAGGACGGCCCCGCGCCGATCTTCCTGCTGTCCCTCAAGGCCGCCGGCACCGGCCTCAACCTCACCCGCGCCGACCACGTGATCCACTACGACCGGTGGTGGAACCCCGCCGTGGAGGAGCAGGCGACCGACCGCGCCTACCGGATCGGCCAGACCCGGCCGGTGCAGGTGCACAAGCTGGTCGCCGAGGGCACGGTCGAGGACCGCATCGCCGCGATGCTGCGCACCAAGCGCGAACTGGCCGACGCCGTGCTCGGGCGCCAGGAGGACGGCGACGAGGCGGTCCTGACCGAGCTGACCGAACTGTCCGACGCCGAGCTGGCGACCCTGGTCGAGCTGAGGAGCGCGCGATGACACCACGACAGGACTGGGACGACCGCGACCGCGTCCGAGACCGCGTGCGCGGCTTCCCCGCCTTCCCCGCGAGCCGTCGCCGGCCGGGGCGCTTCGCGCGGTCCTGGTGGGGCAACGCGTGGATCACCGCCTTGGAGGACACCGCGCTCGACCAGCGGCCGTTGAAGCAGGGCAGGAAGCACGCCCACAGCGGACAGGTCGGCCCGATCACGGTCAGCCCTGGCCGGATCGGCGCGACCGTCCACGACCACGAGGACGACACCTCGTACCGGACTGCGGTCTTCCTCGACCAGCTCGGCGACGTCGAGTGGGACCGGTTCCTGGACCGGGTCGCGGCCAGGGCGGGCCACCTCGCGGCGCTGCTCGACAGGGACATGCCGCACGACCTCGTGCGGGCGGCCGAGGACGCGGGCGTGCGGCTGCTGCCCGGCATCGGCGACCTGGAGCCGGAGTGCGACTGCCCGGACTGGGAGCTTCCCTGCCGGCACGCGGCGGCGCTGTGCTACCAGGTGTCCTGGCTGCTCGACGCCGACCCGTTCGTGCTGTTGCTGATGCGCGGGCGGGGCGAGCGGGAGCTGCTCGACGACCTCCAGCGTCGCAACGCGGCGCGGGGCGAGGCCCAACTCGTGCCCGCGCCCGTCGACCTGGCCGTCGTGGAGGACCCCGCGACGCCGACGGGTGCTCCCGCGGGCGCTTCCGCGCGCGAGGCGTACCAGCGGGACGTGCCGCCGTTGCCCGAGCCGCCCACCACGCCGCCGCCTCCGGCGACCCCGCTGTCCGTCCCGCCCGCGCCGGACATCGACCCGGCCGGGCTGGCGGTGCTCGTCGCCGACGCGGCGCTGCGCGCACGGGAACTGCTGCGCGAGCTGGAGCGTGGCGTCGGGGACGACGCGGTGGGGACGCCGGCGCCGCTGGACCTGTGGCAGGACACCGTGCGGCTGGCCGCCACGCACCGCGACCCCGCCGTGCTCGACCGGCTCCGGCGCGCGAGCGGTCGGGGAGCCGAGCTGGACCGCGCGGCCCGCGCGTGGGAGTACGGCGGTCCGGCGGGTCTGGACACGTTGGAGGTGGCGTGGGCGCCGCCGAAGGAGGTCGTGGCCCGTGCGCGTGCCGTCGTCGGTCGGCTGACCAGGGACGGCAGTGACGGTGTTGACGGTGTTGACGGCGGCGACGCGGGTGACACCGGCGGCGTCCGGGTCTGGCGGAACCGGTGGACCCTGGACAAGCTCGGGCTCCAGCTCCGCTACGGCAGGGACGGCCGGTGGCACCCGTACCGCCGGGAGTCCGGCGACTGGTGGCCGGCCGCGCCGGCCAGACGCGACCCGGTCGCGGCCCTGGCGGAGCTGGACGCCGAGTGACCGCCGGGCGCAGCCCAAGTCCTCTGTGGACGGTGAGGTGAGACCGGGTGGGGCGTCGCCCTCGACGCCCCACCCGGTTGTCCGTCCAAACTGGACGATTTATGGCGCGTGTGCCCCGACTTCTCGCTCGTGCGACCCGGGGGTATGGGTGACGCCCGTACCCGGTCCTGGCCGGCTGCGCTCAACCCTGGTTGATCCGCCCTGACCGCACGGCTCCCACGAACGCGCTGAACGCGCGTGGCGTGAACACCAGCACCGGACCGGCCGGGTTCTTCGAGTCGCGCACGGCCGCCCTGCCCAGGGTGGCGGCGACCTCGACGCAGGCGCCACCTCCCCCGTTGCTGCGACGGCTCTTGCGCCAGACCGCGCCGGCGAGGTCCGGAACCATGCTGGCCCCCCTTCCGTGTGGAACACCACCTGATCAGCAGGAGGCTACTGAACAGGGAAGTCATACGTTCCTGACAAACGGGTGACACGAATGTCGCGCAATATGACGACTTGGCGTCCTACGCAGGGACCCTTCGTCGCCGCCGACCGGGGGAACGACAGTGAGCCGGGGCGGCGGCTCGTGACAGCGACCCGATCGTCGGATGTGTCGGGGCTTCCCGGGTTGGCGGCCTGCGTGATTCGTATCGGCGCTTCGCCTCCACGGTGGTGGTCCGTTCGCGGGGCGGCCGGGCTCACCTTCGGGTCACTTGACGGGTTGCCAGTGGACACACGTCGATCGCGTCCCAGTCGCGTCGTCGTTGTCGCCGTTGAAGGTCACGGTTGATCCACCGGGGTCCGCGTAGGCGAAGAACCCCCGGCGCGTCGCGTTGATGCCGAGTTGGGCGAGCGCCCAGCCGCTCGGCCCGTGGGTGGACATCTCGGCCATGGGCGGCACAGGGCCGTCGGCCGTATCGCGCTTCATGCGGTCCAGAAAGGAGTCAAGCTCACCGGACGTGCGGATGACCAGAGGGTGTTCGTCGTACCAAACCTTCAGCGCCCCCACGGTGCTGATCCTCCCGCAAAGGTCCGTCTGTAGTTGTTGGGGGAGCAGCACCGGTAACAGGGTGTCGCAGCCTTGTGGCCGGTACATGGCGTGTTGTTGATGACAACGGTGGCATGTCGAATTCTCTTGTCTCGCAAGGCCGGCAGCAGTGGGCATCCCAAGGCCTGTAGAACGTCATTGACAGGTGGCGTCATGTCGTCGACGCCACTCACGATCCGGTGGACCGCATCGTCCGGCCCGATCCACCGCCCATGCGTCTTCTGACCACTCCGGCGAACGACTGGCGGGGGTGACTTGGAGCGGAGTTGGTCCAGGTGGCCCGCCGACATCGCCCCCACAGTTGCGGCTTCGGGCTCACAGTCTCCCCGGCCGGTGTCGTCAGCGGCCAGGGCCGGATTCAGGGTCGACACGTGCTCGGGCTGCGCGGCGGGTGGTGTTCGTGCCTCGTTGGGGCGGTCGCGCTGTGGAGGAAGTCGGGCATCACTGGCGCGAGGGGTGCGCAGGATACCGCATCGCGGGGTCGGGGCGCGCCAGTTATCCACAGGCTGGAGGGATAGAGCCCGTGCTAAGCCAACAGTCGGGTGTCTTTTGGGCTGCGGCCGGGCAGTTATCCACAGGCTCCACTTTTCTCGGGCGGCGGGTGGTGCGGGGCGGATAGGCTGGAGCGGGGCTCGCCCCCCAGGGCGGGTGGGGGCTGCGTTGAGGTGGGGGAGAAGGTCGCTGACCAGGGGGTCCTGGTGGGGTGGCCGGTGTGGGTCGCTCCGACTCGTGTGCGTTTCCGGCGATTGTCAGACCTCGTGGTAACTCTGTGCGGGTGACGATGCGTGCTGGCGCGGAGCGGGGCGACGGGACGTTCCGGGGTTCGGTGCTGGAGGGGTCCCTGGAGCGGATCACCTTCGCCAACGAGGAGACCGGCTACACCGTCGCGCGCGTGGACGCCGGCCGGGGCGAGCTGGTGACCGTGGTCGGCGCGTTGTTGGGCGCGCAGCCCGGCGAGTCGCTGCGGATGCGCGGCCGGTGGGGGTCGCACCCGCAGTACGGCAGGCAGTTCCACGTCGAGGACTACACGACCGTCCTCCCCGCGACCGTGCAGGGCATCCAGCGGTACCTGGGCTCGGGGTTGATCAAGGGGATCGGGCCGAAGCTGGCCGAGAAGATCGTGCGGCACTTCGGGGTCGCCGCGCTGGACGTGATCGAGCAGACCCCGGAGCGGCTGGTCGAGGTGCCCAAGCTCGGCCCCAAGCGCACCAAGATGATCGCCGACGCGTGGGAGGAGCAGAAGGCGATCAAGGAGGTCATGGTCTTCCTCCAGGGCGTGGGGGTCTCCACCTCGCTCGCCGTGAAGATCTACAAGCAGTACGCCGACGACGCGATCCGCGTGGTGCGGGACGAGCCCTACCGGCTGGCCACCGACGTCTGGGGCATCGGGTTCAAGACCGCCGACACCATCGCCAGGGCCGTCGGCATCCCGCACGACTCCCCGCAGCGCATCAAGGCCGGGCTGTTGTTCACCCTGTCCGAGGCGACCGGCGACGGCCACTGTTACCTGCCGGAGCAGAGCCTGGTCGCGGAGGCGATCAAGATCCTCCAGGTCGACGCGGGCGCGGTGATCGAGTGCCTCGCCGAGCTGGTGGCCGAGGAGGGCGTGGTGCGGGAGGAGCTGCCCGGCCCCGACCCGGCCGAGCCGGAGGCGGCGATCTACCTCGTGCCGTTCCACCGGGCCGAGATCGCCCTGGCCAACCAGGCGCGGCGGCTGCTGGACACCCCGGCGGACCGGATGCCGGCGTTCGCCGACGTGGACTGGGACCGGGCGTTCGCGTGGCTGCGCCGCACCGTCGGCGCCGACCTCGCGCCGGCCCAGCAGGAGGCGGTGCGGTTGGCGCTGACCCGCAAGGTGGCGGTGCTGACCGGTGGCCCCGGCTGCGGCAAGAGCTTCACGGTGCGCTCGATCGTCGCGTTGGCCAGGGCCAAGAAGGCGAAGGTGGTGCTGGCCGCGCCGACGGGCCGGGCGGCCAAGCGGTTGGCGGAGCTGACCGGGCACGAGGCGGCGACGGTGCACCGGTTGCTGCGGCTCCAGCCGGGCGGGGACGCCGCCTACGACCGGGACAACCCGTTGGACGCCGACCTGGTCGTGGTGGACGAGGTGTCCATGCTCGACCTGCTGTTGGCCAACAAGCTGTTCAAGGCCGTCGCGCCGGGCGCGCACCTGCTGTTGGTGGGCGACGTGGACCAGTTGCCGTCGGTGGGGCCGGGTGAGGTGCTGCGCGATCTGCTGGCCGAGGGCACCCCGGTGCCGCACGTGCGGCTGACCCAGGTGTTCCGGCAGGCCGCCGAGTCCGGAGTGGTCACCAACGCCCACCGGATCAACGCCGGCGACTACCCCCTCCTGCACGGCATGACCGACTTCTTCCTGTTCTCCGTCGACGACGCGGAGCAGACCGCCGCGCTGCTGGTCGACGTGGTGTGCCGGCGGATCCCCCGCAAGTTCGGCCTCAACCCCCGACGCGATGTGCAGGTGCTGGCGCCGATGCACCGCGGTCCCGCCGGCGCCGGGATGCTGAACCAGCTTCTCCAGCAGGAACTCACGCCCGCGCGGGAGGGCGCGCCGGAACGGCGGGTGGGTGGCCGGGTGTTCCGGGTCGGGGACAAGGTGACCCAGATCCGCAACAACTACGACAAGGGCGCCAACGGGGTGTTCAACGGGACGCAGGGCGTGGTCACGGCGCTCGACCTGGAGGCGCAGACCCTGACCGTGCGGACCGACGAGGACGAGGACGTCGACTACGACTTCCTCGAACTCGACGAGCTGGTGCACGCCTACGCGTTGACGATCCACCGCTCGCAGGGCAGTGAGTACCCGTGCGTGGTGATCCCGGTGACCACCAGCGCGTGGATGATGCTGCAACGGAACCTGCTGTACACGGGGGTGACCCGCGCCAAGAAGCTGGTCGTCCTGGTGGGGTCCAAGAAGGCGTTGGGGCAGGCGGTCCGGACGGTGGGCTCGGGTCGTCGGCACACCGCGCTCGCGCACCGGCTTCGCGCCAGCGCCTGACCGGCGTCGTCGGCTCCCTCGCGCGGGGGAGCGAGGTCACGCGCCGGAGGGAGGATTCCGCCTGCCCGTACGGCAAGGCTGGGTGGCATGCGCCCCGACATGCCCACCACCAGGGAACATCACCGGAATCCGGTCGCCCCGCCGAGCGCCGCCGCCGTCCGGTGGGCGCGCGCCGCGTTCGCGTGGATGGTCGTGTCGTTTGTCTGGCACGCCTGGATGGGGATCGACTACGAGGCCGCGATGGGGCCGGACGCGGACGGCCCGGTGTGGGTGTTCCTCGCCTACGACGGGCTGATCACCGTGATGTCCGCCGTCGGAGGGTTCTGCGTGGTGGCCACGGTGCGACCCTGGGGCCAGAACATTCCACAGTGGACGGTGAGGCTCCCGCTGCTGTGCGGCAGCGCCCTGCTGGTCGTACGCGGGGTTCCCGGCATGGTCGAGAACATCTCCATGATCCTCGGCATCACCCCGGACGGCCTGTTCGCCGGTACCGGACCCGCGACCCTGTCCACAGCGGACCACGTCAGGACCCTGGTCATCAACGGCTACTTCTTCCTCGGTGCCGTCGTCCTGCTCCCCGTCGCCGTGTTCCACGGCCGCCAACTCCGTGCCCGCCAACTCCGCGACCGTCAACACCGCGACCGTCAACACCGCGACCGGCGTTGACGCCAGGACTCACGCGGCGAGGCGTTCGAGGAGCGACACCGCGTGCTCCGGGCCGGGGAGGGCGACCATCTCGTCCCGCAGGCGTTCGGCGGCGCATCGGTAGGAGGGCTGCGACAACACGCGGGAGACGGCGTCCCTGATCGTCTCCGGGGTCGAGCCGACGGCGTCGAGCACCTCCGCGACCCCGAGGTCCTCGCACCGGTCCGCGTTGTGCGGCTGGTCGGCCCCCATGGGGAGCAGGACCATCGGCAGGCCGTGCGCGAGCGCGCCCATGACGCTGCCGGAGCCGCCGTGCGAGACCACCGCCGCGCAGCGGGGGAGGATCGCCGCCTGCGGGACGAACCGTTCGATGTGGACGTTGGCGGGCTGGGGGCCGAACTCGGCGGGGTCGAGGTGCCGGCCGACGGTCACGACGAGGTTGACGGGCAGCTCGCGCAGGCCGGTGATCGCGCGGGAGAACAGGTCGCCGCTCTCCATGTTGAAGATCGTGCCGAGGGTGAGGTAGACGGTCGGGGCGTCCGCCAGGTCGTCCAGCCAGGCCGGCGGCGTGGCGCTCTCGTCGAGGACGTGTGGGCGCAGCGCGTGCGCCGTCGCGGGCAGTGGGTACGCGGGGTGGCGGAAACTGGGCGGGAACGGGGCCAGCACGAGGTGCCGCTCCAGCATCGCGAGGTCGGGGTCGGGCGCCAGGCCGTGCTCGGCGCGCAGCGTGTGCAGCGGCTCGGCGACCAGCTCGGTCCGCACGAACGATCCCGAGGCGATGACGAGCACCCTGGCGTGGGGGATGCCGAGGCGTTCGGCGGCGACCAGGGCTCCGAAGTCCATCTCCTCGCAGACCAGGAGGTCCGGCCGCCACTCCTGGCAGAGCGGGAGCAGGGCGGAGGCCCGCCGGCCGGCCCGGTGGCGGGCGAAGTTCTCCCGGACCACCCTGTCCTCCCGCTCCCGGTCCACCTCCAGCAGGGGAAGGCGTTCCGGTGCTCCCTCGCGTCCGACGCCGGCGGGGAAGACGGTGAAGCCCGCCTCCCGCACCGGCGACGCCATCGGGGGCTCCGCCGTGAAGGCGACGGTGTGGCCAGCGGCCTCGGCGGCGCGCGCGATCGGCGTGAGCGGCGCGAAGTGCCCGGTGCCGCCGACGAAGGTGAAGAGGATGCGCACGGTGCCGTCCCTTTCCGCCCAGGAGATGATCTGCCGAGTTTCCGAACGATCCACCTTAGGGCTGTGGGAGGAGATGTGTCTCCTCGTCCGCGCCGGGATCGACTCCGCGCTGGTCTTCTGGTCGACGTGCGTCAGACCGCCGGCGTGGCCGGCCTCGGGTGACGACCCGCTCGTGTTCCTGTCCCTGCCCTCGGTCCGGTCGTTCCTCGCGGGGGAGCCCGGCCCTGTCGCATCGGTTCTCGCCACCCTGCTGCGTGGTTGCGTGTTCGTCCCGAACAGCGTCTGCCGGCTGGCGCGCCCCCTGCCCGCCTCCGCCCTGGCCAACGGCTCGGCCGCCCGGGCCGCGGAGCTGCTCGACCGGATGGCCGCCGCCGGCCTCGTCCACGTCACCGACGGCACCGAGGACCAGAGGAACACCAAGGACACAGGGGAGCCGGAGGACCCCGCGGGCACGTGGACGGCGTGTGAGCTGGCGCTGCACACCCAGGTGGCCCGGCGCGGCGGTCCGCTCACGTCGGTCCGGCTCAAGGACATCCCGCCCGCCGCCGTCGGCCACGCCCCTCACCTCCAAAATGGAGTCACGCGCCGTCGCCTGGCCCCGTGCCGGCCTGCGTGCTGGCCTTCGTGGCGCTGTCGCGCTTGGTGCTGCCCGTGGCGGCGAGTTCGGCCAGACGCCGACCCGTCGCGTGGAGGTGGTCGAGCACCTCGGCCGGGCCGTCGAGGGTGAGGTCGACGTCGAGGGCGAGCAGCGACAGGAGCCGCTGGGCGACGATCTCCAGGGTGTCGCCGCCCAGCCGGACGCGGCAGCGGCGCGCGCCCAGCGGTTCGACCCGGCTGCGGGAGGGTCCGATCATCCGCTCCAGCACGACGGACGCGGGTGCGGCCACGGTGGCCACGGCGTCGTAGCGGTAGGGGGCGGCGGCCAGGGTGCGGTCCAGATAGGTGGCCGCGTCCTCCGCCGGCAGCCGGCGGGGGGAGAACCGCCGGTGGGTGGGCGTGGGCGCGGTGACGCGGTCGACCCGGAAGGTGCGCCAGTCGGCCCGCTCGGGGTCGTAGGCGACGAGGTACCAGAGCCCGTGCACGGTGACCAGGTGGTGTGGCTCGACCCGACGTGAGGACGGCGCGCCCTCCCGGCTCTCGTAGTCGAAGGTCAGCAGCTCGTGGTCGCGGCAGGCGGCGGCGACGACGGCGAGCACCGCGGGGTCGGTCCTGGTCCCCTTGGCCAGGGTGATGGGCAGGGTGACCTCGGAGACCGCGGCGACCCGGTGCCGCAGTCGGGCGGGCAGGACCTGCTCCAGCTTGGCCAGCGCGCGGGCCGAGGTCTCCTCGATGCCGCGCACCCCGCCGCCGGGCGCGGTGAGCAGCCCGACCGCGACCGCCACGGCCTCGTCGTCGTCCAGCAGCAGGGGCGGCAGGTCCCTGCCGGAGGCCAGGCGGTAGCCGCCGCCGGTGCCCGGGCTCGCGTCGACCGGGTAGCCCAGCTCGCGCAGCCGGTCGACGTCGCGGCGCACCGTGCGGTCGGTGACCCCCAGCCGCTCGGCGAGTTCCGCGCCGGACCACTCCCGTCGGCTCTGGAGGAGCGACAGCAGGCGGAGCATGCGGGCGGGCATGGTCATCGTCACATCGACAAGGCTGCCACGCCTTCCGGACAGGTCCTGTCCGGAAGGGTGCCTAGCGTTGCTGTCGCGACCCGGCGGGCAGGACCGGGCAGGACGTCGGGACCGACGGACCGCCCCCGTGCCAACGTCTGTCCTCAGTGGACAGTCAGGTGCCCGTGGCGTCCGTTCCGCGACACCCCTGAGCAAGACCCTGACCCGAAACCCTGAACCAGGAGGCGCTCTCATGACCACCTTCGTTCTCGTTCCCGGCGCGTGGCACGGCGGCTGGTGGTTCGAGCCGCTCGCCAGGAAGCTGCGCGAGCACGGCCATGAGGCGCACGCGGTGACCCTGACCGGCGTCGGCGACCGGAGTCACCTGCTGACCTCCTCGGTCAACCTCGACACGCACATCCAGGACGTGGTCAACGTGCTGGAGAACGAGAGGATCGAGGACGCCGTGCTGTGCGGGCACAGCTACGGCGGCATGGTGGTCAGCGGGGTCGCCGACCGGGTTCCCGAGCGGTTGCGGGCGCTGGTCTACGCCGACGCCTTCGTGCCGGAGGACGGCCAGTCCGCGTGGGACCAGGTGAACGACCTGTGGCGGCAGGCGTACCTCAGCGGCATCGGTGGGGACGGGTACACCGCGACCGCCCCGCCCTTCGGCCTCGACCCGCGCGCCAGGACGCACCCGCTGGCGACGCTGCTCCAGAAGATCCGACTCACCGGGGCGTGGGAGAAGGTCCCCACCCGGCACTTCCTCTACATGGCCGGCTTCGAGAACACCCCGTTCACCCCGACCTACGAGCGCCTGCGCCAGGACCCGACGTGGACGGTGCACAACCTCCCGTACGGCCACGACATCCTCCGGGACGCGCCGGAGGAGTTCCTCCGGCTGCTGCTCTCCGTCGCCGAGTGAACCCCGGCCAACCCCGGTGAACCCGGGCGAACCCCGCAGACACGCTGGATTTCCGTTCGAGACAGGGAAAGGAAACGGCCATGGACGGTGCTCCCGCTCCGACGCGCACCCAGGGTGGTGAGATGTCCGACGATGTCGCTGCCCTCGCCGGCCTGGTGCGCGGACCGGTGTTCCCGCCGGGGACCGAGGGGTACGCCGAGGAGTGCGCCGGCTACCAGACCGCCGACCGCCACCGGCCCGCGGTGGTCGTGTGCGCGACGGGGGCCGAGGACGTGCGCGTGGCGGTGGAGTTCGCCCGCGAGCGGGGCCTGACCGTCGCCGTCCAGGCCACCGGACACGGGCTGTCGGCCGGCGCCGAGGGCGGCGTGCTGGTCTCGACCCGCCGCATGACCGGCGTCCGGGTGGACGCCGCCGCGCGGACGGCGTGGGTCGAGGCGGGAGCCCGCTGGGAGCAGGTGATCCACGAGGCCGCTCCGCACGGCCTGGCGCCCCTCAACGGCAGCGCGCCGGGCGTGGGCGTGGTCTCGTATGTGCTGGGCGGCGGCATGGGCCTGCTGGCCCGCCGCTACGGCTACGCGGCCGACCACGTGCGCCGCGTCGACGTCGTCACCGCCGACGGCCGCCTCCGCCAGGTCACCGCCGAACAGGACCCGGACCTGTTCTGGGCGCTGCGCGGCGGGCAGGGGAACTTCGGCGTCGTGACCGGGATGGAGATCGACCTCGTTCCGGTCGCCCGGCTCTACGGCGGCGCGCTGTTCTTCGACACCGACCTGATCCCCCAGCTCCTGCGCACGTGGCGCGAGTGGACGGAGACCGTGCCCGAGGGGCTGACCTCCTCGGTGAGCCTGATCCCGATGCCGGACCTCCCGGGCGTGCCCGAACCACTGCGCGGTCGGTTCGTCGCCAACGTCGCGATCGCCCACGACGGCGACGCCGCCGAGGGAGAGCGACTCGTCGCGCCGTTGCGGGCGGTGGGCCCGCGCCTGGTCGACACGCTCGCGGAGATCCCGTACACGGAGTCCGGCTCCATCCACGGCGACCCGACCCAGCCGCACGCGTACGTCGGCACGAACCTGCTGCTGGAGGACGTCGACGCCTCGACCATCCCGGCGCTCCTCGACCTGGCCGCGCCCGACTCGGCGAACCCGTGCATCGTCTTCCTGCACCATCTCGGTGGCGCGCTCGGCCGGCCCCCGGCCGTCCCCAACGCGGTGAGCCACCGGGACGCGCGGTACATGGTGCGGGCACTGACGTTCGCGACCTCCCCGGACGCCGCCGTGGACCAGAAGGCCCACCGCCGTCTGGTCGAGGCGCTGGGCGGGTCGGCGCTCGGCCACTCGCCGAACTTCATGCTCGGCGGGGCGCCTTCGAGTGACCAGGTCCGGGCGGAGTACGACCCGGAGACCTATCAGCGGCTCGTGGAGCTGAAGACCCTCCACGACCCCACCAACCTCTTCCGGCACAACCAGAACATCCCGCCGGCACGCCGTTGATCCTGATCCTGGCGTGAGCGCCTCGCGTCCGTGAGGAACCGTGGCGCGCGAAGACACAGCCGAGTGTCTTCGCGCGCCTTTTCTTCTGTGCCCACGAATTCCCGTGACAGAGGCCGACAGAGCGGCGGGATGGTGGAACGACGATCGGGTGCGTTTCCCATGATGAGGGCCAGGGCGTGTCCTCACAGCGTGATGAGCAGCGTGGCCAGATCGATCACGCCCTGGTAGGAGGTCGCGGTCTTGTCGAACCGGGTCGCGATCGCGCGGAACTGCGTGAGACGGGTTGACGCACCGCTCAACCACGGTGCGGCGTGGGTCGGCAGTGCGGTCGAAGGCCGGTGGGCGCCCCCTCTGTCCGGCTGCGGCGTAGCCGGTGGGCCTGCTGGTCACGGCGTTCGGGAATCGTCGCCTGAGAGATGCCGTCGGCGCAGGTGGGAGCGGATGGCTCGGTGGGAGTAGTCGTTGTCCGCGATCACCCGGCTCGCCCCGGGTGGCGGGTCGGCCCGGAGTGGTCAGGGTTCCGGTGCGTGACCACCGCCAGAACCGGTGGTCGACACCTCTTCCCCGGCCCACGCCGTTCCGGAAGGTCACGCCAGGCCACACCCGTCTTCGCCCTGAAAAGCAATCCCGTTGATCACCCGGCGGTCCGTCCACCCGTGGACACCCCTTCACGCCGGAGGCGGGCGCCAGCGGTTTGATCGCCTGCCACTGCTCGTCGGCCAACTCGTGCCCACGCACCACCGTGCGGGATCACACCAGAGCAGCCACACCAGCTTTGAGGAGACACCCTGGGGGCACCGCCTGGGAGGATAATCACGCGAGTGATGCCGACGGCGCTGCGGATGCTTCTGGCGGCCCGGTACGAGATGGATCTCGACGAGGGCGAGCCGCTGCTCGGCGTCAGCGACAAGTGTGTGTTGTGGCGGGTCGAGCGGCCCCGCCCGCTCGTTGTCCGGATCGCGCGCCGGGCGCGGGCGTCCGAGCTGGAGTGGTGCTACCGCGTGGCGGTCGACCTGGCGGAGACCGTGCCGGAGGTGGTCACCCCGCTCCCCACGACCGAGGGGCGGCTCGTCGTGGACTGGGCCGACGGCCCGGTTTCCCTCTGGCCCCACGTCGAGGGCGATCACGTGGACCGCGACGACGCCGGGCAACGCGTCGCCGCCGCCCGTCTGCTTGCCCGTCTGCACCAGGCGGCGACGCGTCTGGACCCCGGTCCCCGGCCTTCCCGTCCCGGAGAGGCGCCGCCGGACCCCGTCCTGGCCGGGCCTCATGGCCCCGGCGCGTTCGGCATATACGGAGGAATCGGAGAATTCGGGAACCGGGGCGGGGCCGAGGACCCCGATGGCATGGGGGACCGCGCGGAAGTCGAGGACCCCGAAACGGATCCCGAACGGGACCGTGAACTGGACTGCGAACTGGACCGCGAACTGGACCGGGCGCTCGACCGGTGGCGGGCGACCGAGGGCGATGCGTACCCGCGCGGGGTGGCGCACGGCGACTTCTGCCGCCGCAACCTGCTGTGGCGGGACGGACGCGTCGTCGGGCTGCTGGACTGGGACGACGTCCGCCACGGCTGGCTCGCGTCCGAGTTGGCCTGGGCCACCTGGGAGTTCGCCAAGAACCGCGACAACGACCGGATGATCGCCGACCGCGCCGCCGGGTTCCTCGCGGCCTACCGGGACGCGGGCGGGCCCCCGTACCCCGAGCACATGATCGTTCCGTTCGTCCGGTGCGGACTGCGCGCGGAGATCCGCCAGGCGCGCGCCGCGCGTGCCGCCGGCGTCCACTACGACCCCGAGTACGCCGCCGCCAGCCTTCGGGCGTACCGCGCGGCGGAGCTGACTACCTCTCGTAGTTGAGGTGTGCGCTGAACGAACGGGCCGGCCGTCCCGGTGCCACCGCACCCGGCCCAAGCGGTTCCGCGACGGTGTGCGGCCCGTAGCGGACGGGCCTTCCGACTGGCCGCATGGCGGCGCACCGTGACAGGGGATTGACCCCAATTCCCCGCCCTCGTTACAGTCGGTGGGTCTTCCTCCGAATGGTTCGGAGGAATGTTTTCCCAGTTTTTCGGAAGCGACTCCCAACACCTGTATTCGACGGCGTCGCGCGCCGTCTCCTGGTTGGACGGGGAAGCCTATGAGCCCTGGTCGTCCGAATCCTCGCCGAGACTCCGGGACCCGGTGGCCGGACTGGCCCGTGAGCACCGCGAGAACCGAGGAGCGACTCCTCGCCGCGTTGCGCTCCGGCCGGTGGGCCGTCAGCGGCGCGCACACCGGTGAGGAATCGTTCGAGAACACCTTCGCCCAGCGTTTCGCCGAATTCGTCGGAACGGCGCACGCCGTCCCGACCTGCAACGGGTCGGCCGCGTTGACCATCGCGATCGAGGCGTTGGGCGTTGGCGCGGGCGACGAGGTCCTGGTGCCGGGGCTGACCTGGGTGGCGTGCGCGTCCGCCGTGTTGCGCGTGGGCGCCGTGCCCGTCCTGGTCGACGTCGAGCCGGACACGCTGTGCATGTCGGTGGCGGCGGCGGAGGCGGCGATCACCCCGAGAACCAGGCTGATCATGCCCGTGCACGTGTACGGGTCCGCCGTGGACATGGACGCGATGACCGCGTTGGCCGGCCGGCACGGCATCCCGGTGCTGGAGGACTGCTCGCACGTGCACGGCGCGCGGTGGCGGGGCCGTCGGTTGGGCTCCCTCGGCCAGGTCGGCGCGTTCAGCCTGCAACAGACCAAACTGCTCACCTCCGGCGAGGGCGGCGTCGCGGTCACCTCCGACCCGGAGATCCACGACCTGTTGTCCCGCAAGCGCGCCGACGGCCGCCGGCGTCGCGTCGGCACCCCGGTCGGCGAGCTGGAGCTGGAGGAACTGCCCGGCGTGCAGGGCTACAACTACTGCATGAGCGAGTTCAACGCGGCGGTCGCGTTGGACGGCCTCGACCGGCTGGACGGGGAGAACGCGCGGCGCCGGGTGGCGATGCGCCGGCTGGACGACCTGCTCGCCGAGGTGGAGGGCGCCAGCCCGTTGTCCCGGCCGGCCGGGCTCACCGAGGACGCCGCCTACCAGTACTGCGTCCGCCTCGCCCCGGCCGTGTTCGGCCAGAACTGCAAGCACGTCGTCGCCGAGGCGCTGTCGCGGGAGTTGGGCCTCCACGTCGAGCCGATCGACTCGGCCCTGACCGACAACGTGCTCTACCAGCCGTTGGCCTCCGGGTGGACCAAGGCGTCCGCCGAGCGCGCGCGCCTGCTCGACCCCCGGCGGTTCCGCCTCCCGGTGGCGGAGCGGGAGGGGGAGCACTGCGTCCTGCTCCCGCACCGGATGTTCCTGGCCCCGCCGGAGGACATCGCTCTCGTCGCCGACGCCCTGCGCCGCGTGCGGGACCAGCTCGTCCGGGTCTGACCCCACCCCCCTCGCGTCCAGCACAGGAAGGGCCGCCCAGTGACCACCACCAGCACGGACCGGCCGCCCTCGGTGCTCTCCACCGAGCTGGGCCGGCTGACCAGGGCCGACGCCACCGCGTTCCTCGCGTCGCTGCCCGCGCGCGACGTCCGCCTCGTCGTGACCTCGCCCTGGTTCACCGGCCCCTTCACGGCCGACTCCGCCGACCCGGTCAGTCCCCGCTTCACGGAGTGGATCACGGGTTTCCTGCGGGAGATCGAACGGGTCCTGCTGCCGGACGGCAGCGTCGTCCTGGAGATGGGCTGCACCTGGGCGGAGGACGCGCCGGTGCGGACCGCGCAGAACCTCGCCGCGATCGCCGCCCTGCTCGCCTCGGGCACGTGGAAGCTGTTGCAGGAGTTCTACTGGTACAACCCGGATTTCCTCCTCGCCAAGGACGAGTGGGTCGAGGAGCGGGGAATCCGGCTGCGCGACTGCGTCACGACCTGGTTCTGGCTCGCCAGGACACCGGACGTGCCCGTGGACAACCGCAGGGTCCGGGGTTTCCAGAGCCACCTGACCCATCCGTTCGGGAACTTCCTCGCGTTCGGCGACGCGGACGTGGACCAGGCGTATCTCGACCGTTGTCGGGCCGAGGGGACGCGGCCGAGCGAGGACCGGTTCCCGGTGGCCGCGCCCGCGTACTTCATCCGGCTGCTCACCGAGCCGGGGGAGCACGTGGTCGACCCGTTCGTCGGCATCGGGTCCACGGCGCTGGCCGCCGAGCTGTCCGGCAGGAGGTGGTCCTGCAACGACTTCTCCGCCGAGGCGGTGGAGGTGGCCCGCCGTCGGCTGCTGGCGGCGCGCTCCGCCGGCGGGGGCGGCCCCGCGACCCCCGACGGTCCGACGACGACCGCCCCGCCGGCGCCGTGAGCACCCGAAGGGCCTGATCGCAGTGCTGAAGAGCGACTTCCACCTCGGAGACAGGCTGGTCCGCACCGTCCGCGGCCCGAACCTCCTCGACGACGCGGTCGGGCTGCTGCTCGACCTGGACGCCGACCGCTACGTCGTCGTCACCGACGACACCGTGCGGAGGATCGTCGGCGCGCGGCTGGCCGAGGCGCTCCACCGGCAGGCGCCCACGCTGCTGCTCTCCCAGCCCCCCGGCGAGGAGCACAAGACACTGTCCACGCTGGCCCGTCACGTCGACGCGGCCCTGGCCTTCGGGGTCACCCGCCGGTCGGTGGTGGTCGCCGCGGGCGGCGGCGTGCCGGGCAACGTCGCCGGCCTGCTGGCCGGACTGCTGTTCCGGGGCATCCGGTTCGCCCACGTCCCGACGACCGTGATCGCCGCCTGCGACTCGGTGCTGTCGGCGAAGCAGGCGGTCAACACCACCTACGCCAAGAACACGGTCGGGCTGCACCACGTGCCCGAGATGATCCTGATCGACCTGACCGTGCTGGCCGGCAGCGGCCGGCGCGACCTGCGGTCCGGGATCTGCGAGACGGTCAAGAACGCGCTCGTGCTCGCCCCCCGACAGGTGCCGGAGCTGCGCGGACTGCTGCGCCCGGCCTCCGACTACGACGAGGACGAGCTGAGCCGGGTGTTCGAGCTGTCGCTGGAGGTCAAGGGCCGGCTGCTGGCCGAGGACCCGCACGAGCGCCAGGTCGGCGTGTTGCTGGAGTACGGGCACACGGTCGGCCACGCCCTGGAGCTGGTCGGCGCGACCCAGACCCGCCCCGACGGCCCGTTGCGGCACGGCGAGGCCGTCGCGCTCGGCATGCTCGCCGCCGCGTCCGTGGCCCGTCGACTGGGCCTGCTCGACGACGACACCGTGGCCCTGCACGAGGAGCTGGTCGCGCGGGCGGGGGTGTGTCCGTGCCTGAGCGCCGGCATCGACCCCGGGACCGTGCTGCACCACGTCGAGTTCGACAACAAGCGCGGCTACCGGCACCACGACCGCGATGTCGTGCCCATGGTGTTGTTGGAGGGACTGGGCAGACCGGCGAACCACGAAGGCCGGTTCCTCACGTCGGTGCCCCGCGCCGTCGTGCGCGAGGCCGTGCACGACCTGCTGCGGCGGGGCAAGGAGTGCCGGGGGAGGTGCCCGGCCGGTGCCTGACACCGAACAGCACGTGGTCCTCGCCAGGGCGCCGCTGCGCGTCTCGTTGGCGGGTGGTGGCACGGACCTGCCCAGCTACGCGGCCAAGTTCGGCGGCCGGGTGGTCAGCGTGGCGATCAATCGTTACGTCGGTGTGGTCGTGCACCCGAGGGAGTTCTCCGGCCGGCTCAGGGTGACAACGGACACGATTGACCACAGTGGACACATCAACGACCTGCCCGACCCGGTCGCCAGGGCCTGCCTCCGCAGGGTGGGGTTGACCGGGGCCGCGCGCGTCGCCACGTTCGGGGACGCGCCGAGCGGCTCGGGGCTGGGCGGCTCCGGCGCGCTCACCGTGTCCCTGGTGCACGCCACCCACGTCGGCCTGTCCCGCCGCGAGATCGCCGAACGCGCCAGCGCCGTCGAGATGACCGACCTCGGCCGGCCGGTGGGCAAGCAGGACCACTACATGGCCGCCTACGGCGGGTTGCGGCTGCTGGACTTCCACGAGGACGGCCGCGTCGACGTGCGGGACCTCGGCGTCGAGCCCCCGGTCGTGGCCGCCCTCGACCAGCGGCTCCTGCTCTTCCACACCGGCGGCCGCCACGACTCGGGGAGCGTGCTGTCCGAGCAGGTCCGGCGGACCCTGCTCGGCGAACCCGAGGTCCTCGGCCTGCTGCACCGGATCAGGGAGCTGGCCGACGAGATGGTGGACTGCCTGCTGCGGGGCGCCGTGGACGAGGTGGGCGGGCTGCTCGACGCGCACTGGGCCGCGAAGTCCCGGCTGGGCTCGCGCGTGTCGACCGGCAGGGCGGAGCGGCTGTGGGCCGAGGCGCGCGCGGCCGGCGCGACCGGCGGGAAGCTGCTCGGGGCCGGCGGCGGCGGTTTCCTCCTGGTCCACTGTCCCCCCGAGCGCCAGGACGACCTGCGGCGGGCGATGAGGGCCCTGGACGCGGCCGAGCTGCCGTTCGGGTTCGCCCCGTCCGGCAGCATGGTCGCCCGACTCCCGGTGTGAGCCGCCCATGTCGATCACCGTCGTCACCATCACCAGGAACCGGCCGGGCCTGCTCGCCAGGGCGATCCGGTCGGTGGCCGCGCAGGAGCGCGTCGACCGGGTCGAGCACCTCGTCGTGGTGGACGACTGCGCCCCGACGTTCGCCTTCCTGCGCCACCGGCGGTCGCTGCCCGACAACCTCCGCTGGATCGTGGTGTCCCGCTCCGCCGGCGAGGTCTCCGGCCCCGGCCGCTCCTCCCGGCTGCGCAACCTCGCCGTGCGGGTCAGCGAGGCCGAGTGGATCGCCTTCCTCGACGACGACAACGAGTACACCCCCGACCACCTCGCCAGCCTGCTGGCCCGAGCCCGCGCCACGGGCTGTCGCGCCGTGCACTCGCACCTGGTCATGCTGAACCAGGACGGCAGCCCGTACCTGGAGCAGCGCTCGCCGTGGTCGCGGGAGGAGGCCGAGGGCAGGGCGGAGTACGCCAGGA
Source organism: Streptoalloteichus tenebrarius (assembly GCF_024171885.1). Classification (GTDB taxonomy): domain Bacteria; phylum Actinomycetota; class Actinomycetes; order Mycobacteriales; family Pseudonocardiaceae; genus Streptoalloteichus; species Streptoalloteichus tenebrarius. Next base: position 180,452 of record NZ_JAMTCP010000007.1, on the reverse strand, counting down.
TGCTGGCGGCGGGCGTGGTCAGCGTTGGCTCGTGCGTGCGCCGCGACCGGCTGGACCCCCTCGACGTGCCCGACCCGGTGGTCTCGGTCGACACGGGGGAGTGGCTGCTGGCCAGGGAACTCCTGCTGGAGGTGCCCTTCCGCGACGAGTTCGACGCCGACGACGCGGCGCGGTCGATCGGCGAGGACGACAAGTTCGCCCGCGACCTCCAGGCCCGCGGCGAACCCGTGGCGTGCACCGGGAAACCGACGCTCCGCTACTACCTCGGCGGCTACTCCAACAACTTCTCGGTTCCCTTCGACTCCACCTTCTCCTGGTGTTAGCGGGTGACGCGATGAGCTATGAGCTGGTCGACGGCAGAGTGGTGACCCCGGAAGGCTGCGAGCTGAACGTGGCACACCACTGCAACCTCGGCTGCGCGTCCTGTAGCCACCTCTCGCCCGTCTTCCGCCGGTCGGTGGTCGACCCCGAGGTGGTGCGCAGGGACCTGGGGCTGCTGGCCCGGTTCCTGCGCGCGCGGTTCGTCAAGGTGCTCGGCGGGGAACCGTTGCTGCACAAGCAGTTGGTGCCAATCCTGGACATCATCAGGGAGAGCGGGATCGCGCCTCGCGTCCTGGTGTGCACCAACGGCGTGCTGCTGCCCCGGATGCGCGACGACTTCTGGTCCCGCGTCGACGAGGTCGAGGTCTCGATCTACCCGGGGCGCGAGCTGTCCGACGACGAGCTGGCCCACGTCCGACGCCAGGCGGAGCGGCACCAGACCACGCTGACCGTCTCGTACTACTCCCACTTCCGCTACTCCTACTCCGAGGTGGGGACCGAGGACGCGCGCCTGGTCGAGCAGATCTTCACGACCTGCCAGGTCGCCCACGTCTGGCGCTGCCACACCGTCTACGAGGGACACTTCTTCCGCTGCCCGCAGGCGGTTTTCCTGCCCAGGGTCATCGGGCGGCCGGAGGACCCGTGGGCCGACGCCCTGCCGATCGAGGACCGGCCCGATCTCGCCGAGCGCCTGCTGGCCTACCTCACCTCGCCCCGGCCCCTGGCGGCCTGCCGGAACTGCCTCGGCAGCGCGGGCAGGAGGATGCCGCACCACCAGCTCCCCAGGGCGGAGTTCCTGGCGCCGCAACGACGTCCCACCGAGGAGCTGCTCGACCGCGAGTTCCTGGCCCGGCTCGCCGACGAGCCCGACCACGACGACGGCTGCGCCGTCGCCGACCCCGAGGACTGGCGGGCCCGCGTGCACGGCGTGAGGGAGAGGATCTGATGCGTGCTCTGGTGACCGGAGGGGCCGGCTTCATCGGCCGGCACGTGGCGCGGCGCTTCCGCGACGAGGGCCACGACGTGGCGGTGCTGGACACGGCGTGGACCCCCGACGAGGAGTTCCCCGGCTGGGCGCTGGACGTCACGGCCGAACGCGAGGTGCGCGCGGCGGTCGACGCGTTCCGACCCGACGTGGTGGCCCACCTGGCCGGGGTGGCCGACGCCAGGGCGGCGCTGGCCGACCCGACCACGGCGATCCACTGCAACGTCACCGGCACCGCCGTGGTGCTCGGCGCCGCCGCCCGCACCGGCGTCCGGCGCGTGATCATCGCCGGGAGCTGCTGGGTCTACAACGCCATGCGGGTCGACGCCGTCGACGAGGACGAGCCGTTCCTGCCCAGCGGCGCCGGCCACTTCTACACCACCTCCATGATGGCCAAGGAGTTCCTGGCGTGGGACTTCGCCCGCCTGCACGGCCAGGAGTTCACGGTCCTGCGCTACAGCCCGGTCTACGGGCCGGGCATGTGGCCGGGCCTGGTCGTCTCGGCCTTCCTGCGCGCGGCGGCCGAGGGTGGGCCGCTGGTCGTCTACGGCGACGGCCGCGAACGCCGCGCGTTCCTGCACGTGCACGACCTCGCCGAGGCGTTCCTGCTCGCCACCGACCCCGTCGCCGCCAACCAGGTCTACAACCTGGAGGGGCCGGAGATCGTCACCACCGGCGAGCTGGCCGCGCGGGTGTCGGAGCTGTTCGGCGGGGTGCCCGTGGTGTACAGGGAGGAACCCACCCGGCGCGGCGAACTCGTCTACTCCCAACGGTTCGTCTCCACCGACAAGGCCAGGGTGCAGCTCGGCTGGCAGCCCACCATCTCCCTGCGGGAGGGGCTGCGCAGGGAGGTCGAGCGGCTGCGGGTGGGGCGGCCGTGAGCGCGCGCCGGGTGGACCCGGTCCGGCCGGACTTCTCCGAGGACGACATCGCGGAGGTCCAGGCCGCCGTCGCCGCCGCGCTGCGGTCGGGGCAGCTCGCGCAGGGCGCCCAGGTCGAGGCGTTCGAGGCGGAGATGGCCGAGCTGGTCGACAGCCGGCACGCCGTGGCCGTGGCGTCCGGCACCGCGGCGCTCGTCTGCGTCCTGCGCTCGCTGTCCGACGGGGCCAGGGGCGAGGTGCTGGTGCCGGCCAACGCCTTCTACTCCTCGGCGGCCGCGCCCCTGCTGGCCGGGCTCGACACCCGGCTGGCCGAGATCGACCTCGACACCCTCGCGCCGACCCTGGCGACGCTGGAGGCCGCCGCCACCGAGCGGACCGTCGGGGTGCTCCTGGTCCACATGGGCGGGATCATCACCCCCGAGGTGACCGCGATCGCCGAGTGGTGCGACCGGCACGGCCTCTGGCTGGTCGAGGACTGCGCGCACGCGCACGGCAGCCGACTGGGCGGCCGGCACGCGGGGCGGTTCGGCGTCGCCGGGGCCTTCTCCTTCTTCGCGACCAAGGTGATCACCTCCGGCGAGGGCGGGATGGTGGTCACCGACGACGACGAGCTGGCCCATCTCGTCCGCCTGCACCGCAACCTCGGCAAGCCCGAACCGTGGCGCAGTGTCCACACCGTACTCGGCGAGAACGCCAGGATGAGCGAGTTGCACGCGGCCGTGGGGCGCACCCAGTTGCGCAGGTTGGGGGAGTTCGTCGAGACCAGGACCCGGCTCGCCCGGCGCTACACCAAGGCGCTCCAGGGGATTCCCGGCGTGCGCCCGTTGCTCCCACCGCATGACCCGGCGAGTTGGTACAAGTACGTGCTGCTGCTCGACCCCGCCGTCGACCGGGCCGCGCTGTCCGCCGAACTGGAGCGGCGCGGCGTGCGTCTCGGCGGCGCGATCTACGAGATCCCGCTGCACCACCAGCCCGTCCTGCGCGGGTGGCTCCCCGCCGGGCGTTACCCCGTGGCGGAGGCGGCGTGCGCGCGGCACGTCTGCCTGCCGCTGCACACCCGCATGACCGACGACGACGTGGACTTCGTGGTGGCGGCCCTGGCCCAGGTGATGGAAGCGGTGGCGGTACCGGAAGGGGAAGGTGATGCCGATGTTGTCCGATGAGGACCTCTACGTCTTCGACACGACGGGGTTCCTCGTGGTCCGAGGGGCGTTCGACGCCGACGAGGTGCGCCGGTTCCGCGCCGAGCTGGACGAGCTGAGCGCCACCGAGCCCTACGCGAACACCGAGCGGTTCGACGACCTGACCGCGCACAGCCCCACCTTCGGCAAGCTCGCGCTGGACGACCGGGTGGTGGGCAGGGCGAGAGACGTGATCAACCAGCCGATGCGGCTGCTGGAGGCGTACGCCCTGCGCCGGCAGCGGCACAGCGCGCTGTACCTGCACGGCGGCTACGCCGAGCTGCTCGACATGCCCGACCGCACGGTGGGCCGAGACCTGTCGATCATGCACACCTACCACGACGGCCGGATCTACTGCACCTACGTGAAGGCGTTGATCTACCTCAGCGCCATCCGGACCCAGGAGGACGGCTCGTTCTGCTACCTCCACGGCTCGCACAAGGCCAACTTCCCGCTCCTGCGGGCCAGGGCGCGTCGCGGCGAGCGGAGGTCGCTGATCGACGAGGGCTTCCCCACCCTGGCCGACGTGTTCGTGGAGGCCGGGGACCTGCTGCTGCTCAACGAGGCCCTGATGCACGGCACCCGGCGCAAGCTGTCGGACGGGGACCGCACCCTGCTGGCCTTTAGCTACGGACCGACGTTCCTGGTCGACTGGCGGGAGCTGGACGGCGAGACCGCCGACCTGCGCGGCCAGGGCTACGTCGACCACGACGTCGAGGAGGACTTCGTGCGCTGAGGCGGGGGCGGTCCGGGAGGTCCGCGGACCAGAGGAAGGACCGATGACCGAAGACATCACCAGTGCCGCGCTGCGGTCCTCGTGGGAGGAGTACGTGGCCGGGGCCGGCCCGCTGCTGCTGACGATGGCGCAGCAGGTCCACCGGCTGGTCGTGGAACTCGACCGGATCCGCCGCGCGGGCGGCACGGTCTACCTGATCGGCAACGGCGGGAGCGCCTCCGCCGCGTCGCACCTGGCGCAGGACCTGCTGAAGGGCACGTCCGCGCCGGGCAACCCGCCGCTGCGCGCGCTCGCGCTGACCGACAACCTCTCGATGCTCACCGCCTACGCCAACGACACCGGCTACGAGAACGTGTTCGTCGAACCGCTGCGGCTGCTCGGCAGGGAGGGCGACCACGTCCTGGCGATCAGTTGCTCCGGCACGAGCCCGAACGTCGTCAGCGCGGCCCGCTACGCCAGGGCGGCCGGCATGTCGGTCATCGCGGTCACCGCCGGCGACGGCGGTGACCTGCGCCGCCTCGCCGACGTGGAGGTCAACGTCCCGACCAAGGACGTCGGCCTCGCGGAGGCCCTGCACAGCATGGTGTTCCACTTCGTGACCCAGGTCCTGCGGGACAGCCCCGCCCTCGACTAGCGCCGGGGAGGGCGGGGTGTGTCCCGGGGGAGGAACAGGGTGGGCGCGCCGCGCGCGGGCAGCCGGCCACCCGGCGTCCGCGCGCCTAGGGGACCAACTCCGCGAGCTGGTCGACCAGCAGCGCGATCGGGTCCGGTGGCACCTGCTCCCGGACGCTGTACGCGGCCAGCCGGCCCATCTCCCGCAACCGGTCCCGGTTCCGCCACGCCCGTTCCATCGCCTCGTCCAGGCAGGCGACGACCGGCCCCGCCGCCACGAAGCCGGTCACGTCGTCGGCGACCAGCTCGGTGTTGCCCGCCACGTCGCTGACGATCACCGGACGCCCGCAGAGCATCGCCTCGATGATCACCGTGGGCAGGCCCTCGGCGCGCGAGCACAGCACCAGCGCGTGGTGCTCCCGCCAGATCCCCTCCACGTCGGCCGTGTGCCCTGCGAAGTCCACAGAGGACAGTTCAAGCCGGTCGCGCAGCGCCAGCAGCACCCGCTCGCACGGGCCGGAGCCGAACAACGTCACCCGCACCGGGCGCTGACGCCACTTCGGTCGCGACAGGACGTCGAACAGCACGTCCTGGCCTTTGTCGTTCGGGTCGAGCCGAGCCACGCACGCCAGCCGCAACGGCTCGTCCGACTCCGGCCACGGCGGGGCCGCGTCGTAGGAAACCCTGAAGTGGCACCGGACGACGCGGGCGTTCTCGATCGGACCGCCCACCTGGTCCTCGGTCAGCCGGAGGTTGCGTTCCGAGACGAACATCGAGGCCCGCGCGCCGGCGTAGCCCTTGGCCAGGCGCTCCGCGACCTCATCGGGCAACCACTCGTGCTCCGCCGCCGAATTGGCGTACGCGACATAGGGATAACCCCGGCGGGCGCACTCCTCCATCCAGCCCAGTCCCTCGTAGTTGTCGCCCTGCGAGACCACCACGAGGTCCGGCCGCACCAGCTCCAACGTGCTCCGCTGCCGTTCACTCCACGGCAGCTCGTACACCGGTCGCTGGTCGAACGGCGCCGGCTCCCACCGGCGGTGCACCACGCACCCGGCCTTCTCCACCGCGAGGAGTTCGTCCGGCAACTCGTCCCAGCCCCGCACGCTGGCGTGCACCTCGGCGCCCTCCCGCAGCCAGTGCGTGGCGGCCAACGCCCAGTTGGTCTCGCTCGGACCCCACGGGGCCGACTCGTTGGCGGATACGAAGAGGACGCGCATGTCGCCTCCTGGTGCGTCGGTCCCCCTTCGCCCGCGTCGCGGGCGAAACGGTGGTCCGGAGGTTATCCGCGCGGCACCAGGATCCGACAAGGGAACTCACCGGAACAGTCCAGCGACCCCGAAGCGGAGACGATTGTGGACGGACTGCGCGCGGCATTCCTCGACCGGGACGGCACCCTGAACGTGAAACCGCCGCCCGGGCGGTACGTGACCACTCCTGACGGGCTGGCCCTGCTGCCCGGCGCGGCGGCCGCCGTCGCCCGGCTCAACCAGGCGGGCTGGGTGACGGTGCTGGTCACCAACCAGCGCGGCGTCGCGCGCGGACTGATGACCGAGGCCGCCCTGCGCGCCGTGCACCGGCGTCTGCTGGCCCTGCTGGCGGCCGAGGGGGCGCGCCTCGACGCCCTCTATTCCTGCGTGCACCAGAAAGAGAGCTGTGGATGCCGCAAGCCGCTGCCAGGGTTGTTCCTCAAGGCAGTGGCCGACAATCCCGCCATCGATCTCTCCCGCTCGGTCGTCATCGGCGACGAGGAGACCGACGTGCTGGCCGGAAAGGCGGCAGGAACGCGAGCCGTCCGACTGGCCCCACCCGGAACACCCTCAACGGCCGACCACCTGGCCACCAACCTGCCCGAGGCGGTGAACTGGCTGCTGACAGCCGGAACAGCCCGCTCCCCTTCATATCCCGGCGTGCGCGGGGATGATGTACGCCTCGGTGAGGAGCGCAACCTGCCTGCGGGTCACCCAAACGTGTCCGGAGAACCTCAGGATCTATGCTCGGCGGACCGGCTCATGGACTCTTCCTGACGAGGGGGCACCCTTCGTGCCAGTCACGTATTTCGTCGGTTCTCGTGCCAGCAACCTCGCCCGCGCGCAGGTGCGCGAGTACCTGGCGCCGTTGAAGGAGCGGTTTCCCGATGTGACCTTCACGCACCGGGCGATCCTGGAGGGTGGCGACAGGGACCGGCGCTCCCCGCTCGCGACCGTCTCCGCCGTCAGCGGTGGTTCCGCGTTCAGCAGCGAGCAGGAGGCGGCGCTGGCCCGTGGCGAGGTCGACGTCGTCATCCATTCGCTGAAAGATCTCCCGACCGCCACGACGGAAGGTCTGGTCCTGCTTCCTCCGCCGGGGCGGGGGGACGTGCGGGATGCCCTGTGCGGGAGCACTCTCGCCGGGCTACGTCGGGGCGCGCGAGTGGGGACGGGTTCGCCGCGTCGTCGTGCCCAGCTCCTCGCGGTCCGCCCCGACCTGGAGATCGTGCCGATCCGGGGGAACGTCCCGCCCCGGCTGAAGAAGATCGAGACGATGGCGCTGGACGCGGTCGTGCTCGCGGTCGCGGGCCTGCGCCGTCTCGGTCTGGACGACGCGATCAGCGAAATGCTGCCGGTGGACCAGTTCCCGCCCTCGCCGGGGCAAGGCGCGCTCGGCGTTCAGGTCCGGGAGGACAGCGAGGAACTGAGCCGCATGCTGGCCACCGTGGCTGATGCGCGAGTGGACGCTGCCGTTCGCGCCGAGCGCGCTCTGCTCGCCGAGCTGCACGGTGGATGCAGCGTCCCGGTCGGTGCTCATGCTCGCGTCACCGAGGACGGGACCCTGCGCATACTCGGGCAGGTCACGAGTCTGGACGGCCGTGAGCGTGTTCAGGGAGAGACGACCGGGGCGATGGCAGAGCCGGAGAAGGTGGGGCGCGCCCTGGCCGAAGACCTCATCGACCAGGGCGCCGAGCGCATCCTCTCCGCGATCCGGGGTTAGGCGTTGAGCTGCTGGGCGATGTCCAACGCGGCGTAGGTGAGGGTGGCGTGCGCCCCGGCCCGCTTGAGCATCGTGAACAGCTCGACGAGCAGTCGCACGTCGCGTAGTCCTGCCTCGTTCACCGTGGTGAGGGCGGTGTACTCCCCGGACACGGAGAAGGGGACCAGCGGCACGCGCGTGTGCTGGCGCAGCGTGGCGAGCACGTCCCCGCAGTACAGCGCGGGTTCCAGCAGGATCATGTCGGCGCCGTCGCCGACCATCTGGAGCGCGGTCTCGACGAACTGGTCCGCCTTGCCGGGGTGGATCTGGAACTCACGGTTGGTCCCCGCCTTCGGAGTCGCGCCCATGGTCAGTCGGAACCGGTCGTACAGGTGAGACCAGAAGATCACGTGCGGCATGATCGACACCGTGTGGAACCCGGTGCTGTCGAGCGCCGCGCGAACACCGGCCACGGTGCCGGTCACCATCGAGGCCGGACCCACGATGTCGGCCCCGGCCTCCGCGTGCACGACGGCCTGTCGTGCGGTGATGTCGATGGTCGCTGGCACGTCCGGCCGACCGTCGTCGTCGGTGACGTAGCAGACGCCGTCCGGGGTGTAGGAGCACAGGCAGGTCTCCGTCATCACCGCCATGGTGGGATCCGCGTCCTTCACGGCGCGGATGGCGCGCACCATCAACGTGTCCGTGGCCAGCGAAACCTCCCCGCTGGCGTCACGCCGGGAGGACTCCGCGAAGAGCTTGACGGAGCGGAGTCCCAGCGCCGCCGCCCGGCGGATGACCGGCGGGATGCCGATCGTGGTGACTGTCGGCATAGGACGTTCGGTGGTGTCGTCCTCGGTGACCAGGAGAACCAGGGAGAGGTCGGCCGGAGTGAGCGCCGGACCTTCCAGGAAGTGGCGGACCGTCCTTCGCCCCCGAAGGGTGTCGGTGGCGCGGGATGTGAACAGGGCGGCCTGGTGCATCAACGTCCCCCTCTGCGGCTGGCGCGGTTCCAGTACCCGATGTGATCAGGAGGCGCCAGATCTGTGACAGAAAGTAGCGGTGGGAGACGGGTGGGAGCGAGCGGCTGTTCGAGTGCCACCTGCTGCACGCGGGTTGGTTTCGTCGATGCCTGTGCTGGCTCACCCCCGCGTGTGCGGGGACCATGGCACTACGTCGTCGCCGGCCACCTCCACGCAGGACTCACCCCCGCGTGTGCGGGGACCATACTTCGTGACCTGCGGTGATGCTGAGCGTGGGGCCGTCTCGGAGACCTGTCTGTCGTCAGTGCGCCTCCAGTCTTGTCGCACCCACACATGATCTACCAGTGCGGGGTGGGGGTGGTCAGAGGGGGAGCAGGTCGGGGCGCTTCGGGGCGATCGTGTCGCCCGAGGACTCACCGCGCAGCCGACGGCGAATCCACGGCAGCACGTGTTCGCGCCCCCACCGCAGGTTCTCCGCGCGCTGCTGGCGTCGGCTGATCACGGTGTGGGGTCCGAGCTTCGCGGGGGCGAGGTCGTGCGGCGCGCCGAGGACGTCGAGCACGGCGATGGCGACCTCGGTGTGCCCGAGGGCGTTGAGGTGCAGGCGGTCGTCGGCCCACAGCCGGCGGTCGCGGAGCTGGCGCATGGCCCACAGGTCGACCACGCGGGCGCCGTGGCGGGCGGCGATGACGCGGGTGTGCTCGTTGAAGATGGCGGTGCGTCCCCGCAGCTTGCGGAACACGGGGTCGGCGACGCCGTCGACGCCGGTGAACAGCACGACGGTCGCGCCGGTCCCGGTCAGTCGGGCCACGGCCCGCTCGTAGCGCTCGGCCAGCGCGTCGATGTCGACCTTGGGGCGCAGCAGGTCGTTGCCGCCGGCGTAGAGGGTGACGAGGTCGGGGCCGAGGGCCAGCGCGGGGGCGAGCTGCTCGGTGAGGACCTGGTCGAGGAGCCGGCCCCGGATCGCGAGGTTGGCGTAGCGGAACTCGGGGTCGGCCGCGGCGAGCTGTTCGGCCACGCGGTCGGCCCAGCCCCGGACGCCGTTCGGGCGGGTGGGGTCCTCGTCGCCGACGCCCTCGGTGAATGAGTCGCCGAGGGCCACGAAACGCTTGCGCATGCCCCGCACTCTCAGTGGGCCGTGATCGGTGTCGTCCGCCGGCAACTGCCCTGACCTCGCGCGCTGCCTTCCACGCAGGGCGAATGAGCGCCGCGAAGGTTTCAGTGACAACTGAACAAAAACGCCGATCCCAGGGCTCGCCGAAGCGCGAAAGCGCAGGAACACCAACGCCACGAAACGAGCAACCCTCGCTGTCAGGCGGTCATCCGCCAAGAGACTGGCGGCAGCGCGTTACGACGACCGGGCTGGCGTTCTGGTGATCCCGTTCTCCAGCGTGCGCAGGACGGTGGAGACGACGCCGTGTCGGGGCAGGTTGCCGTTGGCGGCCTCCTCGCAGCCGGTGTACACGAGCGACCACACCACGCTGCGAATCCAGAACGGGCTGAGTTCGGGGTCGAACACGCCCTCGGCCTGGCCCCGGCGGATCAGGTCGAGCACGGGGTCGCCGGGCGCGATCGGCTGGGACGTCGGGCCGCGCGACTCCAGCAGGCGCGGGTCGCCGAACAGGAACATCAGTCGGTCGCCAACGTCGACGAAGGCGGTGATCACCCGGCGGAACGCCTCCAGCGGCGGCCCCTCGTGCGGGGCGGCGTCCTGGACGGACCTGCTCACGACCTCGGCTGAGTCCTTGATGGTCTCCCTGATCAGCGCCTCGCGGTCGGGGAAGTAGCGGTGGAGCGTGGTTCGCCCGACGTTGGCGGCCTCCGCGATCGCGGGCAGCGTCGCGGTGCGGTCGCGCGCGAGGACCGAGGCGGCGGCGCTCAGGATGGCGCGCCGGGTTCGGCTGCGGGCTCCACTCACGGCCACAACCTAGCCAAGGAACGCCACAGACCCAAGATGGAACTTTGACGTTCCATTCCGGTAGTCTCGCCCTTCGATCGGCGAGCGGAAGGACGAGAATGATCGACACGAGGGGGCTCACCCGGCACTTCCGGATGGGCGGACAGACCGTGCCGGCGGTCGCGGGGATCGACCTCCACATCGAGCCGGGGGAGCTGGTCGCCCTGCTCGGGCCGAACGGCGCGGGCAAGACCACGCTCCTGCGGATGCTGACGACCCTGCTGCCGCCGACGTCGGGCAGCGCGACCGTGGCCGGCTGCGACATCCGGACCGACCCGTCGGGGGTGCGTGCCCGCATCGGCTACGTGGGACAGCGGAACAGCGCCGGCGAGAACTTCCGCGTCCGCGACGAGCTGGTCACGCAGGGCCGCGCCTACGGCATGGGCGTGGCGGCGGCGCGCGAGCGGGCCGACGAGGTGCTGGGGCAGTTGGAACTCGACCAGTTCGCCCTGCGCAAGCCCGGGACGCTGTCGGGTGGTCAGCGGCGCCGCGTCGACATCGCGATGGGGCTGGTGCACCGGCCGGCCCTGCTGTTCCTCGACGAGCCGTCCACCGGGCTCGATCCGCAGAGCCGGGCCAACATCTGGGAGCACATCCTGCGGCTGCGTCGGGAGCTGGGGATGACGCTCGTGCTGACCACCCACTACCTGGAGGAGGCCGACCGGATGGCCGAGCGTGTGGTCGTCGTCGACCACGGCCGCGTCATCGCGGACGGCACCGCCGAGCGGCTGAAGAGCGAGCTGACCGGCGACCACATCACGGTCACCACGTCCACCGAGGCCGACGCCGCCGTCGCCCGTGGTGTCGCGGAGCGGTTCTCCGGGGAGGTCGAGGTCGACGGGACGACAGTGCGCCTGCGGGTCTCGCCCGCGACGCGGGTGCTTCCGGAGTACCTGCGGACGCTGGAGGCGGCGGGCGTCAGCGCGGTGTCGGCGGACGTCAGCCAGCCCACATTGGACGACGTGTTCCTCGCGCTCACCGGCCGCAGCCTCCGTGACGAGCAGGCCGCCTGATCCGCCCATACGGCAAGGAGATGTCCATGTTCCGCGACGTCCGCACGGTGTTCTCGCGCGAGTTCGCGCCGGTCCTGCGTGAGCCGCTCAGCCTCATCTTCGCCATGGGTCAGCCGTTGCTGTTCCTCTTCCTCTTCGGGTCGATCCTGTCCGGGACGCCCGGCCTGGGCGACGGAGGCCCGGCGTGGCAGTGGTTCGTCCCCGGCATCCTGGTGATGATGTGCCTGAGCGGTCCGATGATGGCGGGCTACTCGCTGCTGGTCGAGCTGTTGGGCGGCTCGATGGAGCGGATGCTGGTCACGCCGTTGAACCGCACCGCGATGCTGGTCGGCCGCACCCTCAAGGAGTTCGTGATCCTGCTGGCGCAGGCGGTGCTGATCATCGTTCTCGCGGTGCCGCTGGGGTTCCGGCCGCACCTCGCGGGCGCGTTGGCCGGGCTGGTGGTGCTGGTGGTGTTCGGGACAGGGCTGGGCGCCCTGTCCTTCCTGCTCGCGATCAGGTCGCAGCCCAGCGGCCAGTTGTTCTGGACCCTGACCCAGATGGTGCTGTACCCGCTGATGTTGTTGTCGGGCATGATGCTGCCGGTCGAGTACGGCCCGGCGTGGCTCCGGGTCATCGCCGCCTTCAACCCCGTCTCGCACATCGTCGACGCCGAGCGGGCCTTGTTCGCGGGCAGGTTCGGGGAGATCTCGGTGCTGTACGGCGGGGTCGCCGCCCTGGCGATCGCGGTGGTGGGGCTGTGGCTGGGCACCAGGGCGATGCGACGCGGGGTCTGAGCCGCGCCGCCGACCGGCGGTCCCCGGTGGTTAAAACGATCTTTACCGTCGCTTAGGCCTGCCCGCTCAGGATTCCCCGGTGTGCCGAGCACCAGCTCGGCGTTCGGAAGGAGATCCACGATGGGCACTCGCAAGGTCGTGACGGCGGTGCTGCCGGCGTCGGCACTGGTTCTGGGGTTGCTGTCGGGCCTGACGGGAACGGCGACCGCCGCGCCGGCGGAAGCCGCCGCCCCCAACCCCTCGGTGGTGGACGAGTCGCCGGAGGGCGTCCAGGAGCCGGAGGACATCACGGCCGCCGACGCCAGCTACGGCGGCACCATCACCAGGAACGAGGTCATGAAGCGGGCCAAGGACTGGTGGGACAGGAAGGTCCCGTACAACCAGAACGCCTCCGCCTGGGACATCAACAAGGGCAAGAAGTACCGGACGGACTGCTCCGGCTACGTCTCCATGGCGTGGAAGCTGAAGACCAGCCGCACCACGTACACGCTGGACGAGGTGTCCAAGAAGATCGGCTGGGGCGACCTGAAGCCGGGCGACATCGTGCTGTCCAACGGTCACGTCAAGCTGTTCGAGAAGTGGGCCGACAGCAAGAAGACCGTGATGTGGATCTACGAGCAGGGCAGCACGAAGACGGACATGGACCACGAGAAGGTCTCCGTCTCCTGGCTGAAGAACAACGGCTACACGCCGAGGAAGTACGACAAGATCAAGTGACGGTCTCGTGACGCCACGCGAGGACCCGCCCGCCAGCCCTCCGGCGGGCGGGTCCTCCGGCGCGTGTGCCTTTCTCTGTCCACTGAGGACAACGCTTGCGGGAGAGGAATCCTCGCAAAATCCACTGTGGACGATGTTGTTCCGCGTGAAGGTGAAGGGAGTTGGGGCGGGAGACGTTCGAGTCTTCCCGCCCCCCACTCAACAGGTAGGTAAGCGGTCAGTTCGACGAGTCATCGGTGTCGAATGTGTTCTCCACGGTGTCGTCACCCTGCGATCAGTGGTCCAAGTCCCGGTCGAACTCATCGTTCTACTTCCCCATCCGCGTCCACCCAGATCTCGTTGGCGCGTTCCTTCGCCGAGAAGGTGGCTTGGACTTCCTGACGGTGGTGCTTCACAAGATGAACGAGGTGAACAGTCCGCCTCAGGGCCGTGCCCGTGATGGCGGGCTGAACGGGGGAGGTCCACCGCTCCTCGGCCCCGCAGAAGTCACAGGTCTGCTTGACTTTCACGTTGTCACCCGAAAGAGTGAATGTCTGTTGAATGGGATGGATCTTGACCCGAGCCATGATCCCCATCGTATGGCTGAGCAAGGCTCAGCCAACCTGCCGCCGGACAGTTGGGGCAGCTCGGGTGTGCCCATGCCGGCAAGGCGCGTGGTCAGGTGGCCTTGCAGAGGGGGCGTCCCGCGTCGGCTTCGCTCTGGGGGGACGTGCCGTTCCGCCGTGCGGCGTCCGCCTCGGCGAAGCGGGAACCGGCCCGGTACTCGCTCGGGCTCAGTCCCCGCACGCGCTTGAACGCGGCGCTGAAGCTGAAGGCGTCCGCGTAGCCCACGCGGCGGGCGACCTCACCGACGGTGGCGGTGGACTCGGCCAGCAGGTCGGCGGCCAGCGTCATCCGCCACTCGGTCAGGTAGGTCAGCGGGGGCTCGCCGACCAGCTCGGTGAACCGCTTCGCCAGCGTCGTGCGGGAGACCGCCGCCTCGGCGGCCAGGTCCGCCAGCGACCACGGCCGGTCGGGAGCGGCGTGCATGGCGCGCAGCGCCGGACCCACGACGTCGTCGCCCAACGCCCGGTACCACGTGGGCGGCTCCGCGTCCGCCGAGTCGAACCAGTCCCGCAACGTGCACACCAGCAGCCAGTCCAACAGTCGGTCCAGCACGATCTGCCGGCCGGGGCGACCGTTGGTGAGTTGCGCCTCCAGGTAGGCCCGCATCGCGGAGCAGTCCTGCTCGTCCGGCACGACCACGACGGGCGGGAGTACGCGCAGCAACCGGCGCGGCCTCTCGCGCCGTACCTGGTACGCGCCCACCATGAAGATCGTCGGGCTGCCCAGTTCCTCACCGGCCACCCTGGGGTCCATTCCTCCACTGTGGACGTCGCGGCACAGCTCCCGCCGCGTCGCCGAGCGGGGCTCGTCGGCGAACACGAAGGGCTCGGGGCCGCGCACGATCGCCGCCTCGCCCTCCTGGACCAGTCGGGGCGGCGTGCCGTCGTCCCGCACGATCCATCCCTGTCCCCGCAACGGAACGCACAGCGTCAGTGACGCCCCGTCGACGAACCGCAGCGCCCACGGGGGAGACAGCACGGACCGGCCGAAGAGGGCGCCCTCGGCGCGCAGACCCCGCAGGAGATCGTCGAACGGCTCCATGCCACCAGCCTATGTCCCCGGACGATCGGTGATGGACGCCGGACGCTGGCACATGGAGGAATGGTCCCGTGGTGGGTTGACTCGGGTCGTGACGACACGTGGACACGAATTCCTCGTCCTGGGCGCGACGGGCAAGACCGGGCGCCGCGTGGTGCGGCGACTGCGCGCGGCGGGCGAGACGGTGCGGGCGGCCTCCCGCTCCGGGGAGGTGCGCTTCGACTGGGCCGACCGGGCCTCCTGGTCGGCCGCCCTGAACGGCGTCTCCGCCGTCTACCTGGTCGCACCGGACGACCCCGCTCCCGTGCGCGACTTCGTGGACGAGGCCGTGACGGCGGGCGTCGGCAGGTTCGTCGTCCTGTCCGGGCGCGGGATCGACCACATCGGGCCGGGGTTCGGCGAGGGCATGATCGAGGCCGAGCGGGCGGTCCGCGCCTCGGGCGTGGAGTGGACGATCATCCGGCCCAACAACTTCGACCAGAACTTCGACGAGGACCTGTGGCACGCGCCGTTGCGGGAGGGCCGGCTCGCCCTGCCGATCGGTGAGGTCCCCGAGCCGTTCGTGGACGTCGAGGACGTGGCCGAGGTCGCGGCGACCCTGCTGACCGCCGACGGGCACGCCGGGCGGACCTACGAGCTGTCCGGACCGAGGGGCCTGACCTTCGGCGAGGTCGTCGACCAGGTCGCCGCGGCGACCGGGCGGGTGATCCGGTTCGAGTCGCTGACGTTGCCGGAGTACCGCGCGGAGCTGCTGGCCGCAGGCGTGCCGGAGGCGGGGGCCACCGCGCTGTGCGCGATGTTCGCCCTGCACCAGACCGGCGTCACCTCCGAGCCCGTCGACGGCGTGCGGAGCGTTCTCGGGCGGGAGCCGGCGACCTTCGAGGCCTACGTCGCCCGGGTCGCCGCCACCGGCGCGTGGTCGTGAGGCCCCGAACAACCACACAAGGCCTGCTCCGGGTGCGCCAGTGACGTACTGGTGACCGCCCGGAGTTGCGGGGGGAAAGGACCCGCCGTGCGCGCGAACCAGCGCCGCACGGCGGGTTCCTCCCGTTTGCGCTGCTCAAGGGGGGTGTGCGCCGAATGGGTCGCCGCCGAACAGGTGGCCTCGACTGAGACCTCTCGGCGGTGTGACCGGTGTCGACAGGGGCGTACCGTTCGTTCAGAACCCACTGAACGGTCGTCCTCCGGGAGTCGATCATGATGAGCGACGGCGAGGCCGAGTTCGTCGACCGCGTCGGGTTGTTCTTCGAGTCGCTGGGCGCCCCCAGGACGATGGGGCGGATCTACGGCTGGCTGATGATCTGCGACCCGCCCGACCAGTCCCTGACCGCGTTGGCGAGGACGCTCTCGGTGAGCAAGGCGTCGGTCAGCACCACCATCCGGCCGATGAGCGAGGGCGGCCTGGTCGAGCGGGTCCCGGTCGCCGGCCGCGAGCACCACTACCGGATCGTGCCCGGCGGCCTGTCCCGGCTCGTCCGGCTCCACTTCACGCGGGTGGGCGCCGGCGCCGAGGTGGCCGCGTTCGGGCTGTCGGTCGTCGACGAGGACCGGGCGGGGCCGCGTGAGCGGCTGGCCGAGTTCCGCGACTTCTGTGAGTTCACCCAGCGGGAGGCCGGCAGCGAGTTCGTGCGCCGCTGGGCGGAGTTCCGGACCACCAAGGGGAGCCAGTGATGACGGAGAAGGTCGACTTCACCGGCGTGCAGTCCACGATGCTCGTGACCCTGTACCTGCGGGCGACCGAGAGTCGCACGAAGGACTCGGTCCTGGGGGACAGGTGGGCCGACGAGCTGCTGTCCCGGATCGACTACGACTTCCGGAAGCTGAGGTTCGCGGCGGGCAGCCGGTATGTGGTGGCGTTGCGCGCCCGGCAGCTCGACGAGTGGTCCCGCGACTTCCTCCGCCGCCACCCGGACGCGACCGTGCTCCAACTCGGCTGCGGGCTGGACAGCCGGGCCCTCCGGCTCGACGTCCCCGAGCAGGTGCGGTGGTTCGACGTGGACCACGCGGACGTGATCGAGCTGCACCGGCGGCTCTTCCCGGAGTCCGAGCGGTACCGCACCATCGCCGCGTCGGTCACGGAGTCGGAGTGGTGGGACCAGGTGCCCACGGACCGGCCCGTCCTGGTCATCGCCGAGGGCCTGCTCATGTACCTGCCCGAGGAGGAGGTCCGCCGGCTGCTCCGGCGGATCACCGACCGCTTCCCGTCCGGCGAGGTGGTGTTCGACGCGGCGTCCCCGGCGTGGGTCAGGATGACGAAGGTGGCGCCGAGGGGCTACCCGTCGTTCCAGTCGGCGATCGGGGACGGCCGCGAGGTCGAGCGCTGGAACCCGCGGCTGCGGTACCGCGAGGCGGTGTCCGTCCTACGGCAGTTCCCGAGGATCCCGGTGCGGTCCTATCGCATCGCGCACGGGTTGTTGGGTCGTCTCCCGGGGATGCGTGACTGGATGCGGGTGTTCCGCTTCGAGTTCTGAGCGAACGCTCGTCTCTGAACGAACGCTCGTCTCTGAACGAACGGTCGTCCGACAGGGCACCAAAGATGCGATGACACCGGGGCTACCGGAGATGCCTCTTCCCGTGCGTTGCCTACTTGTCGTGCACGTCCAGTAACTCCTCGACAACGAGCGGAAGTCCCTGACGCCCGCCCGGAGACGCGCTCGGCGAGCCGTGCTCGCCCCGTCTCCGGGCTTCGTCGCTTCTGGTCGCGTCGCGCGTTGTGAACGCCGCGCGTGCACGCGTGGGACGCCTCCGTGACCGAACCTGAGCCTGGTCGTGACCTTCCGCGAACCAGTTCGCACGTCCCGGAATCCATTCCGAAGCGCCTCCCTCCCGTGTGCCGGCACGGTCGACGACTGCGCGAACGAGCAGAGTCCGCGCAGGTGACAGGCGGTGGAGCCGGCCGGGAGGCGAGCGGGAGGGCGGCGTTCGCCGCTGGTAGCCACGCTGCCCGTCCCGGATCTCGGCTCAGGATCAACTCTTCCCCTGGGCGACGGCAGATGCTTGAATCTGCGCACAACGCGGCGGTTTGAAGCATCAGCGCTCATATTGGGGAGGCGGCGGCAAGGTGGACCTGCGGATCGGGATCATCGGCTACGGACTGCGGGCGTCGCTCGTCGACCACGCCCACCAGCCGGGCGCGGGCTCGGCGGTCGTCGCGGTGTGCGACCCGAGGCGGGAGCGGCTGGCCGCCGCCGCGGAGCGGTACGGCGCCGACACCGTCCTCGCCACCACCCTCGACGAGCTCCTGGCGGCCGACCTCGACGCCGTGTTCGTGCTCAGCCCCGACCACCTCCACGAGGAGCACGCGCTCGCCGCGCTCCGCGCGGGTGTCGCGGTGTACCTGGAGAAGCCGCTGGCGATCACGACCGAGGGCGGTGACCGCATCCTCGCCGAGGCCCACGCTAGCGGGGCCAAGCTCTACGTCGGGCACAACATGCGGCACATGCCCGTCATCCAGACCATGCGCGAGCTGGTCGTGGCCGGGGAGATCGGTGAGGTCAAGGCCGTGTGGTGTCGGCACTTCGTCGGCCACGGCGGCGACTTCTACTTCAAGGACTGGCACGCCGAGCGCAGCAGGAGCACCGGCCTGCTGCTCCAGAAGGGCGCGCACGACATCGACGTGATCCACTGGCTGGCCGGCGGGTACACGCGGCGGGTCAACGCCATGGGCGGGCTCACCGTCTATGGTGGGATCTCCGACCGGCACGACGGGTCGGGCTACCTCGACGGCCACGACTGGGACCGCTACGAGCGCAACTGGCCGCCGACGGCGCAGACCGGACTGAACCCGGTGATCGACGTCGAGGACCTGAGCATGGTCACCATGGCGCTGGACAACGGCGTCTTCGCCACCTACCAGCAGTGCCACTACACGCCCGACTACTGGCGGAACTACACCGTCATCGGGACGGAGGGCCGGCTGGAGAACTTCGGCGACGGCACCGGCGCGCGGGTCGAGGTGTGGAACCGCCGGCACCGCGGCTACGCGGCGCAGGCCGACCGGACCGTGGCGGTGGGCGAGGCCCAGGGCGGCCACGGCGGGGCCGACCCCCGCATCGTGGCCGAGTTCCTGCGGTTCGTCAGGGACGGCGGCCGCACCCTGACCTCCCCGGTCGCGGCCAGGGAGGCCGTGGCCACCGGCTGCGCGGCCACCGAGTCGCTGCGGTCGGGCGGCGCCCCGGTCGACGTCCCCGTGCTGGACGCGGACCTGGTGTCCTACTTCGACGGTGGTCAGCGCAGGGGCTGAACCGTCCACCGGGTGTCCACTTCGGACACCGCATCGACGCACCGGACGCCGGGCCGGCCCGCGCACCGCGGGAAGCCCGGCTCCTGTGCCATACCTGGGCACGACTGAGCGGAAGTTGGCTGTGCTGGCCCGGATCCCGCTCGCGGCGCACGCCCCACCCGGCGGCTGGGGCGTGGGAAGCGGACCGCGGCAGGGGATTCGTTCGCACGAGGAGAACGAGATGACATACAGGAAGCGCATGGCGGCGGTGGGCGCGGCCGTCGGTCTGCTGGTCGGCACCGCGGCGTGCTCCATGAACACCCAGACCGGTGGCAGCTCGGGTGTGCTGCGGGTGGACAACGGGGCCGACCCCACGCACCTCGCGCCCCAGCAGAACACCGGCAGCCAGGTCGCCATGGCGCTGTGCGAACCGCTGACCGGCCTGAACCCGTCCACCGGCGCGGTGGAGATGCGCGCGGCGACCAGTGTGGACAGCCCGGACGCCCAGCACTACACGATCAAGATCAGGGAGGGGCGGAAGTTCCACAACGGCGAGGACGTCACCGCCCACTCCTTCGCCGACGCGTGGAACGCCACCGCCTACGGCCCCAACGGCTGGCTCGGCAACACGACCTTCAGCCCGGTCGCCGGCTACGACGAGATGAACACGACCGGGACGCCGGCCGTCAAGGAGCTTAGCGGCGTGAAGGTCGTGGACGACCACACGCTCCAGGTGACCCTGAAGACGCCCAACGCGGACTTCCCGATGGTCCTGTCCACACTGGGCACCTGCCCGATGCCCAAGAGCGGACTGGCCGACCCGAAGGCCTACGACAACGCCCCGGTCGGCAACGGTCCGTACAAGTTCGTGAAGTGGGACCACAACCAGCAGGTCGTCGTGGAGCGCTGGGAGGACTACCCCGGCCAGAAGCCCGACGCCAAGCAGATCGTGTTCAAGGTGTACCAGTCGCCGGACACCGCCTACCGCGACGTGCAGGCCGGCCAGCTCGACGTGCTGCGCAACCTGCCCACCAACCTCATCAAGGACGCCAGGCAGTCGCTGGGCGACAAGCGCACCACCGAGGTCGAGCAGCAGACCCTCATCGTGCAGATGCTCGTCCCGCAGTACGTCGAGGAGCTCCGGGACCCGAGGCTGCGGCAGGCGCTGTCGATGGTGATCGACCGTGAGGGCCTGGCCAACGCGCTCCTCCAGGGCGGCGCGGCCCCGGCCTACTCCATGCTGAGCAACGTGGCCAACGGCTACCGCGACAAGTCCTGCGCCGCCTGCGTCCGCGACGTCGCCAAGGCCAAGGAGCTGGCCGCGCAGGCCGGCGGGTTCCGCAAGCCCGTCGTGCTCTGGTACTCCGTGGGCGCGTCCACCCAGTACCTGGAGCAGGTGGCGCAGGCCGTGGCGAACTCGGTGCGCCAGGACCTCGGGGTGGAGGTCCAGCTCAAGCCGGTGCGTGGCCCGGAGTTGCAGTCGGCGTACCAGAGCAACGCCCTGACCGGTCCCGTGATCAACCTGTGGGGCCTGGCCTACCCGAGCGCCGACCAGTTCCTGTCGATGTTCCGGCAGGGCGGCGACGGCAACGAGTACACCCGCTACGACAACCCCGCCGCCAACGAGCTGATGCGCCAGGCGCTGTCCGCGCAGGACAAGGCCACCGCCGCGAGGCTGTGGGGCCAGGCGGAGGACGCCCTGCTGGCCGACATGCCCTCGGTGCCGCTGTTCTTCCCCAAGGCGTTCGTGGCGCACAGCGAGTGCGTGAAGGTGGGCAACGTCTACGGCGACGTGCAGTACTACAGGTCGGCCCTGACCTGTCAGGGCAAGTGACGGGGACGGCGGGACAGACGCATGCTGGGTTACGTCCTGCGCCGGCTCGCGGCGATGGTGCCGGTGCTGATCGGGGTCACCTTCCTGATCTTCGCGCTGGTGCACGCCCTGCCGGGCGACCCGATCGCCGCGATGGCCGGGAACCGGCCGCTGAGTCCCTCGACCGTCGCCGCGCTGCGCCAGCAGTACCACCTCGACGAGTCGCTGTGGACGCAGTACTGGTACTACATGACCGGCCTGGCGCACGGCGACCTGGGCACCGACTTCCACGGCCGGCCGGTCAGCGAGCTGATCGCGGAGCGATGGCCCGTCACGTTCAACCTCGCGTTGACCGCCTGGGTCATGAAGATCGTGATCGGCATCGGCGTCGGCGTCTACGGGGCGCTGCGCCGCGGCCGGCTCGGTGACCACCTGGCGCTGGGCTTCACGGTGTTGTTCATCGCCCTGCCCGGGTTCGTGTTCGCCTTCATCGCGCAGCTCGTGTTCGGGGTCAACCTCCAGTTGTTCCCGATCGCGGGCATCGCCGACGGCTGGCCCATGAGCTTCCTGCTGCCGGCGCTGGTGATCGCGCTGGAGACGGCGGCCCCGCTGGCCCGCCTCACCCGGTCCAGCCTGGTGGAGGTGCTGCGGTCGGACTTCATCCGGACCGCACGGGCCAAGGGCGCCGCGCCGGCGCGCGTGGTGTGGGGGCACGCGATGCGCAACTCGATGATCCCGGTCGTGACCTACCTCGGTCTGAGCCTGGCCACCCTGCTCGGCGGCGCGGTGATCGTGGAGTCCGTGTTCAACCTGCCCGGAGTGGGCGGTCTGATGGTGCAGGCGATCCAGACCCAGGAGGGTTCGGTGGTGGTCGGCGTCGCCACCTTCATCATCCTGGTGTACCTGCTGGTGAACCTGGTCGTCGACCTCTGCTACGGCCTGATCGACCCGAGGGTGCGGCGTGTCTGAGACGGTTCTGGCTACCCCGGCGGCCGCCCCGGCGCGGCGGCGCGACGGCCTGCGCGGTCTGCTGCGCAAGCCCCTGTTCGTGGTCTCGGCCCTGATCACCCTGCTGTACCTGGCGATGGCGGCGTTCCCCGGGCTGTTCACCAGCGTGGACCCGAGGGCGTGCTCGTTGGCCTTCAGCGGGGTGGGGCCCTCGTCCGGCCACCCCTTCGGCTACGACCTCCAGGGCTGCGACTACCTGGCGAACATCATCTACGGCACCCGGTCGTCGATCAGCATCGGTCTGCTGGTGACGGTGGCGACCTTCGTGCTGGCGGCGGTGTTCGGCGGGCTCGCCGGCTACTTCGGCGGCCTGGTCGACGGGGTGGTCTCCCGGACGGCCGACATCATGTTCGGGTTGCCGTTCATCGTGGCCGCGATCGTGGTCCTGAACATGTTCCCGCAGCGCGACGTGCTGTCGGTGTCGCTGGTGCTGATCGTGCTCGGCTGGCCGGGCGGGATGCGGTACATGCGCGGCTCGGTGCTCAAGGTGCGCAACCTGGAGTACGTGCAGGCCGCGCGCGTGCTCGGGTCGGGGCACACGCGGGTGCTGCTCAGCCACGTCATGCCGAACTCGCTGACGCCGCTGATCGTGCTGAAGACGCTGGAGGTCGGCGCGGTGATCGCCGCGGAGGCGGCGCTGACCTTCCTCGGCGTCGGGCTCCAGCCGCCGGCGATCTCCTGGGGCCTCCAGCTCTCGGCGGCGCACTCCCAGTGGCAGGCCCACCCGCACCTGGTGATCTTCCCGTCGATCTTCCTGTCGTTGGCGGTGCTGGCCTTCGTCGTGCTCGGCGACAGCCTCCGCGACGCGCTCGACCCGAAGGAGCGGTGACCCGGTGAACCTCGCGAACCGTGCCAAGTCCACAGTGGACACCGCTTCTCCTGCTTCTCCTCCGTCGTCGTCGGCGCTGCTGGAGGTGACCGACCTGCGGGTGGACTTCCACACGCGGGCCGGCAGGGTGCACGCGGTGGACGGCGTCAGCTTCTCGGTCGCGGCGGGGGAGACCCTGGCCGTGCTGGGCGAGTCCGGCTCCGGCAAGAGCGTCACCGCCCAGGCGATCATGGGCATCCTGGACAGCCCACCGGCCGAGATCGTGGGCGGCTCGGTGCTGCTGGAGGGCAGGGACCTGCTCACCCTGCCGGCCGCGCAGCGGAGGGCCGCGCGCGGCTCCGAGATCGCGTTGGTGTTCCAGGACTCGCTGTCCGCGTTGAACCCGGTGCAGCCGGTGGCCCGGCAGATCGCCGAGCTGTACCGCATCCACCGGGGGATGGGCCGGAGCGAGGCGTGGCGGCGCGCGGTCGAGATGATGGACAGGGTGCGCATCCCGGCCGCCGCCAGCAGGGCGCACGACTACCCGCACCAGTTCTCCGGGGGCATGCGGCAGCGCATCGTGATCGCGATGGCGTTGGCGCTGGACCCCAAGGTGGTCATCGCGGACGAGCCGACCACGGCGCTGGACGTCACGGTGCAGGCCCAGATCCTCGACCTGCTCGCCGAGCAGCAGCGGGAACGCGACATGGGCCTGATCCTGATCACCCACGACCTCGGGGTGGCCGCGCAGGTGGCCACCAACGCGGTGGTGATGTATGCCGGGCGGATCGTGGAGCGCAGCCGCGTCAGGGACCTGTTCCTCGACCCGGTGCACCCCTACAGCCACGGGCTCGTGGCCTCGATCCCGCGCGATCTGCCCAGGGGCAGCGCGTTGCCGGCCATTCCCGGCATGCCGCCCAGCCTGACCGCCCGGCCCGGCGGGTGCCAGTTCCATCCGCGGTGCCCGTTGGCCCAGCCCCGGTGCCGGACCGACGAGCCCCCGCTCCTGCCGGTCAAGGACGGTCGGGAGAGCGCGTGTCACTTCTGGACGAAGGTGGGCGAACGATGAGCGAGGCCGTGCTGGAGGTGCGCGACGTCACCAGGCACTACCAGAAGCGGCGACCGGGGCGGCCGTGGCAGAAGGACGTCGTGCGCGCCGTGGACGGGATCGACCTGACGCTGTACCGGGGTGAGGCCCTCGGCGTGGTCGGCGAGTCGGGCTGCGGGAAGTCCACATTGGCCAAGCTGCTGGTCGCGCTGGAAAAGCCGACCTCGGGCGAGATCCGTTACCGGGGCAAGGACATCAACGCGGTGCGCGGCGCCGACTGGAACACCATGCGGCGCAACATCCAGTTGCTGTTCCAGGACCCGTACGCCTCGCTGGACCCGCGCAAGACGGTGGCCAACATCGTCGGCGAGCCCTTCCGCATCCACCGGGATCTCGTGCCCAAGCACCGGATTCGGGACCGGGTGCGGGAGCTGCTGGACATGGTCGGGCTCGACCCCGACCACCTCGACCGCTACCCGCACGAGTTCTCCGGCGGGCAGCGGCAGCGGATCGGCATCGCCAGGGGGATCGCGCTCAACCCGGAGATCCTGGTCTGCGACGAGCCGGTGTCGGCGCTCGACGTCTCGGTCAGGGCGCAGGTGATCAACCTGCTCACCGAGCTGCGGCGGGAACTCGGGCTGACCATCGTGTTCATCGCGCACGACCTGGACGTGGTGCGGCACTTCTCCGACCGCGTGATCACCATGTACCTGGGTCGGATCGTCGAGGAGGGTCCCTGCGACGCGGTCTACGACCGACCGTCGCACCCCTACACCCGCGCGCTGCTCTCGGCGGCGCCCCGCCCGGACTTCGACCGCCCGGCCGTCGGCCGCATCCTGTTGGAGGGCGACCCGCCGTCGCCGATCAACCCGCCGAGCGGCTGTTCCTTCCACACCCGGTGCTGGATGGCGCGGCCCGAGTGCGCGCAGCAGGTGCCGCCGCCCTTCGACCTCGGCGACGGCCACACCGCCCGCTGTCTGTTCGCCGACGAGGTCGCCACCGCCAACCCTCACCGGTAGGCGCAGAGCCGGGTCCCCATATCCGGGCCACAACAGCGCCACAACAGGGCCACAACAGGGCCACAACAGCGGGTGGGGTACCTCTCCGAGGTGCCCCACCCGCCTGTTTGGGGCTTCTTCACGCCGCGAGCAGGACGCGTGCGCGCTCGTTGAAGTCCGCCACGAGCGGGTGCGGACCATAGGACAGCATGCGGCGCTGAACGTCGCGGACGGCCTCCACCGAACGCGACGACTTGACCCTGCGGGCGAGATCGAGGGTGCGTACCCCTGCGGCGTGCGCCGCGTCCAGATCCCGTCGTTGCAGATGGGTCACCGACAACGCCGCATACGAGAGCGCGCCTCGGCGAGCACGGTTCTGCTGGCGAGCATGGGCGATCGACCGCCGGGCGTGCGGTTCCGCCAACTCCGGCTGCCCCAGGTCCCGGAACGCGTTCGCCCACTCTCCGCAGAGGTACGCGGGGTCGATGAACCGCGCCCATTCGGGCTCGCGGCCGGGTTCGACCCGCGCGAACGCGCGCTCGGCCTCGTTGATCGCATGCGCTGTCCCGGCCTTGTCGCCCATCACCGCCAGCGCTCGCGCCTCCAACGTCCACAGGTCCGCCAGGCACGCGGGCGAGTTCACCCGGGAGAGGCCCTGTCGACCCGCCTGGGCGAGCCTCCGGCCTTCCTGCGGAGACCCCAGCAGGGTTGCCTGGTCCGCCATCCCGGCGAGCACGTGCGCGCCCAGCGCCGGGTCCTGGGACTCTTCCGCCAGCCGGAGGGCCTGGATCAGGTACCGCTGCGCGGTGCCGTGCTCGCCGTTGTCGAACGCCATCCACCCGAGGAGATACGTCTGTTCCGCCGCCGCGGCGCACAACGCCCGGTGGACCTCCTGTGTGTAGGTGCGGCGCAGGAGGGGATAGACATGCTCGTTCATGTAGGCCGCCAGCGCCATGCGCCCGGACCCGCCGCCCTGGAAGATGTCCATCTCCTGAAACGTGCTGAACATGTTCCTCACGGCGGTCACGTCTTCCAGCCGCACCCGCCGGCCGGGTTCGGGCATCTGCTCCAGGGTGTTGAGCAGCCAGTCCCGGGACGGGCCAACCGCCGCGAGCGCCGCGAAAGGTGCCGATGTGAGGAACTTCCTACGGTCCACGTCCGCCCTCCCAAGGTTGGAGACCGCGTCGACGGTCGCCGCAAACGATGGTTGTAGGTCAACGAGAAGAGGTCCGCCAGGGTGGTGGGAACCGGGGTACGCGGGGGTGAGTCTTTCGGCAACGGCGTCCTGGAGGACTTGAGCCGTTCATGCGACCACCGCGAGGATCACGCCATGCGCCTGTTGGTTCTCGGCGGCTCCTGGTTCTACGGTCGCGCCGTCGTGGAGGCAGCCACGGCGGCTGGGTGGGAGATCACCACTTTCCGACGGGGCCGCACCGGCCAACCCCTCGACATGGGGAGCGCACTCTCCGAACCCTGGGAAAGTAGTTGAGTGTCGCAGTAGCGCTACTCTCGGCTACGGAGACGACACGGCAAGCACGCGGGAGGCGCAATGCCCGGCTCCGATGCCACCATCGGTACCCGAGTTCGGAAGCTGCGTGAGCGCGCGGGAAAGAGCCGCGCCGCACTCGCTGGTCTTCTCGGCAAGTCCGAGGACTGGTTGAAGAAGATCGAGCGCGGCGAGCGCGGACTCACCGTCCAGATGGCCACTCGGCTGGCCCGCCAGCTCGGAATCCGAGACTTCCGGGAAATCTACGGCGACGACCTGGCCACCCCGGTTGTCACCACCGACCGCCCCAGCCACCCACTCGCCGACTCCGTCGGCCTTGCCCTCACCACCTATCTCCCGCGAAACGACGAGCCTGTCGCGCTCGACCACCTCAAGGCTCGGGTCCACTCGACGTGGCGGACCTGGCACAACAGCCCCACGATGCGAACCGACGTCGCCTCCGCGCTGCCAAGCCTGATCACGGGCGCCCGGATGGCGGTGGCCGGGGCCGACAGCGATGCGGACCGCAGGACAGCACGCTTCGTGCTGTCCGAGGTGTACCACCTCGGACAGGCATACCTCGCCTGGGTCGATGGAGCCACGCACTGGTACTGGCTGACAGTCGATCGCGGACTCCAGATGGGCGAGGACGCGGACAATCCGACCGCACGGGCGAGCGCCTTGATGTACTACGCGTTCGCTCTCCGAGCGAGTGGCCAGGCGGAAGGCGCGCTCGATGTGCTGCACACGGCGGTCGAAGCCCTCAATCCGGTTCTTGAGAGCGGCGACCACGATGTCTGGGGGATGCGAGGTGCGCTGCACCTCGCCATCGCCAGCACCGCCGCCCGGCATCTGGGCGACCCGTCGGCATGGCTGGCGGTGGAGGAGGCCGACCGCGTGGCTTCCCGACTCCCCACGGGATATGTGCACCCTCGGCACCCGTTCTCTCGATCCCACGTTGATGTTCACCGATGCTGGGTGGCACAGAGCCTCGGGGATGTGAGCGAGGCACTTCGGCACGCTGACGCGATCGAACCGGACGACATTCCTTCAAGGGTCTGGCAGGCCCAGCACCTGATCAATGTCGCCCGCGCCTACCACCAACGCCGCGACACGACAGCGCTGCTTCCACTGGTGCAGGCCGAGCGGTACTCGCGCGAAGCCGTCCAGTTCTCCTTGCCGGCGCGAGAGGTGATCGCCGACCTCGCCCGGAACGGCAGGGACGCCGTGCGGCGGGAAGCGTCCGCGTTGGCCGAGCGCGTGAAGGTACTCGTGTAACCCTGTCACCCCATCGAATGGGGACAGACTGTCCCAGGGGACAGTCTGTCCCTAATTGATCACCGAGACCTCCCTAGCGTGGTGACCGCTACCACGGCTGACTGCTGGTAGCCGGGACACAACATCCTCGCCAGTGCCGGAGGTCGCGGTGATTCAACTTTCCAGCAGTGCCCTGGCGTCACCTTGCGAGACGAGGAACATCCTCTGGCGCACTACGCGGGGAGCCCAGAGGTGGGTCTGTTCGTGACTGGCCTCGCGGTGGGTCTGCTTGGGGTTGCGTTCTGGATGCTCGGGCACTGGGCGCGGTGTGTCCGCCCCGAATGCCAGGTGTGCGGGGTCGAACTCAGAGACGTGCTGGTCCCCACCGCCGACGGCGGCTTCGTTCTCGTGCTGCCCGGCCCCCGATCCGGGTTCGGGTCCGTGTTGCCCGTGTCGCCCGAACCGTGATCGCGCTGCTGGTCGCGGTGCTCCTGCTGCCCAGCGATGTCGGCTACCTCCTGGCCACGGTTGTGGCTGGCTTGAGATAGGCGGCCGCGTCTCGTTCGTTCAGCCCTGCCACATCCTCCCGGATGGCTGGGCTGCCCCAGTAGCGGGCGAGACGCGGGATGAGGCCCCGCTGGTGGACCGGGGCCTCGGCGGCGGGACCGGGTCCCCTCCCATCCCTGACCCCGGTCCCGCCGCCACCATCCAACGGGCCATCCATTCACTTGTCTGTCCTGAGTGGATCAATGTGCGGGAGGTATCCGTATGAGCAAGAAGCGTTGCACCATCATGTACCTGGCCAATCCGGAGTCCTGGGCCGCGTGGAACCGTCGCATGGCGCCTCTGCGTCGGCGGCGGGTGCGGGTGACCCTGCCCGTCCCCCCGCGCGGTCGAGCTGGCCGGGTCCAGCGCGAGCAGCATCCATGCGAGCAGTTCAGCGAACTGTCGCTCCGTGAGAGCCCTGGGCCTGACGAGCGCCCGCACGCTTTGCGCCTTCTACGGGCGCATGCGTTTCCTCCCCTGGAGGCCATCAGCCTCAGGGTCGTTGGTGTTGGTCTGGACTCAGTAGTTGAGTGGCAGGCGGAACCTCGCCGACATGCGGTCGCCAGCTCCCACAGCCGTGGTGGTCTCGACTGGCCGCCCTGCCGCGTCGGTGGTGATGCGGTACGTCACCAGGACAGGAACCCCTGGCGGAAGCTCCATGGTCTCGCGTTCCATGGGGTCGGGCATGCGCGTCCCGATCGTCTCGTCAGCCTCGACGGGCGCGTGACCCGCGTCGGCGAGGAGTCGGAACAGGCTCGTGCCCCGGTCCGGCCGACGCGTGGCGTCCGCCAGGTCTCCCGCGCCGCGCTCACGGACCGCGACGACGATGTGTTCGGGGAACCACTGGTCCGCGATCTGCGCGACGCCCAGGCCTTGCGTGAAGTGGCGCGTCCGGTGCACCACCCTGCTGCCAGGGTCGACGCCGAGGCGTTCGGCGATCTCCGAGTCCGCGGTCTCCCATTCGGCGAGGACGACCTCGTCCTGGCCGGCGCCCGCCTGTTCCTGCCACGTCCGGGCGACAGCCAGGCTGGCTGAGTAGCCCAGTTGCACTGATGCCGTCTCGCGGACCACCGTGCCAACACCCCTTCGAGGGAGCACAAGACCCTCGTTGGCGAGCGCCGCGATCGCGTCCCGCACCGTGTCTCGGGCGACGTCGTACCTCGCCATCAGCTCGGGAATCGCGGGCAACAGCGCGCCCGCCGGGTACTCGCCGCTGGCGATCGCGTCCCGAAGCTCATTCGCGATCTTCTGGTGCTTGGTCATGCCGGCCATCTCCTCTACCTACTCCGATCGGATGAACGTGTAGATGTTTGGGGTCAAGGTGTAGATGTTGCTCTGCGCTCGATGTTAGCTTCCCTGCGTCACTAAACGTCTACACGTTTCGCTGCCAGTCGCTGAGGCTTCGTCTACTTTGGACACGCAGGGGGCACCCGTGTTCACTCTTCTCCCCATCGGCAGCGCCGCCGTGCTGCTGGCGCTCGCGGTCACCATGGCCGTCATCGTCTTTCGACGCCACCCGATGTACGCGCCCGAGATCAATGCTGGCGAGAGACGGGGCGACATCGAGCAGAGAACCCTCCAGGAAGCGGTCACCGCATTTCGGGTGCGGTTCATGCGGACGCGAGTGGTCGCCACGGTCGATCTTTGGAGGATCTGATCGCGCTGCTGGTCGCGGTGCTCCTGCTGCCCAGCGATGTCGGCTACCTCCTGGCCACGGTTCTGGCCGGCTTGAGATAGGCGGCCGCGTCTCGTTCGTTCAGCCCCCCTTTGGCGTCCCGTGCGCCTAATGGGCTGCCCCAGTAGCGGGCGAGACGCGGGATGAGGCCCCGCTGGTGGACCGGGGCCTCGGCGGCGGGACCGGGTCCCCTCCCATCCCTGACCCCGGTCCCGCCGCCACCAACACACCCTTCGGTCTCATTCACCACTCCACACTGGACATATCAGGAGGCGATTGTCCGTGAGTAAGAAGCGTTGCGCGGTCCTGCACCTGGCCACTCCGGAGTCCTGGGCCGCGTGGAACCGCCGGATGGCGCCCCTGCGTCGGCGGCGGGTCCGGGTGACCCTGCCCGTCCCGCGCGCGGTCGAGCTGGCCAGGTACTACGGCAAGATCATGGCCGAGCGCCAGGCCCGGCTCGCCTCCGGGAAGTACCCGCGGTGAACGCCACCGACCAGGCCGCCGTGGATGCCTTCCCCGAACTCGCCCACCTGATCACGTTGCGCAATGGTGGCTGGCGGTTCCTGCCGCCGTTGGTGCGGGATGGTCGGCCGGTGGAGGTTGACGGGTTCCGGGAGTGGCCGGGCGGGTGGCGGGACGTGATCGGGGTCCGGTCGCCCACTGACGTCACCGGGTTGCGGATGACGGATGAGGACCCGCCGGGGATCGTGTGGGAACGCGACGGCCACCTGGGTGAGGTCGTGGCCGCCCTGTTGACGCTGCCCCCGCCGGGGGATCGGTTGGCTCCTCGGCTGGTGGTGGCGACCGGCCCTGCCCTGTGGTCGCCGATCAGCCCGTTGGCTTTGTAGGCCCGGCCCCCGACCGGCCATCGAATTCCCGTAGAGAAGGGGGGAATGTGTAGACGAGGGATTGTTCGGGATTCGGTTTTTCCGTCCAGTCGTTACCCCGTCAGGTCCGGGCCCGGCGGGGTAACGGCCTGTGTGCGTATCAACGAGGTCTGGGTGGCCTCCTCGTGCGTGGGCGGTCACACCTTCGGATGCGGCTCCCCGCGAGAGCCGGGCGGCGCGTGGCACAGACTGACCTCGTGCTCACGAGATCCTTCAGCGACCAGCTCCGGAGAAGCGCCAGAGCCGCAGGCGTCCTGCTCGTCAACCTGGCGTCGGGCGTCGCGGCGCTGCTCCTGCTCGTGGTCTGGCTCGGGGCGATGGCGTTGTGCCTGGTCGGTGTCGGCGTTCCCCTCCTGGTCGGCGTCACCGCGCTGGTGCGGCGGTTCACCGGGTGGGAACGGCGTCGGCTGGGGCGCGTTCTCGGCCGACTGGTCTCACAGCGGTACCGCGCCCCGTCCGACGCCTCCATGGTGGCCAGGTTCCGCGCGCTGGTCACCGACGGGGCGTCGTGGCGGGACCTCGGCTGGGTCGCGATCACCGCCACCGGGGGACTGGTGCTCGGGATGGCGACCGCCTACCTCGTGCTCGGCGCGCTGAACGCGATCACCGTCCCCCTCTGGTGGTGGGCCATGCCCTCCAGCGACCCGGTCACGCCCCTGCCCGGTGTCGCCGTGACGAGCTGGTCCAGCGCCCTGCTCGTCCCCTTCGTCGGGTTCGCCTACCTCGCGTTGGCGACCTTCGCCCCGGTGGTCGCCCACCTCTACGCGCGGTGGGGGGAGCGGGTGCTCACCCCGAACCCGGCCGCCCACCTCGCCGAACGCGTCGACTACCTGTCCCGGACCCGCGCCGAGGTGCTGGAGGCGCACGGCACGGAGCTGCGGCGCATCGAGCGCGACCTGCACGACGGCCTCCAGGCCCGGCTGGTCAACGTCAGCATGTACCTCGGCCTGCTCGACGAGCTGTTGGCGGACGACCACCCGGGCCGCGCGTTCGCGCGGCAGGCCCGGTCCCAGACGCAGGTCGCCCTGACCGAACTGCGCGCCGTGGTCCGCAGCATCTACCCGCCGATCCTGTCCGACCGTGGCCTGGTCGGAGCGCTGCGGACGGCGGCGGAGGACTGCGCGGTCCCGTGCGAACTCGACGCCGACGACGTTGGGGAGTTGCCTGCGGCGGTCGAGTCCGCCGCGTACTTCGGGGCCACGGAGGCACTGACGAACGCGGTCCGGCATTCCGGGGCGACCCACGTCCGGATCACGGTTCGTCGCTCGCCCGACCTGCTCACCGTGCGGGTCCACGACGACGGGGTCGGCGGTCTGGAGAAAGCATTGGCGGAGGGGGTGGCGGGCACCGGGTTGGCTGGCATCCGGACCCGGCTGCGCGCCTTCGACGGTACTTTCACCGTGCACAGTCCCGTGGGTGGTCCGACCGAGCTGACGATGGAGCTGCCATGCGCGTGGTGATCGCGGAGGACGAGCCGTTGCTCCGTGAGGGCCTGGCGCTCCTGCTGGGCGGGCGCGGGTTCGAGGTCGTCTCAGCGGTGGGCGACGCCGACGCGCTGGAGGCGGCCCTGGCGGAGGACCCGCCGGACGTCGTCGTCACCGACATCCGGCTGCCTCCCGGTCACCGGGACGAGGGGTTGCGGATCGCCACGGCGGCCCGCCGCCGGTTCCCCGGCCTGCCGGTCGTCGTGCTCTCGTCCTACGTGGAGAAGGAGTACGCGCGCGAGTTGCTCTCCGACGGCCACGGCGGTGTCGGCTACCTGCTGAAGGACCGGGTGGGCGACGTCGCCGAGTTCGTGCGCTCGGTGCGCCGCGTGGCGGAGGGCGGCACGGCCATCGACGGCGAGGTGGTCTCCCAGCTCGTGGCCAGGAGCCGCCCCGACCCGCTCGCGGCGCTCACGCCGAGGGAACGCGAGGTGCTCGCGCTCATGGCGGAGGGCCTGGACAACGCCGAGATCGCCGAACGGCTCGTCCTCACCGAACGCGCGGTGCTCAAGCACGTCGGCAACGTGTTCACCAAGCTCGACCTGCCGCCCTCCAGCCCGGGGCACCGCAGGGTCAGGGCCGTCTTGGCCCATCTCCGCGAGGCACACCGGGGGAGCTGAAACCCGCGGGATGGTGTCGCTGGCACCACCATGGATTCACGTCGTCGCTCCACTGTGCTCACCGCTCGCCGTTCCTAGCCTCGTGTCAGGCCCGCGGTCGCGGGACCAGGCACGGACGAGGAAGGTCACGATGAGCAAGGAGCGCAGGCGACCCGGTGGACCGACGGAGTGGGCACCCCGCGAGGAACGACGCGTGTGGCCCTGGATCCTCCTGGTCGTCCTCGTGGTGGGCGTGGTCATCAACGTCCTGCTGACGGTCTGAGCCGGGGACGGGGTATGGACGAGGCTGTGGTGCCGGCGCTGCGGATGGACAGGGTGTCGAAAGAGTACGGGCGCGGCTCCGGCAGGGTGCGCGCGCTGGACTCCGTCGACCTGCGGGTCGAGCGCGGGAGTTTCGTCGCGGTCATGGGGCCGTCCGGTTCGGGCAAGAGCACGCTGTTGCAGTGCGCCGCCGGACTGGACGAGGTGAGCGACGGGACAGTCCACATCGGACGAATTCCCGTGTCCGGTTTGGACGAGACCCAGCGGGCGATGCTGCGGCGCGACCGCGTCGGCTTCGTGTTCCAGTCCTACAACCTGCTCGCCGGCCTGACCGCAGCCCAGAACATCGAGGTCCCCGTCCGGCTGGCCGGGGGCAGGGTCGACCCGGTGGTGGTGCGGGACCTGGCGTCCCGGGTCGGCGTGGAGGACCTGCTGCGGCGTCGGCCGCACGAGATGTCCGGCGGCCAGCGGCAACGCGTCGCGCTCGCCAGGGCGTTGGTCACCGAACCCGAGATCGTGTTCGGCGACGAGCCCACGGGCGCGCTCGACACCGGGTCCGCGCGCCAGGTCCTCGCGCTCATGCGGGAACTGGTGCACCGGGACGGGCGGACCATCGTCATGGTCACGCACGACCCGGTCGCCGCCGCCCACGCCGACCGCGTGCTCTTCCTCGCGGACGGCAGGATCGTGGACGAGGCGACCAGCCCCAGCGTCGACGGGGTTTTGCGGCGCATGGCGCGTCTGGAGGCAGCGGGATGCTGACCATCCTCCGTGGACTGCGCAGGCTCGGCGGCAACGGCGCCACCCTCGTGGCCCTGGTCGCGACGTCCACCCTGCTCGCGGTGTGCGGTTCGTTGCTGGCCGGCGGCATCCGGGACGAGGTCCCGGCCCAGCGGTACGCGGGAGCGCCGATCGTGGTCGGCGGCTCGGACGTCGCGGTGGTGAGCCGGGAGGGCAGGGAGAAGAGCGTCGACCTCCCCGGGCCGCGCCCCCTGGGCGGCGAGGTCGTGGATGTCGTCCGGGATCGGGCGCGCGGCGCGGGAGCGACCGTGGTGCCGGATGTCTCGGCCAGGGTCGCCGCACGATCCACAGAGGACTGGATTCCGGTCGTGGCGCACGGGTGGTCCGCCCATGTCCTCGCGCCGCTCAGGCTCGTGTCGGGGACGGCGCCCGCCACCTCGGGACAGGTCGTCGTCGACGCCGCGCTGGGCTGGTCGGTCGGGAACACCATCGAGGTGCTGACCGAGTCGGGGCCGCAGTCCCGCACCGTCGTGGGAACGGTCGCCCTGCCCGGCGACGCCGCACCTCGCGAACCCGCGATCTACCTGACCGACGAGTCCGCCCGCGCCATGGCGCGTCGCGGCTCCCAGGACACGGTCGCGGCGGTGGGAATCCTCCCACCCGCCAACGGGTTCGACGCGGAGAAGCTCGCCGAGGACCTGAGCGAGGCCCTGAAGGACAAGGGAGCCGTCGTCGCGACCGGGAACGAGCGTGGCCGCGTCGAGTTCGCCGACGTCGCGCGCGCCCGGGTCGACCTCCAGACGCTGTCCGGCTCCCTCCTCGCGATCGTCGTGCTGGTGACTTTGATCGTCGTGGGTAGCACGTGTGCGGTGGCGTTGTCCCGCCGGCGCGGTGATGTGGCGACGCTGCGCGCCATCGGGGCGACACCGCGCCAGATGGAGCACCTGGTCGTGGCCGAGATGGCGGTCGTCGGGGCGGTGGCGGGCGTGATCGGCTTGGTCCCCGCGAGTCTGATGACGACCGTGCTCGGCGGTCTGCTGCGCGGCGTCGGTCTGCTGCCACGGGACTTCGCGCTCAGCCTGGACGTGATTCCGGGCGTCGCCGCCGTTCTGCTCACGACGCTCATCGCCGTCGCCACCGGGTGGGCCACCGGGCGCAGGTCCGCCCTCGTCTCTCCGGTGGCGGCCATGTCCTCGGCGGCGGCCGACGAACGGGGCGCGCCCCGCTGGATGCTGGTCGTGGGCGGGGCGCTCAGCGTCGTCGGGATCGCCGCGTCGTTCCTGCCGCTCGTGGTCAAGGGCATCGTCGGGGTGGCCGTGGCGAGCGGGGGCGGCCTGCTGCTCGTCTTCGGCGCGGCGCTGCTGACGCGACCCGTCGTCGGCGCCCTGCTCCAGGTGGTGGCCCGCAGACTCCTCGCGTCCACCACACCGCACCGATGGCTCGCCGGAGCGGGAATGGCCGGCCAGGCCGCCCGGCTCGCCGCCGGCGTGGCCCCGATGATGCTGATCGTCGGCATTTCCCTGGTCCAGATCCTCGTCCCCGCCTCACTCGCCGCCGCCGCGCAGCGGGAGGCTGCGGCCGGGCTGAAGACGGACCACGCCGTCGTCGGGAACGGCTTCGGCCTCCCAGCCACGACCGCCCCGGGCGGGGCCGTGGCCGTCGCCCGCCAGAAGGTGGTCGGGGTGACCACCGTCCTCGGAGGACCGGAACGCTTCGACTACCTGGCGACGGGTTTCCGGGGGCGGCTTGGTGAGGTCGTCGACCTCGGCCTCCAACCCGGCGCGACCTGGGACCCGGCCAGCCCGCTCAGCGCCGACCAGGCCGTCGTGGGCACGATGACCGCCGCCTCGCTCGGCGTCTCCGTCGGAGACGAGGTCGAACTCGTCCTCGCCGACGGAGCCAAGGTGACCCCGCGCGTCGTCGGCATCCACGAGCGTGGACTCGGCCTCGGTGACGTGATCGTGAACTACGACCTGCTCACGAGCCACCGCGCCGTGCCAGACGCGGCGGGGAGCACGGCGGATTTCCTTCTCCTGCCACGGAACGCTGAACCTCCCCGGATCGGCGAGATCGTGGCTGCCGCCAAGGCGTTCGGCGGGGGAGGGGACGCTGTGAGCAACGGGATCTTCGCCAGCACCGTGCCCCTGTTCGCGCTCTTCGCCTATGTCGCCGTCTCCGTGGCCAACAGTTTGGTCCTCTCGGTGACCAGCCGGACGAGCACGTTCGCGATGCTCCGCCGGATCGGCGCCGACCGCCGCCAGCTCGCCCGGTCCCTGGTCGTCGAGGGCGTCGGCGTGGTCGTCGCCGCCGTCGGCCTCGGCACGGTCACCGCCCTGCTGCCCATGGTCACCGTGGCCTTCGGGCTGACGGGGAACCCCTGGCCCGCGATCCCGTGGTGGTTCTACCTGGCGGTGGTCGCCGCCGTGTCCGCGCTCGCCATGGCCGCCGTCGTGCTCCCCGGCCGCCTCGTGCTCCACCAACGCCTCGACCGCTGACCCGAACTCTGACCGCCATGCGAGACTGAGCGGGCTCGTCACCCCGCGACGAGCCCGATCCTTGAGAAGGCGCCGGCCTGACATCAGGTCAAGAATCGGTAACGACCCTCCATCGCCCCAGCTCACGAAGGGTCTTCCCCGCGCACGCGGGGGTGAGTCACGACATTGCTTTTATGGGTCGCGCGGTACAGGGTCCTCCCCGCGCACGCGGGGGTGAGTCGGATATGCGGGACTGGATGTCACTGCTGCACACGTCTTCCCCGCGCACGCGGGGGTGAGTCCGCTGAGGACCGCGCTGTTCGAGGTAGGCGCACGTCTTCCCCGCGCACGCGGGGGTGAGTCGGAGATGCAGGGAGTGAGGTCGGGCTTGATCTCGTCTTCCCCGCGCACGCGGGGGTGAGTCGGCCATCCTCCTTGAGGCACAGACCTTGCATCGGTCTTCCCCGCGCATGCGGGGGTGAGTCACAAGGCGTCCGTAGGTCGCCGCCGGACGGAGGGTCTTCCCCGCGCATGCGGGGGTGAGTGGGGGTGAGTCCTGGGTGTGCGGGCAGTGGGCCGGCCCTGACGCGTGTTTCCCCGCGGATGCGGGGTGAGTCGCCGGGACCGCGACGGTGTTGGTCCCGGCTTCGGTCCTCTCCGCCCCGTGAGATGGTGGGGCAGCAGAAGGCCTCCGCCACACTGTGGGGCGTGCCGGGGGCCTTCAGCGATCACTCACTTCTTCGGCGGGTTCGCGGGTTCGCGGGCTTCGGGTCCCCGGGGACGCGCGGGAGCCTCTGGGTGTCGTCGTCGTTGCCCTCGAAATCGTCTCCGGTCACGTGCTCTCACCTCCTCTCGGCACGATGGGGATGCACCACCACCGCGGCAGTGATGTCATCCGTGCTGACGGCGCGACTGGCCTTCACGAGCTGTTCGGCCGCGCCCACCACGTCGGCAGCGTGCGCGGTGAGGATGCTGTCCACATCGGACAGAGGGAGTCGGTGCAGGCCGTCCGACGACAGCACCAGCACCCCCGCCCGACTGGTCACCGCAGCGATGCCGTGGCGCGGCACGGAGGCGACAGCGTGGAGGAGCGATCGGTCATGGGGTCGGGCCTCCTCCTCGGAGGCGCCCAGGTCGCGGAGTCGCTGTCCCTCCGTGTGTGGCGCGGTGAGCCGCCACGCGCCACGGTCGTCACCATCCCAGCCGATCGCCTGGCAGTCGCCCGCCCACCCGATCAGCCAGTCCCCGTCAGGCACCGCCGTCGCCACGACGATCGCGCCGTCCGGCGCATCGGGGTCATCGGGGTCGCACAGGTCGGACGCGGCGACGATCCCCAGGACGGCGCTCGCCCGCCGTGCCGCCACCCTGGCGGCGGTGGCGGCCGCGTCCCGCGCCCACTCCACGACCTCAGGCCGACTTCCTGTGCCATCCACGACCGCCACGGCCAGCCGGTCACGCATCGTGTGATATGCCACGGCGTCCGCGTTGCGGGGCCGTTTGGGGCCTTGCTCCGTCGCGGTGCCGATGCGGGGACGCAGGGGGGAGGGAGTCGTCATACCCACCTTCTCTCCGTGTCATGTGGGAGGGGGTCGGAGGCCATCGGGCTGAAGGTGAGAATGCCGTGGATCAGGCGGGTCAGCAATACTTCTATCGGGCGGCAGTGCGGTTTTCCGAACAATGCACAGCGGATTCCCGGTAGAGGACGCGCTCTAGCGGGTAACCGCCGGTATCTCCGACAGAGGAACGCCATACCCGTGTCGTCCTCATGTTGGGCTGGGAGCCCTGAAGTAGTTGCGGAGTAAGGGATCAGTTGGGGAGGTAGCGCTCGTAGAAGATGTGGTCCTCGGTGATGCCGTGCGTGGTCGCGATTTCGATGACCGAGTCGATGAGGGCGGGTGGGCCGCAGACGTAGAGGTCCGGGAGGACCGGGGTCGACGGGAGGTCGCGCCGGAGGAGGTCGAGGGGCGTGCCGACGTGACCGGACCAGGCGGAGGTCGGGCGCCACACGCTGATGTCGTAAGTGAAGTCGGGGAGGAGCATGCGGATCTCGTCCAGCTCGGCGCGGCCGAGGACGTCGGACTCCTCGTTCACGCCGAGCAGCAGACGGGCCGGCTGCGGGTCCTGCCACTCGGCCATCCGCCGGACCATCGACAGCAGCGGCCCGAGGCCGGTCCCACCCGCGACGAACCAGCGCGGGTTCAGGCCGGTCTCGTGGAGGCCGAACGCGCCCTGGGGACCGTGAACGACAAGGCGGTCGCCAACGCGAGCCTCGTCCCGAAGATACGAGGAGAAATCCCCGCCGGCCCGGAGTCGGATCAGGAACTCCAGTCGTCCTTCCCAATTCCCCGTGTTGCACAGGGAATACGACCGCTTCACGTCCCGGCCCGGGATCTCCAACTGCGCGAACTGGCCGGCGTCGAACTGGCTGCCGAGGGTGCCGTCCTCGTCGGGGTCGAGCTGGAGGTCGAGCCGAACCGTCTCCCGGGCGACCACGCGGAGATCGGCGATCGTCGCGGTGTGGGTGGGGATTCCGCCCATGAGGATGCGGCCGTGGTCATAGGGGAGGTCGACCGTGATGGGTCCACAAGGGACGGTCCTACACAGCAGGACGTCACGTCCCCTGTCGGGTGGGAGAGCCTCCGGGCTGTGGGAGCCGAGCTGGTAGTCGCCGGACGTCACGGTGGCGCGGCAGGACCCACAGGTGCCCTGGTGGCACAGCGAGGGCAGTGAGAACCCCGCTGCCGCCGCCGCGTCCACCACGGTCTGGTCGGAGCCGCACCGGATCTCCAGGACCTCCCCGTCCGCCGTGGTCATGGTCACGGGGTGGGACCCCGAGAGCGTCTGCCGTGCCACCGTGTCCGTCATGGTTACCGCCGTCCCAGCGCCGTCGCGATGTCCTCGGCCGGGTCGCCGACGGTCCGGAGCCCGAACTCGTCCACGATCCGCGCGACCAGGTTCGGCGTCAGGAAGCCCGGCAGGTCCGGTCCAAGGTGGATGTTCCGGATTCCCAGCGCCAGCAGCGACAACAGCACCGCGACGGCCTTCTGCTCCATCCAGGACAACGCGAGCGTGAGCGGAAGTTCGTTGACGTCGCAGCCAAACTCCTTGGCCAACCGCAGCGCGATGGTGATCGCGGAGTAGGTGTCGTTGCACTGCCCGAGATCGAGCAGGCGGGGGATGCCGCCGATCGAACCGAAATCGTGGTCGTTGAAGCGGTACTTGTTGCACCCCAGGGTCAGGATGACGGAGTCCTGCGGCGCGCTGAGGGCCAGGTCCGTGAAGTAGTTCCGCCCTGGCGTGGGGCCGTCGCAGCCGCCGATCAGGAAGAAGTGGCGCACGGCGCCCTGCCGGACCGCGTCCACGATCCGGTCGGTGACGGAGAGGACGGCGTCCCTGGCGAAACCGACGGTGATGGCGCGCTCGGGCTCCTCGGTCTCGGCGAAGCCGGGCATCGCCATGGCGGCCTGGATCACCGGGCGGAAGTCCTCGGTGAGGTGGCGGACGCCGGGCCAGCCGACCGGACCCGTCGTGAAGATCCGGTGCCGGTAGCTGAGGTGCGGCTCGATGATGCAGTTGGACGTCATCAGGATCGGGC
This sequence comes from Streptoalloteichus tenebrarius, assembly GCF_024171885.1. Classification (GTDB taxonomy): domain Bacteria; phylum Actinomycetota; class Actinomycetes; order Mycobacteriales; family Pseudonocardiaceae; genus Streptoalloteichus; species Streptoalloteichus tenebrarius. Next base: position 140,774 of record NZ_JAMTCP010000007.1, on the reverse strand, counting down.
CGGGGAACCGCGCGAACTCGACCTGCTGCTCGTGCCACGCGCCGCCGTAGTTGCCGACGAGGTGCTCGTGCGCCCGCAGCGCCGGGTAGCCGTGCGCGGGCAGCATCTCGCCGTGCGTGTAGACGTTGATCCCCGTGCCCGCCGTCTGCTCCAGCAGCGCGGCGAGGTCCTTCAGGTCGTGTCCGCTGACCAGGATCGCCTTGCCCGCCACCGGAGTCGTGCGTACCGCCGTCGGCTGGGGGCTGCCGAAGGTCCCGGTGTTCGCCGCGTCGAGCAGCCGCATGACGTCGAGGTTGAGCATGCCGACGCGGAGCGCGCGCTCCAGGAGCTGGTCGGGGTCGGTGGGGTTGTCGGCGAGGAAGGACAGCAGGTCCTCCACCTCGGCGTAGACCTTCGGGTCGTGCAGCCCGAGCACTGTCGCGTGGTGCGCGTAGGCGCACACTCCCTTGAGCCCGTACAGGCACAGGGCGCGCAGCCCGACGACGTCGGGGCCGACCACGTCCAGTCCAGCCCGCACGCCGACCTCGGCGGCCTGGCGGAGCATGCCATCCAGGTCCGGCTCCGGTGACCACGTCGCCGGACCCGACAGCGCCTCCGGGACGAGCCCCCTGGCGCGGGCCGCCTCCTCGTAGCGCTCCCGCACCCGGTTCCGGACCCCCTCCGCCTCGCGCAGCAGGGAGACGAACCGGGTCGGCGTGAAGTTGACGTTGGTCAGCGTGGTGAACATGGAGAACAGGACGAACCGCGCCGCGTCGTCATCCCCCGCGCCGAGGACCCGCGCCCGGCTCGCGTACTGGGCGATGCCCTTCACGGCGTGCACCAGCAGGTCCTGGAGATCCGCGGTGACCGGTGTCTTTCCGCAGTTCCCCCGCGCCCCCGCGCACCCCGGGGTCTGGCCGGTTCGGTCGGTTTGCTCGCACTGGAAGCAGAACATGCGCACTCCTGACGGAGAGGGTCCGGTGTCCGAAGGCCCGGACGGGGGTTGTCGTTGCTGGGTTGGTGTCTCACGCGGCGCGGGCCGAGCCGCGGTTGAGCAGCGCGGTGAACAGGGTGGCCAGGCCGGCGCACACCGCGAGGAGGGCCAGCCCTGGGCCGTAGTCGTTCAGCGAGCCGTAGAACACCCCCATGAGCAACGGGGGGAGGAAGCCGCCGAGGCCGCCGGCGGCGCCGACCACGCCGGTGACCGCGCCGACCTGTTCGGTGGGCGTGACCATCGCGACCAGCGCGAAGACCGCGCCGCTCGCCGCCCCCAGCGCGACGGCCATCGTCAGGAAGGCGACCGTGCCGACCGGCACCAGGTCCGGGGTGAACGCCTGCACGGCGGCGGCGACCACGACGACGGCCAGGGCGCCGCCCAGCACCCGCGTGGGGCGCAGGCGGTCCGACAGCCAGCCGCCCAGCGGCCGGGCCAGCACGGCGAGCACCACGAAGCCGGCCATGCGGTTGGCGGCGTCGTCCTGGGGGAGCGCGTAGGCGGTGCGCAGGTAGGTCGGCAGGTAGACGGAGAAGGCGACGTAGCCGCCGAAGGCGAGCGCGTACAGCGCCGACGCCTGCCAGGTGATGGGGAGCCGCAGCACCGCGACGAGCCGCCGCGTCATCGGGGCGGCCACGCGCTCACGCCCCGGCGGGTCGCGCAGCAGCAGCGCGGCCACCACCGCGTAGGCGGCGAGCACCGCCGCGGTGATCAGGAACGGGGTGGGCACCCCGGCGGCCTTCACCATCGGCACCGTGGTGAGCGCGCTGATCGCGGTCCCTCCCATGCCGACGCCGAACACGCCGAGGGCGAGTCCGCGTTGGTGCGGGGGGAACCAGCCGTTGACCAGGGGGACGCCGATGGCGAAGGCCGTGCCGCCGATGCCGAGGAAGAACCCTCCACATAGGAGGGTCGCGAGTGAGCCGTGCCCGACAAGGCCCAGCACCAGCACCGGGACGATGGTGGCGGCCGACACCAGCGGGAACATCACGCGCCCGCCGAACCGGTCGGTGAGCGCCCCGACCGGGATGCGGCCCAACGACCCGACGACGACCGGCACCGCGAGCAACAGTGCCTGTTGGAAGGAGCTGATCCCCAACTCGTCCTTGAACAGGGGACCGAGTGGGCTGAGCAGGGCCCACGCCCAGAAGTTCACGGCGAATCCGAGGGTGGCCAGCGCGAGGACGAGCCACCTCTGGCCCGTCCGCGCCGGCGGAGGTTGCGCAGTCGCTGCCGTCACGCCCAGCACTGTCGAGGATCGCGGGACACCGCCAGCAGAGTGGTTGGTCATCATCCGGATGGCCGGACGTCCACGCCGGGACGGGACCTTCGGCCCTGCGTCCGCTCCGCCGTTCCGGTGACGCTTGGCGGGCAACACCCGCGTCGATCACTGGAGGAGCTCCGGTGGACACAGACCCCGGTCGTCCCACTCCGCCCCAACCCCGGATGACCACACCACCCGTCCCGTTGCTGGCGGCCCGCCGCTTCTTCACCGGCGAGGAGCACTCCGTCGACGGCCGGACGCTGCACCAGATCGACAGTGGACAGTGGGAGCGGTTCTACCGGGACCGGTGGGCACACGACAAGGTCGTGCGGTCCACCCACGGCGTCAACTGCACGGGTTCCTGCTCCTGGCAGGTGTTCGTCAAGGACGGCCTGATCACGTGGGAGCACCAGGCCACCGACTACCCGTCGATCGGCCCCGACTCGCCGGAGTACGAGCCGAGGGGGTGCCCGAGGGGCGCCTCGTTCTCCTGGTACACCTACTCGCCCTCCCGGGTGCGCTACCCCTACGTGCGCGGGGTCCTGCTGGAGATGTGGCGGGAGGCCAGGACCAGGCTCGGCGACCCGGTCGCCGCGTGGGCGGAGATCACCGGCGACCCCGAGCGCGCCAGGAGGTTCAAGCGGGCGCGCGGGAAGGGCGGCTTCGTCCGGTCCAGTTGGGACGAGGTCCTCGAACTGGTCGCGGCGGCACACGTGCACACCACGAAGGCGTACGGGCCGGACCGCGTGGTCGGCTTCTCCCCGATCCCGGCCATGTCCATGGCCTCCTTCGCCGCCGGGACCCGCTACCACTCGTTGATCGGCGGCACGTTGCTGTCCTTCTACGACTGGTACGCCGACCTTCCCGTGGCCTCGCCGCAGGTGTGGGGCGACCAGACCGACGTGCCCGAGTCGGCGGACTGGTGGAACACCAGCTACCTGGTCATGTGGGGCTCCAACATCCCGGTCACCCGCACGCCGGACGCGCACTTCCTGACCGAGACGCGCTACCGGGGCACCAAGGTGGTGGCGATCAGCCCGGACTACGCCGACAACGTCAAGTTCGCCGACGACTGGCTCGCCCCGCACCCCGGCACCGACGGAGCGTTGGCCATGGCGATGGGCCATGTCGTGCTCACCGAGTTCTACCGGGACCGCGAGGTGCCCTACTTCGCCGACTACGCGCGCCGCTACACGGATCTGCCGTTCCTGGTCACCCTCGACGAGCGGGATGACGCGTGGGTGCCGGGCAAGTTCCTGACCGCCGCCGACCTCGGCAGCGACGAGGAGCACGCCGAGTTCAGGACGGTGCTGGTGGACGAGACCACCGGGGAACCCGTGGTGCCCAACGGGTCGCTCGGCTTCCGCTGGGGCGAGTCGGGGCAGGGCCGGTGGAACCTCGACCTCGGCGACACGCGTCCGCTCCTGTCGTTGCTCGGCCGCCACAGCGAAACCGTCCCGATCGACCTGCCCCGGTTCGACGTGGGCGACACCGAGGGCGGCAGTGCGATGCGCCGGGGCGTTCCGGTCATGCGCGTGGGCGACCGGCTCGTAACCACCGTCTTCGACCTGCTCATGGCGCAGTACGGCGTGGCGCGGTCGGGACTGCCGGGGGAGTGGCCGGTGTCCTATGAGGACACCGGCCAGCCGTACACGCCGGCGTGGGCGGAACGCATCACCTCGGTCCCCTCGGCCACCGTCACCAGGATCGCCAGGGAGTTCGCCCGCAACGCCGAGCGCACCCAGGGGCGCTCGATGATCGCCATGGGCGCGGGCACCAACCACTGGTTCCACTCCGACACGATCTACCGCGCCCTGCTGTCCCTGGTGCTGCTCACCGGCTGCCAGGGCAGGAACGGGGGTGGCTGGGCGCACTACGTGGGCCAGGAGAAGGCACGTCCGGTCACCGGCATGCAACACCTGGCGTTCGCCTTCGACTGGCAGCGCCCCACGCGCCACATGGCGGGCACCGCGTTCTGGTACCTGGCCACCGACCAGTGGCGCTACGAGGGCTTCCTGGCCGACGAGCTGGCCAGCCCGCTCGGCAGGGGAACCCTGTCCGGCAAGGCCTTCGCCGACTGCAACGCCAAGGCGGCCCGGCTGGGCTGGCTGCCCTCGCACCCCACCTTCGACCGCAACCCGCTGGACCTGGCCGACGAGGCGCGCGCCGCGGGACGCACGGTCAGCGAGCACGTGGTGACCGAGCTGACCGAGGGCAGGCTGCGGTTCGCCGCCGAGGACCCGGACAACCCGGCCAACTTCCCCCGCGCCCTCACGGTGTGGCGGGCGAACCTGCTGGGCTCCTCGGGCAAGGGCAACGAGTACTTCCTGCGCCACCTGCTGGGCACCGACGCCGCCGTCCGCAGCGCCGAGTCGCCGCCGGAGCTGCGTCCCACCGAGGTGGAGTGGCGGGAGGAGGCGCCCGAGGGCAAGCTCGACCTGCTCACCGCCATCGACTTCCGGATGACCTCGACCGGGTTGTTCGCCGACGTCGTCCTGCCCGCCGCGACCTGGTACGAGAAGCACGACCTGTCCAGCACGGACATGCACCCGTTCCTCCACGCCTTCAACCCGGCGATCGCGCCGCCGTGGCAGGCCCGCTCGGACTACGACATCTTCCGAGCGCTGGCCGACCGGTTCGGGGAGCTGGCCGCGCACCACCTCGGGACGCGCACGGACGTCCTGGCCGTGCCCCTGGCCCACGACACACCCGACGAGCTGGCCCAGCCCGGCGGTCGTGTGCGCGACTGGAAGACGGGCGAGTGCGCGCCGGAGCCCGGACGCACCATGCCCAAGCTCGTCACGATCGAGCGGGACTATGCGGCGGTCGGCGAGAAGATGCGCGCGGTCGGCCCGTTGCTCGACGAGCTGGGGCTGACGACCAAGGGCATCACCTACCGCGTCGAGCCGGAGATCGCGTACCTGCGGAGCCAGAACGGCGTTGTCCACAGTGGAGTCGCCGCCGGCCGGCCCTCGCTGGCCACCGCCGAGGACATGTGCGAGGCCATCCTGGCCCTGTCCGCGACGAGCAACGGGCGCCTGGCCACTGAGGGCTTCCGCACGCTGGAACGGCGCACCGGCACGCGCCTGGCGGACCTCGCCGAGGAGAACGAGGGCCGGCGCATCACGTTCGCCGACACCCGGACCCGACCCCAGCCGGTGCTCACCTCACCCGAGTGGTCGGGCAGCGAGACCGGAGGGCGGCGGTACTCGGCGTTCGTGATCAACGTCGAGCGGGACAAGCCGTGGCACACGGTGACCGGGCGGCAGCACTTCTTCGTCGACCACGACTGGATGGCCGAACTCGGCGAGCAGCTCCCGGTGTTCCGGCCGCCGCTGAACATGTACCGGCACTTCGGCGAGCAGGGCGTGGCGGAGGACGGCCGGCCCGAGATCACCGTGCGCTACCTGACGCCGCACTCGAAGTGGTCGATCCACTCCGAGTACCAGGACAACGCGCACATGCTGGCCCTGTCCCGCGGTGGCCCGACGATCTGGATGTCCACTGAGGACGCTCGGGCCATCGGCGTCGCCGACAACGACTGGGTCGAGGCGTACAACCGCAACGGCGTGGTGGTGGCGCGGGCGATCGTGTCGCACCGCATGCCCGCCGGGACGGTCTACATGTACCACGCGAAGGACCGCAACGTGAACGTGCCGCGCACCGAGCTGACCGGGCGGCGCGGCGGCGTCCACAACTCCCTGACCCGCCTGCTGCTCAAACCCACCCACCTCATCGGCGGCTACGCCCAGTTCACCTATGCCTTCAACTACTACGGCCCCACCGGGAATCAGCGCGACGAGGTCACGGTGATCCGCCGTCGCGCCCAGGAGGTGACCTACTGATGCGGGTCATGGCCCAGGTCGCCATGGTGATGAACCTCGACAAGTGCATCGGGTGCCACACCTGCTCGGTGACCTGCAAGCAGACGTGGACCAACCGGGAGGGCGTGGAGTACGTCTGGTTCAACAACGTCGAGACCAAGCCCGGGATCGGCTACCCCAAGCGGTACGAGGACCAGGAGCGGTGGCACGGCGGCTGGGTGCTGGACCGGCACGGCCGCCTCCGGCTCCGCTCGGGTGGCCGGACGCGTCGGCTGCTGAGCCTGTTCGCCAACCCGGACCTGCCGACGCTGGACGACTACTACGAGCCGGCGAGCTACGACTACGACACGCTGATCACCGCGCCCGCCGGCGCCCACACCCCGGTGGCCCGCCCCAAGTCGGCCCTCACCGGCGAGGACATGGCCATCACATGGGGGCCGAACTGGGAGGACGACCTCGGGGGCGCGCCGGAGCACGCCCCGGCCGACCCGAATCTCGCCGGGCTCACCGAGCGGGTGCGCTTCGAGTTCGAACGCACCTTCATGTTCCACCTGCCCCGGATCTGCGAGCACTGCCTGAACCCGGCGTGCGTGTCGGCGTGCCCGTCGGGCGCGATGTACAAGCGGGCGGAGGACGGCGTCGTCCTGGTGGACCAGGACCGGTGCCGGGGCTGGCGGATGTGCGTCAGCGGCTGCCCGTACAAGAAGGTCTACGTCAACCACCGCACCGGCAAGGCCGAGAAGTGCACGTTCTGCTTCCCGCGTCTGGAGGCAGGACAACCCACGGTGTGTGCGGAAACCTGCCCCGGCCGCCTGCGCTACCTCGGCCTGGTGCTCTACGACGCCGACGCCGTGTTGGCCGCCGCGAGCACGCCGGACCCGGCGGACCTGCTGGAGGCCCAGCGGAACGTGTTCCTCGACCCGGAGGACCCGGAGGTGCGCTCGGCCGCGCTCTCCGTGGGGATTCCCGAGGACTGGCTTGACGCCGCGCGCCGCTCCCCGGTGTACAAGCTGATCTGCCGGTACCGGATCGCGCTGCCGCTGCACCCGGAGTACCGCACGATGCCGATGGTCTGGTACGTCCCGCCGCTGTCACCGGTGCTGGACGTGGTGTCGGAGCGGGGCGGGGACTCGGCCGACCCCGACGACGTCTTCCACGCCATCCGGGACCTGCGCATCCCGGTGGAGTACCTGGCCAGCCTGCTCAGCGCGGGCGACAGCGAGGTCGTGGCCGGGGTGCTGATGAAGCTGGCCGCGATGCGGGGCTACATGCGGGCCCGCTCGCTGGACGGCTCGGTCGCGGAGGACCTGCTCGCGGCCACCGGGATGTCCGAAGTGGACATGGAGGAGATGTACCGCCTGTTGGCCGTGGCCAAGTACCAGGACCGGTACGTGATCCCGGCGGCGCACCAGGAGACCGCCGCCGCGCTGTCGTCGCAGAACATGGGGTGCGGCCTCGACGTCGACGGCGGACCCGGCATGGGCGGCGGCGACTTCCCCCTCACCGGGGTCAGGGCGGACGGCCGGATCGGCCTGCCGCTGTTCGTCAGGAACGAGGGGAGGACGTCGTGACCGCGCGAGCCCGACGGTCCGGTCCGGTGGAGGCGGACCCGGAGCGGGGGACGGTGTTCCACCTCCTCTCGCTGCTGCTCCAGTACCCCGACGCCGAGTTGCTCGCGGCCCGGTCCGAGCTGGTCGACGCCGTGGCGGCGTTGCCGGACTCGCCCGCCCGCCACGAGCTGTCCCGGTTCGCGACCTGGTACGCCGACCAGCCGCCCATGGACCTGGCCCGGCACTACGTGGAGACCTTCGACCTCAGACGTCGCTCCAGCCTCTACCTCACCTACTACCTCCACGGTGACACGCGACGCCGGGGGATGGCCCTGCTGGTGCTCAAGCAGCGGTACCGCGCCGCCGGGCTGACCCCGCCGGACGACGAGCTGCCCGACTACCTCCCCCTGGTCTGCGAGTTCGCCGCCCTCGCCGGCCCGGGGACGGGCGAGGCGCCGCTGCGGCAGCACCGGGCGGGCGTCGAGCTGATCCACCGGGCGCTGCGGGACGCCGGCTCGCCCTACGCCGGCCTGCTCGGCGCGCTCACCGCGCTGCTGCCTGGACTGTCCTCTGTGGAGGAATCAGCGGTCGCGGAGCTGGTGGCGGGAGGACCACCCGCCGAGGACGTGGGGCTGGCGCCGTTCGCCCCACCCGAGTACCTGACCGGAACGGGGGCGCGGGTATGACCACAGTGGACGTCGTGTTGTGGACGGTGCTGCCCTACGTGGCGCTGACCGTCTTCGTGGTGGGCCACGTGTGGCGGTGGCGGGTCGACCAGTTCGGGTGGACCACGCGCACCACGCAGGTGCTGGAGAGCCGGTGGCTCCGGCTGGGGTCGCCCCTGTTCCACATCGGCATCCTGATGGCGATCGCCGGGCACGCGATGGGTCTGCTGGTGCCGAAGACGTGGACGGAGGCGGTCGGCGTCTCCGAGCACACCTACCACGTGATGGCGCTCGCCGGCGGTGTGGCCGCCGCGGTGCTGGTCGTGGTCGGCCTGGTGCTGTTGTTGCTGCGGCGCGTGGTGAACGGGCGGGTCCGCCGCACCACCAACCGGATGGACAAGGCGCTGTACCTGGTCCTGACCGCGGTGATCACCTTCGGTGTCGTCGGGACCGTCGGGCGCAACCTCCTCGGGGGCGGCTACGACTACCGGGAGACGATCGCCGTGTGGTTCCGGGGCGTGTTCTGGTTCCACCCGAGGCCGGAACTCATGGTCGACGTGCCCCTGGTGTTCCAGCTCCACGCCCTGAGCGCGCTCGTGCTGTTCGCGATGTGGCCCTTTACCCGGCTCGTCCACGTGTGGTCGGTGCCGCTGGCCTACCTCTGCCGCCCGTACGTGGTCTACCGCCGCCGGAGGCCGCGAACCGCACGGCTGGGCGCCGCCGCCGTGTCCGCCCCGGCAGCCGGTGTGTCAGGTGGACGAGGGCACCGACCCCCACGAGGACCTTCGTTCCGCTGATCGGAGAGACGAGCGGATAGGAGATCTCCCGCCCCGTCTCCACCTCACGCCGCCGCTCCGCGTGGTGGGGCTGACCCAGCGCCCACCGCCCTGGGCGGCGGCGCCGTGGTGGTGGCTCCGTGTGGGCGGCGCGCGTCCGCCGAGGCCAGGTCGAACGATCTCCCTCCGCTGGCGAGCGGTGGGAGAAGCCCTGGTCAGAGCCTGTTTTCGCCCGTTGTGTTCCCGTGGTCCGCCGGTGTCCGGGATGGTGGGGTCGGACATGCTCGCACCTGCCGGGCCGAGATGACCCGAGCGGCGGGGCAAGAGTCCGCGATCGGAGGAATAGCCCCGAAACACATTTTCGGAGCGTAAGGGTCAAAGCGGGCAATCTTCCCAACCTTTGGGGGTAGCGTAGCCCGACCCGGTGAATCTTGGGCTTGCTCTCTGTTGCCTTGGGTGCCTCGGGTGAGGGCGGGCGTACCTTCGGTTGGCGCACGAGGTGCGTGGTGCGAGCGGGCCGCGCCGACGCGGCCCCCTCCACCGTCCTGGGGAGGCGAGTGGCGGCATGTCTGCTGGGACGACGAGATCCGAACCCGAGGGCGTCGAGGATTCGGCCAGCGCCGCGCTGCTGCGGCTGAGCCGGTTCCTGACCCGGTCCGACACCTCTCCCGACCTCAGGGCCGTCCACCGCCGGGGCGGCCGGTCGGGCGAGGACTTCTCCCGTGACCGGTGGCAGCACGACAAGGTCGTGCCCTCCACCCACGGCGTCAACTGCACCGGCTCGTGCCGGTGGAAGGTGTACGTCAAGGACGGCATCATCACCTGGGAGACCCAGGACACCGACTACCCCTCGGTGGGTCCCGACCGCCCCGAGTACGAACCGCGCGGTTGTCCGAGGGGCGCGGCCTTCTCCTGGTACTCCTACTCCCCGCTCCGCGTCCGCTACCCCTACGCGCGCGGCGTCCTGGTCGAGATGTACCGCGCGGCGCGGCGGGAGCACGGGGACCCGGTCCGCGCCTGGAAGTCCATTGTGGACGATCCACTGAAGCGGGTGGCCTACCACAGGGCGAGGGGGAGGGGCGGCCTGGTCCGCGTCGGGTGGGACGAGGCGGTGGAGATGGTCGCCGCCGCGCACGTGCACACGATCGCCGAGCACGGACCCGACCGGATCGCCGGGTTCTCGCCCATCCCGGCCATGTCGATGGTCTCCCACGCCGTGGGCTCCCGGTTCATGGCCCTGCTGGGCGCGCCGATGCTGTCGTTCTACGACTGGTACGCCGACCTGCCCGTGGCCTCGCCGCAGGTCTTCGGCGACCAGACCGACGTCCCCGAGTCCGCGGACTGGTGGGACGCCGCGTACCTGCTCATGTGGGGCTCGAACGTCCCCGTCACCCGCACGCCCGACGCCCACTTCATGACCGAGGCCCGCTACCGGGGACAGAAGGTCGTGGTCGTCTCCCCGGACTTCGCCGACAACACCCGCTTCGCCGACGAGTGGATGGCGCCCCACCCCGGAACCGACGCCACCCTGGCGTTGGCCATGGGCCACGTGGTGCTCAAGGAGTTCTTCGTGGACGCCTGGACGCCGGCGTTCACCGACTACGTCAGCCGCTTCACCGACCTGCCGTTCCTCGTCTCCCTCGTGGAACGGGACGGGCGACTGGTGCCGGGCAAGTTCGTGATGGCATCGGACCTCGGCAGGACCGAGGAGCACGCGGAGTGGAAACCCGTGCTGCTCGACGACGCCACCGGCGAACCCGTGGTGCCCAACGGTTCCCTCGGCTTCCGGTGGTCCACGGAGCCCGGTCGGTGGAACCTCGACCTGGCCGGGATCGAACCCACGTTGTCCCTGCACGGCCGGTCGGACGCGGAGGCGGTCGAGGTGGGGCTGCCCCGCTTCGACCGCCCGGACGGGGTCGGCGAGGTGCTCTCCCGCGGAGTGCCGGCGATCCGGGTCGGACCGGACGGCCGGCTGGCCACCACGGTCTTCGACCTGCTGCTCGCGCAGTACGGGGTGGGGCGACCCGGCCTGCCCGGCGACTGGCCGGCCGGCGACGACGACGCCTCCCAGCCCGCGACGCCCGCGTGGCAGGAGACGATCACCGGCGTGCCCGCCGCCCAGGTCGTGCGGGTCGCCCGCGAGTTCGCCGACACCGCGATCCGGTCGAACGGCCGCTGCATGATCATCATGGGGTCCGGGGCCAACCACTGGTTCCACGCCGACCTGATCTACCGCTCCTTCCTGGCGTTGCTGCACCTCACGGGCTGCCAGGGGCGCAACGGCGGCGGATGGGCGCACTACGTGGGCCAGGAGAAGGTGCGACCGCTGACCGGGTGGCAGTCGCTGGCCGGCGCGCTCGACTGGTGCCGCCCGCCCCGCCAGATGATCGGCACCGCCTACTGGTACACCCACACCGACCAGTGGCGGTACGACGCGCTCGGCGCCGACGTGCTCTCGTGGCCGCTGGCGGGCGGCCAGCTCGCCGGCGCGACCGTGGCCGACCTGCTGGCCCGCTCCGCGCGCATGGGCTGGATGCCCTCCTACCCCACCTTCGACCGCAACCCCCTCGACCTCGTGGCCGAGGCCGACGCCGAGGGGCGCGACCCGGTCGCGCACGTGGTCGAGGAACTCAGGGCGGGTCGGCTCGGTTTCGCCTGCGACGACCCGGACTCGCCGAGGAACTGGCCCCGCGTGCTCACGGTGTGGCGGGCCAACCTGCTGGGCTCCTCGGCGAAGGGCAACGAGTACTTCCTGCGGCACCTGCTCGGCGCGGACACCGAGGTGCGCGCGAAGGAGACGCCGCCGTCGCGCCGGCCGGAGACGGTGCGCTGGCGGGAGGAGGCCCCGCAGGGCAAGCTCGACCTCCTGCTGGCGCTGGACTTCCGGATGACCAGCACCACCCTGTTCGCCGACGTGGTCCTGCCCGCCGCGACCTGGTACGAGAAGCACGACCTGTCCAGCACGGACATGCACCCCTTCGTGCACTCGTTCAACGCGGCGGTCGACCCGCCGTGGCAGTGCCGCACCGACTTCGCGATCTTCCACGCGATCGCCGAGTGCTTCAGCCGCCTGGCCGCCACCCACCTCGGGGTGCGGCGCGACCTGGTGGTGACCGCACTCCAGCACGACACCCCCGGCGAGATCGCGCAGCCCGGAGGGTCCACACGCGACTGGCGCGCCGGCGAGTGCGCTCCGCTGCCCGGCCGGACCATGCCCGTGCTCACCGTGGTCGAGCGGGACTACCCGGCCCTGGCCGCCCAGCTCGCCGCGCTGGGGCCGTTGCTGGACAAGATGGGCACGACCACGAAGGGCGTCACGGTCGACGTGTCGCGGGAGCTGGCCTGGCTGGGGGAGTCGAACGGGACGTTCACCGCCGGGCCGACGGCGGGCCGCCCCCGGATCGACACCGACCGCCGGTTCGCCGACGCGATCCTCGCGTTGTCCGGCACGACCAACGGCCGCATCGCCCACGAGGGGTTCCGCGCCCTCCAGGAGCGTGTCGGCCGCCCGCTGACCCAGTTGTCCTCCCCCTCGGAGCACCACAGGGTCACCTTCGCCGACACCCGGTCCCGGCCGGCGAGCGTGGTGACGAGCTACGAATGGTCCGGCGACGAGTCGGGCGGCCGACGGTACGCGCCGTTCACCATCAACGTCGAGCAGCTCAAACCCTGGCACACGTTGACCGGTCGGCAGCACTTCTTCCTCGACCACGACTGGATGGCCGAACTCGGCGAACAACTCCCGGTGTACCGGCCGCCGCTGGACCTGCATCGCCTCTACGACGAGCCCCCACTGGGACCGGACGGGCAGCGCCAGGTGGTGGTCCGCTACCTGACACCGCACTCGAAGTGGTCGATCCACTCGGAGTACCAGGACAACCCGCTGATGCTCACCCTGTCCCGGGGCGGGCCGACGTTCTGGATGAGCCCGGCCGACGCCGAGGCGATCGGCGTGCGGGACAACGACTGGGTGGAGGCGGTCAACCGCAACGGGGTCGTCGTCGCGCGGGCGATCGTGTCGCACCGGATGCCCACCGGAACCGTTTTCATGTACCACGCGCAGGAGCGCACGGTGAACGTGCCGAGGAGCGAGACCACCGGCCGGCGCGGCGGCATCCACAACTCCCTGACCAGGTTGCAGATCAAGCCCACCCACCTCGTCGGCGGCTACGCGCAGTTGTGCTTTGGCTTCAACTACCTGGGACCCACCGGGAACCAGCGCGACGAGGTCACCGTGATCCGCCGCCGTTCGCAGGAGGTGACCTACTGATGCGGGTCATGGCGCAACTGGCGATGGTGATGAACCTCGACAAGTGCATCGGCTGCCACACCTGCTCGGTCACGTGCAAGCAGACGTGGACCAACCGGGAGGGCACCGAGTACGTCTGGTTCAACAACGTGGAGACCCGCCCGGGCCAGGGGTACCCCCGGCGGTACGAGGACCAGGAGCGCTGGCGCGGCGGCTGGGAGCTGACCAGACGGGGCCGCCTGCGGCTCCGGGGCGGGAGCCGGCTGCGGCGCCTCGGCCGGTTGTTCGCCAACCCGGACCTGCCGGAGCTGACCGACTACTACGAGCCGTGGACCTACGACTACCGCACGCTCACCACCGCGCCGCTCGGCGACGACAGCCCGGTCGCCCGCCCGATCTCCGCGATCACCGGGGCGCCCACGAGCGTGCGGAGCGGACCCAACTGGGACGACAGCCTGGGCGGTGGGCCGGAGAACCTGGCCGCAGACCCCGTCGTGGCCAGGCTGCGGGACGAGCTGGGCACGGCGGTGCGCTTCGAGTTCGAGCAGGCGTTCATGTTCTACCTGCCCCGGATCTGCGAGCACTGCCTCAATCCGTCCTGTGTGGCCAGTTGCCCCTCGGGCGCGATGTACAAGCGGGTGGAGGACGGCATCGTGCTGGTCGACCAGGACCGGTGCCGGGGCTGGCGGATGTGCGTCAGCGGCTGCCCGTACAAGAAGGTCTACTTCAACCACCGCACGGGCAAGGCCGAGAAGTGCACCTTCTGCTATCCCCGCATGGAGGTGGGGCAGCCGACCGTGTGCGCCGAGACCTGCGTCGGCCGGCTGCGCTACATCGGGGTGATGCTCTACGACGTCGACCGCGTGACCAGGGCGGCGAGCACACCGGACGAGAAGGACCTCTACCCGGCCCAGCTCGACGTCTTCCTCGACCCGGACGACCCCGAGGTCGCCGCCGCGGCCGAACGCGACGGCGTCCCCCACGAGTGGGTCGAGGCCGCCCGGCGCTCCCCGGTCCGCGACCTCATCTGCACCTACCGCCTCGCGCTCCCGCTGCACCCGGAGTACCGGACCATGCCCATGGTCTGGTACGTCCCGCCGCTGTCACCGGTGGTCGACGCCCTGGCCAGGACCGGCTTCGACGGCGAGGACACCGGGAACCTGTTCGGCGCCATCGAATCCCTGCGCATTCCCGTGGAGTACCTGGCGGAGCTGTTCACCGCCGGCGACCCCGAACCGGTGCGCGCCTCGCTGCGTCGCCTCGCCGCCATGCGCTCCTTCATGCGGTCGGTCAACCTCGGCGAGGTGCCCGACGGCGCCGCCGCGAGCCAGGTGGGGCTGACCGAGGACCAGCTCCGCGCCATGTACCGCCTGCTCGCGCTCGCCAGGTACGAGGAGCGGTACGTGATCCCCACGGCGGGCGTGGGGCAGGCCCACGACCTGGAGGCCGTGGCGACCAGGTGCAGCCTCGACACCGACGGCGGGCCGGGGATGGGCGGCGGTGACAGCGCGCGGGGCGGCCCGGTGGAGCTGTTCGTCTGGAACCCGCACAGCAGGCCGGACGGCCTCTTCCCCGGGAGCCGGCCGCGATGAGCTGGTGGGGACGCCGGGCCGAGGAGCGGAGCCGGCACCAGGTGTCCGTGGTGCGCCAGGCGGCCGCGTGGTGCCTGCACTACCCGGATTCCCTGCTGGTGGAACGGATTCCGCTCCTGCGGTCCGCCCTGTCCGAACTGGACCCGTCGGAGCCGGTCTCGGCGCTGCTCGGCGTCGTCGAACACCTCGCGAGCACGCCGCAGGCGGACGCCGCGCGCCATTACGTCGAGGTCTTCGACAGCCGGCCCCGGCTCTGCCTGTACCTGACCTGGTACACCGACGGCGACACCCGACGACGCGGGGGCTCGCTCTCCGAGTTCAAGCAGCTCTACCGCGAGCACGGGTTCGTGCCGAGCGGCGGAGAGCTGCCGGACTACCTCCCGATGCTGTTGGAGTTCACCGCGACCGGCGGCCCGCCGGCGCGTCAGGCGGGCGAGGCGATGTTGGCCCGCTACCGGCCCGCGATGGAACTCCTCGCCGACAACCTCGCGCGGTGCGGCACACCGTACGTCCACTGTGTCCGCGCCGTTGTGGGGACGACGCCGCCGACAGGCGCTGGCGGACGTGACGCCAGCCCCGCGCCACCCTCCGAACTCGTCGGCCTCGACCTGCCCGGCTTCGGCCGGCCGGGGAGCGCGCCGCACCCGCCGGAAGGCTCGCGATGATCAGCACTGTCGACCTGATGCTCTGGCTCGTGTTGCCCTACGTGACGATCGCCGTCCTGGTGGGCGGCACGGTGTGGCGCTTCCGCCACGACCGCTTCGGGCTGAGCACCCGCAGCTCGCAACTCCACGAGTCCCGCGTGTTGCGGGTGGCCAGCCCCCTGTTCCACTTCGGACTGCTGTTCGTCGTCGGCGGGCACGTCTTCGGGCTGCTCGTGCCGAAGTCCGTGACCCGGCTCCTCGGCCTGGGCCAGGAGGCCTACCACGTGCTCGCGCTGGTCATGGGCACGGTGGCCGGGCTCGCCGCCGTCGGCGGGCTCGCCGCCCTGATCTGGCGCAGGTGGGGGACACCGGCGGTCCGCGCCGCGACCACGCGCAACGACCGGCTCACCTACCTCCTGCTCGTGGTGGTGCTCCTGGCCGGGATGGCCACCACCGACCTCACCAACGGCGTGTTGGGGGAGTACGACTACCGGGAGACGGTCTCGCCGTGGTTCCGGGGCATCCTCCTGCTCCACCCCGACCCCACCCTGATGGCCTCGGTCCCGTTGACCTACAAGGTGCACGTGCTCGCGGGGATGGTGTTGTTCTGCCTGTGGCCGTTCAGCCGGCTCATCCATGCCTTCACCGCGCCGGTGCACTACCTGTTCCGGCCCTACGTCGTCTACCGGAGCCGGGGAGAGGGGCTGGGGACGCGGGAGCCCCGCCGCGGCAGGTACGTGCCGTGAGCCGGCAGGGCGTCCGTCCCCGCGCGCCCCTGCGCGACCGGCTGGACTCGCGGCCGAACCGGGCCGCCTACTCCGCGGTGAACTCCTTCGTCTCGTTGGCGCTCATCGGGACCGCCGCCCTCGCCTCCGGCGAGCCGCTGTTGTTCCCCTCACTCGGCCCCACGGCGTTCCTGCTGTTCGCCTCGCCCCTCGCTCCGGCGGCCTGCCCCCGCAACACGATCCTCGGGCACCTCGTCGGCGTCCTGGCCGGAGCGTTCGCGCTCCTGGTCACCGGCCTGCACGACCAGCCGCCCGACCTGAACCACGTCACCGCGGCCCGCATGGCCGCCGCCGCGATCGCGTTGGGCCTCACCTGCGGCCTCATGCCGCTGGTGGACCGGTCCCACCCTCCGGCGGGGGCCACGACGTTGATCGTCGCGTTGGGACTGCTGCGCACCCCGGAGCAGCTCATCATGGTGATGGTCGGCGTCATCCTGATCACCGCGCAGGGCGTCGCCATCAACCGGCTCGCCGGGATCGCCTACCCGCTGTGGAGCCCGACGAGGGCTCCGTGAGCGGGACGGTCGCGGGTGGGAGGCGGTCGGCACACGGAGGGGCTACCTCACGTCACACCTACTATCGCCTCCTGGCAGGGGTAGGCCGCGCCGGAACGGGTAGGCCGGAGGTATGCGCGCCCTGACCGTGGACCCCCGGCAGGCCGGGTCGCTGCGGGTGTCCGAGACGGCCGAACCGGAGCCCGCACCCGGCGACCTGCTGGTCAGGGGGCTGGCCATCGGGGTCTGCGGCACCGACAAGGAGATCGTCCACGGCGAGTACGGCTGGCCCCCGCCGGGCCGGCCGCGCCTCGTGCTCGGGCACGAGTCGCTGGGGCGCGTCGAGCGGGCTCCCGCCGGCAGTGGGTTCGCGCCCGGCGACCTGGTGGTCGGCGTGGTGCGCCGTCCTGATCCGGAGCCGTGCGGGGCGTGCGCGCACGGCGAGTTCGACATGTGCCGCAACGGCCGGTACACCGAGCGCGGCATCAAGGAGATCGACGGCTACGGCAGCGAGCTGTGGTGCGTGGAACCCGACTACGCCGTGACGCTCGACCCGGGGCTGGAGCGCGTCGGCATGCTGATGGAGCCGACCACCGTGGTCGCGAAGGCGTGGGACCAGGTGTGGCGGGTGGGGGAGCGCGCCTGGTTCGAGCCGCGCCGGGCGCTGGTGACGGGCGCGGGCCCGATCGGCCTGCTGGCGGCGCTGCTCGGCACGCAGCGCGGTCTGGACGTGCACGTGCTCGACCGCGTCACCGAGGGGCCGAAGCCGCGTCTGGTCGCGGACCTGGGCGCGACCTACCACCACGAGCCGATCGACGTCGTGGGGCCGAGGCTCCGACCGGACGTGGTCATCGAGGCGACCGGGGCCGGCAGCGTCGTGTTCGGGGCCATCGAGTACACCGCGCCGTACGGCATCGTGTGCCTCACCGGGGTGTCGCCCGCTGGGCGCATGTTGCCCGTCGACGCGGGCGCGCTCAACCGGGAACTGGTGCTGGAGAACGACGTCGTGATCGGCTCGGTGAACGCGAACCTGCGGCACTACCGGATGGCCGCCGAGGCGCTCGCCCGCGCCGACCTCGGGTGGCTGGACCGGCTGATCACGCGCCGCGTGCGGTTGGACCGGTTCGCCGAGGCGTTCGAGGGCAGGCCCGACGACGTCAAGGTGGTCATTACCCTCGATGGGGAATGAGTGTCGGGACGCTTCTTCTTGTCCTTGTCCACTGTGGACTGTCGGTCCGTGGCCCGGGATGTCAGAAGATCCCCTGACCTGGCGCGAGGACGCGATGCGGGTCGTACCGGTCCTTGGCCGCGACGAAACCCGGCCAGGCCGCCCCGAAATGCCGTGCCCAGTCGTCCCGGTCGAACGGCACCGACGCGACCGGGTACCGCGTGCCGCCAGCGGCGCGGACCCGTTCGTACAGGGCTCGGTTGGAGCGCAGCATCGCGACGAGCGCCGTCGGATCGTCGAGCGGAGCGGTGCGCAGGATCGCGAAGAGGAAGACCACGGGTTCGTCCGGCATCCGGACCAGGGGCGTCGACATGCGCCGGCGCGACGTCGGGTAAAGGAGGATCACCCCACTCGGGCCGAGATCCTCCACGGAGAGCCCTGACAGGACCTCCTCGACCACATCGTCCACTGTGGAATCCGGAAGGAACGCGTTCCACCACGGGTGCGGGTGGAACCACTCGCCCGTGGATCGCAGGTACTCCTCTCCCGGCGCCATCCGGTCGAGGAAGTCGAGGTAGGCAACGTCCTCGATCTCCAGCGTCGCCTGGTCATGGGCGAGGTCGCCCACCAGGTCCGAGTCCCGGGGGAGGTCGTCCTCCGACAGGAAGGCCACCGCTTCAAGCATCGGACGCCAGCCGCCCTCGCCCGCCTTCACCTGGCCTTCGAGATAGGGGAAACGCCCGTCGGCCAGCAGACGGCGTTGGTCCCGGGTGAGGCTCCGGACCGTCGGGTGGAAGAGCTTGTAGCAGCGCGCCCTGTCTGGTGCGGGAACCAGGCGGAGCCTGGCCCTGGTGATCACCCCGCACTGCCCGAGCCCGCCGAGAACCGCGTGGAACAGCGAGCTTTCCCTGCTGGCGGAACACGTTCGGAGCGCTCCGTCTCCGGTCACGACGTCGAGTTCGAGGACGTTGTCGGTCTGCATGCCGTGCTGGTGCGCGGCTCCGCCGATCCCGCCGACGGACAGCGTGCCGCCGACGGAGAGCCCGAGATAGTCGGTGAGCACCGGGGGAGTCAGCCCGTGGGGCAGCGTCGCCTCCACTACCGAGCGCCATGAGGCTCCCGCGTCCACGTCCACGAAACCTGGCCCCACGTCGCGAATCGCGTCGAGGGTGCTCATGTCGATGACGACGCCGCCCTCGACCTGGGCCTGACCCGCCGTGGAGTGTCCTCGTCCCCGTGCCGCGACGGGCAATCCCCGCTGGGCCGCGAACGTGACGAGCGCGGCGACGTCCTCCGCCGACTCCGGTCGGAGCGCCGCGTCGGGCATCCGGCGCACGACATGTCCGAAGTCTTTCGCGACGGCCGACCGGATCTCCACGTCACACGTCAGCCGGCCCCGCGCGGGCGGCGCGTCGCTCATCCACTCCGGGGCCGCCGGCCTGTCTGGCTCTGCCACGCCACCTCCCGTGGTGGGCCGACTTTCCTTTCCATCCAACCGGTTTCGGGTCCTGACCGCCAGGCCCCACGCACACCTTCGGGTGGGCATCGAGATCTCCGGGAGCGAGATCCCCTCGCCGTCTCGGATACTGCCGTTGATCCAAGGCGCGACCAGTGGTTTGGGGACAGGGGCTTCGCGGTTCGGTGACCAAGGGAGGAGACAGGCGATGCGGCGTGCACAGGAACTCGGGGACCGACGCGGGTCGCTGGGACGCGGGTGGCGACGTCGTCGTGGGGTGGCACTGATGGCGATGGCTCTCACGACACTGTCGACCGTCACGGTCGCACTGCCCACCCAGGCGTGGAGCGCGCCACCTCCGTCGACCTCCTCATCGTCTGAATCGTCTGATCCGTTGGACGCCTACCTGGACAGCGTCCGCCACGACCCGCGGCGCCTGGCCGCCTTCGCCAGGGAGCTACCCAAGGGCGGGGACCTGCACCACCACCTGCTCGGCGCCGTGCGGACGGAGAGCCTGATCAGATGGGCGGCCGAGGACAACCGGTGCCTGACCGACGAGGACCTGCCGGCGGCGACCGTGAGTTTCGTTCCCTGTCCCGACGGCACGAGACCCGCGACCCACGCCCTCCCACCCGACGAGCACGCCGACGGCGACCAGGAGTTCCGGCACAGGGTCCTCGCGTCGTGGTCGATGGAGGGGTTCGACTTCGCCACAAAAGACCTCCAGGAGGGCCACGACCACTTCTTCGGGGCCTTCGGCCGGTTCGCCGAGGTCAACCACGCGCCGGACGGCACGGCCCACCGGCACGACGCGGACATGCTCGCCGAGGTCGCGCGGACCGCGGCCGAGGAGAACGTCGGCTACCTCGAAACCCTGCTGTCAGCGGGGGAGAAGGAGCTGGACGCGCTGCTCGGGCGGTTGGGCGACCAGTTGCCAGAGCCCACGGACGAGGACGCGTTCGGCCGCTTCCACGCCACGCTCACCGGGAACGACGAGTTCTGGCGGGTCGTCGAGGTCGCCGAGCACACGCTGAACAGCGCGTACGACGGCTACCGGGAGAAGCTGGGCTGTTCCGACCAACCCCGGTCGGCGGCCTGCGCCGTGGAGATCCGGTTCGGGTACGAGGTGAGCCGCAACCGCCCGAACAAGCGGGTCCTCGCCGAACAGATCCTCGGCTTCTGGCTCGCCGAACGCGGGCGCTCCCACGTCGTCACGCTCAACCTCGTCGAGCCGGAGGACCACGAGAACGCCCGACGGCACTACCTCCTCCACATGGACATGCTGAGGTACCTCCGGGACAACGGGTTCGCCGACGTTCCGCTCACGCTCCACGCCGGTGAGCTGGCGCCGGGTCTGCGGGGCGTCGAGCGGGAGGACCTCGCCTTCCACATCGACGCGGCCGTGCGGCGGGCCGGGGCCCAGCGGATCGGGCACGGCACCGACCTCGCCTGGGAGCCGGCGGACCTCCCCGCTCTCCTCCGCGACCGTCAGGTCCTGGTCGAGATCCCCCTGACCAGCAACGCCCAGATCCTGCGGGTGGCGGGCGAGGCCCACCCGATCCGGCGGTACCTGGCCGAGGGGGTGCCGATCGCCCTGGCCACCGACGATGCCGGCGTGTCCCGGGGGAGCCTCTCCCGGGAGTTCCAACGGGCGGTCGAGGAGCACCCGGGAATCACCGCACGGGACCTGAAGAACGCCATCCGGGCCTCCGTCGAGTTCGCCTTCGTCGAAGGGCGGAGCGTCTGGCAGCGCCGAGGGAACTACACGCGGTTCGTCGAGGCGTGCGCCGACGACAGACCAGGAGACCGCGACCTGAGCCAGGGTTGCCGGACCTTCCTGCGCGGCAACGCCAAGGCGCGCCTCCAGTGGAACCTCGAACGCGAGCTGCACACCTTCACCGCACGCTACGCCCACGCCGCCAGGCCCTAGGTGTGCTGTCCGCAAAGCTGGTGTGGCTGATCTGTTTGATCCCGAGGCGTCGGATGTGGGCACGAGGTGGCTGACGAGCAGTGGCAGGCGATCGAGTCGCCTCCTCTGGTAGAGGACTCGGAACGGTCCCCTGTTCACCGCGGGACCACCGGCGTCCCTCCCCGAGGCGGCGGGGAGGGACGCCAGGTCCTCACCGGAGGGGGAGGCGGCCCAGACCGGCGACGGCGCGGCTGCTGATGGCCTCCTGCTGGCTGATCGGGTGGTCGGGTCGCCAGGCGGCGGTGAAGACCACGCCGGGCGGCACGAGGTCGTAGCCGTCGAACAGGGCCTCGACCTGCTCCGGGGTGCGCAGGTGCAGCGGGTGCGTGCTCCTCCGGTACAGCTCGATGGCCTGGTCGACCGCCCCCGGCCAGAACTCGGGGGTGAGGCTGTGGGCCAGCGCCAGGAAGCTGCCGGGAGCGCAGGCCGACCGGTAGGTCCCGATGATCGCGCCGGGGTCGTCGGCGTCCGGCACGAACGGCAGCACCTGGAGCATCAGCACCGCGACCGGTTGGTCGAAGTCCAGCAGCCGTCGGGTGTCCGGATGGGACAACACGGTGTCCGTGTCCTGGATGTCCGCCTGGACGATCGCCGCGTTGTCGTTGTCCCGCAACAGCTTCCGGGAGTGGGCGACGGCCACCGGCTCGTGGTCGACGTAGACGACACGGCAATCCGGGTTCACGTCCTGCGCGATCTCGTGCACGTTGCCGACCGTCGGGATGCCGGAGCCGAGGTCGAGGAACTGCACGACACCGGCCTCCCGCACGAGATACCGCACCACACGGCGCAGGAAGGCCCGGTTCTGGAGGGCGAAGTCCCGCGTCTCGGGCAGGATCGCCAACACGTCGGCCGCGGCCTTGCGGTCGACGGCGAAGTTGTGCACACCGCCGAGGTAGTAGTCGTACATGCGGGCCGGGTTGGGCCGACTGAGGTCGACCCCGTTCTCCGTGGCCGACACCAGTGACATGTCCCGTTCCTCGTCGTGGTCGCGCACGTCGCGTGCTCCCTCCCTCACTGTGAGATCACACAAGACGCTATCCGACTCCTTCACCGGGACGCGCGGGGCGATGGGCAGGGCCGCTGTCCACTGTGGCGGTTGACGACGCGGTGGATCGCCGACCCTGCCAACTGGATGAGCGCGTTGTCGGGTGAATGGCGGAGGAGAAGCGGCCGAAACGCCCCTGCCGTCAGGAGAACTCCGACACCGAGAAGTGGGCGCCGGGTCCGATGGGAGCACCGTCACGACCGGTCGGAGGACGACACGCTGTCGGTCCCCACGAGACGACGGAACCCGCCCAGGAGCAGAACTCCCAGCGCCGAGGCCAGGATCTGGGAGGCGGCGACCGCCGCGGCGATCCACCCTCCGCCGTACGCCGTGAACCACCCGGCGACCGCCGCGCCCACCGCCGCCCCGCTGAGCCGGAGCCCGGCAGCCAGCGCGAAGACCTGGACGTGCGCCTCCTCGGGCGACCGCCGCTCCCGGTTGGTCAACAACGCGATCAGCAACGGCCCGTAGGACAGCCCGGACACGCCGAACAGGACGATCCCGGCCACGAGCCCGGAGGACGGGCCCACGAGGACCAGCGGGAGGCCGACACCGGCGAGGAACACCACGACCCGGAGTTCTGGGAGCGCGTCGCCCACGGGATACCTGCCGTAGACCAGTGACCCGAGCAACGCGCCGACCGCGAAGGCGGACACCAGGAGCCCCGCGAGCGACGCGGAACCGTGGCTCTGGGCCACCAGCGCGGCGACCACGGGGAGCGCTCCGATGCCGGTCTCGCCCAGTGTCGTCGCCAGGGTCACCGCCCTGAGCTTCCGATCCGACCAGAGGGCGGACGCCCCGCTGGACATGACGAGGCGGATCGCGACGAGCAGCGGCTCGTCGTCGCGGTGCCGGTCGCGTATCGGCAGGCCGAGGACCAGCACACCCGCGACGACCGCGCACAGCCCGAGCACGACGGTGGCCACGCGCGCGCCGGCGAGACCGCCGAGAACCCCGGTGAGCGCGGGTCCGCCGATCTGGCTGTTGCGATCCTCACCGGCCCTGGAGGGCCGGTGCTGCACGCCGAGCGGGCCCTAGTCCTGCACCTGCGGCCCGAGTTGCGATCCTCACCGGCCCTGGAGGGCCGGTGCTGCCCTGCCTGTCCAGCAGGGACCGGGTTCTCCATGCGGTGAACACCGGGGCTGAGTGTAGTGGTCACGAGGAAACGCCGACGAAGAGCTTCGGAACCTCCTGGCGTGTCGGCCAGCACTGGAGGTTCCGAAGCTCCAAGCCCTCCAGACCACCGCGGCAAGTCGGAACGGTCCCCGTGGCCCGACAGCATGGAACGCCGCCGTCTCCACGAAGGAACCCCAGGAGGAGACCCGGACCGAGGTGGACCCGAACCTGCCGACGGTCCGCATCATCCAGGAGTTCGACCCCCCGCCGGCGCGGGTGCACCGGGCGTGGACGGACCCGGAGCTGGTCGCCCGCTGGCTGGAGCCGACCGGCGGCAACTTCCGCTACTCGAACTGGGAGGGAGGGGAGAAGATCGCGGCGTTCTACGGCTCCTTCCGCGAGCTGCGACCCGACCAGCGCATCATCCACACCATGACCTGCGAGGGCACGCGCGACAGCGTCCTCCTGGCGACCGTCACGTTCGACGACCTCAGTGACTGGGGCCCGCGACACGATGATCTCCAGCGGGGTGGGGCCGGGCACGGTGGAGGGCTACGCGCGACTGGACGCCCTGCTCGCCGAGGTCGGAAGGGCGCCCTGCCCGCCCCAGTGTCGACCGTCTCCGGTCGCCACCGGGGCGGACGCGCGACCGACGGACAGGCCGGCGGGAAATCGGGGAGCATCCGCTCCGCGTGCTGGCTATCCTGCGGTAAAGCGTTGACGGAGACGAGTAGCCCAGGATCACGCGAGTAGGAGAGAGCCGCCGGGAGCTGGGAAGGCGGCCTCGCGCCCTGTCGGTGAAGACCCTCCCGAGCGCGGGGAGGAACGGCGGCCACAAGCCGGTGGCGCGCCCCATGCCCCGCCGGTTCGCCCCCGTGACCGGGCGCCAACGAGGCCGCCACCCGGCTTTCCGCCGGTGGCGGCGCAAGTGCGGTGGCACCGCGAGCCCCCTTCTCGCCCGCACTCCCAAGGGATCATCGATGTCCGACGGGAGTAGAGATGATCTCTCGTACCCTGGCCGCCGACCTGCCTCAACACGTCGGCGAGACCGTTCGCCTCGCCGGCTGGGTCCACCGGCGCCGACGGCTGAAGTCCGTGACGTTCCTGGTCGTGCGCGACCGGTCCGGTCTGGCGCAGGTCGTCCTGCCACCGGGAGAGACGCAGGCGGGGCCGGACCTGACGGAGGAGACCGTCGTCGAGGTCGTCGGCCTCGTGACCGACAACCCGAGCGCCCCGGGAGGCGCGGAGATCACCCGGCCGGTGGTCTCGGTCCTGTCCGGGCCGGTGGTCGCGCCCCCGTTCGACCTGTACCGCCCCACGGTCTCCGCGACGCTGCCCACGATCCTGGACCACGCGCCCGTGGCGTTGCGCCACCCGCGCCTCAGGGCGCGGTTCGCGGTCGCGGCGGCCAGCGTCGCCGGGTTCCGGTCCGCGCTGGACGCGCGCGGCTTCACCGAGGTCCACACCCCCAAGCTCGTCGGGACGGCCACCGAGTCCGGCGCGACCGTGTTCGGCGTCGACTACTTCGGGCGCCGCGCCTACCTGGCGCAGTCCCCGCAGATGTTCAAACAGGCCCTGGTCGGCGTGTTCGAGCGGGTCTATGAGGTCGGGCCGGTCTTCAGGGCCGAGCCGCACGACACCACCCGGCACCTCGCGCAGTACACCAGCCTGGACGCCGAGCTGGGCTTCGTCGCGGACCACCACGACGTCATGGCCGTGCTGCGGGACGTGGTGGCGGGCATGGTCGACGCGGTCGCCCAACGGGCCGCCCCGGCCGTCGAGCTGCTCGACGCCGCGCTCCCGTCCGTCCCGGCCGAGATCCCCGAGATCCACTTCACCGAGGCGCAGGAGCTGCTGGCCCGGCACATGCCCGACGACCCCCGGGGCGAACCCGACCTTGCTCCGGCGCACGAACGCTGGTTGTCCGGGTGGGCGCTGCGCACGCACGGGTCGGAGTTCCTGTTCGTTACCGGGTACCCGATGGCCAAACGCCCCTTCTACACCCATCCGGACCCGGCGCGGCCCGGGTACTCGAACAGCTTCGACCTGCTCTTCCGCGGGCTGGAACTGGTGACGGGAGGGCAACGGCTGCACCGGCACTCCGACTACCTCGCCGCGCTGGCCGCACGCGGGGAGAACCCGGAGCCTTACCAGTCCTATTTGGACGTCTTCGCCCACGGGATGCCCCCACACGGCGGCTTCGCCATCGGTCTGGAGCGCTGGACGGCCCGCCTGCTCGGTGTGGACAACATCCGCGAGGTGACGCTCTTCCCCAGGGACCTCCACCGGCTTGACCCCTGAGCGCGTCGGCGTCGTGCGCGAGGTTGGTTCGATGACAGCGACCGAAGTGGTGTCGGAGGTTTCACTTGAGCTTCAACAACTTCGCGCGGAAGGTGCGCGATCCCTCGCTGCCCTATGGGCGTCGCGTGTCGGCGCTCGGCTCGTGCGTGCAGCTCTACCGGCCGATCGGTTTCCACGCCACGTTCAGCTTCCTCCGGGAGCGGGCCGGACAGATCCGACAGGACGAACGCGCTCTCCTCAGGGCACTGGAAATGGTCGAGGCGAGCCGGGCGCTGTGGCACGCCGAGATCGCCCGGTACGCCGCCGCTCGGCGGGCGGCCAAACGGCAGGGGAGGCGCCGTCCGCACCTCAGCGATCACCCCTACCGCCCGACCCGGTGGTACGGCGCCGCTCGGGAGGCCGCGGTGCACGCGCTCCGGTTCTGGCTCCGGCACCGGGTGCCGGCACTTCTCGTTCCTGATGACGAGGACGCCAGGGAACTGGACCAGTGCGTCCGCGAGGTGCTCGCCTGCGACGGCCTTCTCACCTCCGCACAGCGGCGACAGCTCACGGTCCGTGTCGACACGCTCCGGCGGCGACTACTCCCCGCCGACGCCCACAGCTTGATCCGGGATGCCAACACCCGAGATCTGCTGACCGTGGCACGCCTCATCGACATGGTGATCCACGCGGACGCGGACGAGGGACGTTGACTCCCGACGTCTGACCTCCCCGCGCCGGCACAAGGAGCCGCCGGCGAGGTCGACGCCGACCGCCTACGACGTCACCCCGGCGATGGTGGCACCACCCTGACCAGCGCGCTCGCCAGACGACGACTGGGGAGCAGCGATCTCCGGCTCGTCGTGGTCAACGCACTCGCCGTGAGCGCGTTCGGCGTCGGCGCGATGGTGGAGGGACCCCGTGCGGCCAAGGGAAATCCTTGTCCGCACAGGGAAACACCGTCTACACGACCTCAGACTCCACCCGACGTCGTGGACGCGGGGCCGCCCGCGTCACGGAACCGATCAGCGGTAGCCGGTCACGTCGGCGGGCTTGCCCGCGTCCTGGACCTCGACCACGTAACGCCAGCAGTCCGGCTGGCTGCCGTCGACGTCGGTGAACCCGTACACCTTCGCGAGCTGGCCGCTGGACAACGACTGGCCGTTCCACCGGTGCACGTCCGGGTCGGCGGCCAGGGCCGCGACCGCCCGCCCGGTGTACGCGGGAGTCTCGGAGATGGCGAAGTGCGGCTCCTTCTCCAGCGCGTCGCGCCAGTTCTCCTCGGTGACCCCGTAGTGGTCCAGCATGATCTCCGAGCGCATCCAGCCCGGGGTCAGCGACACCGCCGTCGCCCCGTGCTCGGCCAGCTCCTTCCCCTGGGCGAAGGCCATCCGGTTCACCGAGACCTTCGCGAGGTCGTAGTAGAACGAGACCCGGTAGTTCTCCGCGTTGTACTCCGCCGTGCCGTCGGTCATCTCGACCACCAGACCACCCGGGTTTCGCAGCAGCAGCGGGAGGGCGTGGTGGCTGGTGATGATGTGGGTGTCGATGGCCAGCCGGAGGATGTGCAGGCCCGTGTCCAGGGGGTGCTCCCAGAGCTTCTGGTCCCAACTGAACAGCAGCTCGCCACCCCAGATGTTGTTGACCAAGACGTCCAGTCGGCCCTGTTCCCGGTCGATCCGCTCCACCAGCGCGCGGACCTGCTCGGGGTCCAGGTGGTCCACCTGGACCGCGATCCCCCGCCCTCCCGCGGCGGTGACCAGCTCCGCGGTCTCCTCGATGGTCTCCGGGCGGTCCATCTCCGAGCGCTGCTCCCGGGTGCTGCGCCCGGTCACGTAGACCGTCGCCCCCGCCGCGCCCAACTCCCGCGCGATGCCGCGCCCCGCGCCCCGGGTCGCCCCCGCGACCAGTGCCACCTTCTCGTCCAGCGGTTTGCTCATCCAGCCATCAGACCAGACTCCACCGACAGATCGGGTCCTCGCGGGGAGATCCGACCCGACCGAGGCCACACCGCCCCGCGGGGATCGGGCGGACCCGCCGGGGTCAGGCGGACCGGCCGGGGGAGACCGGGCAGACCAGGTCGCCGTCGGGTGCGGGCGCCGTGGCCGCGATGATCGAGTCCAGCACGTCGCGCGCCGCCAGCAGCTCCGCGACGGCGTCGTTGAGCCGCTCCCGCTCGCGGTGGAGGTCGGGGAGCATCCCGGAACACGCCGGCGTGAGCAGCTCCCCGTCCTCGACCATGCACGGCAGCAGTTCGGCGATCGTGGCCGTGTTCAGGCCGGCGGCGAGCATGAGGCGGATGGCCCGCACCGTGGTCACGTCCCCCTCGCCGTACTCGCGGTACCCACTCGGCCGCCGGACCGGGCTGAGCAGCCCCTGCTCCTCGTAGTAGCGCAGTGACCGCACGCTGACGCCGGTCCGTCGCGACAGCTCCCCGATCCGCATGTGACTCCCGCCATGTCGGATTGACTCTCACGCCAATGTCAGAGTCCAACCTCACCCGTGTGACAACTCCGAACCCCGCGGCTCAGGACCGCATTCCCGTGACCGTCGTCGGCCTCGGCCCGATGGGCGCCGCGCTGGCCGACGCGCTCCTCGCCCACGGCCACCCCACCACCGTCTGGAACCGGTCTCCGCACCGCGCCGAACCCCTGGTCACCAGGGGTGCACGCCGGGCGGACACCATCACCGAGGCCGTGGCGGCCAGCCCGCTGGTCGTCGTCTGCCTGAAGGACTACGAGGCCATGTACGCGGTTCTCGACCCCGCCGCCGACGCTTTGTCGGGTCGACTCGTGGTCAACCACAGCTCGGGAACCCCGGAGGAGGCGAGGGCGGCGGCGTCCTGGGCCGACGGGCACAGCGTCGGCTACCTGGACGGTGCGATCATGGTCCCGGTCCCCGCCGTGGGCCGCCCCGACGCCGTGTTGCTCTACAGTGGACCCGAGCCGCTGTTCACGGCCCACCGGGCGGCGCTGGAGAGCCTCGGCGGAGCCACCTACCTCGGCGCGGACCCGAGCCTGGCGGTGCTGTACAACACCGCGTTGCTCGGGATGATGTACGCCTCCCTCAACGGTTTCCTGCACGCCGCGGCCCTGGTCGGCACGGCGGGGGTCAGCGTGGAGTCCTTCGCCGGGATCGCGCTCGACTGGTTCCTGCCCTCCGTCATCGGAACGATCCTCCGCTCCGAGGTCCCGCAGATCGACGCGCGGACCTACCCGGGCGACGCGGGTTCCATGGAGATGAACCTGACCGCGCTGGACCACATCGTGCGCACCAGCGCGGAGCAGGGCGTCGACGTCGACTTTCCCGCTGCGCTGAGGACGCTCGCCGAACGGGCGATCGCGGAGGGATACGCGGCGAACAACTACTCGGTCATGATCGAGGTGTTCCGGAAACAGCGTGCTGCTGTGTCATGACCACGATGCCCGCCCGTGACCTCGTCAGACGGGTGTGGCAGGCGGACGGGGCCGGCGTGCGGAACGACCGGCCCCGACCCTGCCGCCGCACGATGTGAGAAAGCGTTGTGGTGACGGAAAAACAGCCGCCTTTATCGAGCTGATCTCACGCCGACCGCGATGTTGCGCAGGGTCAGGGGAGCGGCTCCGGTTCGAGCGCGGCGCGGCGGTCGTAGTCCTCGCGCGCGGCCATGATCGCGTCGGCGTGCGCCGTCGACCATTCCCCGATGACGCTGGCCAGGTGGCTGGCCTCCTGACCGAGCGCGGTCAGTCCGTACTCCACGCGAGGTGGCACCGTGGGATAGACCGTGCGGCTCACCAGGCCATCCCGCTCCAACATGCGCAGCGTCTGCGTCAGCATCTTCTGCGTGATGCCGGGAAGGCTGCGGCGAAGCTGGTTGAACCGCATCGGGCCGCCGTGCTGACGCAGCATGCCCAGGACGTACATCACCCACCGGTTGGCCAGCACCTCGATGACCGTGCGTGACGGGCAGTCTTCCGGAGGGATCGTCCAGACGACGCGGGGCTCGTCCCTGACAGTACCCATGGGGAACCTACCTATCGCGAAGGTGCCTACTCCACATCGGATACTACGTAATCGCCGATCTTCGCACCCTCTGCTCGTACCGTCCCGGCACCGCTCATCCCGGAACCCCGGTTCCGACTAGCGGAACGCCACGACAAGCGAGGATCTTCTCGGCGCCTCAGTCGAGGTCAACAGGGACGGGGCCGGGGCGTGGGGAGCGGGGCGGGCCGCTCCCATCGCCCGGGAGCACGCCGTGGCGGTCGAGCTTCTGCCACCGCATCCGCACCCCGGCCAACGCGGTGGTGATCGACTGGAGGAGCACCGCGTACATGAGCTGCCGGTAGACGACCTGTTGCAGGGGAAGCAGCCACAGCAGCCGCAGCCGCTCACGGTCCAGCCGGAAGGCGTACACCGCGCCGAGGAGCTGGACCAGCAGCACGCCCGACCAGCCCAGCACGGTCTCCCACGGCCGGTGGAACAGCAGCCCGTACACCAGGAAGATGTCGACGAGCGGCGCGAGGAGCGGCAGAAGCACCTGGAACACCGCCAGGTGCGGCAGGCCGATCCGCCCGAACCGGCCGGACGCGCCGCGCTCGAACACCGCCCTCCGGTGCTTCCAGATCGACTGCATCGTGCCGTAGCTCCACCGGTACCGCTGACGCCAGAGCTGGCCCCAGGTCGTGGGCGCCTCGGTCCACGCCCGCGCCCCGTCCTCGTAGACGATGCGCCAGCCGCGCCGGCCGACCGCGATCGTCAGGTCCGTGTCCTCGGCCAGGGTGTCGTCGCTGACGCCCCCGACCTGCTCCAGCGCCTCCCTGCGGAACGCCCCGACCGCGCCCGGCACCGTGGGCATGCACCCGAGGGTGTCGTAGACCCGGCGGTCGATGTTGAACCCCATCACGTACTCGATGCACTGCCACCGGCCGATCAGCCGGCGCTGGTTGGCGACCTTCGCGTTGCCCGAGACCGCCCCCACGGCCGGGTCGGCGAACGGCTGCGCTAGCAGGCGCAGCGCGCTGGGTTCCACGATCGTGTCACCGTCCACCAGCACGACGATGTCGTGCCGGGCGTGCGCGATCCCGGTGTTGAGCGCCGCCGGCTTGCCCTGGTTCGGCTGCCGCACGACCGTGACGCCCGGCAGGCCGAGCGCGGACACGATCTCCCCGGTGCCGTCGGTCGACCCGTCGTCCACCACGACCACCTCGGCCGGGTGGTCGCTGGCGGCCAACGCCCGCACCACCTCGGCGATGTTCTCCCGCTCGTTGTAGGCGGGGACCACGACCGAGACCGGCCGGGTGACCGGCGGTCCCCAGCTCCACCCGGGGTCCCGCCGCCGCCGGTGGTGCCGGCGCGCGAGCAGGATCATCAGCAGCAGGCGCGCGATCATCAGCACGCCGGTCGCCAGCAGCAGCCAGGCCATGGCCCCGACCAGGGTCGTGGCCACGCCCACCGCCGCGACCACCACGAGCCCCCTGATCCGGTCCGACACCTGCGCCGGCTGGTTGGCCGGGGGCAGGCCGAGCGCGTCGGAGACGGTGGTGATCCGGTAGCCCCTGTCCTTGAGCCGCGGGATCAGCCTGTCCAGCGCGGCCACGGTCTGGGCGCGGTCGCCGCCGGCGTCGTGCAGCAGCACCACCGCGCCCCGGTCCCGTTCCGGCGTCGCGTGCCGCACGATCGTCTCCGCGTCCTGCGTCGCCCAGTCGCGGCTGTCCACGTCGCTGAGCACGGTGACGAACCCGAGCGCGCCGGCGGCCCGCACGGTCCGCATGCCCAGGTCGTCCAGTGAGCTGGGGCCAGAGGCGTAGGGCGGGCGCATCAGGTAGGTGGTGATCCCGGCGGCCCCGGCGAGCGCGAGCTGGCTGGCCGACAGCTCCTCCCGCAGGCGCGTGTCGGAGCTGGTGCGCAGGTCGGGGTGGGTGAAGGTGTGGACGCCCAGTTCCGACCCGCTGTCGCCGATGTCGCGCGCCAGCCCGGGGTGCCGGGTGACCAGCGAGCCGACCACCATGAACGTCCCCCGCACGCCGTGCCGGCGCAGGACGTCCAGCACCTGGGGTGTCCACTGTGGATCGGGACCGTCGTCGAAGGTCAGCGCCACCGTGCGCGGCGGCGGCGTGAACGAGCGCACCGGGTCGCGCCGGCCGTCGAGGACCGGCCCGCCCTCCAACACCGACGCGGGCACCTGGTCGTGGCCGCCCAGCGGCTGGCGGTGCGCGTCCACACCGATCTCGGAGTGCACCAGGCCGTTGCCGACGAGCAGGCAGGCCAGGAACAGCAGGCCGATCACCGCCACGAACCAGCCCGGCCGACGCGGGACGACGAGCCGCCGGGGGACGGCTCGCGGCGGAGGCGTCCCGTCCCGCCGGCGCCGCCGGCTCATTGCGGGATCCTCGGCATCCTCGGCGGCAGGACGAAGGGCGGCACGAACGGCGGCAGCGGCCGGGACGCGACGGGCGGGCGCGGTCGCGGGTCCGTCGGGCGTGCCGGCAAGGCGGTTGACGTCCCCGTCGCGGGCGCGGTGGGAGCCCCGGTGGTTGACGGAGGGTTACCGCTCGTGCCGGGCAGGGAGGGAGGGGCCGGCGCGGCCGAGGGGCGTGCTGGCCGGGCCGGTGGGGCGGGCCGAGGTGGGGGGAGGACGGAGGCGGTCGGAGCGGGCGGGGCGCCGGTCGTCGACGCCGGGGGCGCCGGCGGAGCCGGGTTCGCGGGCGGAGGCTGGACAGGTGGCCGGGCAGGGGGCCGGGCAGGGGGAACCGGACCCGGCGACGCGGGAGCCGGGCGCGCGGGTTGCGCGGGCCGCGGCGGGGAGGGCGCCGAGGGCGGTGGGAGCGCTGACGGCGGCGGCACCGGCGCCGCCGGTGGCGGATTCACCTGATGCGGGGATGGGTTCGGGGGTTGACTCGGCATGGCTGGCGCGTCCGCCGTGACCGGCGGTGGCAGGGCGGAGGCGGTGTCCCGATCCGTCGGCGCGGCGCGGCCCGTCTCGCCCACGGGCGACGGCCGCAGCAGCACGCGCAGCGCCTCCACCCGCGCCGGTGAGCGGGCCTGCCGAGGCGGAACCACCACCGTGTTGACGGACGGCCGGGTGGCGCGGTGTGGCAGGTTCTCGGGACGGCCCAGCTCCTCGCCTCCGGGCGGGGTGGCATCGTCCACAATGGACTGACCGCCGCCGTCGTCCCCGTCGTCCGCTCCGTCCGTTCCCTCGACCCCCTCTGTCCCCTCTGCCCCCTCTGTTCCCTCTGTCCCCTCTGTGTCCTCGGGGTCCTCGGGGAGGAACGGCCCCATCTCGACCGGCGCGTTCGCGCTCCTCGGCAGCCCGACAGGGGGACCGGACAGCGTGCCGACCAGACTGATCGCCACCGCGGTCAGGAACGACAGGCACAGCCCGGAGGCGAGTGAGGCCACCCTGGTCAGCCGGCGTTGCCGGCGTCCGCTGTCGTCGACGAACACGGGCCCGCCGGACCCGCCGTTGATCTCGTTGGCCATGGTTCTCAGCCCCCGATCGCCCCGCCCCCGCGCCGGGTCAGCCGCCGCCGTCCCGCTGCGCGTGGGCGAGAATCCTCGTGAACTCGTAGGGGGACTGCTCGATCCCGCTACAGTCCGACGCGGCGTCGGCCCTGCCGGGACAGCGACCGTTGTCCCTGGCCAGCGACCAGAAGCCGAGGTGCCCCACGCCGTGCTGGTCGGCGAAGGCCCGCAGCCGCCGCGCGTCGTCGGCCGTGGTGACCGTGCCGTCGTCGTTGCGGCCGATCATCGGGGTCAGCCCCAGTCGCTGGTGTACCCACTCCGGAGCCCGATCCGGCCAGATCCGGTGCAACTGGTCCACCACCCGGCGCGCCGAGGCCAGCATCGCGTCACCCTGCGCGGCGTCACCCTGCGCGGCGTCGCGGCCGAAGTTCATGACCATGGCGTTGACCGAGACCTCCAGCCCGCGTCCCGCCGCGTCGGCCAGGAGGGACAACGCCCGCGGTTCGAGCCCGTCCCGGGTGGCCGGCAGGGTGTAGGTGACGGTGGTGCCGCGCTCCCGGCGCAGCAGGCCGAGCGCCTGGTTCACGCGCTCCGCCGGCACGTCCTCCTCGATGTCCACGTCGAGCCGGTTGGTCCCCACCGCGTCGAGGGCCTGCCGGTAGGTGGCCGCCAGGTCCTCGGGCGTGGCGCAGTGGTGCTCCAGATACGGGCCGTTCGCGCCGCCCGTCGCCACGGTGACCGAGCCACCGCGCGCGGTCAGCGCGTCGATCTCGTGCAGCAGGCCGGGGTCGCGCAGCGGCAGTCCGCCGTCCCAGACCACCGAGCACCGGTGGCCGTCGGCGCGCACGAACGCCAGCGTGAAGTCGCGTTGGCCGGTGGCGTCCAGGACCTCCAGCAGGTTGGGCCGCGAGGAGGTGACCTCGACGTAGGGGGCGAAGCGGGCGCGCGGCCGTTGCTCGGCTGGTGGGTCCCCGCCCCGCTCGCAGTTCGCGGTCACCCCGCCGAGCAGGAGGAGCACGGCGAGGCGGGACAGTCCACCCCGGACGTGCCGCGCGCGGCGCTCGCGGCTCGGTCGGGTGTGGCGTTGTCTCATCGCGCGTCCCCCGTGCTCGATTCCCCGTGCTGGGCGGGGTCCCTGGTGCGGGAGTCGTTCGGACGGATTCGTCAGGTTTCCGTCGTCCGAATCGCCGGTGCAGTGGTGCGAGGTGGCGGGTCCTGGGTCTCCTGACGAATCCCGGGAGCGCCGTCCCGCCTCCACGCCGGGTCGCGTCCCCAGCCGCGTCGTCACCTGCTGGGGCGGTCACGCGCTGAACAGTGTCAGCACAGTGTCAGCCGTTCGATGGTCGATCGAAGCTCACCGTAAGTCGGGATGCCGGCGCGGCCAACCCCGTTCCGGGAGCCCAGCCTGTTCGAGTGAAAACACGTTCTCCCGCGTCGCGGCCTTGACTCCGCGGCAGCGGCCGTCGTGTCAAGAGCTGACGACGTTTTCCTTCCAACGAGCGAAGTCGTACCCGATCGGTTTCGGTCCCGCCCCCGTGGTCACACCACTGACGACGACGGCCCGACGGGCGGGCGTCGTGGGCCGACGCGCGCCGCGAGGACCGCGAACGTCTCCGGACCCAGCTCGACCCATCCCGGATGGCCGTCACCGGCCACGTCCGGGGTGGCCGTGCCGTTGGAGAGCAGGACGTCGAGATCGACGCCGGCCACCGGGACCCGCACCGCCTCCTGACCCAGGTTGCAGGCCAGATGGACCTCGTCGCCCCGGCCGTCCGTGCGGTGCAGCACGATCCACCGCGCGTCCTCGTCGACGTCCACGCCGAGCCGGTCCAGCCAGGGGTCGGACAACGCGGGCCGGGCGCGCCGCAGCGCGACCAGCGCGCGGTAGAGGGACAACAGCTCGCGGTGCCAGCCGCGCCCCGGCTCCGACCAGTCCAAACGCGACCGTTCCACCGTCTCGGGGGAGATCGGGTCGGGGACCTCGGCCGCGCCCCAGCCGTGCTCGGCGAACTCCGCCCGCCGGCCTCGGCGGACCGCCTCGGCCAGCTCGGGGTCGGGGAACGACGCGAAGAACTGCCACGGCGTGCCCGCGCCCCACTCCTCACCCATGAACAGCATCGGGGTGTACGGGGAGCACAACAGGATCGCCGCTCCACAGGCCAGCAGCCCTGGCGACAAGGACGCGGAGAGCCGGTCCCCGGTGGCCCGGTTGCCCACCTGGTCGTGGTTCTGGAGGAAGGCCACGAACCGGTGTCCCGGCAGCCGTCGCGTGTCCACCGGGCGGCCGTGGGACCGCCCCCGGAACGACGACCAGGTCCCCGCGTGGAAGAAGCCCTCCCGCAGCGTCGCCGCCAGCGCGGTCAACGAGCCGAAGTCGGCGTAGTAGCCCTGCCGCTCGCCGGTCAGCGCCGTGTGCAGGCAGTGGTGCACGTCGTCGTTCCACTGCGCGTGCAGGCCGTGGCCGCCCGCCTCCCTCGCGGTGACCAGGCGCGGGTCGTTGAGATCGGACTCGGCGACCAGGGTCAGCGGCCGGCGCAGGTGCGCGGCCAGCGCGTCCACCTCCGCCGCCAGCTCCTCCAGCAGGGGAGTGGCGCGCCGGTCCACCAGCGCGTGCACGGCGTCCAGCCGCAGGCCGTCGACGTGGAAGTCCCGCAACCAGCCCAGCGCGTTGTCCACGACGTAGCGCCGGACCTCGTCCGAGCCGGGGCCGTCCAGGTTCAGCGCCGGACCCCAGGGCGTGCTCCCGGTGAAGTACGGGCCGAACTCGCCGAGACAGGCGCCGGACGGCCCGAGGTGGTTGTAGACCACGTCCAGCAGCACGGCCAGGCCGCGCGCGTGGCAGGCGTCGACGAAGCGCTTGAACCCGTCCGGCCCGCCGTAGGGTTCGTGCACCGCGTACCACAGCACGCCGTCGTAGCCCCAGCCGTGCGGTCCGTCGAAGGCGTTGACGGGCATGACCTCGACGAAGTCGACGCCCAGCGACACCAGGTGGTCGAGGCGGTCGATCGCGGCGTC
This sequence comes from Streptoalloteichus tenebrarius, assembly GCF_024171885.1. GTDB lineage: Bacteria > Actinomycetota > Actinomycetes > Mycobacteriales > Pseudonocardiaceae > Streptoalloteichus > Streptoalloteichus tenebrarius. The sequence goes on along the minus strand of NZ_JAMTCP010000007.1, from coordinate 104,466 downwards.
GAACGTGCCCCGCTCGGTGAAGGTGCCGACGTGCAGCTCGTAGATCACGCTCCCCATCAGGGCGCGTCCGGTCCATCCCTGGTCGGTCCAGCGGAACGTGCGGTGGTCGTAGCGGCGGGAGGGTGCGTGCACGCCCCGGGGCTGCCACAGCGAACGCGGGTCGGGGAGCGGGGTGCTGGCGTCGTCCAGGAGGAAGCCGTAGTCGACACCGTGGGGTGGAAGATCACACGTCGTGTGCCAGAGGTCCTGGTTGCCCCGGCGCATTTCGTGGACGTTCCCGTCCAGCCAGAGGGCCACGCGGGACCGGTGCGGCGCCCACACGGTCAAGCCCCCGGTGGGCGTGGATGCGGTGGGGAACTCCGGGCGGTCAGGGAACTCCGAGACGTCGCTCGGCGGTCGTGCGGTCGCGTCGGTGTGGGTCACTGGTCCTCCCTGAGCAACAGCGCGACCGGGTACCGGGCGAGCAGGTCGGCCAGGAGCGGAAACGGGCCCGTGACCGGCCGTCGGGTGATCAGGTTGGTCCACCGGCCGCCACCGCCGTGGCGAGGGCCGGGCAACGGCAGCATGGTGTCCCGCCACCCGCCCTCGCGCGCCAATCCCACGGGCAGCCGGGTGGCCACGACCACCACCTCGGCGTCGCTGCCCCTGGCGAAGGCGAGACAGTGCCCGGCGGCCGCGCCCTCCGCCCACAGTGGACGGTAGCAGCGAAACGACAGGGGACGGTCCCGGCGCAGGCGCAGCACGGTGGCGGTCACGTGCAACTTCGCCGCTCCGCTGTCGTCGACAGGGGGAAGCCAGCCCGAGTCCAGACGGCGCAACAGTCTCCGTCGCCGCGCGAAGTCCACCGGACGCCGGTTGTCCGGGTCCACCAAGGACAGATCCCACAGCTCACTGCCCTGGTAGACGTCCGGGACCCCTGGTCCCGCCAACTGCGTGATCTTCTGCCCCAGCGCGTTCGACCATCCGGGCTCCCGCACGCGCCCGACGAACGCCCCGACGTCGGCCAGCAGGTCCTCGTCGGCCCACACCGCCTCCGGCCACGCCTCCACCGCCGCGTCGAAGTCCGGGTCGGGGTCGGTCCAGCTCGTGCGGAGCTTGGCCTCCCTGGCCGCCTTCGCCAGGTACGCCCTGAGCCGCCCCGAGTCGATCGGCCAGGCACCCACCAGGGTCTGCCACGCCAGCAGGTTCAACGTTGGCTCGGGCAACCCGCACCGGGCCGACCACTTCCGGGCCGCCGAGGCGAACTCGTCGGCCAGCTCCGACACCACCGCCAGGCGGGCCCGCACGTCCTCGGACCGCTTGGTGTCGTGAGTGGACAACGTGGTCATCGTGGCCGGCCATCCGGCCTCGCGGGCGGCGGCGCGCTCGTGGAACTCCGCGACCGGGACCCCGAAGCGCGCGGGGTCGCCGCCCACCTCGTTGAGCGCCACGAGCCGAGGGCAGCGGTAGAACGCCGTGTCCTCCACTCCCTTGGCCATGACCATCCCCGAGGTCTGCTGGAGTCGGGTGGCCAACTCCGCGTCCGGCGCGGCGAGGACCGCCCCGGCCACGCCGTCGATCTCGGCCGCCAGCTCGGGTCGACGCTCGCGAGCCGTGGCGACCGCCGCGTCGAAGGCCGCGCGGCCTTCGGGGAGGTACGAGCGGTAGACCGGGAAGGCGGCCAGCAGCTCGATCACCGCCTGCTCCACGCGCTCCCGGTCGACGCCGGGAGCCAGGGCCGCGATCCTCCGCACCTCGGCCCGCAGGACCCGCTCACCGATCTCACGACGGCACACGTGCTCCTCGCCGCGCGGGTCCCACCCGCCACACTCCACAGTGGACAGCTCTGTGAGGGTCCTCTCGCCGTTGGGGTCGACGAACACCCCGCAGACCTCCCGCAGCGCGTCGTACCCCGTGCTGCCGTCGACCGGCCAGGAGACCGGCAACGACTCACCGATGGCCAGGATCTTCTCCACCACGAGCCACGCGCCGGGCGCGGCGGCACGCAGCCGCCGCAGGTATCCGCCGGGGTCGGCCAGCCCGTCCGGATGGTCGATGCGCAGGCCCGTCACCAGGCCCTCGCCGACCCACCGCAGCACGGCCTCGTGCGTCGCGGCGAACACCTCCGGGTCCTCCACCCGGACGGCGGCCAACTCGGAGATGTCGAAGAACCGTCGGTAGTTCAGATCAGTGTTGCCCCTGCGCCAGGACACCAGTCGGTAGTGCTGGCGCTCGTGGACCACTCCCACGTCGTCGCCGTCGTCGCCGTCGTCGCCGTCGTCGCCGTCGTCGCCGTCGTCGCCGTCGGCGCTGCCCGGCGCGAGGGGGAAGCGGCGCTCGCCGTACGTCAGACAGTCGCCGTCGATCGCCAGCTCGGTCAGCGCCGCCGCCCCGCCGTCCCCGTCGTCGGCCAACACCGGCAACAGCAACGGCCCCCGGCCCCAGTCGATGTCGAAGAACCGCGCGTACCGCGACGCCGGGCCATGTCGCAGCACGTCCCACCACCACGGATTGGCGTGCGCGTCAGCCACGCCCATGTGGTTGGGCACCAGGTCCACCAGCAGACCCATGCCGTGCTCGCGGAGCCGTGCGGCCAACGCCCGCAACCCCTCCTCGCCGCCCAACTCCCGCGAGGCGCGCGTCGGGTCGGTGACGTCGTAGCCGTGCGTCGATCCGGGGGCGGCCTGGAGGACGGGGGAGGAGTAGAGCGCTCCGACACCCAACGCGGACAGGTAGTCGACCAGCGCGGCCGCGTCGGCGAAGGTGGTCCCGGGGCCGAGTTGGAGCCGGTAGGTCGACGTCGGCGGCGTGGGCCGGTCCGGGCCGGTCATCACGCTCGCCTGGTCCGTTCGAGCACGACCAGCGTGCGCGGGCCCATCGGCAGCACGCCCCTGGCCGGGGCCTGGCGGGGCCGGGTGGGCCTGCCCCCGGCCACCACGCCGGTGACCTTCCCGCAGCCACAGCCGAGCACCTCGCCCGAGGCCGTGTCCAGCACCACGGTCCACTCGTCGCCGTACTCCACGTCCGGCATCACGAAGTCGATCGCCCCGTCGTGGGCGTTGAAGCACAGCAGGAACGAGTCGTCGGTGACCCGCCGGCCCAACCGGTCCACGTCCGGGATGCCGTCCCCGTTGAGGAAGACCGACACCGAGCGGCCGAAGCCGCACTCCCAGTCCTGCTCGGTCATCTCCTCGCCGCTCGGCGTGAACCACGCGATGTCCCGCAGCTCGTCGTTCCGGCGCAGCGGGCGGCCCCGGAAGAACCGCCGCCGCCGGAACACCGGGTGGGCGCGCCGCAGCTCGGCCAGGGACCGGGTGAACGCCAACAGCTCCTCGTTCTTGGCCGCCAACGACCAGTCCAACCAGGACAGTTCGTTGTCCTGGCAGTAGGCGTTGTTGTTGCCGTGCTGCGTGCGGCCGAACTCGTCGCCGTGCAGCAGCATCGGCACCCCCTGCGACAGGAACAACGTCGCCAGCAGGTTCCTGCGCTGCCGGGTCCGTAGCTCCAGCACCACCGCGTCGTCCGTGGGACCCTCCGCGCCGCAGTTCCACGACCTGTTGTCGTCGTGGCCGTCGAGGTTGTCCTCCCCGTTGTCCTCGTTGTGCTTCTCGTTGTAGGACACGAGGTCGGTGAGGGTGAACCCGTCGTGCGAGGCCACGAAGTTGACCGACGCGTAGGGGCGGCGACCGTCGTCCTGGTAGAGGTCGGAGGAGCCGGTGATGCGCGAGGCGAACTCGGCCAGCGTCTCCGGCTCGCCCCGCCAGAAGTCCCGCACGGTGTCCCGGAACTTCCCGTTCCATTCCGTCCACAGTGGAGGGAAGTTGCCGACCTGGTAGCCGCCGGGCCCGACGTCCCACGGCTCCGCGATCAGCTTGACCCTGCTGACCACCGGGTCCTGCTGCACGATGTCGAAGAACGCGCTGAGCCGGTCCACGTCGTAGAACTCCCTGGCCAGGGTGGCGGCCAGGTCGAACCGGAACCCGTCGACGTGCATCTCCGTCACCCAGTACCGCAGCGAGTCCATGATCAGTTGGAGGGTGTGCGGGTGGCGGACGTTGAGTGAGTTCCCCGTCCCCGTGTAGTCCATGTAGTACCGGGGATCGTTCGCCACCAGCCGGTAGTAGGCCGCGTTGTCGATCCCCCGCAGCGACAGCGTCGGCCCCAGGTGGTTTCCCTCGGCGGTGTGGTTGTAGACCACGTCGAGGATCACCTCGATCCCCGCCTGGTGCAGCGACCGCACCATCCACTTGAACTCCTGCACCTGCCGGCCCTGCCCCCGGTTCGCGGCGTAGCGCTCGTGCGGCGCGAAGTAGCTGATGGTGTTGTAGCCCCAGTAGTTGGTCAGTCCACGGCGGACGAGGTGGTGCTCGTCGACGAAGTGGTGCACCGGCATCAGCTCGACGGCCGTGACCCCGAGCCGGGTGAGGTACTCGGTCACCGCCGGGTGCCCCATCCCCGCGTACGTGCCCCGCAACTCCTCGGGCAGGTCGGGATGACGCATCGTCATCCCCCGCACGTGGGCCTCGTAGATGACCGACTCGTTGTACGGCCGGCGCGGAGGGTGGTCGTTGCTCCAGTCGAAGAACGGGTCGACCACCACCGCCTTGGGCAGGTAGGGCGCGGAGTCGGCGTCGTTGCGCTCGCCGCTGCCCAGCAGGTAGCCGAACAGCGCCTCGTTCCACCGCAGGTCCCCGGTGATCGCCTTCGCGTACGGGTCGATCAACAGCTTGTTCGGGTTGCAGCGCGCCCCCGACTCCGGGGCGAACGGGCCGTGGACCCGGTAGCCGTACCGCTGCCCCGGCGTCACCCGAGGCAGGTACGCGTGCCACACGAACCCGTCGACCTCCCGCAGGTCCACCCGGCGCTCCCGGCCGTCGTCGTCGAACAGGCACAGCTCGACCCGCTCGGCCACCTCGGAGAACAACGAGAAGTTCGTTCCGGCCCCGTCGTAGGTCGCGCCCAGGGGATAGGGCGAGCCCGGCCACTGCATCACATCGCACTCGGTACCACAGTGGATGGCCCGGTGCGCGGCGACAGTCCGCGCCCTCACCCCACTCCGGGACCGCCCGGTCCGCCGGGTCCGCCCGGTCCGTCGGGTCCGTCGGGTCCCCACCCGCCGCCCGACCCCGTTCCGCGCTCGGTCCGCACTCGTTCCGCGCCGACCCGTCCCGTGCGGCGCGCCGGCCGTCACCCGTCCCGGTGTACGAGCGGGGAATCCTGGCGAGTGGGAACGAGGGCCGCGCCCACTGCTGGCACCATCGGCTGTCGTGGACACCGAGCTAGCCCGGCTCGCCACGGCGCACGGCGTGGCCACCTGGTACGAGAACGACCAGCGTCAGCGGACCGAGGTCGACGACGACGTCGTCGTCAAGGTCCTGGCGGCGCTCGGCGTGGACGCGGACGGACCGGAGGCGGTGCGCGAGGCGCTGCGCGCCGCGGACGTGGCCTCCCAACGACGCCCCCTGCCCCGCACGCTCGCCCACCGCGTCGGCGAGCACCGGCCCCTGCCGGGCTCGGCCGTGCTGCGGTGCGAGGACGGCACCGAGCGCGGCCTGCCCGACGGCCTGCCACCCGACCTGCCCCTCGGCTACCACCGGCTCGTGCTGGACCGCGACGAGGTCTCCCTGGTCGTGGCCCCACCCCGGCTGCCGGCGGCGCCCCACGCCTGGGGGTGGTCCCTCCAGCTCTACGCGTTGCGCTCCGCCGCGTCCTGGGGCATGGGCGATCTCGGCGACCTGCGGGACTTCGCCCGGTGGGCCGGGGACGAACTCGGCGCGGGGCTGGTGCTGTGCAACCCCCTGCACGCGATCACCCCGGTGCACCCCGTGCCCGCCTCGCCCTACTCGCCGTCCAGCCGGCGCTTCACCAACCCCCTCTACCTCCGGGTCACCGACACCGCCGCCTACGTGCGCGCCGACGCCGAGACCCGACGCCTGGTCGACGAGCTGCGCCCGCCCGACACGGACCTGATCGACTACGACGCGGTGTGGGCGGCCAAGAGCCGGGCGCTGGACCTGCTGTGGCAGCGGGAGGGGCGCACGGGCGACCCGGACGCGGTGCCCGGGCTCAGGGAGTACGCCACCTTCTGCGCGCTCGCGGAGTTCCACGGCGCGGACTGGCGGCGGTGGCCCTCGGCGCTGCGCCACCCCGAGGCCGAGGACGTCGCCACCGCCAGCGTGGCCCTGCGGTCCCGCATCCGGTTCCACGCCTGGCTGCAACAGCAGTGCGCCGTGCAGCTCGCGGTCGCGCGGCACGCCGCCCAGGCGGCCGGGATGCCGCTGGGCATCGTCCACGACCTCGCGGTGGGCGTGGACCCCGCCGGGGCCGACGCGTGGGCGTTGCAGGACGTCCTCGCCGAGGGCGTGACGATCGGCGCGCCGCCGGACGCCTTCAGCCAGCACGGCCAGGACTGGGGGCTCCTGCCGTGGCGGCCCGACCGGCTGGCCGAGGTCGGCTACCAGCCGCTGCGGGACCTGCTGCGCGCCACGTTCCGGCACGCCGGCGGAGTCCGGCTCGACCACGTCATGGGGCTGTGGCGGCTGTGGTGGATCCCGGAGGGCGAGCCGCCCTCGCGCGGCACCTACGTCCACTACGACGCCGAGGCGATGCTCGCGGTGCTGGCGCTGGAGGCCCAGCGCGCGTGGGCCATGGTGATCGGCGAGGACCTGGGGACGGTCGAGGAGGAGGTGCGCCAGCGCCTGGGGGAGCAGGGGACGCTCGGCACGGCGGTGCTGTGGTTCCAGCGCGACGAGGACGCGCCGGAGCGCCCGCTGCTCGCGCCCCAGCGGTGGCCCCGCATGGCGGTGGCCAGCATCTCCACCCACGACCTGCCCACCGCCGCCGGCTTCCTGCGGGGCGAGCACGTCAGGGCCAGGGCCGACCTGGGGCTGCTGGACGACCCGGCCGCCGAGGCCCGCCGCGCCGAGGCCGAGCGCGCGGAGCTGGTGGCGTTGCTGCGCAGGGAGGGCCTGCTGGACGGGGAGGTCAGGACCGAGGACCTCGTCTCGGCCATGCACGGCCTGCTCGCCCGCACCCCGTGCCGGCTGCTGCTCGCCTCCCCGGCGGACGTGCTGGGTGAGACCCGTCAGCCCAACCTGCCCGGCACCACCGACGAGTACCCGAACTGGCGGCTCCCGCTGCCGTTGACGTTGGAGGAGCTGCGGGAGAACCCGGCGATGCGCCGCACCGCCGCGCTGTTCTCCGCGTGGCTGAGCCAGTTCACGGGCTAGTGCGTGTCCTGTGGGGATTCTGGGCTGCCCTTGCTGATCACGACGGGGTGGTGAGCTGACGGACAGGGCGGGGGTGCGAACCGAGCCGTTGCTGCCCGTCGTAGCGGGGAACGGGTGTCGCGGGCGCGATCAACCGCAAATGATCACCGCGATCCCGACCGCTGACGGCACCTGGGAGCGCATCCTCGACGAGGTGTTCATCAAGGATGGCTCCGTCGGCGCGGTCGAGGGGACCATCACCGTCGACTCGCCCCGCGGCAGGCTGACCAGCAAGATCCACTTCGCTGTCGACGGACATGGCCTGCCGATGTCGATCCCGCTCGCCCCAGGCCAGGCCGGCGACAACCCACCACTGCTGCCACTGCTCGACGCGATCGCGGTGGAACGGGAGCGACGCGGTCGAATCGTCGTCGAGCGCTGCTTCAACCGACTCAGGTAGTTCCGCGACCTGGTCGCGCCTTGTCAGACGAACCGCCTACTTCCGGGCTGAACTCACCATCGCCGCCACGATCCTCCGGCTCCGCACAGACTCACAGGACAGGACCTCGCTTGAGTTCTCACCTGTTGTGCGGGGTCTTGGGTTTGCTCGGCGGCTTCTTGCCGTGGCGGGGTTTCTGTTTATCCGTGCTGGTGACGGTGTGGACGTCATCGCGTAGGGCGGGGTGTTGGTGGGGCACTCAGCCGGACGTCTCAGACCCGGGCCGGGGACGGGCGGTGCGCCGCGACGGGCTTCTCTCAGGGCTTCTCTCAGGGCTTCTCCCACGGGCGGCGTGGATCGGCTGTTGAGGCCGCGGGCGAGGCGGAGTGTGGTGTCGGTGGCGATCAGCAGCCAGGCCCAGCGGTCGTCTGCCGCCAGTGAGCGGAGTTCCGGGGTGGTCCAGCCGAGGATCTGTTGGAGCACGCGGACGGTGTGCTCGATGGCGAACCGGCTTCGCTCGTGATCAACTGGGGTGTGGGCCATCAGCCGCCAGGTTGAGACTCAAGCTAGCAGCGACGGCCGTCACGGGTCCTCGGCCCAACAAGGGGCAGGTGCGGGCGAGGGGCCGTGGTTCAGCCCGGCGCGGGACGCGCTCGTGTCCGTTGCTGGTTCGGCCGGGGTCTCGCGTAGGGGAGGCTCTGGCCTCACGTCACTTCGGCCGTTCCGGCGGTCGGGCCTCCAGGCGCGGAACCGCCCACCGCAGCGGTCCTCCGAGCAGGGCGCCCAGCAGGCTCGCGGTCGTCGCGCTGGTCCCCGCGATGCCCCAACCCACCGGGCCGAGCGGCGTGCACCCGAAGAACCGGCTGACGCCGGGGGTCTGGATGGCCGCCGCGAGCACCGCGGCCGAGCCCAGGCCCGCCCCGATCACCTTCCTGTCCAGTCCTCCGGTGACCACGGTCTGGCCGAGCTGCGTGCCGACCAGCGCGGCCAGCGCCACGGTGCTGGCCCGTCGCGACCGGCCCGTCAGCCGCGCGGCCACCCACGCGCCGGTCGCGCCGAGCGTGGTGATCGCCGCGCGCAGGGCGACGTCCCGGTTCAGCGCCACGCCCAGCGACGTGTCGGGCCCCTCCCGCAGCAACTCGGCCCTGGCTTCGGCGACCGGCGGTGGCCGCAGGGCGATCGCCAGCGCGGGCGCGAGGTCCGTGAGCAGGTTGACCAGCAACAACTGGCGGGCGTTGAGGGGCGACCGCCCGGTGATCGCCGCGCCGAGCACGGTGAACGCGATCTCGCCGAGGTTGCCGCCGATCAGCACCGCGAGGGCCTTACGCACGGACGACCACATCGCCCTGCCCTCGACCAGGGCGGCGATGACCGTCTCCAACCGGTCGTCGGTGACCACCAGGTCGGCCGCGGCCCTGGCCGCCGGCGTGCCGCGCCGGCCGAGCGCGATCCCGACGTCGGCCAACCGGATCGCCGGCGCGTCGTTGGCGCCGTCGCCGGTCATCGCCACGACGCGGCCCAACCGTTGGTACGCCTGGATGATCCGGACCTTCTGGCTGGGGCTGCACCGGGCGATCACGTCCACTGTGGGCAGCAGCTCGTCCAGCGCCCTGTCGTCGAGTTCGTCGATCTCCGCCCCGGTGACCACGCGGCCCTCGTCGCCGTCGGAGCGGACGGTGGCGGCGATCGCGTCGGCCGTCGCCGGGTGGTCGCCGGTGACCATCACGATCTGCACGCCGGCCTCGCGCAGCTTCGCCGCGGCCGGGGCCGCGCTGCCCCGCACGGGGTCGGCCAGGGTGAGGAAACCGAGGAAGGTCAGGTCGTCCAGGTCCTCCCCGGCGTCGTCGGCCACGCGGGAACCCCGGTTCTCGGCGACGGCCAGCACCCGTCGGCCGGCCCCCGCCAACCGCTCGGCCCGCTGCGCGAGCGTGCGCCGGCCCCGCTCGTCCAGCGGCCGCTGGTCGTCGCCGACCCCCTGACGCCGGCAGCGGGGGAGGATCACCTCGGGCGCCCCCTTGACGCTCAGCAGCAGGTGCCCGTTGGCCCGGCCCACGCTCGCGTGGTAGCCCCGCGACGGCTCGAACGGCACCGTCTCGACCTTGCGCCAGCCCCTGGCCGCCGTGGTCAGATCGACCCGTGCGGCGCGGGCGCCCTCCACCACGGCCCTGTCGGTGTGGTGCGCCAGCTCCTCGGGCCGCTCCGCCTGCGGCGTGGCCCGCAGCCCCGCCGCCAGGACTGTCCTCAGTGGACTGTCGAGCTGGTCGAGCGGCCGCGTCCTGCGCCCGTCGTCGACCTCGCTGAGCCGCAGCCGGCCCTCGGTCAGCGTGCCGGTCTTGTCGAAGCACAACACGTCCACCCGGCCCAGCGCCTCGATCGTGCGCGGGTTGCGCACCAGCGCGCCCCGGTCGGCCAGCCGTCGCGCCGCCGCGAGCTGCGCGGCGTTGACCAGGAACGGCAACCCCTCCGGCACCGACGCCACCGCGAGGTTCACCGCCGCGCCGAGGGTGTCGCGCAGCGGAGCGCCCCGCAGCAGCCCGGCGCCGGAGACCGCCGCCGCCGACCCCACCGCCAGCGGCACGCTCATCCGGCCCAGCGACCCCAGACGCGCCTCCACCCCGGTGGTCGGCGCGCCCTGCCGGGCCGCCGCCATGCTCCGCCCGACCTCGGTGGCCTCGCCGGTGGCCACCACCACGGCCGTGGCGTGGCCGGCCGCGACCGTCGTCCCCTCGTAGAGCATCGACCGGCGCTCGGCCAGGTCCGCGGCCACCACGGGGGCGGGGTCCTTCGCCACCGGCAGCGACTCGCCGGTCAGCGACGACTCGTCCACCTCCAGCCCGGACGCCTCCACCAGCCGGCAGTCCGCCGGCACCACGTCCCCGGCCGCCAGCAGGACCACGTCCCCGCTGACGAGCTCCTCGGCCGTGACCACGCGTTCGACCCCGTCCCTGCGGACCTTCGCCCCGACGGCCGAGCGCGCCAACAGGTCGGCGAGCGCCCGGTCGGTGCGCACCCGCTGGATCGTGCCGATCCACGCCGAGAGCACCACGACCCCCGCCACGAGCGCGGCGTCGGCCGGCGAGCCGACCGCGGCGGACAACGCGGCGCCGCCGGCCAGCACCGGCGTGAGCGGGTTGGCCAACTCCTCCAGGAACGCGCTGCCCAGGCTCGTGCCCAGCGACGGCCGTCCACCGGTGGCCCGCCAGCGCCGCCGGACCTCCTCGGCGGAGAGCCCGTCCGACCCGCTGCGCAGATGGCGCAACACCGCCTCCGGCGGCATCAGGTGCCACGGCGTGTCCCCGACCACCGGCGTCGACTGCCGCGTGTGGAGCTGGTGGGCCCGCCACAGGCCGTCGGCGAACGCGAGCGCCGCGCCGGTGTTGACCGCGCGCAGGCTGGCCGCCGAGGGCTGCGCCTGCCCGCCCCGCAGCGCCAACACCGTGCCGATGCCGGTCGAGATCTGGGACAGCCGCGTCCCGTCCCTGGTCACCTGGCGCGCGGCCGCGACCGCCTCCACCACCAGCACCGCGGCCTCCAGGTCGGCGCCCACGATCAGGTGCGCGCCCCACGGCGGCGGCGTGCCCTTCCGGTGCACCCCGACCCCGCAGTCGGCCCTGGCGAGGGCGTGCCGGTCGGCGGAGAGCAGCAGCACGACGTGGCCGGCCTCCTGGAGCCGACCCACCGCGCGCACGAGATGGCCGTCGTGCGGGATCACCTCGTCGGCGAACCCGGGGTCCCGGTTCGGTTGGCTCGACGCCACGAGCAGCCGCAGCCCCGCCCGCCTGGTGGCCGCCGCCACGGCCTGCATGCCGGGGGCGACCTCCTCGGTGGCCGCCAGCACCGCCTGGAGCCGCCGGCCCTCGGCCAGGCCGAGCACGGTGGTCGCTCCGCGCTCCGTCAGGCGTCGCCGTTCCCGCACACCCTTCCGGCCCTGGAGGTCCAGCTCGTCGACCGGCCCCAGGACCCAGCCGTCCCCGTGGCGCACCTCGGTGGGGGCGTCGGCGTCGAAGAGCCGGAACGCGTGCTCGGTGACCTGCCCGATCTCGACCTCGGGGAGGGGGACGAGGTCCGTGAGGACCGACCGCCCCGTGCGGAGCGCCGTCTCGTCGATCACCACCGTGTCGACGACGTCGAGCCGCCGCAGCACCGCCCTGTCCATGGCCAACGTCCCCCGCCGGGCCAGGACCCGGCCCAGGTGCGCGGCGAAGGCGGCGCGACCGGCGTCGGTGGCCTTCGGCAGCGCGGCCAGGCCGAGCGCGGCCGCCCGGCGCGGGCCGAGCAGCGGCGTGGTGAGGGCCGACGCGGCCGACCCGGCGGCCAGGACGCGGCGCGCGTACCGCTCGGCCGGACCCTCCACGGGCGCGCCGCCCCGTGCGACGGGCATCGGCTGCGCGCCGGCGTCGTCCGGCCCTCGGATCAGCTCGTTCTCCGCGCGGCACCAGGCGGCCTGGTGCGCGCGGGCCTCCCGCCACTGGGCCACCCGCTGGGCCACGTCCAGGACGGTCCCCGCGCCCCCGGTGGCCAGGCCGTGCACCAGCGCGGCCGCCATCGACGTCACCGAATCGGCGCGCTCGTGGCCGCGCAGCCGACGGGCCGCGCCCTCGCGCAGCCTCGGGTGCAGGTCCACCGCCGAGATCAGCCCGGCCAGCTCGGTGGGCAGCGGGGTGAACGGCAACAGCCGGGTGACCGCCGACAGGGCCAGGCCCACGGCGTCCACCGCCAGGGTCGGCAGGACGCGGGTGCCCGCGGTGCCGTCCGCCGGGTGGTGCAGCTCGTCCTCGGCCATCTCCTCCGCGCGGTTGGCCGGCTCCGCCTCCGCCCTCGCCACGATCCGCACCAGCTCCGCCGTGCGGGGCGGCGGGTCCGTGACCGCGATGATCACCCGGGACGCCGGCGCGTTGACCCGCGCCCACAGCACACCGGGGTGCCGTTCGAGCAGCCGCTCGATGCGGTGGGCCACGCGCTCGCCATCCGGCCCGTGCACACCGTGCGCCTCGACGTGCAGCCGACCAGGGCAGGACCACACCTTGTTCCTCGGACGACCCAGGTAGTCCAGGGTGGCCCCGGCGACCTGCCTGGCGAGCGCACCCAGGGTGTCGAGTGGATCGGACGCGCGCGTGTCACGTGTGCCCATGTCACCCCGTCCGCCGAGATCGTCACTTGGACCCCTGGGGTTCCCTGCGCACGCCTCGGCTAAGCGCTCCCGCCCCCTGTCCCGATCACCCCACGGCCACGCTGGTCGTGATCTACTCCCGACCTGCCACAACAGATCACCGACCGGACCCCGCCGGCCACTCCAGCGAGGTGCGACCCCCACGCCGCCCTCAAGGCCAAGAATCGAAAACGCACCCTGACGCCCCAGCTCACGAAGGGTCCTCCCCACGCCCGCAGGGGTGAATCTCGCTGATAGGTGCCGACGGGCAGCGTCGAGATGTCCTCCCCGCGCCCGCAGGGGTGAGTCGCTCGGGCTGGCCGACGACGTGCCGATCGCGGAGTCCTCCCCACGCCCGCGGGGTGAGTCGACCGTGTGCCGACAGTTCGGGTGCATCAACCCGTCCTCCCCGCGCCTGCGGGGGTGAGTCGGCAACGCTGCGGGGACGCTCGCCCTGCTCGGCGTCTTCCCCGCGCCCGCAGGGGTGGGCCCCAGCCGGTCGCGCTGTTGGTATGGGGGCACGGGGTCCTCCCTGCGCCCGCGGGGTGAGTCGGTGCTGATTCGCTGGGGCACCCCAGAGCCCAGGTCTTCCCCGCACCTGGGGGTGAGTCCCATGCTGCGGCGGCCGAGTCATTGGTGATGAGGTCCTCCCCACGCTTGCGGGGGTGAGTCGCCCGACGCGGCCCCGAACGTGGCGTCCGCGCCGTCTTCCCCGCGCACGCGGGGGTGAGTCGGCGGCCGCAGTCCTGGCCGACACCGGATGGGAGCCCTCATTACGCCTGCGGCGGAGGTGGGTCGGCCTTCTCCCAGTGTTTCCGGCGGAATCGCAGTCGTCCCGCACCCACTGGGGTAAGTCCGGCGACAGGCCACAGACCTGCACCGACGTACCGTGCTCCCCGCGCCTGCCGCAGGGGTGAGTCGGCCGGTCCTCTGGAGACACGCACCCTCAGAGCGTCCTCCCCGCGCGTGCGGGTGAGTTCTCTCCGGGGCGTACTGCGTGTGGATCACGCTCGTCCTCCCCACGGCCGTACTTGTCGTGATCTACTTCCGACCTGCCACAACAGATCACCGACCCGACCTCGCCAGGCACGCCCAGGAAGGTGCGTCCCATGCCGCCCCAAGGTCAAGAATCAATAACGCGCCCCTGACGCCCCAGCTCACGAAGGGTCTTCCCCGCGCACGCGGGGGTGAGTCTCGCGCGATCGGGATCTGTCGGGACACCGCATGGTCTTCCCCGCGCACGCGGGGGTGAGTCCGGGAGTTCCCGATCACGCGGGAGACCGCTGCGGTCTTCCCCGCGCACGCGGGGGTGAGTCGGATGCTGCGCTCTGTGCCCGGGGGCAATGTCGGTCTCCCCGCGCACGCGGGGGTGAGTCGATGAGATCGGCGATAGCAGGGACGCTGTAGCGGTCTTCCCCGCGCACGCGGGGGTGAGTGGTCATGCCGCACCGCGACGGGGTCGGTGTCCAGTCTTCCCCGCGCACGCGGGGGTGAGTCCATGCCCACCGCCGCGTGAGTTCTGCCGCCGACGTCCTCCCCGCGCACGCGGGGGTGAGTCCATGCCCACCGCCGCGTGAGTTCTGCCGCCGACGTCCTCCCCGCGCCCGCAGGGGTGAGTCGGAGATGCCTGGCGAGGCGTGGATGGACATGGAGTCTTCCCCCGCGCACGCGGGGGTGAGTCGGCCCGTGGCCGGGACGTGGCCGCCGTGCAGTTGTCTTCCCCGCGCCCGCAGGGGTGAGTCGACTGACCCAGTCGCTCTGAGAGTTCCAGCCCCGTCCTCCCCGCGCCCGCGGGGGTGAGTCCAGCCGCCACCACCACGAGCCTGGCGACGACGAGTCCTCCCCGCGCACGCGGGGGTGAGTCGATGAGATCGGCGATAGCAGGGACGCTGTAGCGGTCTTCCCCGCGCACGCGGGGGTGAGTCCATGCCCACCGCCGCGTGAGTTCTGCCGCCGACGTCCTCCCCGCGCACGCGGGGGTGAGTCGACGTACACCATGCGGTTGGGGGTTCCGGGCCGTGTCGTGTTCCTCGTGTGCTGGGGCGAGGTGCTCAGCGGGTTCCCGATCGCATGTCCGGTGCGTTCGAGGTCGGTGAGCTGGAGCGACGTTCCCGAACGGCTTCGGGTGCCTGGAGGTTTGTCGGCTGATCCACAGGTGGCGAGGTGGCGGCGAGCCTGCTCGTGGAGAGTCGCGCCGTCGTTGCGTTCCACCCGGTCCGCCGTTCTCCGTTCTCGGCTGTCGGCGACCGCTCACGGGACCTTGACGGTGTCGCGCGCCCGCCCTACCGTCACTTCCGCACAACAAAATTAGTTTTCCGATATGTGGAAGATGTGGAAGATGTGGACACGAGGAGGGCGCGTGGTGTTCCCGCCCGACGTCCGGTTCGACGTCAACCTGTCGATCCTGTTCACCGAGCTGCCCCTGCTGGAGCGCCCGGCCGCGGCCCGGGCCGCCGGATTCGACGCCGTGGAGTTCTGGTGGCCGTTCGACACCGCCGTGCCCGACGACCGCCAGGTCGACGCCTTCGTCCGCGCGGTCCGCGACGCGGGCGTCCGCCTGGTGGGGCTGAACTTCTTCGCCGGCGACATGCCGGGCGGCGACCGGGGGCTGGTGTCCTGGCCAGGCAGGGCCGAGGAGTTCCGCGACAACATCGACGTCGTGGTGGCGGTGGGCGACCAACTCGGCTGTCGTGCCTTCAACGCCCTCTACGGCAATCGGATCGCCGGTGTCGCCCCCGAGGAACAGGACGCTCTGGCGGCGGAGAACCTGGCGCTGGCGGCGAGGGCGGTCGAACGGATCGGCGGCGTCGTCCTGGTCGAACCGGTGAGCGGCGCGCCGCGATACCCCCTGCTGACCGCCGACGACGCCGTCGCGGTCATCGAGCGCGTCGAACGGGAGTCCACAGTAGACAACCACCTGCGCCTGTTGCTCGACCTGTACCACCTCGCGGCCAACGGTGACGACGCCGTCCGCGCGATCACCGCCCACGCCGACCGCGTCGGGCACGTGCAGATCGCCGACGCACCTGGACGCCACGAGCCGGGAACCGGCGAACTCGACCTCGCCGGCCAGCTCGCCCTGCTCACCGCCCACGGCTACCCGGGCCACGTCGGTCTCGAATACCGCCCCAGCGGCGCGAGCGCCGACAGCTTCACCTGGTTGCCCCACGACCGGCGCGCCAGCTCCCGGGCGCACAGCATCTGACGGAGGCACGCAGTGACCACCCAGTCCGGAACGACAGTGGGATTCGTCGGCCTCGGCATCATGGGCTCGCCCATGGCCGCGCACCTGGTGGCCGCCGGTCACCGGGTCGCGGGGTACGACCTCAACACCGAGGCGGTGACCAGGTTGGCGAACGCCGGCGGCCGGGCCGCCACGAGCGTGGCCGACGCCGTCGCCGGAGCCGAGGTCGTCATCACGATGTTGCCCGCCGACCCGCACGTCGAGCAGGTCGTGCTGGGGGAGGGCGGCGTCCTTGACACGGCCACGCCCGGCACGTTGCTGATCGACATGAGCACGGTTCGCCCGGAGACCTCCCAACGGGTCGCCTCGGCGGCCGCCGAACGCGGGCTCCGCGCGCTGGACGCCCCGGTCTCCGGCGGTGAGGCCGGCGCGCGCCAGGCCACGCTGTCCATCATGGTCGGTGGGGACGAGGCCGACTTCGCTAGGGCCAAGCCACTGTTCGACGCGCTGGGCAAGACGATCGTCCACGTGGGACCGTCCGGGGCCGGTCAGGTCGTGAAGGCGGCCAACCAGCTCGTCGTCGGCGGGATCTACGCCCTCGTCAGCGAGGCGATCGTCTTGCTGGAAGCGTCCGGTGTGGACGCGAAGGCGGGTCTGGACGTGCTCGCCGGCGGTCTCGCCGCCAACCGCATCCTCGACCTCAAACGGGAGTCCATGGTCGCCCGACGGTTCCAGCCGGGCTTCCGGATCGACCTGCACCACAAGGACATGGGCATCGTGCTGGCGGCGGCCCGTCAGGCCGAGGTCGCGCTGCCCGTCGGTGGCGTGGTCGCCCAGCTCGTCCAGGCCGCCCGGTCGATGGGGTACGGGTCGCTCGACCACTCCGCGTTGCTCAAGGTCGTCGAGCGCTTCTCCGGACACGACACCCACGACGAGCACGACATGCCTGAGTGAGCCGTTTTTCCCAGTAGGACTAGGGAAACCATCGGACGCGCCGGCACGAGCCTCGCCGCGAGCGGCGCGGTGCGTCGCGCGTCCACGACACCCACCCGTCACACAGGTCGCGGGCGGCCGGCCAGCCTCGCGCCGGCCAAGCACCGAGCAGCCGGCCGCCCGCTCCCCGAAAGGTGTCTACCACCATGCCCGAGATCCCCGCCATGCAGGCGGTCGTCGACGTCCTCAGATCCGAGGGTGTCACCACCGCGTTCGGCTGCCCCGGCGCCGCGATCCTCCCGCTCTACAAGGCTCTGGAGCAGGACGGGACGATCGAACACCTCGTCGTGCGGCACGAGGAGGGCGCGACCCACATGGCCGACGGCTGGGCCAGGACCACCGGCGGCGTCGGCGTCGCGATCGGCACGTCCGGCCCAGCCGGAACGAACATGATCACCGGCCTGTACACGGCCATGGCCGACTCCGTCCCCATCATCTGCGTCACCGGTCAGGCGGTGAGCACCAAGCTGCACCAGGAGGCGTTCCAGGCCGTCGACATCGTGGAGATCGCCCGGCCGGTCACCAAGTGGGCGGTGCAGATCAAGGAGGCCGCGCAGGCGCCGTGGATCTTCCGCGAGGCGTTCCGCGTCGCCCGCTCCGGCCGCCCCGGCCCCGTGCTCATCGACATCCCGCTCGACGTCGCCCGCCAGCGCATCCCGTGGGACGCCACCATCGACGCGCCGCTGCCGGTGGCCGCCGTCGAGCCGCACCAGCCGCGCGTCGAACGGGCGTTGGACCTGTTGCTCGCCGCCGAACGCCCCCTGATCCTGGCCGGCGGCGGCGTGATCCTCGCCAACGCGTCGGACGCCCTGCTCGCGCTCGCGGAGTACCTCAACGTCCCCGTGCAGGTCACGTTGATGGGCAAGGGCGCGATCCCGGAGAACCACCGCCTGTTCGCCGGCATGACCGGCATCCAGACCCATCAGCGGTACGGCAACGCCTCGTTCCTGGAGTCCGACTTCGTGCTGGCGGTGGGCGCCCGCTTCGGCGACCGGCACACCGGCCAGCTCGACGTCTACCGGGGCGACCGCGTGTTCGTCCACGTCGACGTCGAGCCGACCCAGATCGGCAGGGTGTTCGGGCCGGACCTCGGCGTGGTCTCCGACGCCCGGCTCTTCCTGGAGGCGCTGCTGGCCGCCGCCCGCCGACGCGACGCGGGCCGACCGGCCGGAGCGTGGCCGGCCAGGGTCGCCGAGCTGCGGCGGACCCTGACCCGGCCGCTGGACCTGCCCGGCGTCCCGATCAAGCCCCACCGCGTGTTCAAGGAGATCAACGAGACGTTCGGCCCCGAGACCTACTTCGTCACCGCGATCGGGCTCTACCAGATCTGGTCCGGCCAGTTCCAGGAGACGTTCCTGCCCCGGCACTACCAGGTCTGCGGGCAGGCGGGGCCGCTCGGCTGGGAGATCCCGGCCGCGATCGGCGTGAAGAAGGCCCGGCCGGACGCCGAGGTGGTGGGCGTCGTGGGCGACTACTCCTTCCAGTTCCTCGTGGAGGAGCTGGCGGTGGCCGCCCAGTACGACGTCCCGTTCGTGCTCGTCATGCTCAACAACGAGTACCTCGGCCTGATCCGCCACGCCGAGCGGGGCTACGACATGAACTACCAGGTGGACATCCACTACGACCAGGTCGGCTCGGACAACGTCAAGATCATGGAGGCCTACGGCTGCTCCGGCCGCCGGGTCACCGAGCCCGACGACATCCGCGGCGCGCTGGACTGGGCCCGCAAGGAGGCCGAACGGACCAGCCGACCGGTGCTGGTCGAGGTGATGATCGAACGTGAGGCCGACATCGCCGGCGGCGTCCGCATCGACCAGATCACCGAGCCGGAACCGGTGCCGCACCCGGGCATGCTGTCGTCATGAACCACGTTGTCGTCGCCCCGGACAAGTTCAAGGGATCGCTGACCGCCAGGGAGGTGGCCACGCATCTCGCCGCCGGCATCGCCGAGGTCGCCCCGGACGTCGAGGTGCGGCTCGCCCCGATCGCCGACGGCGGTGACGGCACGCTGGAGGCGGCGCTCTCGGCGGGCTTCCGCCGGGTGCCGGTGCGGGCGGCAGGGCCGACCGGCCGCCCGCTCGACACCGCCTACGCCGAACGCGACGGCACCGCCGTGGTCGAGCTGGCCGACGCCTCCGGCCTGCGGCGACTGCCCGACGGCCCGGCCCCGCTGACCGCGAGCAGCCAGGGGACCGGCGAGGTGATCAGGGCGGCGCTGACGGCCGGGTGCCACACCGTGGTGCTCGGCCTCGGCGGCAGCGCGGGCACCGACGGCGGGGCCGGCATGGTGCGCGCGCTGGGCGCTCGGCTGGTCGACGAGGCCGGCCGGCCGGTCGGCCCGGGCGGGGCGGCGTTGGCCCGCGCCGCCGAGCTGGATCTCTCCGGGTTGCACCCGGCGGTGGCGAGCACCCGGTTCGTGCTCGCCACCGACGTGGACAACCCGCTGCTCGGGCCGACCGGGGCGGCCGCCGTCTACGGGCCGCAGAAGGGGGCCGCCCCGGCCGACGTCGCGGTCCTGGAGGCCGGGCTGCGGCGGTGGGCCGAACTGGTCACGCGCGTCGTCGGCCGGGACCTCACGGGCGCGCCCGGGGCCGGGGCCGCCGGTGGTGTGGGGTTCGGCGCGCTCGCGGTGCTGGGCGCGGAACCCCGGTCGGGCGTGGAGTTCCTCCTGGACCTGCTCGACGTCCGGACCGCGCTGAGCGGCGCTCGGCTGGCCGTCACGGGGGAGGGGTCGCTCGACGCGCAGACGCTGCGCGGCAAGGCGCCCGCCGGCCTGGCCGCCGCCGCCCGCGCGCTCGGCGTGCCCGTGGTGGCGGTGGCCGGTCAGGTGTCCGTCGACCGGGCCGTGCTCCGGGGGGCCGGCGTCGAACGGGCCTACCCGCTCACCGACCTCGAACCGGACCTGGCCCGGTGCATCACCCAGGCCGGTCCGCTGCTCCGGCGACTCGGCGCGCGGGTCGCGCGTGAGTGGCTGCTCTGAACGTCCGGGCCGGCCGTAACTGCGTCGTCGACCGGTCGGCCGGACAACCGGGGCGGGTTCCGCTCGGCCTCCTTCGGGCCACCGCAGGTGCTCTATCGGCCCCGGCCCAGCGGAACCCGCCCCACCCTGCTGAGGGCAGGGGCAAACAGAAGGAAGGCGCCGAGGGCACGGCGGATATTCGCGAGCGAGGGGAGAGGTGCGCAGCCGCTCTCCTCTCAGGAGGCCCTACTCTCTAGCGCCACGACAAGATCGCGGCTTAGCCTCCCTGGGCCGACGAGGGTAGGGGTGCATGACTGACGTCTACGGCAACGGACAGGGCGGCCATCCGGGGCGCCCGGTGGTCGAGCGGATCGACGGCGGTCTTCCGAGATCGGCCCGACTGGAGCAGTTCAGTCTGGCCTTCGTGCACCTGGTCGCCGCGGCGGCCGGATGTTCGATCAAGAGCCACGCGACCGACTACGACGGCGTCGACATCACGATCGCCGCCTCCGCCGAGTACGAGACGTACTACTGCCCCGAGTTCGAGCTCCAGGTCAAGTGCACGACGCAGCGCGAGCTGCTCAGGGACGACCACATGGTCTGGACGTTGACACGCGACCGGTTCCTCAAGCTGGTGCACCCCAAGCGGTACAACCTGGCGCTCCTGGGCGTGCTGCTGCTCCCCGAGGGCCCTGATCGGATGCTGGACCTCTCCGAGGAGGGCGTGCGCAGCTCCGGCCGGATGTACTTCGAGTACGCGTCCAGGCTGGGCGGGATCGAGGACGGAAAAGCCAGCAAGACGGTGCGCTTACCCAGAAGTAACCTGTTCGATGTCGAGGGTCTTCAGGAGATCATGCGCAACATCGGCGACGGAGGTCAGTGGTGAACGGTGCCTCGCTGGACAGCTACCGGGACATCGCCTCCGTCCTGTCACCACCAGCCGTGTCGCAATACCTGGCGACCCACGACTGGCAGTTGGAAACCCGCCACGAGGACGTCAAGGAGATCTGGCGGCTCCCCGGCGAGAACGGGCCACGCGGTCGGATCATGCTGCCACTGGCCACGGACTACGTCGACTTCCCCCAGCGTTTCCGCGAAACCCTCAGGGCGTTGGCCCTGATCTACGACTGGGACCCGGAGCAACTGGCCGAACGCATCGCGGCCACCCGCGCCGACCTGTTCTTCGTGCGGCTGGACCAGGAGATGACCGACGGGACGATCCCGTTCCGCCAGGCGGAGACGACCCTCGACGCGTTGTTCCGGATGATGAGGGCCGCCGCGACGACAGCCGACGATCCCACCCACTCCCACCGGGGCCGGCGCTCCACCCTCGTCACCGAATTCCTCGAGGACGACATCCGTCTCGGGCACACCAAGCGCGGCAGTTTCGTGTTCACGGTCGTCACCAGGCTCGGAGACCCACTACCGCCCCACGAGGACGGAACGCCAGCCGTTCCGTTCCCACGCAAGGTGATGACGACGCTGGCCACGGGGCTGACCTCGACGCGTCAACTGGCTCTGGAGTGGAACGAGGAGGCCCTCGATCACGCCGGCCAGTTGGGTCTCAGCGCGAGCCTGGTGGAATCCCTGGTGGAGTTGACCCAACCGGACGCGCTCCGCGCACTCGATCTGTCATTCGACTGGGCGGCTGGCGAGCCGAGACCACCGGTGAGCACATCCCGCATCGTCGTCGACCGCGATGCGATGGCTGGACTACCGCGTGTCCGCGAAAGACTGGTTCGTCGTGAGGAACCGCCGCGTCGTGAGACATTGGTCGGCGTCGTGCGGACGCTCAATCGCGAGGAAGTTGTCGATGAACACCAGGAAATGACCAGTATAGTTCTGTCGACACATGTCAACGGTCGTTCCCGAAAAGTGCACGTTCCCCTGGCTGGTGAGGATTATGAGTGGGCTATTCGGGCGCACCAGAGCAAGCGGCCCATCGTTGTCACCGGGGATCTCGTATTCGAACGCGGTGCCTGGCGGCTGACCGGAGACATCCTCGTTGACCGGAGCTACCCGAACCCTGAGTCCTGACCATTGACGTCCCGCGCACGCGGGGGCGTCTTGTCCGGTGGCTCCTCGACTTGGAGCACTCATGACGGCCCCTCGCACGCGGGGGCGTCTTGTCCGGTGGTAATCGCAGGTAGCGTGCGTGACTCCCCGCGGATGCGGGGGGCGAATCGACCTCGCCACCCGGTCAGCCCCGTAGTCCGTCCTTCCCGCGCATGCGGGGGCGGGTCCCGGTCGGTCGGACAACCGGGGCGGGTTCCGCTCGGCCTCTCCGGGCCACCGCAGGTGCTCTATCGGCCCCGGCCCAGCGGAACCCGCCCCACCCTGTCCCAGGCGGAAGGCGAACGCCACTGGCAGCGGAGACAGCACGGCTTACCTCAGGCGCATTGATCACCTCAGGTCCGACTGCCCACCTGGTGATGGCTCACGAGGGGAGGCGCGGCCCGGGCTGAGGGTGCCTACTGCCCTGTAGTAGGGGGACCCCCCATTTCAAACGTCCCACGGGGGTCTGACAGTTCGGGCCGGTCCATGGTCGCTCTCGCGGGTGGAGCGCGGGAATTCGCCCTGAGCGGGTGATCTCTGGCAGTCCCCGGCGTCGACATCACGAACGTCGCCTCCGCCGAGTACGAGACGCGCTACTGCCCAGTTCGATCTTCCGATCAACACCACCGCCGCGAGCCGCTCAGGGACGACCACATGGTCTGGATGTTCACGCAGGACGGTTCCTCATCGTTGATCGGAGCTATCCCAACCCTGAGCCCTGCCCATAGACGGCCCCGCTCACGCGGGGGCGCGCCGCAGGAGATCACCGCACGTAGCGTGCGCCGCCCCCGCACGCGCGGGGGCGAACCGACCCCTCCACCTGGTCAGCTCCGTAGTCGGTCCTCCCCGGGCAGGAGGGGAAGTCTCCGGTCGGCTCAGCGCACGGGTTCGAACTGGAACACCTGCCCCTGGGCTGTCGGCTCGCAGGGGAGTTGGAGCACCGGCGCCCACTCCTGGTCCGAGGCTTCGGCCACCCCGAGGCACAGGTCGCTGTGTACGGGCCGGAGTCGGAACCCGGTTCCGGACGTGGAGACCGGCTCCAGTCGGAACTCCTCGGCGGCCCCGGTGCCGCAGTAGTCGTCGGCCACGACCGCCCCGGGCTCGCGCGCGCCCTTCGCCACTCCCATGCATCCCGGCCCGAACTCGGGGTGTTGTGTGGCGATCCGGTACACGCCGGCACTGCGCAGTTCGAGGGACAGCCTCGGCATCGCGATGTCGCACGGCGCCTGGTGGACCTGCCCGCTGGACTCGCCCTGCCGTTCGGACAGGCACAGCCCGGAGTGCGCCGCGCGGATGCGGTAGGGCCCAGCGGGGAGTCCGATGGACGCCGTCACCTCGGCCGTGGCCGCCGAGGAGTGCGTCCCGGGCGGCGACTGGTCGTCGTCCTTCTCCTCCGTGGTCATGAGAGTGGTCAGCACGATCGGGACCGCGACGGCGAGAACGACCAGCGGCACGGCGATCGCGAGCACGACGAGCGGCCGGGTCCGCCGTCGGGATTGAACCGGGCCGGCGTCGCCGACGGTCGCTCGCGACGCGGGCGCGGCATCCGTGGGTGTGGCATCGATGGGCTGGGCCGGCCCGTCCCCTGCTGACGAGCCAGGTGCCGTGTCGGCCCTGTCGCCGCCGGCGCCTTCTGGTCGCTTCTCGGCCATCCCGTCCACCTGGTTCCGCTGGTTCCGAGCCGACGCGAGACGACGCCGGGCCTCCACCCACTCGGCTACCTCGTCCGGACTTCCACCACAGGCCGTCACCAACGAGACGACCAGTTCCTCGCGGGGCAGGCTCCCGCGGTTGAGCATCGAGGCGACGGTGCTTCGCGGCAGCGCCGCGCCGGCCTCCGCCGCGCGCCGCTCGATCTGCCGGTAGGTCAGCCCGGACCGGTCCTTGAGCCGGCGGAGCGCCGCGACGTACTCCTCTGATGACTGCGCTGATCGAGGGTCCGGCGCGGCGACGGGATCAGGCACGCGTTCACCCTGCCGGGGAGTTGCGTGATCGGCAAGACCGTCCCGCGCACCACGACCACCGGCATCGGACGAACGTCAGGGGCCGTTCCCGCCGCACCGATCCGCACCTGGCCCGGGGTGGTGTGCGGGGAGGACACACCCCGGGGCCTCCCCGCACGCCACTGGTCCCGACAGACTTCGGGACGTCGTCCTACCGGGTTTGCGCCAGCATTCCCACGGCCTCGACCCCGCGCGGGCAGTCCGCCCTGTTGGCCTGCCACTTCCACTGGGGCTTGCTGGTGTAGGACTCGCCGTTGGCGCATCGCACGGTCACCGTGACGTCCACGTTGGGGCATCGGGCGTACGCGTGACCGTTGCCGCCGTTGTTGCTGGTCCACATCGTGCAGGACACTGCGGCCGCCTTCTCCGGGCTGGCCGGGGCCGCCGGCGAGGCCGTGGCGCCGGCTCCGCCGACGAACACGAGCCCACCGGAAACGGCCAGGCCCGAGACGAGCAGTGCCGCGTTGCGTCGTAACCGGGACATCAGTGGATTCCTCTCGATCTGGTGGTCTACCTGGTGGGAAGGCTGTGCCTGACCTTGTCCGGTTGCGAAGGAAGAACCGGGGCGAGGCGCGTCGAAGGCGTGGCTTCATCAGAGCCGTCCCGACGGCGCCGGGGAAGGGGCGGGGCCGTCCCGACCTGTCCGAACCTGTCCCGGACGGCGGAACGACCTGGTGGGCGCGACTGCGACGGGCGGACCTTGACCGGCCGGCCGTCCCCTCCTAAGTTTCATGCTGAGGAAACAAGCTTCCATGAAGCGGAATAATGGCCGGCGTGCCGCTGGTGGTCACGACGCGCCGCGACCCGAGGAGAGGACGGCGATGGGCGGGTTCGACCTCGTGTTCCTGGCTCGACGGGTGATCACCCCGGCCGGTGAGGCGGCCAGGGCGGTGGGTGTTCGGGACGGTCGGATCGCCGCGGTCGCACCCCTGGACGCCGGCCTGACCGGCGACCGCGTGGTCGAGCTGGCCGACGACGAGGTCCTGCTGCCCGGACTGGTCGACACGCACGTCCACGTCAACGAGCCGGGGCGCACCGAGTGGGAGGGCTTCGCGACCGCGACCAGGGCCGCGGCGGCCGGCGGCGTCACCACCCTCGTCGACATGCCGCTCAACTCGATCCCGCCCACCACCGACGTGGCCGCGCTGGAGACCAAACGCGCCGCCGCCGAGGGCCAGTGCCACGTCGACGTCGGCTTCTGGGGCGGCGCGGTCCCCGGCAACGTCGCCGAGCTGCGCGGCCTGCACGACGCGGGCGTGTTCGGCTTCAAGTGCTTCCTGCTGCACTCCGGCGTGGACGAGTTCGCCCCGCTGGACGCCGCCGGCGTCGAGGCCGCGCTCCGGGAGCTGCGGACCTTCGACGGCCTGCTCATCGTCCACGCCGAGGACTCCGACGCCATCGACCGGGCGCCCACCGCGCACGGCGAGGACTACGGCGGCTTCCTGGCCTCGCGCCCCCGCGGCGCGGAGAACGTGGCCATCGCCCAGGTCATCGAGCTGGCCAGGTGGACCGGCGCGCGGGTGCACGTGCTGCACCTGTCCTCCTCGGACGCGCTGCCCATGATCGCCTCCGCGCGCCGAGACGGGGTCAGGATCACCGTCGAGACCTGCCCGCACTACCTGTCCTTCTGCGCCGAGGAGATCCCCGACGGCGCCACGCAGTTCAAGTGCTGCCCGCCGATCCGCGAGGCCGCCAACCGCGAGCTGCTGTGGCGCGGCCTGGCGGACGGGGTGATCGACTGCGTCGTCTCCGACCACTCGCCGTGCACGGTGGACCTCAAGCGGCTCGACATCGGCGACTTCGGCGTTGCGTGGGGCGGGATCGCGTCGGTGCAGCTCGGCCTGCCCGCCGTCTGGACGCACGCGCGCCAGCGCGGGCACACCCTGGCCGACGTCGTGCGCTGGATGGCCGAACGACCCGCCGACCTGGTCGGCCTGCGGCACAAGGGGCGCATCGCCCCCGGAGCCGACGCCGACTTCTGCGTCTTCGCCCCGGACGCGGCCTTCGTGGTCGACAGCGGGCTGCTGCACCACCGCAACCCGGTCACCCCGTACGCCGGGCGGCCGTTGGCCGGGGTGGTGCGCGGCACCTGGCTCCGGGGCGCCGAGCTGACCGGCGACCGACCGCTGGGACGACTTCTCCGGAGGGGTGACGCGTGACCGACAGTGCCTTCAGCGACTTCACCGACTTCACCGACTTCACTGACCTGCCCGACCTCGCCTCGCGCCGCGTCGGCGGCGCGGTGGTGTTCGCCAACGACGAGCTGTTCGCCGAGAAGGAGAACCTGATCCGACCGGAGGACGCGGTGTTCCAGCCGCACACCTTCGGCCACCGGGGGCAGGTCTACGACGGATGGGAGACGCGGCGCCGCAGGGAACCCGGGTTCGATTTCGCCGTCGTCCGGCTCGGCGTTCCCGGCGTGGTGCGCGGGGTCGTGGTGGACACCGCGTGGTTCCGGGGCAACTACCCGCCCGAGATCTCGGTCGAGGGGGCGTCGGTCGAGGGGTACCCGTCCCCGGCCGAGCTGGAGGAGGTCGAGTGGACGCCCCTGGTGCCGCGCTCCGCCGTCCAGGGCGACACCAGGAACTGCTTCCCGGTCGACGTCGAGCGACGCGTGACCCACGTGCGGCTGTGCCTCCACCCGGACGGCGGTGTCGCCCGCCTGCGGGTCCACGGCGAACCGGTCGCTGACCCGAGGGTGCTCGACGCCGCGCCGGTGGACCTCGCCGCGCTGGAGAGCGGGGCCACCGTTCTGGGCTGTAGCAACCGCTTCTACTCCTCGCCGACCAACCTCATCGCCCCCGGGCAGGCGCGGGTGATGGGGGAGGGCTGGGAGACCGCCCGGCGTCGGGACGACGGCAACGACTGGGTGTTCCTGCGACTGGCCGAGACCGGTCGGGTGCTGCTGGTCGAGCTGGACACCACCCACTTCGTCGGCAACGCGCCGGGGTGGGCGTCCGTGCGCGGCACGCTCGACCCGACCGACGAGGACGGCTGGTTCGACATCCTTCCGCGCACGCGTCTGCAACCCGACACCCGGCACCTCTTCCCGGTCGGGGTCGACAGGGACGTGTCCCACGTGCGACTCGACGTCTACCCGGACGGCGGCATGGCCCGCCTGCGGCTGTACGGCGCGCTCACCCCGTCGGCCAGGGAGAGGCTGGGGGTGCGGTGGTTCGACCTGCTCGGCAACCAGCAGGCCCACGACGTGGTGCGCCCACTTGGACTGTCTGATGTGGACATTGACGCGCTCGTGGCGGAACGGCCCTACCGCGACCCGATGAGCCTGCGCAAGGCGCTCGCCGCGATCGGGCAGGAGAGCCTGACCCGGTTCCTGCTCGGGAGCTGAGCTACCCGCTCGGTCAGCAGACGGGAAGCCGGCATCCGGGTGATTCTGGCGCTGTGGCACGCTGCCCCGGTGATCCAGTTGCGCACCGTGCGGGACGAGGAGCTGACCGCCGACGAGCTGGCCGAGCTGCGCGCCTTCCTGAACGCCGCGTACGACCACGAGTTCGGCGACGAGGACTGGCGGCACGCGCGGGGCGGCAGCCACGTCCTCGGGCTCGTCGGCGCTGAGCTTGTGGCGCACGCCGCCGTCGTCCCCCGGAACCTCCGCTCCGGCTCCCGCGTCTGGCGGACCGGCTACGTCGAGGCCGTCGGCGTGCGCCAGGACCAGCGCGGACACGGACACGGCCGCACCGTGATGCTGAAGGCCGCCGAGCACCTCCGCGCGACCTACGAGCTGGGCGCGTTGTCCGCCGGACCGCAGAACTGGCCCTTCTACGAACGCCTCGGCTGGCTGCGGTGGACCGGCCCCACCTTCGTGGAGGTGCGGGGCGAGCAACGCCGCACCGCCGAGGACGACGGAGAGGTGTTCGTCCTGCCCACTCCGGCGACCGGTGAGTTCGATCGGACCGAGCCACTCGTCTGCGAGTGGCGCTCCGGCGACGCCTGGTGAGAGCTCCGAACGCAGAGAGATCCCCACCAACGCCGCGTTTCCGGCGACGTTGGTGGGGATCTCTCACTTACCGCTTCCGGCTACCCGTTGTACGCGGTGATGAAGTCAGCCGGTCTGTGGCTCAGATTCCGGTGCATGATGTTGTCGTCACCCTCGTTGGTCAACACCTCCAGGATCACTTTGGTCATCGGCCCCGAGTGTTCACGCCACTCATCCGAACCCTGGCTGTAGTAGGCGATCGGCCATTCGTCCGGGTTGGCGGACTGGGTGAGCCAGAAGAACATCCCGCCTTGGAGGTCGTCTCCCCAGGGCAGCAGTCCGCCGGGCTCGGGGAACAGTCGGTAGTCGACACCTTCCAGGTACTCCAGATCCTCGTCGCCGATGACCTCCAGCACCTCGTCGACGTTGGCCTTGAAACGTTGCCACCAGTCATCGTCCTCGACTGGGCTGTGCATCCGAACCGAGTTGCGGAAAACTCCCGAAGGAAACCGGGAGAACAGCTCCTTGTAGTCGGTGGGGAGCAGAGTTCCGAGGCCGTGTTCCACCGTTAACCAGTCCAGGCCGGGGCGGAAGTCTCGTTCCCATCCGACGGTCCGAGCAATATCGTCCACAAAGGAACTAGCCTGCCTGTGGCTCATGGTTTCTCCTGGTAGATGGGTTGGCTGCGTCATAGTGAACGCTACCATCTAGCATCGCTTCTTCTTCAGCGCCCCGCCGGGAACGTTCTCGATGGTGGCTTGGCAGTGAAATCCCTTGTCTCCCATCGCATCAATGAAGATCCATTGAGGAATAGGGTGGTCCTTGCTCGGGTACTGGACCCAGGCCCGGTAATACACCATCTGTTTGGCGTTGTTCTTTCCATTCACCGCCCTGGTGACCGCGTTCTCAATGATTTTTACATCCGAGATGTTCACATTTTTGTACTGAGGGACGATGTTGTCCACCTTGTTGGAACCGTGTAGTCGCGCTGCGATGATGTGGCCGCGATGCATTTCTAGCCCTTTTTTGTGGGGCTCTGGCGGGAATCCGGCCGGGGTTTCTCTTTCTTCATCATTCTTGGTTGTGGTTTCCAGGCAGACGGTGCCACCGGTGGCTCGTTTTTCGTCCTTGCCCATGTACTTGAAGGGCTCCATGGGAGCGTTGAAGGCCACGTCGACCGGCATGACTTTGCTGAAGCAGGGGTCGAACTCCAGCCTGCTCTTGAGCGGGTCGAGGCGGGCGCCTGGATTGGGTTCGACCTTGGGTGCGGGCTTGTTGGCTTCCTTCTCCTTGTCGATGACCTGGCAGGTGGTCTGGTTGTGGACGAGGACCGGGGTTCCTGCGGCGATGACGTAGTAGGTGTGCAGGTCGGCGACGGTGAGGTTGTGGACGGTCAGGGTTTCGGTGCGCGTGGCCGTGCCGGTGACGGAGACCGAAGCGCCTTGGTCGGTGCGGAGCTGGTCACCCGGTCGCAGGTCCTTGGCGTCGATCCACTTCTGGTGGTTGGTGGCCCAGAAGGGGTGCTTGTCGGTGGCGGTGAGGGTGCCCTCTCCGCCGTTCTCACCGCGCACTCGGACGTCGACGAGGTGCTTCTCGCCGGAGCCGGTGATGAGGTCGGTGACGGGCTTGGGTTCGGTGCGCCCAGTCGTCGGATCAGTGGCGAGAACAAGGTCGCCGACGGCGATGTCCTTGATGGGTTTGCGGGTGCCGTTGGCGAGCAGAACCAGGGTGTCGGGGGTGAAGCTGTTGCCCGGCGTGCGGCACTTGATGAGCTGCCGGATCAGGTCCTTGATGTTGTTGGCGGTGCGTCGGGCCGCGGCCACGGCGTCCTTGAAGGTGCGGAGGCCCTTGACGATGCGGACGACGGCGGAGATGGCGTTGGGGATCTTGCCGAGCACTGACGCCAGTTTGAGGATGGGGAAGGCGTTGATGACGGTCATCACGCAGGAGATGAAGTCGCCCTGGGTGAAGCAGCGTTTGGCGTCGTTGTAGCCGATCAGCTCCAGGAGGATGTCCCCGCCCTGCTCGGAGATGAACGACATCAGGGTCTTGTTGGCTTGGGCGCGAGCGCGGTTGTACTCGTCGATGCCGGCCTGGCCCTTTTCGGCCCGGAGCGCCTCCGCCTCCTCCGCGGTCAGCTCGGGAAGCTGGCTCTCGTCGGTGATGGCCTCCTCGACCTCCTTGCGCTGTCGTTCCTCCTCCTCCCGGCGGAGCTGTTCCTGGAGGTCGGCTAACTGCGCCTGGAGTTCCTTCGCGTCGGCTTCGGCGTTCTTCAACCTGCTGTCGATGTCCTTGGCGTAGTTCTCGGCGCTGGTGGCTGACTGGTCCGCGTCCTTGGCGTGCTCCTGCGCGCGGTTGGCGGCGGCCCGCGCCGCGTCAGCGTCCCGCTGGGCTTGGTCTGCGGCCTGCTTGGCGGCAGCCGCGTCCCGTTGGGCCCTGTCAGCGGCGGCACTGGCCTCGTTGGCGGCACGCGTCGCGTCATCGGCGGCTCTGCGGGCCGCGCGGGCGTCGGCCTCGGCCTGGTCGGCGAACCGTCCCGCCAGCGCCGCATCGGCGGCCGCCTGGTCGGCGGCGGCCCTGGCGGCCTTCGCATCAGCCTGAGCTTGCGCGTCGACGGCGTGCGCCTCTGCCGCGGCCTGGCGGGCTGCTGCGGCGTCGATCGCCGCTTCGGCCGCCGACCGCTGGGCGGCAGCGGCGGACTTGGCCGCCTCGGCCGCGGAGTTCGCCGCGTTGGCGGCGGCCTGGAAGGCCGGGGCGACCTCGCCCGTGGCGTTCTTGGCCGACTCAGCGGCCTTCTGCGCCTGCGCGGCCGCGTCAGCCGCCGCCTTCTGGGCGGCCTGGACCTGCGAGTCACCGACGTCCTTGGCCCGGTTGGCCACCATCACGACGAAGTCGGCATCGATGTCGGACTGGGCGAACGGGCTGGCCAAGTTGATCGCCTGATCAGCCGGGGCGGCGATGCCGGAGGCGGATCGCACCGCCGCCTCGGCCGCCCGAGTGGCGATCCCGGCCTGGGCGGCCGCCGTTGAGGCTTCCACCGCCGAGGCGTTGGCCTCATCCTGCGTACGATGAGCGGCGTCCAGAGTCGTGGCGGACTCCACCGCGGCCTGCTGCGCCAGGTTCACCGCGTTGCGCGCGTTTTCGGCGGCACGCGCTTCGGCAGCGGTAGCCTCCTCCGCTGCGGCCTTGGCCTTCACGGCCTCGGCGTGCACGGCGGCGGCTTCCCGCTCGGCGCGGGTGGCGGCCTCGTTCGCGCGCTCCGCCGCGGCCTGGGCCTCGTTGGCCGCGGCCCGGGCCTTCTCCGCCGCGACTTCGGCCTCCCTGGCTGCCGCACGGGCCTGCGCGGCAGCGGCCTGCGCTCGGTCGGCGTGGGCTCGCGCTCGCCCCGCTGCCGCATCGGCCTCGATAGCCGCCTGGCGGGACTTCGACGCCGCCGCCTGAGCCGCGTCGGCGTCCGCCCCGGCCTTGCGCGCCGCCTCCGCAGCCCGATTGGCCTCCGCGCGAGCTTCGCGTGCCGCGGCCCAGGCCTTGTCCTTGTCGGCCTGGATGACCTCGACGGCGTTCTGGGCGCGTTGGGCCAACGCCTCCAGCGCCTGGGCCTTCTTCTCCGTCGTCTCGGCCGACTGCCTCAGGTTCGCGGCATCCTCACGAGCCTGGTGTGCCTTGGCTTCCTCGTTGCGGGCGCTGTTATTGGCATCCTCAGCGATCTTCTCCTGCTGGCGCGCGTTCCTGGCCGCGTCCGCCGCGGTCTGCTCCTGCGCCTGGGCGTCCATCCGCCTCTGTGAGGCGATCCGTTGCTGCGCCTCGGCTTCCTGCCGCTTCTGGTTGGCGATCTCCGCTTCCCGCTTCGCGGCCTCCCGCTGCTGGGCCGCCTCCCGCTGCTTGGCCTCAGCCTCCTGACGCTTGGTCTCGGCTTCCCTGCGCCAGCGCTCGGCTTCCTGACGCTTGGTCGCGGCCACATCACGCTCACGCTCGGCGTCGGCGCGGGCCTGCTTCACCTTCTCGGCATGCATTCTGGCGTTGTGCAGCGCGGCTTCGGCGTCCCCGCGTGCACGCTTGGACTGCGCGGCGGCCTCGGCGGCCGCGGTCGCCTGTTCCTGCGCGGCCTGGGCCAGCCGGGCGGCGGCAGCGGCGTGGGATTCGGCGTTGGCGCGCCAGCGTTTGGCGTTCTCCTCGTGCGCCTTGGCCTTGGCCGCGGCGTCAGTGGCCGCGGCCTCCGCTCCGATCGCATCCACCGCGTGGGCGGCGGTCTCCGCCGCGCCCTTGGCGGCCTCGGCCGAGCCGGCCATGCCCTGCACGACCTTGGCCCACTGTGCCCCGTGCGGCATCCCGTTCTTCAGCAGGATGTCCACCTGTGTACTCGCCCCGGCCGCCGCAGCCTTGGCGTCCTGCGCGTCCTTCGCGGCGTAGCCGACGAAACGGGCGACCTCGTCCTTGGCCCGCTGATACAACTCCGGATGGTAGGAACCCCCGGCCTGATCGGAGGCCAGGGTCCTGGCGGCCTCGCGGGAGACGTTCGCCGCCGAGGTCATGTCGTTGGCGGCGCGCTCCAATGCCCGCACGCCATCCGCATGCGCGGCAAGGAGGTTCTGGCGGGCGCGCATCGCCCGCGCGGTCCGCTGCGCTGCCTCGGAGGCCGCCTCGGCCTCCTTGCGCTTGCGCTCCAACTCCTCCAGCTGCTTGTCCCGCGCCTGCGCGTCCCGCTTGGCCGCAGCGAGGTAGCCGGTCTTCAGGAACTCCTCGATCGCGGCGTCACCCGCCGCCAAGGCGGCCTTCGCGGCGGCGGAGACCTCCGGGGTGCCCCGATCGGCCGCCAGCTGCACGTGCGCGCGCCGGCGTTGCTTGAGTTCCTTGTCGAAGGCGCCGTCCCGGCGGTCCTGCTCGGCGGCGATGTCCCGCCCGAACGCCAGGAAGTCCGCGCGGTCATGGGCGTTGCCCTTCAACGCCCGCTCCACCGCGGCGTTGAACGCCGGACCACCCGTCCCTGCCAGGGCCTCGATCAGAGCGCGGTTACGGGCGTCCGCCTCGTCCTTGCGTTTCTTGGCCAGGGCCTTGGCGTCCTGTTGCCCGTGGTCGAAGAACTGCTGGATCGCCCCGGTATCTCCGGCCTCGGCCTTCTTCAACGTCTCGCGGGCGGCGACCCGGACTTCCTCGTCCTCGTCGAACGCGGCGATGTCCGCGATCAGGTCCAGCTGCAACTGCCGCAGCACGGCATCCTGATCCGGGTCGCCCTCCGCCGGTTGTGCTGACGGTTTGTTCTCGGCAGTGGCACGTTGCGCCGGCGACTGGGACTGACCGCGCAGCCCCACCCACCCGGTGGGAAGGGCGGCGGCCGTTCCCTGCGCGGCGGCCGCCGCCATCAGCATCGTGGTCAGGGCCAGCACGACGGCCCTGCGTGACCACTTCGAGGCTAACTTTCCACGTCGCGATCTTCGCGACAGTCTTCTCATCGCGCGCACACTCCAGATATCAAAGAGCAGACAACATCAGACAGGTGAAACAGGTGAAACAACGAAAGAAAGTGCGACTGATTTCAGGGGCGTTTGGTCATGCGGTCGTAACCAGCCTGCGACTGCACCCACACATCCGCCCACTGACGGGACTGATCCCCGGCGAAAGCGTTCTCCCCAGCCCAGTTGTCACGATTCTTCTTCGCACCCGAGGCGATCGCCGACCACACCGGCCCGGCCTCGGTGTTCGCCCGGTCGATCACCGCCTGCCAGTACCGGGCCTGCTCGGCGCACAGCTTCTGCTCGTCCTCCCACGCCTTGCGGGCCGCCTCGGCCTTCTCGCGGCTCGTGGCCCACGCCCGCGCCGCCACCGCCCGAGCCTGCTCCGCGGCCGCATCCCCCGCTGCCAGCGCCTCCCGCTCCGCCTCCTGCGCGTCAGCCACCAGCCCGGGGATCACCGCCAGGAACCGGACACCGGCATCCTGCGAACGCAGCCGGAAGATCTCCACGTCCACCGCCGCCGCGGCCATCCACCCCGTGGCGTAGAACGCCCGAATGTCCGCATCCGTAGCACCAGGGCGCAGGGCGTGCTGGGCGGCCAGACGCACCTGCTCACCTGGATCACTTTGCGCCAGCAGCCGCACGAAGTCCCGCTCGGCCTGGGCGATCACCTGCCGGTGCTGCTCATCAGCCTCACGGGCCGCGTCATCCAGCGCCTTGGCCTCCGCGAAACCCGTCCGCGCGAACCGCTCCCGGTCCGCGTCGGTGCCCTTCAGGGCTTGTTGCGCGGCGGCGTGCACTCGCGGGGAGAACTGCGGGCTGTAGGTGTTGGCCACGCGCTGGGCGAAGTCCCGGTTCCGGGCGGCGTTCTGCTGGGCGCGTTCGCGGGCCTCCTGGTACCCCGACGTCACGAACCGCCGCAGCGCGGGTTCTCCTTCGTCTGAGCGCAGGGCCTGCCATGCCGCCACCCGGACCAACGCCTCAGAGTGATAGAGCGCCACTTGGCGCACCATCGGATACCATGGCGACTGCTCAATAGCCGTAGCCCGTGCTCCGATTCGGCTAACGGGAACAGGCTCTGCTGCGGCATCGGCCGCAGGTGCCGCGAACATCGTTGCTACCAAGAGCCCAGTAACCGCAGCGCCTAACCTCATCACAGCCTCGTTACTCTTCGGAGTTGTGCCGTTACGCGGACGCTGGACTATGTCACAACACCCGCCATCCATACAGTTACTAATGATCTTGGTCACACGCTGTAACGCCGCGATGGTCACGACGGCGTCTCGGTTCGACAACGGTTAGGCCGTCGGGTTGACCACTAATTCTCGCTGGTCGCACGATCCGAACGTGTGTGTGAATATCACATACTTTTCACATGTTCACTCCCTTATGGAGGACCTTCTTTGAGTAAATTCCGAAGACCGGCCCCCGATTGGCGGTCGCGCCACCTGTTAAGCGGGATCGCGCTCGGGATCGCGGTTACCGCGGCCGTCGGACTGACCCTTCCCTCGGTGGCCTCGGCGTCCCCGCAGCCAGCGCAACCCGCGGCCACCACTGGGCAACCGCCCACATACACTCCTTCACCCGGAGCGGGCGACCCGGGATCGCAGCGTGAGTCGAAGGTGCCCTCGTTATCGGTTGACAAGCCACCTGAGAAGCCCAAGACACCGGAACAGCAGAAACCCAATGTGGAGCGAGCGCCGTTGCCGCAGTCCACTGACGTGGAGAAGGGCAAGGCGGCAGCGGAATTAGGCATCGTCGCCGGTCCGGAGTTGCTGGTGCTCAGTGACCGCAACTTCACGGCAGCGATGTACTACGCGGCGGATGATCTGGACAAGCCGCACCCTTTGGAGCCTGAGCATCAGAAGGTGAAGGAGGCGGCCATCGCCGCCCTCGGGACCGGCGACGCCGAGTGCACCGCCTTCATCAAGACCGGTATGGCCGCGGCGAACAAGGAAGACCAGCGGATCGTCGCCGAGCGCCGCAAGAAGCTGGAGGAGGACCGTTCGGTCAAGGCCAAGGCCGCGGGTGCTCTGGGTATCAAGGTCGACGACACTGTGTTGTCGAAGACCGTGCATGACTTCATCGTCTATCTGGAGCTCAACGCTGATCTCCACAAGGACGCGGCAGTGAAGGAGGCGGCGCGGGCGGCGTTGAAGGGCACCGCCGAGGCTCAGTGGACCTTCCTCACCGTCGGCGTCTTCGACGAGCACAAGAAGGACGTCGACCGCCTGATCCAGGAGGACAAGGAGAAGTCCGAGGCTGAGAAGGCCGCGGCGTTGGCGCGGGAGGCAAAGGCCAATGCCGCATGGCACGCCCTGGGGATCAGGGCCGACGACGCCCTGGTCAACCTGAGCGACCGAGACTTCGTCGTGGAGATCTGGAACCGCGCTCCCCGTGGCACCGAGGTGTACGGCGCCGCCGAGGCCGCCGTGCGCAGCCACAATCCCGCTGACTGGAAGCAGTTCATCGACAAGGGGGCCAGGGACGCGCGGCAACGAGACGTCGAGAACGAACTAAGGAAACGTGACGAAGAATACGTTCGTCAGATTGTCGCGATCCGTACGCGAGCTGCGAACAGCAGGGTACATCCCGCGCTGGTCGCTGCAGCCGACGCGGCGCTCGCCGGAAACCCGCTTGATCGTGAGCGATTCCTTCGGGTCGATCAGTACCAAAATTTGACTCAATCCATTCGAAGCGGGGACACCAAGGACACCGATCTCTACCTTACCGACAGCAACGGTGCTGCCGTCCTCACGAGGTGGCAGCAAGGGAAACACCCAGAACAGGCATGGAAGGTCGAAGTCGGACTCAGTGATCCTACGTGCGTCTCGCTCCAGTCTGTCGCGCGCCCCAACGCCTACCTTCGTTGGCGCAAGAACGCGAACGACGGAACATCCATCACCGTCGACCCTCACGACGGAACGAATGCCTTCAGGGTTGAGGCGACTTGGTGCGTGACCAGCAAAACAGAGGGCGTCTACTTTCATCCGATCAGCGACCCGGATCGGATCCTGTACGTTCCGAGACCGCGGGACTTCGAGCGCATAAGCGCGTTCGATTGGTACGTCGAGCCTCCAGAGCCTCTTTTTCCCGCCGATCGGCGCTATGCGGCAGACAAAAAGCTGAGGGAAAGTCTCGGCAAGCCAATCCGTGAGGCTGTCATCGGTCATGATGACACGGGCTACCGGGAGTACGAAAAAGGGCGGCTCTACCGAACTCGTGATGACTGCGAGTTCGTGGTCTGCTTTGGGGTGCACGTGATCTACAACGGTCCGGTTCTGGACAAGTTCCTGCAACTGGGTGGCCCGTCCGCCCTCACCGGCGTCCTCAACGACCAGGTGCCGGCCAAGGACGGAAAGGGTCAGGTCCTGTGGATCGAGAGGCCCAAGCTGGGTAACCAGCACCTCTACATCATGTGGAGTCAGGCGACTGGTGCCCACGTGGTCTACGGGCTGATCGGGGAGACCTGGTCCAACGCGGGCAGGGAGACCGGACCGTTCGGGTACCCCGTCACGGACGAGTCCGGGTTCGGCAACGAAGGCAACCGGTTCAACCACTTCACGGGTGGCTCGATCTACTACCTGCCAAAGAGCGGTATCCGGACGACCAGGGGCGAGTTCCACAAGAAGTTCGCGTCGCTGGGGTACCACGACGGCCCGTTGGGCTACCCGGTTACTGAGGAGACCAGCTTCGGTAAGGAGGGCGGGCGCTTCCAGCGGTTCTCCGGCGGGTCGATCTACTACACGCCGAAGACCGGCGTCGTGGCTCTCTACGGGGACATTCACAAGAAGTTCGCTGACCTCGGCTATGAGGGTGCTCTGGGGTATCCGTTGAACGAGGCCGCGGCCACGTCGGATGGTGTGGGCCGGTACGTCAACTTCAGTAGTGGCGGGGCGATCTACTGGCACCCCACCACTGGTGCGCATCTGGTGCTCGGGGCCATCCGGGGCAAGTGGAACGAGCTGGGGGCGGAGAAGTCCTACCTGGGCTATCCGACGACGGATGAGTTCGACCTGCCCAAGGGGCGGCGTAGCGTGTTCCAGGGCGGTCGGATCGACTGGAGCAACGACGGCGGCCACACGGTCGCCTACAAGGTCCTCACCATGACGCCGGGCGCGATCGCGCTCAAGGGTGTCCAATCAGGGCGGTGCCTGCAGGTGGCGGGCCTGATCGGCGGCGACGCGCAAGCCGACCTGGCGGGAACCGAGATCTGGGACTGCTTCGGCGGCGCCCCCAAGCAGATGTGGGACCTGGTTGACCTGGGCGGGAGCAAGTACGCGCTCAAGAACCGAAACTCGGGCAAGTGCCTGGATCTTCGTCACGGCGACCTGAGCAACACCAACCCGATCGTGCAGTTCACTTGCCACTACGGCTCTACTCAGCAGTGGGAGTTCACCACGGCGGCGGATGACTCGGTGGCGGTGCGAAGCGTGCATTCGGCCAAGGTCATCGATGTTCTGGACCATCGGACGGAGAACGGGTCGGTGGTACTGCAGTGGGCGGATCTGGGTGGGGCCAACCAGCGTTGGACCGTAATCAGGTGAGTGCGAGGTAGGGCTGTGCGGGTCCGGTTCCGGGCTTCACCCGGGGCCGGACCCGCCAGCTATGGCACGTGCCCACCTCGTCGCTCATGAGGTCGACCAGCAGGGAAATCAAATGGCCAGAGCACATCCCTGTCTGGGACGGTGGGGCGGCTTTCCTGTCGTTCGTGTGGCGCAACGGGAGTGTCCTCCGCGCGCTCCTGGGCGAAGTCGAACCGGAGCCATGCGAGGAAACGATGAGGACATGCCCGAATTCGGACTGTGCTTCGGCCTCAGGATTCCCCGAGACCTTCCCCTAAAATCAGTTGAGGCGGATGGCGCACACGGACGTGGGAGGCGTGCGCGAGTAGCCGGGGCACTGGCTCGGTCGGGGTGTTGAGTGGTTCGACAAGAAGGACAGGCCGGCGGGGTGGAAGACCCTGCGGGGAGCGGATCGCCAACATCTCTCAGGAGTGGCGGTAGGCCGCCGGTCCCGGCCCTGACCTGGTCCTGACCCCGGTGGAGTGGGACCGGGAGTGGGACGCGCCACCGTTCGGCCTCCACTTCCGGTCGTGGCCGGTGGCGTCCGGAAGTGGACATTAGAGTCAAAAGGGTGAATGCTCTCGCGCTGCCCCGCTGGTCCGTCGTCGTCCCTCCACTGAGCGTGCTGGTCCTCGCCGTCGGATGGGGACGGGCGAGCCTCGGGGTGGCGCTGCTCGTGCTCGTCTGCCTGGCGTTGGCTGGGGCGGTGATCGCCGCCGTGCACCACGCCGAGGTCGTCGCGCACCGGGTCGGCGAGCCGTTCGGCACGCTGGTCCTGGCCGTCGCGGTGACGGTGATCGAGGTCGCGCTCATCGTCACGTTGATGGCCTCGGGCGGCGACAAGGCCGCCTCCCTCGCCCGCGACACCGTGTTCGCCGCCATCATGATCACCTGCAACGGCATCGTCGGACTGGCGCTCCTGGTCGGGTCGTTGCGGCACCGGGTGCAGGAGTTCCGCGCCCACGCCTCCGGAGGCGCGTTCGCCGTCGTGCTCGCGCTGGTCACGCTGAGCCTGGTCCTGCCGACGTTCACCACCAGCAGCCCCGGGCCCACCTTCTCCGGCGCGCAGTTGGCCTTCGCCGGCGCGGCGTCGTTCGTGATGTACGGACTGTTCGTGTTCGTCCAGACCGTGCGCCACCGGGACTACTTCCTGCCCAAGGTGGACAGGACTCCCGACGACCACGCCGAGGCCCCGGCGACCCGCACGGCGCTGCTCAGCCTGGGCCTGCTGCTGATCTGCCTGGTCGCGGTCGTCGGGCTGGCCAAGACCGTGTCCCCGACGCTGGAGGCGGCCGTCGCGGCGGCGGGCGCGCCGGTGTCGCTGGTGGGCGTGCTGATCGCGTTGCTGGTGCTGATGCCCGAGACCGTCGCCGCCGTCCGGGCCGCGCTGCGCGACCGCCTCCAGGTGAGCCTGAACCTGGCGCTGGGGTCCGCGCTGGCCAGCATCGGCCTGACCATTCCGGCGATCGCCCTGGCCTCCCTCTGGCTGACCGGGCCGCTCGTGCTCGGCCTCGACGGCAAGGAACTCGTGCTCCTCGTGCTCACCGGCGGGGTGGGCACGCTCACGCTGGTCTCCGGCCGGGCGACGGTGCTCCAGGGCGCGGTGCACCTCATGGTCTTCAGCGCGTTCCTCCTCCTCGCCGTCACCCCGTGACCTCACGCGGGGGCGGACGCCGTTTCCCGCCGTGACGAAACCCGTTGCGTGGCGCGCCGGAGCTTTTCGATCATGAGTGGCTCCGGTCGCGCCAGACGGAGGAGGAGCCATGCCCGAGACCACGTCCCGTGTCGCCGTCAGGATCCCCCGCGAGCTTCCCGCCGCCCGGCTGACGGGCCTGGCGCGCCAGGCGGAGGAGGCGGGGCTGGACGAGGTGTGGGTGGTTGAGGACTGCTTCTACGCGGGCGGCGTCGCCACCGCCGCGACCGTTCTGGCGGCCACGCGGACGGTCACCGTCGGCATCGGGGTGTTGCCCGTGGTCGCCCGCAACCCCGCCATCGCGGCCATGGAACTCGCCGCGCTCGCCGCGCTGCACCCCGGCCGCCTGGTCGCCGCGTTCGGACACGGCGTCGCCTCCTGGATGCGGCAGATCGGCGCGTATCCCTCGTCGCCGTTGGCCGCGCTGGAGGAGACGCTGGTCGCGGTTCGCCGGCTGCTGGCCGGCGAGCGGGTGTCGATGGCCGGGCGGCACGTCCACCTGGACGAGGTCGAGCTGGAGTTCCCGCCCGCCATGGCGCCCCCGGTGCTGGCCGGCGTCCGCCGCCCGAAGTCCCTGGCGGTCTCCGGGGCCGCCGCCGACGGGACCATCCTCGCCGAACCCGCCGCGCCCGAGTACGTGCGCGCCGCCCGTGAGGTGATCGAGCGGGGCCGCGCCACGCCGGGCGCGCCGGAACGGCACTCGGTGGTCACCTACAACTGGTTGGCGCTGGACGACGACCGGGACCGCGCGCGGGAGCGGGCGCGCCTGACCGTGGCCTCCTCACTGACGCCGGGATCGCTGCCGCACCTGTCCCCGCTGCCGTTCGGCGCGGAGCTGTCGGCCGTGGTCGAGAGCAGCGCGACCACCGAGGAGCTGGCCGCCCGCCTGCGTCCTGAGTGGATCGACCACCTCAGCGTCTGCGGCGACCTCGACCGGTGTGTCGAGCGGGTGCGTGCGCTGCACGCGGCCGGCAGCGAGTCCGTGGTGCTCCTGCCCCTGCTGGGCGAGCCGGAGGAGGGGGCAGTGGAGGCGGCCGGGCGGATCGCCGCCGCGCTCCGCGCCAGGTGAACGGCGTTCCTGGTGACCTGGTGGCCCGCCACGAGACGTGTGGCGGGCCACCGCGGGAACTCGGGTTGGCAGGGAGGGAGCCGACGTTCGCCTCACGGATGTGCGGGACGGGGGATCTGGTCCGTTCCCGTCCAATCCACAAGCGACTGTCTACTCAGGACAAAACTGGCCTTCTCGCCATGCGGTGACGGTGTGTCAGCATGCGGTCACTTGTCGCCGAACCACGCGCGGAGGGCCGCGCCGGTCTCCGGGTTGGCCGGGAAGAACGACTCGATCGCCAGCTCGGAGACCGTCACGTCCAACGGGGTGCCGAAGACCGCCGTGATGCTGAGGAACACCAGCTCCTGGCCGCCGTGCCGGAAGTGCAGCGGCACCACGACCTCGCCGGGACCGGGCAGCTCCATCTCGGGTTCCGGCTGGTCGCAGGGGTAGGACCGCAGCTCCTCGTACAGGGCGGACAACCGGGCGTCCCCGGTGACCGCGATCTGGCGGCGGAGGCGGCCGAGCAGGTGCGCCCGCCACTCGCCGAGGTTCGCGATGCGGGGAGCCACCCCGTCCGGGTGCAGGCTCAGCCGCATCACGTTGACCGGCGGGGCGAGCAGCTCCGGAGCCACGCCCTCGGTGAACAGCGCGAGGCCGGCATTGGCGTCGATCATCGTCCAGCCCTGGTCCACGACCACCGCCGGGTACGGCTCGTGCCCGCCGAGCACCTGCCGGAGCGCCGCCCGCACCGCGTCCATCTCCGGGGCCTCCATGCCGCGTTCGGGGTAGACCGGCGCGTGGCCCCCGGCCAGGAGCATGCGGTTGCGCTCCCGCAGGGGCACGTCGAGCCGCTCGGTGATCCGCAGGATCATCTCGCTGGTCGGCCGGGACCGCCCGGTCTCCAGGAAGCTCAGGTGCCGGGTGGAGATCTCGGCCTGGAGGGACAGTTCGAGCTGGCTCAGCCGACGCCGTTGCCGCCACTCCCGGATCAGCTCCCCGACCGGGCGCTGGTGCGAGGGGGCGGCCTCGGCGCGCCGTGCCGTCGTCCGCGTGTTGGTTGCCACGGCCCGACGCTAGGCGAGCGCCTGCGCCCCCGCCATTACCTTCGAGGTAATCGACGTGGTGACCGTCCACCCCGCACGATCGTTCTCGTCAGCCCGGCCGGCACGGACCGGCCAGGGCGCCACCCGTCCCGACCCTGTGGGAGGAACACGTCATGAGCGACGTTCAGGAGCTGGTCGAGCGGTACATCGCCACCTGGAACGAGCAGGACCCGGCCCGTCGCCGCGCGGCGATCGACGCCATCTGGACCGAGGACGCCAGCTACGTCGACCCGATGGTCGTCGCCGAGGGCCGCGACGCGATCGACGCCACCATCGCGGCCGTGCGACAGCAGTTCCCCGGGCTCTCGTTCCGGCTCGGCGGGGCGGTCGACGCCCACCACCACCTCGCCCGCTTCACCTGGGAGCTGGCCGAGGGCGACGGCGAGGCCGTCGTGGTGGGCTTCGACGTGGCGGTGCTGGCCGAGGACGGCCGGCTGCGCACCGTGCACGGGTTCCTGGACAAGGTTCCCGCCTGAGCGCACCGAGCACAGCCGCACCGAGGGAGCCGGACCACACCCGTGGTCCGGCCCCTCGGCGTCGTGACGTTGTCCCGAGGGACGGTGGCTACACCCGGGACAGACTTCGGGGAAGCGCCGGCCAGGACACCGGGGCCTCGGCCAGGTTCCGCGCGATCGCGGCCCACTGGTCCACTGTGACCTGTGCGGCGGGTGTCCCCGCCCCGACCCCGGCCGCCCCCAGCGCGCCGCGCACCCGGCGCAGCCCGCTCACGTCGGCGACCAGCGCCTGAACCGTCCTGTGTGGACTGGAGTAGGCGGCTCCGAGCAGCCACCACAGCGAGGCGGACACCCGTGGCCCGACCCCGGGCCGGGGACGGATCGACAGGTGCGCGGCGTCCACTGTGGGCGGTGGGGTGAAACACGTCCGGGAGACGCGCTGGCGCAGTGTGAGGTGGAAGCGGGACGCCCACCACGCCGTCTCCAGGTCACGGGGGCTGGGGCGGGTCATCCGCCGGGCGAACCCCCACTCCACGACCAGGTCCGCGCCGGCCATCCGGGTCGTGGGGGACTGGAGCAGTCGCCGCAGCAGGGCCGTGGAGAGCGCGAACGGGATGTTCGCCA
Source organism: Streptoalloteichus tenebrarius (assembly GCF_024171885.1). Classification (GTDB taxonomy): domain Bacteria; phylum Actinomycetota; class Actinomycetes; order Mycobacteriales; family Pseudonocardiaceae; genus Streptoalloteichus; species Streptoalloteichus tenebrarius. The sequence goes on along the minus strand of NZ_JAMTCP010000007.1, from coordinate 61,619 downwards.
CGACCCGGTAGGGACGACGGGGAAGCGGAACGGTCCGCACGTCGGCGTGGATCACGCGGACGTTGCCCGTGTCGGCGAACCGTTCGGAGAGGCGGTCGACGAACCTCGCGTTCCGTTCGACCGCCAGCACCCGCGCGCCGGTCGCGGCGAGCGGCGCGGTGATCGCGCCGGCTCCGGCGCCGAGGTCGAGGACGAGGTCGTCGCGTCCCACGCCGGAGGACCGGACGAGGTCCGCGGCGACCGCGGGGGAACGGAGGAAATGGGTTCCGTGGTGGTTGGGCGCGGAAGCACGCGCTGGCATGCGCCATCACATCCAGACTCTGAGGAAGGGCCAGGGAGTCCTGATGCGCCATGCCCGTGGTGTCCGGCGACGACCGGTGATGGCCGGTGATGGCCGGGAGACGGGCACGACGGGGCGACGGCGTGCCAGTGACCGTGGAGGTCACGCCGTGGAGATCACGCCGTCGCGCTCAGAGGCGGATGCGGAAGTAGGCGAAGAAGAGACACGCGCACGCGGCCATGCCGCTGACCGTAGACAGGCCGTGGGGGAGTGCCCAACCGAATTCCCCGCGCCTGGCTTCAGGCGCGGGTCGCGTGACCGCCGGCTGTCAGCGCGGCAGGTCGAGGGCGGCGAGCAGCCGGTCCACGGTGCTGCCGAGGTTCCAGCGGTCCCGCAGCGCGACCGCCCGTTCCCGGTCGACCGGGCCGGCCGGCACCGCGTCGCTGGCCCGGTCCTGGCGCACCGGCGCGTCCGTGACCACCCGGACGACGGCCGGAGCCGCCTCCAGGTACTCCCGCGCCGCCACGAGCTTCGCGCGGGCGGCTGGCTTGAGGCGCGTGTCGACGGGGTCGTGGGCGGCGGCGAGCAGGGCGTCCAGCGATCCGAACTCGCGCACGAGCCGGGCGGCCGTCTTCTCCCCGATCCCGGCCACGCCGGGCAGGCCGTCCGACGGGTCGCCGCGCAGCACGGCCATCTCCGCGTAGGCCTGGCCCGCGTTCCGCTCGGGCAGGTCGTAGCGGGCGGCCAGCTCGGCGGGGCCGACCAGCTCCGCCCTGCCCAGGCCCCTGCCGGCGTAGAGCACCCGCACCGGCGTCGGCTCGTCCCGCACCACCTGGAACAGGTCGCGGTCGCCGGTGACCACCACGACCGGGTCGGTCCGCTCCCGGTGGGCCAGCGTGCCGATCACGTCGTCGGCCTCGAACCCCTCGGCCTCGGCCGTGGCCAGGCCCACCGCGTCGAGCAGCTCCATGATCACCGGCACCTGCGGGGTGAGGGTGTCCGGCACCTCCTCGGCGTTCGCCTCGGGGTCGGCGACCCGGTGCGCCTTGTAGGAGGGCAGGGCCTCGACCCGGAAGGCGGGCCGCCAGTCGGCGTCCAGACAGGAGACCAGCCGGCGGGGCCGCAGGTCGGTGATGATCTTGGCGACCATGTCGGCGTAGCCGCGTACGGCGTTGACCGGGGTGCCGTCCGGCGCGGTCATCGACTCCGGCAGGGCGAAGTACGCCCGGAAGTACAGGCTCGCGGCGTCCAGCAGCACCAGGGGAGCGGTCACGGCCGACAGCCTGCCAGGAGGAGCCGACATCCCGCCGCCGACCCTCGCTCGCTCTCGCCTGTGGGCGGAATGCTTTCAGTGTTGATCAAAGTTTTTCCTGCCGCTCCCCGTGGTCAGCGGGTGTCGAGAAGGCTTTGCCAAGAACACTTTGCAAAGGTTCCTTGGTGATCTAGGGTCGCCGCCGTGACCGAGGAACCAGACCAGCGCGTCGAGCGGACACTCGACGCGCGCAGCCTGCGCGGTCTCGCGCACCCGCTCCGCGTCCGCATCCTGGAGCTGCTGCGGGCCGACGGCCCGGCCACCGCGAGCGGCCTCGCCGTCCGGCTCGGCGAGAGTTCGGGCACCACCAGTTGGCACCTGCGCCAGCTCGCGGAGCACGGCTTCATCGAGGAGGACAGGGAGCGCGGCACCCGCCGCGAGCGCTGGTGGCGCGCCGCCCAGGAGACCCTCCGCATCCGCACGCCCGACCTGCGGGCGGTTCCGGAAGCCGAGGGGGCGCTGGACATCGTCCTGCGCAGCGTGCTCGACCTCAGCACGAGCCGCGTCGCCGACTTCCTGTCCCGCCGCGCTGACCTCGGCGAGGAGTGGGACGCGGCGTCCTCGCTGTCGGACTGGGCACTGCACCTGACTCCCGGCGAGCTGCGCGCGCTCAACGACGAGATCCAGGCGGTCGTGGAGCGGTACCGCAGGGAGCGGAGGGCGGGTGACCGCCCGGTGGTCGTGCAGCTCCAGGCGTTCCCGCGCCCCTCGCGGGAGGACGGGGAGTGAGACGCCTTCCTCTGCTCGCGGTGCTGACGGCCAACGCGATCTCGATCGTCGGCACCTCCATGACGTTGGTGGCCGTCCCGTTGTTCGTGCTGCGCGCCACGGGCAGCGCGGGCAGCGCCGCCGTGGTGGCCGCCGCCGAGACCGCCGGGCTGGGCCTGGCGTCGGCGCTGGCCGGCCCGGTGGTCGACCGCCTCGGCTGGCGGCGGGCGAGCGTGGTGTCGGATCTGTTGGGCGCGGTCGCGGTGGCGTTGATGCCGCTGGCCCAGGCCGCCACCGGCCACTCCGTGGGCCTGCTCGCCGCCCTGGCCGGGGCGCTCGGCGTGGTCAAGGGGCCGGGGGCGAGCGCCCGGCACGCGCTGCTGCCCCGCCTGGTCGAGCACGCCGGGACGAGCCTGGCCAGGGCGTCCGGGGCCTACGAGGCGGTGTCGCGCGGCGGGTACATGCTCGGCGCGCCGCTGGCCGGCGCGTTGATCGGCTTCGTCGACCCCGCGTGGGTCCTGCTCATGGACGCGGTGAGCTTCGTGCTGTCCGCCGCGCTGGTGGGGACGCTGACCCGCCCCGTGCGGGAGAGGCAGGACCACGCGACGGGCGAGGGCTACCTGCGTCAGCTCCGCGACGGGGCGCGGTACCTGCTCAAGGACCGGCTGATCCTCGCGATCGTGCTCATGGTCATGGCCACCAACGCGCTCGACGCGGGCATCGCGTCCGTGCTGCTCCCGGTGTACGCGGAACGGGTCCTGCACAGCCCGCTGGCGCTCGGGGCGCTGTTGAGCGCGTTCGGCGCGGGTGCCCTGCTCGGCGGCGTGCTCTACGGCTGGTTGGGGCCACGCCTGCCGATGTGGCCGCTGTACACCGTGGCGTTCTTCCTGACCGGCGCTCCCCGCCTGCTCACGCTCGCGGTCGACCCGGGCGTCCCGTGGCTGGTCGCCGTGATGCTCGGCACGGGGATCGCGGCGGGCACCCTCAACCCCCTGCTGGCCGTCGCGGAGTTGCGGCGCGTGCCGGAGGAGCTGCGGAGCCGGGTCTACGGGGTGATCGTGGCGGCGTCGCTGGCCGGGACGCCCGTCGGTGTGCTGATGGCCGGCGCGACGGCGGACGGGCTGGGCGTGCGGTGGGCGTTCGTGGTGTACGGCGTGGTCTACCTGCTGGTCACGCTGTGCCCGCTGGTCTTCCCCGTGTGGCGGCGGCTCGGGGAGCCGGCGAAGGGCGCGCCGGCCCGCCCCCGGGCGGACGCGGCGGCGGTGGCGGCGGATTAGGCTCAGCGCCATGTCGACGACGACCACTCCCGCACTGGACCCCGAGGTGTTGCGCGCCCGGCTCGACCGCGCCGGCGCCGCCGCCGCGAACGCCGATCTGGACGCGCTGCTGGTGACCCCCGGCTCCGACCTGCGGTACCTGCTGGGCGTGGGCGGGGAGTCGTTCGAGCGACTGTCCTGCCTGGTGCTGCCGGCGGCCGGCGCCTCGGGCGCGCCGGCCCTGGTGCTGCCCAAGCTGGAGGAGCCCGGCTACGCCCACGTGCCGACCGACGCGCTCGGCGTGGAGGTCGTGACCTGGGTGGACGGCGAGGACCCGTACCAGATCATCAACACCCTGCTGCGGCGCGGCGGCGCCACCCCGCGCCAGCTCGCGGTGGCCGACATGATGCCGGCGCTGCACGCCCTGCGCCTGCGCGACGCGGTGTCCGGCGCGCACCAGGTGCTCGCCGGCCCGGTGATCCGGGAGCTGCGGATGCGCAAGGACGCGGCGGAGATCGCGGGGCTGCGCAAGGCCGGCGAGGCGATCGACCGCGTGCACACGCGGATCGCGGAGTGGCTGCGGCCGGGCCGCACCGAGGCCGAGGTGGGCGCGGACATCGCCGAGGCGATCGTGGCCGAGGGCCACACCGAGGCCGCGTTCGTGATCGTGGGCTCCGGCCCGAACGGCGCGAGCCCGCACCACGACCTGTCGGACCGCCGGATCGAGGTGGGCGACGTCGTGGTGGTCGACATCGGCGGCCCGGTGGCCGAGGGCTACAACTCCGACTGCACCCGCACCTATGTGATCGGCGAGCCGGCGTTCGACGACGTCCGCGCGACCTACGCGGTGCTCCAGGCCGCGCAGGAGGCGGCCGTGGCCGCGGTGCGCCCCGGCGTGACCGCCGAGCAGATCGACGCGGCGGCCCGCTCGGTGATCGCCGACGCCGGGTTCGGGGAGTACTTCGTGCACCGCACCGGTCACGGCATCGGCCTGGACGTGCACGAGGAGCCCTACATCGTGGCCGGCAACGACCTGGTGCTGGAGCCGGGCATGGCGTTCAGCGTGGAGCCGGGCATCTACCTGCCCGGCCGGTGGGGCGCCCGGATCGAGGACATCGTCGTCGTCACCGAGGACGGCGTGGAGCGGTTGAACAACACGACGCGGGACCTGGTGTCGCTGCCCGCGTGAGGAGTTCGGGGTGAACCAGCTTGAGCCCATCGACCGGGCGATTCTGCGGGAGCTGGCGTCGGACGGCCGCGTCAGTTACACGGAGTTGGCCGAACGGGTCGGGTTGAGCGTGTCCGCCGTGCACCAGCGGGTGCGCCGGTTGGAGCAGCGCGGCGTGGTGAGGGGGTACGCGGCCCGGCTGGACGGTGACCAGATCGGGCTGGGGCTGACCGCCTTCATCTCGCTGACACCGATCGACCCGGCCGCGCCGGACGACTACCCGCAGCGGCTGGAGCACCTGCCGCAGATCGAGGCGTGCTACTCCGTGGCCGGCGACGAGTCCTACATCCTGCGGGTGCGGGTGGCCTCGCCGTCGGGGCTGGAGGACCTGCTGCGGCAGATCCGGGAGGCGGCGAACGTGTCCACGCGGACGACCGTGGTGCTGTCGACGCCCTACGAGGACCGGCCACCGGCCGTCTGAGTCCCGTCCCGGTCCTCCCTGGTCCTGTCCTGACGCCCGGTCCCCTGTCGCGCGCGTGTCGCGGGGCGGGGGACCGGGCGTGTCAGGAACGGGAGGAACGCCAGATGCGGCCGGACGAGCGGGTGGTCAGGTCGGCGAACACCCGGACGTGCACGCGCCACGGGTCGAGGCGGAGCAGCACGAGGGCGGGGTCGTCGACGGCCATGCTCAGCGTCTGGCCCGGGTCGTAGCCCAGCGGCTGCGGCGCCTCGCGGAACATGTCCCACACCCGCTGCTTGACCTCGACCTCCTCCACCCAGCTCGCGCGGCAGTCCACGAAGACGGTGTCGTGGGCGGGCGACCAGTAGGAGCAGGACACGTAGGGGTTCGCCGCCACGTGGGCGGCCTTGACCGGGGTCTTGGTGGTGAGGACCCAGCCGACGGGCTGCCCGCCGGGGACTTCCCAGATCGGGTGCAGGATGCGGGTGCGGGGCCGGCCGAGCCGGTCGACCGTCGCCACGGTGCACCAGGCGATCTCGGTGGTCAACCGGAGGAAGTCGTCGCGCAGGTCGGCGAACGAGCCTGTGGTCATACCCACAGTTTGATGGACGCGATCCAGGAGATCATGACCCGTGTTCACCTCTGAGGTCAGTTCGTTCACCGTCGATCTCGGTCACCGCGGGTCGGCCCTCGTCGAGCGGGGGATGGCGGTGTGAGCGGGCAGGAGCCCGGACCGCGCCGGTTGGGGCGTCGCGGACCGCTCGTTCCCCGCGTCGGCCTGGGCACGTGGCGGCGGTTCGACCTTCCCGAGGACCAGCAGCACGTGGCGGACGAGGTCGTCGCGTCGGCGCTGGCCTGCGGCGTGCGGCTGTTCGACACCGCCTCCGTCTACGGGCGCGCCGAAGAAGCGCTGGCCACCGCCCTGGGCGACCGACAGCCGGAGGCATTCCTCGCCACCAAGATCTGGAGCGAGGACGTCGCGGAGGGACGCGCGCAACTCGACCGGCAGCTCCACCGGTTCGGCGGTCACGTCGACCTGATCCAGGTGCACAACCTCATCGGCTGGCGTGAGCACCTGCCCTGGCTGGTCGAACGCCGGGAGGCGGGAGACGTCGGCCTGGTCGGGGTCACCTACCGCCGGGACCACCACATGCCCGGCTCCGGCTCCCGCGACGACCTGGTGGAGGCGATGCGCTCGGGCATGGTCGACGTCATCCAGGTGCCGGTGAACCCTCTGGAACACGCCGTCATCGCCGAGGTGTTGCCGCTGGCCGGCGAACTGGGGCTGGGCGTGCTGGCCATGCGCCCCTTCGCCGAGGGCGAGCTGCTGCCCGGCCCCGCGCCCGAAGACCTCACCGCCACCGGGTGCGCCACGTGGGCCGAGGCACTGTTGCGCTGGACGCTGTCCACGCCCCATGTCACCGCCGCGATCCCGGCCACCAGCAGCCCACGGCACGTCGCCGCCAACGCCGCCGCCGGCGCGGCCCCGCCCCTGACCCGCCAGCAGTGGGATCTCATCCACCGCCTCGCCCGCTGATCTCTCCGATCCCTGATCTCCGTCGGCCGCCCTCGGGCCTTCCCACACCCAGAGCCTCGACCGATGATGTTTCATGAAGCGATGACCCTGTTCCGCCCCACCCGAGATCAAGAATCGGTAACGCCCTGGTGTTAGCCCAGGTCGTGAAGGGTCCTCCCCGCACACGCGGGGGTGAGTCGCCCAGGAGCCGCGCCAGCAGCACCGCGTAGAAGTCCTCCCCGCACACGTGGGGGTGAGTCCGATCCACTTGTTGTCGGTGGCGGCGTGGCGCGTCAGGTCGCCGATCGCCGCCGCGTTGACCCCGGGTGCCGACCACCACACCCGCAGTTGAGACCGCGTTGAACGGGACACCCGCCACCACCCCGACCCGGTGTCGTCGAGGTCCACAACCAGCCATCGCCGGCGACGCTGACAGTGGTCAGGGCGACGTCGATGCCTGCCGATGCGGGCGGCGACATCCCTGGTGGCCTCGGAAGTCCGCGACCGTCACTTCGAGGGTGGTCGTGGCCGAACGCGTGACCGGGGCGTTGATGTCGCTGACCTTCCTGGTGGCCAGAGCGTTGAGGGTGCTGGTCACTTCCTTGACCGCCCCGGCGACGTTCCATGAAGTCGTTGTTCTCTGTGCCGTGGGGAACGGGTGTGATGGGCCAGTGTCGGGCGGCGATGTCGGTGCACGCCTGCCCCGTGTTGCTCTGCGGGTCTTTCAGGCTGTCGGCGATACGAGCCGGCACGGCGTAGGGGTGCTGTCGAGCGCATCCGCCATGGCGCGATCATGGAGTGACGTACAGTCCCCGCCCGTCCCATGGATGGCAAGAGCAAATGGTCAAAACCCGTGCCTTGGCTGGATAGAACACCAGGTCAGGAAGTGTCGGCCCCGCGCACGCGGGGATGGTTCCAGAGCAGCGGCGGGTCAGGGGCCCTCCGGGAGGTCGGCCCCGCGCACGCGGGGATGGTTCCCGCGCGCTGAGACCGCCGCCGGCTTGGGCCTCGTCGGCCCCGCGCACGCGGGGATGGTTCCGGCGGGATGCCGGCCTTGCCCAGCGCGTCGCGGTCGGCCCCGCGCACGCGGGGATGGTTCCAAGGCGCCCGGCACCTCGCGCCTGGTGCCGTCGTCGGCCCCGCGCACGCGGGGATGGTTCGCGATGCGGCGGGCGCAGGCCCGCGAGGAGGCCCGTCGGCCCCGCGCACGCGGGGATGGTTCGAGAGAGAGGTCCGGTGCCAGGTACCCGTCCCTGTCGGCCCCGCGCACGCGGGGATGGTTCTGTGCAGATAGCGGCGGGGCGACATTTCGACCGGTCGGCCCCGCGCACGCGGGGATGGTTCCGCCGGCCGCCCTCGCTACCAGCAGATGGTGCGGTCGGCCCCGCGCACGCGGGGATGGTTCGGAGGTGACGCAGCCGGGATGCCGTGATCTGGGGTCGGCCCCGCGCACGCGGGGATGGTTCCTGGCTGCTCATGGTGTGCGGATCGCGGCTGCCGTCGGCCCCGCGCACGCGGGGATGGTTCGGAGGTGACGCAGCCGGGATGCCGTGATCTGGGGTCGGCCCCGCGCACGCGGGGATGGTTCCCGGACACCGACGACGACGGCCTGCCCGAACTCGTCGGCCCCGCGCACGCGGGGATGGTTCGCAAGCGGATCGCGGCCATCGCGGTGTTGGGCAGTCGGCCCCGCCCACGCGGGGATGGTTCCTCCACAGTGGACAGTCCCCGCGCCCCGGGGTTGTCGGCTCCGCGCACGCGGGGATGGTTCGAGCTGGCCGGGCCGTGACATGGACATCCCGGCATGCCCACCGAGATCCCCACCGACCCGCGCACGGTCCGCTGGGAAGCCCTGGTGCTGGGCGAGGGCGAAACCCGCGTGGCCGCGCTGCTGGCCGACCACCGCGCCCGCGCCGACGCGCCCGGCGTGATGTGGCTGGACCCCATCCCGACAACACCGGCCACCGGCGGGGACACCCGGCAGCACGCGCCACCTGGCCCCGAACATCAACACGGGTGTACCGCCTCCTCAGGATCAAGGCAGACTCCCAGATATGGAAGAGCTCTGGCCCCCGCCCACCATCGAGGTCGCTGATGTGATCCGGTCACTGTGCCAGCGCCTCTTGACGGAGGCAGACTCCTTGACCGACGCCCTCGCAGGACCCACTCTCGTGGCTCAGAAGGATCCCGCCCTGCTCTCGGACGCATCGCTGGTCGAGGAGGACCGGCACGTGAACCGCTCCGACGTGGTCCAGTGGCTGACCTCGAACATCCAGCGACCGGGGCGACGGGTGGAGCCCTACGTCGGCCCGAGGACGACGGCGTACCTCGGCGATCTCGTTCCCCGTGGCATCGCGCCTGATCTCGCTGGGGGCTGGCGGGTGGCACTCGGGATCTGCTGGCGCCGATGGCTGAAGGAATGCGTCGCGCACTGTGCGGACCCCGACCTCCTTGTGGAGGTCCTGGACGTGTCGGCGAAGTCGATGGTGCAGTACGCCCTCGACTCGATTTCGGCGCTGCGCGAGGCCCGCCTTGTCGCTGCGACGGGTAACGCGGATGCCGAGGCGATCGCGCTGATCCAACTGATCGCCAGCGGAGCGCCGGTGGCGGAGGATGTCGCTGAGGTGCGCCTGCGCTACCGCATGGCGCGGTGGCACGTGGGTCTCGTCTTGTGGGTCGACAGCCCTCGGCAGGTCGACGCCCTGGACGAAGCGATCGCGGCGGTGCGCTCCGCTGCCGCGGGGCGAAGCGCCTTGGTGGCCCGTGCCTGTGCCACGTCGCGTTGGATCTGGCTCTCGGGGGCGGACACCCCGGACCTACAGCCTGTCGAGGGCGTCATGGCGAGGGCTGACGAGGTTCGCGCGGCGGCAGGAAGGCCTGGGCGTGGACTCGAAGGGTTCAGGTCCAGTCACCAGGACGCCCTCGCGGCACAGGCGCTGGTCATCCGACTCGGATCCGACCGGCGTTTCACGGCCTACGCCGACGTCGAGCTGATTGACGCCCTCACGAAGGATCGCGCCAGCGCACGCCGGTTCGTCATCAACACTCTCGGTCCGTTGGCCGAAGCCGACACCGTGTTGCGGCAGACACTCCTCACCTACGTGCAGTGTGGCTTCAACACCACCCGGGCGGCCGCCAACCTCTACGCGCACCGGAACACCGTTGAGCGGCGGGTCTCGCGTGCCAACCGGCTGTCGGTCGTCAAGGTCGAGGACAACCCCACCCATGTCGCGGCGGCACTCCTCGTGCTGGACATCGCCCCTGACATCGTGGCGACCAGTCCAAACTGACCTCGCCCAGCGGATGGTCGAGAACCGCACCTCGGTCCTGGTCGCCGCCACGCTGTCGTCCTGGCCCGAACCAGGTGGGCACAAGGAGGAGAAGCGGCGTCTGACGTTGAAGGACGTTGTCGCGGTCAGACGCCGCTTCCGGCGACGAGGCGCAGGTCAGCGAGCCCCGAACTCTGGCCGTCGCGACGGCCGGCGTGGGTTCGAGCCTTCGCACTCCTCGGGCACGCCTCACGCGTGCCCCAGGTCAGCGGCCGCTCTGAGGTGATGGTCACGAGCACGGGATGTTCCCGCGTGCACGGGTCAGGCCCCTGGCCCGCGAAGGCCGATCAGCGCACACGGGCGGCAGCGCGAAGGGCGCGGCGCCGACTGCCGTTGAGCAGGTCGGTGAAGCGGTCGACAGTCCACGCCGTGCGCAGGCCGAGCGGACCCATCATCGTGAAGGGAGGGAACTTCGGCTCCTTCGCCCAGATGCCGTCAAGATCCTCGGCTCGTGATCCGTCCACGATCAGGTCGGCGATGAGCGACCCGACGTACGGAGCCTGGGCCAGTCCGTGTCCGTTGCACGCGATCGAGTAGTAGATGTTGTCCTCGATCCGGCCGGCGACCGACAGCCAGGACGAGGTGATCGCGATCCAGCCGCCCCACGCGCGCGCCACGGCGACGTCGGCGAGGGCGGGGAAGCGTGTCGCGAAGGCACCGGCAAGCTCTTCGACGAGCTGCCGATCCGGGGCCTTCGCCGGCAGGGGGTACGTCCTGCCGCGCTCGATGCGTCGAACGCCGATCACGATGGTGTTGCGCGGGGTGAGGCGGTAGTGCTCCATGATCTGGTGCTGGGTGATCACCCCCGATCGGCTGCTCCACCCCAGCGCGGCGATGCGCTCCGGGGCGATCGGCTCCGTCTCCATCTCGATGAGCCACATCGGCACCGAGAGGCGCTTGGGGGTGATGTCCCACTCCCCGGAGTAGGCGTTCGTCGCGAGCACCGCCTTGTTGGCGTGAACGGTGCCGCGGGGGGTTGAGATCACGACCTTGCCGCCGTGCCGCGTGACGTCGGTGACCTTGGTCTTCTCGAACACCCGAGCCGGCGATGAGAGCAGGGCGCGACGCACTCCCCGGCTCAACTTGCCGGGATTCAACATTCCGCCCAGGCTCTCGCGCATGCCGCCCACGAAGCCGCGGGGAATGCCGAGTTCCTCGCTCGTGCCGACATGTCCATGTCCGCCGGCGCGCCGGAGGATCGCGGCCACGGTACGAATCCTGAGCATCTGTCCATGCCCCACCGCGGCCAACGCCAGGCCGTTGGGCTCGTAGTCACACTCGATGTCGTGGGTCTTCATGAGGTCTTCCACGAAGCGTGCGGAGTTCTCGGCCAGCCGCACCATGCCGGGCAGCGCCTTGGGGTGGAGGAGGCCCAGCAGTCGGAGGTCCCCACCCGGAACGCTTGCGATCTGCCCTCCGTTGCGGGAGCTGGAACCGTAGCCGCAGAACTGGGCCTCCAGCAGCACGACGTCCTGACCGCGCTCGGCGAGCCGTAGCGCCGTCGCCATGCCCCCCATGCCTCCGCCGATCACGGCGACGTCGCACGTGAGGTCGCCCGCGAGCGCTGGGACGACGTCCGCGGGCGGGTCGATCCAGCCACTGAAGGTGCTGTACTCGACGTTGTCGATCCTCATGATGTCGCGCTCTCCTTCTGAGTCGGCTGTGCGTGCGTGGTCATGTTGTGGTTGTGCAGCGCGCGGTATGCGAGGAAGTAGACGAATCCCTGGGCGCCCCACGTCGTCAACGCGGCGGTGTAGAAGAGCGTGCGGTTCGCGTCATCGAAGGAGAACGGGAAGAAGTCGTAGGTGATCGCGATGACGGATGCCACGCCTGTGACCAGTACCGTCCCGACCGCCAGTTGTCTGGCGCCGGCATCCCAGAGCCGCTTGCCCACGTACACGAGGAACAGCGTCGTGAGCACGTTCACCACGACGTAGACGGTTGCGGGGATGACGTGGAGTTCCTCGCCGAAGAACTGCCCCAGGTAGAGCCCGCCCGCGATGGCGAGGCCGAAGACACCGATCTCCACGGCGAGGGTCGGCTTGTAGCGATGCGTCGCGGTCATCAGTCCCAGGACGAGGATCAGCGTGATGCCAACCGACCGCGAGAACGCGTCGAAGAAGCCCGCCACGTCGTAGAGGACGCTGCCCTCGTCACCCCCGAGCAGCGACCAGAGGAGAAAGTTGCTCCCCGATATCGCGACGATCATCCATTCGAGGCCGAGGAGGTAGTTGCCGTACCGCCGGATGAGTCTCCACCCGAAGAAGTAGCCGACGACGGTCATCCAGAGATCGGCCAGCAGGAAGACCGCGTCCTTCACCGTGTCGGCTCCTCGCGGGCATCGTGGGACAACAGGGCCGCGACCCGTTCGGCGGCGCGCTGTCCTGTCAGGACGGCGCCGTTCATGGTTCCTGCCCACTCGCCCGCGGTTTCGGTACCGGCCCAGTGGACGCGCCCGTGGGGCTCGGTGAGGGCGCTGGCGTGGCTCACGGACGCGTAGGGGGGAACGGCGGGATTCGGGCCGCCGGGGGCGAACGGTTCCGTTCCCCAGCAGTGGTCGACGTAGTCGATGGGGGAGTTGGCCCGCGGGCCGTACAGGTCGACGAGCTGTCGGATGACGCGGCTGCGTCGGTTCTCGGGGCTGAAGCCGTCGAACACGCGAGGGTCGCAGAAGGCCATCAGGACACCCGGCCCTGTGTCGTTGGGCGACACGTCGAACGTGATGAACACGGTCCCCGTGTCGGTCAACGCCTCACCCGAAAGCCCGTCGGCACGCCAGAAGGGCTCGTGATAGGCGACGAACGCCTTGCTCAGCGCACCCATGCGCCAGGTCTTCGTCAGCCCCTCCGACTTCTCCGGCAGGGCAGGTTGGAACTCGATGTCGGCCCGATGCGCGGGGGCGGCGGTGACGATGACGTACTTGGCCTTGATGGCGTCCGAGTCGGTGCGGACAGTGACCCCGTTGTCGTCCTGTGTGATTCGGCGAACCGGGGATCCCACCACCACGCTGTCCCCGAGTCGCTCCGCGAGCCGCCTCGCGATCTCCTGGGTGGTTTCGGTGATCCGGTCCTGTTGCTGCCCGCCCTCGACGTCGAGCATGTGGTCGATTCCCCCCGCCGCGCGGATGTAGCGCAGTGCGTGAAGCAGGGAGACGTCTCCCGGGCTACAGCCCCACTGCACCTTGCTGACGATGGTCATCAGCGCACGGGTGCTGCCCAGGGCGTGCTTCTGGTCGAGCCATTCGCCGAACGAGATGTCGTCGAGCCGGCTGGCGTGGGGGGACTCCCAGGCCGCGTCGACGTTGATGGTCGAGACCAACTTGTTCAGCGCCGTCTGGATGCGGGCCATGTCCACCATGGCCGCCGGTGAGACCATGGGAAGAGTGCCCGTGTAGGTGTGACGTCGGCCGGCCATCCACAGGACGTTGTGACCCCGGTTGAACTGGCTGGTCGTACCGCACCCCACTCGGCTCGCGAGGCTGCGGATCGCGGTGTGTCGCCGTGCGACCCACGTTGCCCCGAGGTCGACCTTGACCCCGGCCACCTCGCCGGAGAGCGATCGGCCTCCCACCCGGTCGCGACCTTCCACGACCAGCACGGACACACCCATGCTCACGAGCCGCTCAGCGGCGCTCAGGCCGGCGAAGCCGGCACCGACGATCACGACATCGACCGAGGTGACCGTGGAGCCGCGCTCATGAGATTTCGCCATGGTTTCCTCCCTTGCCCACGCGGTTCGCGTGCCGCGAGATGTGTTGAGTGATTGGGTCGATCAGGGCCTCGGGAATGTGATGGCCCATTCCGGGAATGACGACGTGTCGCGCCGAGCGGATCGCCTTGACGGTCGCGGCGCCCCCACTCGGAGCCACCATCAGGTCCCGATCCCCGTTGATGACCAAGGTGGGAGCTGTGATCCCGCGAAGCTGGGCGGTCCGGTCTCCGGAGGCCTGGATCGCCTGGATCTGACGAGCCACGCCGGCGGCCAGGTCACCGGCGCCGCGATCCCATCCACGCGCCGCGATGGCGGCCTCCGCCGCGTCGTCGATCGGGTATGCCCGTCCCGCGATGTGCCGGGTGATCCGCAGGTGGGCACACACCGCCGCGGTTCTCGTTCGTGCCGGTCGGGCGGCGAGGAGCCGAATCGTCGACAGTGCCGGCTGGCCGACGTTCCGCGCACCGGTGGTCGAGAAGATGGAGGTCAGGGACAGGACTCGCCGAGGTTCCGTGGCGGCGATCGTCTGCGCGATCATTCCGCCCATGGATCGTCCGACCAGGTGAACCTGCTCGATCCCGAGATGGTCGAGCACGCCGACGCCATCGTTGGCCATGTCCGCCAGCGAGTAGGCATCACCGCGGGGACGGGCGAGCACCTGGCGCCACAGCCGGGGTGCCGGGGTGGCCACGAACGTCGACTGGCCGACGTCACGATTGTCCATCGCGATGACCCGAAAGGATCGGGCGACGAGTGCGCCGACGAACGAGTCGGTCCAGAAGGTGAGGTCCTCGCCCAGCCCGGCGATGAGCAAGATCGCGGGGTCGGCCCTGTCGCCCCAGTCCCGGAAGCAGATCGTCATCCCGGACGGGAGGGCCGCGTACTGGTCGACGCCTTCAGCGCCGCTCCTCTCAGACATGCGTTGACCGCCGGTCGTCAGGCAGCTTCGCGGCCGACCGACTGGAGCCGAACTTGAGATTCTCGTCGGCCACCGGACCACGCAGTGCCCTGGCGTCCTCGGGGTAGGACATCGCCATTCGCCACGGGGCGACAAGCCCCTGCTTGGGCAGCACCTTCTCGGCGCGCTTGGCGTAGCCGGCCTTGAGGTCCATGACCGGCTGGCGCGGCATCCCCGGGAGCGCGACCGGGACCACCCGGTCGTACCCGTGGGCATCCATGTGCCGGACCAGGTCGAGGAAGTAGCGGCACATCAGGCTCACCTTGAGCGTCCAGGACGAGGTGGTGTAGCCGATCGCCATCGCCCAGTTGGGTATCCCGCTCAGCAGCATCCCGCGGTAGCAGACCGAGTCAGCGACGTCGATCTCGCGCCCGTCGACCACGATCGGCATTCCGTCGAAGAGCCGCACGTTCAACCCGGTCGCGGTCACGATGATGTCGGCTTCCAGTTCCTCACCCGTGCTCAGCACGATTCCGCGTCTGCTGAACCGCGTGATCGTGTCCGTGACGACGGAGGCGGCGCCGGCCTTGATCGCAGCGAAGAAGTCGCCGTCCGGCGCCAGGCACAGCCGCTGGTCCCACGGGTCGTACGGCGGGTTGAAGTGCTTGTCGACGTCGAATCCCCGGGGCAGGCGCTTGATGTTGTGGCGCCGGATCAGCCAACGCCCGACCTTGGGGAACGCCCGCAGTCCCTTGACGATCGCGTGTTCGAGCCAGATGTTCTTGAACCTCGTTGCGGCATACCCGCGCTGCGCTCCGAGAAGCTTCGTCAGCGTCACAGCGACGCCGTCGACGCGGGGCGTCGCCATGATGTAGGTGGGGGTGCGCTGCACCATCGTCACGTGATGGGCGGCGCCTGGCCCGGTGGCCATGGCCGGCACCAGCGTGACCGCGGTCGCGCCGCTGCCGATGATGACGACCCTCTTGCCGCTGTAGTCGAGGGTCTCGGGCCAGTGCTGCGGATGAACGACAAGCCCCTCGAAGTCGTCGCGCCCCGGAAACTCCGGAGAGAACCCCTCGTCGTACCTGTAGTAGCCGGTGGCGGCGAACACCCATCCCGCGCGGATCGTCTTGGTCCTGGCCGATCCCGTGGCGGGGTCCGACACCTCGACACTGAGGGTCCACCTTGAGTCGTCAGAGGACCATTCCGACCTGACGACCCGGTGGCGCAGCCTGATGAGGCGCGCCAGGTCGTTCTCCTCGACTGTTTCCCGGAGGTACTCCCGGATCAGGTGGGCGTCCGCGATCGCGGACTCGTGGCGCCACGGCTTGAACTCGTAGCCGAAGGTGTGGAGGTCGGAATCCGAGCGGACGCCCGGGTAACGGAACAGATCCCAGGTGCCACCGATGTCATCGCGGCCCTCCAGCACGACGAGGGACTTGTCGGGGAGTTCTCGGCTGAAACAGGTCGCCGCGCCGATCCCGGAGATTCCCGCTCCGATGATGACCACGTCGAATTCCTCGACGGCGTCGAACACCTCAGATGGCATGGCTGGCAACTCCTCGCTGTTCCCGTCGCTGGTGGCTTCACTCTCACCAGCCATGACCTCCGGTCACAACGACAGCGAGCACCTCCTGCGCTCGGATCCGGTGCAAGATGCACCGGATCCGGTCGAGCGCCGCCGCTGTTCACGCCCCCATCGACGATCGAGCGGCCGCCCGCCGCGCAGCACGGGGTGCCGGTCCGCTCGGGCGCGACCGCGAGATCGCCACCGTCGACACCGAACTCGCCGTTCCTCGGCGAGGCCGGCCCCGTGCGCACCGAGGGGATCGGCGTGATCATCACGGGCCTGGCGGTGGCTCGTGAGCGCGGCGGCACCAGCGGGGCTGGTGAGTGATGCGACGCGGCCGCGGAGGGTGTGCACCGTTCTGGGCAATCGCGCCGTGCGCCTTCCCCCACGACCACCGTCCACCCGGCTTCGTCCTGTGGTCCGGCGCGGTGGAGGTGGTGGCACGGATGCCCGGGTCGTGCTGGTGGTCACCGAACAGGAGAAGTGGTTGGTGCCCGGTCACGTGGCATGGCCGGGCACCGCTGGGATGTCAGTGGTCAGCGTGCGGTCTCGTTGGCGGCGGCCTGGATGAGGTCGACGACGGCTGCGGGCTGGGAGGCGAGGCGTCGTCGGCGAGGGAGGTGAGCGGGTTCTCGACCGCGTGGATGTCGTCGTAGCCGCGCTTGTCCAGTTCCACGATGACGTTCGCCCAGTGGGCGGCGCCGCCCCAGAAGCCGTGGACGAGGACGATGGCGGGATTGCCGCGCATGGCGTGCCTTTCGAGGGGGTGGTGGTCACCATCAAGTGTCAGGTGACGCCGGCGCTCGTGGGGTTCTGTGACCGGCAGGCGGGTGAAGGCCCGATGGTGCGATCATGGAGCGACGAACAGTCTCCGCCCGCCCCACGGATAGCAAGAGCAAATGGTCAAAACCCGTGCCCCCGCCCGATAGAACACCAGGTCAGGAAGTATCGGCCCCGCCCACGCGGGGATGGTTCCCTGGAGAAGAGCCTGGGGGGGAGGACGCCGACATCGGCCCCGCCCACGCGGGGATGGTTCCGCCGGGCCGCTGATGACGCGCTCGGCCAGCTCATCGGCCCCGCCCACGCGGGGATGGTTCCGGTACCCGCAACCACCGACTTGATCACTGGTTATCGGCCCCGCCCACGCGGGGATGGTTCGCCGGCGAGCCGACAGCGAGCCATCGGCCCCGCCCACGCGGGGATGGTTCGTCGCTTCTCCGGGACCGAACGACCTTCAAGGGATCGGCCCCGCCCACGCGGGGATGGTTCCGACGTGCTCGCCGCCAAGCCGCCGGTGAGCCAATCGGCCCCGCCCACGCGGGGATGGTTCTTGAGGATCGCCAGCGTCGAGCTGGAATCCGCCATCGGCCCCGCCCACGCGGGGATGGTTCCTGCGCTTCTCGGCGACCGTGGCGATGGTCTCGATCGGCCCCGCCCACGCGGGGATGGTTCTTTCACACAGGAACTGCTCCCACCGAGGGCAGGCGTCGGCCCCGCCCACGCGGGGATGGTTCGTACCAGTACGGCCGGACGCGGGAGGAGGTTCAGTCGGCCCCGCCCACGCGGGGATGGTTCGATGCGCGCCAAGCTGGTGTCCCGGCATCTCGCATCGGCCCCGCCCACGCGGGGATGGTTCCTTCCCTTCCTCGTATTCAGCGGCGCTGGCGGGATCGGCCCCGCCCACGCGGGGATGGTTCTCCCGCCAGCGGCTTGCACCGCCGTGACAGCGGATCGGCCCCGCCCACGCGGGGATGGTTCGCCATCCACCCCGGTCTCGGTCTCGCCCGCGTCATCGGCCCCGCCCACGCGGGGATGGTTCTCAGGGCCTTCTATGTAGATCTGCTGCCAGGGCATCGGCCCCGCCCACGCGGGGATGGTTCGGTTCGGGGACACGCCTCCGCTGGCGTGAGCGCATCGGCCCCGCCCACGCGGGGATGGTTCCCGGTAGCGGACGGTCGGGACGTTCGCGGGACGGTCGGCCCCGCCCACGCGGGGATGGTTCTCGCGCACGTCCGAACGTCCGCGCCGGATGCTCGTCGGCCCCGCCCACGCGGGGATGGTTCCGCGCTCGGCCGCCCGGGCGTGCTCACGACGGAGTCGGCCCCGCCCACGCGGGGATGGTTCGCACGGATGCGGAGATCACCCCCGTGCCGGGCGATCGGCCCCGCCCACGCGGGGATGGTTCCGCCCCTGACCGCCCTCGCCGCCAGCTACCTGGCGTCGGCCCCGCCCACGCGGGGATGGTTCCCTCTACGACCGCCGCCGCGGTCGGGTTGCCATGTCGGCCCCGCCCACGCGGGGATGGTTCCGCGCTGCCGAGCTCGCCGACCGGCTCGCAGCCGTCGGCCCCGCCCACGCGGGGATGGTTCCGTCGAACTGACGATCCGTGAGGTCATCGCGGAGTCGGCCCCGCCCACGCGGGGATGGTTCCCGGTAGACCCCGACCACCCCGGTCTCCAGCAGGTCGGCCCCGCCCACGCGGGGATGGTTCGGCGCGCGCGAGGGACCCGGCGGCGTCGGCCACGTCGGCCCCGCCCACGCGGGGATGGTTCCGCGCGGGCGGCGTCGGCGACGGCACCCGCCTTGTCGGCCCCGCCCACGCGGGGATGGTTCGTCCCCCCGGATAACCCGCCACCCGCGTCGCCGGTCGGCCCCGCCCACGCGGGGATGGTTCCTCCACCAGGTCCCGCACGACCCGCCGCAGCACGTCGGCCCCGCCCACGCGGGGATGGTTCGGTGACGGTCGGAGGTTTGATCAGGACTTTCCTGTCGGCCCCGCCCACGCGGGGATGGTTCCGCGATTGAGCCCCCGCCCCGGTACAGGGCCTTGTCGGCCCCGCCCACGCGGGGATGGTTCCAGATCTCCACACTGCGTCAGGAACTCGCTGGGCGTCGGCCCCGCCCATGCGGGGGTGAGTCCATCAGCGACGGCCACTTGGCAGATGGAGACCTATCCTCCCCGCGCGGAGTAGCTACCGGTGGTTCTTCTTTGTCCACACACGGAGCCGCCAGGCGGCGCAAGTTTCCGCCATGTTCGCGCGTCTTGCGCTAGCGGGTGTCGAAGCGGTGGTGGAGCGGTACCGCCAGAGGCCGGCGGTGTAGGCAGGGCGTGTACATCGGTCCTGCGCGCACCACCTCGACGCACGTGTCAGCCGTGTGCGCATGTCAGCCCATGTGCGCGACGCGCACGGGGCTCATTCCGCTCGCGATTTCCTTTGTGGTGGCTGGAAGTCCACCTCTCCCGCGAGCGCTCCACAGAGGACGGTCCGGGCCGGACGGGTCGTCGCCAGTTCCGTTCCCCGCCGGAACACGTGGAGGCGGGCGGGCAGGCGGCGCAGGGCGTCGGCGGTGTCGCGCGCGTCGAGGACCACGAGGTCGGCGGGGCGCCCCTCGGCCAGGCCGTACCGGTCGCCGAGGCGGAGGAGTTCGGCTCCCGAGGTCGTCACCATGTCCAGCACGGTGTCGAGTTGGTCGCTGCCGCTGAGGTGGCCCACGAGCGCGGCGAGCTGGGCGACGGCCAACAGGTCCCCGGTGCCGAAGGGGAACCACGGGTCCATGACGGAGTCCTGGCCGAGGCCCACGGTCACGCCCGCCTCGACGAGCGCGGCGAGCGGGGCGATCCCGCGCCGGGTCGGCCCGGTGTCGAAGCGCCCCTGGAGCGTGAGGTTCACCCCGGGGTTCGCCACGACCCCGACCCGGGCCCGCCGCAACCAGCGGGAGAGACGGAACAGGTGGGCGGGGGAGTACGAGCCCATCGCGGTGCAGTGGCTCGCCACCACCCTGCCCTGCCAGCCGTGGCGCAGGGTCTCGGCGACGACGGTCTCGACGAACCGGGACCCTGGGTCGTCCGTCTCGTCGCAGTGCAGGTCGACGTCCCGGTCGAACTCCCTGGCGAGCGCGAAAACCCGCTGGACGTGCGCGACGCCCAGCTCGTCGCTGGGCTCGTAGTGCGGGATGCCCCCGACCACGTCGCAGCCGAGTTCGAGGGCGCGGCGCAGCAGCCGTTCGCCGTCGGGGTGGCAGAGGAGCCCGTCCTGGGGGAAGGCGACGAGCTGGATGTCGCAGTACTCGGCCAGCTCCGCGCGCACGTCGAGCAGGACGTGCAGCGCGGTCAGCTCGGGCTCGCAGATGTCGACGTGGCAGCGCAGGTGCAGGGTCCCGTGGGCGACGAGCCAGCGCAGGACGGTCAGCGCGTTGCGGCGGATCTCCTCCGCCGTCAGGGTCGCCTTGCGCTCCTCCCAGATCTGGATGCCCTCCAGCAACGTGCCCGACCGGTTGTGCCGGGGCTCGCCGAGGGTCAGGGCCGAGTCGAGGTGGATGTGCGCGTCGACCAGCGGCGGCGTGACCAGCCGGCCGTCGACGTCGAGGACCCTGGCCGCGGGCAGCCCGGCCAGGTCCTCGTCCACGCGGACGAGGACGCCGTCCCGGACCGCCAGATCGAGGAGTCCTTCCCGTCGGGGCAACGCCGCCCGGCGGATCACGAGGTCCGCGCCGTCCCGCGGGGTTCGGGGGCCGCCCTGACTGCTCATGCTCCTCCTCGGATGCGCGGGGACGAACCTCCGCGTTTCGTCAGGAACCCCGAGCGGGCCAGGGTGTTTCCCATTCCGGGAGGGCGTTCCGCCGCTCCGGGTTCGGCATGTCGGCCGAGCCGGCCTTCGACGTTCCTGACGGTCGGGTGAGGCCGGAGTGTAGGGAAGCGCTCCCCGCGAGGCCACGGTTCTTTCCGATGCCTGCCAACAATCACCGCGTCCCGGCTTCCCCCTCGTCCAGCCGGGACGCGGAAAACCCGCGGCAGGGAAAACCCACGTGGAACACGTGGAACAAGACGACAAGGCGAGGGTGGGGCGAAGCCGGGAAGATCCCGTCCTCGACGGTGGTTCGTGCTTTCCGTCAGGCTCAGGCTCTTCCCGGGTCAGGCGAGAGTGGGTGGCCGCTCCGCCCAGTCGGGCACCTCGGCCACGAGGCTCTCGGGCGCCGACAACCGCCACGCCTCGAAGACCAGTTCGGACAGCTCGTCGACGTCGATGCCCTCCAGATGGACCACGACCCACCCGAAGCCGCCCGCCGTGAACTGCACCTCGAAGACGTCCGGCCGCTCCGCCACCAGCGCCTGTTGTTCGGACAGCGTCTGCTTGAGGCCGACGGTCCGCGTGCGCGGCCAGTAGTAGCCGAATCGCTTTCCGCGCACGCTGTAGGACGTGTACTGCTCGCCCTCCGAGCGTTCCACGTCGACAAGAGCGTCCACTATCCGGAAGAACTCGTCGCTACGTACCGTCATCAAAGCCCCCCAACAACATGTCCGTGCGGAGTATAGGCGCGCCCCCTGACACTCCCCTCCGACAAGAACACCAGGAACACAGGGAACATAGGGAACACCGGGAACGCGGGAAACGAGAACACGGGAACCAGAAGCGCCGCGGACACGAACCCGGGAGACACGAACGACGCGAACACGAACCCGGGAGACACGAGACCGGGAGACACGAACGCAGGAGACACGAACATGGGAGGCACGAACATGGGAGGCACGAACTCAGGGGACACGTGATCATCACGAGCGATCTGATCGTCCTGAACATCGTGATCATTGGCGGTCAGGGGCGAGGCGCGACGGCGGTGCTCCCGTCCGATGATCCGGCCGCCGCTCCCACCATCGCGGCGTACTTTCCTCCCTTCTCCATGAGCGCGTCGTGCGGGCCTTCCTCGATCAGCCGGCCGCCGTCCAGAACGACGATCCGGTGCGCCGAGGCGGCCATTCTCATGCTGTGCGTGACCAGCAGGACCGACCGTCCTCTCGCGGCGAGCGCCCGCAGCTCCTCGAACACGTGCCGTTCCGTCCTCGGGTCCAGCGAGGCGGTCGGCTCGTCGAGGACGAGCAGGTGGGCGTCGCGGTAGAAGGCGCGGGCGAGGGCCAACCGCTGCCACTGGCCGCCGGAGAGGTCGGCGCCGTCGGTGAACTGACGCGACAGCAATGTCGCGTACCCGTGCCGGAGCGAGGAGAGGACCGGGTCCACCCTGGCCTGGCGGGCCGCCCGCACCACCAGCTCGTCGGTCGCCTCCCGCGACGGCCGGCCGATGGCGATGTTGTCCCTGGCCGTGAGGGGCCACCGGGTGTGGTCCTGGGCGACCAGGGTCACCCGCTCGCTCAACGCGCTCAGCGGCAGCGTCCCCAGATCCACGTCGTCCCAGTGGAGGGCTCCCGATCCGGGTCGGTAGAGGCCGGCGACCAGCTTGGCGAGCGTGGTCTTGCCCGAGCCGTTGTCGCCGACGAGCGCGACGATCTCGCCTCGCCGGAGTTCGAGGTCGACGTCGCGCAGTGAGGGCGCCTCGGACCCGGGGTAGGTGAAGCTCACCCCCTTCAGCGCCAGCGTCGCGCAGTCGTGGGGCAGGGGGACCGGCTCGGCCTCGTCCTCCTCCTCGCGGGCGCGGTTCTCCGTCTCGGAGCAGAAGCGGAAGAAGTCCGCCAGGTACAGGCCGTGCTCGTAGAGGGTTCGGACGGTCAGGGCCGCGCGGTTGAGCGACCTGCGCCCGCTCCGGATGACCACGAGCGCCGCGCTCGCCGACGCCAGCGACAGCGCGTCGTGCCGGACGAGGAGCACCAGGGCGAGGTAGAGGACGCACAGCGCCGCGCCCCCGGCGACCTGCCCCACGAACCTCTGGAGGGCTTGGCGGCGACTCACCTCCAGCCGCTCTCCCATGTCCCGTGTGGTGATCTCCTCCACCAGCCCGAGCAGGTGGTCCTGGAGCTGGTTCGCCCGGATCTCGGGCGCGGCCCTGCGGTTGGCCAGGAGGTCGGAGAGAACCCATTTCCTGCGGCGCAGCGTGGTCGTCCTCCGCCGGCTGACGTAGGCGAGCTGGGCCGAGCGGACGGCGGCCCACGCCCCGGGCAGCGACGAGACGAGGACCAGGACGGCCAGCGCGGGGCTGACGAAGGCGACCGCGCCGACGGCGGCGGTCACCGTGACGAGCGCGCCGGACAGCGCCAGCGCCTGGTCGACGACGACCGGCGCGCTCGACACGCCCCGGTCGCGCGCGCGGCTCATCGCGTCGAACCACCGGGGTTCGTCGAAGAGTTCGAGCGGCGCCCTGGTGGTCAGGCCCAGCAACCTCAGCTCGGCCCGCTGCTCGATCCGGGGGCCGAGCCGGGAGCGGCAGGCCGAGGTGAGGGCGCCGACGAGCTTGCTGGCGCCCATCACCAGGCCGACGCCGACGAGCGTCGGCGCGACGTGGACCAGGTTCCCGACGACGAGCCCGGAGGCGACGAGGGCGGAGAAGAACTCCCGCGCCGCGGCCATCATGAGGACGACGAGCGCCCCCGAGAGGAGCTGGAGGCCGAGGACGGCGAGCGCCCACCTCCGGCTCGTCGTCCTGACCAGCGCCAACGCGTGGCCCGTGAGGCGGGGCAGGTCGCGCGCCATCCGCCAGAACGAGGCGCTCCTGACGTCGTCGTCGAGCGAGCGCCAGGCGGGGACGACCAGCTCGGCGCCGGCCATCCCGGCGGCGCCACGGCTCTCCTTCCTCGCCGCTCGGGATCTCACCGCTCGTCTGGATCTCACCGCTCGTCTGAATCTCACCGTGTGTCCGGATCTCACCGCGTGTCCGGAACTCACCGTTCGTCCGGAGTGGACGTCCGCCACCACGAACGGTCCTGTCGGACGTGCTCCCGCGCGGCCCGGTACGCCGCCGCGTCCAGCTTCCCGCCCTGCGCGACGAGGAAGTCCCCGACGGGGCAGTGCATGAGCGTGAGACCGTCGAACTCCCGGAACACCGCCTCGGGTTGTCCGGAGCGGTAGGTGGTGCGCCGCAACGCGAGCCCACCCGCGCGGCTCCTCGGCATCACGTGCCGAGGCACGTCCGCGCCGGGGCGGTCAAGGCC
The DNA here is from genome assembly GCF_024171885.1 of Streptoalloteichus tenebrarius. GTDB lineage: Bacteria > Actinomycetota > Actinomycetes > Mycobacteriales > Pseudonocardiaceae > Streptoalloteichus > Streptoalloteichus tenebrarius. The sequence continues at coordinate 37,535 of NZ_JAMTCP010000007.1, read as the reverse complement.
GGTCCCCGTCGCCCTGCGCTCCCGCTCGGCCCTCGCCGGTTTCTCCAGCGCCTCAAGGAGATCGCGGTCGACCACGTGCGCGAGGCTGGCGTGCGAGGCGACGTAGCGGAGTAGCTCCAGCAGCTCGGGCGCCACCAGCCAGGACTCGGCGACCGCCACCACGGCCTCGACGTCGTCCAGCGCCCCGGAGGCCATCAGCGCGACGAGGTCGAGGGCGTCCTTGGCCCCGAACTCGCGTTGGAAGCGCTCTTCAGCGAGCGCCACCACGTTCGCCATCGCCGTGTCCTGGGGGACGTCCAGTCGCAGGCCGACCCGCTGGGAGTCGCCCATGTAGCCGAAGGTGTTGACCTCGACGTAGTGGTTCATGTCGAGCAGCGGGTCGGCCGAGGGCCAGGACAGGCCGACCGCGAAGTGGTGTCCCTCGTCGGCCCCGAAGACCGCCAGGTCCAGCCGCCGGACGGGGCACAGCTCCTGCACGCGCGCCACGACCTGCCACAGCGTCTCCTCGCCGTCCACGACGATGTCGAGGTCCCCGACCGGCCTGACGACGTCCGGAGGGTAGTGGCGGGCGATCGTCGGCCCCTTGACCAGTTGGCAGTCCCACCGCGACGCGAGGTCGCGCCACACGGCGTCGTAGGTGGCGACGCGCTGTCGCGCCCGCGCGATCTCGTCGGAGGACCCGCTGCCCAGCGCGTGTCCCTCCCGTGCGGCGACGGACAGCAGCAGGGGAGCGAGGACCTCGCCGCGCCGCATCGCCCGTGCCTTGTACACCAACCGGCGCACGGCCTGGGACGGGTCGACCCCGAAGATCTCGTACAGGGTGCGGAGCGAGAAGCACTCCAGATAGCGCTCATCCACGTCGCGTCACTCCACTCACCCGGGTCGCCGTCGACAGGACCGCGGCCGGGTCCGCGGACCAGTACCGGTACAACGGCATCCATCCGTTATCCCGCAGCCGGGCCACCACATGCCGCCCGTGGTCCTCGCCGGTGGGGTGTCGGTGGACGACGTTGCCCACGAGCGGTCGGCCGAGTTCGGCGGCGTGCGCGGTGCAGGTGGCGGCGAGACTCCGGACGATCTCGCGGTGGCGGGCGTCCTGCTCGACGAGGATGTCGAACAGCTCGACGAACCTGGTGCCCAGCACGCTGTCCCGCGCGTCGACGTCCATCGTCGCGTGCCCCACGGGGTTCCCGTCGCGAACGGCGACGAGGGTGCGCCGGGACGGCGACGCGAGGAGCGCGTCCACCGCCGCGTCGACCCGGCCGCGGTCGGCGGTCTCCCCGAACTGGTCGTGCCCGTCGACCAGGGCGCGGGCCAGCCACGCGCGCACCAGGGGCGAGTCGTCGTCAGCGGCCTGCCTGATCCGCACGCCGTCGATCGGCTCCAGATTCGGCGTTCCCGCCTCGCGTTCCTCGCGTGACGGCGGAGGACAGACGCGGAGACAGAGGTAGGTCTGGCGTAACCACCAGGGGTGCGGCAGCTCGATCCACGGGTCGACCCGCAGGGTCACGCGCGTGGGCTTCCGCGCGCCGGCCGCACGCGCCAGCACCGACCGCAGCGAGTCTGGGCTCTCCGCGAGTGCTGGCTCCACAAACGGCGCGAACAGGACGCGGTGTCCCGTCACCGGCTCCACGCAGTGCCCGGCGACGCATCGCCGCCCGTCGATCTCGTGCAGGAGGCCGCGCCGCCGCGCCGAGTCCAGGAAGTCCTGGCTCGGACCCGACGCGTCCGCTCCGGGATCGAGCCGCCGCAGTGTCCGCTCAGTCATGCTCGGTCAGCGGGGACCTACTCGTCGTCCTCGACCTCGACGCCGACGTCCTCCAGCTCGACGTCCCTGGCTTCGAGCTGGTCCAGTTCGACCCGCAGGGACGCGTGGTGCCCCAGCCGGGGCCGGAAAAGACGGGACCGCGTGGTGTGCATGGGTTCGACCTCCACTTCCTCACTTCAGTGTGAACAGTGGCGCCACCGACCAGTTTCGTCACTGGTGCGAAACATGCTTGGGGACGCGAACGGGGATCGTCAAGACCGGTCCGAAGGGAACTGTCGAATGTGGCGTCATGACGCGTGTTCATCGGGGGGAGGAATTCACTGTGCGTTGCTGGGATGGACGTGGGCGCTGCCCTGAACGAGTGGCGTTCGCCCTGGTCAGAAGGGTAGGGTCGAATGCTTCCCCGTGGGAGGGGTGCACTCGGGAGAAACGGCGCGCGCCCTTGCGCCGTTGGGGTGAAACCGGAGATCGTGGCGCGGCCGGCGCGGAGTGCGTGCCAACCTTTCCCAAAACTGTCAGAACGTCGGCGGGGAGTGATGCCCGCAATTCCGACAAGATACCCGAAACGAGTCGTCGTCGTCTCGCCGAGGGTGTCCGGGATCATTCGGAGTCGATCGGGCACCGCGCCGGCCGGTCCCGCTCCTCACGCCTTCGGCGCGTCGACCGCTGGCGTGGGGACGTCGGGCCGAACCCGCATCGCGTGGGCCTGCCGCCCACCCGGCCACACCCCCTCCAGCCGCCATGCCGCGTCGAACACCCGTACCTGGTGTTCGAGGCTCCGCCGGTACAACTGGAGCAGTCGGGCGCGCCCCTCCTCGTCGAGCCGCGTCGCGGCCTCGTTCGCGACGTTCGCGTGCTGCGCGCACATCTCACTGCGGGCGCGACGCGTGTAGATGGCGGCCCACCGCCGGAAGGGCTCCGGCCCGGGCACGTGGACGTCGCGGAAACGCCGGCCGATGACCTCGGTGAACATCGCGCAGGGGTAGAGGCTGACCGCGATCTCGGGGAACGTGCCCTCGAACCCCACGCGCACCAGGTGGTTGACGTACCCCTCGCGGGCGGGGGAACACGTCCACCGGTCCGACCGGAGGTCCACGTCGAACCCGAGGTCCGCCACCAACGCCCGCTTCTCCGCGAGTTCGGCGTCCGTCGACTGCTGGTGCAGGACCCGCGCGGCGGCCGCCGCCCACGGGTGCCCGGTGGGGGCCTTGGCGATCCCCAGCGACAGCACCCGGTTGAACTCCGCCACGTGCGCCCCGTCGTCGAGCTGGAAGAACGCGAACTGTTCCGGGGTGAGGCCGCCGGCCGCGAGGGCCTCGATCCACGGGTGGTGTTCGTAGGCGGACCAGACCGACGCGGTCCGCTCCCGGCACTCGTCAAGAAACGTCATGTCAGGTCCCGTTCCTCCACACGACTCCACCGTCCATATTGGAAGGGCTCGGGGTTCACGCCTGGCGTGCGCCCCAGCACGAGGTCCGCCAGCAGCGCCGCCGAACCGGGGCCGGCGATGAACCCGTCGCCGCCGTGCCCGCAACAGAGGTACAGATTGGGCGCGACCTCGTCCACGACCGGGCGTCCGTCCACAGTGCACGGTCGTGTTCCTGACCACCGGTGGAGGACGGGCACGCCGCGCAGCCCGGGGAGGAGGCTCGTCGCCCGCGCCAGCACTCGCGCGTCGTGGTCCGGTGGCTCTCCCGCCTCCTCCGGCCACCACGACGCGCCGAGCAGAAGGCAGCCGTCCGCCCGCTGGTGGGCGAGCAGACGCACCACGGGTTCCGGTCGAGGCGTGTGCGTCGCGGCCCGGAGATCGTCGTCGGTGCGAGCCAAGGCCGGCACGGGTTCCCCGAGGATGTGGCGGAGCACCGGCGGCTGTGGCTCGGTCAGCAGGATGCGGCCCCGAACCCCGGTCATCGGCACGCGCAACCCGAGGGACGCGGCCAGCACCCCCGACGCCAGCCCCGCGGCGATGACGACCCGTTGGCCGTGGGCGCGCTGCCCGTCCTGCGTCAGCAGTGACCAGGTGTCCCCGTCCGGCTCCAGACGCACCACCCGGGCGCCGCACCGAACACGCGCCCCGGCGCGACGCGCCAGCTCGGCGAGCGCCCCGACGACGGCCGGAGGGTGAATCCGGCGTCCTTCCTCGAACAACAGGCCGGACGTGACGGCGGGACCCACCGCCGGCTCGTGCGCGCGGACCTCCTCGCCGGTGAGCAACCGGCCGTCGCCGGAGGAGTTCCGCTCCCGGAGCCGGGGGAGGTCCTCGGCCCGCGTGCCGAGGACCAGCGTGCCGAGGACCAGCGTGCCGATCGGCTCGTCGTCCCACGCGAGCGACGTGCGCTCCGCGACCCGCCGGTACACGTCGAGGCTCCGCCGCCAGAGCGGGCGCAGGATCTCCCCAGGGGGCACCAGTTGGCCGTGGGCGAGGGCTGACGCGCCGTCGCCGGGCGTGCGCGCTTCCCAGACGGTCACGGACAGGCCGGCCTCGGCGAGCAGCCACGCGACGGACAGGCCCACGACTCCCGCACCGACCACGGAGACCTCACTCATCGCACACCCTCCAGATGCTCGGCGAGCTGCTTCGACACCGCCGCGTCGCGGACGGCCGCGAACACGTCGACCGGGTGACGTCCACTGCCGACGTCCCGATGGCCCGTCTCCACCGCGCGGGCCGCGACGCGGTGGGCGAGCTGGGCGGCGGTGGGGAGGTCCAGCCCCCGCGCCAACAGCACCGCGAGAACCGACGAGTGGGTGCAGCCAGCCCCGTGCTCGCAGTGGGTGTCGTGCCGACGCCCAGGGACCGGGTGGTGTCGCTCCCCGTCGAACAGCCAGTCTCCGCCGGTGTCCGGTCGCGCGTCGGTGATCAGGACGGCGCGGGCGCCGAGGTCGACGAGCCGTTCGGCGATCCGCGCCGGATCGTCTTCCCCCGGTGTCCCCGCCAACCGCTGGGCCTCGCCGAGGTTCGGGGTGATGACCGTGGCCAGCGGGAGGAAACACCGCCGGACAGCCGTCACCGCCTCCTGCCCGCCGCCCAGCGCCGATCCCGACGCGGTGACCAGGACCGGATCGACCACGATCGGAACGGCCACGATCGGAACGGCCAGCCCGGAGAGGCGGTCCGCGACGAGTTCGACCACGTCCGGACTCCACGTCGTGCCGATCTTGACCGCGCCGACGGCGACGTCCGTCAGCACCGCGTCGAGCTGCGCGGCCACCATGGGCAACGGAACGTCGTGAACGCGGGAGACTCCCGTCGTGTTCTGCGCGGTCAGCCCCACCAGCACGGTGGTGGCGTAGGTGCCGAGCGCGGAGAACGCCTTCACGTCAGCCTGGATTCCCGCACCACCACTGGGATCGGACGAGCCGATCGTCAGGCAGGCCAGGGTGGGGCGGCCCGTCGCGTCGGGTCTCACGTCGCCCGCTCCGTGACCGGGTCGTCCAGCGTCCACGTCGCTCCGACCTGGTGCGCGAGCGCGCGGACGGACCTGGTGAGGGTGTCCAGGAAACCCGGGTCGTCCGAGTAGGTGACCAGGTGGACCGCGCCGACCGCGGGAAGACCGGTCACCAGTGCCGCGTAGGCGTGGTTCTCCTCCAGCAGCACCACCACCGGACGGCCGAGGCCGGTGGCCCAGCCGATCTCGACGTGCGTGCCGGGTGACGGCGGGTCGCCGGGGAACGCGACGAACAGGTCGCAGTCGAGCATCCACCGGAAGTCCCGTTCGGTGCACTCCCACGGCGTGACCATGCCCCGGCCCCACGCCTCGGTCTCGTGCGCGTTGGTGACGGTCCAGCCGCGTTCACGGAAGAAGGTGATGAGCCGCTCGTAGCGTCTCCTGACGGCGGGGTCGATCTCCCCGGTCAGCGGGTCGACACATCCCTTGAACGGCCCTCCGATGAAGACGGTGGGCGCGGAGGCGTCACGATCGGGCACCGGACACCTCCACGGCGTGCTCCTGCCCCGCGAGCCCAGGAAACCGGCGCAGCATCAACGTCCGGTACAACGGGCACAGCCGCTGCCACAGGCCCTCCGCGCCGCCGTCTCCGTGGCGGACCCGCCGGTACAGCTCGAACAGCACCACGACCTGTCGCCAGTAGTCGGGCAGGGCAGACCGGTCCAGCGCGTCGGGGTCGAGGCGCACCTCGTTCCGGCGCAACCGGTGTTCCCACCGCAGGACGTCGTCGATGTGCGGCCGGTTGTCGCCGGAGGGCATCGCGGGCATCCTGTCGTCCACTGTGGACACAGATGTGGTCGGGCGCAGGACCCGTCGCGCGGCGGGGATGTCCGACTCGTAGAGGTGCAGCGACCCGACCATGTGGGTGTAGGAGCCCAGCTCCACACCCAGTTGGCCGGCCATCACCTCCTGAAGGAAGGTGAAGGAGAAGACGTCGCTGACCATCCCCCGGTAGACGTCGTTCGCCCGCATGTAGCCGACCAGGTGGAGCGCGTTCTCCCGCAGCAGGAACTGGAGCGCGAGGGTGCAGGCGACATCCGGGTTGCCGGGGACGCCCAACTCCTCAGGCTCGAAGATCTGGATCACCGCGCGTTTGGTGTCGGGGTCGGCCCTGAGCAGCTCGCGGACCGCGGCCCACTGGTCCAGCCGCGTCGGCCCGTGGCGGAAGATTCGCGGCCCGTAGGCGGTTCCCGTGAGCCGGACGCCGTCCTGGGAGAACCGACGCACCATCGGCGCGTAATAGGCGAGGTACTCGACGTCGTCCCTGCCCGCGAGGTACCACAACGCCTCGGCGAAGTTGAACACGATGTTGGTGCGCCGCGCGGGGTGGGTGACCAGTCGACGACGGGGGTCGGCCACCCGCAGGCTGACCCCCAGCTCCTCCTGGCTGGGGAAGCCGCGCGGCGCGTTGCGGTACCGGGGCTCGTCGAGCAACGCCCGCAGCCGATGGAGGTAGGCGTCGGAGAAGCCCGCGTAGCTCGTCACAGCAACTCCTCCGGGAAGGAGGCGAACATGTCCGGGTGTTTGCCCTTGCTGGTGCGTGCACAGGAGCACACCTGCGCGAGGGGCTCCCTGGCGACGGACGCCAATCCGGCGGCGATGATCCGTTCGAACCGCTCCCGCCCGTACCGGATCGCCTCCCGGGAACGGGCGCGGAACTCCTCCGGGTCCTGATCGGACTCGTCGCGCATGTCGTGGTAGGAGTCGATGGCGACGGCGATCGCCGCGTAGTGGGCGTGTCGCTGCCGGGCCAGGGTGAACTCCGGGTCCATGGTCTGCCCGACGATCCGCGCGCCCAGCCGGTCCATCAGCTCCAGCTCCGCCAGGGTCTCGATCCTGGCGAAACCGTAGAAACCGAAGTACAGGCCGTCCTCGTGCACGGCGATCCCGCTCTCCCGCGCCCCCCGGATCAGCAGTTCCCGCAGCCGAGGGCACATCGAGGGGATCACGTGGGCGTTCGAGAAGCGGCCGCTGGTGGGAGGCAGCGACACCTGGGGGCCGGAGAAGCTCACCAGGTCGTGGGGGATGACCAGGTCGCCGCCCCTGACCACCTTGTCCACCCCGCCGACGACGAACGTCCCGATCACGTGGTCGACGCCCAGCTCGTCGAACGCGCTCTGGTTGGCCTGGTAGGGGATCTCCCAGCTCGGCGTCCTGCCGCCGGGGAACCGGCCGTAGAGGAAGTGCGTCTCGGTCCCGGACAGCTTGCCGCTGAACACCCGGTCCACCGGCCCGTAGGGCGTGACCACCCGCCGCTGCCGGAAACCCTCGTCGCGGATGATGGTGTCCGCACGAAGGACGACACCCAGTCTCATCTTGTCACCTCGTTGCTCACGTCCGCGCGGACGAAGTCCAGGAACGAGCCCACCCACCCGGTGATCGGGTGGCGGAAGCGGTAGCAGCGGAGGCCGTCCCGCAGGGACGTCAGCGCCCGGCCGTCGTCGGCAGGGGGGACGCGCCCGGCGACCGCCTCCACCAGCCCCAGCCGCCGGCGGTCGGCGGCGCCCTCCAGGTGCCGGGTGACCAGGTCGAGGGCTTCGTCCTCGTCCAGCCGCTCGACCTCGGACGGCCCGTGCGGCCGCGTCTCCAGTTCGACCACGACGTGCGCGGGCGCCCTGACCCGCACCGCGCCGCCGAGTGCGGTCACCTCGGAGGGCAGCAGGAAGGTCTTGTCGGGACGACTGCCCGGGTGCCGGCGGGCGGCCGCCTCCAGCTCTCCGGGGGTGAGCGGGGGGACGTGTTCGCCCAGTGAGCCGGACCGGACGCCCACCGCCCGGGGGCCACCCACCATCTCCCAGCGGTCCTCGTCGGGGGAGGGCACCAGCAGGACGTCGTCGTTGGAGACCAGCTCGGCCGCACACCCTCGGGTGAGGGACAGCGCGGCGGTGGTCTTCCCGGCCCACTTGTCTCCCACCAGCATGATCCCCACGCCACCGAGGCTCAGCCCCGCGCCGTGCAGCGGGAGGGCGCCCCCGGCGACCGCCATGGCGCGCACCAGGGTCCTGAGGTAGCGCGTCGCGAAGACGGGCACCCAGTTCGACTGTCCACAGCAGACACGGAGCTGGCGGCGGGCGACGTCCCACGTCGCCTGGTGCGGCGGTTGCCGATCGTCCAATGTGGCCGGTCCTCGGAGGTCGGTGTCGACCGTCATGCGCCACGGCGTTCCCGTCGGCCGGTCGGCGATCGGGTAGAACGGGGCCACGAACTCGGTCACGGCCCGCACCAGCGGCGCGGCGCCGCTGACGGCCACGCTCAGGTCAGCCAGCGGTGGTCGCACGATCCGCTCGATCAGCACAGCCCTCTCGACCTTCCTTCCCCCCAGCCCGCGCGTGGACACACCGGGGTTCCGCGCGGGACACCGTCGGCGCACGAGCACGCCGACACGTCGGTTCGTGACCCCACCGCTCCGTGGGCCGACTACTTCGTGGAACAGCCAGTGGAACGGCCGAGCCCCGACTGAGCCCGACTGAGCCCGACCGAGCCCCGACCGAGGTCCGACCGAGGTCCGACCGGCTCTGACCGCTCAGCCTCGGGGCTTGCCGATCCAGGTGCAGAGGTAGTCCATGTGCACCAACCGCTTGTCCGTGGGCACGGTGGGTCGCTGGGGGAAGGGCTGCTTGGGCTGGACGTCCTTCGGGCAGTACGGGTCGCGCACGAACAGCGAACGCTGGCCCGTCTCATGCGCGTGGTGCAGGTACGCGCGGCCGGCGCACCCTCCCCGGCAGAGCTGGAGCAGGTCGCAGCCCGCGCAGCCGTCCAGCACCTCGGGGTGCGCGTTCCTGCGGCGGAACGAGCGGAACTGGGGGGAGCGGACGATGTCGTACAGGTCGTCCTTCCTCAGGTCCCCGAACTTGTAGTCGTGCAGGTACACGCAGGGCGAGACGGGGATGCGGCCGTCCGGCGTGATGGAGTGGATGCGGAAGGACGTGCGGCCGCACGGGCAGCCCTTGGCGCCCTGGTAGTCGGTGACCGCGGCGATCGGGGGCTCGCCGAGGTCCACCGGGTCGCAGTGCTGGAGCAGCAGCGAGAATCCCTCGTAGTACTGCTCCGCGGTCAACAGCGAGTCCATGTGCGCCGGCTCGACGGGCTTGATCGGGTTGATGCGGATGTGGGCGTCGTACCGGATCGCCAGCTCCAGCAGCTTCTCGATGTGCCGCTGGGTGAAGTTCCAGTTCATCCCGCACATGATGATCGTGTGGTCGATGCCGTAGTCCCTGGCCAGCTCCAGCGTGCGGATGGCCTGCTTGTAGATCTTGGCGCCCCGGTTGGCGTTGTGCTCGTCCTCGAACGGCGAGTCGAGGCTGACGTCGAGGTCGTTGAGGCGGCGCCACTGCGCGTTGTGGTCGCGTTCCAGGTGCAGGCCGGTGATGCCCGAGGTGGTGAGGCCGACGATGATCCCGGAGTCCACGAGCCGGTCGATGATCTGGGGCAGCAGGGTGTCCCTCGGGTTCGCGCCGTTGGTGAACAACGGCTCGTTCCCGCCGAGGTTCACCGTCTCCACGCCGTTGGCCGCGAGCTGGTCGACGATCCGCTCGATGATCTCGGGGGAGAAGTTCATGCCCTTCTCGCGCGCGGACATCGAGTAGCAGTGCGTGCACCGGTACGGGCAGTCGTTGCCCAACGTCCACCCGATGTTGCGGATCGTGATCTCGCACTCGTCCAGGTCCTCGTGCTCGATCGGCCCCACCGCGCGCTCGAAGTGCTCCTTGGGGTCGATGACCGACAGCGGCAGCCGCGCCCCCTGCCGTTCCCACGGGAACCGCACGATCGACTCGCCACCGGACTTGGGTTCACCCATCGTGCTCAGCCTCCATCAACACAGGAACGGGTTGGGATCGGCGTCGTAGACCAGGCCCACTTCCTGGTACGCGCGGTTCAGCCGCGCCTCGAAGTCCGCGTACCAGGGCAGCGTCGCCTCGGTGTCGGCGCGCAGGAGGTCCTCGGCGTCGCGCCTCAGGGTCACCGCCGACGACGCGACCGCCGCCAGGTCGAGCAGTCGGCGGAAGAAGTCGAGGTCCACGGCGCGCAGCTCGACGGCCAGCCCGTGGAGCAGGCGCAGCTCCTCGGAGGACAGCGCCTTCGGCGCCGAGAGCGGGTCGATCGCCTTGTCGTAGACGGCCGCGTGCGCCTTGTGCCACCGCTTCAGCACGTCGTACACGACGCGGACGACCTCGTCCCTGACGGCGTACCGCGTGTTGCCCAGGACGTCCTGGTCGATGTCGAGTTCCCCGCGCCTGAGCAGCTTCCTGGTGAAGTTCGTGCCCGCCGCGGCGTACATCTCGGTGAAGATCCCCTTGGAGATCGTCCAGACGTAGCGCCGCATCATGGCGTAGTTGTCCTCCAGCTCGGACAACGTGGTCTGGTCGTCGAACAGGATGTGTCCGGCCTGGACGTACAGGCCGTGCCGCAGGAAGGTGTCCAGCGCGGCGAGGTTCTGCCCGACGTCGGCCCGCTTCGCCATCCTGCGCAGCGCCGAGGAGGAGAAGTTCTCGATGCCGCAGGAGAACGAGAAGAACCCCGCCCTCACCAGCGGCTCGATCACCTCCTCGGAGACCCGGTCGGCGCGGATGGAGCCGCGGAGCCGGGGGTGGATGCCGCGCCGCGCGATCTCGGCGGCCAGCTCCTCGCACCACTCGGCGTCCCGGGGCGGCTCGATGAGGCTGTCGTCGATGACCTTGAAGTGCCGGGCGCCCCGCTCGTACAGCCGTTCCAGCTCGTCGACGATGCGCCCGATGCTGCGTTGCCGCCAGGTCGCGCCGCCGCCGACCCGCTCGAAGGCCACGATGGAGCAGAAGGTGCACGACGCCTGGCAGCCGCGCGCGGTCTGGATGTGCACCAGGCTCCGGCGGGCGAGGGTCAGGGCGAGCGTGTCCCGTTCGGGATCGGGCAGCGCGTCCATCGGCAGCTTCGGGGCCGGCGTGGTGTTGTGGCGCACCGTCCCGTCCTCGTCCCGGAAGCTCAGACCCGGGATCGCGGACAGCGGCGGGTCCGCGCGCAGGACGTGCTCCACCAGCATGCGCAGGGGGACCTCGCCCTCGCCCCGGACCACGGCGTCGAACCCGGCGTCCAGGAAGTCCGCGGTGTGGAAGGTCGGGCCGTAGCCGCCCGCGACGCTGAACGGCCTCCTCCCGTGCGGGCGCACCAACCGCAGCGTCTCCATCGCGCGTTCCATGTTGCTGCGGTAGCAGGCGAATCCGACGATCTCGGCGTCGTGCCGGCTGATCCTTTCGGCGAGTTCGGCGACGGTCATTCCCTCCAGCCATCCGTCGACCACCGCCACGGAGTGTCCGGCCCCGCGCAGGACGGCGGCCAGATAACCCAGCCCGAGATTCTCCTCCGCGGTGCGGTGCGTCACCGGGGCCGGGGTGGCGAGGACAACGCGGGCCTCCAAATGCTTTTTCGCATTCAGCAGCAACGTAGCCCTCCCCCCAGGGAATGCGCGGCCCCACGCGTCGGCTCACGATAGGAACGGGTTCGCGCACTGTCAAGGAAACCGTGGGGGAGTGGAAAGCGGGAAACGGTCGCCCGGTCGGTGGGTGGTGTCGTGGGGAGTCGAGCCGGCCGAGTCGTCCTCTTCCGCTGGACGTCATCGAAACACGCTGGTGACGGCTATCACACCCCCGGTGGACTGGTGTGTTTGCATCCGTCCTGACCTGCGACCTCCCCGCGTGAAACCTCGGCCGAACGGACTAGTACCCTCTTCTGAGGAGCGTCTCGTCCGCTCGGTGTTCGAGAGCGAAGGTGGGGCGTCGGGTAGGTCGGAAATCTGTCCACGGATTGACAGGTTCTCCTTCCTTCGTCGGGTGTGACCGCCCTCGGGGTGGGTAACCGTGAAGGTGTTGGTGGGGGTTCCTGGCTGACCTCCTGTCTTTGCCGGGGACGATCCCCGTCCGGGGTGCGGTGTCGTCGCGACCGACTGTCGCGGACCAATGGGCCGTTTCTTTCCGAATTCTTTTCGAGTGCGACCGAGAAGGGCTCACGCGTGTTCATTCGCGCGCTCGCGCGGGCCGTGAGGAGTCGACTCGGAGCACTCCCCGACAGGAGATCTCTTCTGTACAGTGCGGGCCAGTTCCGCTCGGCCGCGGAACGTGGTCAAGGCGGACTTCTGGGGGGTCTGACAATGACCGGGACAGGGGATTCCGTCTCGTTGTCGGGCGGTGTCGCGCGAAGACTCGCCCAGACCGCGGAACTGCTCGGGCTGTTGCGGCACGCCGGAGCGGCCGCGCTCGCCGGCCTGGTCGCGGTGGCGCTGGCGCAGGTCGTCGCGCCGTTGGCGATGGCCTACCTGATCGGCGCGCTCGTGGCGGCACTCGCCGACGGCGACCCCTCCGGGGCCTTCGGTCGCGCTCTCGGTCTCCTGTGGACCTTCGCGGGGGTGATGGTGGCCGCGCACGCGGCATCCGCCCTCGACCGGCCGCTGCGCGAACTCGTGGTGCGCCGGGTGGACGGCGCGGTGCGCACCGAGCTGCGCCACCTCGCGCTCACCGCCGCCACGCCGGCGGAGCTGGCCGAGCCGGATGTTCAGGGCGACATGGAGCTGGCGACGAAGGGCTACTCCAGCCACACTCCCGGCGCCGCGGCCACCGCACAGTTGATGCTGGTGTTCCGGACGCTCACCGCCGTCGCCGCTGCCGCCGTCCTGGCCACGTTCTCCTGGTGGGTGGCGCTGCTGACACTGGTCCTCGTGCTGGCGCAGCACTCGCTGATGCGCCGGCAGTGGGCGGGCGCGTCGGGCGTGCGCACCCTCGCGGTACGGCTGCGCCCGTTACAGCGGCGCGCCGAACACCTGGCCGACGCGACCAGCGGCGCCGCGGCCGGCAAGGAGGTCCGGATCTTCGGTCTCGGGCCGTGGCTGGTCACCCAGTTCGAGCGGGCCGCGCTGGCGCGGCTGGCGCCGTTGTGGCGCAAGCGGATGAGCGTCATGGGTCAGCAGTGGCTGGTGTTCGGCATCTGCGCGCTGGCCACGGTGCCCGCGTTCGTCGCCATCGCCGTGGCCGGGGCGGACCGGACGATCAGCGTCGCGGCCCTGGTGCTGCACCTGCGTGTCACGATCCTGCTGCTGTCCACGGCGAGTCTCGGCATGGAGCCGTTCATCGTCGATTTCGGGCGCGTGTCCGTCGCCGCCCATCGGCGTCTCGTCGAGCGGTTCGGCGGTCGTCAGGGCGAACCCTGCGGGGCCGAACCCCGTTTGACGGAGCCTCGTCCGGCCGAACGTCGTGCGGTCGAACGCTGTGCGGTCGAACGCTGTCCGGTCGTTGCCGGGCCGGCGGGCCGCCGGCCGGACGCGGCCGAGCGGGTGGGTCGCCGTCCCGCTCGACCGCCGTTGATCCGGTTCGACGGCGTGGGGTTCGGCTACCCGAACACCGGGCGCGACGTCTTCGACGGCCTCGACCTGGAGATCCGCCCCGGGGAGAAGCTGGCGGTCGTCGGCCTCAACGGCGCCGGCAAGTCCAGCCTGGTGCGGCTGCTGACCGGTCTGGAGTCCCCGTCGCGCGGGCGGATCACCGCCGACGGCGTCGACCTGGCCTCAACGGACATGCGGCGCTGGTGGCGGCGCGTCGCCGTGGTGTTCCAGTCTCCAGTCCACTTCGGACTGTCCGTTGAGGACAACGTGCGGCTCGGGGACGGGGCCTACCCCGACCCCGACCCCGGCGCCGACGACGACGCCGCGTTCGACAGGGCGCTGGACCGCGCGGGAGCGCGTGACCTCGTCTCCGCCCTGCCCCAGGGCGCGGCCACCGTGCTCTCGGCGCGTTTCCCGGGAGGAGTGGACATCTCCGGCGGGCAGTGGCAGAAGATCGCGCTGGCCAGGGCGCTCTACGCGGCCGACCGCGGCGCGGACGTGGTGGTGCTCGACGAGCCCACCGCGCACCTGGACGTGCAGGCGGAGCTGGAGGTCTTCCGCACGCTCATCGAGACGATGGAGGGACGCACGCTGGTGCTGGTGTCGCACCGCTTCGCCACGGTGCGCCACGCCGACCGGATCGTGGTCCTCGCGGAGGGCCGGATCGCCGAGCAGGGCACGCACGCGGAGCTGATGGACCTCGACGGGGACTACGCGCACTGGTATCGGCTCCAGGCCCGGCTCGTCACGGGTCCGGTCGGGACGTGAGGGGGAGACGGTGCCTGGTGGGAACGCACGCGAGCGCCTGAGCGTCCTGGGAGAGCTGCTCGGCTTCGCCTGGCGGGCCGACCGCCGGAGCTGTCTGGTGGTGGCCGCGCTGCTGGTGCTCAACAGCGTCGTGGTCATCGCGGAGGTGTGGTTCGTCCGCGACTTGGTCAACGCGGCGGTCGCGGGCCGGTGGACCGAGTGCGTCACGGCCGCCGTCGTGGCCGGTGTGCTCGCGGCGATCGGGTCGTCCATCGGGCGCGTGCGGTCCAACCTGGAGCTGCAACTTGGCGAGCGGATCGGGTTGCGCGTCGACCTGGACGTGCTGACCACGGTGTCCGACACCCCGCACATCGGCCACCTCGAACACCCGGCCCACCTGGACCGCGTGGCCACCCTGCGCACGCGCCGGAGCTGGCTGACCTCCGCGCTGTGGACGCTCGGCGACCTGGTCAGCAGCGTCGTCGTGCTGGTGCTCGGCCTCGGCCTCGTGGTGGGCGTGCACCCGGCGTCCGCGGCGTTCCTGCTGGCCGCGCTGCCGATGCTGTGGCTGCGCGGGGCGGGCCAGCGCCGCGCGGCGGCCCTCGTCGACGCGGCGGCGCCCTCGGCCCGGCTGGAGCAGCACCTCACCGACCTGTGCCTGTCGGCCGAGACCAACCCGGAGATCCGGGTCGGCGGCGCCGGCCCCGAGCTGGACCGACGGGCAAGAGCGTTGTGGGCGGCGGTGTCCGGAGCCGAGGTCCGCGCCGAGCTGCGTTCCGCGCTGTTCGGCGTCGCGGGTTCGGTGTTCCTGGCCGTGGCCCACATCGGCGTGTTGGGCGTGGCGGCGTGGCTGGTGCGGGACGGCCGCGCCACCCTGGGCGACCTGATGATGTTGGTCGTCCTCATGACGACCATCGCCCGCAGGACCTCCTCGATGCCCGGCAAGGTCTCGTCGCTGCAACGCGCCTTCGGCATGGTCGACCGCTACCGGTGGCTGCGTGAGTTCCGCGAGCGGACGTCGGGGACGGCAGGCTTGCCCGCCCCGACGGCCATCCGCGGCGGGATCACGCTGCGCGAGGTCTCCTTCCGGTACGAGGGCTCTGACTCCGACGCGCTGCGCGAAGTGAACCTGACACTGCCCGCAGGCGCCGTCGTGGCGGTGGTCGGCCCCCACGGCGCGGGCAAGAGCACGCTCATCAAGCTGCTGTGCGGGCTGTACCCGGCGACCTCGGGCGAGGTCGCGGTGGACGGCCGACCGCTCGCCGAGATCGCCGCGCCCGCCTGGCACCGCGCGATCTCCGCGGCCTTCCAGGAGGGCTACCGGTTCCACCTGCCGTTGTCCCAGGTCGTCGGGATCGGCGACCTCGAACGCATGGACGACGGGGAACGCGTCGCCGCGGCGATCCGCGAGGCGGGCGCGCACGACGTGGTCGAGGACGCGCCCTCGGGGCTGGACACCCCGCTCGGCTCCACATTGGAGGGTGGGGTGGACCTGTCCGGCGGGCAGTGGCAGAAGTTGTCCCTGGCCCGCGCGCTCATGCCGACCCGGCCGCTCCTGCTCGTGCTCGACGAGCCGTTCGCCAGTCTGGACGCCCCGTCCGAGGACGCGTTGGTCCGCCGTCACGCCCGCACCGCCCGCAGGTCCGCCGAGGAGGTCGGGACGATCACCGTGATCGTCACCCACCGGCTGTCGACCGCGCGGGTCGCCGACATGGTCGTCGTGGTGGAGGGCGGCCGGATCACCGAGGTCGGCACGCACGACGAACTGGTCGCCCGAGGTGGGCGCTACGCCGGGATGTACCGCGCGCAGGTCGCCTCCTACGCCTGATCACAAGGGAGATCGGATGCGGTCCGCCCCGTTGACCCGAGGCCAGCTCATGCTGTGGTGCAACAGCCTGGCCGTTCCGGAACCCGCGCGCGCCGCCCTCAACCTGCCGAGGGTGGTGCCCGTGCCCGCCGGGCGCACGCTCGCGGACGTGCGCGAGGCGCTGCTGGCGACCGTGACCCGGCACGAGGCGCTCCGCACCACCATCGAGGTCGATGAGGCGGGCGATCCCCGGCAGGTGATCCACCCACCGGCCCGGCCCGCGCTGTCCGAGGTCGAGTCGACCGAGGACACGGCGGCGGACCGGGCCGAGTCCGTGACCGCCGACCTGTGCCGCGTGCCGCTGCGGCTGTCGGAGGAGTGGCCGTTGCGCGCGGCGGTGGTCACCGTGGCGGGCCTGCCCCGGTTCCTCTGCCTCGCGGTGCACCACATCGCCGCCGACGCCCGCGCTCTCGACGTGCTGGTCACCGAGCTGACGCGCGCGTTGGCCGGCGAGATCCCCGTCGGCGGGCCGCCGCCGCGTCAGCCCCGGGACCTCGTCGCGGTCGAGGCATCCGAGGCGGAACGCCGCCGCGCCGACGCCGCGCTCGCGTACTGGGCCGAGCGGCTGCGGGCGGTGCCCACGGCGCTGTTCCCGTACCGGCCGGACCGGGGGCGGCCACGGCGGGTGCGGGTCCGGCTGGACTCACCCGCGCTCGCCGCCGCGCTGCCGGCGCTCACCGACCGGTTGCGCTTGCCGGCCTCGGCCGTGCTCATGGCCGCCACGACGGCGGTGCTGCTCCGGTACACCGACGGCACGCGGTGGTTCTGGACGACGGTGGTCGACAACCGCCCGGCGCGGGACTACGACGACGCCGTGGGATCGTTCGTCCAGCTCGGGATGGTCGACGTCGAGGCGGGCGACGACCCTCCCTTCGCGACGCTGGTCGGGCGGTGCTGGCGGGCGCAGCTCCTCGCCGTCCGGCACGGCCGCTACGACCACGACGCCATGCTGGCCGAGCGCGGGCTGGCCACCGAGGAGCGGCGGACGCTGGTCACCCTGCCCACGATCTTCAACTTCAAGCCCACGTCCCGTCGCTCCGGGGCGAGGCCGTCGCGGGCGCCGGGACCCGGTTCGCTGGCGCGGACGCGGGTCGAGCACAGCCCCGGCCAGGGCAAACCCGACACCACGTTGTTCGCCGTGGTGCACGGGATCGCCGGCGTCGCGGCGGTGTCCTTCGACGCGGACGGCGCCGTCCTGCCCGCCAGGGACGCCGAGGAGCTGCTGCGCGCGGCCGAGGACCTGGTGTGGCGTGCCGCCAGGGGCTCCGACCCACGTGTGTCCGATGTGGACGTCCCGCCCCGGGCGCCGGACTGGACGCGCACGGCCGACGGCCGGGTGCTGGACCTCGACGGCACCGCGCGCCTCGTGCGTGCCCTCCCCGGTGTGACGGCGGCCGAGGTCGCGATCACCGACACCGGCGCCGTCGTCGCCACCGTCCGGGGCACGGTCGCCGCTCGGACGGTCTCCGACCACCTCGCCGCCCACCTGCACCGGCCGGGAGTGGTGTTGCCCGACCAGATTCGGGTCGAGGGTGAGCCCCCAGAGCCGACAGCGCCGACAGCGCCGACAGCGCCGACGGTGCTGACAGTGCCGACAGCGCCCACGGGACCTTCCGATCCTCCCAAGCCGGCGATCTCCGCGCTGCTGACCGCCCTCCGCGACAGGGCGGGGCTGTCGGAGCCGGACCTCGGCCGGTCCTACCTGGGCCAGGGCGGTCTCGTCCGACGTGGTCCCGCCGTCGTCGACCGACTGGCCGACCTCGGGTACGGCGGTGTCACCTTCGCCGACCTGCTCAGCGCCCGCCCGCTGCGCTCGCTGGCCGCCGAGCTGCGCCGGGACGGGGAGGACGTCACACGAACCCCCGTGGCGGACCAGCCATGACCGACCCGGACATGACGCACACCGCGCCCCGAACCGTCGACACGTCCGGCTGGGCAGGGGCGGACACCCTCGGCGTCGTCCATCCCGAGCCGATGCACGCCGTCCTGCTCGCGGCGGCCGACAGGACGCCGCACGCGCCCGCCGTGTCGGACCGTATGTCCACAGTGGACTACCAGGGTCTGTGTGACGCCGCGCTGCGCGCCGCGACGGTGCTCCGGTCGCGAGGCGTGCGGCGCGGCGACCGCGTGCTCGTGGAGGCCGACCCGCGCTGGGAGTTCGTGGCCCTGCTGTACGCCGCCTCGATGGTCGGGGCGGTGACCGTGCCCCTCGGCACCGGGACCAAGGCGTTCCACGCCCGCCACATCCGCGCGGACGTCGATCCCGCCCTCGTGGTGGGGTCGGGCGGTCTCACCTGGGACGAGCTGGTCGCCGCGACGGAGACCAGCGCACCCGCGACCGCGGACACGCCCGGGCCGGGGGACCCCGCGCTGATCTTCTACACCTCGGGCAGCTCCGGCATGCCCAAAGGCGTGGTGTGTCCGCACGGTCAGGTCGGGTTCACGGCCAGGGCCATCGCCGACCGCGTCCCCTACCACGCGGACGACGTGGTGCTCCTGCGACTTCCGCTGTCCTTCGACTACGGCTGCTACCAGATCCCGTTGTGCGCGCTCGCCGGGGCGCACCTGGTGCTCGCCGATCCCCGGGACAACGCGGGTTTCCTGCGTGCGCTGCGCGCGGCGGGCACCACGGTGCTTCCCGTGGTGCCCAGCCTCGCGCGGCTGCTGCTCACCCTCGCGGGCCGCGACAGCGCCCCCACCCGGCTGCGGCTGCTCACCAACACCGGAGAACGCCTCGACGAGACGACCCAGCGGGCGCTGCGGGACCGTTTCCCCGGGCTCACGATGGCGCTGATGTACGGGCTCACCGAGTGCAAGCGGGTCTCCGTCGGGCTGGTGGGACCGGATGCGGCCCCCACGGACTCGGTGGGCCGACCGTTGCCCGGCACCTCGGTGGCCGTGCTCGGACCCGACGGCACGCCGCTCCCGCCGGGCGAGGTCGGCGAGATCGCGGTGACCGGGCCGAACCTGACCGACGGCTACTGGCGCGCCCCCGAGCTGACCGCGCGCCGGTTCGGACAATGTCGGACCACGGGCAGGCGCGTGCTGTTCACCGGCGATCTGGGCTCGCTCGACGCCGACGGCGAGTTGCGGGTGCACGGCAGGGAGGACGACATCTTCAAGAACGCGGGGGTGCGGGTCAGCGCCACCGAGATCGAGGCGGCCGCCCTCGACGTGCCCGGCGTGACCGCCGCGGGCGTGGCCCTCCCGGTCGGTCCCGAGGGCGCGGTGCTGTGGGCGGTCGGCTCGGCGACCCCCGCCGAGATCCTCGCCGGGCTGCGGGAGCGGCTGGAGCCGGCCAGGGTGCCGGCCGCCTGCCGCGTGGTGGCGGCCCTGCCCCAGACCGCGAACGGGAAGATCGACCGGCGGGCGCTCGCCCGGTGGAGGACTGGTTCGTCATGAGCGACGAGGACCTGATCGCGTCCCTGGTGCACGACTACGGCAGCCCCCTGTACGTCTACCGCCTGTCGGCGCTGGCCCGCGCGCACTCCACACTGCGGGCGGCGCTGCCCGAGCCGTGCGTCCTCTACTACTCGGTGAAGGCGAACCCGCACCCCGTCTTGGTCGCTGAGCTGGCCGCACGTGGGTGCCGGGCCGAGATCAGCTCGCCCGGTGAGCTGGACGTGGTGCTCGCCGCCGGGGTCCCGCCCACCGAGTGCCTCTACACCGGGCCAGGCAAGACCGACGGCGAGATCACCGACGCGCTGCGCCGAGGTGTTCGGTGCTTCTCCGTGGAATCCGCGGGGGAGCTGTCCCGGCTCGACGCGGCTGCCCGAGCCGAGGGCGTGGAGGTCGACTGTCTGTTGCGGATCAACGCTGGTCACGCCGCTGCCGCGGGGCTGCGGATGACCGGCAGGCCCAGCCAGTTCGGCATCGACGTCGACCAGCTCCGGGAGGACCCCGCCCTGTGCCGGTTCGGCGGGGCCGCGCGCGTCGTGGGCCTACACCAGTTTCCGGTCTCCAACACCACCGATCCCCAGGCGCTGCTCGACGCGTTCGGCGCGGGCGCCGCCGTCGCGGCGGAACTGCGGGACCGGCACGGCGTCACCGTGACGGAACTCGATCTGGGCGGAGGGTTCGCCGCGCCCTACGCGACCGACGGGGAACCGCCCGAGTACGGCGAGACGTTGCGGGAGGGACTCGCGGCGGTGCTCGACCGACACCTGCCGGGATGGCGGACGGGCGAACCCTTGGTCGCCGTCGAGTCCGGACGCCGCCTCGTCGGCCCGGCGGGGGAGTTGGTCTGCTCGGTCACCGACGTCAAGCGCTCGGGCGACCGTACCTTCGTCGTGCTCGACACCGGCATCCACCACGTGGGCGGGCTGTCCGGCATCGGGCGGCTGCTGCCCTCCTCGGTGGGGGCCGAGGTGCTCGGCGCCGGGGACCGGCCGCGCGTGCGCGTCGACCTGGTCGGGCCGCTCTGCACCCCCGCCGACGTGCTCGCCCGCGCGGTCGAGCTGCCCCTGCCGCGACCGGGCGACCTGCTGCGGGTGCCCAACGCGGGCGCGTACGGCCTCACCGCCTCGGTGATGGGGTTCCTGAGCCGCACACCGCCGGTGGAGGTGGTCCTCGACGGTGATGAGGTCCGCTCCGCCACCGCCCTGCGGACGCGCCGCGCTGACGTCAGCGAAGGGGGAGCGAGATGAGTCCCGCGCCGGACCGGACGGCCCTCGACGCCGCCACCGACGAGGTGGCGGCCCTGGCCGCCGAGCACGCGGCCGAGGTCGACGAACGCGCCGAGTTCCCCACCGCTGCGGTGGCGGCGATGCGCCGCACCGGCCTGCTCGGCCTCATGGTCCCCGTCGAGTACAGCGGCCTCGGCGGCGACCTGCGAGACCTGGTCCGCGTCGTCGGACGGATCGCCGGCGGCTGCCTGTCCACCGGCCTGGTGTTGGCGATGCACTGCCAGCAGGTCGAGACGATCGCCCGGCACGCGGGCGCCGCGCTGCGGGCGCGCCTGCTGCCCGAGGTCGCCGAGGGGCGGAGGTACCTGGCGTCGGTGACCACCGAGGACGGCAGCGGCGGCCACCTGTTCCAGGGCAGCGCGTCGCTGGAGCGCACGGGCGAGGGCTGGACGCTGCGCCGTGCCGCGCCCATCGTCACCGGAGGGCGACGGGCGGACGGGTTCCTGGTCAAGGCCGTCGACGCCGGCACGCCGCCGAGGACTCGACTGTGCTATGTGGACCGTGAGCGGGTGTCCGTCGGCTATGGACAGACCTGGCGCGCGATGGGCATGCGCGGCACCGAGAACACCGCGCTCACCCTCACCGGGCGGGTTCCCGACGACCAGATGCTCGGTGAGACCGAAGACTCGACGGCCTTCCGCGAGATCGCGTTGGAGACCTTCGCCCCCTCGGCCCACCTCGGCTGGAGCGCGGCCTGGCTCGGCGCGGCCCGCGCCGCGTTCGCCGCGCTCGTCCGGCTGGCACGGCGCGGCGATCCTGCGGTCAGGTTCGACAGGAAGTCCGACCTGGACGTCCACCGGCTCGCCGGCGTGCGCACCCGGTTGGAGGTGGTGGCCGGCTACCTCTCGGGTGTCGTGGACGAGGTGCTGACCCTGCGGTCCCTCGGACGGACGCTGGACCGGCCCGCGACGCAGATCCGGCTGAACACGCTCAAGGTGATCGCCGCGCGGGAGACGCTGGCCGCCGCCGAGGAGATGATGACCATCGCCGGACTCCGCACCGGCTACCTGCGGGACGCGCCGGTGCCGCTGGAACGCCTGGTGCGCGACCTGCACTCGGCGAGCCTGAACTACGACGACCGCAGGCTGCTGGCCGCGAACGGGGCGCTGTGCCTGCTCGACACCGCCGTGACCCTGCCAGGGGACCAGTGACCGGGCCAGAGGCCAGGAGGGAGACCACCATGTCCGGATGGGCACCCGAGTTCGAGGCGCTGCTGCGCCCGCACCTGCCGGCGCTGGCCGCCGACCAGGAACTCCCCGGGGACACGCGTCTGGCCGACCTCGGCCTGGACTCGCTGTCCACGGTGAACCTGCTCATCGAGCTGGAGAACGGCTTTGGGGTGAGCTTCCCCGACGAGCTGCTCACCGCCGAGACGTTCGAAACCGCCGACACCCTGTGGCGGACCGTGTCCGCCCTCTCCACCGACGGACCGGCCGCCCACGAACCGAACCCGAGCTGACCCCGCCCGGCGGGCTGCGGGGACGACGTCCGTGAAGTTGGTCGCGCACACCCCGGTGCTCCCGAAGGTGTGTTGTTGCGGATCAGACCAGCGCCCAGGCGTTGGTGACGGACTGATGTCCCTCTCGACGAGGTCCGCCGCCCGCTGGCGCATCCAGGACACGCAGTAGTGGGCGATCGCCGGGACGCCACTGACGCCGTGCCTGGTGACGATGTTGTCGCTGGTTGTCAGCGGTGTTGGCAGTGGCCAATTCCTCTGCCGCCGACCACCACGGGGATCTTTCTGATCAGCGAGCGCCCGATGGCGTCCCGACGGCTCCAGTGCGGCCTACACCGCGTTCGTGGCCGTGGACGCGAAACCAGCCAGTCCGCCTGATACCGGGTTGAACCTGCTCGACTGGCTACGGGTCGACGTGTGTGGAGCTGCTGTGGCGCACCCTGGCGCTCCCGAAGGTGTGTTGTTGCGGATCAGACCAGCGCACAGGCGTTGGTGGCGGGCTGATGTCCCTCTCGGCGAAGCCCACCGGCCCTGGCACATCCGACACTCCACTGTGGATTTTCGCGCATGGGTGGGTGGTGTCGTTGTTGTGGCGGGGTGTCAGCGGTGGTGGTAGTGGCCAGCTCCTCTCCGCCGACTACATGGGGATCTTTCTGATCAGCGAGCGGTCGGTGGTGTCCCGGACGGCTTCAGAGCGGCCTACATCGCGTTCGTGGCCGTGGACTCAAATCCAGCCGGGCGCCTGATACCGGGTTGAACCTGCTCGACTGGCTACGGGTCGACGTGTGTGGAGCTGCTGTGGCGCACCCTGGTGCTTCCGAAGGTGAGTTGTCCTGGACGAGACCAGCTCACAGGCGTTGGTGGCGGGTGGGGCTCTCGGCGAGGTCCGTCGTTCGCTAGCGCATCCAAGCTCCAGCACTGGCCCACGCCGTGTCCGGCACCGCGTTTGTGGTCGTGGACTCGTACTCGGACCGCGGCGACACGATCAGCCGGAGCCGGAGCCGGAGGCAGGGGCGGGGGCGGGTCGGTCAGTTGGTCCGCGTGACCAGGTGGGCGCCGATCTCCAGGACGTCGACCAGGAAGGAGCGGACGGCCTCGATCTCGGCCGGGGTGCAGTCGAGGACCAGCTTGATCTCGGTGTCGCGCTTCACCAGGTCGGCGGTCAGCAGCACGGCGACCACACCCGCGCCGGTGGCCGACCCGACGAACACGTCGATGCCCTCGCCGTCGCCGCTCGTGGTGCCCTCCAGGTGCCCGTAGTCCACGGGGTAGATCGCCTCAGGGATCTTCGGGTGGGGCTTGTTCCTCGGTCGGTCGATCACCACGGTCGAGGTCCGCGCCATCTCGGCGAGCGCGTCGAAGAACTGCACGGAACCGGCGTCAGGCATGGGGTGATCGTATCGGCCGGGCCGTCGGGCCCGGCGGCGTGTGCAGGACCGCGCCCAGCTCGTGGATCCGGCGGAGCGCGTCGTCGTGGGCGCACTTCCCGTCGCAGCCCAGGAAGCTGAGCCGCACCAGGTCCGGGTCCGCGCCGAAGGCCGGCCCCGGGCCGGTGAGCACACGGGCCTCGACGCGCAGCCGTCGCACCGGGTCCTCGCCCGGCACGCGGAGCAGGAGCGAGGCGCCGGTGGGCGACGGGCCGTGCGCGCCGCCGAACAGGGCGGCGGCCGACGCGGTGAGCGTGCCGACCTGGTGGGCGCGCGCGACCAGTTGGGCGAAGCCGCCCGCGTCGGCGAAACGCGCCCACGCGGCCTGCCACGGCGTCGGCGGCGTCGCGGAGCGCAGGGCCGCGCCCAGGGGGCCGACGGGGTCGCCGACCAACCAGCCCGTGCGCGCCCATCCGCCCGCCAACTTGGTGAACGAGCCCACGAGGTACGCGCCGGGCACCCGTGGCCCTTCGGGGGCGAACCAGCGGTAGGTCTCGTTCTGCACCACGATGCCGCCCGCCGCGACGAACGCGCCCAGCCGGTCCGCCGTGGCGGCGTCGAGGGTCCAGCCGTCCGGGTTCCTGCCGGGGGAGGTGATCCAGAGCAGCTCGCGCTCAGGGGAGTCGACCCCCGCGAGGAACCCGTCCAGCTCGTCGAGCCGGACCTCCGTGCCGCAACGCTCGAACATCTGCCGGACGCCGTCGTAGGTGGGCCGTTCGATCGTGACCCGCCGGCCGAGCAGCGCGAACGCGGGCACCAGCGCGCGAACGCCGGCGGTGACGTGGACGGGTTCCGCGCTGCCGACCTCCCCGGCCAGCAGCGCGGCCAGCCCGGGCTCCCCGCGCCAGGGTGGGGTGCGCGCGTGAGCCGGGTCGGCGCAGGTGGCCGCGACGCACTCGGCCCACAGCGCGCGCAGCGCGGCGGGCCAGGGCCGGTGCGCGCCCGTCAGGTCGAGCAGGCCGGGCTCAGAGCCCATCCCGGTTCCAGTCCACCGGTCCCATGCCGCGTTCGGCGCGCCACCTGGCGATCGTCGCCGTGATCCGCACCGTCGGGGCGTGCCCCTCGGCCACCCGGATGACGGGCAGGTCGAACGGCAGCTCGGCGCGCAGGGCGGCGTCGTGCTCGGCCACCACCGCCGCGGCCGCGCGGGCCTCGGCCTCGCCCGCGTGCACCGGCCACGGCAGGGCGCGCAGCGCGGCCGCGGCGGGGGAGTCGTCGAGGGCCAGCCGCGCCTCCAACTCCGACTCGGCGGGGGTGCCTCTGAGGCCGGCGCCGACCAGCCGGCAGAACACGATGCCGCGCAGGGCCAGCGCGCAGGACTCCACGGCCAGCCGCCAGTTCCCCTCGGCCAGCGCCGCGTCGATGTCGGCCAGCGTCGCCTGCACCGACCGCGCGTAGCGCCATGCCATGTGCGCTCCGTGCGTGACCAGCCAGGTGCCGTCGAGTCCCTCGTCGTTCACACCGCGCTCCGGTCGCTCTCGGTCGGGAGGGCGTGGTCGGCGAGCACCTGTCGAACGGCGTCGCCGTCGACCACCAGGTCCAGTTCCGCGCGGCGCACCGCCGCGAGCGCGCGTGCCGCACCGATCTGGTCCACAACGGACCGCACCGAGCCGTCGACCTCGGTCCACTCGGTCAGCACCCGGTCGTGCCGGGTGACCAGAAACCGCTTTCCCGCCAGGTCGGCTTGGCGGGCGCCCCCGGCGGGCCGCAACGCGGTCAGCGCCCACTCGTCGAGCGCCGGCACCCCGGCCGCCGCCGTGGCCGAGCGCAGGCTGGCCTCGTCGCCCGCCGGTTCGGCGACGGCGAGGCCGAGTCGATGCGCCCGGTCGGACAGCCACTTCTGGCCCGTGGTGACGTCGCCCGCCGCGCGGCAGCGCAGCTCCAGCACCTGGCGTTCGGCGCGACGCCAGAGGTATCGCCGGGCGTCGGCGGGCGCGGCCGCCGCGTCGGCGAGCCGGGCCAGCGCGGTGGCGAGCAGCAGTTGGTCCAGGGCCGACCGCAACAGCAGCGGCAGGACGGCACGCACGTCCGACTCGTCCAACACCGGCGGGGCGCCGTCGCGGAGCGGCAGGGCGGAGGGCCACCGGGAGGCCCACCGCCGGGACCTGCCCGCGATCGGCCTGTCCAGGGCCACGACGCCGAACGGCAGCCCGACCACGGCCGCCGCCGCGGCCCGGCGCGCCAACTCCGCCGGCCAGTGCGCCGGGTAGCGCTCGACGTCGACGGTCACCCCGCCCACGAAGAACAGTTGCGGCCCGCTGGGCTCGTCGACGCCTTCGCGCAGCACGTGCACGTCCACGTCGCTGGCGGCGTTGCCGAGCCCGCAGGCCAGGGAGCCCACCAGGTATCCCTCACCTTCGGCGAGGACCTTGTCGAGCGCCGAGCGGAGCTGGTCGACGTCGAGGCCGACGGTGCGCAGGGCCTCCCGCGCGGTCAGCCGCCCCCGGCTCACTGGGCGCCCGCCCTGCGGATCATCGGGCGGGAGAGCAGGAACCACACGGTGGGGATGAACACCGCGTCGCGGTGGCCGTCGCGGTCGCCGTCGCCGTCGACGACGACCTGACCGGTGCCGACGCGCCGGAAGCGGACGCCGCCGGGCGCGCGGGACGCGGCGGGCTCGGGTAGCGCGTCGCCCGCCCAGTCACGCAGTCCGGCCTCGCCGCGTTCGGCCAGGTCCCGCGCGAGGGAGAGCGGGACCAGTCGGACGCACCGCCATGGTCGGGGCGTGGACCGCACGGGAGGCAGCGGGGTCAGCCGTGGCCGCAGCGGCACGGAGTAGTAGGCCAGCGCGGACAGCACCGCCCAGACGCGCAGGGCGACGGAGTCGGTGTGCGCCCCGGCCTGGCGGTAGGCGCGGGTCGCGGTCCGCAGGACCCGGACCCGGGAGGTCCGTCTCATCAGGCCGGTCGCGAGCACCGGTCGTTCCGCCCGCCGTTCCCGCCCGCCCGCGAACGCGGAGAGCACCTCGCGCCGTCGTTCGTCCACTCTGGACACCGAGAGCGCGACCCCGGCGATCGCGGCCAGGTGGCCGTCCAGGGCCGCCGCGCGGGCGTCGGCGACGACGGCGGCCGCCTCGTCGTCGGACATCGCGCCCGCCACGACCCACAGGTCGTTGACGTCCTTGACGGTGATGTGGATGTCACCGCCGCTGTTGCCCAACATCGGCCGCAGGTTGTCCACCTGTGGCAGCGGGGTCAGCCCGGGAGCGGTGGGCGGGGGCACCGGGAGCAGCCCGCAGTGGCCGGTGGAGTAACCGGGGCCGAAGTGGAGGTCGATCGCCGCGAACCCGTCCGGTCCGGTCAGCTTGTACTGGCCGTAGGGGACGCCGTGCCGGTCGGCCTTGAGCCACGGCAGCTCGCCGGTGTCGGTGACGAAGCCGTGTCCGCGCAGGGCCCGCGCGAGGGCGAACGCCTCGTCGCGGCCGTGAACCGACACGTCGACGTCCCGCATCTCCCGCAGCGCCGGCTCCGGGTAGCCGACGCGGCTGGACAGGCCCTTGATGCCCCAGACGCCGACGCCGAGGCCGCGGGCCAGCTCGTCCAGCAGCGCGCACGAGCGGTCGATGGTCGCGCTCCTGCGACGCCGCTCGGCCGACAACGGGGCCAGTTCGGCCAGCAGTTCCGTGACGACGGGATGGTTTCCGCACCGCCGCAGCGCGGATTCCGCCAACAACACGGCCCGGTTGCGGCGAATGATGTCCGCGGCCTGCGCGGGCGTGCGCGTCCCCGAGGTGACGGGGTGCAGCAGTCGGGGCAGGTTGTCCGCGTGCGGCACGCGCGGGCGCAGAAGCGCGAAGGTCAGCTCGGGTGCGAAACCGGGAACGACGGGCTCGCCGGGGTTTCCTCGCGGTGTGCGGCCGGGGGAAGGCGGGCGGCGGATTCCCATATCGCGATCCCTTCAGGCAACTGAATTCCCCGAACGGCTTCGCGCAGCATACGGTTGGGGTTCTTGCCTGTCCACCCTCGACGTCGCGACCCGTCTTTCGGTCGCACACGTTCCGCGCGTCGGCCGATGTTTCTGTCCGGATTCTGTCCGAGAAAACCGCGCGCGCGTTCTTGTCCCTGTTTCGACATGCGCTGTTCTGACGCGTTTTCCTGAGTGGAGGTGGAGTGACCGGGGTGGGGGAGAAGCATGCCAGTCGGGGTGTCCTGGCCGGTTCACGCCGCAGGGGGTGGCGAGGGTCGGTCGCCGGGAGGTGTGGCGGGGGCCGGGCCTCTTCCCCAGACCCGGCCCCCACCTCGCACGGGCCCCGTGCGAGAGCCATACTAGAACATGTGTTCGATACCCCGCCACCGGCCCTGCCCGCCCAGCCCGGGGGCTGCCTGGTGGTGCGTCGCCCCCCGACGCCCGTGGTCGTCAACCTGGCCCGGGTGTACCCGAGCCTGGCCGCGCGCGGGAACGCGCACCGCCTGGTCGACGGCTGGGACTTCGGCGCCGTGGTCGAGGGGTCGCTGCACCACTGGACGCGGTCCAGCAACGGGTCGTGGGTCGCGTTCGTGAGCTGTGCGATCAGGAGCGCCGACCGGCGGCGGTCGGTGCAGGTGAGCCTCTACGTGCCCCCGGACGCGGTCCGCCCCCGACGGCGGTAGCGGGAACGATGAGTCGCCCGCCAGCCAAGGAAAACGATGTTGTCCAGCGCTGTTCCCAAACCTCGCGCGCACGCATGCCCTTCTCTGTCCACAGAGGACGGTCGATGCGGGGTTCGTCGCGTGGACCGCGGGGGCGGGGCGAGGGCGAACATGACGCCGTCCGGGTGATCGCGGTCGCGATCGCCCACCCCGGTGGAGGAAACCGCGTCAGCCTCGCGTACCCCCGTCGTCTCCCGGTCATGCGAATGCCACCACGACCCGACGACCAGGGGAGTGAGGCCGCCGTGTCGCCCACCGGCGTGATCTCCGCGCAGGCCGCCCTCGAACTGCTCTGCGGCTGCGGCAACACGCAACGCGCTCCGGTGCCCCGCGTCCGCGTCGTCCTGGGCGAGGACTGGATGCCGGCCCTGGCCGACCTCGTCGCGCTCGCCCGCCTCGCCGGCTGGTACGTCGCCGACGACCTGACGGACGCCTCGTGCCCCTCCTGCCTACGGACGGTGGGGTGCCTGACCTGGCGGCCCGACGCGGGCCGGCTGGTGACGGACCACCGGTTCGGGCCCGCCGTTCCCGCACTGCCCACCACCCCCGGCAACGTGGGGCGGTCCGTGCGGGTGTGCGAGGGCTGTGGCTGGCGGGACTACGACCCGCCACTGCCGCCCCCGGACCGGAGCCTCGTCGTCGGAGCGGTTCGGCTCGTCCAGGGAACCGACATGCTCGGCGGGCGAGGCGCGGCGGTGGCCCTCCGGACGGTTCCCGCCATTCCCGAGATTCGTCAGGGATTGGGTCGGACCGCTTTCGGTACGGCAACGGGGGGAATACCTTCCGCGTAGTCGGGTAGTCCGAACGGCATGAGGATTGATCGCACGCTGGAGCTGGTTCGTCAGGGATATCCGTGGGCGCGTCGGTTCCGAGGTACGGCTGACGCCGCGCCCACCCGACTGCTCGGCCGCGAAGCCGTGGTCGTGGGCGGACCGGCCGGCGTGCGACGTTTCTACGATCCCCGGCTGCGACGTCAGGGTTCGCTTCCCGCGCCCATCAAGCTCCTGCTGTTCGGCCCGGGGACCGTGCACGGGCTGGACGACGCCGAGCACCACCACCGCAAGGCGATGTACCTCGACCTGCTCACCGAGGACGCCGTCGCGGCGCTGGGCGAACGCGCGGAGCGCGAGTGGGAGCGCGTGGTTCGGCACTGGGCGGAGCGCGACCACGTCGTGCTCTTCGACGAGGCGGTGCGGGTGCTGGCCGCCTCCGTGTTCCCGTGGGCCGGGGTGCCGGTCGCGCCGGAGGACCTGCCGCGCCGCGCCCGGCAGTTGACCGCCGTCCTCGACGGGTTCGCGGTCCCCGGACCCGCGTACGCGCGTGCGGTCCTGGCCCGCCTGCGGCTCGGCCGGTGGGCGAGGCGGCTGGTGCGCGGCACGCGGGCGGGGCGGATCCGCCCGGAGCCGGGCACCGCGCTGCACGCCGCCGCCACCGCCCGTGACCACGACGGGCGGCTCCTGCCCGAGCGCGTCGCCGCGACGGCGGTGCTCAACGTCGTGCGCCCCACCGTGGCGGTCGCGTGGTTCGTGGCCTTCGCCGGCAGGGCGCTGCACGAACACCCCGAGTGGCGCCACCGCATCGCGGAGGGGGACGAGGCCGCGCTCGCGGCGTTCGCGCAGGAGGTCCGGCGGTTCTACCCCTTCGTGCCGGTCCTGCCCGCCCGCGCCAGGGAGCGGCAGGACGTCCTCGGCGTGCCCGTGCCGCGCGGCGGGCTGGTGGTGCTCGACGTGTACGGCACCCTGCACGACGCGACCCGGTGGCCGAGCCCCGACCGCTTCGACCCGAGCCGGTTCCTGACCGGCGACGTCGATCCGGACGCGCTCGTGCCGCAGGGAGGCGGCGAGGTCCGCACCGGTCACCGGTGCCCCGGCGAGAGCGTCACGCTCACGATGATCACCGTCGCCGTGCGCGCCCTGGCGCGGCTGCCGTTCACGGTTCCGCCACAGGACCTGGGCTTCGACCTGTCCCGGGTGTTGACCCGGCCCCGCAGCGGGGTGGTCCTCCGGCTCCGCCACGCCAGGAGCTGACCGCCGGCGCCAGCCCGTGCGCCCCGCGCCGCGAGGACCGGCAACCACCCGGCGAGCACCTGGCGAACACCCGGCGAGCGCCGCTCACGTCGACCACGTCGGTCGGGGTGGATGTTCGGCGGGCGTACACGTCAGGGCAAGCCGGAAGTCATGATCGCTCGGGGTGGCCTGCCTACGTTGCGCGTCAGACGCGGGACGTGAGGAGTTGCTCGGGCTATGGATCGCAGGGCGTTCATGATGGCAGCCGGCGGCGCGGCGGCCACGACACTGGTGGCGGGGCAGGCGGAGGCGCGGGCGACGACCCCACCCCACGGGGGCGTGACGGGACCGGTCGTGCGGTTCAACGTCATCAGCGACATCCAGGGCGACCTCGCCGACTTCGGGCGCGCCCTGGACGACCTCGCCGCGATCAACCCGGGCAGCGCCGGGCTGGGCGTCGCCGGCGACATCACCCCGCGCGGCTACGACTTCGAGTACGCCGAGGTCCGCAAGACCCTGGACCGGCACCCGCATCCGCGCGAGGTCGCCTGGGCCATCGGCAACCACGAGTTCTACGTGCCGAAGTGGCGGGACCCGGACACCCTCTCCCAGGAGACCTGGCCCAACGGCACGACCGAGGACTCGCTCTTCCGCGGCTTCTTCCGGTTCGCGGGGCGGAACACGGTCTACACCGAGACCTCCTTCGGCGGGATTCCGGTGCTCTGCCTCGGCACCGAGCGCTACGCCAAGTACCACGACCCGAAGCTGTGGGACGAGGTGTGGATCAGCGACCAGCAGTTCACCTGGCTGGAGCAGCGGCTGCGCTACTGGGCGGGTCGCCGCAAGCCGGTGATGGTGCTGACCCACCACCCGTTGCCGAACACGGTCTCCGGCACGCACAACAAGCTCTACCGGTCCGACTACCTGCAACCTGACCGGCTGCTGTCGATCCTCGGCCGCCACCCGGACGTGTTCCTGTTCTCCGGGCACACGCACTGGGACCTCAACCTGTCCGACTGGGTGGTGCGCCGGGTGGTGCCGGGTACCGGCAACCTCGAAGGCTTCACCGTGGTCAACACCGCCGCCGTGCAGGTCGGCTACGCCGACGACGGCAAGGGTGGCGAGGTGTCCCTCGGCGGCGCGTTCAACCAGGGCCTCCAGGTCGAGGTGTCGCACCGCGCGGTCGTGATCAAGGCCCGCGACTTCACCACCCGCACCTGGCTGAAGCAGATCACGATCCCCCTGCACACGCCGATGTGGTGAGCGGCGAACGGCCGGGGATGTCCGGCCGGGCCGCCACGCCGAGATCATCGGGAACGCCACGGGTCCGCTGCCAGCACGGCAGCGGACCCGTTCGCGTCCGTCACGGGAACCGGGGAGCGCCGGTCACCCGTCCCGAGGGGCGTCGGTCACGCCTACTGAAGAGCGTCGGTCACCCCTACTGAGGGGCGCCGGTCAGCGGCCTCGGTCAGCGGCGCCGGTCAGCGGCCCCGGTCGGCGTCCCACTGCGCCATCGCCGCCATCAGCTCCATCTGGTTGGGCTGGGGGAGGGTGGGGTCGAGTTCCCGGTACCGCTGGTGGACGTTGACCACGACGCGTTCGGCGTCCAGCCAGGTCGCGTACTCGCCCAGGTCGATCCGGGCGGCGGCCTCGGCGGCGCTGAGCCCCTGAGCGTACGCGGCGTCGGCCTGCTCCACGACGTGGGCGAGGTAGTCGCGCACCGCGCGGATGCCGTCGGGGTCGGTGACCGGGCCATGGCCGGGGACGACGGTGGGCGCGTCAAGCGCGATCATCGCGTCGCAGGCCGCGATCCAGTTCGCGATCGGCCCGGCCCACACGACCGGGGTCCCGCCGATGAACAGCAGGTCGCCGGCGAACAGCACCCCGGCGTCGGGCACGTGCACCACCGAGTCGGCGCTGGTGTGGGCGGGACCCAGGTTGATCACGTGCACCTCGCGGCCGCCGACGTCCACGGTGAGCCGGTCCTCGAAGGTCTCGTCCGGCAGACGGAGCTGGATGCCGGCGAAGCGGAACGGCGCGAACCGCTCGCGCATGTAGGGGGTCAGCACGGGGCCGAGGTCCATGACCTGCGAGATGACCATCGAGTCCGGGGGCATCTCGTGGTGCATGTCCCGCGCGGTCCCCGCGGCGGCGATGATCCGGACGTCGGGGTCGAGGAGCTGGTTGCCGTGGGTGTGGTCGCCGTTGGCGTGGGTCAGCACGGCGTCCCTGATGGGCGCTCCGACGGTCACCTCGGCCATCGCGGTCAGCATCCGCTCGGTCATCGGCAGGTCGAAGAGGGTGTCGACCAGCAGTGACGCGCCGTCGCCCCGGACCAGGCCGGCGTTGCTCCACCCGTAGCCGCCGTCCGGCTCCAGCCAGGCCCACACGTCCTGGCCGACCCGGTGCAGGCCTCGCTCGTAGGGGAACCGGGACGTGGCCGGGTTGACCCGGGGCGCGCGTGCCCGTCGGTCCGGGTTGGGCCGGGGCGGCAGCGGGGCCGGGTCGGGCGCGGCGACCACGGTCTGCCGGGTCCTGCCCAGACCCTCCACGGCGAGGGTGACCACGTCGCCCGGCCGCAGCCAGCCGGGGAAGTCCCCGGGGTTCATGAGGCTGAAGTGCTCGATGAGCGTGCAGGTGGGCACGGTGCCCGAGCCGATCACGTCACCGGGCCGCAGCTCCACGCCCCGGGAGACGTAGGAGACGACCTCGGCGAAGGTCCAGTCCATCGCCCCGGTGGATCCGACGCCGATCGTCCTGCCGTTGACCGCGAACTCCACCGCCAGGTCGAGCCGGCCGTCGCGCTCGAACGGCTCCAGCTCGTCCGGGGTGACCAGCCACGGCCCGAGGGTGGTCGCCGCGTCCTTGCCCTTGCCCTGGCCGATCCGCAGCGCGCCCTCGTGCACCTGGAGGTCCCGCGCCGACCAGTCCCCGTAGATCGTGTAGCCGACGATCTGTTCCTCGGCCCGCTCCGGGGTCAGGTCGCGACCGCCCGCGCCGATCACCGCCGCGATCTCCAACTCGACGTCGAACCACGCGCTGCCCGGCGCGAGCGGCACGTCGTCGTACGGGCCGACCAGGCTGGAGGGGGCGGCGAAGTAGAACGCCGGGATCTCGTACCAGGCCTCGGACAGCGTGCGCCCGCCTCCCATCACCTGCTGGCAGTTGCGCATGTGGTCCAGGAAGCACAGCGCGTCGCGCACGGACGGCGGCCGGGGGATGGGCGGGAGCAGTCGGACCTCCTCCAGCGCCACGACCTCCGCCGGCCGTTCCGTCGCCTCGCGGCCCGCCTGCTCCAGGCCCTCCCGGCCGTGCGCGACCAGGTCGACCAGCGACACCCCCTCCGCGACCGCGTGGATCCGGTCGTCCACCAGCAGACCCGTGCGCACGCCCCGTCCGGCGTCGTAGGTCACCCACCGCATGGTCTCCACCCCTCAGTCGAGTTCTGTGTTGGCTGACAGAGATCTCTGTGTTGGCCAACATAGAGCATGCCGCTTGGCCAATGGAAGAACGGGTGGTCGGTTCTATGCTGAGCCGTCAGGAACCGAGGTGGAGGAGGGGCGTCGTGGCGGGACGACGGGCGCAGACCACGCGGGAGAGCCGCGCGATCCTGATCGAGGCGGCCACCGAGCTGTTCGCCGAGCGCGGCTACCGGCAGACGACCTTCGCCGACATCGCCGAGCGCTCCGGCATCAGCCGCGGCTCCATCCCCTGGCACTTCGGCAACAAGGAGGGGCTGCTGGAGGCCGTGGTCGAGCACCTGGTCGACGCCCTCCGGCGCGTCGAGACCACCCAGGAGCCCGGACCCGACGCCCTCGGCCAGGCCCTGGCGCAGGCCAGGGACTTCACCCGCCAGCCGGCGACCCGGCTGTTCATCACCCTCATCGCCGAGGCCGTCGAGCCCGACTCGCCGCTGCACGCGCACTACGCCCAGCTCCAGGACACGATGCGGGCCCACCTGGCCGCCCGGCTCGACCCGGTCACGCTTCCCGCCGGCATGACCACCGACGACCTCGCCGTCGTCCTGCTGGGCGCGATCACCGGCATTCACCAGCAGTGGCGCATCTCCCCGAAGACGGTGGACCTCGACCGCGTCTACGACACATTGACCAGCCTCCTGACCGCCGCCCTCGGCACGGCCGCCGTTCCGGAGCCGGCGGAGCCGGCGGAGCAGGCGGACAGGCCCGCCACCGGCAAGCGCCGTCGGTGAGGCGACGGAACGACTTCCGCGACAGACACCGACGCTGACGCTGACACCGACGCTGACGCCGACGCTGTCGCTGTCGCTGACGCTGACGCTGACGCTGACGAAAAATGGTTGGCGGCGGCCGAACCGGCGTGGGTACGTTCCCGCTGTCCCTGGCAGCGAACTCACGCGGGCGCACCCACGCCCGAGAAGGTGGTCGGTTTATGTCCCGGCTCGCGCCGAGCGCGCCTCACAACCGCACCCTCGACGTGTCCTGCCACCGCGAATGACCGCTTTCGAACGCTGACGGCGTTCCTGGCATCTGACACCTCCCGGTGCGACTCGGGCCACCCCCGTGCGTCGGCTTTCCCGACGCCTTCTCGGGGTGACTCCGCCTCGTCCTCCGTGAGGAACGCTCGGCCTGCTCCGGCCCCTGAACCCGTACCCGTGTACGAGAATTCGGCTAGGAGTGTCTCCGGGTGTCCACCACCAACTCGTCCTCTTCCTCCAACCCCAGCGGTTTCCTGCGGACCGAGACGTTCACCTGCGTCTGGTGCGGCCTCGCGGTGACCGCGCTGACGCCGGACGGCCACCGGCGCAACCACTGCCCGAGCTGCCTGCACTCGTGCCACGTGCTCGACCAGGTCGACGGCGGGCCGTCCGAGTGCCAGTCCCGCATGACCCCGATCTCCATCGCGGTGCTGCGCAACGGCGACTGGATGGTCATCCACCGCTGCGTCCGCTGCGACGAGCTGACCGCCAACCGCGCACAGGTCGACGACAACCAACTGATCCTGATGCGCCTGGCCGTCCGGCCGCTCGCCCAGCCCCCGTTCCCGCTCGAAGCCTTCGGCGCCCTGTGACGTCGGTGGGCGACGAGAACGGGGAGAGGGGAGAATCCCTTGCCACGACGGAAGGTTCGGCGCACCGACCGCCGACCACAACGGGCCAAGGACCTGCCGGACCGGCGCGGCAGCGCCCACACGGACGCGTTCCGCTGCGTGGGCTGCCGTCTCGACGTGCCGCTGTCGGCACCCGGCACGGCGCACCGCAACCACTGCCCGCACTGCCTGACCAGCCTGCACGTCGACCGTCGCATTCCGGGAGACCGGGACGCGGACTGTCGCGGTCGGATGGAGGCGATGGGCCTCTCGGTCCGTCCCGACGGTGAGTGGATGTTGATCCACCACTGTCTGGAGTGCGGGGAACTCAGCGTCAACCGCATCGCGGGTGACGACAACCCGTTGGCCCTGTTGCGGATGGCGGTTCGCCCGCTGTCCGACAGTCGGGTCCCGGTGCGGGTGTTGCTGACGCTGTAAGGAGAGAAGAGAAAGAGGAACCGGCAGGTGGCGCTCCCGTCAGGGAGCGCCACCTCGCCGCCGTGTCCAGTCATGTCCCGGTCCCCGGTCGAGTTCCTCCGCCGGGGACCGGTCACGTGTCGGTGGGGTCCCGCGATCGGTCCGCGGGGGTTTGCCGTCCAATGTGGACGTCAGTGGGGGAGAGGTCGCACCGGACCGGTGGTGTCCTGGCGGAATCCCAGCGGCTGGCCGTTCGACCTCTTCGCTGGAGGTGGGCCTGTAGGTCACTGGTCGGGGGTGGGCCATTCGAGGTCGCCGGTCTCGATGCGGTCGGCCAGGCGGGTGAGCCACGCGGCGTCGTGCCGGAGGCGGGACGCCAGGAAGTGCGCCTCGATCATGTGTAGCTCCCGGAGGTCGGGCCGGTCGAGCACGTCGGTCACGGAGCGGAGGTCCGCCCGGAGGTTCCGCGCGCGTTCCCTGAGCAGCTCGACGGCCCTGGCGGGGGCGAGCGCGCCGAGGTAGGCCAGGGCGATCATGAACTTCGGGTCCGCGTTGGGGTCGCCGTCCAGCAGGTGCGCCTCCACACGCCGCCGGAGTTCGTCGAGCCCGGCCTGGGTCAGGCGGACCTCCTGGCGTTCCGCCGTGTCCGCCGCCTCGTCGAGGGTGACGAGGCCGTGCCGCGCGAGGGTCCGCACGAGCGTGTAGACCGTGGACGTCTTCGCCCTGAGGACGGCGTACCGGGCCCGGAGTTCGGTGAGCAGCGCGTACTGGTGGCGTGGGCTCTCCGCGAGCAGACCGAGCATCGGCAGGACCAGCGGGTTGTCCATGGCGTTCTGCGGCACGGGGTCAGGGTAGCGCGCGGTGTTCGTATACGAGTACCGTCGGGTCCTGAACTACTCGTATACGAACAGGAGTGTCCTGTGATCACCTTCGGTGTCTGGCCGGGTGTGGTGGACCGTGACCTCGAACGTTTCGAGACGTTCGTCGACGTCCCCCCGGAGGACGTCGCCCGCACCGCCGCCGCGCTCCGGGAGTTGGCTGGCGGCGCGGACAGGTTCTACGTCCGGTGTTACCGCAGCTACGGACGGGACGGCGAGCTGGTCCACCCGCCGACGCCGGTCAGTCCTCGCCCCTACATGGGAGAGGGCCGGGTCGTCGACCTCGTGGCCGGGTACGGCAGCGACCGCGCCGACCCCCACGGCTTCGCCCGCGCGGTCAGGGTGGCCGTGCGCGAGGTCGCCGAGCTGGGTGGCGGCAAGATCCAGGTCTGCGAGGAGGTCAACGTCCCCGCGCCGCAGGACGGCGGCCGGCCCGGGTGGCCGCCGTCGCCGTGCCCTCCGGGCTTTCGCATCCGCCGCAGGCCACAGTGAAGGCCCGCTGCTTCCGGACTGCGTGGGGGACCGCGCACCCATCCACCAGCTATCGGTAACAACGGGTGACACGCCTTCGGGGCGTCAACGGCGTCCTCACCACCCTCTACCCCGTCACCGTCGCCCCCGACATCCTGCGGAAGGCAGCCGAGTCGATCGAGAATGTTCGCAGCGGTCCCGGGGGCACCCCGCATCTGGAGGCCAACTGCATCACCTACGACGGTCAGAACGTCCAGTTGCGTCATGGCTGCGACGGCCGCTGGTATCCCTACACCCGCCTCGCCAACGGGTGGGCACCAGCGCC
>NZ_JAMTCP010000006.1 GCF_024171885.1 Streptoalloteichus tenebrarius | reverse complement strand
GGTCGTATGAGCAACGGATGGACCCGGTCTGGGCGACCAACGCGTTTCTGAACGAGATGCAGCGGCTCTTCCCGAACAACTCGTGGACGTCCCTGCCCATCGGCCAGGTCGCGGCCGACGTCCAGCGTCCCCGAAGTGATCTCAAGGGCGAGTACGCGAAACAGACGGAGGACGCCGTCACGATCGCCAACGCCCTGTGGGACCACCGGACCAGGGGGAACCCGGGAACCGACGTCAGTGGTGACGGTTTCGCCGACGTCCTGGCGACGACGCGGGACGGGAAGCTCTGGTACTACCCGAACAACATCAAGAGCCCCGGGAACAACGGGCTGCCGTTCGGTCCGGGTTATTCGGTGTCGTTCGACAACTCCATGTGGCACACGCATCAGCGTGTCGTGGCGGGAGACGTGAGCGGCGACGGCCACGCGGACCTGTTGGCGACGTCGTCGGACGGCACGCTGTGGTGCTACATGAACGGGATCATCTACACCGGCCACCCCTTCGAGAAGGCGGTTGCCGTCGGCGGTCCCGACTGGAAGGAGGACAAGTTCCGCCTGGTGGCCGCCGCGGACGTCACCGGTGACGGGTACGCGGACGCGTTGGCGGTCGATGCCGACGGCAAGCTCTGGTACTTCCCGAACAACATCAATGGCCCGGAGCACAAGCCGTTCGGTGGCGGAGTCGCGATCGGTGGCGACTGGCGTGGTTTCACGCGCATCATCGCCGCCGACGTGAGCGGTGACGGGTACGCGGACATCCTCGCCACGGACGCCAATGGCGACCTCTGGTACTACGTGAACGGGATCGTCGTCAACAAGGGCGTCCCGTTCACCAGCGGAACGAAGATCGGTTCCGGCTGGAACTGGATGGGCGGCGTGGCGGCCGGCGACTACAGCGGCGACGGACACGCCGACCTCGTCGGGGTCGATCTCGACGGGAAGCTCTGGTATTACCCCAACAACTCCAAGAGCGACCCGAACGGCATTCCGTTCACCACGCGGGTCGAGACGCCGGGCAGCGACTGGCGCGGGTACGACCGAATCCTCTGATCCACCTTCTTCCTCCTGTTTCCGGTGCGGGGCTGGGCGGACCTCCCGGGGTGCGCCCGGCCCCGCCACTGTCGTGTGGAGAAAAAGTGACGCACAACTCGAATCCTGGTGTGGGCCGTCGCCAGGTGCTGCGCGGCGCCGCCCTTCTGGGCGCCGCGACCCTCTTACCCTCCTTCTCCGCCGGTACGGCGGTCGCGGAGGGGCCGCGCTACGACCCGCGACAGCGGTTCCTCCAACTCCTGTGCGGTGGGCGGGGAATCCTCTACGCCGTCCAGGCCGACGGCGAACTCCGGTGGTACCGACACCTGGACGTGGCCACGGGCGGCTCCCGCTGGGCGCCCGACGGCGGTCGTCCCATCGGCGCCGGCTTCCACCAGTTCCGCACGGTGCTCGCGTCGGCGGACGGCCAGATCTTCGCGTGCGGCGCGGACGGGACGATCCGGTGGTACCGGTACGAGGTCTCGAACCTCGCGACGGGTGAGGGCCGCTGGGTCAACGGCGCCGGACCCGTCATCGGCACCGGCTTCGACCGGTTCCCCCGGCTGTTCGGCGGCTGGGACGGTGTGATCTACGGGGTCGACGTCGACGGCGGCCTGTGGCGGTACCAGTACCTGGCCGGTGACGGCGGTGGCGGCGGGAAAGCCTGGGCCAACGGGGGTTCGGGCGTGCGGATCGGCGGCGCCGGCGCCGGGTTCAAGCCCTACCAACACCTCACGGCCGGCCCGGAGGGCGTGATCTTCGGGGTGCTCCAGGGCGGAGCCCTGCACTGGTACCGCCACGACGCCGCGAAGGACCGGTGGGACCACGGCGGCACCGCCGTCGAGATCGGCGGAGGCTGGGGAGACGGCGTCCACAAGCAGGTCTTCAGCGACGACACCGGCGTCGTCTACGCCGTCGCCGTGGACCGCACACCGCGGCCCGGCGACGACGACACCCTCATGTGGTACCGCCTGCTCAACGCGACGACCGTGGCCGCGGACGGGAAGCCCAACTGGGCCAACGGCGGCAACGGGCTCGCGGTCAGCACCGGCTTCTCCGTCGAACGCACCGGCGCCTTACAGGGGTACGCCAGCGCCTGGTCGGTCCGGCCGGGCCAGCACCTCGGCTTCTCGGTCTCCACCACCCACGACGGCGTCACCGGCTCGGTCCTGCGCCTCACCGGAGTCCCCCAACCCACGGCGGTGGGCGGCCCGCACCAGGTGCCCCGTGCCCTCCACCTCCTGCCCGAGGCCTACCGGGAGCGGGGATGCGGCTGGCCGGAGACGATCGGCCTGACGGTGCCCGCCGACTGGGCCTCCGGGGTCTACGCGCTGCGCCTCACGGGGCCCGCCAACCTGCGGTACGACGTGCCGTTCGTCGTGCGGCCGAGCGGCCCCCGCGCCCGGTGCGCGTTCCTCATGCCGACGAACACCTACAACGCCTACAACATGTGGGGCGGCCACAACCAGTACTCGGTGGGGGAGGACGGACGCCAACGCCTGGTGACCTTCCTGCGGCCGAGCACGTCCACCGAGATCGAGCCCGCCGGCCGGATCAGCCACACGCTCTACAGCGACCTGCTCCTCCTGCGGTGGATGGACTCCAACGGCGTGGACTACGACTGCTACGTCGACGCGGATCTCGACGCTGACGGCGACTGGCTCGGCGGGTACCGGGCGCTGGTTCTCGGCACGCACCCCGAGTACTGGTCGGAGACGATGCGTCAGCGGGTCGTCGACTACCTCGACGCCGGCGGTCGCCTGATCTACACCGGTGGGAACGGCTTCTACGAGCGCATGAGCTTCCACGCCGGGCACACGGCCGCGATCCACCGGGCGAAGAACGGGGACCGGGACATCCTCGGCGCGCTCGGCCTGTCGGAGTCCCAGATCATCGGGGGAATCCTGTCCCCGGCCTACATGGACTTCCACCCCTACCGCGTCGTCGCGGACCACCCGTTGCTCGCCGGAACCGGGCTGCGTCCCGGCGACAGGTTCGGCGCCGTCGCCTACAACGGGGCCGCGAGCGGCTGGGAGGTCGACGCGGTCCCCGCGTCAGGGGTGCCGGGAGTCGAGGTCATCGCGCGGGGCGAGAACCCCGCTGGCGGCGCGGACATGCTGTTCTTCCCCAAGAACAACGGGGGCTGGGTCTTCAGCGCCAGCTCCATGTCCTTCAACGGCGCCCTGCCCTACGACGCCGCCGCCCGGCGAATCCTGAGGAACGTGTTCGATTTGGCCCTCCGGTAGCGCGCGCCGAACAGGGCCGGAGACGACGACGGGTGGGTCCACGGTCGACCGCGGACCCACCCGGACGGCACGGGCTCAGGCCGAGGGCAGCACCGCGAGCGTGTCCTGGCTGTCCACGATCGCGGCGGCCTCGTCGCAGAGGTCCTCGAACGACCGCCACTTCTCACCGTCGGCCCGGGCCGCGTCGATGATCGCGGTGACCACGTCGCGCACACCGAACCCGTCGTGCGCCAACGCCGCCGGGTCCGCGCCCTCCCCATAGATGCCCGACCGACGCGAGTCGTAGAAGGCCATGCTGGGGCTGTTCAGCGCGAGGTGGATCGGGTGAACGTTGAGGATCTTCAGGCCGGGGGCGGCCAGGGTCGCGCGCAACGGCGTGATGCCCAGCTCCGGCCCCGAGTCGGGGAACATCCGCATCCACACGTCGTCCTCGAAGTACACCGGCAGCCGGACGATGCCGCTGGCGTGCACCGACGGCACCAGATGCCCCGAGAACGCCGAGGGGAACTGGGAGTCGAACCGGATCCCGGCGTTGGCCAACTCGGTCAACGCGAGGTAGCTCTCCCGGAACCCGTGGGTGCGCACCGTCCGCACCCCGGGCAGGAACTCGGCCATGTGCCGGACCACCGACGGCTCGTCGTCGCCGTGCGTGGAACCCGGGAAGAAGTTGGGGTGCCAGCCCCGGGTGACCAGACCCTCCTCGGCGGCCCGGTCCAGCGCCGGCGACGGGTTCGTCTGGAACACGTGCAGCGGCACGTCCAGCCGCCGCACCCACTCCAGCATCACCTCGGTGGCCCACTCCGGGGCCCAGTCCTGGTCGGCGGTGACGGCGAACCGTCTCTCGGAGGCCAACGCCCCCCACGGAGACCCAGTCGTCATGACTTCCCCTCAGCTCGTTCCGGCCAAGTCGGCCAGCACGGCGTCGATCGACCGTGCCGGCTCCACCGCTCCGGTGCCCTCACGCACCGGGACGAACCGCACCGGCGGGCGTCCCCACACCCGTGCGTAGGCCGCCACGGCCTCGCGGTCCGCCTTGCTGTCCCCGACGAACGGCAGCTCGTCGCCGTCCGCCACGTCGCCCAGGGCCGTGACCGCGCGGCGGACCGGCTCCGGATCGGGCTTCAACAGCCCGCACTCGTCACGGGTGATCTCCACGGGGAACGCGCCCGGCAGCAGCCCCGCCTCGCGCAACGCCCGTACGCACGCCCGACCGTTGCTGGTGACCAGCGCGACGGGCGCCCC
Source organism: Streptoalloteichus tenebrarius (assembly GCF_024171885.1). Classification (GTDB taxonomy): domain Bacteria; phylum Actinomycetota; class Actinomycetes; order Mycobacteriales; family Pseudonocardiaceae; genus Streptoalloteichus; species Streptoalloteichus tenebrarius. The sequence goes on along the minus strand of NZ_JAMTCP010000006.1, from coordinate 219,957 downwards.
GGAGGCCAGCAGCCTGCCGAGCGCGTCGTCGGAGGTCAGCGCGCGGGCGGTCGCCCGGGCCCACCGCACCTCGTAGGAGTCGATCAACTCCCTGGCCTCGGCGACACCGCGCCCGGCGACGCTGAGCGCCCGGTACATCGGGAAGATCCCGAAGTGGTCCAGGGGAACGCCCTCGCGCTCCGCGAGCGCGCGCAGCCCCGCCCGCAGCGCCTCCAGGTCGTCCCGGGGCGCGGCGAGGTCGACCAGGGTGCCGTCGAGGTCGAACAGGGCCGGCCGGCTCATCGCGGCTCGACCCGGCGGGTCGGCACCACCGTCCGCCAGGTCCGCAGCAGCTCGGTGCCGATCTTCGGCGTGGGCACGGCGAACTCCTCGCCCAACGCCTGCTTCACCGCCAGGTACGGCATGTTCACGCCGGCCGCGACGGAGAGGCCGATGGTTCCCGGGATCCGGGGGTTCACCTCCAGCAGGCGCGGCACGCCCGCGTCGTCGCAGCGGAACTGCACGTTGACCACGTGGCTCAGCCCGAGCAGCCGGACCACCTGCTCGGCGGCCTCCGCGGCCGCCGGGAGGTCGACCACCACCGAGTGGGTCGCGAGGCCGTAGAGGGTGGCCAGCCGGTCCCGCACGACGGACACGAGGGTGCGGCCGTCGTCGCACAGCACGTCGACGCTGTACTCCTTGCCGGGCAGGAACTCCGCGAGGTGCGCCGGCGGCAGCTCGGTCGTCTCCGCCAGGCCGCTCATCAGGTCGTCGTAGCGGATGCGCAGGTTGTCCCGGTCGAACAGCCGGGTCATCCGGTCCAGCGTCGGGTCGACGACCTTCACGCCCTGGGCACCGGTGCCGCGGTTGAGCTTGAACACGAAGCCGCGCTCCGGCCAGCCGAGCTTCCGCGCGCCCGCCTCCAGCTCCGGAACCGTCCGCACGGGGACGTACTTCGGGCACGGGACGCCGCCGGGCGCGCACGTCTCCAGCAGCGCCAGCTTGTCGTTGGCGTTGGCGATGGCGTCCACAGTGGACGTGACAACCGGGAGGCCGCGCTCCAGGAAGAACTCGGCGCGGGCGGCGAAGAAGGGCTGGTCCTCAGTGGACAGTGGGAGGAGTACGTCGGCGCGGTGCTGGTCCGCGAGGTCGAGCAACGCGTCCACCAGCGCGTCCGGCTCGTCGCGCAGCGGCACGAGCGCGGCGTGGTCGGCGAGGTGCAGACCGGTGGCGGACTCCCGGACGTCCACCCCGACGACCGTCACCTCCCGCTCCCCGTTGTCCTTCAACGCCTCGATGACGGACGGGAAACCGTCGTTGCCGACGCTGGTCGCCAGGACGGTGATCGGACGCAGGCTCACTGCGTGCCCTCCTCAACCATGCTCGTGAGCACCTCCCGGTGCTGGTGCGCTTCCTCCCAGCCCACCGACGTGGTGCTGGCGGACAGGCTCGCCGGAAACCTGTTCCCCGCCACGGACCTCGGGCGGCTGGGGCGCCGTGTTCGGCTCGGTGCCCGAAAAACACGGTACATGGGGCGCGATCTCTCTCCCCGTGCCCTCCGCGTGGCGCGACGCACACTCTCCGTGTCCCACGGGCACGGCCAGGAGAACGCGAGGGAGCACGACGCCCTCAACCTCGCACCACTCCAGGTACAGCCCCCACCCGCCCTGGGGGGCGAGCCCTGCTCCAGCCTATCGGCCCACCACCCGGCCCCCAAGGCGCGCGCCAGACCTGTGGAGGAAATCGGGTGACTGTGGACAACTCCGAGGCCGGCATCACCCAGGAGACACTCCGGCCGCCACCCGACCAGGGCCGTTGGACAGCGAAGGGCACCCAGAGCGACGAGCTGACACCTGACCTGCCGCCACAACACCGCCGCCGCCGAAGAGCGGACGAGCGGACCAGAACCCGGGCGCCGACCCGGTGCCCGCCCTTCGGCGCGACGACAGTGGGGCCGTTCGGGCGAACTCAGCCCTTCTCGGCGTCCGTGGGAAGCGGGTCGAACCGGAGTTCGTCGCCGTCGACGACGACCCGCGCGGTGGGCCGGGCGGGCACCCCGGTGACGAGGGTGCGCGGCGGAACGTCCTTCGTCACCACCGCGCCCGCGCCGACGACCGCCTGGTCCCCGATGGACACGCCCATCATCACGACGGCGTTGGCACCGAGGAAGACCCGGTCGCCGATCCTCACCGGGGCACGGTCCACAGTGGAGTACTCCCTGCCCGTGACGCACCGGCGCACCGTGTTGTGGGTGTAGATGTGCACGCCGCAGCTAATGTCGCAGCCCGCGCCGATGGTCAGGCCCCCCGACCCGTCGATGACGGTGAACGCCCCGATCCACGTGCCGGGGCCGATCTCGGGCTCGCCGATGATCCAGGCGTGCGGGTTGTAGGGGTTGGCCGGGATGCCGTGCCGGGCGTCCCAGCCAACCCCGACGCCGTCAGGGGACGTCACGACGCCATGGTCCGCTTGACCAGGTCGGTCATGCCGTCCTGCACCGAGATCGTGGGCTCCCAGCCCAGGACCTCCCTGGCCCGGGTGATGTCGGCGGCGCGCCGCGACACCAGGACCTCGCGCGGGTTGAACTGCGGCTCCACGTCCACGCCCACCGCGTCGATCAGGATCTTGGCCAGGTCGGCGACCGAGGTGTCGATGCCGGTGCCCAGGTTGACCGCCATGTTGGCCCGCTCGGCCTCCAGCGCCGCGACGGTGCCCCTGGCGATGTCGTGGACGTGGATGAAGTCCATCGACTGCTCGCCCTTGCCGTCGATCACCGGCGGCAGGCCGTTGCGCAGCCGGTTCACGAAGTGGTTGATCACCGACGTGTAGTAGGCGGTGGTCTTCTGGCCGGGGCCGTACACGTTGAAGAAGCGCAGCGCGATCCAGGACAGGTCGGCCCGCCGCTGGTAGAAGCCGAGCAGGTCCTCGCCGGCCCGCTTGCTGATGCAGTACGGGGTCAGCGGGTCCAGCTCGTCGTCCTCGTGCATCGGCAGCTTCTTCGGGTCGCCGTACACCGAGGCGGACGAGGCGAACACCAGCCGCTCCACGCCGTGGTCGGCGGCCGCCGCGAACACGTTGTGGTTGCCGACCATGTTGATGTCGATCGACTCGTACGGGTCGGCCTGGCTCTTGTTGATCGACACCGCGGCGAAGTGGATGACGTGGCTGCACCCCTTCATCGCGTTGTGCACCGCGCCGCCGTACCGCACGTCCTGGTCGATCAGCTCGACGTCGCCGGTGGCGACCAGCTCGGCCACCTTGTCCCTGTCGCCGCGGAACATGTTGTCGAAGATGCGGACCTTGTAGCCCTTCTCCAGCAGCATGGGCACGACGTGCATGCCGATGAAGCCGGCGCCACCGGTGAAGAAGACGGTGCGGGAAGACATCCGGGGATCGCTCCTGTGTGTCGGGTGCGGTGCGTGTCGTTTCCGGTGAGGCTGGTGGGGCGCCGGTCGCCTACGCCGAGGCGGAGGCGACCTCGGTGACGACCTCGCGCAGGGTCTTGGCGACCCGCTCCACCTGGTCGTCGGTGAGGTTGGCGTGCATGGGGATGGCCAGGTGCCGGCCGAACAGGTCCGCCGAGACCGGGCACGGCGCCGTCGACCCGTACAGCGGCTGGAGGTGCGAGGCGTAGGTGCCGAAGTTGCACTGCACGCCGCGCTCCCGCAGGCGCAGCGCGACCTCGCCCCGGTCGACGCCGGGCGCGAGGGTGACCACGTAGGACTGCCACGGGTGCACCCGGTCCGGCAGCTCCACGGGCAGGGTGACCGCCTCCAGGTCGCCGAGCAGCTCGGCGTAGCCCTGGGCGACGCGGCGCCGGTTGGCGAGCAGGCTTGGCAGCCGGTCGAGCTGGGCCAGCATGATCGCGGCGGCCACGTCCGACATCCGGTAGTTGTAGCCGAGCTCGTCGAAGGACGGCACCGGCAGCTCGCGCGCGCCCTCACGCGTCAGCGCGGGCTCGATGCCGTAGGTGTGCAGCTTGCGGGCCCTGGCGACCAGCTCGACGTCGTCGCTGGTCAGCGCCCCGCCCTCGCCGGCGGTGATGCCCTTGCGGCCGTGGAAGCTGAAGGTGGCCACGTCGGCCAGCGAGCCGGCCGGCCGGCCCCGGTAGCTGGCGCCGGCGGAGCAGGCCGCGTCCTCGACGAGGAACAGCCCGTGCCGGTCGGCGATGGCGCGGTACTCGTCGAAGTCGCCGGGCTGGCCGAACACGTCCACGGCGATGATGCCGACGGTGCGCGGGGTGATCGCGGCCTCGACGGCGGCGGGGTCGGCCGACCAGATGTCGGGGCGGATGTCGGCGAACACCGGCTTCGCGCCGGTCCACAGCACCGAGTGGCCGGTCGCGGGGAACGTGTAGTCGCCGACGATGACCTCGTCACCCGGCTTCACGCCCAGCGTCAGCAGCGCCAGGTGCAGCGCGGTGCCGCAGTTGCTGGTCGCCAGCGCGCCCGCCGTGCCGGCGACGGTGGCGAACCGCTCCTCGAAGGCGCGGCAGGTGGGGCCGGCGCCGGACAGCCAGCCCGACTCGAACACCGATGCCACGGCGGCGAGTTCGGCCTCGCCGACGGTCGGCTGACCGAGGGCGATCGGACCCTGGGCGTTGCTGTCGGACATACCTCTCCCCGGGTTGGTCGGACGCGAGTATATGGAGCGGATGGGAGCCGCCCGATGGCGGACCGTAGGCTCGACCAGCACGGTACCGGGTCATGAACCGCAGCTCAGGGGTGATCGCTGGATGCAGCACGTGGCGGTTGTCGGTGGTGGGATCGTCGGGCTCGCGGTCGCGCACGAGCTCGCCGCCGAGCGCGGCGTCTCCGTCACGGTGCTGGAGAAGGAGACCGCGTGGGCGGCCCACCAGACCGGCCACAACAGCGGCGTGATCCACGCCGGCCTCTACTACAAGCCCGGCTCCCACAAGGCGCGGATGGCCGTGGCGGGCAACCGGTCCATGGTGCGGTTCGCCGAGGAGAACGGCGTTCCGGTGGAGGTCTGCGGCAAGCTCGTCGTCGCCACCGAGCCCGACGAGCTGCCCCGCCTCCAGGTGCTCGCCGAGCGGGCCGAGGCCAACGGCGTCCCGGCCAAGCGGATCGAGGCCGCCGAGGCCCGCGAGTACGAGCCCGAGGTGAACTGCCTGGCCGCGCTGCGGGTGGAGACCACCGGCATCGTCGACTACGGGGCGGTGTGCCAGGCGCTCGTGCGACGCCTCGGCGAGCTGGGCGCTGAGCTGCGGACCGGCGCCGAGGTGCTCGGCGTGCGCGGCAGGGGCGGCCGCGTCGAACTGGCGACCCCCGGCGGGATCGTCAGGGCGGACGCCCTGGTCAACTGCGCCGGCCTGCACAGCGACCGGATCGCCCGGCTGGCCGGGCTCCGGCCGGCGGCGCGGATCGTGCCGTTCCGCGGCGAGTACTACGAGCTGCGCCACGACCGGCGGCACCTGGTCCGCGGCCTGATCTACCCCGTGCCGGACCCGACGCTGCCGTTCCTCGGCGTCCACCTCACGCGGATGATCGACGGCAGCGTGCACGCCGGCCCGAACGCCGTGCTCGCGCTGCGCAGGGAGGGCTACCGCTGGCGGGACGTCTCCCTCCGCGACCTCGCCGAGGTGGCGCGCTTCCCCGGCTCGTGGCGGCTGGCCAGGAAGTACGCGCGCACCGGCGTCGACGAGGTGCTGCGCTCCTTCTCCCAGCGGCGGTTCGCCGCCAGCCTGGCCCGGCTCGTGCCGGCGGTTCGCCAGGAGGACCTCGTGCGGGCCGAGGCGGGCGTGCGCGCCCAGGCGATGCTGCCGGACGGTTCCCTCGTCGACGACTTCCTGTTCGAGATGGGGCCGAGGCAGGTGCACGTGCTCAACGCGCCGTCACCGGCGGCGACCGCCAGCCTGGAGATCGCCCGGCACGTCGCCGACAGGGTGATGGACGTCCTCTGACCCCGGCCGCCCCGCCCCAGCCCGCCGCTGTCACGCGGCAGGGTGAGGCAGGGGCGCGGAGGCGGGGAGCGGCCCCGTCCCCGGCCCCGCCGGCCCATGATCGCCGGTGGGGGAGGGTCCGACGGCTTCGCCGCAGGTGAGTGGCGTGATCGGCCGCGGGGGAACCCGGGGGTGACCGAGCACACCCGCCGTCCGGCTGTAGCATCGGTTTCGCTTCCGGCTCCCGCTCGCGGTGAGCGCCGACCCAACCCCCCTCGAAGAGACGTGACGGAAAAAGCCGACAACGTGAAGCTTCCCAAGACCTTCGAGCTGCTCGACGAGAGCGGTATCGGGCTTGATGGTGCCGGCGGTCTGCTTGACGAGCGGGAACGCCGCCTGCTCGTGGGCGCCGCGAACTTCCACGCGCTCGCCGGGCCGGGCCGGACCTTCCGGTTCACCGTGCTGCGCGGTCCCGACGGCACGCTCCCCTCCCTGACGGACACCGCCTGCCACCAGATCGACTGGAAGGACGACCGCGAGGTCGTCGGCTCGCTGGTCGTCCGCAGCCTGGTGCACACCACGGCCAAGTTCTCCCCGTCCGACGGGCTGGTGGACCTCGTGGTCGACGTGGGCGGCGCCCCGCAGACCACCTCGGCCTACGACCAGCTCACCGGCCTGCTCGGCAGGGCGCGGCGCACGGCGCGGTTCCTCGCGCCGGTGCAGTTCGACGCGCTCCGCCAGTTCCGCACGGACGTGGTCGAGCGCCGCCACCGCAGCCGGCCCGTGCCCAGGAAGGCGCCGGTCCGGCTGACCAGGGGCACCATGGCCCGCCGGCCGTCCACGAAGCGGGCCGTCCTGTTCGGCCTGCACTGGCTGGAGCTGGGCGGCGCCGAGCGCTGGGCCCTGGAGACGGTGCGGATGGCGAGCGAGGCCGGCATGGTGCCGATCGTGCTCACCGACCGCCCCTCCACCCACCCGTGGATCGAGCGGCCCGAGCTGGACGACGCGGTGGTCGTGCCGCTGACCCACCCGATCAGCCCCGAGCAGGAGTCGGCGTTCCTCAACGGCCTGCTCTCGGCCTACGACGTCCGGGGCGTGCACCTGCACCACTGCACGTGGCTGTACGAGCGGCTGCCCTGGCTGAAGTCCGTGCGCCCCGACATCCCGGTGGTCGACTCGCTGCACATCCTGGAGTGGCGCACCGGCGGCTTCGTCGACATCGCGGTCCGCATGTCGAACATGATCGACAAGCACCACGTGATCTCGCCGCAGCTCAGGGACTACCTCATCGGCCGGCAGGGCGTCGAGCCGGACAAGGTCGAGCTGGCCACCCTCGCCAACCTCACCACCGCCGACATCGACCGGCCGGGCCGCGCCCAGGAGGCGTCCGGCCCGTTCACGGTGTCCTTCGTCGGCCGGTTCACCCAGCAGAAGCGGCCCTACCTGTTCCTCCAGCTCGCGGCCGAGCTGCGGGCGACCGCGCCCGGCCCGGTGCGGTTCGTCATGCACGGCGACGGCGAGCTGGCGGGCGAGGTCATGGCGCGCCGCGCCCGGCTGGGCCTCAGCGACGTGCTGGAGGTGCGCGGCCCCGACCAGCCGGTGGCCCGCACGCTGGCCGAGACCGACGCGCTGGTGATCTCCTCCGACAACGAGGGGCTGACCCTGACCTCGTTCGAGGCCACCGCCGCCGGCGTGCCCGTGGTGTCCACCGACGTCGGCTCGCAGGCGTCGCTGATCGCCGACGACCTGCTCTGCCCCCGCCACCCGTTCCCGTTCGTGCGGACGGCCGCCGAGCGGCTGCGCGCGATGATGACCTCGCCGGACCAGCGCAAGACCTGGGTGGACGAGCAGGCGGTCAAGGCGGAGGCCTTCGCCAAGCTCCCGGACGCCCGTACCTGGACCCGCGACCTCTACGAAGGATGGCTCACGTGAGCACCCCAGCCAGCGTCGCCGCTGTCGTCGTCACCTACAACCGCAAGGACAAGGTCACCAAGGTCCTCGACCACGTCCTGTCCCAGACGCGCAAGCCGGACTGGGTGCTGGTCGTGGACAACGCCTCGACCGACGGCACACCCGAGGTGCTGGCCCGCTACACCGAGCACGAGCACGTCCGCCTGCTCCGGCTGGAGGAGAACACCGGCGGCGCCGGCGGCTTCGCGCACGGCATGTCCAAGGCCTACGAGCTGGGCGCCGACTTCGTCTGGATCATGGACGACGACTGCTACCCCAACGAGGACGCGTTGGAGGAGCTGGTCAACGGCCACGCCAAGGCCGAGGAGGCCATGGGCATGCAGTTGCCCTACGCCTGCTCCGTCGTGAAGTGGACCGACGGCGACATCTGCGAGATGAACAACCCGGGCACCACCTGGGACTGGGGCCGCCTGCTCGCCAAGGGCGTCGACGGCGTGCTCACCACGTACTGCTCGTTCGTCTCGGTCCTGGTGCCCCGCTGGGCGATGACCCGCTTCGGTCTGCCGCTCAAGGAGTACTTCATCTGGTTCGACGACGCGGAGTACACGCTGCGGCTCAGCAAGGCGGGCCCCGGCGTGCAGTGCCTGCGCAGCGTCGTGGTGCACGACCTGGGCACCAACCGCGGCGTCAACTTCGCGGACATCAACCACAGCAACATCTGGAAGTTCGAGTACGGCGCCCGCAACGAGGCGTCCTACCGGCTGCACCACGAGGACTTCGGCGCGTTCCTGCGGGTGGTGCAGCGCGCGCTGCGGGGCATGCGCGAGGGCAGGGTGGCCTGGCCGCTGCGACTGCGCGTGCTCAAGGCGCTCGCGCGGGGCGTGCGGTTCAACCCGAAGCCGGAGTTCCCGCGCTCGGTGCTCTGAGCGCGCGGGCACGCGACCGCTTCGAGGGGCGGGCCGACGACACGATCGTCGGCCCGCCCCTTTTGTCGTGTTCCCCTGACTCCCGGACCACCCGTTTAGTGATCTTCGGGGTGAATGTCCGACTTGTGCTCGGCGCGCGGCCCCGACCGACCTCGACGAGGCCCCTACAGCCCTGTAGTAGGGGGAGCCCCCTTTTCTTATTCTTCCGGTGTGGTCTGACGTTGTGGCCGTGTTCTGGGGTGCATGGCTGGAGGTTCGCCCGGCCGTGCGGGAAGGGTGCCGAGCTGGGTGGACGCTGCGCCGAGGGGTTGGACGCGGCGTGCCCAGCGTGGCCCGGGGCGAGTGAGATGGCTTTCCTGAATGAGCGGTTACCGCTGCGGTGGGCTTGTGAGAACAAGCGGGAGGATGTTCGATTGCGACGAATCCTTGCCCGCGATCCGGGGAAAATCGGGGCTGCTGCTGAAAACGGCTCCGCGAGCGTGCGGGCAATGGTGCGATTTAGTGACCCGATCGTGGCCCTCTAGCCTTTAGTAGAGGGGGAACCCCCATTATTTATTCTTCCGGTGGGGTCTGACAGTTTTGCCGGGGTCGGCGCGGTGCGGCGTCGAAGATCCTTCGATCGAGTGATGTTGGGTGGGTCAGCGGTTGTTGTGCCGCTGGTCCGTGACGAGCTGGCCGTCCGGGCCGATGCCGAGCATGACCGGGCCGCCGTTCCGGTCGGTCGCCGCCGCCGGGCAGTCCACGATCGCCCGGTCCACCGCCTCCGTCCCCTTCGGGGAACCGTCGGCCGAGGACAGGGTGGTCGTGTCGACCCGACCCGAGCTTCCCCGCAGGTAGACCCGCAGCCCGTCCCGCCCCGCCACGACCGCCGGCGCGCACCCGCTGCCGGCCGTCGGGGCGCTGGCCGCCGCCCTCCGCCACTGCTGGCCGTCGGCCTGCTCCAGGAAGCTGACCAGCTCCAGGCTGTCCGCGGCCTGGTAGACGACGGCGAGCCGACCGTCCTGCCGCCGCGCCACCGCCGGCGGGCCCGCCGGGACCGGCCCGTCGCCCAGCTTCGGGCGCAGCCTCATCCGCTCGCCCCGCCGTTGCTGCGCCCAGTGCGCGATGCCGCCCCGCGTGTGGCCGAACACCTGCGCCCTGCCGTCCCGGTCCACCGCCGCCGCGAGGCCGTCCTGCACGTCGGAACCGCCCAGGTCGTCCCACTCCAACCACCGGTCCCGCTCCTCCAGGACGCGGGCGCTGACGCCCCCGCCGCCGTTGCGCACGACGACCGTGACCCGGCCGTCGGCGTCGGTGAAGGCGGTGGGCACGCCGATGTCCCGTTGCTGGGTCTGACCGGTCTGGGCGTTCGGGTTGCCGAGGCTGGTCCAGGTCGGCGCCCAGGCGCCGTTGGGCTCGGACTGGGCCAGCGTGACGATCTCGTGGGTGTCCAGCCGCCGGCCGAAGACACGCAGCCGCCCGTCCTGCCCGGTGGCGGTGGACAGCCACGGCGCGAGCGGGCCGCCGGCGTCGGGCAGCGCGCTGGGCGCGTCCCAGCGCCCGTCCTCCCGCTGCCGCCAGCTCAAAACGCCGAGCCCCAGCACGGCGAACGCCTGAAGGCGCCCGTCCGCGTTGCGCCCCACCCAGGAGTGGCCGCGTGACCAGCGGTAACGCATCCGCCCCTGCCACGCCGCGTAGATCCCCGTGGTGAACGCCAGCCGGTCGTGCCGCACGTAGTCGGCGAACACCTCGGCCTTGTCCCTGCGCTGGTCGGGGCCGAGGTTCACCGGCGTGTCGGCGACGTTGTAGTCCCGGTAGTTCAGCTTGACGAACCGGGGCTGCTGCCCGCCGGCCCCGTGCCGCCGCACGGCCTCCTCCGCGAACCGCGCCGTCATCACGTGGTCCGGGTGGTCGTGGAACGGCTTCCAGTTGGTGGTGTAGCGGGGGTCCGGCTGGGGGTCCTGGACCCGTACCACGGTCGGGTGAAATCGGTCGAGCAGGCCGGTGAGCACGTCCACCACCGCCGCCCGGTTGTAGGTGAACGCCCTCGGCACGGCCGCGCGCGCCGGCACGACGCTCTCGACCTGCTGCTCGTTGGTCCGGTCGTGCCACAGCCGCGTCAGCGTGCCCCGACCGCCGCGCGGGAGCGGGTCGGCGTCCTCGGGCAGGTTCACGAACACGAGCTGGACGTCCGGTCGCGCCTTCAGCGTGTACAGCTCGACCTGGCGGTCGCCGACCGGCAACGCCTCGGCCCGCCAGTCGTCGGCGACGCCGGCCATTCGCGCGTAGGCGGCCCGCGCGCCGGCCTGCCGGTTCGCCGCGTACTCGGCCCGGTCCGGCACGTCGGCCTCGCCCGCCGTCAGGAACACCGTGGTGGTGGGCTGGCCCGCCCGCACGTCCGCGCTCAGGTCCGGGTTCATGAACAGGATGTCGTCGTCCTGGTGCGCCACGACCTGCACCGACCTGGCCTGGACGGCCGGCCGCTCCTCGGTCGGCCCCGGCGCGGGGGCCGGCTCGGCCGGGCCGGAGCAGGCGAGCACGACCGCGACGGCGGTCAGGGCGGCGAGGGTGCCGAGGGCACGGCGGAGGCCGGGAGCGTCGAAACGGCGCCACGTTCCCCGCACCAATCGCTCCTCCTGACGGTGTCCGCGTTGCTGCCTGCTTTTGGGCGAACCTTAGCCATCATGGGTCAATGACGGGCACAGGGCTGCCGTTGGCGCACGCAACAGTGGGTGATAGACAACCCTGGGTTGGCGGTTGCGTCCTAATACGACGTGGCGGGGGTCCGTGGCGTCCCGCCGGACGGTCGACGAAATTCGTGGCGGAGCGGTTCATGCCTGACGTCAGGGGAGTGACATGCGGCTCTCCGTGGTGATCCCGTGCTTCAACGAGGAGCACGGCATCGATCGCCTGCACGTCGTGCTCGCCGAGGTGCTGCCGGGGGTGAGCGAGGACTTCGAGGTCCTGCTGGTCGACGACGGCAGCCAGGACGGCACCCTGCCGGCCCTGCGCCGGCTCGCCTCGGCCGACCCCCGGTTCCGCTACCTGGCGCTGAGCAGGAACTTCGGCAAGGAGGCCGCGATGCTCGCCGGCCTCAGCCAGGCCACCGGCGACGTCGTCGCGATCATGGACGCCGACCTCCAGCACCCGCCCCAGTTGCTCGCCGGGATGGTCGCGCTGCTCGGGCAGGGCCACGACCAGGTGGTCGCGCGGCGGACCAGGTCCGGCGAGCCGACCGTGCGCCGCCTGCTCTCCCGACTGTACTACCGCATGATCAACAAAGTCGTCGACGTCGAACTGGAGGACGGGGTCGGCGACTTCCGCGTGTTGTCCCGCCGCGCGGTTCGCGCGTTGCTCTCCCTCGGCGAGTACAACCGGTTCTCCAAGGGGTTGTTCGCCTGGATCGGCTTCGACACCGCGGTCGTCGACTACGACAACGTCCAGCGCGCGGCCGGCAGCAGCAAGTTCACATTCCGGAAGCTGCTCAACTACGGCATCGACGGCGTTGTTTCGTTCAACAACAAACCGCTGCGCGCCGCCATCTACCTGGGCGGCCTCGTCACGGTCCTGTCCTTCGCCTACGCGGCGTTCGTGCTGGTCGACTCGTTGACCAGGGGAGTGGACGTCCCCGGGTACGCGACGTTGATGGTCGGCGTCGCCGGCCTCGGCGGCCTGCAACTGCTGTTCCTCGGGGTCCTCGGCGAGTACCTCGGCCGCATCTACTACGAGACCAAGCGCCGGCCGCACTTCCTGGTGAAGGAGGCCAGCGGCGTGGCCGACCCCCCGGTCAGCGTGCCGCTGGGGCCGCACGCCGAGCAGATCGCGGAGTTCGCCGACCACCTGGACCTGCACGGCCACGCCCCCGCCTTCCAGCACGGCGCCGCCGCCGGCGCGGCGGCGGCCTCCGGTCCGGCGCACGCGCCCACGACGGCGGACCGGGCCGTGGCGGCGCCGTCAGCGCTGGACCCCGCGGTGGTCGGCCCGGGAGCCGCCGGCCCGGCGCGGGTGGGATCGCCGCGGGAGGCCCCGTCGGGAGACGATCTCCCAGGACGTGCCCGGGCACAGGAGACCAGCCCCGGCGCCCTCGACGGGGCGAACGACGTCACCAGCGGCAAGGACGTCACCGGCGCGAACACCGCGACTGGTGAGAACAACGCGACCGCTGCGCAGAACGCGACCGCTACACAGAACGCGACCGCTACACAGAACGCGACCGGCGCGAACACCGCGACCCGCATCATGAACGAGGACGACGCGGACCGCGCGGAGGACGCGGAGACGAACGCGGCCGGGAGGGACGCGGTGCGGGAGGGCACGCGGCGGTGAGCCAGTCGACCGGAACCGGCGCGACACGCCTGGCCAGGATGCTGCGCTTCGGCGCCGTCGGCGTCGTCAACACCGGCGTCTACTACGGCCTCTACCTGCTGTCCCGCACGGTCATCCCGTACCTGGCCGCGCACGTGCTGGCATTCGTGCTGGCGATGGTCGGCTCGTACTTCCTCAACTGCTACTTCACCTTCCGCACCCGGCCCACCCTCCGGAAGTTCCTGCTCTTCCCGCTGTCCAACCTGACCAACTTCGTGGTGCAGACCGTCGGGCTGTACCTGCTGGTGGACGTGCTGGGGACGAACGAGCGCATCGCGCCGCTGCTGGCCGCCGCGGCGGCCATCCCGATCACCTTCCTCGTGGCCCAGTTCGTGCTCGTCGATCGGGCGGCCACCCGCCCGGCGCCCGGGGCCGCCCCGCCACCGGCCGCGCCCGCCGCCGAGGGGCCGCCCGCCGCCGAGGGGCGGCGCGCCGCGCCGGACCGGCGGCTGCCCGACGAAGAAGTGGAGAAGACCCAGTGACCACCGTGTCCGACCCGCCCGAGGTCGAGCCGGCCACCCCGGTGGCCACCGACGCCTCCGACGCGCCGGACGGTGGCCGCTGGCGCGCCGTGGCCGTGCCGCTCGGGGTGTGCCTGCTCGTCGCCGCGCTCGCCCTGATCCCGCTGCTCGGCAACCGCACCTTCTACTTCTGGGACGACAGCGCCGCGCAGTTCGTGCCCATGTGGAACGCCCTGGGCGAGCGCATCCTGGAGGGCAACTGGCCGCCGCTGCTGGACCTCGACGCCTGGATGGGCGGCAACCTCGCCGCCGAGGCGTTGTTCGGCGTCTGGAACCCGGTCAACGCGGCCAACTACGTCCTGGTGGCGTCCCTGGGCGACCTCGCCGTCGCCGGGGCCGTGGTCAAGACCGAGTTCCTGGTCCTGCTCGCGCTCGGCGTGTACCTGCTGTGCCGGGAGTACGGCGCGGCGCGCTGGTCGGCCTCCGTGATCGCGGTGGCGCTGCCGTTCTCCGGCTTCACCCTCTACTTCGAGGCCAGCACCTGGGCCGCCGGCCTGATGGCGTTCACCTGGGTGCCCTACGTCTGGTGGTCGGTCCGCAGGAGCGCGCGGGGCCGGATGCTCGCCGTCTGGCCGTTCCTGTTCGGTGGGCTCGCCATCACCGCGGGCAACCCCTACGGCCTGCTCGCGGTGTGCGTGGTGTTCCTGGGGCTGCTCGTCGAGTTCGCCCTGCGCGGGCAGCGCCGGGCCATTCTGCGGGTGCTGCTCGTCGGGCTCACGATGGTCGGATTCGCGCTGCTGGTGTTCCTGCCGTTGCTGGGCAACTCCTCGGTGAGCTGGCGGGGCGGCAACTCCCTGCGCAACGACCGCCAGCTCGTGCCGACGCTGTCCGACGTGCTCAACATGAGCATGCCCAGCTTCGTCCCGTCGATCACCTCGTTCGCGCCGGGCTCGATCCGGATGACGGTGCCGGCGACCTACTTCGCGTGGTTCGTCCTGCCGCTGGCCGCCTGGCTCGACTGGGGGGTGCTGCGGCGGCGCTGGCGGAGCCTCGCCGGCGCGCTCGTCGTCGGGGGTTGCTACCTGGCCGCCACCGTCGGCCCGTCGAACCTGTGGATGTTCCGCTGGCCGTTGCGCCTGGTCGAGTGCGTCTTCCTCGGGCTCGGCGTCGTCCTCGCCGTCGTGCTCGGCGCGGGCCTGCGCACCGACCACGCCCGCCGGCGGATCGCGGTCACCGCGCTGGTCATCCTGGTCAGCGGGTACCTGGCGTTCGCCGCGTGGCCCAAGCTGTCGCCCCGGCACCTGGTGTCGATGGGGCTGTTGGCGCTGCTGACCGCGACCGCGGTCGTGGTCTTCCTGCGCGCCCGCCGATGGCTGGCCGTCGCGCTGCACGGCGGGACCGTCGTCACCCTGCTGCTGATGATCACCTGGTTCCCGGGGAACAGGGACGTCACCAACCACGACTTCCCGCACTCCGTGGCGGCGATCCGCCACGACTTCGCCGAGCGGTACCAGGGCACCACGTTCCAGATCGCCGACCCCTGGTTCATCAGCAACCCCTCCACGCGCCCCGCGGAGCCGTGGCGGGACGTCCTGTTCGGCAACATGTACCGGGCGGCCGGCGTGGCGAGCACGACCGCCTACACCGGCATGGGCAACCGCTTCATGGCCGAGGAGCTGATGCTGACCTACCTGGGCGGGGTCCACGCCCAGGCCAAGCCGCCGACGTACGAGCGGCTGACCCGGCCCACCCCGGTCGGCCCGTCCCTGGCGGACCTGATGCGGGTGAACACGATCGTGGTGCAGCGCCCGCTGCTCGACTCGCCGCCGCCCCCGGCGGGCTGGCGGGTCGCGGAGCGCAACGACGCGGTCACCGTGTTGCGCCGCGAGGCCCCGCTGCCCTGGCCGGACGGGCGGCTGTCGTTCGCCTCGGCCAACCTGAGGGTCACCGCCGACGTCAAGGACCACCAGCGCACCGAGAACGTCCGGTTCGAGCGCTCCGGGGCCGGACAGGGCCAGCTCGTGTTCGCCCGCCTCGCCTGGCCGGGTTACACCGCGCAGGTGAACGGCGTGGACGTCCCGGTCCGCACCGGACCGGGCGGGCTCGTCGTCGTCGACATCCCGGACGGCGTGCGCGGCGGCGAGTTGCGCCTGCACTGGAGCCCGCCCGGCGTGACGGTGGGCCTGGTCACGATCGGGGCCGGCCTGCTGGTCGCGCTCGCGCTGTCCGGTTACCAACTGCGGTCGCGCCGTCACCCGGCCCGGTTCGGGGTGTCCGAATGACGCCGGTACCCTGGCGCTCCGTGAGCTTCGCAGGCTATGACCTGATCATCGTCGGTTCCGGGTTCTTCGGCCTCACCATCGCCGAGCGCACCGCCACCCAGCTCGACAGGCGCGTGCTCGTGCTGGAGCGGCGCGACCACATCGGGGGCAACGCCTACTCAGAGCCCGAGCCGGAGACCGGCATCGAGGTGCACAAGTACGGCGCGCACCTGTTCCACACATCGAACAAGCGGGTGTGGGACTACGTGAACCAGTTCACGAAGTTCACGAACTACCAGCACCGCGTGTACACGATCCACAAGGGGCAGGTCTACTCGATGCCGATGGGCCTGGGGATGATCTCCCAGTTCCTCGGCCGGTACCTGACCCCGGACGAGGCCCGCGCGTGGGTCGCCGAGCACGCGGCCGAGGTCGACAGCGCCGAGGTCAGCAACCTCGAGGAGAAGGCCATCAGCCTGATCGGCCGCCCCCTCTACGAGGCGTTCATCCGGGACTACACCGCCAAGCAGTGGCAGACCGACCCCAAGGAGCTGCCCGCCTCGACGATCTCGCGGCTGCCGGTCCGCTACACCTTCGACAACCGCTACTTCAACGACACGTGGGAGGGCCTGCCGGTCGACGGCTACACCGCGTGGCTGGAGCGGATGGCCGACCACCCGAACATCGAGGTCCGGCTCGGCGTCGACTTCTTCGACGTGCGCGACCAGCTCCCGGCCGGCGTGCCCGTCGTCTACACCGGCCCGCTGGACCGGTACTTCGACTACAGCGAGGGCGAACTCGGCTGGCGCACCCTCGACTTCGAGACCGAGGTCCTGCCGACCGGGGACTTCCAGGGCACGTCGGTGATGAACTACGCCGACGCCGACGTCCCCTACACGCGCATCCACGAGTTCCGGCACTTCCACCCCGAGCGGGCCGACCGCTACCCGCGGGACAAGACGGTCGTGGTGCGGGAGTACTCCCGGTTCGCGGAGAAGGGCGACGAGCCCTACTACCCGATCAACGCCGTCGAGGACCGCGCCAAGCTGGAGCGCTACCGCGAGCTGGCCCGCCGCGAGGCCAGGGAGAACAAGGTCCTGTTCGGCGGCCGTCTCGGCACGTACAAGTACCTCGACATGCACATGGCCATCGGGTCGGCGCTGAGCGTGTTCGACAACAAGATCAGCCCGTACTTCACCGACGGCGCCACCCTCGACGGGTCGCTGGACTGACCCCAGTCCGGTGAGGCCGGCGTGACGGGAACCCCGGACGCCGGCGACGACGAACGCCACCGGTCCGCCGGCGCGCCCTCCCCCTCGGGAGGACGCGCCGGCGGACCGCCCGTTACCCCGAACCGTGAGCGAGTCAAGGGAATCCCGATGAGCCTGACCAGGACGGAGGCCGCCGAGGCGGCCGGGCACGAGCCGGCGGCGCAGCGCCCGGCCGGCGACGTGGGGCGCAGAGCCGCCCCGCTGTCCATGTTGGTCCTGGTGGTGATCGGCGCGGTGTTCCCGCTGCTCCGCTACCGGATCTTCTACGCGATCGACGACACCGCGGCCGTCGGCATCCCGGTGTGGCGCAGGATGGGGCAGGCCCTGACCGAGGGCCGCGTCCCGTTCCTCGAACTCGACATGTGGCGGGGCGGCAACTTCGCCGCCGAGGCCGCCACCGGCATCTGGAACCCCCTGGTCGACGCCCTGGCCGTGACCACCTACCAGATCGACAACATGGCGCTGGCCATGACCGTCGTGAAGGTGACCTTCTTCCTGGTCATGGCGGGCGGCGTGTACCTGCTCAGCCGCTCCTACGGCGCCACCCCGTGGCTGGCCGCCGCGCTCGGCGCCGCGATGCCGTTCAGCGGCTACAACCTGTTCATGGACGCCGAGGCGTGGGTCAACGCCGTCATGGTCACGGCGTTCCTGCCCTGGGTCCTGTGGGCGGCGCGGCGCGCGCTCGCCGGCGGCGGCTCCCTGCTGCCGGTCGTGGTCTGCGGCTTCCTCTGCGCGGGCACCGGCAACCCCTACGGCCTGCTCGGCACGGCGGTGGCGATCTTCGCCGCCCTGGTCGAGGCGTGGGTGAACCACCGGCGCAACCGCATCGGCGGCCTCGTGCTCGCCGGGGGCACCATCGTGCTCCTCAGCGTCGTCGTCTACCTGCCGTTCCTGCTGACCTCCTCGGTCGGCTTCCGGGCCGAGCAGGGCACGCACAACAGCGAGTTCCTCTCCCCGACGCTCAGCGACCTGCTCGGCCTGAGCACGCCGAGCTTCGAGCCCTACGTCAACATCTGGGGCACCGGGTACATGACCTTCCCCGGGGTCTACCTGGCCTGGTTCGTGCTGCCCCTGGTGCCGTGGCTGCGGTGGCGGACGCTGGTCGAGCGGTGGCGCGACCTCGGCGGGCTGCTCACCTTCGGCGCGGTGTTCCTCCTGATGGTGCTCGGCCCCGAGCAGCTCTGGATGTTCCGGTGGCCGGCCCGGCTGCTGCCGTACCTGCTGGTCGCCGTCGCCGCGTTGTTCGCGGTGCTGGCCAGCCAGGGGCTGGAGCGCACGCACGCCGCGCGGCGCACCGGCGCGTCCGTCGTCATCGTCCTGCTCGGCGCGTACCTGGCCTGGTCGGATACCCCGCAGTTCTGGGCCCGCCACCTCGTCGGAGCCCTCGTGGTCCTCGCGCTGGTCCTGGTGCTGGTCCGGCTGGGTGTCAGCAAGCGCGCCGGCGTCGCGCTGATGATGGTCGGCACCCTCGCCGTGCTGAACCTCCAGCTCTTCTGGACCCCGACCAACCAGAACGTGGACGCCTACCAGTTCCCGACCAGCCAGCAGCTCGTCCGCGACCGGTTCGACCAGCGCTACCCGGGCGTCACCGTGCAGATCGCGGACTTCGGCCACGTGCCGCTGGGCGACCGGTACCCGGACGGGGCCTACCGCGACATGCTCTTCGGCTCGAACTACAGCGCGGCCGGCGTCGAGGCCCTCAACGCCTACAGCGGCGTTGGCTTCAACGCCATGGACAACACGCTCTGCATGATCTTCCAGGGCTCGACCTGCCCCGAGGCGTGGGACGCGCTGTGGAAGAAGCCCGCCGGCGCGGACCGGCCACTGGCCGACCTGCTGCGCGCCGAGACCGTGGTGGTGCAGAACGCCCTCACCGACACCAGGAACGCGCCCGCCCCGCAGGGCTGGCGCCGGGCCGAGGTCACCGACCGGGTGACGGTGTGGCGGCGGATCGCCCCGCTGCCGCTGCCCGAGGGCCGCGTGTCGGCCGCGACGGGCGTCGAGGTCACCGCGGACCGGATGACCGACCGGATCGGGGAGAAGGTGAGCTTCCGGCGCACCGGCGAGGGCCGCGCCTCGCTGACCTTCGCCCGGCTCGCCTGGCCCGGCTACTCGGTGACCGTCAACGGCAGGGCCGTCGAGTGGCGCACCGGCCCGGCCGGCCTGCTCACGGTCGACCTGCCCGACGACGCCCGGCAGGGTGACGTCGAGGTCAGTTGGGCGCCGCCGGGCTTCGGCCCTGGCATGGCGGTCTTCGGCGTGGGCGTGCTGAGCGCGCTGCTGCTCCACTTCGTGCCGGTGCTGCGGCGCCGCCGGCGGACCTCCGCCCCGGCCGAGTCCCCGGCCGGATCTCCTGCCTGATCGGTGAGCGGCCCCGAGGGGGGCGTGAGGCGAGGAACGCCTCACGCCCCCCTCGGTCGTTCCGGGGGACGCCCTCAGGCCGTCAACGCGTCAGGGACGTGGCGTTGGTGGGGACGTTCACTTCTGCCCGTAGCCGTACATCCGGCTGGTGCCGTTCAGCGGCGCGATGTGCGCCGTCGCCACGTGAGCGAAGTTGACCACCAAGGTGGTGCCGTCGGCCCCGGCGACGTCCCACGTCTGCCCGGTCTTCACGAGCTGGTGCAGTCGCTGGTCGAGGTCGGCGGCCCTGTCCTCGGCCAGGGCGATCCAGACCGGCTCCCCGCCGCCGACGAGGTGCAGGACGAGGGCTTGCTTGGCTGCGCTCATGCGCCCACGGCACCACATCGGGTCCCCAGGGGGAAGGCCGGTTCACCCCGGGCAGACACCTTCAGCCAGGGGCGAACCACCGCGCCACACGGGCGGGAGCGGGCTCCCCGGCCGGGAGGGGGCGCCGCGGGCGGGAGGGGGCGCCGCGGGCGGGAGCGGGCGCCCTGACGACACCGGCCCGCCGACCTGGCACGAGGCGGTCGACGGGCCGGCGGGGACATGCCCTCGTCTCACTTCCGGAAGAAGCGTTCCCTCCGGCCGAGCCGCACGAGCCGCAGCCACTCCAGGAACGCCTTCGGGTCCCGGCGGACGCCGAGGAAGTACAGCCCGAACCGCAGGACCTCCAGCAGCCCCAGCTTGCGCATGCCCGGCTGGGAGAGCAGGTACCCGCGGTTGCGGTAGGTGTAGTAGCGCTTGACCTCGTTCTCCGGGTCCTGCGCGTGCAGCCGGCCGCCGAGCATCGGCTTGAACTCGCCGGAGCCGTTCGGGTGGGCGAACACCGCGCGCAGCGTGGTGCCGAACGGCAGCCCGCTGCGCAGCAGGCGGCGGTGGATCTCCACCTCGTCGCCCCGGAAGAACAGCCGGTAGTCCGGGACGCCCACCACGTCGAGGGTGGAGGCGCGGAACAGGGCGCCGTTGAACAGCGAGGCGATCCCGGGCAGGAAGCCGTCCTCCGCGCCGGGCCCCTCCAGCTCGCCCGTGCCCCGCTTCCAGGTCAGGCCCCTGCGCATGGGGAAGGCCAGCCGCTCCGGCCGCTCGATGTCGACCACGACCGGGGAGACGGCGGCCAGCCCGCGGCGCCGCGCCTCCTCCAGCAGGGTCTCCAGCACCCGCTCGTCGGCGGGCCTGCCGTCGTCGTCGCCCAGCCAGATCCACTCCGCGCCCATCGCGAGGGCGTGCAGCATGCCCAGCGCGAAGCCGCCGGCGCCGCCGAGGTTGCGGTGCGAGGCCAGGTAGGTGCTGGGGATCGGGCAGTCGGCCACGACGTCCTCGGCCGGCTGGTCGGGGCCGTTGTCCACGACCACCAGGTGGTCGGGTGGCCTGGTCTGCGCGCCGATCACCTTCAGCGACTCGGCGAGCAGCTCCCTGCGGTGCCGCGTGACGACGACGGCGACCACCGCGCCCCCGGGCAGGGGGGTCTGCGGCCGCGCGGGGGACGCCGACTCGCTCATGCGGTACCGCCGACCGCCGACAGCCGCTCCAGCACGTGCTGCGGCATGTTCTCGAACGGGTCGTGGCCCTTGTAGGCGGTGAGCACCTCGCGCAGCCCGCCCTGCATCCTGACCCGCCCCTGGTCCATCCAGATCGCCGAGTTGCACAGCTCCATCAGGAACTCGTCGGAGTGCGAGGCGAAGACCAGCAGGCCGGAGCGGCGCACGAGGTCGTTGAGCCGGTCCCGCGCCCGCTCCAGGAACGCCGCGTCGACCGCGCCGATGCCCTCGTCCAGGAGCAGGATCTCCGGGTCGATCGAGGTCACCACGCCCAGCGCCAGGCGCACCCGCATACCGGTGGAGTAGGTGCGCAGCGGCATGTTCAGGTAGTTGCCCAGCTCGGTGAAGTCGGCGATGTCGTCGACCCGCTTCTCCATCTGGGCGCGGGTCATGCCGAGGAACAGGCCACGGATGATGATGTTCTCGTAGCCGGAGATCTCCGGGTCCATGCCGACGCCGAGGTCGAACACCGGCGCCACCTTGCCGACCACGCGGGAGTTGCCCCTGGTCGGCTCGTAGATGCCGGAGAGCAGACGCAACAGGGTGGACTTGCCGGCGCCGTTGTGGCCGACCAGGCCGACCCGGTCACCGTGGCGCAGCGAGATGTTGATGTCCTGCAACGCCTCGATGACCGGCACCTTGGTGTCGTTGCTGATCTTGCCGCCGGCCTTGCCGAGCACGGCCTTCTTCAACGACCGCGTCTTGGCGTCGAAGATGGGGAACTCGACGGACGCGTTCCAGACGTCGATGCTGACCATGTTCTTCGGCCTCACTCACACCCAGTAGGAGACGCGGGCACGGTAGTTCCGGAGGAAGATCGCCGCCAGCCCGGTCAGCAGCACCGTGGCCACCAGCACGACGGCCCAGTGCCGCCAGACGATCGTCTGGCCCAGCATCGGCTGCCGGATCATCTCCACGTAGTGCAGGAACGGGTTCAGCTCCGCGTACTTCACCCGGGGGCTGTTCTTGAGCAGCGTCGAGTCGTAGATCCACGCGACCGGGGTCATGAAGAAGAGCATCTGCACGACGCTGCCGGTGATCGGCGGGATGTCGCGGAACCGGGTGCTGACGATGCCGACGAACATCGACACGACGAGGCCGTTGATCATCAGCAGCACGAGCGCCGGAATGGCGAGCAGCATGCTGAAGCTGATGTGCCCGCCGTACTTCCACGGCGGGAAGATCAACAGCACGGCCACGTAGACGACCAGGTTGTGCAGGAACAGCAGGGTCTGCCGCCACACCAGCCGGTAGACGTGCACGCTGATCGGCGCCGGGAGGTGCTTGATCAGGCCCTCGTTGGCGATGAAGACGTTCGCGCCCTCGTTGACGCAGCCGCCGATGAAGTTCCAGACGATGAAGCCGACCGCGACGTAGGGGAGCTGGCGCTCCAGCGGCTGGCCCATCAGGCCCGAGTACAGGATGCCCAGCGCCGTCGCGGTGACGGCCATGCTGATCGTGATCCACAGGGGACCGATGACCGAGCGACGGTACTGCTGCTTGATGTCCTGCCAGCCGAGGTGAGCCCAGAGCTGGCGGCTCTTCCAGCCCTGGCTCAGGTCGTGACGAGCCCGCGCGAAGCTGCGTGAGGGCGCGGGCGGAGGTGCCTGGTCAGGCTGCTCGACGGTGCTGGGGGATTGCACAGTTAGTGAGGGTACCGGCGGGTTTCGGCTGACCTGTCAGTGGTCCATCACATACCCGTGATCCGAGCGATCACCTGCTCGTTGTCGACCGTGTACCCCTCGTAACGGAATTCGATACCCGACTCGGCCACGTACTCCTGCCAGGCGCGGTACTCGTGGTGCTGCCATCCGGGGTAGTTGAAGAACTCGTCGAACACGACGACGCTGCCCACCCGAAGGCGTGGCCCCACATGGCGCAACACCGTGCGCGTGGAGGAGTAGAGGTCGGCGTCCAGGTGGAGGAACGCCACCGGCCCCTCGTGCTCGGCCACGAACGAGGGCAGGGTGTCGTCGAACCAGCCCACGACCAGCTCCGCGCCCGGCACGTCCGGGAGCTGGTCCCGGTCGAAGGAGCCGGCGGGGAAGCCGGTGCGCCAGTCCTCGGGCAGGCCCTGGAACGAGTCGAACCCGTACACCTCCCTGCCCTCGCGGGCGGCGGCGATGACCTTGAGCGTGGTGCCGCCGAACACCCCGAACTCCAGCGCCATGCCCTCCACCTCGGCGGCCAGGGACAGGCCGTGCTCCAGGGTGGCCAGCGGGTGCGGGAAGGTGGGCACCGTCCCCATCACGGCCCTGGCGAACTCCGCGCTGGTCATGGCGGCGGCGTACTCGTCGTGGTAGGCGAGGTCCCGGCGCGCGCGGTGCTCGAACCCGGCGATGGCCTGGAGCATGCGGTCGGCCTCGTCCCGCGTCTCGGCCAGCTCGCGGCGGACGGCGCGCAGCTCCTCGTGCAGCTCCCTGGTCTCGGCGCGGAGCGTGTCGATCTGGTCAGCCTGACGTCGGTGGTATCTGCCGACGACCTCGTCGACGACCCGCGCCGCCTTGGCGCGGAGGGTGAGACGAAGGTGGTCGATGGCCGGGTACCGCACGGTTGACGTCCTTCCGCGTTCCACTGCCGCTCCCGTCCCGCCTTCCGTTGCGGGGAGGGCAGGAGGGCATGGGGTCGTCCACTCCAGTGAGTAGTTGGTCGTGCATCCTAGGTGACGACGAGGTGAGTGCTGCCACAGAGAGTTGCTCACGACGTCGGCCCGCCTCATCACCTCCGCGATCTCGCCCGCGGCCCCTTCCCCACGCTCTCCGACTACCCCGACCGCGCGTCAAGCTCGCGCTGGCGTCAGGTGTCGGACAGCACGGCCACGTGGTCCGCTCCCCGTCGAAGCCCCTCTCCACCGTGTCGAACGCTGGTCCACCGGCCGAACCCCGTCGATCCGCTGTCGCGACCGCCGGGGAGGAACGTCCCCAGTTGTCCACACAGTTATCCACAGCACTGTGGATAACTTGGGGATAACTCCGAGTTGTCCACAGGGTGAGTCCTGGGGACACCCGTTTCCGCTGGTCGGAGGCCGCACTTCCGGTACGGCCCCGTTCCGGGAAGCACGACGGGCCGCCTCCCCGACGCCAGAGGCGGCCCGTTCTCGTCAGCCCATCGCCCGTCCCGGGGGCCGCCGGCCCCCACGGGATCACAGGTACTGGCCCGTGCTGTGGCCGTGCCCGGTCTCGGACTGCGCCTTGCCCGGCGGCAGCGCGCCCCTGCGCATCTGCTCAAGCTGCACCCGCGCGGCCATCTGCTGCGCGAACAGCGCGGTCTGGATGCCGTGGAACAGGCCCTCCAGCCACCCCACGAGCTGGGCCTGCGCCACCCGCAGCTCCGCCTCGGACGGCGTCGTCTCCTCGTTGAACGGCAGCGTCAGCCGCTCCAACTCCTCCCGCAGCTCGGGCGCGAGCCCCTGCTCCAGCTCGTGGATGGACGACCGGTGGATCTCCCGCAGCCGGTTGCGGCTCGCCTCGTCCAGGGGCGCGTGCCGCACCTCCTCCAGGAGCTGCTTGATCATCGTGCCGATGCGCATCACCTTCGCCGGCTGCTCGACCAGGTCGCTGACGTCCTGGCCCTCGCCGGACCCCGCCGACTCGGTGGGCTGGGGCACGCGCGCCGTGCCGATCGGCGTGCCGTCCTGGCCGATCACCACGATGCGGTGCTCCTGCTCCTGACCTGCGGTGCTCTCGCTGGGCTGGTTCATACCCCCATCCTGGCCCGTGGGCGAGGACGCCGGCGAGGGGGTCGGCGGGGGCGGGGCGGCGCCGACTGCCAGCCCCGGCCGTCACAAGATTTGGCGTCCTCCGTACGGTGTCACGCATGGCGTTCGACGTCGCTCGGGTACGTGGGCTGTTCCCCGCGCTGGGCGACGGGTGGGTGCATCTCGACGCGCCCGCGGGCATGCAGGTCCCCGAACAGGTGGCGACCGCGGTGTCCACAGCGCTCCGCGCACCCGTCTCCGGGCCGGGCGGGATCTTCCCTGCCTCGCAACGGGCCGAGGCGATCGTGGAGGCGGCCCGCAGGGCCGTCGCCGACCTGGTGGGCGCGGAGCCGGGCGGGGTCGTGCTCGGGCCGAGCGCGGCCGTGCTGCTCCAACGGCTGGCCGACGCCCTCGGCGACGGCTGGCTGCTGGGCGACGAGGTCGTGGTCTCCCGGCTGGACCACCCGGCGAACATCGCGCCGTGGCAACGCGCCGCGCAGCGCTCCGGCGGCACCGTCCGCTGGGCCGAGATCGACATCGAGACCTGCGAGCTGCCCGCGTGGCAGTACGACGACCTGCTGTCCACCCGCACCAAGGTGGTGGCGTTGACCGCCGCGTCCGGCGTGGTCGGCACCCGGCCCGACCTGCGGGCGATCACCGAGGCCGCCAGGGGCGTCGGCGCGCTGGTCGTGGTGGACGCCTCGGCGGCGGCGCCGTTCGTGCCGCTGGACATGGCCACCATGGGCGCGGACGTGGTCGCGGTGTCGGCCTCCGCGTGGGGCGGGCCGCCGGTGGGCGCGCTGGTGTTCCGGGACGCCGGGATGCTGGACCGCCTGCCCTCCGTGGCGTTGGAGCCGGGCGCGCGCGGCCCGGAGCGACTGGAGCTGGGGCCGCACGCCTACCCGCTGCTGGCCGGTCTGGTGGCCTCCGTCGACTACCTCGCCGAGCTGGACGACGCCGCGGTGGGCCCGCGCCGCGAGCGGCTGCTCACGTCGCTGGGCTCGGTCAAGGCCTACCAGGCGGGACTGCTGGCCAACCTGATCAGCGAGCTGCGGGCCCAGCGGCACGTGATGGTCATCGGCGACGCCATGCGCCGCATTCCCGCGCTCGCGTTCACGGTCACCGGGACCAAGGCGCGCGACGTGGTCGAGCACCTCGCCGACCGGGGCGTGTGCGCCTTCTCCGACCCCGGCCAGCACGGCGTGTTCGCCGCGCTGGGCGTGGGCGAGGTCGGCGGCGCGGTCCGCGTGGGCCTGGCCCACTACACGAACGCCGCGGAGGTCGACCAGCTCGTGCGGGCGGTGGCCGAGCTGGGCTAGCCGGTCCGAGCGCCGCCGGCCCGACCGGCGCGCCAGGAGCGTCGCGGGAGGTCACGTGGACGGGTCGCTGGCACGGGCGGTGGCCGACCTCGGCGCGTGGCTCCGCCTGGCGCCGCTGCTCACCGAGTACCTGCCCTTCCCGGAGCGGGCGCTGCGGCCGTCGGCGTTGGCCGCGTTGCTGGACGAGGTGCTGGTCGGCAACCGCACGGTGCTGGTGGAACTGGGCAGCGGCCCGTCGTCGGTGGTGCTCGCCCGCCTGCTGGCGCGACGCGGCTTCGGCCGGCTGCTGTCGATCGAACACGACGAGCGGTGGGCGGCGTTCGTGAACCTCCAGCTCCGCAGGGAGGGGCTGCACCACCTGGTGCGCGTCGTGCACGCGCCGCTGACGCCACACCCCGCGGCGCTCGACGGCCTCCCCTGGTACTCGCCGACGCTCGTGCGCGACGAGGTGACGGCGTACGTGGAGCGCTTCGGCCTGATCGACCTGCTGCTCGTCGACGGACCGGATCTGCCGACCGCGCCGCCAGCACCGACAACGCCGTCAGCGCCCTTGGGGGAGGGCAACCCCGGACTGGTGCGGTACCCGGCGATGCCGGTGCTGCGGGGCGCACTGGCGCCAGGGGCGAGCCTGCTGGTGGACGACGTGGAGGCGAGCGCCGCGGTGCTGAACCGGTGGGCGGACGAGTACGGCACGACCTTCCGGCGGAGCCCAACGTCCGGCCTCGCCCACTGCGTGCTCGCGCCGGTCTGAGCCCGTCACACCCCGGCTCCCCGGCGCTCCCCACTCCCTGTGGTCAGCCCCCACCCGCCCTGGGGGGCGAGCCCTGCTCCAGCCTATCCGGGCTCGCCCCCCGGGCCAAGGACGCGCCACTGGCCTGTGGACAACTCGCGCCCCTGTGGATAACCAGGGGTCGAACAGCGAAAACGGGTTGCGGGCATCGCCGCTCGGGAGTAATGGGGCTCAGTCGCGCACCTTGAGGATGATCTTGCCGACCACCCCGCCGTCCTCCATCATCTGGTGGGCCCGCGTGGCCTCCCGCACCGGCAGCGTCGTGTGCACCACCGGCCGCACCCTGCCCTCGGCGATGAGCGGCCACAGGTGCTCCCGCACCGCGGCCACGATCTCCGCCTTGCCGTGCGGGCCCTCCACCGGCCGGCCGCGCAACCCGGTGCCGGTCACGCTCGCCCGCTTCGTCAGCAGGGTGCCCAGGTCCAGCTCGGCCCTGCGGCCGCCCTGCATCCCGATCACCACGAGCCGGCCGTCCATGGCGAGCACGTCGACGTTGCGGGCCAGGTACGCGGCGCCCATGTTGTCCAGCACCACGTCAGCGCCGTGCCCGTCGGTGGCCTCCTTGAGCGCCGACACGAAGTCCTGCTCGCGGTAGTCGATCGTGATGTCGGCGCCCAGCTCGCGGCACCGCTCCAGGCGCGGGCCCGAGGCCGTCACCGCGACCCGTGCGCCCAGCGCCTTGCCGACCTGGATCGCGTGGGTGCCGATGCCGCCCGAGCCGCCGTGCACGAGCAGGACCTCGCCCTCCCGCAGGCGCGCGCCCATCACCACGTTCGACCACACGGTGCAGGCGATCTCCGGCAGGCTCGCGGCGGTGACGAGGTCCACGCCGGAGGGGATCGGCAGGAGCTGCGCCGCGGGCACGGCGACCCGCTCGGCGTACCCGCCGCCGGCCAGCAACGCGCACACCTCGTCGCCGACGCGCCAGCCGGTCACCCCGGGGCCGATCGCGGCGATCGTGCCCGAGCACTCGAGCCCGAGGACCTTGGACGCGCCGGGGGGCGGCGGGTAGAAGCCCTGCCGTTGCAGGAGGTCGGCCCGGTTCACGGCCGTCGCGGCGACGTCGACCAACACCTTGCCGGGGCCGGGCACCGGATCGGGCAGGGCCGACCACCGCAGCACTTCGGGACCACCAGGCTCGCGGACCGTGATCGCGTACATGTGTCGACGCTAACGGAGGAAACTCCGTGGCCGCACGACGGGCCCGGTGGTCAGGATCGCCGGATGGCGGAAACTCCCGACCCGTGGCCCTTGCGCCATCTCGTGCTGCGCACCCCACGCCTGGAACTCAGGCCCGACGACGACCCCGGCCTGCTGGAGTTGGCCGAGGAGGCCCGACTCGGCGTCCACCCACCGGACGAGATGCCGTTCGCGGTGCCCTGGAGCGACGCCCCCGCCGAGGAGCTCGGCCGCAACATCCTCCAGTTCCACTGGTCGCAGCGGGCGGCGCTCCGACCCGACGACTGGTCCGTGCACTTCCTGGTGCGGCGGGACGGCAGGGTGATCGGGACGCAGGGGATCAGCGCGAAGGACTTCGCCGTGACCGGCGAGGTGCGGACGGGGTCGTGGCTGGGGCGGCGACACCAGGGGAGGGGCTACGGCGTCGAGATGCGGGCCGCCGTGCTCCAGTTCGCGTTCTCGTTCCTGGGCGCCCGTCAGGCGCGGTCGGACGCGTTCGAGGACAACGCCGCCTCGCTGGCCGTGAGCCGGAAGCTCGGCTACGTCGACGACGGCACGGACTGCCAGGCCCGTCGCGGCCGGCTGGCGGTCCAGCGCCGGCTGCTGCTGACCGGGGAGCGGTTCGCCGAGCACTCGCCCGGATGGCGGGTGGACGTCGCCGGAGTGGACGGATGCCTGCCGGTGCTCGGGGTGCGACACCGACGATCGACCCCTTGACCCGGAGTGACCCAGGCGACAGGCTTCGCCGGATCGGGTACCGATTCGATGTGTTTCGTTACCCAGAGTAGTGATGAGGGGAGCTGTCCATGGCTTCTGCCAGACGCGTGCTGTGGAGCGCGTTCGGCGCGGTGTCCTGCGCCGCGATCACCCTGGCCGCCGCGCCAGCCCACGCCGAGGCGGCCGCCGCGGCTCAGGACGGGCCAGCCCTGGCCAGGCAGTTGGTCCGCAAGGTCAGCGTGGAGGGGGTGAACCGGCACCTCGTCGCCTTCCAGCGCATCGCCGACAGCAACGGCGGGCGCCGCGCGTCGAGCACGCCGGGGCACGAGGCGTCGGTCAACTACGTCGCGGGCAAACTCCGGGACGCCGGCTTCGACGTCACCGTCCAGGAGTTCCCGTTCACCTACACGGAGACCCAGGCCGAGCGCCTCACGGTCGGCGGGAAGGACCACCGGATCCTGCTCATGCGGTACTCGCCGTCCACCCAGAAGGGCGGCGTCACGGCCCCGTTGGCGGCCGTGCCCGTGGACGAGACCTCGGGGTGCGAGGCCGGCGACTACGCCGGTGTCGACGTCAGGGGCAAGATCGCGCTCATCCGGCGGGGCGGCTGCGGTTTCGCGCAGAAGCAGCAGGCCGCCGCGGAGGCCGGCGCGGTGGCCGCCGTGATCTACAACAACGAGGACGGCGAGCTGAACGGCACCCTGGGCGAGCCCGGCGCGGCCCGCATCCCGACCGGAGGCGTCACCAAGGCCGCCGGCGAGGAACTGGTCAGGCAGGCCGGGCAGTCCGCCACCCTCGAACTGCGGTCCCTCCAGGAGCAGCGCACCACGAAGAACGTGATCGCGCAGACGCGCACCGGACGCACCGACAACGTCGTGATGGCCGGCGCGCACCTGGACAGCGTCACCGAGGGCCCCGGCATCAACGACAACGGCACCGGCTCGGCCACCCTGCTGGAGACCGCGCTCCAGCTCGGCAGCCGGCCCAAGGTGAACAACGCCGTGCGCTTCGCGTGGTGGGGCGCCGAGGAGTACGGCTTGGTCGGCTCCACGTACTACGTGCGCAACCTCGGCTTCGAGCAGCAGCTCGACCTCGCGCTCTACCTGAACTTCGACATGCTCGGCTCGCCGAACGCCGCGTACTTCGTCTACGACGGTGACAACTCGGACAAGACCGGCTCCGGTCCCGGCCCCTACGGCTCGGCGCAGATCGAGAAGGCCTTCACCGACTACTACGCCTCGCGGGGCATCCAGACGGAGGGCACCGACTTCGACGGCCGTTCCGACTACGGCGAGTTCATCGCGAAGGGCATCCCCGCGGGCGGCGTGTACAGCGGTGCCGAGGGGATCAAGACGCAGGCTCAGGCGGCCAAGTGGGGCGGTAAGGCCGGCGTGGCCTACGACCCGTGCTACCACCACGCCTGCGACAACCTCGGCAACCTGGACCGCACGGCGTTGGACCGCAACGCCGACGCGGTCGCCTGGGTCATCGCGTCCTACGGTGTGAGCACGGAGGACGTCAACGGCGTGCCGCCGAGGGCCAAGCGGGCCGAGGCGCGGGCGAAGCAGCACGCCACCGTCGCCACCACGCACGCCAGCAAGGGCGAGAACCTGCGCTGAGAACGGTGCGCCGAGGATGGGCGCGCCGAGGACGGGAAGAGGGGGTCGGGTGCCATGCGCCCGACCCCCTCGCCGTTCCCGTCGTCCGTCCCCGCGCGCCACGGTCCACCTAGGACGTCCACAGTGGACAGAGGGTCGCGGGCGCCGCGGCGCCCGCCACCTCAGCCCAGGTCGTGGGTGTCGAAGGTGTTGCACCGCGCGGGGTCGCCGGACTGGATCCCCGTGGTGAACCACTTCTGGCGCTGGGTGGAGCTGCCGTGGCTGAACTTGCTCTCGTTCACCCGTCCACTGCCCAGGTTCTTCTGGATGTAGTCGTCTCCGATCCTGGCCGCGGCGTCGAGGGCCCGGTTCACGTCGTCCTGCGTGATCTCCGCGATCAGCGGCTTGCCGCTCGCGGTCGGGGTCCGCGTCGCGTGGTGCGCCCACACGCCGGCGTAGCAGTCGGCCTGGAGCTCCAGCCGGACCGAGCCCGAGGTGGGGCCGGTCTCCCCCGGCCGCACCCTGCCCGACGTGCCGAGCAGGTTCTGCACGTGGTGGCCGTACTCGTGGGCGAGCACGTACGCCTCCACGAACGGGCCGCCCTGGGCCTTGAACCGCGAGCGCAGGTCCTTGAAGAACGACAGGTCGATGTAGACCTCGGAGTCGGCGGGGCAGTAGAACGGGCCCACGTCGGAGGTCGCGCCGCCGCAGCCGCCGGTGTTCACGCCGCCGGTGAAGAAGTTCGTCGGCGCCTGCCGGTAGGTCCGGCCGGAGCGGGCGAAGTAGTCCGACCAGTAACCCTGGATGGAGTTGATGGTCGCCACCAGGGCGCAGTCCTGGTCCCGGTTGGCGTCGGCCCCGGTCTTGCACTTCGCCTGGAGCTGGCTGTTGTCCGCCTGCTGGCCCGGCGAGAGCCGGTCGAGCGACAGCCCCGGTGGGGCGCCGGTCCCCGCGCCCCCGCCGCCCCCGAACTGGTTGAGCAGGACGAAGAGCAGCAGGCCGACGAGGCCCAACCCGCCACCGCCGAGCGCCACTCGGCCACCGATGCCGCCACCGGACCCCCGCAGGTCCTCGACCTGCGAGGTGTCGAGTTCGGCGTCCTCGTTGAACCGCACCGCATCCTCCCGGAGCGAGAGCGCCCGCAGGGCGGGCTGTCGACGTCAGCGTGCCCCGGCCTCGGCGCCCGGCCCAGGCGCGGTGCACCCTCGACGATAGGCCCGCGCGCCGGGCCGCGTGTCCGGCCCCCGCCGTCGCCCCCTGCTCCCAGGCCTCGGTCGTCATCACCTCCCTTCCTGTCGGCATCTGACCCTCGCGTCCGCACCCGGGCCGGCGACCGGACGCGGGCTGGGGCGCTTCTACACCCTTCGGGCGATGATCTGGATCTTCCGGCGGGCGACGTGCGAAGGTCGGGCCCGTGTCCCGCCGCGCCGGGTGCCCGCGCGCGGCCCCACGGGAGGGGAGCGAGCGTGGCCGGCCACTTCGGCGACTTCCAGTTGGAGATCTACCTCAGGGGCGCGGCCGGGGAGCGTCCCGAGCTGCCGATCACCTATGACGAGCTGGAGAGCGCCGCCCGGGGCGCGATGTCCACGAAGGCCTTCGCGTACGTCGCGGGAGGCGCTGGCAGCGAGCGCACCCTGCGGGCCAACCGGGCCGCGTTCGACCGGTGGCGGCTCGTGCCCCGGATGGTGCGTTCGGTGACCGAACGGCAGTTGGCCACCGAGGTGCTGGGCACGACGATGGCCGCGCCCGTGCTGCTCGCCCCTGTCGGCACCGCCAGCGTCATCCATCCCGAGGCGGAGCGGGCGCAGGCCCGCGCCGCCGCCGACCTCGGTCTGGTCAGCGTCCTGTCGACGGCGTCCTCCACGCCGATGGAGGAGGTCGCCGCCACCGCGCCGGACGCCGCCCGCTGGTTCCAGCTCTACTGGCCGAACGACCCTGAGCTCGCGGAGTCGCTGGTGCGCAGGGCCGAGGCCGCCGGCTACCGCGCGATCGTCGTCACCGTCGACACCTGGACCATGGCCTGGCGTCCCCGCGACCTCGCCCTCGGCCACCTTCCCTTCCTGCACGGGCACGGCCTGGGCAACTACTTCTCCGACCCGGTCTTCCGGTCGCGCCTCGCCGCGCCGCCCGAGGCCGGCGAGGAGGCCCGGCGGGCGGCGGTCCTCGCCTTCACCGGACTGTTCGGCAACCCCTCCCTGACCTGGGCGGACCTGGCCATGCTCCGCTCGTGGACCGCGGTGCCCGTCCTCGTGAAGGGGATCTGCCATCCCGACGACGCCCGCGCCGCCCTGGACGCCGGAGCGGACGGGGTGATCGTGTCGAACCACGGCGGGCGCCAGGTCGACGGCGCCAGGGCGGCGCTGGACTGCCTGGTCGACGTGGCGGACGCCGTCGCCGCCAGGGGACCGGTGCTCTTCGACTCGGGGATCCGCTCCGGGGCGGACGTCCTGGTCGCGTTGGCCCTGGGGGCGGACGCGGTGCTCGTCGGCAGGCTCTGGGCGTACGGGCTGGCGCTCGCCGGCCACCGGGGCGTCGTCCACGCGCTGCGCGCCCTGCTCGCGGAACTCGACCTCACGATGGGGCTGGCCGGGTACCGCAGCCCCGCCGACCTCGACCGGAAGGCCCTGTCCCACGACCGGTGACCGGCGCGCCCACCCGGGGCCGCGCCCGGCCGGGCCCCGGACAACACCTGACGTTCATCCGGCGCTCGCCTCGGCGTTGGCCGGCTCTGCCAGGGTGGACCAGGGGCGACGCGGGGATCGGCGGCCTGGTCGGCCGAGCAGGGGCGGCCGTCCGGCCGGGTTCCCCGGTCGCGCCCCGCCGAGGAGGTGTGGTCGTGGGTCGTCGCCAGCGAATCGTCGTGTGGGCCGCCGGTGTGGTGGCCGGTGTGCTCGCCGCCGTGTCGGCGATGCCCACGGCCACCGCGGCGGCCGAGCCGCGCGCCGGGTCCGGCGCGGTGCGGTTCGCCACCTTCAACGCCTCCCTGAACCGCTCGGAGGAGGGCCGTCTCCTCGCTGATCTGTCCACTCCGGACGATCCGCAGGCCAGGAAGGTCGCCGAGGTCCTGCAACGGACCCGGCCGGACGTGGTGCTGCTCAACGAGTTCGACTTCGTCGAGGGCGGGCGCGCGGTCGACGCGTTCCACCGCAACTACCTGGAGGTGGGGCAGGGCGGGGCCAGTCCCCTCCGGTACCCGTACGCGTGGACCGCTCCGGTCAACACCGGGGTGCCCTCCGGCTTCGACCTGAACAACGACGGACGTGTCGGCGGGGGAGACGACGCGTGGGGCTTCGGCCTGTTCCCCGGCCAGTACGGCATGGTCGTGTTGTCCCGGCATCCGATCGACACCGCCGCGGCGCGCACCTTCCAGCACTTCCGGTGGCGGGACATGCCGGGGGCGTCGCTGCCGGACGACGTCGGCACGGCGCGGCCCGCCGACTGGTACTCGGACGAGGAACTCGCCCGGTTCCCCCTCTCCTCGAAGTCGCACTGGGACCTGCCGGTCCTGGTCGGCGGCCGCCGGGTCCACCTCCTGGTGTCGCACCCGACCCCGCCCACCTTCGACGGGCCGGAGGACCGGAACGGCCGCCGCAACCACGACGAGATCCGGTTCTGGGCGGACTACGTGCGGCCCGGCCGGGCCGACTACGTCTACGACGACGCGGGCCGACGGGGCGGCCTCCCGGCCGGGGAGCCGTTCGTGGTCGCCGGGGACCAGAACGCGGACCTGCTGGACGGGGACAGCGTCGACGCGGCGATCGACCAGATCCGACGCGCTCCCCGGGTGATCGACCCGTTCCCGGGCAGCGCGGGCGCGGCGTGGGCCGCCGTGCTTCAGGGTGGCGCGAACTCCAGGCATCGCGGCCCCTCCTTCCTCGACACGGGAGACTTCGACGACCGTTCCGTGGGCAACCTCCGGGTGGACTGGGTGTTGCCGTCCCACCCCCTGTCGCCGGTGCGCTCCGGCGTGTTCTGGCCGCTACACGGAGACCCGCTGTCCCGGCTGAACGACGCCTCCGACCACCACCTCGTCTGGGTCGACCTGCTCGTCCCCGGGGCGCGGTGAGGCCGCGTGCCGCTGCCTGCCTGGCTGCGGGGCCTGGGTGGCCGCCCGCTGGCCCACCAGCACCGCGCCGAGCACCAGGGCGGCGCCGACCACCTGCGCCGCCGTGAGCGCCTGGCCGAGCACCGCCCACCCCAGCAGCGTCGCGACCAGCGGGTTGACCAGCGCTAGCAGGGACGTGACCGTGGCGGGCAGCCGCCGCAGGCCGGCGAAGAACACCGCGTAGGCGAACGCTCCGCCCAGCACCGACAGCCAGGCGAACCCGGCGAGGGCACGTCCGTCCAGCGCCGGCGGCGCTCCCTCCACGCCCACGGCGAGGACGACCAGCACCAGCGAGCCGCCGAGTAGCTGCCACGCGGCCGCGGTGAGGCTGTGCACCCCGCTGGGCAGGCCCCAGCGGCGGGTGAGCACCACACCGAACGCCATGGTCAGCGCGGTGCCGATGCCCGCGGCCACGCCGACCGGGTCGAGCGAGGCCGAGCTGCGCAGCACGAGCAGGGCCACGCCGGCCGTCCCCACGAGCGCGGAGACCACCTGCCCCGCGCGCGCCCGCTCACCGAGCAGTGCCGCGGCGAGCACCACGACCAGCAGTGTCTGCACCGAGCCCAGGATCGCGGCGACGCCGCCGGGGAGCCGTTCGGCGGCGACGAACAGCAGGGCGAAGAAGGCGCCGATGTTGAGCGTGCCGAGCAGGAGCGAGCGCCACCACCAGGACCCTCTCGGCAGGCCCGGTCTCAGGGCGATGAGCAGGAGGCCGGCGGGCAGGGCGCGGAGCGCCGCGGCCCAGAGCGGATGTCCCTGCGGGAGCAGGGTCGCGCTGACCAGGTAGGTCGTGCCCCACAGGGCGGGGGCGAGCGCGGTGCGCAGGAGCAGAGCCGTGGTGCCCATGACGTCCTCTCGAATTCGAGTTTCTCGACGTCGAGGAGTGTGGGCGCACGGGTGCCTCGATGTCAAGAAACTCGACGCCGTGCAGAATGGGAATGTGCGCGAAGGTGTGAACGGAGACCCGGGGCCGGCCCCGCAGGGCCAGGAGCCGGCGGGGACGGGTCAACAGCGGGGACGACGGCGGCGGCAGAGCCCGTTCGAGGACGCGGTCGCCGCGATCATCGAGCAGTGGCGGAGGGAACGGCCGGACCTGGACCCGTCGCCGATCGGGGTCGTCGGCCGGCTCGGCCGCCTGGCCGTCCTGATCGACCGCGGCCTCGCCCAGAACTTCGCCCGCTTCGACCTGTCCGGGTGGGAGTTCGACGTGCTGGCCGCGCTCCGCAGGTCGGGCGAGCCGTTCCGGCTGACCGTGGGCCGCCTCCAGAGCACCATGATGATCAGTTCCGGCACGATGACCCACCGGCTGGACCGGCTGGAGAAGCGGGGTCTGGTCGAGCGGGCGCCGGACCCGACGGACCGGAGGGGCGTGCTCGTCCAGCTCACCGCCGGCGGCAGGGAGGTGGTCGACGAGGCGGTGGTCGCCCACCTGGACCGGGAGCGGCAGCTCCTGTCCGGCCTGGACGAGTCGGGGCAGCGGCAGCTCGCCGACCTGCTCCGGCGGTTGTTGGTGCACCTCGGGGACACCCCGACCAGCACGCAGGCCTGACCAGGGTCGCCGGCACCCGCGGAGGGCCGGCTACGAGAAAGGCGGGCCCGTGGGCCGCGAGGACCCACGAGCCCGCCGGTCGACGCGTGGTCAGGCCGCCACGGAGATCCGGTCGGTCGGCGGGGGAGCGACACCGGGCCGCGCCCTCAGGTACGCCAGGAACGCGTCCAGGTCGACCGCCCCTCCGGTCACCTCGGTTCCCTTGGTCAGCTCGGTGAACCCGTCGCCGCCTCCAGCGAGGAAGTTGTTCACCGTCACGCGGTACTTCGCGTCCGCCAGGACGGGCTGACCGTCGATCGTGAGCCCGGAGACCTTGGAACCGACGGGCGCGGACGCCGACCACGTGTAGCGCAGCCCGGCCGACGGCTGGAGCACCCGGGTGACGATCTTCCCGTCGGGCGTCGTCTGCCATTGCTGCTCCAGCACGGCCTTGAGCTGCGCACCGGTGAGCGTGAGTGTTTGCAGGATGTTCCCGAACGGCTGGACCGCGTAGGCCTCGCCGTAGGTCACGACACCGTCGCCCTCGCCGGCGCCCGAGGAGGCGAACACCAGGTCCGCGCGCACCCCGCCAGGGTTCATGAGGGCGATCCGCGCGTTCGCGCCCTTCGTCGCCTCGACCTGCGCGTCCGCGAGGAGGTTCCCCAGCGGGGACTCCCCGGAGGCGACCGGGGACCGGGGGACGTCCGCGGTGATCGCGCCCACCCGCTCGTTCGCGATCGGCGCCGACTTCGCCCGCGCCTCGCCCACCAGCGCCTCGACCGCCCTGTCGGCGGGGACGTCCCTGGTGACCACCTGGTTGAACGCCCTGGTGGCCGGGCGGATGACGTCCCTGGTCCTCCGGTCGACGCGCACGTCGACGACGGACAGGATCCGGCCGAACGAGGCGCCCTGCACCATCGGCCGGGGCTGGCCAGCCGGATCCGTCACGGTGCACACGTACTGCTGGTGGCTGTGCCCGGTGAACACGACGTCGACCTTCGGCGTCACCTTCTCGGCGATGAGGCGCGCCGGCCCCGGCGTGGTGCGGCAGTCGTTGGGACCGCCGCCCTCGGTGTTGTCCCCCTGGTGCAACAACACGACGATCGAGCGCACGCCCATCCGGTCGAGGAGGTCCGCGTAGCGGTTGATCGTCTCCACCTCTCCCGCGAACCGCAGGCCCTTGACGGCGTCGGCCGACACGACGCTCGGCGTGCCCTCCAGCGGCAGGCCGATCACCCCGACCGGCACTCCGCGCACCCAGGTCACCGTGAACGGGGCCGCGGCGGGAAGGCCCGAGTCGGCGAAGGTCATGTTGGCCGCGAGGTACGGCCAGCGCGCGCCGCGGAAGTCGGGGCGGAAGCGGCAGCCGTCGACGGGATGGCAGCCGCCGTGCTGGACCCGCCGCAGTTCGCGGTAGCCCTCGTCCAGCTCGTGGTTGCCGACGGCCGACGCGGACACGCCGAGCTGGTTCAGCAGCTCGATCGTGGGCTCGTCGTGGAACAACGCCGAGGCGAGGGGCGAGGCGCCGATGTTGTCACCGCCCGACAGGACGACCGACGCGCGCGACTGCTCCCGCAACCGGCGCACGTGCGTCGCGAGGTATGCCGCGCCACCCGCCTCCACGGTGCTGCCGTCGGATAACGTCACCCGCCCCGACGAGCCCGACGGCGGCTCCAGGTTCCCGTGGAGGTCGTTGAACGCGATCAGCCGGATCTCCTCGGCTCCCGCGCCCCTCCCCTGGTCGGCGGCGGCGGCAGCAGCGGGAGCGGCGACGAGCGCGAGCGCGGCCGCCAGCGCCGACGCGCGCCGGAGCAGCCGAGCGGACAGGGCCATGGTCTCCTCCCCTCGCGCCCGGAGAGGGCGCATGGCGCAGGAGTGTGCCGGCCCTGTCCCGCCCGCACCAGGGCGTGGCGGCGAACACGTCGAAGCCCGTGGCCGGCCGCGGTGAAGGGCCTAGCCTGGTGGGGTGACCGCTGCCGCTGGATCGGAACCGCGCTGGCTCGACGACGACGAGATGCGCGCCTGGCGCGCGTACATCGTCGGCAGTCAGATGCTGGAGTACCGGTTGCACCGCGATCTCGCCGAGTCGCACGACCTGGCGTTGGCCGACTACGAGATCCTGGTGCGTCTGTCCGAGGAGCCCGACCACCGGATGCGGATGAGCCAGCTCGCGAGCACGGTCGCCTCGTCCAAGAGCCGGGTCTCGCACCAGATCGCGCGGATGGAGGCGGCGGGGCTGGTCGAGCGGACCGAGTGCCCCAGCGACGGCAGGGGCGTGTTCGCCCATCTCACCAGGAAGGGGTGGGAGCTGCTCCAGACCGCCGCCCCCACCCACGTGGACGGCGTGCGGAAGAACCTGATCGACCTGCTCGATCCGGAGGAGCGGGCCGTGCTGGCCCGGATCTTCGAGCGTGTGATCGGTCACCTCCGGGGTTCCGGCTGCTGATTGTCCGCGCAGCCAGTTACGCTCCCGGACCTGGAAGCGTGGCAGAGCGGCCGAATGCACCCGCCTTGAAAGCGGGAGACCCGCGAGGGTCCGGGGGTTCGAATCCCTCCGCTTCCGCTGCGGCCCCTCTGACCTGGGGATACCCGGGTCAGAGGGGAGTTTCCGTAGTGCACGGTTGAGCGGCACAGCGCTTCCAGTGCACACGCCTGGTGACACTTCGACACCAGGTTGGAGACCATGAAGAAGATCGACTACGTGTTCCCGTCCCCCAAGTGGGGGCCCCTGGCGCGGGAGTGGCGAACGTCACTGGGGTTCGGCGACAAGTCGCTCGACACGGTGCGGGTCCACCTTCAGCGGCGGCGACTGCTCGGCGAGGGGGCGTTGTCCGGGACTGAGGGGGCGGCCCAGTGACCACCGTCCTGCTCGGTACCGAACGGATGACGCTCCGGCTCCGCTCGGGCGCCTACATCCCCCTACCTCCGGGTGAGTGGGGGCTCATCGCGAAGGAGTGGGGCCGGTCCCTGCTCGCCGACAACAAGTCGGAAAATACTATTCGTATTTACATGCACGCGTTGCGTCAGCTTGGCGAATGGGCATCGGCTCAGACCACCCCCCAAGGTAAGAGTGTCGCCGCTGGGTATGCGCCTGCCGAGATGACCGCCTCGGTCATGCGCGCGTATATGCGGCGTTGCTTGAAAGACATCCGCGGGTAACGCGCACACTCACTTCCGGAGTCTACGAACCTTCTGGAACTGGTTGGAAGAAGAGGGGGAAATTGACCGCTCCCCCATGCATCCCATGAAGGCGCCACACGTCGAGGAAAAACATCCGCATCGTCACCTATGAGATGATGGGGCCTTGTTGTCGACGTGCTCAGGAAAAGATTTCGTCGACCGTTGAGACGAGGCTATTCTGCGTACCCTGTGGGATACCGGCGGGCGTCGCAAAGAAATCGGATCGCTCACCCTCGACCTCGACCGTGACTGCATCCTCGTGCATGGAAAGGGGCGTCGTGATCGCGTGATCCCGCTCGGCTACAACACGATCCGGTCAACGTGGGAGCACTGCGGACAGTCTTGACGAAGAACTTCAGCATCCACAGCCACCACGTCAGCTTCCGCGACTGACCGTAGACAGCGAGCGCCCCCCCGGCGAACGCGTGTTCGCCGGGGGGCGCCCGTCTAGTGGTCCACTGGTCGAGGTCGAGGGCACCGGACTTTGCCGTCTCGATGAACGCGGACCAGGAACCATGCGTGAACGCCAGGACCGGCCCAGCGAGGTTCTTACTGTCGCGGACCATGGTTGAGGTGCGACAGGACCCCACCTCGACGCACTGTTCCGGGTTGCCGGCACTGTGGCTTGCCGCCATTGTAGGCGGCCAGAGAAATCCATTGATGGGGACAGTGGGCAGCCTCGTGTCCAGAGGGATGATCCCCAACCGCACCGTGGGTAGACTGAGCAGCGCGAGGAGTCGGTCGATCTGGGCCACCATGACGTCAGGTGGACAGACGAAGTACCGAACGGCAGACTCGCACATGAGCAGCTCGATACGTTTCGCACTGTCATACAGGGCGCGTTGCCGTTCGAGTCGAATACGAACCGCTTCGTCGGTGTCGCGTGGCGTTTGATGAAACTTCGCCAAAGAGACGAAAACGTGCCGTGTGTATTCGGCTATCTGAACCAGTCCAGGAACAATTACAAGTTCAAACGCTCGGATGGTGGAGGCGAACCTTCTTCCAAGGTTCATGTGAAACCTTATGTTCGTGCGGTCCGTTTTGATGCATGGCACCTCGTCCGCCTTGACCGGTCTTCGGTTAGCCCGTACACGATGATGGCGCTCAGTAGTCAGATAGCTACCGCGTGAGACTAGCGACTTCCTGGACAAGGTGAACACCCCGACGAACGAGGTTCGGCGGGGTGTTTGTTCGACAGCCGGGGGTTGGTTGAGGTTGGACGTTTTGGTACGTGGGCGTCTACCGGTGCTACTCGGCGGGGATCTCGTAGACGAGCCGGACCTGATCCCCCGCGAGGACGATGTCGTTCAGCTCCACCGGCTTCGCTGGGCTCCCGGCGTACGCGATGCGCGTGATCGCGAAAACAGGTGTGCCGGGCAACAGTTGCAGCGTCTCAACCTCGGCGGCCGACGGCATGCGCACCGCGACTTCCTCGACGAAATGGCTGAGATGGTGGCCTGCTTCTTCCAGTCGTGCGTACGTTCCGCCCGGCCCCGATTCCTCCTCTTCGATCTGCATGCCATGGGTGATCGACCTTGGGAGCTGCGACGTGGCGAGCTGCATCGGCCTTCCGTCTGCGCTCATGATCCGCTCACGGCGAAGGACACTGTCGCCTTCGGCGATTTGGAGAAGCTCCGCGGTGCGTGTGTCAGCCTGTCCAACTGACACTCGAACCTGCACAGACGGCGTGAAGCCTGCCTGTGTCGCATCGGAGAGGAACGCGCCGCGCCCCTGCTTGCGTTCCTCACGCGAGAGCCGCGACCGAGCCAAGCGGCGAACCTCGCTTCGAGGGCGGACACGTGTCCCCTGACCGCGCTCGACCAGAAGCAGGCCCTCGGCGACGAGCGAAGACACAGCCTGACGCACGGTGTTTCGGCTTACGTCGTACTGTTCTTGAAGCTCCGGCTCCGTGGGAAGTCGTTGACCAGGCCGGTACTCACCCGCCTCGATCTTCTCGCGGAGTGCGTCGGCGATCTGCCGCCACTTGGTCATGCTCTGCTCCATCCGTGTGGCCCCGACGTACCTGCCATGACCCTCTCGCCCGGGGCCGCCTGCTCAGCTCTTCCTCGGGTCTACTCCCCTCTTGAACCGACACGCCCTTTTACTACTTGCATTGGTTGGCACGTACCAACGTGCCAGCCAAGCGGGCTCGTTGACCCCGCCCCTGACCGGTCACCGGTGCCGCACCCCACAACCACAGGAGGGCGACTGTGAGGATCAGGTTCCAAGGGGCGCTACCACCAACGAGCGAAGCGGCAGAACGGAGAGCGCCCCGGCGATGTCCAGTTCACCGGCGAAGGGTCGGCGCCTCAGACGGTCCTGACCAGCCCCATCCGTTCGGCCAGTCCGAGCAGCTCGCGCCCGCCTGAGTCGCGACGCGATCGCTCGATCATCTCCGTGACCATGCTCCGGACGAAGACGTTGTTTCGAGTACGCAGCGGCGCGAGTTGCTCAGCGCGGCGAAGCAGCTCGACCACGTCCCGGTCCGGTCGCCGGAGTCCTGCCAGGGACCGGGCGTAGTCGATGAAGAACGCCGCCCTGCGAGACCGCAGCGGGATCGTCTCCGGGGCGAGTTGCTCAGCGACCTCGGCTGCCACGACCGGGTCCTCTGCTTCCAACGCGATGGACATCCGCCAGAGGTCGACGTTGGCGGTGCTGAATCCCAGCCAGAACGCGTTCGGGTGTTCCACGCGCTGGGCAAGGTTCCTCGCCTCAGCGATCTCGGCGTCAGCCTGCCCGGACTCCGCCGTGACGGCGCAGAAGCCGGCGGTCAGAATGGACGTGCCGTAGACCTGGATGCTCTTGTCGTCGTCTGCCCGGAGCCCCTCCGCCGCTTGCCGGGCGTGCTCGTGTGCTTCGTCGTAGGCACCCAGTGAGATGAGCGCCTGCGTGTAGGCGAAAGCCGCAACGCCTCCCCACAGCGGGTCGCCCAAGCGGTCAGCGGCTTGGCATCCCCGCTGCGCCGCGTTCCACGCGAGCAAACCTTCCCCGAGGTTGCGGACGAGCAGAGTCGTGACCTGACAAGCCAGGACCAAGCACCGTAGGGCTTCATGCCTGTCGTCTCCGGTGCCCTTCACAGCGGTTGCGTGCAGGTCAACCAGAAGCGATGGCAGAGCGCGGCCCACCTCGACGTACTCGCAGGCTTGCCGTGCGTCGGCGACCCTAGCTGTCTCGGCTTTCAGCTCAGTGACCGGGCGCTGAGGCGCGACGCGTGTGTGGTCAAGGCTGGTTGTCACCAAGGCGAACTGGATGTCGGGAATCGCGGCGTGCACATCGCTGTCGCCTTGGCCGCTGGGCACGAAGGTGCCGGTGAGGTCGCCGACGCTACACCTCAGAGCATTAGCGATCTTGGCAAGCGTCGAACGCCGCTCGACCGCCTGCCGCCCGTTCTCGATGCGAGAGAGGTACCCCTTGCTCAGGCCGCTGAGGCCGGCAAGCGCGTCGAGTGTCATGCCGCGCCAGCGGCGCATCCGCCGGATGGCCGTCCCGATCTGGGGTGCCTCGCCAGTGGTCATGACCTGACGGTACGTGCGCCCGAACGGGTACACCAGCCTCGAGTTTCCTCTGAGGAAACCTCTTCTGCTGTCAACGTCCTAGCTTCGCGTCTCTCTCGATCACCTTCTGTCTCTCATTGAGGAGGGCAGGCGCGTTGACGAAACCTCACATGGCTCGTGGCGAAGCTCCTACGGGAGACGGCCGAGTGGACAGGACGGTCCATCCGTGGGCGCGCCGGGCGGATGCCGCGGTGGACTACGCCCGTCACGGGTGGAAGCTGTTACCGGGTGCGATCTGGGACGGACGCCACTACACCCGCGGCCACCACACCCGAGTAGTGAGTGATCTTGAGCCGGTCCTGCCCGTCGAGCGGGCGACGTCCGACCTGTACCGGGTGTCGCGGTGGTGGCGAACGGCTCCGTGGTCGGTGCTCGCCGTCACGGGTGAGAAGTTCGACGTGATCACCGCGCCCACGACGGTCGCCATGGCAGCCACGCACACGATGCCATGGCGGCACAACCCGTGCCCAGTCGCGGTGTCGCCGAGCGTCGTCCGCTTCTTCGTCGCCCCGGGCGCTGCCCTCCGCCCTGACCTTGCCACCGTGCCCGGTGTCGAGGTGCTGCCGGCCGGGTCGCTCGTGCCGCTGCCGCCGACCCCGGTCCGCTGTGGCGTGGTGACGTGGTGGGTCTCGCCGTCGTCCCTGGGATGGCGGCTGGGGTCGTCGCTGGCGGTGCAGGCCGCGCTCGTCGCGGTCACGCAGTGGCCGACGACGTCGCCGAGCCGAGGGTGACGTGTTCCCCGTGTGGCTCGCCCTGTGGCAGTCCGTCGTCATGGGTGCCGCGCTCGCCGAGTTATTGATCCTTGTGGCGAGGCTGCCCCTTCTCGCTCGCTGGGCGGATCGGATCGCTAGCTGGTTCTGGTGGCGCTCCTACGAACGCCGGATGCGGCGGAACCGCCGCTGGTAGCGCAGTTTCCCCTTTCCTTCCTTTCTCCTTTCTCACTTCCGGCCAGCCGCGAGCTGTGCGGCGTGCCCAGGGAGAAGACTCATGAACATCACCGTGATCCTCGCCGTGGTCGTCAGTGCCAGTGTCATCGCGACGTTATGGCCGATGATCCGCCGGCGACCCCAGCACGCCGGTGCCGGTGAGGGGACGCTCACCGTTGCCACCCTCGCCCGTCGAGCAACGGCTCGTCACCACCTTCGGCGTGTCGACGATGAGCCCGACGACGGAGCGGCCGAGCGAACCCTCACATGGGCGCCTGAGGAGAGTGAGCCGGTTGCTGTCCCCATCGACCCGGCCGACTGGACACCGTCCCGCATCCGCCCATACGTCCGACACCACAACTGGGTCGACGGTCGGTTCTTCGACATGGTGGGCGCACCCACCGCCCAGCTTCCCCGGCTCGACGAGCACACGGACTTGCCCGCGCTCGTGATGGCGGACTGGTTTCCGACCGGCCTTCCCGTTCCGATCCTGTCGACGGGATGTCAGCCCGTGGCGAGCGGGTGATGCCGTCGTGGGCATAGTCCTTTGGTACGTGCGTTCGCTCGCTGACCACGACGCCCACCTCGCCACCCCGGAGCCTGACAGCAGGCTCGTGAGGGACCGC
This sequence comes from Streptoalloteichus tenebrarius, assembly GCF_024171885.1. Classification (GTDB taxonomy): domain Bacteria; phylum Actinomycetota; class Actinomycetes; order Mycobacteriales; family Pseudonocardiaceae; genus Streptoalloteichus; species Streptoalloteichus tenebrarius. Next base: position 175,745 of record NZ_JAMTCP010000006.1, on the reverse strand, counting down.
TGCCGCGGCGAGGTGTGGCGTCCGTTGGTCGCCATCCGTCGCCCTGCCGACCCTCAGCAGGCTTGCCGAGTCTGCCTCGGCCTCGCTCGGACGCTCACGAAGCGAGAGAAGCAGGAGGTGAAGCGAACCCCGAAACGCCCGGAAAGACCTCGCGCTATCGACAAAGAACCAGAAGAGTAATCGGGTAGACACCTGGAGTGACTGAACGGAGTGAGTTATGCCGGTCATCGATGATCCCGTGATGGCGGTGTGCCACCGTATGCCGCTGCTCTCGCCGGCCGATCGGCCTGCCGAGCCCGAGGTTTCCCACGGTGTGGTCCCGTTCGGGATGCGGTTCGCCGTCGTGCCCACCCCACTGACCGGCGGCAAGCACAACAAGACCTATCAAACCCAAACCCGCCAAGAGGCGACCACCTACAACGAGGACGGCCGTGAGGTGACCGTTCAGGACAACGTCGAGGTCGAGGTCGAGGTCGACTGAGTGATTCTCATCTTGACGCAAGCCGGCGACCTGACCGCAGAGCGCGTCCGCGCCGTGCTCGACGAGCGCGGCCTGCCCAACCTGCGATGCGACTTCGCCGACTTCCCCGAACGCCTGTCGTTCGCGGCGACCGGCCCAGGAACGTCCTGGGCCGGTCGGCTCGTCTACGACGACTGCGAGGTGTCCCTCGCCGAGGTCACCGCCGTCTACTACCGGCGCCCGACCGGGTTCCGGTTTCCCGACCATCTGACGGGTGAGGTTCGCCGGTTCGCCGCCCGTGAGGCCCGCCACGGGTTGGGCGCACTCGTGTTGTCGTTACCGGGAGTGTTGTGGGTGAACCATCCGTCCAAGGTGGCCGACGCCGAGTTCAAGGTGACGCAACTGAGGATCGCCGCGGAAGTCGGGATGCGTGTCCCACGCACTCTCGTCACCAACCGCGCCACCGACGTTCGAGCGTTCGCCCGCACAGTCTCCCGGCTCGTGTACAAGCCGCTCAGCTCTCCCGTGATCAAGGGCGACACCACTCGTCTGATCTACGCGACTGTCGTCGACCCCGCCGACCTCGACGACGACGCCATCGCGTTGACAGCCCACCAGTTTCAGGAGTGGGTGCCCAAACGTTACGACGTGCGGTTGACCGCCGTCGGACACCGCTTGTTCGCGGTCGCCATCCATGCTGCGTCCGAAGCGGCCTACCTCGATTGGCGCTCCGACTACGACGCCCACACCTACGAACCGGTCGATGTGCCCTCCCATATCGCTGAGGCCGTCGCGGCGTACCTCCGGCGCTTCGACCTCGTGTTCGGCGCCTTCGACTTCGTCGTCACCCCTGAGGGCGAATGGTGGTTCTTGGAGTGCAACCCGAACGGCCAGTGGGGTTGGATCGCCGCCCACACCGGTCTACCCATCGCGTCTGCGGTCGCCGACGTGCTCACCGGAAGGACAACGTGTGACTGACGTACCGGACAGCGAGTGGCGCTCCCGAGCGGAAGCGCTGGTGTCGACGCTTGTCGAGCGGGGTGACCTCGTGAGCCAACACTGGCGGGCCGCGTTCACCGCCACGCCCCGACACCTGTTTGTGCCCCGTGTGCTGCGCCTGGTCGACGGGGGCTATCGAACCTTGACGGGAGACGGTCCGGGGAGCCGGGAGGAGTGGTTGTCCGCGGTCTACTCCGATGACTCCCTGGTGACCCAACACAAGCCCCACGCGGGCGGGTACCGGCTGCCCAGCGGTGAACCGCTCCACGTGCCGACCAGTTCGAGCACCATGCCCTCACTCATGGCCCGAATGCTCGAAACCCTCGACGTGCGCGACGAACACCGCGTGTTGGAGATCGGAACCGGCACCGGCTACAACGCGGCGTTGCTGTGTCACCGCCTCGGTGACCACGCTGTCGCCAGCGTCGATATCGACCCCGACCTCGTCGACACCGCCCGCGACCGGCTCGCCTCCCTCGGCTACCGCCCCGCGCTGGTCACCGGCGACGGCGCCGACGGGGTGGCCGAGCACGGCCCGTACGACCGGATCATCGCGACGGCGGCAGTGCCCGAGATCCCCACCGCGTGGATCAAGCAACTCGCCCCCGGCGGGAAGATCCTCGCCAACGTGCGCGGCAACCTCGCCGGCGGCACGCTGTGCCTGCTGACCAAAGAGGACGACGACGAGGTGATGGGGCGGTTTCTCCCGATGGGTGGCCACTTCATGTGGCTGCGCTCGGACGTCGACAACCCGCACGGCCCCGACGAACACCCCGTCGAGCCGGTCATCGACCGGGAGGGTAGCCGCACCACCACCCGGCTCGACCCCGTCGACCTCGACGACGACGGGTTCCGGTTCCTGCTGCAACTCGCGCTCCGCCGCGTACGGGCGATAGGGCGTGGACGCCAACCCGACCCCGTTGACGGCGGCGACCGCGAGTTCGTTCTGCTTGCCGGCTCCGACCGATCACGGGCGGAAGTCCTCATCGAACCTGAGCCAGACGGTCTCCGCCGCGTCGCCCAAACTGGTCCCCGACGGCTGTGGGACACCGTCGAAGCCACAGCACTGCTATGGCATGACCTCGGTCGCCCCACACCCGACGAGTTCGGACTCGTGGCGAACAACGACACACAGTTCGTGTGGTTGCGTCACCGGGACGCATGGCACCGGTGGCCGCTCCCACTCGTGTGACCCGACCGTGCGCCAGCGCTCGTCGTCGTCGGCGGCCGGGTATGCCAGCAGCATGGCCAGCACGCCCCAGCGACCCGACCTCGCCGCTGAGCTACGCCAGCGAGCCGACCGTGACCAGCGGGCACGGCGCGCATTGAGCATCCCTCCCACCCCCGACGAGTGGGAGGCATGCCGTGTCATCGACCTCGACAACTACACGTGGCTTCGCGGGTTGATCGCCGAGCATGGATGGCCAGATGCCGATCTCGTCGGAGCCGACGGCGCACACGCCGCCTGGTTGATCGCTCAACACGCACCACACAACCTGCAACAGCAGTGGCTTCCCCTGCTGCGGAACGCCGTCGAACGAGGTGCGGCCGACCCCGTGGATCTCGCCTACCTCGACGACCGGGTGCGGACAGGGGAAGGACGACCCCAGCGGTACGGCACGCAATGGCGCGTCCGAGGTGGAGAACGCCGCCTTGAACCCGTTGACGACCCCGAACACCTCAACGACCGGCGTCGCACGCTTGGGCTTTCCCCGATCAGTACCGCCGACCTCGCCGACGTGTGGCCACACTCCGACTCGGCCCCATGACTCCGCCAAGGGGCTAACAGGAGAGAACCATGTACACGATGCGCCCGGCGTGCTGACCGAGGTCGACGGCGCGCTCGCTGGCCACGCGAGGAAATGAGAGAGGAACGTCGAACGGCGCCCCCACCCGACTGGGTGGGGGCGCCGTTCGTTCACCCGGATCGCTTTGGTCCGGTGAGGTAGGTCGGGGGTCGCGCCGAGCCGAGCAGCACTCGCGGGAGCCATGTGGGCAGTCGGTCCTCGACGGCGCGGGCGAGCGGGTAGACGACCCCGACGACCACGGGGACGACGAGCACCTCGGCGACACCGCCGAGCGCCCGGTGAGGTAGGCGGGGGCGCCGACGCTCACCAGCTACGCGACGAGAGCCGACCACCCGGCCGGGACGAGGGTCCGCAGCCATGCGACGACACGATCGGGCATGGAGTTCTCCACAGGGTGGGGACAACGGTGGGGATAACTCGAACGAGTGTTCGATGGGGATGTTCGGGGTCCGACCCCGGCCAGCACGGCGTGTTCGCCGCGCGCAGCACCGGCCTTTCGAGGCCGGTGAGGATCCAGGGACAACGGCTTGAACTGATCGTCTGAGAACACGGAAGCGGGAGACCCACGAGGGACCGGGGGGTCGAATCCGTCCGCTTTCGCAGAAGGCTCCTGACCTGCCACGACGGCCGGTCAGGGGCTTCGTCGCGCCGCGCGTCCGACTCCGGCTCGGCCGCTCGATCGGCGCGCCGCCCTCCGCTCGTGACTGGGCGCGCTCCCGCGTCGGCGCACGTCCAGAAGCTCGCGTCCGACGGCGTTGTCTCTGTCACTCCTGTCGACCCCGACGCCGAACCTGTGGCATCAACGAAGGAGCACAGGTGATCAACTGAGGGGGTCCGTGTGTCCGGTTGCCGCGACTGCTCGGCGTGTACCCGTTCCGCTCTGATCAAGTTCGTGCGGGTGTTCCTCGTGGTGTGGTGGGTCTGGATCTTCAAGCTCGTCATGCGCACGTGCCCCCACTGCTCGCACACGATGCTCAAGCACCAGCTCCGCGCGGACGGGTCCTTCCGCGACTGACGCCAGCCTCGCGCCCGGGCGGGGGCACCCGGGATGACCTGGCCTCACCGGGATCGGCCGGTTCGCCCTCGCCCGAGCGGGAGGGAGAGCGCCCATGCCCCCGTTCGGGTAGTGTCCGACGTCGTTCAGCGGATCCTTCGAGGAGGTGAGACCCATCAACGCCATGTCAGGCCGGGTGCTCTCGCCTCACACCCGCGAGGCCGTCACGACCAGGTGACCGGAGAGCGCCCTTGGGTATCCCGAAAGGCTCTCGTGTCACTCTCCCCGTCTACTCGCGCCCTGTCCGCCGTCGTCTCCCGGCTCCGCGCCGCTGGCTGCGTCTTCGCCGAGGACGAGGCCGCGTTGCTCGTCGCGGAGGCGCGCACCCCGGCCGACCTCGCCGCCCTGGTGGAACGGCGGGTCGCCGGGCTCCCGCTGGAGCACGTCCTCGGCTGGGCCGAGTTCTGCGGCCTGCGGGTGTCGGTCGACCCCCGCGTCTTCGTCCCGCGCCACCGCACCGAGTTCCTGGTCCGCCAGGCCGCCGCCCTCGCCCAGCCGGGCGCTGTCGTCGTCGACCTGTGCTGCGGGTCGGGCGCGGTGGGCGCGGCCCTGCTCGCGGCCCTCGGGCGGATCGAGTTGCACGCCGTCGACGTCGATCCCGTCGCCGTGCGCGTCGCCCGCCGCAACATCGCTGGTCGCGGGCACGTCCACGAGGGCGATCTCTACGAACCGCTGCCGCCCGCGCTGCGGCGCCGCGTGGACGTCCTGGTCGCGAACGCACCCTACGTGCCGACGGACGAGATCGACCTCCTTCCGCCGGAGGCCCGCCTCCACGAGCCCGCCGTGGCGCTCGACGGGGGAGCCGACGGGCTCGACATCCACCGCCGGGTGGCCGCGTCGGCTTCCCGCTGGCTGACCCCGGGCGGGCACCTCCTGGTCGAGACGAGCGCCCGTCAGGCCCGCGGAACGGCACGGATCTTCGCCGACAACGGTCTCGCGGCCCGGATCACCAGGTCCGAGGACCTCAACGCCACCGTCGTCATCGGAACCGCGCCCGGAGTGGCGAACAGCGGTTCGCGTCGTGCTCGGAGCAGAGGAAGCGATGGTGGAGATTCCCTGAGGGCGAAGGCGGCGGCCGATGCCCGGCGCGCCGCCCGTCCGGTTTCCGCGTGAGCCCCCGTCCGCTTCCTCCCCGCCGGCATCGGCCGGGAGGAAGCGGACAGGGCGCGGTCAGGCGCGCGTGAACGCCAGACAGACGTTGTGCCCGCCGAAGCCGAAGGAGTTCGCCAACGCGGCCCTCCAGTCACCGTGTCGCGCCTTGTCCCGCACCACGTCGAGGTCGACCTGGGGATCCAGCTCCTCCAGGTTCCTGGTCGCGGGAACGACCCCGTCGCGCAGCGCGAGCAACGCGCTGATCGCTCCCAACGCGCCGGAGGCGCCCAGGAGGTGGCCCGTCATCGACTTCGTGGCCGTCACGGCCGCGTGCTTCCCCACGGCCTCCGTGATCGCCTGAGCCTCGACGGGGTCGCCGTGCTGCGTCGAGGTGGCATGGGCATGCACGTGGTCGACGTCCTCCGGCCGCAACCCCGCCGACGCCAACGCCAGGCGCATCGCCCGCGCCTGGTCCGACGCCTCGGACGCCACGATGTCGTACGCGTTGGAGGTCAGCCCCGCGCCGGCGAGCACGCCGTGGACGCGCGCCGACCGGGCCCGGGCGAACTCGGCGCGTTCGAGGACCACCATCGCGGCGCCCTCGCCGAGCACCAGGCCGTCCCGCCCCACGTCGAACGGGCGCGACGCGCCCTCCGGGTCGTCGTTGCGCCGCGACAGCGTGCGCGCCTGGGCGAACGCCGCCAGCGGCAGCGGGTGCAGGCACGCCTCGGCCCCGCCGGCCACGACGACGTCGGCCCGGCCGAGCCGGATGAGGTCCAGCCCCATCGCGATGGCCTCGGCGCCGGACGCGCAGGCGCTGACCGGCGTCCTGGCTCCGCCACGCGCGCCGAGTTCCAGGCTCACCCACGCCGCGGGCCCGTTGGGCATCAGCATCGTCACCGCGTGGGGCGACACCCGGCGCGGGCCGGACCGCTGGAGGACCTCGTTCTGCCCGAGCAGGGTCAGGACTCCGCCGACGCCGGTGCCGACCACCACGGCCAACCGTTCGGGCTCGACCTCGGGCCGGCCGGCGTCCGCCCACGCCTCCCGCGCGCTGACCAGCGCGATCTGCTCGCAGCGGTCCATCCGCCTCGCCGTCACCCTGTCCAGCGTCGTGCTCGGTTCCACCCTGAGCGGGGCGCCCAGCCGCACCGGCAGCTCCTCGGCCCACTCCGCGTCGAGCGCGCGGACGCCGGACTCGTTCGCCAGCATCGCCGCCCAGGTGGCCGGCGCGTCGCCCCCCAGGGGGGTGGTCGCGCCGATCCCGGTTACCACCACGTCACGCACGTCGGTTCTCTTCCGTGAGGGGACAACGACAGGGACAGACCAGGCGTCCACGCCGAGGGACGGCCCGTGATCTCGGGCTTCGACTCTGCCAGCGCCGGAGCGCGGGAACGAGGTGGCGCGCTGACCGACTTGCCCCGCGAAACTTGGCGGCCGTTCACAATTCCCGGCCGGTGAAACGCCCAATCGGTCAGAAACCACGCGGGCGGGCCGAGCGCTGGTCAAGCGCTGTCCCCCGGGAGGGCGTCTCCCGGCCGTGTCACGGGCGGACCCGGGGGAGGAGAGCCGGGCGTACCGTGAGCGACGTGGGCACCTACCGGCTCGCGCTGGGGAGTGATCGCCGTCCGTCGCTGCCGGACGCCCTGCTCGACGAGGCCGGGCTGCCGGCCGCCGGGGAGCTCGTGGCGTACGTGGCCGGCCCCGGCCGGATCGTCCTGGAGGCGCCGGGGGCGGCGCTCGCGCGCCTGCGAGCCGCGGTGGCCGAGGGCAAGCGCCGCCGACGCCGCGCCGACGACCTGGAGACCTCCCTGTTCACCGACCGGTCCGCCGACGCGAGCCGGGAATGACCGCCCGCCGCCAGCTCCCCCGGGGACCGGTCCTGGTCGACGCCTCCTTCGTGCTGGCGCTGCTCGACGACGACCGGGACGCCGGGCGGTTCGCGGACGTCCTCTCCCGCGCGGCGATCACCGCGATCAACTACGGCGAGGTGCTGCACACCCTCCACGACCTGGCCGGCTTGTCACCCGAGCAGGTGGAGTTCGACCTCGCCGCCACGGGCCTCACCGTCCACCCGGTCGACGGAGCGGACGCGCTGCGCTTCCCCGAGCTGCGACGGCTCGACGCGAAGGCGCGGAGAGCCGCCGGCGTCGGCGCGGCCGGCGGGCTCTCCCTCGGCGACGTCTGTTGCCTGGCCAGGGCGTGGAGCACGGGTCTGCCGGTCCTGACCGGCGACAAGCACTGGCTGGCCGTCGCCGCGGCCGGGCTGCCGGTGCCGGTGTTCGACTTCCGCGCTGCCGACCTGCGGACCTGACCTGCCGCCGCGTGTCGGCGCGGCTCGGTGTGAACCGTGTGTCCCGTCGTTCAACCGAAGCCCGTCGTTCAACCGAAGCCCGTCGTTCAACCGAAGCCCGTCGGCCAGCCGGAACCCCGTCCGTCGCAGCCCCGCCCAGCCGGGTCAGCCCGGGAAGGACCGGGCCGCCGAGAGGAACGCGTCGTTCTCCTCGCGGGTGCCGATGGTCACGCGTGCGCCGTCACCGGCGAACGCCCGCACGACGACCTTGTTCTCCAGGCAGTGCTCGTTGAACGCCTGGGTCCGCTCGCCCAGCGGGAGCCACACGAAGTTCGCCTGCGTCTCCGGCACCGCGAAGCCCAGCGACAGCAGCTCGGAGCGCACCCGCTCCCGCTCGGCGACGACGTCGCGGCACCGCGCGAGCAGCTCGTCCTCGGCGTCCAGCGAGGCGATGGCCGCCGCCTGCGCCACCGAGTTCACGCTGAACGGCACGTAGACCTTGCGCAGGGCCGCCGCCACCTCGGGCGCGGCGACGCAGTACCCGACCCGGAGCCCGGCCAGGCCGTACGCCTTCGAGAAGGTCCGCAGGACGGCGACGTTGTCCCTGCCCCTGGCCAGCTCGACGCCGTCGGGCACGTCCGGGTCGGTCACGAACTCGCGGTAGGCCTCGTCCAGCACGACGAGCACGTCCCGCGGCACCGTGTCGAGGAACCGCTCCAACGCGTCCCGCCGCAGCGGCGTGCCCGTGGGGTTGTTGGGGTTGCAGACGAACACCAGGCGCGTGGCCGGGGTGATCGCCCTGGCCATGGCGTCCAGGTCGAGGCCGTGCTCCTCGGTCAACGGGACCCGGGTCTGCCGCGCGCCGACCACCTGCACGATGAGCGGGTAGGCCTCGAACGAGCGCCAGGCGAACACCACCTCGTCGGCCTCGCCGCAGGTCGCCTGCACGAGCTGCTGGCACAGGGTCACCGAGCCGCACCCCACCGCGATCCGCTCCGGGGCGACGTCGAGCCGGGTGGCGAGCCGGTCGACCAGCGCGGTCGCCGCGGTGTCCGGGTACCGGTTCATCTCGGTGGCGGCCCTGGCGACGGCCTCGACGACGCTGGGCAACGGGCCGAGGGAGACCTCGTTGCTGGCCAGCTTGATGGCGCCCGCGACGGTACGTCCCGGGACGTAGCCGGGCAGCCGGTCGAGGTCGGCGCGGATCCGCACGATCATGTCAGCTCCTCGCTGTGTCGCTCGCTCGCCGCGCACGGTATCGGTCCGATCCGCCGGTGCACAGGGGGTGACACGGGCCGCTGACGTTGACTGGAGTTCACCCCGGCGTGGTTGGGTGGAACCATGACGGAGATCCGGACCGAGACCTTCCCGCTCACCGACGGCAGCGAGCTCCGGCTGACCGTCGCCGAGCCGGAGACCGCCGTCCGCGGCGGACTCGTTGTACTGCACGAGGCCCGTGGTGTCACGGACGCGGTGCGCGGCCTGGTGAGCAGCCTGGCGGAGGAGGGCTGGCTCGCCGTCGCGCCCCATCTCTACCACCGGGACGGCGCGGACGAGCTGGACGCCGCGGACGGGGACGACCGGGTCCGCGACCAGGTGAACCGGTTGTCCGGCGAGTCGGTGCTCGCCGACACCGACGCCTCGTTCGTGTGGCTGGCCGAGCACGGCGTGCGGGACGACCAGATGGGGGTCGTCGGCTACGGGCTCGGCGGGTCCGTGGCGATGGTCGTGGCCGCCAGCCGGACCCTGGGCGCCGCGGTGACCATCAGCGGCGGCGGGATCCTGTCCCCGGTCTCCGAGGGGCTGCCGTCGCTGGTCGAGGTGGCCGGCGAGCTGACCTGCCCCTGGCTGGGGATCTACACCGACGCCGACCCGTCGGTCCGGCACGAGGACGTGGAGAAGCTGCGCGAGGCGGCCTCGACGGCCGGGGTCGCCACGGACGTCGTGCGGTACCCGGCGCCGGTCGACCCCGCCGAGGACGACGCCAAGGCCGCGGCCGACGCCTGGCAGCGGACCCTCAACTGGTTCGACTCGCACCTGCGCTGACGCGCGGGGGCGGGAGGGGAGACTCCCCTGCCGCCTCCGCGCCGGAGCGGCCGCCGTCGGCGGCGGCGTGCTGTCCGCCGAGCGAACACCCTGCTCACACCGACAGCCCGCCCCTGGCGGTGGTGTGGCTCCGACCCCTTCTCCGGGGCGTCCTGATCGGCTAGGAACGGGGCATGACCGAGAACCCGGCCGACAACGGCGTCGTCGCACCGGAGTTGCTGTGGCAGCCCGATCCCGAACGGGTCGCGCGGAGCCGGGTCGCGGCGTTCCGCCGCTGGCTCCGCGAGCACCGCGACCTGGACCTTCCCGACTACTCCTCGTTGTGGCAGTGGTCGGTGGACGACCTGTCCGGCTTCTGGGGCTCCTTCGCCGAGTTCGCCGACGTCCGGTTCCACGAGCGCCCGCGCGCGGTGCTCGACAGCGAGACGATGCCCGGGGCGCGCTGGTTTCCCGGCGCGACGTTGAACTACGCCGAACACGCGCTCCGCCCAGGAGAGGGCCGCGCGGACGCCGACGAGGCCGTGGTGTTCCTCCGCGAGGACGGGCACACCGAGCGGCTCACGTACGGCGAGCTGCGGTCGCGGGTCGCGGCCGTGCGCGCCGCCCTCGCGGGGCTCGGCGTGGGCCGGGGGGACCGCGTCGTCGCCCTCGCCCCCAACTGCCCGGAGACGCTCGTCGCGTTCCTGGCCGCCGCCAGCCTCGGCGCCGTCTGGTCGTCCTGCTCGCCGGACTTCGGGGTGAGGGCGATCACCGACCGCTTCGCGCAGATCGAGCCCACGGTGCTGGTCGCGGTCGCCGGCTACCGCTACGCGGGCCGGAGCTTCGACGTCCGCCCGACGATCGAGCAGCTCAGGGCGGCGATCCCGAGCCTGCGCGGGACCGTGCTCGTCGACTACCTCGGCGACGGGGCGACCCTGCCCGACCAGCCGCACCCCGTCCTGCCCTGGTCCGACCTGCTGACCCGGCACGCGGGCGCGGAGCTGGCCTTCGAGGCGGTGCCGTTCGACCACCCGCTGTGGGTGCTGTACTCGTCCGGCACGACCGGCCTGCCCAAGGGCATCGTGCAGGGCCACGGCGGCATCGTGCTGGAACACCTGAAGGCGTTGGCGCTGCACTGCGACCTGGGGCCGGGGGAGCGGTTCTTCTGGTTCACCACCACCGGCTGGATGATGTGGAACTTCCTGATCTCCGGTCTGCTGGTGGGCGCGACGGTGGTGCTGTTCGACGGCAGCCCCGGCCACCCCGACCTGCGGGCGCTGTGGCGGATGGCGGAGGAGCACCGGGTCACGTTCTTCGGCACCTCGGCGCCCTACATCCAGTCCTGTCTCAAGCAGGACCTCCACCCGGCCAAGGAGTTCGACCTCTCCGCCCTGCGGGCGGTCGGCTCGACCGGCGCGCCGCTGACCCCGGAGGGGTTCCGCTGGCTGGTCGACTCGGTCGGCCGGCACGTGCAGATCTGCTCGGTGTCCGGCGGCACGGACGTCTGCACCGCCGTCGTCGGCTCCGCGCCGGACGTGCCGGTCTGGCTGGGCGAGATCTCCTGCCGGATGCTCGGCGCCGACGTCGCGGCCTACGACGAGTCGGGGCGCCCGGTCCGGGACGAGGTGGGCGAGCTGGTGATCACCAAGCCCATGCCGTCGATGCCGGTGTGCTTCTGGAACGACCCGGACGGCGCCCGGCTGCGGGAGGCCTACTTCGAGACCTACCCGGGGGTGTGGCGGCACGGCGACTGGATCCGGGTCACGCCCCGGGGCTCCTGCGTGATCTACGGGCGGAGCGACTCCACGCTCAACCGCGGGGGCGTGCGGATGGGCACCAGCGAGTTCTACCGGGTCGTCGAGGGCTTCGACGCGGTGCTCGACTCGCTCGTGATCGACACCTCCGGCGCCGGCGAGCCGGAGGGGGAGCTGCTGTGCTTCCTCGTGCTCGCGCCCGGCGTGGCGCTGGCCGACGTGGAGCCGGAGCTGCGGGCGGCGTTGCGGTCCCAGTTGTCGCCCCGGCACGTGCCCAACCGGTTCGTCGTCGTCGCGGACGTGCCGCGCACCCTCAACGGCAAGAAGTGCGAGGTGCCGGTGAAGAAGATCCTCGCGGGCACCCCGCCGGAGCGCGCCGTCAGTCGGGACGCGCTCGCCAACCCGGACGCGCTGCGCCCGTTCCTCGCCTTCGCCGGGCAGGACCCGACCCGGGGCGCGGAGGGCGCCGGCTGACCTCCGCCACCTCGCGGTGTGGTTTTGCTCACCCCATCCCGTGCCGGAACGGCCTCCGCCCTCGTGGTGGACGGCCGTTCCGGTGGGGGTGTGGGGCTCTCTGGAGCGCCTACAGGGGGTCTGACCAGCCGTTTTGCTTCTTCCGGCGAGTTGTGTGTAGTCTTTGCGTCCGGTGGCCGCGGTGGCCCCGGGAGGCTTCGCCTAGTCTGGTCTATGGCGCCGCACTGCTAATGCGGTTGGGGGCTCAAACCCCCTCCCGGGTTCAAATCCCGGAGCCTCCGCAGACCCGGTCCCGGCCGGGACAACTAAAGATGCGCTCGTAGCTCAACGGATAGAGCACTTGACTACGGATCAAGAGGTTGCAGGTTCGAGTCCTGCCGAGCGCGCAACGGCCCGAGGCCCTGTCGGTGACTCACCGGCAGGGCCTCGGTCTTGTTCGCCCCCGGAGTGAGTCCGGGCATCTGTGGGATGTGTCTGATGCCACAGGCGTGGCGCGCGGTCTCAACCCCGGCCCACTTTCCCGATCCACACCGCGGCGGTGCCGGGCAAGGAAGCGCGGCTCGGAAGCGCGCTCCGTTCCGGCGGCCGCTCATCTCCGCGTTCGGGTGGTTTGTCATTCACCTACCTGGAGCGAAGGAGGTGAAAGGGAGTGGTGAGAACTCGCCGGGCGTTTTGTCCCGCCTTCCGCACGCCGGTTGTCGCGAACGTCACCGTTCCCGGTATTTGATCTTGTTCGCCGGTTGGCGCGGGAAAGGGGTCGACCGGCGGGCCGATCCTCTCCGTCGTCTTGTGCGGCGCGCCAACCTGCTTCTTGGGCGGGGTATGGGGCGGGCGCGGGCGCATTCCCGTCCAGATGACGGGGCATGTCCGACCGGGTCGGTCAGGAAGTGGAACCGCGCGGCGGCAGAATGTCGGAGGTCCGAGCGCCGTGGGAACCGTACTCCTCGGTTGGTGGTCCCTCGGGCGGGTGGTCGTGGGCGTGGCGCAGCTCGTGGTAGATCGCCAGGACGGCGTCGGCGGTCGCGGCCTGGAGCAGGTAGGACCGCACGCTCTCCTTGCGCTCGTTGTCCGCCGCCCGCCGCGCGTCCTCGGCCCACGCGGCGTACTGCTCGGCGAGCTGGCGGTGGTTCCGGTGGTCGGGCTCGATGGTCACCCCGCAAGCCTGGCCGACCTCGCGAGCATCCCGCCTCGCCCGATCCGGTTGTTCCCGGGGCTCGGAGGACGTCGGCGGGGTGACGCCCGGTGTCTTCCCTGGCCGGCCGTCACCCATTCAGGGGATTCCGTCGCCGTCTCGACATCGCTTCGTTACCTATTCCTCCGGGAAAGAGGCGGCAAGCCGCCACCTCGGGCGACAGGTATCACCTGTGGACGTTCAGGGGTGACCCTGGGTTGTGTCCAAATCACCAATTCGTTCGGCGCGGGTCGGAAACCGCCGAAACCGCACCCCGGTGGAGACAAGGTATTGCCCGATCGAGTAGTGTTCCGCCGCAATCGTTCGCAGGGTGTATGACGGATCATCGGCGCTAGCCCGTTCGGACGTACCGCATGGGCGCCCGGATCCGTCCCCGGCAGAGCGAGCGTGTCAACACGAAGTGACTTCGTGCCCACTGTTCCTGAACCCGCTGTTCCCCCAGGTGGGAAGGAGAGAAATGGCATCCAGGCTGCATCCCGCGCGTCTCGGGGCCGCGTTCCTCGGCACGGCCGTGGCGCTGCTCGCGAGCGCGTTGCCGGCTTCCGCTGAGGCCACCGGCGAGGTCGCCCTCGACCCGAACGCCGGTGGTGAGCACGTCAGGATGAACGGGAAGCCGGAGCCGACTTCGCTGATCGGTCTCCGGCTCAGCGACGGCCGTCTCCTCAAGACGTACTGCGTGGAGCTCACCGAGCCCGCGCGGAACGGCTTCCCGATGAAGGAGGCGCACTGGGACGAGTACCCGGACGGCTCCAAGTCCTTCAAGTCGCAGCCCGACAAGGTGCTGTGGATCCTCAACCACTCCTACCCCAACGTCGACACCGACGCGCTGGGCAAGGTGATCGAGGCCAAGGACCTGACCCCTAGTGAGGCCATCGCGGGCACCCAGGCCGCGATCTGGCACTTCAGCAACGGCGCCAAGCTGGACGAGCAGGGCAACGACGACGACGTCAAGAAGCTCTACAAGTACCTGACCGGCGAGAAGAACGTCGGCCAGAAGACGCAGCCGCCGGTCTCGCTGAAGCTGAGCCCGGAGAAGGCCGAGGGCGCGCCCGGCGACAAGATCGGCCCGTTCACGGTCGACACCACCGCCAGCGAGGCCAAGCTGTCGGTCAAGAAGAGCACCGCCGACGGCGTCCAGGTCGTCACCGCCGAGGGCAAGCCGGTGACCTCGGCCAAGGGCGGCGACAAGGTGTTCGTCCAGGTCCCCGCCGACGCCAAGGGCGGGACCGGTGAGGCGACCGTCCAGGCCGAGGCCGAGGCCACGGTCGAGAAGGGCCGCCTGTTCGTCGGCTCCGACCGCAACAAGCGCACCCAGACGCTGATCACCGCCGAGAGCATGAAGACCTCGGTGAAGGCCCACGCCGAGGCGGCGTGGAAGAAGAAGACCACCCCGTCCAGCTCGTCCGGCGCCACCACGCCGAGCAACCCGGGTGGGCCGACCACGTCGGTCTCGACCTCGGCCTCGCAGCCGCCCAGCTCGGTGCCGGTGACCCCGGCCCCGGTCACCAGCACCACCCAGGCCCAGCCGGTCCCGGCGAGCAACAACGACAACCTCGCCAACACTGGCGCCTCGGTGCTCGGCGCCATCGGCGTGGGCATCGTCCTGGTGGGTGGCGGCGCGACCGCGCTCATCCTCCAGCGGCGCCGCAAGAAGGCCTGACAGGCTGAACGACCGGCCCTAGCGCGCTGATCGACAACGAGGGGCCCTCCTCGCCAGGAGCGGGGAGGGCCCCTCCACGTCTGGAGTCCCTCGCACCAGACCATGACCCGAACCACGGTCACCGCAACGGCTGACTGTTGCCGGTTCCCCCCTGGAGCGGGCCGGTCTCCGCGCACGGCTCGCTACTGGATTTCTCGTGGTCAGAGGGCCGTTGGGTGGCTTACTTCCCGCTGGCCAGAGGTGGTTACGCAGTGCGCTGACCGCTCACGATGACGGGTTACGTCATCGGGCGGATGTTGGTGATTCGGGTACCCTGCGTATTGGATCTGGGGTGGTGTCCGTGGTCGACGCCAACCGCCCGTGACCGTCGCCGCCGTGCCGGCCCGGCCGTTCATCCGTGGAGGAGCGCCATGAACTTCGACGAGCTGAAGAAGGCCGCCGAGGGGTTGTTGCAGGAGCACGGGGACAAGGTCGAGATGGCCGTGGAGAAGGCCGGCGAGTTCGCCAAGCAGCGCTTCGGCCACGAGGAGCAGATCGACCAGGGCGTGCAGAAGATCAAGGACCTGATCCCGGACGGGAACGACGGTGCCGAGCACGGCTGAGCGCCGCGGTCGCGGAGCGGCGCGGTGAACGCCCGCCGTTCCGTGCTGGCGACTTGGCGCGGCCTCGGCTCGCCGCGCCTGGAGTCGGCCCGACTGGTGCTCACCGACACCGGACGCCTGCGCGCGGCGGGCCGGGCGGTAGCCGCCGCCGGTGAGATGGAGGCGTACAGCGCCTACTACGAGTTGCTGGTCGACGAGACCGGGGTGACCCGCCGGTTGACTCTGGGGACCACCACCCGGAGCGACGAGCGTCACCTCTCCCTGAGCCGTGGCGACGACGGCTTCTGGCTCGTTGACCGGGGCGGCGACGACGTGCGGCGCCTCGCCTTCGACGGCGCGCACGACGTCGACGTGCGGGACAGCGTGTTGTTCAACTCCCTGCCCGTGCGCCGCCTGGGCCTGCACCTGGCGCCGGGTGAGCACGAGTTCCCGGTGGTGTGGGTGTCGCTTCCGGACCTGTCCGTCCGGCTCGTCCGGCAGACCTACCGGAGCGTGGGGGCGCTGGACGACAGCGCCGTGGTCAACTTCGCCTCCGGGTCGTTCACCTCGGACATCACGGTGGACAGCGACGGCCTCGTGGTCGACTATCCCGGCGTCGCCCACCGCGTCTGACCGCCTGAAGCCGGTTTTCCTTGCCCCGTCAGGGGATTCGCCGAGAGGGAGCGCCCCACGATCGGGGCGACTGTGTCGTTCGGGGTTGTTCGGCCTCGGCCAGCACCCCTAACTTGGTGCCACCTCCACCACAGCTCGCCGAGATCTGGCGAACGTCCCGCACGACCTCCTTCCCGGGCATCCCGAAGGGTCGCGCCCGCTCACACCCGGACCGCGATCGCGATGCCCTGACCGACCCCCACGCAGGCCGCGGCGACTCCCAGGCCGCCACCCCGAACCCTGAGGTGTCGGCACAGGTCGACCACGACCCGGGGCACGGACGCGCCCAGCGGGTGGCCGTAGGCGATGGCCCCGCCGTGCACGTTCACCTTCGTCCGGTCCACGCCGGGCAGGTGCCGCAGCACGGAGAGGACCATGGCCGCGAACGCCTCGTTGATCTCCCAGAGGTCGACGTCCTCCTCGCTCACGCCGAGCCGGGCGAGCAGCTTGCGGATCGCCGGGACCGGCGCGAGCGTGAACCGCTCCGGGCTGTCGGCGGCCACGGCGCTGCCCAGCACCTCGCCCAGGGGCTCGACCCCCAGGTCGGCCGCGACCTGTTCGGTGCCGACCAGCACGGCGACCGCGCCGTCGTTGAGCGGTGAGGAGTTGCCCGCCGTGACCGGGCCGTCGGGGGAGAACGCCGGCTTGAGCTGGGCGAGCTTGTCCGGCGTGGTGTCGGCGCGGACGGACTCGTCGCGGCGGACCGTGGTCCCGTCGGGGGTGCGGACGGCGAAGGCGAAGCCGTCGTGCGCTCCGGCGTCCCAGGCCGCCGTGGCGCGGCGGTGCGAGCGCAGCGCGTAGGAGTCCATCTCCTCCCGCGTGATTCCGAGCTGGACGGCGACCTCCTCGGCCGCCCGTCCCAGCGGGACCGTCCACTCGTCGGGCATGCGGGGGTTGACCAGGCGCCAGCCCAGCGCGGTCGGCACCAGGTCCATGCGGTCCGGCATG
Source organism: Streptoalloteichus tenebrarius (assembly GCF_024171885.1). Classification (GTDB taxonomy): domain Bacteria; phylum Actinomycetota; class Actinomycetes; order Mycobacteriales; family Pseudonocardiaceae; genus Streptoalloteichus; species Streptoalloteichus tenebrarius. The sequence goes on along the minus strand of NZ_JAMTCP010000006.1, from coordinate 158,733 downwards.
GCGCGGTCGGGTCGGGGCAGCACGAACGGCGCCCTGCTCATCCCCTCCACCCCGCCGGCCAGCACGAGGTCGGCGTCGCCGGCGACGAGCGCCCGGGACGCCTGCACGATCGCCTCGCCCCCGGAGGCGCAGAGCCGGTTGAGCGTCGCCCCGGGGACGCTGGTCGGCAGGCCGGCGAGCAGCGCGGCCATCCTGGCCACGTTCCGGTTCTCCTCGCCGGCGCCGTTGGTGTTGCCGTAGAGGACGTCGTCGATCCGTGCGGGGTCGAGCCGGCCGGAGCCAGCCGGGCCGTGCCGCCGCAACAGCTCGGTGATCGGCAGGGCTGCGAGGTCGTCGACGCGGATGCCGGACAGACCACCGCGGTAGCGGCCGAACGGCGTTCTGGCGGCGTCCAGGAGGAGTGCGCGCGGCATAACAGTCATCTTGCCGATTCGGGCTCGGCTGTAACACCCGTCGGGCGGATCGGTGGGGAAACCATGCCGTGGACGCGGCGGGAGGGCGCCGCCGCGGGGAGATCGCGTGCCCGCGTGCGGACCGCCCCTCCGACCCAGGCAGCCTTCGACCCATGAGCCTCCGACCCATGAGCCGGAGACGCCGGATGTCACTCCGGAAGCGCGACGACCGCCTCGTCGTCGTCGAGCGCGACCACCCGCCCGCCGTGCCGCCCCAGCTCCACCAAACAGCGCAGGTCGTGGGAGTTCACCCGCACGCGGGACCCCGCGTCCGCCGAGCGAAGCCGTTCCCAGGAGCGCCGTGCGGCGTGGCCCGCGGCCACGGTGGCCGCGAGCGATCCGGTGGAGGCCAGCGCCCCGCGCGCCGCGCCGAGCCGGCCGAGCGCGTCGTCCACGGCGTCCAGGAGCGCCCAGCGGTTCCCCTCGCACATGGCTCGCACCAGCTCCGGCCGGGTTCCCATCACCCGGGTGCCGTCGCGGAACGAGCCCGCGCCCAGGGAGAGCGCCAGGGGGCCGCCGTCCGCGCCCACCGCGGCCAACACCGCCGCCAGGACGTGCGGGAGATGGGACACGCGCGCGACGGCGGCGTCGTGTTCGGCGGGCGTCGCCGGCACCACCCGCGCGCCGCAGTCGAGCGCGAGGCGGGCGACCTCCGCCCACAGGCCCGGGTCGCCCTCGGCACCAGCCTCGTCCTCGTCGTCCTCCTCGTCGCTCTCGGTGACCTCGGCCGTGACGACCCAGGCGGCGTCCCGGAACAGGGCCGCGTCGCCGGCGGCCCACCCCGACGCCGACGTGCCGGCCATCGGGTGCCCACCCACGTAACGGGCACGGGGGAGCAACCGGCGGACCGCGTCCGCGACGGGCTCCTTGACGCTCACGACGTCGGTCAGCCGACACTCCGGGGCGACCGACGCGATCTCCCGGAGCACCGGTTCCACCGCGGGCAGCGGCACGGCGAGGACCACGAGCGCGTCCTCGACCCCAGCCCGCGCGACCGCCTCCTCGGTGGAGGCGACCACGTCGTACCCCTCGGCCCGCGCGGCCCGCGCGTCCTCGGCCGACGTGGTCGCCCCCCACACCCGTCGGCCGGCGGCCGCCGCCGCCCGCACCAACGATCCACCGATCAGGCCCAACCCGAGCACGCACACCGGCCGCCGCACGCCGCCCAGTCTGGCAGCGCGCCGGCGCGTTCCGGCCGCGCGGGGCTCGGGGAGCAGGCTCAGCGCAGCGTGTCGAGGGCGAACGCCGCGTAGAGCGCGACGCCGTGCGCCATCGCGCTCTCGTCGAAGACGACCCGGTTCGAGTGGTTGGCGGCCGCGGTCTCGGGCGTGGAGTCCGGCGGGCACGCGCCCAGGAACGCCATCGCGCCGGGGACCTTCTGGAGGACGTAGGAGAAGTCCTCGGCGCCCATCAACGGGTCCGCCATCGGCTCCGCGTACCGCGGTCCCAGCACGGCCGCCGCCAGGTCGACGACGCCGGGGCCGACCGCGTCGTCGTTGACCGTCACGGGGTAGCCGTACTCGAAGCTCACCTCCGCCGAGCAGCCGTGCGCCGCCGCGACGTGCTCGCACACCCGGCGGATCTCCTCGTGCGCCTGGGCGCGGGTCGCCTCGGACAGCGTGCGGAGCGTGCCCTCGAGGAACGCCGTCTCCGGGATCACGTTGTTGGTGGTGCCCGCCTCGATGTGCGCGATGGTCACCACGGCCGGGGCGAACACGCTGATCCTCCTGGTCACCATGCTCTGGAGGGCGCCGACCATCGCCGCCGCCGCGGGCACCGGGTCCAGCGCGTTGTGCGGGGCCGAGGCGTGGCCGCCGCGTCCGCGCACCGTCACCCGCAGCACGTCCGCCGAGGCCATGATCGGGCCGGGACGGCACTGGACCACGCCGGAGCGCAGGGTCGACGTGATGTGCAGGGCGAAGGCCTTGACCGGCGGGGCGTCGGTCACGTCCAACAGCCCCTCGTCGAGCATGTACCGGGCGCCGTGGTGGCCCTCCTCGCCCGGCTGGAACATGAACACGACCCGGCCGGCGAGCTCCTCCCGTCGCTGGCAGAGCAGCCGGGCGGAGGAGGCGAGCATGGCCACGTGGGTGTCGTGGCCGCACGCGTGCATCGACCCCGGCACCTCCGAGGCGAACTCCAGCCCGGTGTCCTCCTGGAGCGGGAGCGCGTCCATGTCGCCCCGCAGCAGCACGGTCGGGCCGGGCCGGCCGCCCTCCAGCACGGCGATGACAGAGCTGACCGACTCCCCGGTGCGCACGTCCAACGGCAGCCCTTCCAGGGCCTGGAGCACCGCCGCCTGGGTGGCGGGCAGCCGCAGCCCCTGTTCGGGGTTGCGGTGGAGGGCCCGCCGCAGCGCGACGGTCCGTGGCTGGAGGGCGCGGGCCTCGGAGAGCAGCCCGGTGAGGCGCGCGTCGGCCGGGTCCGGCGTGGCGGACGGGGCCGTGACGGGCCGCGGAGAGGACGGCGACGAGGTGGTCATGCCACCGATCCTCGCACTGGGTGACCCCCGACCGGCGATAGTGCTTTCGTGTTACGGCGCACGGGCCTACGGTTGTGCCATGGCGCTGGAGGACCCCGTCCGGGGCTTCGCCGTGGCGGTGGTGCGTGAGGACGGGCACTGGCGGTGCGATCCGATGGACCGCGCCGTCCTCGCGAACCTCGACGCCGCGATCACGGACCTGCGACGCATCCGGTCGACCGGCGCCGTGTTCGCCCTGCTGAACGTGGACGACGAGTTCTTCGTGATCGTCCGGCCGGTGCCCGGCGGGGTCGACCTGATGCTCTCGGACGCGGCGGCCGCGCTGGACTACGACATCGCGGCGGACGTGCTCGACCTCCTGCGGGTGGACCCGCCCGACGAGGACGACGAGGAGGTGTGGCCGGAGGGGGACCTGGCCATCCTCGCCGACCTCGGTCTGCCCGAGGGCGAGCTGGACGTGATCGTCGCCGAGCCCGACCTGTACCCGGACGAGCAGCTCGCGATGATCGCCCAGCGCTGCGGGTTCGCCGACCAGTTCGGGGAGCTGATGGCGAAGATGGGGGCGTGACCGGTCACCACACCCCCGCCGACGCCGCGCTCGTCCGGGCCGCCCTGGAGGCGGCCCGCCGCGCCCCGGAGACCGGCGACGTCCCGATCGGCGCCGTCGTGGTCGCGCCCGACGGGCGGGTCCTCGCCAGCGCCTGCAACGCGAGGGAGGCGCTGGGCGATCCGACGGCGCACGCCGAGATCCTGGCGCTCCGCGCGGCGGCCGTCGCCCACGGCGACGGGTGGCGCCTCGACGGCTGCACCTTGGCCGTCACCGTCGAGCCCTGCACGATGTGCGCCGGCGCGTTGGTGCTGGCCCGCGTGGCCCGCGTGGTCTTCGGCGCGTGGGAGCCGAAGACCGGCGCGGCCGGGTCCCTGTGGGACGTCGTCCGCGACCGGCGTCTGAACCACCGGCCCGAGGTCGTGGGCGGGGTTCTGGCCGACGAGTGCGCCGCGCTGCTCGACGACTTCTTCGCGCATCACCGGATCGTGTGAAGCGGGCCACGCGCGTCCCTCCGGGGCATGACGTTGCCCCGGCCTGGGCATCCCTTTCCCAGACGCCCCCGGCGCCCGGCCGGGCGCGGCTCGAGGAGGGACCGCCACATGAGCATGTTCGACAAGGCCAAGGACAAGCTGGAGCAGGTCGTCGGCCAGGCCAAGGAGAAGCTCGGCGAGGCGACGGGCAACGAGGATCTGCGCGACGCCGGCAAGCGGGACCAGCTCTCGGGCGAGGCCAAGGAGGCGGGCCACGACCTCAAGGACAGGGCCGCCGGGGCCGCGAAGGACGTCAAGGACAGGCTGAGCGGCGACGACCGCTGACGCACGACCCGTCCTGGTGACGCGGGGGCCTGTCGCCCCGCGGAGCGACGCCGGGACTGACACGATGGGTCCGTCTCCGTCACGGAGGCGGACCCAGTCTTGTGTGCGGGCGTGTCCGGTGGGCGTCCCGGCCGTGGCGGCGGGGGCGCCAGCTCCTCTCGACGTCCGTGCGGCCGTCGCGGGCACGGCCCGCGCCGCCCCCGCCGTCGGACGCGCCCCGGGCGCCAGGGGGTGTGGAGTGGCAGACTCGGCGGCGGACGTCGTGGACGACGCCACCCTGGCCACCCGGGCCGCCGACGGCGACACCACCGCCTTCGAGATGCTCCTGCGCCGGTACTCCGACCGGGTGTTCGGGTTGGCCCTGCGCATGCTGGGGGACCGCGCCGAGGCCGAGGACGTGGCCCAGGAGGTCTTCGTCACCGCGTGGCGACGGCTCGCCGAGCTGGCCGAGCCGGGCGCCGTCCGCACCTGGCTGTTCCGGATCGCGCACCGCCACTGCCTCGGTGTCCTGCGCCGCCGGCGCGACCGGCGCACCGATCCCGTCGAGGAGCTGCCGGAGACCGGGGGCAGGGCGGTGGGCGTGGGCGCCGGCGGGGTGGCCGACCCGGCGCGGGTCGCGGAGGCTGGAGCGGGAGTCGAGGCCCTGCGCCGGGCGCTGGGCGGGCTGCCGCCGCCGCAACGGGCCGTGTGGCTGCTCGCCGAGGTCGACGGGCTGTCCTACGCCGAGATCGCCGAGGTGGTCGGGGCGAGCGAGCAGGCCGTGCGGGGCCGCCTGTCCCGGGCCAGGACGAGGTTGGCGGAGGTGATGCGGCCGTGGCGCTGAACCGGGGCCGGCTCGCCCGGTCCGGCCGACTGCCCTGCGGGCACACCATCGACTCCCTCTGGGAGAGGGTGCGGTCCGGAGCGTCGGCCGTGCCGGACGAGCACGTGGCGCGCTGCCGCCACTGCCAGACGGCCCTGGAGGGGTTGCGCGCGCTGCACGCGGCGACCGAGGAACTGGCGGCCGAGGAGGTGTCCGCGCCTCCCGGCCTGTTCGACCGCGTGATGCGGGTGGTGCGGACGGAGGCGCGACGCGGCGACACCGTTCCGCTGGTGACGGGACCCGACCCGGCGAGCGTGTCCACCACCGCCGTCGCCGCTGTCGTGCGGTTCGCGGTCGACACCCTGCCCGGCCAGCGGTTGCGGGCCCGGCGCTGCCGGGTTCAGGCCCCACCGGGAACGGTCGATGTCCTCGACGTGTCCGTGGAGGTGCTGAGCCCGTCGGCCGCCGAGTGGGACGAGACGGAACTCCGACGTCGGATCGCGGCCGTCGTGTCGGCGCACGTGGGAGTGCGGGTGCGCCGGCTGGAGCTGGACGTGGTGCCGCTGGAGCCGGGTGAGGAGGCCCGGTGACGGGCGTGGGCGGCGGAGCCGTGTGCGTGGCCGAGGGGGTCCTCGTCGAACCCAGGGCCGTGGCCAGGGTGGCGGCCGCGGCGACCCGACGCGTCGCCGGCGTCGTCGGGCTCGAACCCACGCTGACCGGGTTCGTCGTGGAGTTGGGTCGACGCGTGCGCGACGTCGCCACCGGCAGGGAGGCGGCGGACCCGGTGGACGGCGTGCGGGTGGAGACCACCGCCGGTGGGCAGTCGGTCGTGGTCACCGTGGCGCTGTCGGTCGGAGGGCGGTCCGCGCGGGACGTCTCGGTGGACGTGGTCCACGGGGTGCGCGAGGCGTTGGACCGCCAGCTCGGCGTCCGGGTGGACCGGGTCGAGGTGGTCGTCGTCGACGTGGCGTTGATCCCGCCGGAGGCGGCCGAGGAGCCGGGGGCCTCGACGTGACCGGGCCGCCAGGGGCCGCTGGCTCCGACCAGGCGGACGTGGCCCGCGAGGTGTTGCGCCGCGTCGGCGGACTGCATCCCGCGGTGGCGGAGGACGCGCCGGTCACGAAGGTGCCGGGCGTCGAGGAGCCCTGGCTGACGGTCGACGCGGAGCGGGTGACCGTCGACCTCGTCGTGGACCAGGACGCGTTGCCCGCCCTGGCCAGGCTGCTCGACGCGCGTGACCACCTGGCCGACGCCTTCGGCCGCGCCGTGGAACTGCGCGTGGTCGATGTCGTCGAGCGGCCGCCGGACGCGCCAGAGGAGCGGCCCACGGACGACGCCGGTTCCACCGGTTCGGCCGCCCTGCCCTGACCGGACCGAGGTCGGAGTGTGTTCTGCGCCCCACTTGCGCCCCCGGGAGGGGGGTGGGGGCACGGGCGCGGACCAACGTCCGCTATTCTGGCTCGCGGTAGCGTGTCCGAGCGGCCTAAGGAGCACGCCTCGAAAGCGTGTGAGGGTTCACGCCCTCCGTGGGTTCAAATCCCACCGCTACCGCTGGTCGACAGGGCCGGCCCCTTCCGGGGCCGGCCCTGTCGCTTGTTCGGCGGCCGTTCTCCCCGGCCTCGCGATCGCGACGCGAGGGCCCGCGACTCCGAGGCCGGCACCCGTCGCGTTGCTCGATCTTCTTCCCTCGTTCACGCGATCAGTGCAGGATGCCTCCACTCCCCACGCACTGGAGGACGAGGTGACCTCACCCCGCCATCGCTCCGCCGCCGGCCTCGCCCTGGCCGCGACAACCGTGTTGTCGGCACTGTCCGTCCACGTCCTGGCCGCCCCGACGGCGGCAGCCGCGCCGAGCACCGACGCCCTGATCGCCGAGGTGTACGGCGGCGGGGGCAACAGCGGATCCCCCATCGCCGCGGACTTCGTCGAGCTGGCCACCCGCGGGGCCGCCGTGCGCCTCTCCGGCTGGAGCGTGCAGTACCTTCCCGCGGCTCCGAAACCCACCAGCAGGTGGCAGGTCACCCCGTTGACCGGAGACCTCCAGCCCGGCCGTCGATACCTCGTCGCGCAGGCCAGGGGTGGTTCGGGCGGGGCGGAACTGCCGACCCCGGACGCCACCGGCTCCGTCAACCTCTCCGCGTCGGCCGGGACGGTGGCCCTCGTCGCCGGCACCGAGCCGTTGAGCTGCCTGACCACGGCGGACTGCGCGGCCGACCGACGGGTCCGTGACCTGGTCGGCTACGGCGACGCGGTGGTCAGGGAGGGCAGGCCGGCGCCCGCGGCCAGCAACGGGACGTCCGTGGCGCGCGCCGACCGGCTCCCCGACACGGACGACAACGCCGCCGACCTGGTCTCCGGCCCTCCCACCCCGACGAACAGCAGGGGCGAGGGGCCGGGCGGCGGGGGCGACCCCGGGCAGGGTGGCAGGAGGATCCACGACATCCAGGGCGTCTCGCGGATCTCCCCGCTGGTCGGGCGGAAGGTGAGCGACGTCCCGGGAGTGGTGACGGCGGTCAGGGCGTTCGGAGCCTCCCGGGGCTTCTGGTTCCAGGACCCCCAGCCCGACGACGACCCTCGCACCAGCGAGGGCCTGTTCGTCTTCACGGGAAACCAGGCTCCCCAGGTCAAGCCGGGGGACGCCGTCCTGGTCAGCGGGACGGTCGCCGAGTTCCGGCCCGTGGGCAACGGCGAGACGCCCGACTCCTCCCCGAACCAGACCGTCACCCAGATCACGGACGCGCGGTGGACGGTGACCAGTGCCGGAAACCCCCTGCCGGCGGCGGAGCGGTTGCGGCCCGACTCGGTCCCGACCGCCATGGCGCCGGACGCCAGGGGCGGCAGCATCGAGGGGCTGCCGCTGGAGCCCCGCCGGTTCGCGTTGGACTTCCTGGAGTCGCGCGAGGGAATGCGGGTGCGGGTGGACGACGCCCGCGTAATCGGACCGACCGACGGGCACAACGGCCTGTGGATCACGACGAAGCCGGAGCAGAACCGGACGCCGAGGGGTGGCACGGTCTACCTCTCCTACGAGGACGCGAACTCGGGGCGTCTGAAGGTCGAGTCGCTGATCCCGTTCGCGCAGCGCCCCTTTCCCCGCGCGGACGTGGGCGACCTGCTGCGGGGCGTCACGGAGGGACCGCTGGACTACACGCGCTTCGGCGGCTACGTGCTCCAGGCCAGCGCGTTGGGTGAGCACGTCTCGAAGGGGCTGACCAGGGAGACGACCCGTCCGCAGCACCCGTCCGAGCTCGCCGTGGCGACCTACAACGTCGAGAACCTGTCGGCGCGGGACGACCAGACCAAGGTCGACCGGCTCGCCGTCGGCGTCGTCCGGCACCTGGCGTCGCCGGACGTCGTGGCCCTGGAGGAGATCCAGGACAACAGCGGTCCCGCCGACGACGGCGTGGTCGCCGCGGACGCCACCCTACGCCGGTTCGTGGACGCGGTCGCCGCCGCCGGAGGCCCCCGTTACGAGTGGCGTCAGATCGACCCGGCCAACCGGCAGGACGGGGGACAGCCGGGCGGCAACATCCGCCAGGTGTTCCTGTTCAACCCGAAGCGGGTGTCCTTTGTGGACCGCGCGGGTGGGGACGCGACCACCCCCGTCCGGGTGCGGTCGGACCACGGCCGGGCGGCGCTGAGCGTCTCACCGGGGCGGATCGACCCGGCCAACCCGGCGTGGCAGGACAGCCGGAAGCCGTTGGCGGGCGAGTTCGTCTTCCACGGCCGTACGGTGTTCGTCATCGCCAACCACTTCAACTCCAAGGGCGGCGACCAGCCGATCCACGGCCGCTACCAGCCGCCGAACCGGGTCTCCGAGGTGCAACGGCAGCAGCAGGCCGCCGTCGTCCGGGGTTTCGTCGACCAGATCCAGCGCGTCGACCAGCGCTCGGCGGTGCTGGTCGTGGGTGACCTGAACGACTACGTGTTCTCGCCCGCCGTGCGGACGCTGGTGCGGGGCGGCGCGCTGCGATCGCCGTTGGAGCGACTCCCCGAGGGGGAGCGCTACAGCTACGTGTTCGAGGGCAACTCGCAGGTGCTGGACCACATCCTGGTCAGCGGCAACGTGCGCCAGTACGAACTCGACGTGGTGCACCTGAACGCGGAGTTCCACGACCAGGCCAGCGACCACGACCCGCAGGTCCTGCGGTTCCGCCCGCCGACGGGGCCGTGGCGGGCGTTCGGCGAGCCGGCGGGGACGACGGGCTGACGGGGCCGGCGGGGTCATCATGCGGGTCCGCGCCCAGTTCCTGGTGGCCACGGCGTCGGTGGTGGCCGGGGTGGGGGTGCTCCTCGCCCCGGCCGCGGACGGCACGCGGCCGCCGGGCTTGCCGTGGGGGCACGGCCCGTCCTCCGTCGACCTCCTGGGCCTGGCGGGGGTCGGGCTCGGGCTGGCCTGGCTGGTGGCGCTGGTCGTGCGGTACCTGCCCGCGGTCCGGCGCCGCCTCGGCGACCGCCCCCTGTTCGTCCTCGCCCTGCTCGGCGGCTTCGGACTCGGCTCCGCCCTCGTCTCGGTCCTGGACGGCGGCCCGTGGTGGGCCCCCGGTCTGGTGGTGGCCTCCCTGGCCTCCGTCACGCTCGGGGCCGCACTGGCCAGCGCGAGCCCGGGGTGACCACGGTGGGGGCACGGAACTCGGGGGCGCCGGGTCGCTGAACCCGTCACGTCGTCGAGAGAGGCGGATGCGCCTGTCCGTACGGCTCGGACGTCGGTGGAGGTGCCCTCAGAGTACTGGGAAGCCCCTCTCCCGCCGATGATCGAAGCCGTATCACGCTCGATCGTGGGTCGGGATGCCGTGCGGCCCGAACCGTACGCCCCGATGTCGGTCCACAGTGGATGATCCCTGTCGGTCGTCGTCAACGGTTCGGCTGTGACGCGTCTCATGCCCAGTGGTGGGCTGGTGGACGGTTCCGGAAAGCCCGTAGCCGCCACCAGCGCGCATTCCCCCGTCGTCAGCGCGCTCGCGCAGCCCAGAGGAGATCTCCTCGCCACGACGACAGAGGCCCCGGACGCATCTCACGTCCGGGGCCTCTGACCTGCGGAGGATGCGGGATTTGAACCCGCGAGGGGCTATCAACCCCAACACGATTTCCAATCGTGCGCCCTAGGCCACTAGGCGAATCCTCCGTCGGCGAGTGTACCGACTGACCGAGGACCGGCCAAAACCGGCCCCGGCGCGGCCGGCGTGGCGATCAGTAGCCGCGGTAGGCGCCACCGGATCGCATGGCCTTGACGCCCGGCACCTTGGACAGCGAGCCGTAGCGGGAGATCGAGTACCGGACCCCGGCGATGATGTTGTGCACCGGGTTCCAGATGTTGCCGTAGCCGGGGAGGGCGTGCGCGCGGAACGTCGGGTCGATCACCTGGAGCACGCCCTTGGACGGGGTGCCCTTGACGGCGTTGGAGTCCCAGTTGTTGATCGCGTTCGGGTTCCCGCTCGACTCGTGCAGGGCCATCATCCGGACCGCGGCGGGGTCCAGCGCGCCGCGCTGGTAGCCGTGCGCGGCCAGGATGTCGAACGCCTGGGCGATCCAGCCGTCGAGGTTGTTCGGGTACGTCGGGGCGGGGGGCGGAGGCGGGGGAGCGACCGGCGCCGGGGGTGGGGTGACCGGGGCGGGGGGCGGAGGAGCCACGGGGGCCGCCGGCGGGGTCACGGCCGCGGCGGGAGCGGGGGCCTGGGCCAGGACCGCGGCGGCCTCGGCCGTGTGCGGACCGTAGTTGGGTCGGGGGTGGGGATGGTCGGGGGAGGCTTCGGCGGCGAGGGCGCTCCCGGCGCTGAGCGACGCCCAGAGGCCGACCGCCGAAATGATCGAAACGATTTTCATGACCCGACAACCGTGCGGGCGCATCGTTGATCGTTCAACACTGAGTGCCGCATGCCACAACGCGATCACGCAGGTCAGACGGGGTGTTGTGATCCTTCCGTGATTAACTAACGACCCTGTTCAACATCGTTTTCGGGTGCGGGCGAGAGGGGAGAAAGTCCTTGTGCCGTCGGGGAAAACGTCCCTCCGATACTGCACTGCTCAGTCTCGTTTTCGGCCCGGGAGGGTGGGTCGGCGGAGCGCCCGGGGGTTGCGCAGAGTCACCTCGGAGAAAACATCCCACCATCCCCTGGTGGGGGTGGCGCGGGCCACGGACGGGGACCGCTACACTGGTCCACGGACCCCGCGCGGCGTCCATCCCGTGAACCTCCCCAGGGCCGGAAGGCAGCAAGGATAAGCGGGCTCTGGCGGGTGCGCGGGGTCCCCTTTTGTCCGTGTCGTCGTCCCCACCGCGTAGGGTCGTCCCGTGGCGCTCGCCCTCTACCGCAAGTACCGACCGGCGTCCTTCGCCGAGGTGGTCGGGCAGGAGCACGTCACCGAGCCGCTGCGCACCGCGCTCGCGGCCGGGCGGATCAACCACGCGTACCTCTTCTCCGGGCCCAGGGGCTGCGGCAAGACCTCCAGCGCCCGCATCCTGGCCCGCTCGCTCAACTGCGAGCGCGGGCCCACCCCCGACCCCTGCGGCGAGTGCTCGTCCTGTCACGCGCTGGCCCCGGAGGGGCCGGGCACGGTCGACGTGGTCGAGCTGGACGCGGCCAGCCACGGCGGCGTCGACGACGCCCGCGAGCTACGCGACCGGGCCTTCTACGCGCCCGCCGAGTCGCGCTACCGGGTGTTCATCATCGACGAGGCCCACATGGTCACCACGCAGGGCTTCAACGCCCTGCTGAAGATCGTGGAGGAGCCGCCGGAGCACCTCATCTTCATCTTCGCCACCACCGAGCCGGACAAGGTGCTGCCGACCATCCGGTCCCGGACGCACCACTACCCGTTCCGGCTGATCCCGCCGGCGGCGATGCGCGCGTTGCTGGAGCGGAACTGCGCCGCCGAGGGCGTGGCCGTCGAGCCGGCCGTGTTCCCGCTCGTGATCAGGGCCGGCGGTGGTTCGGCCAGGGACACGCAGTCGGTGATGGACCAGCTCCTGGCCGGGGCCGGCCCCGAGGGCGTCACCTACGACCGGGCGATCGCGTTGCTCGGGGTCACCGACGTGGCGTTGATCGACGACATGGTCGACGCCCTGGCCGCCGGCGACGGCGCGACCGTGTTCAGCACGGTGAACAACCTGGTGGACGCCGGCCACGACCCGCGTAGGTTCGCCTCCGACCTGCTGGACCGCATGCGGGACCTCGTCCTGCTCAGGGCGGTGCCCGACGCCGCGGCCCGCGGTCTGGTCGAGGTGCCGGACGACCAGCTCGCCAGGATGACCGCGCAGGCGGAGCGGATCGGGCCGGCGACCCTGTCCCGGTTCGCCGAGATCCTGCACACCGGCCTCACCGAGATGCGGGGGGCCACCGCGCCGCGGTTGCTGCTGGAACTGCTGTGCGCGCGCATGCTCCTGCCAGGGGCCTCGGACTCCGAGGCCGCCCTGCTCCAGCGGCTCGAACGGCTGGAGCGCGGCGGAGTGGCCGTTGGGGCCGTCGCGGCTAATGGCGCTGCTCCGGCCGCCGCGCCCGCCCCCGCCGCGCCCGTGGAGGAACGGCCCGGGGCGCGTCGTTTCGAACGTCCCTCCGCCCGGTCGGCCGCGGCGAGCCCGCCGCCCGCGGCGCCCGTGTCCGCGCCCGCCCCGGCCCCGGTTCCGGTGGAGGAGCCGCGGCCCGAGCCCGCGCGCCAGGAGCCGGTGCGCCAGGCGGCCCCCACGCCGGAGCCGCCGTCGGCACCCGCTCCCGTCGCCGCCCCTCCGGCTCCCGCCCCCTCACCCGAGCCCGTCGCTCCGGCCGCCGGCGCGACCGCCGGGGGGATGGACGCCGCGGCGGTGCGCAGGGTCTGGCCCGAGGTGCTCAAGGTCGTCGCGGGCCGGAACCGCCCCACCCAGGCGTTGCTGCTCAACGCCACCGTTCAGTCGATCGAGGGCAACACGCTCGTCCTCGCCATGCCCACCGCCGGCCTCGCGCGCCAGCTCGCCCAGGAACGGCGGCTGGAGGTGCTGCGCGCCGCGCTGCGCGACGTCCTCAACGGCACCTGGGACGTGCGGTGCGTCCACGGCGACCCGGCCGCCGGCGCGACCGGCGGCAACGGCGGGCGATCCGCGGCTCCGGCGCGCCCCGCCCAGCCCCGGCCCGCCCCGCAACGTCGCTCCGCGGCCGCGCCGCAACCCGAGCGCCGCCCTGAGCCGCCCCGCCCGTCCGCGCCCGAGGACGACATCCCCCCGCCACCGGAGCCGCCGGCTGACGACGTTCCGCTCCCGCCGGAGCCGGAACCGGAGCCGCCGATGGACGAGGAGGCGATGCTCGCCGAGGCGGACCGGCTGGCCAACGACCCCACCGCGGAACGCCACGATCCGGAGGAGGCGGCCATCGCGCTGCTCCAACAGCACCTCGGCGCGCACCGGATCGAAGGGCGCTGACACCTCCGGCGCGGTCCGGGTGGCCCGACGTCGACGCCGAGCCACCCAGGGGCGTCAGGGCCGCGCCGCGAGGTGGCGGGCGAGGAAGTCGAAAGCCCGCGGGTAGGCGTCGAGGCGGTTGGCGCGCTTGGCGAGCCCGTGGCCCTCGTCCGGGTAGACGAGCAGCTCGCACTCCACGCCCTTGTCGCGCAGCGCCGCGGAGATCTGCTCCGCCTCCGACAACGGCACCCTGGGGTCGTTCGCCCCGTGGATGACGAACAGCGGCGCGCGCATCCGGTCGATGTGCGTGATGGGCGAGACCTCCACGAGGAAGTCGTGGTCGTGTTCGAGGGAGCCGTACTCGCGCTCCCGGTGCGCCCTGCGGTAGTCGGCGGTGTTCCTCAGGAACGTGACCAGCGAGGAGATGCCGACGATGTCCACGCCGGCCGCCCAGCGCTCCGGCTGGAACGCCAGGCCGGCGAGCACCATGTAACCGCCGTACGACCCGCCCCACAGCGCGGCGCGCGCGGGGTCGACCCCCACCTCGGGCAGCCAGTCGTGGACCGCCGCGAGGTCCGCGACGGAGGTCAGGCGCTTCCGGACGTCGTCCGCGGAGTACCAGCGCTTCCCGTAGCCCACCGAACCCCGGACGTTCGGGACGACCACGGTGTGGCCGCGGGCGACCAGCCCCTGGATGATCGGGTTGAAGACCCGCACCGACTGAGCCGCGGGGCCGCCGTGGACGAGCACGACCGCCGACCCGGCGAGCGGGTCGCCGGCGCCGGACGCGGGCGAGTAGACGGCGCAGGGCACGGCCTCGCCGTCGGGCGTCGGGACGCGGTGCGCGGTGGGCTCGACCAGGGTCTCGCCCCCGAGTTGGGCCGCCGAGGAGGTCAGCGCCCTGGCCTGGCCCGTGTGCGCGTCGAGCAGCAGGACGTCGCCGGGCGTCACCGGCGAGGAGTAGGTGAGCGCGACGTGGCGCGAGTCCGGCGACCAGATCGGCTCCGGCAGGGGGTAGCTGACCCAGCCGTCGCCGGGGAGGGCGACGTCGTGCCGCTTCGCGCCGGTGGCCGCGTCGTGCACCGACAGCCGGGCCACGCCGTCATCGTTGGCCTCCACCAGCAGGAGGCGACCGTCGGGGGAGAGCCACCCGGTCAGCTCGTGCCGGTCGGAGGTCACCAGCCAGGTCCACGCGTCGTCGGCCAGCTCGTAGCGGGCGATGCCGAGCAGGTCGCGGCCCCGGTCCGTGGTGACGACCAGGCCGCGGTCGCCGGGGAGCCAGAAGAGGTGGTCGTGGCGGGCGTCCTCGTCCGCGTCCGTCACCGGCAGGACGTGGTCGTCCTCGGTCTCCGGGATGGTGTTGACGAGGACGAGCTGGTCGGACAGCGCGGGCCGGCCGGGCACCGTGACGGCGACGTAGTGGCTGTCGGGCGCGATCGCGACCTCGCCGACGTAGCCCCCGCGGTCGTAGACCGCCTCCTCCTCGCCGCTGAAGAGGTTCCGGATCACCACGTCGAAGTCGGTGCCGTTGCGCCGGTTGGTCGCGTAGGCGACGCGGCCGGGCAGCACGTCGAGCAGCCGGTGCACGAACCTCGGGTCGTGGACCAGCGGCTCCAGGTCCTCCAGGCCCGCCGGCAGGGGCGTGGCCCCGTCGAGCCGGAGCAGGGAGAGCTGGCCGCGCTCGTTGCCGCCGTCGTCGTGCTGGACGACCACGGCGCGCTCGCCGGGGAGATAACGGCCGACGCAGGCCCCCGGCAGCGCGGTCAGCGGGGTCGCCCGTCCCTCGGGGGACAGCTCGACGAGCTGCGTCGAGCCCGTCTCGTCCCATCCGGCGAGCACCCGCCCGTGCTCGTCGACGTCGAACGCGCGCCAGGTCCGCAGCTCCACCAGGTGTTCGATGCCGAGCCCCATGATCACACCCTCGCATACCCGTTCGAGCGATGCCGTGGGGTGCTCCTCGGGTGGACCATGGCAGTGGTTCGGCGGTCCCAGGGGCTGTCCGCGCCTCACTCCTCCTTCACCACACCGCCGTCACCAGGCAGCGCTCCAGCCGTTCGAGCACGGAAGCCTCACGGAGGCGAGCCCGGGTGTTCTCGGCGTGCGGCCGGAAACACCGTCGGGCGTCCTTGGTCAGGACCGACGTTCGTCCTGGTGGCGCCGCTGCGGGCGCGCGTCCGAGACGACCCGCGCTGGCCGCGCCGGCTCCGGGGCGGAGGCCGCCGACGGGGTGGCCCGGGCGCGACTACGCTGGTCAGTGCGCCCACGAACGGCATCCGAGCCAGGGCGTGTCGATGACGAGAGGAGCCGCGGTGCGACCTGGTGGGCAGCCGAACATGCAGCAGATCGTGCAGCAGGCGCAGAAGATGCAGCAGCAGCTCATGGCCGCGCAGCAGGAGCTGGCCGAGGCCGAGGTGCGCGGCAGCGCCGGCGGCGGTCTGGTGACGGCGGTCGTGTCCGGCACCGGTGAGCTGAAGTCCCTGACCATCGACCCCAAGGCGGTCGACCCCGAGGACACCGAGACCCTGGCCGACCTGGTGGTGGCCGCGGTCCGGGACGCCAACCACAGCGCCCAGGAGCTGGCGGCCAGGAAGATGGGCCCGCTGGCCGGCGGCCTCGGTGGTGGCATGGGCGACCTCGGCGGTCTCGGCCTGCCGGGCTTCTGACGGGACGGCGGACGGGGTGTACGAGGGACCTGTCCAGGACCTGATCGACGAGCTGGGCCGGCTGCCGGGGATCGGGCCGAAGAGCGCCCAGCGGATCGCGTTCCACCTGCTGGCGGCGGAGCCGGCCGACGTCACCCGCCTCCAGGAGGTGCTGCAACGGGTCAAGGAGGGCGTCCGCTTCTGCGACGTCTGCGGCAACGTCTCCGAGGAGGAGCGGTGCCGGATCTGTCGGGACGCCCGACGCGACCCGACCGTGGTGTGCGTCGTCGAGGAGCCGAAGGACGTGCTGGCCGTCGAGCGCACCCGGGAGTTCAAGGGGCGCTACCACGTGCTCGGCGGGGCGCTGGACCCGTTGTCCGGCGTCGGCCCCGACCAGCTTCGCATCCGTGAGCTGCTCGCCAGGATCGGCTCGGAGGACGTCCGGGAGGTCATCCTGGCCACCGACCCGAACACCGAGGGCGAGGCCACCGCGACCTACCTGGTGCGGATGCTGCGGGACTTCCCCGGGCTGAGCGTGACCCGGCTGGCCTCCGGCCTGCCGATGGGCGGCGACCTGGAGTTCGCCGACGAGTTGACCCTGGGGCGCGCGTTGTCCGGCCGACGCGCCGTATGACCGGACGGGGACGTCCCGGACCCGGGGCCGCCGAGGAGCGGCGCCCGGTCCGGGACGTCGCCGACGCCGTGCTGGCCGCTCCCGCCCGCCTCGGCGCGGTGCGCCTGGTGGCGGTCGACGGGCCGTCGGGCTCGGGCAAGTCCCGGCTGGCCGACGCCCTGGTGCGGGAGCTGGCCACCCGGGGAGTGGTGGTCGGACTCGTCCGCACCGACTTCTTCGCGACCTGGGACGACCCGGTCGACTGGTGGCCGCGGTTGGTCGAGGGCGTGCTGACGCCGTTGGGCCGGGGCGAGCGGGGCCGGTACCGGCGTGTGGTGTGGCGGGACGGCGAGCCGTTCCCTGGGCCGTTCGTCGACGTCGAGGTCCCGGACGTCCTGGTGGTGGAGGGGGTCTCCTCCGCCAGGGCGGAGGTCGCCCCGCTGTTGTCCTACTCCGTCTGGGTCGAGCACCCGGACCCGGCCGCGCGCCTGGAGCGCGCGGTGCGCCGGGACGGTGAGTCCTCCCGTCCCCACCTCGTCGCGTGGCAGCGCTTCGAGCGCGGCTGGTTCGCGGCCGACGGCGCGAAACACCGCGCCGACCGGCAACTGGTTGTCACGGAATGAAGTGACCTTGTAACCAAATCGGGTGATGACGTAGCGGGATCGTGACCTGGAGAGGCACGCGCGTCGCCCGCCCCTCGGGCTAGTGTCGTCGACCACATGTGAGGAACACGACACGCGAGGTGCGGGCATGGTCAACACCCGAACGGCCGTAGGGGGGCTGCGGAGGCTGGCGGCGGTCGGCGTCGCCGGCGCGGTCGCGCTCAGCATGGCCGCCTGCGCGCAGTCGCAGCGGGGGAACAACGACGGGTCGTCGGGCGGCGGGAAGGTCGGCGGCACCCTCACCTTCGGCTCCGAGGGCGCGCCCAAGTTGTTCGACCCCTTCTACGCGACCGACGGTCCGACCTTCCGGATCGCCCACCAGATGTTCGAGGGGCTGACCGGGTTCAAGCCGGGGACCGCCGAGGTCACGCCCGCGCTGGCGGAGAGGTGGGAGCAGACCCCGGACGGCAGGACCTGGACGTTCCAGCTCCGCAAGGGCGTGAAGTTCCACGACGGCACCGAGTTCAACGCGGACGCCGTGTGCCGGAACTTCCAGCGGATGGCCGGTCAGACCGGCGCGGGGCAGAGTTCGGCGGTCTCGCAGTACTGGGTGGACAACTTCGGCGGCTTCGCCGACGGCGCCAAGCCCTCGCTGTTCCGGTCCTGCACCGCGAAGGAGCCGCACACGGCCGTCATCGAGCTGACCCGCTCGACCTCCAAGTTCCCCGGCGTGCTCGGCCTGAAGCCGTTCGCCATGCAGAGCCCGACGGCGTTGGAGAAGTACAACGCGAACAACGTGCAGGCGCAGGGCGACAGCTTCAGCTTCCCCGAGTACGCGCTGCAACACCCCACGGGGACCGGCGCCTTCCGGTTCAGCAAGTATGACAAGGCGAACAACACGGTCGAGCTGGTCCGCTTCGACGACTACTGGGGCGGCAAGAGCAAGCTCGACAAGCTCGTCTACAAGATCATTCCCGACGAGACGGCCCGCAAGCAGGAGCTCCAGTCCGGCGCGATCGACGGCTACGACTACCCGGCGCCCGCCGACTGGGCCCAGTTGGAGAAGGACGGCTTCCAGGTCCTGAAGCGCCCGGCCTTCAACATCATGTACCTGGGATTCACCCAGAAGAACAACGAGAAGCTGCGCGACCTGAAGGTCCGCCAGGCCATCGCCCACGCGGTCAACCGCGAGCAGCTCGTGAAGACGCAGCTCCCTGACCGCGCGCAGGTCGCGTCCCAGTTCTTCCCCGACACCGTCGACGGGTACAACAAGGACCTCAAGGCCATCCCCTACGACCCCGAGAAGGCCAAGCAGCTCCTGGCCGAGGCCGGGGCCAGTGGGCTCTCGGTCAACTTCTACTGGCCCAGCGAGGTCACCCGGCCGTACATGCCCAACCCCAAGGACATCTTCGGGGCGATCAAGGCGGACCTGGAGAAGGTCGGGATCAAGGTCAACCCGGTCACGAAGCCGTGGAACGGCGGCTACCTGGAGGACGTTGACCAGGCCAAGGCGGACCTGTTCCTGCTCGGGTGGACCGGCGACCAGAACACCCCCGACAACTTCATCGGCACCTTCTTCGGGGACCCGACCAACCGCTTCCACACGGCGTCGGCGAGCTGGGGCGCCCAGCTCGCGAGCGAGCTGAAGAGCGCCGACGAGGAGCCGGACGCCGGCAAGCGGACGAAGAGGTACCAGGACCTCAACCGGAAGATCGTCGAGGAGTACCTGCCCGCGGTCCCGCTCTCGCACTCGCCGCCGGCCGTGGTGTTCCGCAAGGACGTCAAGGGCTTCACCGCCAGCCCGCTGACGTCCACCGGCGAGTCGTTCGCACAGGTCAGCAAGGGCTGACGAGAGGCGCGGCGAGGGGGGAGACGCGGTGCTCCGCTACACCCTGCGACGGTTGCTCCAGCTCCTGGGCGTGGTGCTGGTGCTGTCGATGCTCATCTTCGGATGGCTGCGCGCGCTCCCGGGAGGGCCGGTCTCGGCCCTCCTGGGGGAGCGGGGCACCGAGGAGGGCCGACGCGAGCTCACCGCCCAGCTCGGTCTGGACCAACCGATCTTCGTGCAGTACGGGAAGTTCCTCGGCCGCGCCCTGTCCGGCGACTTCGGCATGTCCACCGGCGTCCAGCCGGGCGACGCGGCGGTCGAGATCTTCCTCCAGCGCTTTCCCGCCACGGTCGAGCTGAGCGCGTTCGCGATCGTGCTCGCGGTGCTGTTCGGCATCCCGCTCGGGTACCTGGCCGCCCGCAGGAGGGGAGGCTGGCTGGACAACCTCGGCGTCGTCGGCTCGCTGGTCGGCGTGGCCGTGCCCGTGTTCTTCCTGGCCTTCCTGCTCAAGTACCTGTTCGCGGTGCAGCTCGGGTGGCTGCCCGCCTCGGGGCGGCAGACCGGCGGCCTGGAGGCCACCCGGGTGACCGGGTTCTTCGTGCTCGACGGCCTGCTCACCAGGGAGTGGGACGCCGCCCTCGACGCGCTGGCGCACCTGGTCCTCCCGGCGATGGCGCTGGCCACGATCCCGTTCGCGGTGATCTTCCGGATCACCAGGGCGGCCGTGCTCGACGTGCTCGACGAGGACTACGTCCGCACCGCCGAGTCGAAGGGCCTGACGACCGACGTCATCCGACGTCGGCACGTGCTGCGCAACGCGATGCTCCCGGTGGTCACCACCATCGGCCTCCAGACGGGCGCGCTGTTGGCCGGCGCGGTGCTCACGGAGAAGGTGTTCGCCTTTCCCGGGCTCGGCGAGGCGCTCGCGCTCGGCTTCGAGCGCAGGGACTACCCGGTGCTGCAACTGCTGATCGTCATGGCGGCGATGGTGTACGTCCTGGTCAACCTGGTCGTCGACCTGTCCTACGCGGTGATCGACCCGCGCGTGCGGACGCGGTGAGGGGGACGTCGTGACTGGTTCGGTGTCACGTTCCGGGGCCCGTCCCCCGCTGCTGGGCGGGCGCAAGGAGCGGCTCGACGCGCTCGCCGCGTCCTCGGGGAAGGGCGACGCCGGCGTCAGCCTCGCCGCCTCGGCGTGGCGACGGCTGCGCCGCAACCCGGTGTTCCTGGTGGGCGCCGCGATCATCGTGCTGTTCGTCGTGGTGGCGTTGCTGTCGCCGTGGCTGGCCGCGCACGACCCCTCGGCGCGGCTGCTGGAGGGCCAGGTGTCGCGGGCGCGCAACGAGATCCCGCCGGCGCAGGAGGGGTTCCCGCTCGGCGGCGACCAGGTGGGCAGGGACCTGTTGTCCCGCCTGCTGGTCGGCTCGCAGCAGACGCTCATGGTCGGCGTGTTCGCCACGGTGATCGGGTTGGCCGGCGGGCTCGTGCTGGGCACGCTGGCCGGCGCGCTCGGCGGCTGGGTCGACTCGCTGGTGATGCGGGTCGTGGACGTCATGCTGTCCATCCCGAGCCTGCTGCTGGCCTTCTCCATCGGCGCGCTGTTCCCCCGGCCCTCGCAGTTCACCGTGATCCTGGCGGTGGCGACCGTGCAGATCCCGATCTTCGCGAGGCTGTTGCGCGGCTCGATGCTCGCGCAGCGGGGCAGCGACCACGTCCTCGCCGCCCGAGCGTTGGGCGTGCGCCCCAGGGCGATCGTGTTCCGGCACATGCTGCCCAACTCGCTGGGGCCCGTGATCGTGCAGGCCACCCTCGTGCTGGCGGTGGCGATCATCGACGCGGCCGCGTTGTCGTTCCTCGGCCTCGGCAACCCGGACGACTCGATCCCGGAGTGGGGCCAGATGCTCGGCGGCGCCCAGAACGTGATCGACAGCCACCCGAGCCTGGCGTTCTGGCCGGCCGGCTGCATCATCGTCGTCGCGCTGGGTTTCACCCTCGTCGGGGAGTCGATGCGCGACGCCCTCGACCCGAAGAACCGGCGCTGACCGGCGCCCTGGGAGAAGACATGGCGCTGCTCGAGGTTTCCGATCTGACCGTCGTCTTCCGGCGCAGGGGCGAGGCGCCCTTCACCGCGGTCGACGGCGTGAGCTTCGCGGTGGAGCCCGGCCAGACGGTCGGGCTGGTGGGGGAGTCCGGCTGCGGCAAGTCGGTCACCTCGCTGGCGATCATGGGCCTGCTGCCGAGGCGGGGGGCCACCGTCATGGGCTCGGTGCGTTTCGAGGGCACGGAGCTGTTGTCGTTGTCGCCCCGGCAGATGCGGGACCGCAGGGGGCGCGATCTCGGCATGGTGTTCCAGGACCCGTTGTCCTCCCTCAACCCGGTGGTCTCCATCGGGCTCCAGGTGACCGAGGTGCTGGAGCGGCACCGGGGGATGCCGCGCCGGCAGGCGATGGTGGAGGCGGCCGACCTGCTGGACAAGGTCGGCATCCCCGATCCCCGGCGGCGGTTGGACGAGTACCCGCACCAGCTCTCCGGCGGCATGCGGCAACGGGCGCTGATCGCGATGGCGCTGGCCTGCCGCCCGCGCCTGCTCATCGCCGACGAGCCGACGACCGCGCTGGACGTGACCATCCAGGCCCAGATCCTGGCGTTGCTCGCGGAGCTGGTCAGGGACACGGGGACCGCGCTCATCATGATCACGCACGACCTGGGCGTGGTGGCCGGGCTGTGCGACGAGGTGAACGTGCTCTACGCGGGCCGCGTGGTGGAGCGGGCCGAGCGTCACGAGTTGTTCCGCCGCCCCCGGCACCCCTACACGCACGGGCTGCTGGCATCGATTCCCCGGCTTGACGCGCCGCGCGGCGAGCGGCTCGTGCCGATCCAGGGGTCGGTGGCCGACAACATCCCGTGGGACCACGGCTGCGCGTTCGCGCCCCGGTGCCCTCGCGCGTTGGAGGCCTGTGTGGAGATCACGCCTCATATGGGTGAAGAGGGCGGCCGGCTGCTGCGGTGCCACAACCCGGTCCAGGAGAATCAGGAGGTGCCGGCGTGACCTCCGGCGTCGACTCCACCACACAGAAGTCCACTTCGGACAGCGACGTGCTCGTCGCGGTCGACGGCCTGGCCGTTCACTTCCCGATCCGGCGCGGGATCGTCCTGGACCGCACCGTCGGCCACGTCTACGCCGTCGACGGCGTCGACCTCGACATCCGCCGGGGCGAGACCTACGGCCTGGTGGGCGAGTCCGGGTGCGGGAAGTCCACGCTCGGCCGGGCCATGCTCCGGCTGGTCGAGCCCACGGGCGGCCGGGTGGTGTTCGACGGGGTCGACCTGTCGACGCTGCGCGGCGAGTCGCTGCGCCGGATGCGCCGTCGGATGCAGATGGTCTTCCAGGACCCGCTGTCCTCCCTGGACCCTCGGCAGTCCGTGGAGTCCATCCTGGTCGAGGGGCTGCGGGCGCACGGGCTCGACCAGGGCAGGGAGACCACGGGCCGCCGGCTGCGCGAGCTGCTGACCTCGGTGGGCCTGCCGACGACCGCGTTGCGGAAGTACCCGCACGAGTTCTCCGGCGGCCAGCGGCAGCGCATCGGCATCGCCAGGGCGCTCACCGTGGAGCCGGACCTGGTCGTCGCCGACGAGCCGGTGTCCGCGCTCGACGTGTCGGTGCAGGCGCAGGTGATCAACCTGTTGGCCGACCTCCAGCGGGAGCTCGGGCTGACCTACCTGGTCATCGCGCACGACCTCGCCGTGGTCCGGCACATCTCGGACCGCGTGGGCGTGATGTACCTGGGCGGGATCGTGGAGGAGGCGGGGTCGAACGAGCTGTACGCCCAGCCGCTGCACCCCTACACCCGGGCGCTGCTGTCGGCCGTGCCCGTGCCCGACCCGCTGCTGGAGGACCGGCGGGAGCGCATCCTGCTCACCGGCGACCTGCCGTCGCCGGCGGCGCCGCCCTCCGGCTGCCGCTTCCACACGCGGTGCCCGTGGCGCCAGCCGGAGCGGTGCGACACCGAGCGGCCGGCGCTGCGGGAGGTGGCGGGCGGCCACCGGGTGGCCTGCCACTGGGCGGAGGAGATCCGGGACGGCCGGATCCAGCCGCACGAGGTGCGGCCGGAGCTGGTCGAGGAGGACGGCCTGCTCTCGCCGGACACCGCCCTGACCGGCCCGGCCTCGGTGACCGAGGTCCTCGGCCCCTGAGGCGCGCCGGTCGCGGTCGTCGGGCGACCGGGCTCGCCGCGCAGCACGAGACCACCGGTTCCAGTGGGCGATTTCCCCCTCGAAGAGGTAAAGAGGGGGAGTGCAGCTCTTCACCGAACGGGAAGCGATCGTGGTGGCGTGCCGACGGCTGGTCAGGGACCGGCTGGTGGTGGGCACCGCGGGAAACCTGAGCGTGCGCGTCGACGACCTCGTCGCGGTCACGCCCAGCGGCGTCGACTACGACCGGCTCACGCCGGAGCTGGTCGGGGTGCACCGCCTCGACGGCGAGGCGGTCGACGCCCCGCTGGCCGCCACCAGCGAGCTGCCGCTGCACCTCGCCCTGTACGAGCGCACCGACGCGACGGCCGTGGTGCACACGCACTCCCCGGCGGCGACGGCGCTGTCCTGTCTGGTCGACGAGGTGCCCCCGGTGCACTACTACCTCGCGTTGTTCGGGGGCCGGGTGCGGGTGGCCGAGTACGCCACCTACGGCACGCCGGAGCTGGCCGAGTCGGTGCTCGCCGCGCTGGGCGGCTCGTCGGCGTGCCTGCTCGCCAACCACGGGGCGCTCACCACGGGGGCGACGCTCACCCAGGCGTACGAGCGAGCCTGCTACCTGGAGTGGGTGTGCGACGTGGCGCTGCGCGTGCTCTCGGCCGGAGGCTCGCCGCGCCTGCTCACCCCGGAGCAGATGGCCGACGCGGGGAAGATCACGCGCTACGGGCAGGAGCCGCCGCGCTGAGCGTGCCCCTGGTCAGCGCCGGCCCCTGAGCAGGCGGAGCACGGCGCGCTCCAGGCTGTCGCGCACCTCGGGCCTGGTCAGCTCGGTCGAGCCGATCCGGAGCACGGCGGGGCGGATGGTCAGCCCCCGCTCGTACGCCTCCAGCACCCGGGGGTCCACATAGGACTTCCGGCAGACGGCCGGCGTGTTGCCCAGTTCCTCGGCGACGTCGGACAGGGCGTTCGCGACCGCGCGCCTGCGCCCGCGTCGGCTCTCCGGCCGTTCCTCGACGGCGAGGGCCACCGCGGCCAGCACCGTGGCGTTCCACGTGCGCACGTCCTTCGCGGTGAAGCCGTCGCCGGCCAGCTCGCGCAGGAAGTCGTTGATGTCCTCGGCCCGGACGTTGTGCCACCCCTGGTTCCAGTAGCCCAGCAACTCCGGGTTGGGGTCCCTGCGCCGGAGCAGGGCCCGCACCACCACGAGGAGGTCGGCGTCGTCCAGCACGGTGCGCCGCTCGATGCCGCCCTTGGCCGTGTAGGCGATGTGGATCCGACCCCTGTGCACCTCCACGTGTTCCCTGAGCAGGGTGGAGAGGCCGTAGCTCCCGTGCTCCTGCGCGTACTCGTGCCCGCCCACCCGGAAGATCCCGAGTTCCAACATCCGCAGCGCGGCCGCGAGCACCCGCTCCCTGCCGAGGCCCCGGCCGGCGACCAGCTCGGCGACCCGCGCCCTGACCCGGGGCATCCTGGCGCCGAGCGCGAGTACCCGCTCGAACTTCTCCGCGTCCCGCTTGGTGACCCAGTCCTCGTGGTACAGGTACTGCCGCCGGCCGGCGTCGTCGGTGCCCGTCGCCTGGATGTGCCCTTGGGCGTCGGGGCAGATCCACACGTCCCGCCACGCGGGCGGGATGGCGAGGTGCGCGACGCGCTCCAGCGTCTCGGGCTCGGTCACCGGCCGTCCGTCGGGGTGGTGGTAGCTGAAGCCACGGCCACGCCGGCGCCGGGTCAGACCCGGTTCACTGGGGTCGCTGCGGCGGAGCCGACCCATGGGACGGGGGTACCCACAACGCGCCGGAGGACGTCCTGCCGGCGCGTCGTGGGCGACCCGTGGTGGGTGTCAGCGGCACGCGCGGTTGACCGCGGAGACCACGGCCCGCAGCGAGGCGGTGACCGTCGACCCGCTGATGCCCACGCCCCACAGCACCTTGTCGCCGATGGCGCACTCGACGTACGCCGCGGCCTGGGCGTCGTCGCCCGCGCTCATGGCGTGCTCCACGTAGTCCAGCACGCGGACGTCGTAACCCACCGTCGCCAGGGCGTCGACGAACGCGGCGATCGGGCCGTTGCCGCTGCCGGTGATCTCGTGCTCCTCGCCGTCCACCCGGACGGTGGCGACGATCTCGTGCCGGCCGTCACCGAAGTCCGAGACGTGGTGGCGCAGCAGCGCCAGCGGGGCCGAGGGCGTGAGGTACTCGGTGGCGAAGACGTCCCACATCTCCTTGGGCGTGACCTCGCCGCCCTCGGAGTCGGTGACCTCCTGCACCACGCGGGAGAAGTCGATCTGGAGCCGGCGGGGGAGGTCCATGTGGTGCTCGGTCTTCATCAGGTAGGCCACGCCGCCCTTGCCGGACTGCGAGTTCACCCGGATGACCGCCTCGTAGCTGCGACCGACGTCCCTCGGGTCGATCGGCAGGTACGGCACCTCCCACGGGAAGTCGTCGACGTGCTCGCCCGCCTCCTTGGCGGCCTCCTCCAGCGCCTCCAGCCCCTTCTTGATCGCGTCCTGGTGGCTGCCGGAGAAGGCGGTGTACACCAGGTCGCCGCCGTAGGGGTGGCGCTCGGGCACCGGGAGCTGGTTGCAGTACTCCACGGTCCTGCGGATCTCGTCGATGTCGGACAGGTCGAGCTGCGGGTCCACTCCCTGGCTGAACATGTTCATGGCCAGCGTGACCAGGCAGACGTTGCCGGTGCGCTCGCCGTTGCCGAACAGGCAGCCCTCGATGCGGTCCGCGCCGGCCTGGTAGCCCAGCTCGGCGGCGGCCACGCCGGTGCCCCTGTCGTTGTGCGGGTGCAGGCTGAGGATCACCGAGTCCCGCCGCGCGAGGTTGCGGTGCATCCACTCGATCGAGTCGGCGTACACGTTGGGCGTGGCCATCTCGACGGTCGCCGGCAGGTTCAGGATCACCGGGTTGTCCGGGGTGGGCTGCCAGATCTCCGTGACCGCGTCGCACACCTCCAGGGCGTAGGACAGCTCGGTCCCGGTGTAGGACTCCGGCGAGTACTGCCAGCGGAAGCGCGTCTCCTGGTGCTGCTCGGCCAGGTCGAGCACGAGCCGCGCGGCGTCCGTGGCGATCTTCTTGATGCCGGCCCTGTCCTGCCGGAACACGACCCGCCGCTGGAGGACGGACGTGGAGTTGTAGATGTGCACGATCGCCCGGGGCGCGCCCCGCAGCGCGGCGAAGGTGCGCTCGATCAGCTCCTGGCGGCACTGGGTGAGCACCTGGATGGTGACGTCGTCCGGGATCGCCCCGTCCTCGATGATCTCGCGGACGAAGTCGAAGTCGGTCTGGCTGGCGGCGGGGAACCCGACCTCGATCTCCTTGAAGCCCATCCGCACGAGCAGGTCGAACATCTTCCGCTTGCGGGCGGGGGACATCGGCTCGATCAGGGCCTGGTTGCCGTCGCGCAGGTCCACCGCGCACCACAGCGGCGCGCGGGTGATGCGACGGTCCGGCCAGGTGCGGTCGGGGAGCGAGATCGGCTCGACCAGCTCGTGGAACGGCCGGTACCGGTGGTGGGGCATCGAGCTGCCCCGCTGCGGGTTCCAGGCCGGCTGGTCGGCGGGGGCGGGACGGGAGGGCGTGCGGATGGAGCCCTTCGCGGAGACGAAGGCGTCCGAGTGGCTGCTCATGCGGGGTGCGCTCCTGGGGACGGGGGGTCGACCGGCCGCGCACAGCTCGAACTCCGCGACGGGAGGCCGGTCTGGTCAGACCCCGTCGCGGCGACGAAGCAGGAGGCGCCCACGAGCCACGCGGCGAGAGTAGCCGCTCCGTTCGGACACAGGGAACAGGTTCCCGTATCGCGGGAACAGGGGCTCGTTGACCAGGGGCGTTCACTCCCGGTGATCACGGGGGTCCTCGCGATGCCCCACGCCCGAGGTCGGTCCCCGCGTCGGTGGCGTCCAGCGCGTCGCCGCCGGGCGGCCGCTGGTCGCGGCACCCGCCGCCCGGGCCAGGAGTCCGTGCGACCCCGGACCCGGGACACGTGGTCAGAAGGTCAGAAGGCGGGGCGGCCCCATTCCCCGGCGAAGACCAGCTCACCCAACGGGTGTCGGCGGCGCGGCCGCGCGTCCCGCTCGGCGAGATCGGGCGCGGCGGTCCCCGGTGCGGCGAGCCGGCCCACCGCGACCATGATGACCGGCTCCAGACGCGCGGGCAGGTCGACGGCCCGGCGGGCCGCGTCCTTGTCGAACCCGCTCATCTGGTGCGCGACCAGCCCCTCGGCCACGGCCTGGAGCGCGAGGTTCTGCGTGGCCAGCGCGACCCCGTACTCGGCGTACGGGACCGGCTCCCCCTCGTCGTCCCTGGCCACGGCCACGCCCAGCACCAGAGCGGCCGCCGCGCCCGCCCACCCCCGGTTGCCCCGGGACAGGGTGCCGAACAGGGCCTCGAACGTGGCGTCCCCGCGCCGTCCGACCAGGAACCGCGCCGGCTGGCTGTTGCCCCACGACGGGGCCCACCGGGCCGCCTCGAACAGCGCGCGCAGCTCGTCGTCGCCGAGGGTGGCGGTGGGGTCCAGCGCACGCGGGCTCCACCGTTGGGCGATCAGCGGGTGCAGCGGCGCGCTCGACGCGGCCACGCGGTCGGACTGGGGAACGGCGTCGGTGGTCACGTCGCCGGACGGTACCTCGCCACCTAGATGGCGTAACCCCAGGAGGTGATGGAGTACGCGCCGAACCAGGCGCTGAACACCGCGACGGCCGCGCCCACCGCCACCACCGTCCCGGTGCGCCGCCGGGCGAGCCCGATCGCGATCGGCAGCAGCAGCGTGAAAGCCGGCACCAGCAGGCGGGCCTTGGAGTTCATCAGGCCGTTCGAGCCCACGACCATCACCAGCGCGCAGACCGAGAAGACCAGCACGGGCCACGGCAGGCGCATCCTGATCCCGACCACCACCAGCGCCACGGCCGCCAGGAGGAACCCGACGGTGGCCACCTCCAGCACCGACCGGGCCGAGGCGAGCGCGTCCAGGCCGAACTTCCAGGTCGCGGCGCCGCCGTCGAAGCGGGACGCCCACCCGCGTTCCTGCAACGCGAAGTACCCGTCCCACCGGCCCGTGCGCACGCCGACCCAGGCGAGGTAGCCGACCAGGCCGCTCGGCGCGAGCAGCCCGGCCACCCACGGCCGCCAGCCGTCCCGGCGGCGCACCACGGCGACCAGCGCGGCCAGGCCGACCGCGACCACCAGCGCGCCCGCGGTCGGGCGGACCAGCCCGGCGCACGCGCAGCACGCGCCGGCGAGCAGCCACCTCCGCTCCAGCGTCGCGACGAGCCCCCAGACCGCGAAGGCGCAGAACAACGCCTCGGAATAGGCCATCGACAACACGACGGCCATCGGGGAGGCGGCGAACAACGCCACCAGGACCAGCCCCACCCGGCGGCTTCCCCCCACCAACTCGCCCAGCCGGGTGAGGCCGTAGGCGGCGGCCACGCCGGCGGCCACGCTCACCGCGAACGCCCCGGTCACCAGCCCGACGCCGGGCAACGCCGCCGCCACCCGCACCAGGGCCGGGTACCCGGGGAAGAAGGCCAACGGCGTCTCGGCGCTGCGGTGGCCGAAGGCGTCCACCAGACGCGGTGACACGCCGTCGTAGCCCCCGGCCGCGATCCCGAGGTACCACAGGCCGTCCCACGACGTCAGCGCCGAGTTCACCGACACCCGGTTGCGGACGGCCATCCACTCCAGCACGAGCAGGCCCAGCTCCCGGACCGCGAGGTAGAGCACCGCGGGGGCCAGCAGGGCCGCCACGCGCCTCCGTGTCCAGTACCCGCGGGTCAGCCACGCCGGACCCCGCCGGTCCGCCGCGGCGCCTCCGGCCGCGCTCGCCGGTGTGACCGGCTCGTTGTCCACCTGGGTCGCCGACACACGATCCTCCACAGCCGCCGGCCGTTGCTTCGGTCAGGCTAGTGTCCGCTGACCTCCGTGAGCTTGCACACGACACCGCAGGTCGGCGGGCGGGTACGCTGCCGGATCAGCGGGACGGCGCTGTCCTCGGCACGTTCCAGGCACGTTCCAGCCGTCCGCGCGCCCGCGGGCGGATCCGCCCGGCCTGAGGGAGGTTTGATCACGTGGCGCTCGTCGTCCAGAAGTACGGCGGCTCATCGTTGGAGAGCGCGGAACGGATCAAACGAGTCGCCGAGCGCATCGTCGAGACCCGCAAGGCCGGCCACGACGTCGTCGTGGTGTGCTCCGCGATGGGCGACACCACCGACGAGCTGACCGACCTGGCCAAGCAGGTCTGCCCGGTGCCGCCGGAGCGCGAGCTGGACATGCTGCTGACCGCGGGGGAGCGGATCTCCAACGCGCTGGTCGCGATGGCCATCTCCTCGCTCGGCGCGCGGGCGCGGTCCTTCTCCGGCTCGCAGGCCGGCGTCATCACCGACTCGACGCACGGCAAGGCGCGGATCATCGACGTCACCCCCGGCCGGGTGCGCCAGGCCCTCGACGAGGGCAACATCGTGCTGGTCGCCGGCTTCCAGGGTGTCAGCCAGGACACCAAGGACATCACCACGCTCGGGCGCGGCGGGTCGGACACCACCGCCGTCGCGCTCGCCGCGGCGCTCAACGCGGACGTCTGCGAGATCTACACCGACGTGGACGGCGTGTTCACCGCCGACCCCCGGATCGTCCCGAACGCGCGGCGGCTGGACGCCATCACCTACGAGGAGATGCTCGAGATGGCGTCCGCCGGGGCCAAGGTGCTCATGCTGCGGTGCGTGGAGTACGCCCGCCGCTACGAGGTCCCGATCCACGTCCGCTCGTCGTACAGCAACAAGCCCGGGACGACCGTCTCCGGGTCGATGGAGGCCCTCCCCGTGGAACAGGCGATGATCACCGGCGTCGCGCACGACCGGTCAGAGGCCAAGATCACCGTGACCAACGTGCCGGACCACCCCGGCGAGGCGGCGCAGATCTTCCGGGTCGTGGCCGACGCCGAGATCGACATCGACATGGTCGTGCAGAACGTCTCGCACGCCTCGACCGGCCGCACCGACATCACCTTCACGCTGCCCAGGACCGACGGCCCCCGCGCCGTGGCCGCGCTGGAGCGGCAGCGCGACAAGATCGGCTTCGACCAGGTGCTCTACGACGACCACGTGGGCAAGGTGTCGCTGATCGGCGCCGGCATGCGCTCGCACCCCGGCGTCACCGCCAGCTTCTGTGAGGCGCTGGCCAGGGCGGGCGTGAACATCGAGATCATCTCGACCTCGGAGATCCGCATCTCCGTCATCTGCCGCGACACCCAGCTCGACGACGCGGTGCGGGCGCTGCACGACGCGTTCGACCTCGGCGGCGAGGAGCAGGCCGTGGTCTACGCCGGGACGGGAAGGTGAGCCGACGATGACGCGTAAGCCGGTGTTGGCGCTGGTCGGGGCGACCGGCGCCGTGGGCGGCGTGATGATCGACATCATGAACGCCCGGCGTGACTGGCCGTGGGGCGAGGTGCGGCTGGTGGCCTCGCCGCGCTCGGCCGGCCGGAAGATGACCGTGCGCGGCGAGGAGATCACCGTGCGCGCCCTGGCCCCCGAGGTGTTCGACGGGGTCGACATCGCGATGTTCGACGTGCCGGACGAGGTGTCGGCCGAGTGGGCGCCGGTCGCGGCCGCGCGCGGCGCCGTGGCGGTCGACAACTCCGGGGCGTTCCGGATGGACCCGGACGTGCCGCTGGTCGTGCCCGAGGTGAACCCCGAGCAGATCGCGAACCGCCCCAGGGGGATCATCGCGAACCCGAACTGCACGACGCTGTCGATGATGGCCGCGCTCGGCGCGTTGCACCGCGAGCACGGGCTGCGCGAGCTGGTCGTCGCGTCCTACCAGGCGGTCTCCGGCGCGGGCCAGGCCGCCATCGACCGCCTCTACGCCGAGCTGGTCGCCGTGGCCGGCAAGCAGGTCGGCACGCGCGCCGGCGACGTGCGGGAGCTGCTCGCCGCGGCCGGCCTGTCCGCGGAGGACTCGCCGTTCCCCGCGCCCATCGCGTTGAACGTCGTGCCGTGGGCCGGTTCGGCCAAGGGCGACGGGTGGACGAGCGAGGAGCTGAAGGTCCGCAACGAGTCGCGGAAGATCCTCGGCATCCCCGACCTGAAGGTCTCCGCGACCTGCGTCCGGGTCCCCGTGGTCACCACGCACGCGCTCGCGGTGCACGCCACCTTCGAGCGCCCGGTGACCGTGGCCGGGGCCAGGGAGATCTTGGAGGCGCAGCCGACCGTGGTGCTCGTCGACGACGCCGACGGCGGGGCGTTCCCCACGCCGGCGGACGTCGTGGGCGAGGACCCGACGTACGTCGGCCGCATCCGCCAGGCGCTGGACTTCCCGAACACGCTGGACTTCTTCGTGTGCGGGGACAACCTGCGCAAGGGCGCGGCTCTGAACACCTACGAGATCGCCGAGAAGCTGGCC
Source organism: Streptoalloteichus tenebrarius (assembly GCF_024171885.1). Lineage (GTDB taxonomy): Bacteria > Actinomycetota > Actinomycetes > Mycobacteriales > Pseudonocardiaceae > Streptoalloteichus > Streptoalloteichus tenebrarius. The sequence goes on along the minus strand of NZ_JAMTCP010000006.1, from coordinate 126,992 downwards.
GCGGAACTGGCCGGCTGACGTCGACACGGGAACGACTCGGGGTGGCCCGCGCGCGGCACCAGCCGCGTGCGGACCACCCCGTTCCTCATGCGCCTCTCATGCGCCGCCCAGTCGCTCGACCCTCAGTTCCACGAAGGTCTCCCGGTCGCTCACCCGACGGACGCGGGGCGTGGCGCCCCGGAAACCCTCGGGGACGACCGCGGCGACGGTGGTGAGGCCGCTCTCCGGCTCCTCCGCCCCGACCCGGACGGTGTCCCCGTCGATCCACGCGGCCACGTGCCAGAGCCTGCCGTCGCGCTCCACCGTCGCCGGCTCCCCGGCCGCCGACCCCGACGGCGGTCGCACGTCGTCGCCGAGGGCGGCGAGCCGGACGACGAGCGACGCGGACCTGGCGTGGCCGGAGGCGACGTCGAACTCGCTGAGCACCAGGTAGCCCCGGTGACCGTCCCTGGTGGTGAGCGCGGTGTCGGCCTGCGACACCACCCCGTCGGCGGCGGTGAGCAGCAGGGGGAAGCCCCGCACGCTGACCGGTGAGACCGCGACGGCGGGCAGCATGGTCCGCACCTGGCGGGACGCCTCGGCCCTGAGCTGGTTCGTCCGGGCCGCCTCACCACCGACCGCGCCCACCAGCAGCGCGCCGACCAGCCCAATCGCGACCGCCGTTCCCCGCACTCCCGCCTCCCCCGTCCGTGTCCGGTTGGGTCGTCGGGTCCAGCAGGACCCGCCTGTGAGGGTGGGCCACCGACGTGGCCGCCGGCCTCGGTCATTGGGGCGGAACCGGGTCAACCGCTCGGCTGGTCTTCCGGCTGCTCCCCGGGGTTGTGGCCTAGCGTGCGGCGCATGGCCGGTGCGCCCGACGGCGGGGAGGCGGTCCTGCTCGGCGTCGACCTCGGGTCGACGGCGGCGAAGGTGGTCGCCGCGACCCGAGGGGCGCGGGTGCGCGCCAGGGCGGAGCGGGGATACGCCCTGCGGGCCGACCGGGCCGACGAGGTCGTGCACGACCCCGAGCAGGTGCTGGTCGCCGGGCTCGGAGCGCTGCGCGACTGCGTCCGGCTGTGCGCCGAGGCGCGCCACCCCGTCGTCGGGCTCGCGCTGACCGGCTCCCTGCACAGCGTGATCGCCCTCGACGACGCGCTCCAGCCCCTCACCCCGTCGTTGAGCTGGGCCGACAACAGAGCCCTTGAGCAGGCCGAGCGCCTGCGCGGCCAGCCACGCGGTCGGACCCTGCACCGGGAGACCGGCACGCCGGCGCACCCGATGGCCCCCCGGTCCAAGCTCGCCTGGTTCGCCGAACGGGAGCCGGACCTGGCCGCGCGGGTCCGGTGCTGGTGCGGGATCAAGGACCTCGCCGCGTACCGCCTCACGGGGCGGATGGTCACGGACCACTCGTCCGCCTCGGCCACGGGTCTGCTGGACCTCCGCGGTCTCGCGTGGCACCCCGACGCGCTCGACGTGGCCCGGGTCAGGGCCGACCAGCTCCCCGAGCTGGTCGCGCCGACCGCGGCGCTCCCCCTCTCCGCACCGGCAGGGCGGGCGGCCGGACTGCCGCCGGGACTGCCGGTGGTGGTCGGCGGCGGCAACGGGCCCATGGCCAGCGTGGGCGTCGGCGCCGCGACACCGGGCACGGGCGCGCTCAGCCTCGGGATGGGCGGAGCCTTCCGGGTCGTCCGGGACACACCGGAGGTGGGAGAGCGCTGCGAGCTGTTCTGCCACTCGGTGGTGGACGGCCTGTGGGCGGTCGGCGGCGCGATCAGCAACGGCGGCGTGGTGGGCGAGTGGGCGGCCGACGCGTTCGGTGCGGAGGAGCCCGAGGACCTGCTCGACGAGGCCGCCCTGGTCCCCGGTGGGGCACGCGGCCTGGTGGTCCTGCCCTACCTGCTCGGCGAGCGCGCGCCCTGGTGGGACCCGCTGCCCCGGTGCGCGGTGCTCGGACTGCGCCGCGAACACGGCAGGGCCGAGCTGACCAGGGCGCTCGTGGAGGGGGTTGGGCAACAACTCGCCCTGGTCCGCGACGCGGTGCTCGCCACGGGCGCCCCCGTGCGCACGGTTCGGGCCTCGGGTGAGTCCTTCCGTGCGGCGTTGTGGAGGGACGTCGTGTCCGCCGCCCTGGACACCCCTCTGGAGCTGTGCGGAGAACGCGACCCCGCGGCGCTGGGGACGGCGTTGGTCGGCTGGCGCGCGTTGGGGGAGATCCCGTCACTGGCAGCGGTGGGGGACCAGCTCCGTCCGGACCACGTGGTGGAGCCCGACCCGGCCCTGGCTCGCCGCCTGGGGTCGGCCCGCCCGCTCGTGCGACGGGCCCACGAGGCGCTCCAGGGCCTGTCGGTGGATCTGGCGAGGCTCTCCGAGGAGTGATGCGGGTGATCGGCACGACTGACTCCGTGTCGTGGCGGGGAAGATTCCGTCTCCCCCAGGGCGGTGTTGGAGGGGCGAGACGGGGCGCGTCCACGCTCATGGCCACGGACAGGAAGTCCTCAATGGACAGACGATCAGGCGTTGACGCGGGTGTCCTCTGTGGACACGGTTTCCGTCCGGCCCCGCCACACCAGTCGCAGCAGGAGGCCGACGGCGCCGATCAGGAGCCCGCCGGCTCCCGCGGCCACGAAACCCCAGGCGGGGTGCGGCGTCCTGTCGACGACGAACCCGACGAGCGGCGCGCCGATCGCGCTGCCGATCGTGAGCGCGGAACCGTGGAGCCCCATCGCCTCACCACGCGCCGACGCGGGCGCCAGCCGGCTGATCTGGTCGCTGCCGGCCGCGAGCGTCGGCGCGCAGGCCAGGCCGGCCGGGAGGAGCGCGAGCGCGAGCACGCCCCAGTGGTCGGCCAGCCCGACCGGGATCGTGGCCACGCAGAGCACACCGAGGAGCACGGCCAGCGGCAGCGGCCGGGGCACCGCGCCGTGCACGAAGCCGCCGAGCAGGGACCACAGGCACCACAGGGCGATGACGACGCCCGCCCAGCCCACCTCGCCCCTCGGCTGCAACAGCGCCACGATGGCGACGTCCGTGCCGGAGAGGACGACCGTCGCGCCCGCGCTCACGCACAGGACCACCACGAGCCGCGGCGTGATCCAGGTGCGCCGGGGGAGGGGCTCGGCGCCGGCCGCCAGCTCCGCCGCGTTGCGGATCGGGGGGTCCAGCAGGTACAGCAGCAGGCCGGAGACCAACATCGCGGCCGCGATGCCGACCATCGTGAGCCGGCTGGACACCTCCGTGCTGGCGAGCACGCCGACGGCCGGGCCCACGGCGAAGGACAGCTCGACCGACATCGAGTCCAGCGAGTAGGCCGTCCGGCGCTGCTCCTCGGGCACCATGGCGGCCAGCGACTGCCGGACGACGCCGAAGACCGGCAGCGTCAGCAGGCCGCCGAGGAACGCCAGGACGAGGAGCGCCTCGTAGGGCAGCCACGGGCCCACGAGCCACACCACAACCTGTGCCGCGGTCGTGAGCGCGAGCATCGGACGCGCGCCGTACCGGTCCGTGAGCCGGCCCACCAGCGGGTTCCCCAGGGCCGCGCCCACCGTGCTCGCCGCGGCCACGGCGCCGGCCGCGCCGTAGCCCCGGTCCAGCGTCAGCGCGACGTGCATGGTCAGCGTCACACCGATCGCGCTCACCGGGAGGCGGGCCAGGATCGCGACGAGCAGCAGGGGGCGCAGTCCGGGCAGGGACAGCACCTCGCGGTAACGGGCAAAACTCACCGGTTCATCCTCGGTCACACCACAGGGAGTCTCCGACCGAGTTCCCTGGCTACCCTCGGCCCACGGTACGGACAGAGATTTACCTCGATCGTTTTCTTGACTTACTCCAGATTAGGTGGTGAGCTGGTTCCTGTCATGGCCTCCACGACCTCCCCACGCGACCACGCCGACCGCGTGCCCGACCCCCGGCAACGGCTGCGGGCGGTGGGACTGCGCGTGACCGCGCCCCGACTGGCCGTCCTGGACTGGCTGGCCGGGCATCCGCACGCCACCGCCGACGAGGTGGCCACCGCCGTCCGGCAGCGACTGGGCACGGTGTCCACCCAGGCCGTCTACGACGTCCTGAACGCCTGTACCCGCGTCGGGCTGCTCCGGCGGATCGAGCCGGCCGGCCACCCGGCCCGGTTCGAGACCCGCGCCGGTGACAACCATCACCACCTGGTGTGTCGGCAGTGCGGACGGACCGAGGACGTCGACTGCGTCGTCGGCGCCCGGCCCTGCCTCGACCCGTCGGACACGGCGGGGTTCGAGGTGGACGAGGCGGAGGTCCTGTTCTGGGGGCTGTGCCCCGACTGCCGGAGCACCGGTGCCGCACCGGGCTCCCACGCCCACCACGAGGAGGAGGGACGAGCGTGACCTCAGCGCCGTACACCACGACCAACGCGGGCATCCCGGTCGCCAGCGACGAGCATTCGCTCACCGTTGGCCCGAACGGGCCGATCCTGTTGCAGGACCACTACCTCATCGAGAAGATGGCGCAGTTCAACCGCGAGCGCGTGCCCGAGCGCGTGGTGCACGCCAAGGGCGGTGGCGCGTTCGGCTTCTTCGAGACGACCGAGGACGTCAGCCAGTACACCAAGGCGGCGCTGTTCCAGCCGGGCGTGCGGACCGACACGCTGCTGCGGTTCTCCACCGTGGCCGGCGAGCTGGGCTCCCCGGACACCTGGCGCGACCCGCGCGGCTTCGCGGTGAAGTTCTACACCTCCGAGGGCAACTACGACCTCGTCGGCAACAACACGCCGGTGTTCTTCCTCCGCGACCCGATCAAGTTCCAGGACTTCATCCGCTCGCAGAAGCGCCGCGCCGACAACGGCCGCCGCGACCACAACATGCAGTGGGACTTCTGGACCCTGTCGCCGGAGACGGCGCACCAGGTGGCGTGGCTCATGGGTGACCGGGGCATCCCCGCCACCTGGCGCCACATGGATGGCTTCGGCTCGCACACCTACATGTGGGTCAACGCCTCGGGTGAGCGCTTCTGGGTCAAGTACCACTTCAAGACCGACCAGGGCATCAAGACCCTCACGTCCGAGGAGGCCGCGCGGATCGCCGGCGAGGACGCCGACCACCACATCGCCGACCTCTGGAACGCGATCGAGCGTGGCGAGCACCCGAGCTGGACCCTGTACGTGCAGGTGATGCCCTTCGAGGAGGCCGCCACCTACCGGTTCAACCCGTTCGACCTGACCAAGGTGTGGCCGCACGCGGACTACCCCCTGATCAAGGTCGGCCGGCTGGTGCTCGACCGCAACCCCTCGAACTACTTCGCGGAGATCGAGCAGGCCGCGTTCGAGCCCTCGAACCTGGTCCCGGGCATCGGACCGTCGCCGGACAAGATGCTGCTCGGCCGGCTGTTCTCCTATGCGGACGCCCACCGCTACCGCATCGGCACGAACTACGCACAGCTCCCGGTCAACCGTCCGAAGTCGCCGGTGCACACCTACTCCAAGGACGGCGCGATGCGGTACGAGAACGTCGCCGACCCGGTGTACGCGCCGAACTCGTACGGCGGCCCGCGTGCCGACACCCAGCGCTACGGCGACGTGGCGGGCTGGCACGCGAGCGGCGAGATGGTGCGCGCCGCCTACGAGAAGCACGCCGAGGACGACGACTTCGTCCAGCCGCGCGCCCTCATCCGTGAGGTGATGAACGAGGCCGAGCGGGAGCGCCTGGTGAAGAACGTCGTGGGGCACCTGTCCAACGGCGTCTCGCAGCCGGTCCTGGAGCGGGCGTTCGAGTACTGGCGGAACATCGACAAGGAGATCGGCGACCGGATCGCCGAGGCCTTCCAGCACTGACCGCGCCGGTCGTGCCGGCCTCGCGTCGGCCGACCGTCGCGTCGTTCCCACCACCCCCGACGCCCTCGGGACCCCGGTCGTGAGGACATCTCGTCCCCACGGCCGGGTCCCGGGGGCGTTCCTCGTTCCCGGGAACGGGGAACGCCCCCCGACTCCTCCACCACGACGAACGTCCGGGGACCTCGGTCGCGGCCGTGCTCATGGTCCGATCTGCTCACCTCCTTGTCCTCGTGACTGGCGCGGAAACGGCGCCGTGACGCCCCGACCGGTCGGGAGGGCTCGCCGGAGACGAGGCGACGGCATGTCCACAGTGGACATCGCAGCCCTCGTGTCCGACTCCGCGGCGTCGGCACGACGTCCTCGCCCGCAGGTCCTTCGCCTCGGATCTCGGTGACCGGTGCTCCGCGATGGCCGATGCCGCTCCACCGTCGACCGTCCGACGTGCGTTCCACCTGACTCTGGGCCGTTCTCGTGCCCGACGAACCCCGTGGCCGATGGTGCCAGAGAGTCGAACCGCTGTTCGACCATGAAGCCGGGACTTCATGCGGACGAGCGACGAACGCCCTCCCCGCGATCACGTCGTCCCCGTCCATGCTCCAGGTGAGGGCATCGGGTCGCGAGGTCGACGAATCCTCTGCGGCACCCGGCGAGCAGGCGTGCCCGAGGGGAAATCGCCTTCTCTGCCACGGGACCGTGGGCGCCTCTCGCGTCCATCCGTGAGGGTAGTCGGCATGATCGCCGGGCTGATCACGGAGTTCCTGATCGGCGTGGACACGCGGATCCCGGGGCCCACGGGAAGGCGGCGAGGGTGGCGCCCGTCGCACCGGCTTGACCTCGAGCCAGCTCGAACTCTTAGCGTGCGCAAGTGCTCAACCGCAGTCAGCAGCGCATCGCCCCACCCGGACGGTCGAGGCAGGAACGCGACAGGACCGCCGCGCCGCCCGGTGGTCGATGGCATCGTGGTGACGTCACCGCACCGCAGACGCTGACTGTTCGATCGCCAGACCGTAGCGCTCCACCCAGTCCCACCGCGAGTGAGGGGTTGCCTCCGCGCACCGCCCACCACGCGCCCGCCCCAGCGACGTCCGACGACCAGTGTCGAACCCGACCCGACCGTCTACCAGCGGTTCTCCGCCTACCTTCTCAGCTTCCTCGGTGATGGGAGGATTCCCCATATGAGTCTGACCGTGGTGGGCATCGGCGGGTCGATCCGCTCCGACTCGACCTCCGAGCGGGCCCTGCGGATCGCGCTGGCCGGAGCCGAGGAGGCCGGCGCGAGGACGACGGTCATCACCGGCGCCGAGCTCGTGCTGCCGTTCTACGACCCGGCTGTTCCGGAGCGGACCCGGGAGGCCAGGCACCTCGTGGAGACCCTGCGGGGCGCGGACGGCGTCGTCCTCGTCTCCCCCGGCTACCACGGCACGGTGTCCGGGCTGGTCAAGAACGCCCTCGACTACGTGGAGGACCTGCGCTCGGAGGCGCGGCCGTACCTGGACGGGCGGGCGGTCGGGTGCGTCGCGACCGCCCAGGGGTGGCAGGCGGCCGTCACGACCCTCACCGCGTTGCGGTCGATCGTGCACGCGCTGCGCGGCTGGCCCACCCCGCTCGGCGTGGCCCTCAACTCGAACGAGACCCGGCTCGGCCCGGCGGGCGCGTCCTCCGACGAACGCGTCGCGGACAACCTGCGGACGGTCGGCCGCCAGGTGGTCGAGTTCGCGTTGGCCCAACAGGGTGAGAAGGCGCACAGCGCGACATAACTCCAGGTCGGGCGGCCTCGACGTGGGGGGAGGGGGCGGTTCGGGCTGCGGGAACGCCGTGGGCGAGCGACGCTCGAACCGGACCTCTCGTGAGTCGCTACCGCCGAGGAGTGACACGCATGACCACCATGAGCCACCCCATCACCAGCACCCTGGGACAGTCGGAGCGGGAGTCCACCGGAGCCCTGCTCCAGGCCGCCCTGCTGGACCTCATCGACCTCTCGCTCGTCGCCAAGCAGGCGCACTGGAACGTCGTGGGCCGGCACTTCCGCGACGTCCACTTCCACCTGGACGAACTGGTCGCGCTCGCCAGGAAGTACACCGACGAGGTCGCCGAGCGCGCGGCCGCGATCGGCGTGTCCCCCGACGGTCGGGTGCGCACGGTCGCCGCGGGCTCCCGCGTCCCGGAGTTCCCGGAGGGCTGGCAGACCGACAAGAGCGTGGTGCGGGCCATCGTCGAGGCCCTCGACGTCGTCGCGCTGCGGATGCGCACCCGGGTGGAGGAGTCGGAGCGGCCCGACCCGGTCACCCAGGACCTGTTCATCGAGATCACCCAGGAGCTCGAGAAGGCGCGCTGGATGTGGCAGGCCAAGCTCGTGGAGAGCTGACCCGCGGCGTCTGGAGCCGGTGCGTCCCAGGGGCGTCAGAGGCCAGACCAGTCCGAAGGGGCCGGAGACCGCACGCGGTCTCCGGCCCCTTCGACGTCGCGGTCTCCCCGCAGAGCCTTCAGCTCGCCTTCAGGAAGGTCAGGAAAGCTGGAGGGCACGGCGGGCGAAGGCCACCTCGGCCGCGGTCTGCCGGATCGTCTCCGCCACCACCAACGAACCATGACCGGCGTCGTAGCGGTACACCTCGTACCGGGCGCCGCGCTCGGCGAGCCTGCCCAGGTAGTTCTCGATCTGCCGGATCGGGCACCTCGGGTCGTTCTCGCCGGCCAGCACCAGGACGGGAGCCCGGACCGCGTCGACGTACGTGATCGGGGACGACGCGCGGTACCGCTCGGGCACCTCGTCAGGGGAACCGCCGAACAACGCGCGGTCGTAGGCCCGCAGGGGCTCCATCTCGTCGGCGTACGCGGACACGTAGTCCGCCACCGGCACCCCGGCCACGCCGGCCGCCCAGCGCTCGGGCTGGGTGCCGAGGGCGAGCAGGGTGAGGTAGCCGCCCCAGGAGGCCCCGGACACCACGCACCGCGCGGGATCGGCGACCCCCGTGCGCACGGCCCAGTCGTGCACCGCGGCGACGTCCTCCAGCTCGGTGAGTCCGGGCCGCCCCTCGATCGCGTCCCGCCACGCCGAGCCGTAGCCCGTCGAACCCCGGTAGTTCACGTGCACGACCGCGAACCCGGCGTCGAGCCACACCGCGCGGTAGGCGGAGAACCGGTCCTCGTCGGCGGCGTGCGGCCCGCCGTGCAGGCTGAACACTGTCGGCAGGGGTCCGTCCCCGGCGTTGGCCGGTCGGGCCACCAGCGCGTGCACGTCGCCCCCGGGCGCGGGCACGAACACGTCCACGAGGGGCTGCGACGAGGCCGCGCGGGCGCCGGCGGGCTCCAGCAGCACGTGGTCGCTGCCGTCCCGGTGCCGGGCGCGCACCACGGGCGGGTGCTCGCCGGAGGACCACGAGTACTCGATCACGCCGTCGGGGCGGACGCTCGCCGAGCCGATCGTGCCGGCGGGGATGTCGAGCGGAGTGAGTTCCCGCCGCTCCAGGTCGTAGTGGTGCAGCGTCGTGCGCGCCTGGTGGGTGTGCACCACGAGCAACGCGCGTCCGTCGGGGTACCAGTCGGCCGCGACCTCGCCGGGCAGGTCGAGCTCGATCTCGGTCTCGGTGTCCGTGGCGACGTCCCAGATCAGCAGTTCCTCACGGCCGCGGCGCTCGTGCAGCGCGAGCAGCCGCTGGTCGCCGGGGACCGGGCTGAAGGCCAGGGCTTCGAGCCCCTTCCCCGGGCCGTCCCACTTCTCCGCGACGGTTCCGCCGTCGGCGGTGCGCAGGACGCGCAGCGCGGGGTGCCTGCTGTCGCCGTGTTCGGAGTGCGAGATCGCCAGCAGCGCCTCGTCCCGGGACAGCGCCGACACCCCGGCGTCCTGTTCGTGCTGGTAGACCACGCGGGCCTCGCCCTCGCCGTCGGCGACCCAGATCGTGGTGCCGTCGTCGGTCGAGGCGCCCAGCGCGGCCAGGGTGAGCCCGACCTCGACGCCGGCCGGGTAGCCGGCGTGGACGCCGGGCACCGACCGCGGCCGCGCGCCCTCGGGCACCAGGTCGAAGCTCTCGATCCGCCAGATGCCGAACTCGTCGCCGTCGGTGTCGTCGAACCACCAGATCGACTTGCCGTCGGGGCTGATGAGGCCGTGGTAGGTCCCGTTGGGGCGGTTGGTGACCCGGCGGTGGGTGTCGCTGGCCCGGTCCCACGCGTAGATCTCCCACACGCCGCTGGCGTTGGACAGGTACAGCGAGTGGTCCGGCTCGTCACGGGCCCAGTCCGGCAGCGACGTGCGGGGCGCGGTGAAGCGGGTCCGCCAGCGGGCCTCGGCCTCCGGGTCGTCGAACAGCCGCTCGGGAACCTCGGCAACGGGGTGGTCGGTCACGCCCCGATCCTGCCACCGCGTCCCTCCGGGCGACGGATTCCCCCGGTCGGCCCCGTGCTCAGGCCGCTCGCTGGGCGACGACCACGTAGTAGTCGAGTAGCCCCAGCCGGTAGGCGGTGAGCCAGTTCCTCGTCCAGTGGTTGGCGCCCTCCGTCTGCGCCAGCCAGCGGTCCCAGCCCGGCCACACGTGCTCCCCGATGCTGCGGGTGCTGACCTCGGAGAAGCCCGCGGCGGTGAGCGCACGCGCCATGCTCCCCACACTCGTGGCGTGGTCGATGCCCATGCGCATCGTCTCCAACAGGCTCGCGAGTTCCCCCGCGTACGACTCGCCCGTGGCGAAGAACGTCGTGACGAGCAGACGCCCACCGGGGGAGAGCACCCGGAACGCCTCCCTGGCGAACCCGGGGACGTCGTCGAAGTGCTGGGCCGCCTCGACGGACAGCACTCGCTCGAAGGAACCGTCCGGGAACGGGAGGTCGTTGGCCGCTCCCTGGCGGTAGTCGAGCCGTCCTCTCCCCGCGCGGATCGCCTCGGCGTTGGCCCGCCGCGCCCTGGCCACCTGGTCAGGGTGGATGTCGACGCCGTGGGCCGACCGGGCCCGGTACGCGCCGGCGGCCAACGCCGTGCCCAGCCCCCGCCCGCACCCGACCTCCAGCAGTCGGGTCGCCGGCGAGACCCCGAGGGCGTCCAGCGCGACCTCGTACAGCCGGCGTTGGCTCGTGATCCGTTGCTCGACGCTCAGCGGGCCGTCGAGCGGAATGCTGGCCCAGTAACCGAAGTTGATGAAACCGCCCGCGAACATGTCCCGGGTGGCGAGATCCTCCGGCCCGTACATCCGGTCCCGGAGCTCCGTGGGATCCACGGTGATCTTCCTACCGCAGTGTGGCCGCGCCGAACGGGTGAAAAGCAGCAGGGCCGCGGTGCCTTCCGGCTCCGCGGCCCTGCGTCCTGTCGGGGTGGCGGGATTTGAACCCACGACCTCTTCGACCCGAACGAAGCGCGCTCCCAAGCTGCGCCACACCCCGTTGGACGGGACTTAGCTTACAGGTAGTCGGCCCCAGCACCGAATCGGGCCCCCGTAGCCTCCGTCACACCGCCCTGACCAGGATTTTCGTCTCGGGGCACGAGCGTGAGGAGGGTCGCCTCCGGCGGGCAGGCGAACCGCACCGGCGCATAGGGCGACGTTCCCAGGCCCGCCGAGACGTGCAGCCAGGTGTGCGCGCCCCACCGGGACGCGCCCCGCGCCCTGCTCCGGTCGAGTTCGCAGTTGGTCACGATCGCGCCGTACCCGGGAAGGCGGAGCTGTCCGCCGTGGGTGTGCCCGGCCAGCACCAGGTCGTAGCCGTCCCCGGCGAACCCGTCCAGCACGCGCGGCTCCGGGGAGTGGGTGACGCCCAGCCGCAGGGCCGCCCTGGGGTCCGGCCGCCCGGCGATCTGCTCGTACCGGTCCCGCTTGAGATGCGGGTCGTCCAGACCGGCGGCGACGACCGCCTGCCCGGCGACGGTCAGCCGACGGCGCACGTGGGTCAGATCGAGCCATCCCCGCTCCGCCATCGCCGCGCGAAGGTCCTGCCAGGGCAGGGGAACGCCGTGGATGCGCTTGGTCTTGCTGGAGGGCAACAGGTACCGCGCCGGGTTCTTCGGCCTCGGCGCGTAGTAGTCGTTGCTGCCCCAGACGAACACCCCGGGGAACTCCAGCAGCGGCCCCAGCGCCCGCAGCACGGCAGGGACGGCCTGGGGGTGCGCGAGGTTGTCGCCGGTGTTCACCACGAGGTCGGGGCGGAGATCGGCGAGGGAGGACACCCAGCGCTGCTTCGACTCCTGCCCCGGGGTCATGTGCAGGTCGGAGATGTGCAACACGCGCATCGGCTGGGAGCCCGCCGCGAGCACCGGCAGGGTGGCCTGTCGCAGGGTCCACCGTCGTCGCTCGTATCCGGCGGAGTAGGCGAGCGTGCCCACGCCGAGTGCGGCGGTGCCGAGCAGGATCCGACCGAAGGTGTTCACGACTCCGAGACTACGGCGCGCGTCACGGCGGCCTGACGTAGCCCGCCTTCGGCGGCGAGGGTGCTGACCGAGCGCGAGTGTCGTGGTCAGGATGGGGGAGAGCGGGGACCGGTCCTTCGGAGTCGTCAGCGTCACCCAAAAGCGGTGTCTCTGCTCCGAGGGCTCAGACCCTCTTCGATTTGGCTGCTTTCCGTCGGTTCTCCGACGGAGACGACGCGCGGTGCGTCACCAGTAGGACCGGGAACTTCGGGACGCTGCTGGCGAAAAGGGAGTGCGGATGGGACAAAATTGTGCTCTTCCCAAAGTTCTTCTGGCTGTGTGGCCGCGGCGAGCTGGGGTTCGGCCCCGCTCCGAGCGCGAGATTCGGATGGGAATACGCCGTCCGTGGCAGTTGCCGCATCGAGGAGGGTGTGGCCTGCTGCCAGACCCAGAAGCTTGCGTGAAAGGCATTCACAACCGCTTGCTGCGCAGGGCTGTCTCGTTCGATGTCCTCTGCTTTCCCTGTTCGTGCCGGGAAAACGCCGGGCGCCGAGTGGCGGGATGCCGAGTAGGGTCTGATTCATGGCGGAGTTGAAGGCGCGGTTGCAGGCCGATCTGGCCGCGGCGATCAAGGAGCGGGACACCACCGTGGTGGACACGCTGCGGATGGCGCTGGCCGCGATCACGACCGAGGAGGTGGCCGGCTCGGCCGCCCGTGAGCTGTCCGACGACGAGGTGCTCAGGGTCCTCCGCAGGGAGGCCAAGAAGCGCCGGGAGGCGGCCGAGGCGTTCGCCGGCGCGGGACGGGACGAGCTGGCGGCCAAGGAACGCGCCGAGGGCGAGGTGCTGGCCCGCTACCTGCCGGCGCAGCTCGACGACGCCACCCTGGCCGAACTCGTGCGCGAGGCCGTCGATGAGGTCGCCCGCCTGCTCGGGGAACGCCCTGGCCCGAAGCAGATGGGGCAGGTCATGAAGGCGGCCAACGCCAGGGTCGCGGGCCGTGCCGAGGGCGCCAGGATCGCGGCGGCCGTGCGCGGCCACCTCCAGGGCTGAGGCCGGCGGCGCGCCGCGTCCAGCGCGGCAGAAGGTCCCCAGGAGCGGAACGGCAATGCCCCCTGTCTGTCCAAAAAGGACAGACAGGGGGCGTTGCCTCGTTCCGGGCCACCCCGGAGGCGTCAGCGCCGATACGGGGACAACGTGGGGATCCGGTACGGCGGTGGGCCGCCAGGGGGCGGGCCGTCGGGCGGAGGCTCGCTGAAGCGCGGGTTCGTCGACTGCCCGCCCTCGGTCGTCCGCGGCGACGTCGGCGACTGGGACGGCGGAGTGCTCCCCTGGTCGGGGGCGTTGCGCCCCGGGCTCTCCGGACGGCTGGTCGCCGACGGCCCCTCGCTCGGCGACGGCTGGGGCACGTGCCCGCTGCTGACCCAGATCGTAACCATCTCGCCGGGCAGCGCCACGCCCCGGGGGCTCTGGCTGGCCACCACGCCCTTCGGGAACGAGCTGTTGATCGACCGCCGCTCGACCTTGTAGCCGGCCTGCTCCAGCAGCGTCCGCGCCTCGTTCTCCGCCTTGCCCACGACGTCCGGCACCCGCACCTCGCTTCCGCCGTGCAGGTACCGGGGGTCGGCGGGAGGCAGGGGCTCCGCGGGGAGCCCGGCGTGGATCTCCTTCATCGCCGCGAACCAGGTGCGCGCCGGCACCATGCCGCCGAACATGTGGCCGCCGTTCCCGCACAGCCTCGGCGGTTTGCCGTCGCAGATGCCCTGCGGTCCGACGCCGTCCGTGAAGATCAGGGTGGCTCCGGAGAACTGCGGGGTGGAGCCGGTGAAGCCGGCCGAGTGGTAGTTCTCCGTCGTCCCGGTCTTGCCGATCATCGGCCGGTTCCAGTCGACCTCCTTGGCCGCGTTGAACGCGGTGCCGCCCTGCTGGTCGTCCTTGCTCAGCCCGATGGCGAGGGTGTTCGCCAGCCCGCTGGCCACCACCTGCTCGCAGGGCGCCTCGGTGAGGGGCACCGGCCGGCCGTGGCGGTCGAGCACCTCCTCGATGGGGCTTGGCGGGCACCACATGCCGCCGCTCATCAACGTCGCGCTGACGTTGGCCAGCTCCAACACGCTGGTCGGGCCGAACCCGAGGGTGAAGGGGCCGATCTTGTTGTCCTTGATGAACTGCGCCTGGGACGGGCCGTTCGACCCGTCGCGGGCGAGCGGCTCGCCGCTGCGGTTGACCCCCTGCATGCCCTCGCGCAGCCCCAGGCGGATCGCCATGTCGACCGCGGCGTCCAGTCCCACGCGCTCCTGGAGCTTGACGAACGTGGTGTTCGGCGACTGGGCCAGGGCGTCCTGGAGCGTCATCGAGCTGCGGTAGGAGGCGGTCGGCGCGTTGTGGACGGTGTAGGGGCCCAGGTTGTTCAGGTAGACGCGGGAGGTGTAGCTCGAGGGCACGTCCACGATGTTGTGGATTCCCATGCCCTTCTCCAGGGCCGCGGCGGCCACGAAGATCTTGTAGATCGAGCCGGCGCCGAACTTCGTCACGCCGCTCGGCAGGTCGTACTGGGTCTGGCCCTTCTCGACGTCCAGCCCGTAGTCCCGGTTGGCGACCAGCGCCCGCACCCGGTGCCGGTCCCTGCCCGGCTGGACCACGGCCATCGCGTTCGCGATTCCCTTGGTCTGCTTGGGGACCTGGGCCTCGGCGGCCTGCTTGGCCGCCTTGGTGATGAGCGGGTCGAGCGTGGTCCTGATGGTGTAGCCACCGCGTTTGACGTTGTCCAGCGAGAAGCCGGCGCGTTCGAGGTACTGGAGGACGTACGAGCAGAAGAAGCCGTCGGACGGCCCCGCGCCGATGCACCCGTTCTGGAGCATGTTGAGCGGCTGCACGAGGCCCAGCGGCTGCTGCTTGGCCTCCTCGCCCATCTCGCGGGTGATGCTGCCGTACTCGACCATCTTGTCGATCACGGTGTTGCGCCGTTTGACCGCGCCGTCCGGGTTTGTCACCGGATTGAGGTAGCCCGGTTGGTTCACCAGTCCGGCCAGCATGGCGGCCTGGGGAATGGTGAGCTGGTCGGGCGTCGTGTCGAAGTAGGTCCTGGCCGCGGCGGCCACGCCGTAGGTCTGGTTCCCGAACGGCACGACGTTCAGGTAGCGGGTGAGGATCTCGTCCTTGCCCAGCCTCTTCTCGAGCTGCAACGCCACCCTGATCTCGCGGAGCTTGCGGGCCGGCGTCTGCTCGGTGGCCCGCGCCCGCTCGGTCGGCGTCTTGGCCACCACGTGGACCAGGTAGTTCTTGATGTACTGCTGGGTCAGCGACGACCCGCCCTGGGCGATCTCGCCGTGGAGCTGGTTGGTGACGAAGGCGCGCATCGTGCCCCGCCAGTCGACGCCGTCGTGCTCGTAGAACCGCTTGTCCTCCATGGCGACGATCGCCGCCTTCATCGTGTCGGCGATCTTGTCCGGCGGCGTGAGCACCCGGTACTGGTCGTAGAGGTAGGCGATCGCGTTGCCCGTGACGTCGGTGATCGTCGTGACCAGGGGCGGGTCGACGCCGACCAGGTCGGCCGAGATGTTGTCGACGGTGTCGCTGGCGCGGTTGGAGACGACGCCGATCGAGCCCACGACCGGGAACAGCATCCCCGCGACGAGGACGCCGGCCAGGACGCAGAGCCCGAGGAGCTGGAGCAGGCCGTCCCTGACTCGCACGGGGCCAGGGTAACTGCGGCCTCTGATGGTGACCTGTCGTCTTGCCCAAAGCGGTGACTTCACGTAACGGGTGAGCAACCCGGTGTTGGACCGGGAACCAGATGGCTCTACAGTCCGTCAACGTCTTCACGACCACACGCGTCAGCGCACTCCCCGAAAGTGTGCTGTCGACCCGGTGCCGGGGGGTGCCGGGTTCGTCGCGACGACGACAGGAGCTGGGGGACATGGTGTTCGACCAGGGGGACTGGCGCACCCGCGCCGCTTGCCGTGACGAGGACCCCGACAGGTTGTTCGTCCGCGGCGCCGAGCAGCGCAAGGCGAAGTTGGTCTGCCTCGCCTGCCCGGTGCGGACCGAGTGCTTGGCCGAGGCCCTGGACAACCGGATCGAGTTCGGTGTCTGGGGCGGAATGACCGAGCGTGAGCGGCGGGCGTTGCTGCGCCGCCGGCCCGACGTGGAGTCGTGGCACGAGCTGCTCGACGCGGCTCGGCGGGACCACGACGACACGGAGGCCAAGGTCAGCTAGCGGGGGACCGGCTGTCCCGCGGTCGGCCGGCGCGTTCCGCCGTCGCCGGCCGACCGCGGCTCCTGCGGCCCGTCACTGGCCACGAATTCGAGTGACGCGCCCTCTTTCGAGTGGTTGCCGCACCGGGGTCGCCCGGTCGGGGCATCAGTCACCGGAAAGTGTTGCCAGCACGGGGTTTCCCGTGCCGGCCAGGCGAGTTATCCACAGGTGCCCGAGTTGTCCACAGGCTCGGGGTTCGGGGTGGCTCGGCTGATCGGCGCTGGATAGGCTGGAGCGGGGCTCGCCCCCCGGGCGGGTGGGGGCTGACCTGGGGGAAGGGGATTCCTGGCGCTCGGGGCGGGCCAGTGAGGGCGGGTGGCCGCGAGGGGGTCAGACGTCCGGAGTGGTCGCCGGGTGCGGGACGCCTCAGGTGCCGGCCAGGCGATGGCCGATCTCGCGCAGGCCCTCCATGTCGTGCACGTCCGTCGGCAACGCGGGAACGCCGATCAACGGCACCTCGGAGTGCGCGTCGACGAACCGGCCGAGCAGGCGCTTCTCCCGCTCGGCCACCGCGACCCGGTCCGCGTGCAGGCGCAGCACCGCCGCGACGACCGGGTCGTCCCCCGAGCGGTCCAGCTCGTCCGCCGCCGCCAGCGCGCTCGGCGCGGGCAGATCCGCCAGCACGGGGTGGGTGCGGTTGAGGACCAGACCGGCCAACGGCATGCCCTCGGCCGCCAGCCGCTCGACGAAGTAGGCCGCCTCCCGCAGGGCGTCCGGCTCCGGCGCGGCGACCACGAGGAACGCGGTCCCCGGCGACCGCAACAACCGGTACGTGGCCTTGGCCCGCTCCCGGAACCCGCCGAACATGCTGTCGAACGCCTGCACGAACGCCGACGCGTCCGCGAGTAGCTGACCGCCGACGACCGTGGACACGGCCTTGGCGAACAGACCGAAACCGGCCCCCACGAGCCGGGCGATGCCCCGGCCGCCGGCCCTCGCCGGCGCCGACAGCATGCGGATGATCCGGCCGTCGAGCACCGAGGACAGCCGTTGCGGCGCGTCGAGGAAGTCCAGCGCCGACCGGCTCGGCGGGGTGTCCACGACGATCAGGTCCCAGTCCCCCGTCGCCGCGAGCTGCCCCAGCTTCTCCATCGCCATGTACTCCTGCGTGCCGGAGAACGACGTGGAGATGGTCTGGTAGAAGGGGTTGGCGAGGATCTGCTCCGCGCGCTCCCGCCCGGCGTGCGTCATCACCATCTCGTCGAAGGTGCGCCGCATGTCCAGCATCATCGCGCTGAGTTCGCCGGGGAAGTCCCCGTCGAGCTGGACGCGGCGGGGGTGGTTGCCGAGTTGGCGCAGTCCGAGCGACTGGGCGAGCCGGCGCGCGGGGTCGATGGTCAGCACCACCACCCGGCGTCCCCGCTCGGCCGCGCGGAGCGCGAGCGCCGCCGCCGTGGTCGTCTTGCCGACCCCGCCGGATCCGCAGCACACGAGGACCCTGGTCCCCCGGTCGTCCAGCAGCCCGTCGACGTCCAGCATGGGCGGGCGCCCCGCTCTGGGCGAGCTCATCTGACCCCCTGCTCGATCAGCAGCTCGGCCAGCTCGTGCACGACCCCCGCGTCGATCCCGTCGGGTCGGTCGGGCAGCTCCAGCACGGGAAGGCCGGCCGCGGCGAGCTGGGTCATGGCCGCGCGTTCGGAGCGGACGCGCAACGCGTGTTCGACGGTCTGGTCGACCAGACCGGTCACGACGGCGGGGGCGGGGTCCAGGCCGGCGTTCCTCAGGCCGGACACGACGTGCTCGGCGTCCACCGCCCCCCGCGCGGCCGTGTCCACCTCGCCCGCCGGCAGTCGCACCGGGCGGACCCGGTTGACCAGCACGGCGCCGGGGCGCAGGTCGGCGGCGTCCAGCTCGTCCACGGCCTCCAGTGTCTCCTGCACCGGCAGCTCCTCCAGCAGGGCGACGAGGTGCACGGCCGTCTCGCCGGAGTGCAGCAACCGCACCACGCCCTCGCTCTGGTCCCGGATCGGACCGACCTTGGCCAGGTCGGCCATGGCCCTGGTGACGTCCAGGAACTTCGCGACCCGCCCGGTGGGCGGCGCGTCCAGCACCACCGCGTCGTACGCGTGCCTACCCCGGGAGTCGGTGCGGGTGACGCACTCCTTCACCTTGCCGGTGAGCAGCACGTCGCGGAGGCCCGGGGCCAGTGTCGTCGCGAACTCGATCGCGCCCATCTTGCGCAGGGTCCGCCCGGCGAAGCCCAGGTTGTAGAACATCGACAGGTACTCGAGCAGGGCGGCCTCGGCGTCCACGGCCAGGGCGCGGACCTCGCCGCCGCCGGGGACGCGCGTGAGGTGCTCCTCGGCGTAGGGCAGCGGGGACCGGCCGAAGAGCTGGGCGAGGCCCTGGCGCCCCTCGACCTCCACCAGCAGCACCCGCCGGCCGCCGTGGGCCAGGGCGACGGCCAGCGCCGCGGCGCCGGTGGTCTTGCCGGTCCCGCCCTTGCCGGTCACCACGTGCAGCCGGACGCGGGCCAGCTCGTCGGTCCAGCCGGAGGGCGGGGTCGTCACGCGATCAGCGTAGGCGTCCCGGCCGGGCGATGCCCGACACGGGGACACGGCGGCGGTGCGCGCGGGAGGGTTCAGTCCGCGAGGGTGACGACCCCGATGAGGATCCACTCGGCGGCGACGATCCCCCAGGTGATGGTCGACGGCAGGACCGTGGCGGCCAGCGCGTCGGCGACCGCGAGCACGCCGAGCGAGATCAACGCCGACCGCGCGACGTCGCCCCGCGTGCTGCCCTTGCGGTCGCGGGCCTGGGCCATCGCGACCAGCACCAGGACGAGCCCACCCAGCGTGAGCAGGCAGGTCGCCACGATCCGCCAGGTCTCCACGCCGATCACGGTAGCGCCGCCCCGGCGTCACGGGGAGACCGCGATCGGGCCGCCGTTCGGCCGGCGGCCCACCCGGACGGCCGCGCGGCCGGCTACGCTCCGCGCCATGACCAAGTGGGAGTACGCCACCGTCCCGCTGTTGATCCACGCCACCAAGCAGATCCTCGACCAGTGGGGCGAGGACGGCTGGGAGCTGGTCACGGTGCTGCCGAACCCGACCGGCGAACAGCACGTCGCCTACCTGAAGCGGCCGAAGGGGAACTGACGTGGGCGGCTGGAAGCAGCGCATGGCGGAGCTGGGCGTCGACCTGCCGAAGGTCGCCGCCCCGGTCGCCGCCTACGTGCCCGCCGCGCGCAGCGGATCGCTCGTGTTCACCTCGGGACAGCTCCCGTTCGTCGACGGCACGCTGGCCGCCACCGGCAAGGTCGGGGCGGAGGTGAGCCCCGAGGAGGCCAAGGAGCACGCGCGGCTGTGCGCGCTCAACGCGTTGGCCGCCGTTGACGCCCTGGTCGGCCTCGACTCGGTGACCAGGGTCGTCAAGGTGGTCGGTTTCGTGGCCTCCGCCGAGGGGTTCACCGGGCAGCCCGCCGTGGTCAACGGGGCCTCCGAGCTGCTCGGCGAGGTGTTCGGCGAGGCGGGCCAGCACGCCAGGTCCGCGGTCGGGGTCGCGGAGCTGCCGTTGGGCGCGCCGGTCGAGGTCGAACTCGTCGTCGAGGTCGGCTGAGGCCGTGCGGTCCGCGCGGCAGTGCCATGAGCTGCTGCTCCGGCTGGCCGGCCGTCTGCCGGACGAGCCGCTGTGGCGGTATCGGGACTGGTTGGCCGGCGGGGCGTCGGACGTGTTGGTCCGCGCCCTGCCGCGCACCCTGCTGCACGACCGGATCGGCCTGACGGCCCACGAGCATCGGCTGGCGCTGGCGCTCGTGCCGGAGGGCGCCGACCCGGCGATGGTGGCCGCGCTGCCGGTGCGGGACGGGCCTCCCGCGCCCGCCCACGTCTTCGACGGAACACCGCCCGGCGGCGCCGACCACGCGGACCAGCCCCTCGTCGTGGTGACCGCCGCCCTGCGCGGGCGGTCCACCGTGCGTGAGATCAGGTGTTCCTGGCGCCGGGACGCGGACGGCGCGGCGCGACGGGTCCTGCTCGTGACCGCGACCGCCGACCACGCCGGACTGGCCGGCGAGCTCCAGCGCGTGCTGCGGGCGCTCGGCGAGCGCGTTCCGCGCGTCGAGGTCCTGCCCACCGACCTGCACGACCTCCCCGACTACCACCGGGCGGCGTTGGCGTCGTCCGAGCTGGTGGGCGTGGGCGCCGACGTCGTCCGCGCCTAGCCGCCCAGCTCCTCCCTCCGCCGCCCCCTCGTTCCCGACGAGACCGGCCCGCGCGCACGGGCCCGAGTATGGAGGCACGCCGTGGACGGACGAACGTTGACGGACCGGCTCCACCACCTGTCGCTCTCCCTGGCCGGACGGATCGACGACGACGCGGCGGCGGCCGTCCGCGAGCTGGTCGCCGTCGCCGAGCAGGACCGCGCCGTCGAGCTGTTGGTCGGCTGCCTGGTGGCCGGCCGCGTTCCGGTGACTCCCGGCGAGCGGTACCAGCTCCGCCAGCTCCTGGACGCGACGCGGTCCCCCGTCACGCTCGTCGACCGGCTCACGGTGATCGACGAGCTGCCGGCCGATCCGCACCGGTTCCACGACAGGGACGAGCCGGCCTCCGGGCTGGAGGAGGCCCTGCGCCCGGTCGTCGACCGGCTGACGGGCGTCCGGTCGGTCCGGGCGACCTGGCGCGTCACGCCCGCTGGCGCCACGCCGGGCGCGGTGCCGGCCCGGGTCGTCCTCGTCGAACTGGACGGGGAGGCCTACCCGGCGGCGGTCAGCTACCAGATGACGGCCGCCTTCCAGGCCGCGGGAACGTGGGCGGCGGTGGAGGTCTACCGCACCGGGGACGAGCTGCCCGACTACCACCGCAAGGCGTTGGCCGCCGCGACACCGGTCCACCTGGACGGCGTCGGTGTCACTCCCCGGCCCGAGCCACGACGGTTCCGTTCTCTGGTGCCCGTCGGCGACACGTCGCCCCTGGAGGTCGAGGACGAGCCCGTCGCGGAGGCGGAGCCTCCCTCCGCGGTCGAGGAACCGGCGGCGACCGACGCGACCGACGACGATCCAGGGACGGAGCTGGTCGAGGACGAGGCGGCCGAGCCCTCGGCGGTCGAGGCTCCCGCTGTCAACGGGTCCGATCCAGTGCCCGGCGGGGTGCCCGCGACTCGGCTGCCAGCCGCCGTCGACGCCAAGCTCACCGACCGGGAACGCAACCTGTTGGCCCGGTTGCACGAGGAACTGGCGCAACGGGAGCAGAGCGGCCGCCGGGAGAGCGGGAAGTGGCAGCTCGCCCGCCCGTCCGGTGAGTCCCTGGCGACGAACGAGCCGGCGCCCGGTGTCGGCTCGTGGACCACCGGCCCCACCGTCCCCGCGCCCAACGGGTATCCGCACCTCTCCGGTGGGTCGACGGCGTGACGCGCGGCGGGGCCGCGTGCGCGTGGTCCGGGCCGGGGCTCAGCTCGGCAGGCCGCGCAACGCGTCGGTGATCCGCACCCGCCGCTCGACGTCGAGGGGGCGGTAGACGCGTGAGGTGATCCTGCCGCTCGCCGCGTCGATCCGCCGTCGGACCGGGTCGTCGGGCAACAACGCCCGGAGCTGGGCCGCCGTGAGGCCCTCCGCGACCAGCACGTCCGCCAGGGCGTCGGCCCGGTGGACGGCCAGGGCGCACAGGCGGTCGAACACCCTGCCGGCCACCCCGGTGGCGGGGCTCGCCGCGACCCAGGCGTCGAACGTCGGTCCGGGCGAGGTGCCGGTGGCGCAGCACACCAGGTCGTCCAGATCCGACGCCAGCTCGGAGGGTTCTCCCCACACGGAGCGCGCCACGTCGTCGATCAGGTCGAGGAGCGCGCGGAACAGGACGAGGGCGGCGTCGGTGGCCTCCAGGTGGTCGCCGCTCGTGCGCAGCATGCCGTCGGCGGCCAGCTCGGCGAGCGCGACGTCGAGGCCGGCGTGCTCCGGGAAGAGGGCGCTCACCAGGTCCGTGTGCACCGGGCCCGAAAGTAACAACGTCCGGAGGCCGACCAGGACGTCGCCGTGCCGGGAGACGCGGTGTTCGGCGAACAGAGCGTCACGGCGTTCGGACACGCGCTCGGTGATGCCGTTCACGAGCCGCCGGACCTCGGTGTCGACGTCGGCGGCGGTTCCGCAGGCGTCGGCGGTGTCCAACGCCAGCCGCGACGCCTCGACCAGCTCGTCGGCCGGGACCTCGTCCTCGCCCACCCCGCCCTGGTCGGCCAGGTCGAGGCGCAGCCGCAGCGCGACGGCGAGCAGCTCCCGCGCCTGGTCCCAGTTCCCGGCGTCGAAGTGCGCCTTGCCCGCGTGGTGGAAGACGAAGTGGTAGTGCTCGGCCAGCTCGGGCAACCGCCTGCCGTCCTCGATGCACCGGTCGAACTCGTTGATCGCCTCGTCCAACCGCCCCTGCCACTGGAGGACGTGGGCCAGCCGGCAGCGGGCCAGCACCGCCGACGGTTCGGGGCCGTGCCGCTCGGCCAGCCGCAACGCGATGCGCAGGTGTTCCTCGGCGACGTCCAGGCGGCGCAGCACCCGGGCGGCCACGCCGATGTGTTCGTGGTGGACCCGGGCGGCCGTCGGGTCCGCGGGTTCCGGTCTCCGCAGCGCCTCCTCCAACCACGCCGCCACGCGGTCCGGGCGCTGGAGCCGCTCCTGGAGGGTCTCCGGGTCGAGGGTGTGGGCGAGGAGTTCGGTCTGCTGTGGAGTCACCAGATGTCCTCGGGCGGTCACGGGCGGATACCCTAGTGATCGACCGGGGAGCGGTGGCGTTAACGCGATTACCTCGGTTGTCCTAACCCGCGAGCCGACGCGCGGCGTCGAGCACGCGTTGGAGGTGCACGCCCCGGCGCACGTCGCAGGGATGCTCGACCGTGCCGCTGTGCACCATCGCGACGAAGTCGTCGAGCAGGTTGGTGTAGCACTCCTCGGCGGGGGTGGCGCGTCCGCTGAGCGTCCGGTCACCGTGCTGGCCGTAGACCGAGAAGTCCACGATCGTCGGCCGCACGGGCAGGTGCAACGACATGGTCAGCGTGCTCGTGGCGCCGTTGGTGTGGCCGAGCATGAGCTGCCAGAGGTCGCCGCGGGAGCGGTGCGCGGCGAGCACGTCCGTCACCTCGCCGAGCGCGGCGTCGATCAGGTCGACGGCGTGCGGGCCGATGTCGGCCAGAGCTCCCGCGCTGTGGCGCCACTCCGAGTTGGCGAACGTCTCCGACAGCAGGGCGCCGGACAGCCAGCGCGCGTTTCCGCCGGCCCACCCGCCGAGCCGGTCCAGCTCGGCCAGCCAGGACCGGGTCTCGGGCGCGAAACGCCGCGTGAGCATGACCAGGGAGGCGACCCCGGTCGCGGACACCGCGTCGGCCACGCGCAGTGCTTCGTCCACAGTGGACCCGACCGGCTTCTCCAGGATCAGGTGCCTGCCGGCGCGCGCCGCGAGGGGCGCGATCTCCGCCTGGACCGACGGCGGGACCGCGAACGCCACTGCGTCCACAGTGGACAGAAGTTCGTCGGGGCTGTCGCACACCTCGGCGCCGTAGCCGCCGGCCAGCTCCTCCGCCGCGCCGCGTCGGCGAGCCCACACGGCCGCCAGCCTGGTTCCCGGATGGTCCGCGAGACCAGGAGCGTGCACCCGGCGCGCCCACGGCCCCGCGCCCACCAGCCCAACCCGAAGCTGCTCGTCCACGTCGTCCATCCTGCCTCCAGCACCGGGCGCGGGTCGCCGCGACCACCAGGACACCCGGCTTCGCGGAGCCGGGTCGACTCCACGCGCGGGTCGACGGCCGCGCGGCACGCCAGGAGCTCCGGAGCCGCCGGGGCCTGTCGACGGCGACAGCGCGCGGAACGGAACGGACAGGGCACGGGAAGATCTTCGTGCCGCGCCTGGCGTTCTGTCGCCAACCGACCGGTGACCTGTCTAGGGTGCGGGGCGTGCCCCAGTTGCCCGAGGACCTGACCCTGCCGCAAGGCCTGATCCCGGACGTTCCGCCCGCGACGCCCGTCCAGCCGAGGGACGCGGCCACCGTGGTGTTGGTCCGGGAGGGCGGCGCCGGGCTGGAGGTGTTCCTCCTGCGTCGCGTCCTGGGCATGGCCTTCGCCGGAGGCATGAGCGTGTTCCCCGGCGGGGGAGTCGACCGGAGGGACGCCGACACCTCGGTGGCCTGGGCCGGACCCGAGCCCGCGTGGTGGGCCCGCCGTTTCGGGTGCGAGCCCGAGCTGGCCACCGCCCTCGTGTGCGCGGCGGTGCGGGAGACCTTCGAGGAGGCCGGCGTCCTGTTGGCCGGACCGGACGCGACCTCGGTCGTCGCCGACACCACCGAGTACGCCGACGCGCGGCAGGCCCTCGTGTCCCGGGACGTGTCGCTGGCCCAGTTCCTGTCCGAGGCCGGCCTCGTGCTGCGCTCGGACCTGCTGCGGCCGTGGGCGAACTGGGTGACGCCGGCGGAGGAGGTCCGCCGCTACGACACCCGGTTCTTCCTGGCCGCGCTGCCCGCGGGCCAGCACGCCGACGGGGCCACGACGGAGGCGGAGGACGCCGCGTGGCAGCGGCCCGTCGAGGCGTTGGAGGACTGGCGGGAGGGACGACGCGCGTTGCTCCCGCCGACCTGGATGACCCTGGCGGAACTGGCCGAGTGCGGCTCGGTCGCGGTGGCGTTGTCGACGGCGTTGACGAGTGACCGGACGATCGAGAAGATCGTGCCACGGGTCGTGCGCCGCGGCGACTCGCTGTGCGTCGTCCTTCCCGGTGATCCGGAGTACGACGGGGCGGCCGGCCATCTCGACGCCCGGCCGGGCGACCGGTTGGAGCGCCGATGAGTGGGCTGGTCGAAGGAGTGCGGGCCGAGCACCCCGCCTACGGCGTCCTGCGCCCGGTGACCCCGTGCGCCTCGGTGCTCCTGGCCGAGAACCCGTCGCCCATGACGCTCGACGGCACCAACACGTGGGTCCTGCGGGCACCCGACGCCACGGCGTGCGTCGTCGTGGACCCGGGCCCGGACGACGAGGTCCACCTGCGACGGATCGCCGAGCACGGCCCGGTGTCGCAGGTGTTGCTGACCCACGGCCACGCGGACCACTCCGCCGGCGCCAGGCGGTTCGCCGAGATGGTCGGCGCGCCCGTGCGGGCACTCGACCCCGCGCTGCGCTGGGGGTCCGAAGGACTGGCCGACGGCGACGTGCTGGAGGAGGCCGGTCTCGTCATCCGCGTGCTCGGCACCCCGGGGCACACCTCCGACTCGTTGTGCTTCCTGGTGTCCGGTGAGGGCGACCCCGGTTCCGTGTTGACCGGGGACACCGTGTTGGGGCGGGGGACCACGATGGTCGCGCACCCGGACGGCCGGCTGGCCGATTACCTGGAGTCCCTGCGCCGGCTCGCCGACCTGCCCCCGGGAACGACCGTTCTCCCCGGCCACGGCCCCGAGCTGGCGGACGCGGGCCAGGCGGCCCTGGCGTACCTGGCCCACCGGGAACAACGGCTGGGGCAGGTCCGCGACGCCCTGGTGACGTTGGGTCCCGACGCCACCGCCCGCCAGGTGGTCGAGCTGGTCTACGCCGAGGTCGACGTGGCGCTGTGGCCGGCCGCGGAGCTGTCGGTGCGCGCGCAGCTCGAATACCTGCGCGAGCAGCGCTGAGCCCGTCGTTCTGACAGGTGTTGCCCCTCTGGGCGGTCGGCGAGCGAACGCCCGTCCACACCAGTGCCGGGGCTCAGGCGGTGTTGCCCTGAGCCTTGCGCGCCCGGTAGGCCCTGACCTTGGCGATGCTGCCGCACGCCCTGCCGTGGGCGGACTCCGCGTACATCCCGCACCAGGTTCGGCTGGCGTTGCGGGAGTGGTCGTAGAAGACCCACTGGCAGTCCGGGCAGGCCTTGAGCCGGGCCCACCGGCGTTGCTGGATCGCGTCCACGACGAGGGCCAGCAGTTCTCCCGTCGTGTCGGGGCACACCGGCCTGTGGACGACCGGCGGCTCGGCGTCGCCGACACGGGCCACGACGGGGTGGCGGACGAGCCAGTCGTCGAGACCCGACGGGTGCGTCTCGCCGAGCGCGGCGCGGAGCGCCGTCCGCAGGTCGAGGAGTTCGCCGAGGTCGGTGGGCGGGGGAACGTCGGGGAGGTCCGCCGCCCACGCCCGGTGGTCGGCCACGAGTTCCGGCAACTGGTCCTGGACCTGGCGCGTGTCATTGGGGATGCGCCAGGTGTTGAGGAACGTCCGCACCTGTTCCAGGGCGCCGGGCGCCGTGCTGGGTGCTCCCATGCTTACCAGCGTAACCATTGACCGGTAACGCCCGGCCTGATTACCGTCCAAACCTGTGACTGGTAACGCGTCCTACCGCGACCTGCTTCGCGACCCTGGTCTCCGTTCGTGGCTGCTGGTGCTGCTGTGTCAGCGTTTCCCGGTCGCGCTCGCCCCCCTGGGCATCCTCTACCTCGGGCAGGCCGTCGCCGGCTCCACGGCCTTCGGAGCGCTCCTCGTCGGCGTCTACGCGGTCGCCGAGGCCGTGCTGGCCGGGCCTCTCGGCCGCCGGTTCGACCGCGTCGACGCGCGCCGCGAGCTGGCGCTCGTTCTCGGCGCGGAGGGGGTTCTGTTCGGCGTGGTGGCGCTGGGGGCGCACGTCCTGCCCCAGGCGCTCGTCGTCGTGCTGGTGGCGCTCGGAGGGGCCGTGGCCGCGGGCGCCCACGGCGGCCTGCGCGCCATCGCGATCCGACTCGCACCACCCTCGGCGGCCCAGCCGGTGCTCGCGGTCGAGTCCGCGGTGAGCACGACCGTGTGGACCGCGGCTCCCGCCGTGGTCGCCGGGGTCCAGGTCGCCGTCGGCCCCGTCGCGCCGACGGTGCTCATCGCGGTGATCGCGTTGCTCGGGGTGCTCGCCAGCCTGAGGCTGCGCGACCTCCCTGCGGTCGCCGCCGCGTCCGGTGGTGAGCGCGCCGGCTGGACGACGGTGCTTCCGGCGTGCGCGCAGTCGTTCGCCGCCATGCTCGTCGTGGGCGCGGCCACCGTCGCCCTGCCCGACCTCCTGCCCCTGCTCGGTGTGGACGGCAGATGGTCGGGTGGCTGGCTGACCGCCATGTCGGTCGGGGGCGTGCTGGCCGGTCTGGTCTGGGGGCGACGACAGTGGCCTGGGCGCGCCGAGGTGCAGTCCGCCCTGCTGCTGGCGCTGATGGCGGTGTTCGTCGCCGGCGTCTTCCTCGTCCCGGCGGCCGGCATCGCGTTCGGTCTGGTGGTGCTGGTCGGCCTGCTGGAGACGCCGACGAACGCGGCCCGGTCGCTCGCCGTGCAGCGGGGTGTTCCCCAACGGCACTGGAGCATGGCGTTCTCCGCGATCTACGCGGCCGGCGGCCTGGGATACGGCGCCGCGGGCGTGTTGGTGGCGGCCGGGCTGGAGTTGTCCGGACCCCGAGGGGCCGTGCTGGGCTGCACGGCGTTGGCGCTGGTGGTGACCGCCGTCGCCGCGGCGTGGGAGTTGCGGCGGCCCTCGACGGCGACGATCACCGAGGTCGGATCGGCATGACCACGTACCGCAGGTCGACGCCGTTCGCCGCCGGTTCCGCGGCCGTGATCCGCGACGCCTGGTGGACACCTCGCATCCCCAGCCGCACCGCGGAGCCGGAGAACGCGCTGAGCGCCTCGCCCAGATACCGCGCCCGGAACACCCGCGCCACCGGGTCTCCGTCCACGGTCGCCGGCACGGTCTCCTCCGCCTCGCCCGAGGCCGGGTCCGAGCCCTGGACCCGCAGCGCGTCGTCCCCGACCTCCAGCCGAACGGACGAGAACGGGCCGGCGTACGGGGCGACCCTGCGGACCGCCGCCGCGAGCCGGTCGGCGTCCACCAGCACCTCGCAGTCCACTGTGGACGGAAGATAGCGGCTCTCGTCGGGGAACGGGCTGTCCAGCACGCCGCAGGCCACCGTGGTCCCGGACCAGGACACGGCGACGCGGTCGGCGCCGGATCCGGTCCGCCGCACCTCGACCGTGGACGCGGCCGAGACCTGTCGCGCCACCTCCGCCACCAGCGCTGAGGGGAGCAGCACGTCAAGCCCACCCCGGACCGGTTCCCAGGAGAGCGAGGCGACCGCCATCCGGTAGCGGTCGGTCGCCACCAGCACCAGGCGTTCCCCCTCGGCCCGGATCCGGAGGCCGGTGAACGCCGGCACCGTGTCATCCCGCGACGCGGCGCCGGCGACCGGGAGGGCGGCGGCCGCCAGGAGCGAACCGGGGACCCGGCCCACCACCTCCGGCGGCTCGGGCACACCGGGGTGCGCGTCGAGGTCGAGCAGGGGGAGGGCGAACCGGGCGCCGGGTGTGCGGACCGCGAGCCGGGAGCCCTCCACGACGAGTCGGACGTCCGGCGCGTCCAGGGCGCGCGCGGTCGCGGCGAGCGGGCGGGCCGGGACGAGCGCCGCGCCCGCCAGGCGGGTCGTGGCGTCCCGCCGCAGACGGACGGCGCGGTCCCGGTCCGTGCCCGCGAGCACGAGGCCGTCCGGCTCGGCCCGGACCAGCAGGCCGGCGAGGACGGGGTCGAGCAGACGCGGGGGAAGCAGTCGGACCACGTTCCCCGCCGCCTCCGCCAGGTCCGAGGTCCGAACGGTGACGTCCATGGCGACCTCCGCGGCGACGGACGTGGCGACGGTCATGACGTGGACGGTAGGCAGCGGCCCCGACATTTCCCGTTCACCGAATGGAGGTTTCCCCGGGGAAGGCCAGGGCCGTAGCGTCACGACGAGGGGGCGGGAGGCGGTCATGTGTGAGCGACACGGCGCCCACCTGAGCCGGCGGACGTTCTTCGTCGCCGGTGGCGCGGCCCTGGTCGGGACGGTGTTCCCCGCGGCGGCGGAGGCCGAGGCGGAGGAGACCCGCACGGTGACCGGGCGCTTCGAGCCGGGCGCCCCGGACTGGTACTACCTTCCGGTGACAGTGCCGGCCGGCGTGCGGGAGATCGAGGTCCGGTACCGCTACGATCGGCCGCAACCTCCACCCGGACTTCCCGGCAACGCCCTCGACATCGGCTGCTTCGATCCGTCAGGGCACGATCTCGGCGACCACCGCGGCTTCCGCGGCTGGTCCGGAGGGTTCCGCGACGGTTTCGTCATCAACGCCGGTGACGCGACCCCGGGCTACCTCCCCGGACCGATCGAGCCGGGGACCTGGCACGTGATCCTCGGTCCGTACACCGTCGCCCCGCAGGGGATGAACTACGCGGTCGACGTCACGCTCCGGTACGGCCCGTCGGGACCCCCGCACATCCCGGTCCCGGCGCCGGAACGGGCGCGCGGCCGGGGGCGGGCCTGGTACCGCGGTGACTGCCACCTGCACACCATGCACTCCGACGGACACCGCACACCGGGCCAACTCGCGGCCGCGGCCAGGGCGGCGGGGCTGGACTTCGTCGCCTCCACCGAGCACAACACCCCGTCCGCGGGACTGCGGTGGGGCGAGCACGCCGGGCCCGACCTGCTGATCATCGACGGAGAGGAGGTCACCACGCGGTCCGGCCACTGGCTCGCGCTGGGCCTGCCCGTCGGGCACTGGATCGACTGGCGGTACCGGGCCGAGGAGCCCGACCGGTTCCGGCGGTTCCGGGACGAGGTGCGCGCGGTGGGCGGTCTGACGGTGGCGGCGCACCCGTACTGCCCCTACGTGGGCTGCTCCTGGGGCTTCGGCTACCGGGACGTGGACCTGGTCGAGGTGTGGAACGGCCCGTGGACGGCCGACGACGAACACGCGGTCCGCACCTGGCACGACCTGCTGTGCGCGGGGCACTGGGTGCCCGCGATGGGCAACAGCGACGCGCACAGCGAGTCGGACGTGGTGGGGTTGCCCCAGACCGTGGTGTTCGCCGACGACCTCGCGACCCGGTCGATCCTCGCCGGGCTGCGCGCGGGGCGGGCGTGGCTGGCCGAGTCGAGTCGGGTCGGGCTCGCCCTGCGGGCCTCGGGTCCCGGGGCGCACGGCGCGCGACCCGCCGGGATCGGCCAGCGGTTGCGGGTGGGACCAGGCGCGCCCGTCGACGTGGTCCTGGAGGTCTC
Organism: Streptoalloteichus tenebrarius; assembly: GCF_024171885.1. Classification (GTDB taxonomy): domain Bacteria; phylum Actinomycetota; class Actinomycetes; order Mycobacteriales; family Pseudonocardiaceae; genus Streptoalloteichus; species Streptoalloteichus tenebrarius. Next base: position 96,680 of record NZ_JAMTCP010000006.1, on the reverse strand, counting down.
CGGGGCGCCGGGGTGCGAGGTCCGGCTGATCACCCCGGGCGGCGTCGCGCACAGCGCCGCGGTGCCCGCGTCCGGCTCGGCCGTGGTGCGGTGGTCGACGAGAGCGCGGGAGGCCGCGTGGGTGCGGGCCGAGGTGCGTCGCCCGGTGCCCACGGACACCACTCCCGACACGATGGTCGCCCTGACCAACCCGATCTTCCTGGGAGTCTGAGCCGCTCTCGGCGACCGGTCCCGCCTGGCGGTGGGGGAGCCCTCCAGCGCTCCGGCGCCGGACCGGCCTCGGGAGGAGACCGGTTCCGGCGCCGGAAGCGGGGTGGGGGACGGGCGTCAGGGGGCGACGAGGGTCCGGTCGTTCCGCGACGTGGCGGACTCGTTCGCCTTCGGCGCGCCGCGCCGGACGGTGTCGCGGAAGAGCCAGACGACCACGGCCAGCACCAGCCCGGAGCCGGCGGCCGCCAGGAAGGCGCTGCTCGGTCCGTGCGCCTCCACGAGCTGGCCGCTCAGCGACTGGCCGGCGGCCAGCCCCAGCGTCACCGAGGTGACGACCCAGCCGAACGCCTCGGCCGCCATCGCCGGCGGGGCCACCTGCTCGATGGTGGCGGAGTGCGCCGTCGACTGGGGCGTGATCAGGGTGCCGACCGCGAGCAGCGCCATCGCGAGCCCCAGCAGCGAGGACGGCAGCGCCGGCAGCAACAGCAGCAGCGAGAACCCGGCGAGCAGGGCGGGCAGCCGCAGGTGCATCGGCCGAGGCCAGGGGCGCATGCCGTAGAGGACGCCGAAGACCACGGAACTCAGCGACCACATGCTGAGGAGCAGGCCGCCCATGCCGGGGTGGCCGGCGTCGCGGGCCGCCGCCGGCACGGCGACCTCGACGAACCCGATCGTCACGCCGAAGCCGAACGCGGCGACGGCGAGGGTGCGCATGCCGGGGCTGGTCAGCGGGCCGAGCAGCGAACCACGCGAGCGTTCCGCCCGTTCCGGCCGCCAGGAGCGGACGGTGGCCGTCCTGGCGAAGCCCAGGCCGCCGAGCGCCATCAGCGAGGCGGCGACGACGAGGCTGGTGCCGGGCCACGGCGCGGCCATGAGCACGCCGGCCAGGCCGGGGCCGAGGATGAAGAAGACCTCCATGCTGATGGCCTCGTAGGCGTAGGCCGCGTGTCGCGCCTGTCCGGCGGGGAGCAGGCGGGACCACATCGCCCGGGAGGCCGGGCTGACCATGGGCTCGGTCAGGCCGGTCATCGCCGCGAGCACCACGAGCAGGGGCACGGGCGCGCGCAGCTCGATCGCCGTGACCTCGATGGCGACGACGACGGCGAACAACGCGACCGTGATCGTGAGAGGGCGCGTCGGGCCGAACCGGTCGTACAGCCGTCCCTGGACGACGGACCCGGTCGCCACGCCGACGAGCGCCCCGGCGGCGACCAGGCCGGCCGCGGCGAACGACCCGGTGGTCCGCTCGACGTAGAGCAGGAGCGAGAGCCCCACCATCGCCACCGGGAGGCGGGCCAGCAGGGACGCGAGGACGGGTCCGCGCGCGCCCGGCGTGGTCAGCGCGGCGCGGTAGTCCGCGAGGGAGGCAGAGTGGGACATGCGTACCAGTCTGCCAAAGAGTGGTACGGGCGTACCACTCTTTACTGGTGGGATTCGTCACGCCCGGCCGCCGGCCCTGGTGGCGCGCGAGCGGCGGAGCGGTTCTGGCGCGCACTCCTGAGACCGCGGCGGCCAACCTCGTCGTAGGTCAGAACAGGCGGCGTCGACGGGACATTCCGTCGTTCTCCGGCCGCCTCGGTGACCGCCGGTGCGGCTGGTCCGTCAGGGGGGAGTTTCCGCGGGCGGTCCGAAAAATGCGGTCACACACCGTGAGATTTGTTGCGAAAGGGTCACGACGATGCGTGTTCTGGGTGAATCCAGGCAACGAATGGCGGTTTTTGGCCGTCCTGGAGGGTGACAACGCTTGAGTGGGCGGGTCCCGCGCCGCCATGGTGACGGTGTCGGTCGTGTCTTCAGCGGGTATCCCGATCACAGCAGGTTCGCAGACAGCCGCACCCCGTCGCTTCCTCCGGCGCAACGGGTCGGGGCCGAGAGCGCCGGAGGCGGGGGAGCGTGGTCGGTCGGGGGACGGACCACGCCACACACGGGGGGTCGGTGCGCCGCGTCGGGGGCGGCGCCCGACCCCCCGTGTCATGTCCGGAACCGTTGGTTCACCGTCCTGACCAGGAGTTCTGGAAGCGTGCGCCGTGGTCTTCCCGGTGACCAGGAGGGGCGTCGCGGCTGGGCGCCTTCATGGCCGTCGGCCGCGCCAGCACCCACTCCCTCCCATATCGCCGCACCCGCTCCACGCGAGGCCGGACGGACCGGTCGCTCGCGATCACGCCTGGGCGGCGACCCCTGTTCCGGGGGACGTCGTCACCCCCTCGACCGAGTGAGAGGGAGATCCAGTGCCCTCCTCCCCGGACCGCCGTCGTCCGTGCCCGAGACAGACGTGAAGGCCATGCGCGAGCGCGCATGGCCTTCACGTCGTCGTTCCCGAGGACCGCGCGGCATCGGGAGAGCGCCGCGCGGCCAGTGGCCCTCTCCCCACCGGGGAGGACCGAGATCACCGCCGGGCGCCGCCCGGCGCCGTGGTCAGCGGGCCCGGCGGGCCAGGCGCTCCGGGTCGAGGATGAGCACGCTCTTGCCCTCCAACCGGAGCCAACCACGGTGCGCGAAGTCCGCCAGCGCCTTGTTCACGGTCTCCCGCGAGGCGCCGACGAACTGCGCGATCTCCTCCTGCGTCAGGTCGTGGGTGACCCGCAGCAGGCCGGCCTCCTGGCTGCCGAAGCGCTGGGCGAGCTGGAGCAGCGCCTTCGCCACCCGGCCCGGCACGTCGGTGAAGATCAGGTCGGCCAGCATGTTGTTGGTCCGGCGCAGTCGGCGGGCCAACACCCGCAGTAGCTGCTCGGCGATCTCCGGCCGCTTGCCGATCCACTCCCGCAGCGCGGGGCGGTCCATCGTGTAGGCCCGCACCTCGGTGACCGCGGTGGCGGTCGAGGTGCGCGGGCCGGGATCGAAGATCGACAGCTCGCCGAACATGTCGGCCGGACCGAAGATGCCCAGCAGGTTCTCCCTGCCGTCCGGCGACTTCCGTCCGACCTTCACCTTGCCGGACTGGATGATGTAGAGCCGGTCGCCGGGCTCTCCCTCCGAGAAGATCACATGGCCCCGCGGGAACTCCACGGGCTCCAGCGACTGCCCGAGCGCCTCCGCAGCAGCCGGCTCCACGCCCTGGAAAATGCCCGCGCGGGCCAGGGTCTCGTCCACCTCGTCCCTCCTATGAGACGCGGCGGCCGTCTGTCCAGTGCCGGCCCTCTCCTGCGCAGGAGCCGGCGAGGTGCCGCCGATCACTCAGAGCAGTCTAGGCCCTGTCCGCGCGATCCACGCCACGGCACCATCGGGTCCCGCCCCGGGGCGGCTTCACCCTGATGGATGAGGGCTAGCCGCGCGGCCCCCTGGGCCGCCGAGCGGCCCGGCCGCCCACGCGGCGGAGGCGGAACAGTTCGAGGGCGCGACCGATGCCGAACCGGAACAACGCGCGCACCTCGTCCGGTCGGGCGTTGTCCAGCAGCTCCCCGACCTCGTCCTCGCGGACCGCGACGTGTCGGAGGCGAGCCTCGACGCGCTCCATGAAGAGCGCGAAGAACATCACCACGAGGGGAACGACGACGACGAGCCAAGCAGTCATGGTGCCGCCGATCCTTGCGCATCCCCGGCGTGCGCGCACCCCCGGGTCGGGTGGGACCCGCGTCACATCTCGATCTTCTCCGTCGTGCCCGGCGTCTCGCCGTCGCGCCCGCACCCCGCGTCGGCGCGGACCCGTAGGCTGGTCGCCGTGCCCCCCACGACCCGCGGAGCAGGACAGCGCGGCGCAGACCGCCCGGTCGCGGAGAGCCGCGTGGCGCTCGTCCGCAGGGTGCGCCGGATGGTGCGGGCCCTGGCCGCCGGATATCCGGACGCGCACTGCGAGCTGGACTTCACCAACCCCCTCGAACTCACGGTCGCGGTGATCCTGTCCGCCCAGTGCACGGACAAGCGGGTGAACGAGGTCACCCCCGCGCTGTTCGCCAAGTACCGCACGGCGGCCGACTACGCCGGCGCCGACCGCGCCGAGCTGGAGGAGATGATCCGGCCGACCGGGTTCTTCCGGAACAAGGCCGCCTCCCTGATGGGGCTCGGCGCGGCCCTGGTCGAGAAGTACGACGGCGAGGTCCCCGGCCGGCTGGAGGACCTGGTGGCCCTGCCCGGCGTCGGCCGCAAGACCGCCAACGTGATCCTGGGCGACGCCTTCGGCGTGCCCGGCATCACCGTCGACACGCACTTCGGCCGGCTGGTCCGGCGCTGGGGCTGGACGGAGCACACCGACCCGGTCAAGGTCGAGCACGCCGTCGGCGAGCTGGTCCCGCGCAAGGAGTGGACCCTGCTCTCGCACCGCGTGATCTTCCACGGCCGCCGCGTCTGCCACTCCAGGAAGCCGGCGTGCGGCGCCTGCTTCCTGGCCAGGGACTGCCCGTCCTTCGGCACGGGCCCGACCGACCCCGCGGAGGCGGCGAAACTGGTGCGGGGACCGGAGACCGAGCACCTGATCGACCTGGCCGCCACGGTCAACGGCGGGGCGGCCCGGTGAGCGGACCCGCCGCGCCACCCCGTCGCGCCCTTCTCCGGTGGGCGCTGGTCGCCGTGGTGCTCGTGGTCGCCGCCACGGTGGCGCTGTGGCCGAGGGACCGGGCGTCCGACTCCGCCGGTCCGCCGGCGAGCGCCGCCGCGAGCGCGCGCCCCGAGCCCGATCTCGCGCCGCTGCGGGAGAAGGCGGCGCTGCCGCCGTGCCCGCCGGGCCAACCGGGAGCCGCCGCGCCGGCCGAGCTGGCCGGGCTGCGGGTCCAGTGCCTCGGCGACGGCACGCCCGTCGACCTGGGTGCGGCGTTGGCCGGCCGGGCGACCCTGGTCAACGTCTGGGCCTCGTGGTGCCAGCCGTGCCGCGCCGAGCTGCCCGCCCTCGCCGCCTACGCCGTGCAGCCGAACGCGGTGCCGGTCCTCGGCGTCCAGGTGCAGAGCGCGCAGGCGGACGGGTTGACGCTGCTCACCGACCTCGGCGTGCGCCTGCCCTCCGTGTACGACGGCGACGACGTCGTCAAGGGTGTCCTGAAGTTCACCACCCTGCCCTCGTCGTACGTGGTGACGGCGAAGGGCGAGGTGAAGCGCCTGCGGCTGACCGTGTTCCGGACCGCCGACGAGGTGCGTCAGGAGGTCGACCGGGTGCTGGGGGAGGGCGGCTGATGCGACCGGGACCCTTGGTGGACCCCGACGAGGTGCCGGAGTGGATGCGGCGGCTGGTGGCCGCGACCGAGGGGCTCGACGCGCGTGCGCTGACCAGGGTGCTGCCCCCGCCGTCCGACCGCGGGCGGCCGGCGGCCGTGCTGATGTTGTTCGGCGAGGACGGCATGGGGGAGGGCACGGGTCCCGACGTGCTGCTCCTGCGCAGGGCGGACCACCTCAACGCCCACCCCGGCCAGGTCGCCTTCCCCGGTGGCGCGCTCGACCCCACCGATGACGGGCCCGTCGCGGGGGCGTTGCGGGAGGCCGAGGAGGAGGTCGGCGTGCTGCCCTCAGGCGTCCGCCCGGTGGCGGTGCTGCCCGAGCTCTACGTGACCCCGTCCCGGTTCCTGGTCACCCCGGTGCTCGCGCACTGGCGCGAGCCCTGCCCGGTGCGCCCGGTCGACCCCGCCGAGACGGCGGCGGTGGCCAGGGTGCCCGTGGCCCACCTGGTCGACCCGGTCAACCGGTTCCGCGTGCGGCACCCCTCGGGCTACGTCGGCCCGGCCTTCCACGTGCCGGGGATGCTGGTCTGGGGGTTCACCGGCGGCCTGCTGTCCTCGCTGCTCGCGCTGGGCGGCTGGGAACGGGAGTGGGACACCGACGACGTGCGCGACCTGGACGTCGCCTGGCGGGCCGCCCGGAGCCCGGAGGAGGTCCGGTGAACTGGATCGACCTGGTCGTGGTGCTGCTCGCCCTGCTCGCCGCGGTCTCCGGGGCCCGCCAGGGCGTGCTCATCGCGCTCCCCGCGTTCGTGGGAGTGCTGGCCGGGGTGGTGCTCGGCCTGTGGCTCGCGCCGCAGATCGTGTCGCACTTCGACAACGTGGTGACCAGGGTCGCCCTCGGCGTCGCCGTGCTGGTGCTGTTGATCGCGCTCGGCGAGACGCTGGGGGTGTGGCTCGGCCGCACCCTGCGGGACCGGATCACCTCCCGCCGGTTGGCCGGCGTCGACAACGTGCTGGGCGCGGTCGTGCAGGGCCTGGTGGTGTTCGTCGTGGCCTGGCTGGTCGCGCTCCCGCTCACCAACGCGCCTGGCCTGCCGGGGCTGACCTCGGCGCTGAAGGGTTCGCGGGTGCTGGGCACGGTCGACTCGGCGATGCCGTCCGCGGCCAGGCAGCTCCCCGACGACCTGCGCAAGCTGCTCGACGTCTCTGGGTTTCCCGCGGCGCTCGCCCCGTTCGCGAACACCCCGGTCCAGGAGGTCCAGCCGCCGAACCCGGAGCTGCAACAGAGCCCGACGGTGCAGCGGGTGCGGGCCAGCGTGGTGAAGATCCGCGGCAAGGCCCCGTCCTGCTCGCGGGCGTTGGAGGGGACCGGGTTCGTGGTCTCGCCGGAGCGGGTGATGACCAACGCGCACGTGGTCGCCGGCACCGACGAGGTCGCCGTCGAGATCGGGCGGGGCAAGCTGCCGGCCAAGGTCGTGCACTACGACGCCGGCAAGGACGTCGCCGTGCTCGCCGTGCCGGACCTCACCGCCCGACCGCTGGAGTGGGCGCCCGGCGAGGCGCGGTCCGGGCAGGACGGCATCGTCCTGGGCTACCCCCTCGACGGCCCGTACACGGCCAGCGAGGCCAGGGTCAGGGAGAAGATCAACCTGAAGGGGCCGGACATCTACGAGGCGCGCACCGTCCAGCGCGAGGTCTACACGGTCCGGGCGACCGTGCGCAGCGGCAACTCGGGCGGCCCGCTCGTGGACACCGAGGGCAGGGTGCTCGGCGTGGTCTTCGGCGCGGCCGTGGACAACCGGGAGACCGGGTTCGTCCTCACCGCGGCGGAGGTGGCGCAGGAGGTGCGGATGGCGCCCCAGCTCACCACCCGCCAGTCCACCGGGTCCTGCGCGGCCTGACCGCGCCGGCCGCGCCGGTCAGGACACGGAGGCGGAGAGGAACTCGGCCAGGATGCGGCTCGTCGTGTGCGGCGCCTCCTGGTGGGGGAAGTGCCCCACCTCGGGCAGCAGGCGGTAGTCGGACCGCGGCCCGGTCCAGATCGCGGAGGACCGGGTCGTGGGTTCGAGCATGCAGGGGTCCAGCGCGCCGTGGAGCCGCAGGACCGGGACGCCCAGCCGACGGTCCACGACCTCGGCGAAGCGCCGGCCCTCGCCTCTGAGCTGCGAGCGGACCGCCCACCGGAAGTACTCCAGGGAGCAGTGCGCCACCCCGGGCACGAGCATGGCCTCGCGGTTGCGGCGCACCGCCTCGTCGAACTCGGGAGCCACCGTCCACTTCGGACCGGACCAGGCGCGCATCATGCGTTCGACGGCCCCGGCGTCGTTCCGGGTGAGCCGGCGTTCGGGCAGGATCGGGAACTGGGCCGCGAACACGTGCCGCGCGGCGCGGCCCTGGCCCCTGGGATGACGCCAGATGGCTCGGCGCAGGGCCAGCGGGTGGGGCGCGGCGAGCACCGCGACGTCCCGAACCAGCCGGGGGTGCATCGCGGCGACCGTCCACGCCAACAGCCCGCCCCAGCCGTGCCCGACCACGGAGGCGCGGCGTTCGCCGAGCGCGCGGACCAGGCCGGCGATGTCGCCGGCCAGCGTCCATCCGTCATAGCCGCGCGGGGGCTTGTCGGAGTCGCCGTACCCCCGCAGGTCCACGGCCACCGCGCGGAACCCGGCGTCGGCCAGTCCGATCAACTGGTGCCGCCACGACCACCAGAACTCGGGGAAGCCGTGCAGCAGCAGCACGAGCGGACCGTCCCCGGCCTCGGCGACGTGCAGCCGGATCCCGTTGGCGGACACGTCGCGGTGCGTCCACGGCCCGCTGATCCGAACCGTGGCCGGGTCGGGTGGCGTCGGCACGGCGGCCAGGGCGGGTCAGGCGGTCGGCGCCGAGGAGCGTCGCTCCGCCTCGGCCGGGTGCTGGTCGCCGAGGCTGGTCAGCCGCTCCGCGGTCTCCCGCACCGTGGTGATGGTCCGCTCCGGCTTGCGGATGCTGCGGACCCTGCGGTAGCCGAGGTAGCCGAAGAAACCGGCGGTCAGCAGCATGACGACGAAGACGATGCCGAACGCGGCCGATCGGTACAGGCCGAGGTCGGCGAGCAGCTCGGCGACCGCGAAGAACAGGAAGAACGACGCGAAGACGAGCACCGCCAGCGCGAGGATGAAGTAGACGCTGCCGCGGACGCCCTTCTTGACCTCGGCGGCGATCTCCATCTTGGCCAGCTCGACCTCGGACCTGACCAGGGTGGACAGGTGCGTGGTCGCGTCGCGCACCAGGCTGCCGAGGGACTGGTCTCCGGGCGCGTCGCCCACCCGTTCCTCGGTCAGCGGGATGGACGGGACGGGCGGCAGCCCGCCGTCGGCCCGGCTGCCGTTGTGTGGGTACTGGCCGCTGGTCACGTCGGTCATCGTGCCATGTGTCCCCTCGTCGCCCCGCCTGACCGCGCCGCACGGTGGCGGGAAAGCGTTTCCCCGGTCGGCTGCGCCGGCGGTGTCCTCGGTTTCCTCGGCGTCCTCGCGGTCCCTGGTGACCCCGCCGGCCCAGGTGCCGTCACCGCCGCCGCGGCCTTCACTCGTCGTCCGCGGCGTTCGGGCCGCCGCCGTTGTTGCGGTGGACCCGGCTCCGGCGCACGAGCATCGCCGCGGCGAGGAGCGAGGCGACCGCGGAGGCCAGCAGCACCGCCGCCTTCGCGCGCTCCGCGGCGTCCGTGTCCAGCGAGAGGTCCGCGATCAGCAGGCTCACCGTGAACCCGACGCCCCCGAGCATCGCGACCGCGGCCATGTCCCGCCAGGCCAGGTCGTCCGGTTTGCTCGCGACCCCCAGCCGCACCGCGAGCAGCGACGAGCCGAAGATCCCGACCAGCTTGCCGACGACGAGTCCGACGATCACGGCGATCGCCACCCGGTCCATGGTGAGCGCGCGCAACGCGGCCCCGTTGACCGGCACGCCGGCGGCGAAGAACGCGAACACCGGCACGGCGAGCCCGGCCGACCAGGGCTGGAGGCGGTGCTCCAGCCGCACGGCCGGGGCCTCCTTCTCGTAGGGGTCCCGTCGCACCCTGGTGAGCAGGCCGAGCGCCACTCCGGCGATGGTGGCGTGGATGCCGGAGAACTCGACGGCGAGCCACGTGCCCACCGCGATCGGGACGTAAAGCCAGGGAGTGGTGACCCGCCTGCGTTGCAGGTAGGCGTACACCGCGCAGAGCGCGATCGCGACCGCGAAGGCCACCAGGTTGAACGAGCTGGTGAACAGGATCGCGATCACCAGGATGGCGCCGAGGTCGTCAACGACGGCGAGGCTGAGCAGGAAGACCCGCGCGCTGTTCGGCATCCCGGACCCGGTGATCGCGAGGACGCCGAGCGCGAACGCGATGTCGGTGGCGACCGGGATGGCCCACGCCTCGCCGGCCCCGGGGGAGCCCCACGCGACCGAGAGCGCGAGCGCGGCGGGGATCGTCATCCCGCCGACGGCGGCGATCACGGGCAGTAGCGCGGAGCGCAGGTCGGACAGTTCGCCGACGACGAGTTCGCGTTTGAGCTCCAGCCCCGCGACGAAGAAGAACAGGGCGAGTAGTCCGTTCTTGGCCCACTCGGCGAGGCTGAGGTCCATGTGCAGCGCTACCGGCCCCACCCGGAGGTCCCTGATCGCCTCGTACTGACCGCCCCATGGTGAGTTCGCCCAGATCAGCGCGAGTGCGGTGGCCGCGAGGAGGATCATGCCGCCGACCGTCTCCGTCCGCAGGTAGCGGGCGAACTCGGCCATGGCCTGGGTGGTGCGGGGTGCGCGGCGCAAGATCCACTCCCGGGGGTCGGCTAGCAGTCGTCCATCCTGCCGACCAGGCTTCCCGGCACACCCTCACGCAATCCTAACGGTCCGAACGGGTGATAAACAGATTCTTAGACGAGCTAATTATCACGATTCGTGCACACCGCGTGGGGGAATAGGGTGCGGAGCGTGATCGCACCACGGTGGAAGCTCGCGCTCATCGGGTTGGTCGCCGGCGCGATGTCGGGCCTGTTCGGCATCGGCGGCGGCGTGGTGATCGTCCCGGCACTGGTCGCCTGGTGCCGCCGCGACCAGAGACAGGCGGTGGCCACCTCGTTCCTCGCGCTCGGCCCCCTGGCGCTGGCCGGTGTCGTCGGCTACGCCCTGCACGGCCAGGTCGACGTCCTCATCGCCGTCCCCCTCGCCGCCGGGTCGATGATCGGAGCGTGGATCGGGGCGGCGCTGCTCAGCCGGGCGCCGCTGGCCTTCCTGCGGTGGCTGTTCGCGGTCGTCGCCCTGGCCACCGCGGCCAAGCTCGCCTTCGACCCCGGCATGGCCCCCGGCGAGGTCGACCACGAGTGGTGGCGCTTGGCGCTCCTGCTGCCGGTCGGCGTCCTGATCGGCGTGCTCGCCGCGTTGACCGGCATCGGCGGCGGCGCGGTCATGGTCCCGGTGATGCAGCTCGGGTTCCACGTGCCGGCGGCGCTGGCCAAGGGCACGTCGTTGCTGGTCATCCTGCCCACGTCCGCCCTCGGCGGCTGGCGGAACCTGCGCAACGGCAACGGCTCGCTGCGCGACGCCGCGTGGATCGGCGGCTCCGGCGTGGTCGCCACCGTCGCCACCAGCCAGTGGGCCGTGGTCATGGACCAGACGCTGTCCGACGTGTTGTTCGGCTGCCTGCTGGTGTTCGTCGCCGTCCGCACGATCTGGGGCGACCTGCGGAAGCTCGTCAGCCGAGGGAAGGCCCCCTCCGAATCATGACGGAGGCCTGACGACCGAGGTCATGACGACCGACGGGTGGGGGCGGCGGGACCCGGTCCCGCCGCCCCCACCCATCGATGCGTCCGTCACTCCTCCGATGAGGAGGGCTTGCGCAGCCCCGCGCTGATCAGGTCCATCACCGCCGAGTCCTGGAGCGTGGTCACGTCGCCCAGCGCCCGGTTCTCCGCGACGTCGCGCAGCAGCCGGCGCATGATCTTGCCGGAGCGCGTCTTCGGCAGCTCGGGCACGACCATGATCTGCCGGGGCTTGGCGATCGGGCCGATCTCCCGCGCCACGTGCTCGCGCAGCGCGGCCACGACGTCCTCCCCGGCCTCGGCCCCGCCGCCGCGCAGGATCACGAACGCGACGATCCCCTGACCGGTCGTCGGGTCCGACGCGCCCACGACCGCGGCCTCGGCCACCTTCGGGTGGGAGACCAGCGCGGACTCCACCTCGGTGGTGGAGATCCGGTGGCCGGACACGTTCATCACGTCGTCCACCCGGCCCAGCAGCCAGATCGCCCCGTCGGCGTCGTACTTGGCGCCGTCGCCGGCGAAGTAGCGGCCCTCGAACCGCGACCAGTAGGTCTCGCGGTAGCGCTGCTCGTCGCCCCAGATCCCCCGCAGCATGGCCGGCCACGGCTGGTCGAGCACGAGGTAGCCGCCACCGCCCCTGCCGACCTCGGCTCCGGTGTCGTCGACGACCTTCGCCGAGATCCCCGGCAGCGGGGCCATCGCCGACCCCGGCTTGGTCGCGGTGACGCCGGGCAGCGGCGAGATCATGATCGCGCCGGTCTCCGTCTGCCACCAGGTGTCCACGATCGGGCAGCGGTTGGCCCCGACGTGCTCCCGGTACCACATCCACGCCTCGGGGTTGATGGGCTCGCCCACGCTGCCCAGGACCCGCAACGAGGACAGGTCGTACCTGGCGGGGATGTCCGCGCCCCACTTCATGAACGTGCGGATGAGCGTGGGCGCGGTGTAGTAGATCGAGACGCCGTACTTCTGGATGATCTCCCAGTGCCGGCCCTCGTGCGGGGTGTTCGGGGTGCCCTCGTAGACCACCTGCGTCGCGCGGTTGGCCAGCGGGCCGTAGACGATGTAGGAGTGGCCGGTCACCCAGCCGATGTCGGCGGTGCACCAGTACACGTCGGTGTCCGGCTTGAGGTCGAACACCGCGTGGTGCGTGTACGCGGTCTGGGTGAGGTAGCCGCCCGAGGTGTGCAGGATGCCCTTGGGCCGCCCGGTCGTCCCCGAGGTGTAGAGGATGAACAGCGGGTGCTCGCTGTCGAACGCCTCGGGCGCGTGCTCCTCGGACTGTCCGTCCACCAGCTCGTGCCACCACAGGTCGCGGCCCTCGGTCCAGGCCACCTCCTCGCCGGTGCGCCGCACCACGAGCACGTGCTCGACGCTCGGGGTGTGCTGGACGGCCTCGTCCACCGACGCCTTGAGCGGGGCGGTCTTGCCGCGCCGGTACTGGCCGTCGGTGGTGACCACGACCCTGGCCTCGGCGTCCTCGATCCTGGACCGCAGCGCCTCGGCGGAGAAGCCGCCGAAGACCACGCTGTGCGTCACGCCGAGCCGGGCGCAGGCCAGCATCGTGAAGATCGCCTCGGGGACCATCGGCATGTAGACGGCCACCCGGTCGCCGGCGCGCAGGCCGAGCGAGGCCAGCGCGTTGGCCGCCTTGCAGACCTCCCGCAGCAGGTCGGCGTAGGTGATGGTGCGGGTGTCGCCGGGCTCGCCCTCCCAGTGGATGGCGACCTGCTCGCCGTGGCCGGACTCCACGTGCCGGTCCACGCAGTTGTAGGCGACGTTGAGCCGCCCGCCCGCGAACCAGCGGGCGAACGGGGCGTCCGACCAGTCCAGGACCCGGCTCCAGCGCGTCTCCCAGTGCAGCCGGTCGGCCTGCCTGGCCCAGAACGCCTCCCGGTCCGCGGCCGCCTCGTCGTAGAGCGCCGCGCCGGCGTTGGCCTGGGCGGCGAACTCCTCGCTCGGCGGGAACGCGCGGTCCTCGGAGAGCAGGTTGTCCAAGGCTGCGCTCTGCCCGGACCCGTCGGGGCCGGTCGCTCGGGTCATCGCGGAAGACCTCCCTGGGTTCTCGGCCTACAAGCCGGTCTCGGTCCTCGGCCACGTCGGCGGGGCCAGGTGACCTGCGCCCAACCTAGTGCGATCCACGCCACTCGAACAGGGCAATACCGAAAGAGGTTTAGACCATTCCCGCGACGCCCGCGCCGGCCGTCACTCGATGGAGTGATTTCGGGTCGGGTTGGCCAGCCGGTCCAGCAGGCGCGCCCTGGCCTCGGGCCACTCGTCGTCGGTCATCGAGTACTGCACGGTGTCCCTGACGGTTCCGTCCGGTCGTATCCGGTGCTTGCGGAGGACGCCCTCGCGGCGCGCCCCGAGCCGCTCGATCGCGCGTTGGGAACGCTCGTTGCGGATGTCGGTCTGCCACCCGACGCGCAGCGCGCCGAGCTGTTCGAACGCTCGCGACAGGAGCAGCAGCTTGGCCTCGGTGTTGATGCCCGTGCGGTGCCACGGCCGGCCCAACCAGGTGAAACCGATCGTCAGGGCGCGGTGGACGGGGTCGATCGCGTAGTACGAGGTGGTGCCCGCGACCGCGCCCGTGGCCAGGTCGACCTGCACCCACGGCAGCCGCTCGCGCCGCGCCGCGGCGGCCAGCTCGTCCGCGACCCTCTCCCGGGTGGCGGCGAGGTCGGCGGGCTGGGGAGCGCTGAGCCAGGTCCAGATCCCCGGGTCCGCGCCGGCCGCGTGCAGCCCGGGCGCGTGATCCGCCGTCAGGGGCTCCAGCCGGACGTGCCGGCCGGTCAGGACCGGCTGCTCCCACCACGCACCGTGATCAACGCTCATGCCCGGACCCTAGGAACGCGACCGCCACCCAGGGAACGTCCACTCCGGACCGATATCGCCGGGCCACCCCGCACCGGGTACTGTGCGCCGGCGTGAGCGCGGTGGCGGAAGACCCGCTGGGACGGCTGCTCGACCTGCCGGGTGTGCCGGAGGCCGTGCGGGCGGCGAGGGACGCCGTGGCGGAGGTGCACCGGCACCCGACCAACCGGCGCGGGTGGCCGACGACGGCCGCCGAGGCGTCGGTGCGGGCGGCCAGGGCGTCGGCCGCGCTCGACGGGGGCAGCGTGGAGATCCCGGCCGGCGGCGAGGTCACCGACCCCGTCCTCGCCGGGGCGTTGCGGGTCGCCGAGTCGATCGGGCCCCTGCTCACCACCTGGGAGCGGGCCCCGCTCCAGGCGCTCGCCCGCATGCACGTGCTGGCCGCGGCCGACCTCGTGCCGGCCGGCCGCTCCGAGGAGCTGGGCCGGCCGCGGCCCGGCGAGGAGATCGCCGCGCGGCTGAACCTGCTGGCCAGGGTGGTGACCGGAGGAACGACCGCTCCTGGGCCGATCGTCGCGGCCGTCGTGCACGGCGAGCTGTTGACGTTGGCGCCCTTCGGCTCGGGGGACGGCGTCGTCGCCAGGGCCGCCGGCCGGCTGGTGGGCATCGCCTCCGGTCTGGACCCGAAGGGGCTGGCCGTGCCCGAGGTGGCGTACCTGCGTCGCGTCGAGGAGTACCGGGCCGCCGCGGCCGGCTTCGCGACCGGCACCGCCGACGGGGTGGGGGAGTGGATCCGGTACTGCTGCCGGGCGATGGAGGCGGGCGCGCGTGAGGCCCGGTCCATCGCGGACGCGGCGGCGCAGGGCTGAGGCGCCCCGCGCTCGCCCGGTGCGCCCGGTGGGAGGGCCGCGCGCGGGTGGGACGACCACGGACGAGTGACGGTCACGGCCTCGTTCCCGGATGACACCGACGGTCACCTAGCCGGGTAATTGCTGCTCACTCCGTCCGGGCGGGACGGTTCAGGCATGAGCATCGCGACCAAGGCCGTCCTCGAAGGCGGCCCCGAGGACCTGACCGACCGGGTTGTGCCGATCACCCCGCCCGGGTTCGAGCTGAAGCTGCCCTTCCGCGGCGGATACGAGCATTTCAAGGTGACCCCGCGCTACCAGGAGACGCCGGAGGGACGGCTCCCCGTCTACGAGTGGATCTCCCGCACGGAGGTGGCGGAGTAGGACGGGCCGCCGGCCGCCGCGACCACCGAGGCGAGCAGGCCGGGGAAGCGGGCGTCGAGGTCCTCGCGGCGGAGCTGGACGTAGCGCAGCCGGCCCTCCAGTCGGACGTTGATCACTCCGGCCTCCCGGAGCACCCGGTAGTGGTGTGACGCCGTCGACGCGGTGACACCGATGCCCTCGGCCGCCACGGCGCAGCTCTGGGCGCCGTTCGCGGCCAGCCGGCGCACCAGTGTCAACCGGACGGGGTCGGCCAGCGCGTGGAGCACGGACACCAGGTCGATGCGGTCCCGGTCCGGCTGCGGCAGGGTCCTGTCCACTCCCCCAGGGTGCCACAACGCTTCGAAGGTTTGACAGGCATCGAAGTGTTGGTTCACGATGCGCCGGTGACACTTCGACAGTCATCGAACCTTTCGTCGGTGCTCGCGGTGCTGGCCCTCGGAACCTTCGCCGTGGGCACCGACGGATTCGTGCTCGCCGGCCTGCTCCCGGCGATCGCCGCCGACCTGGACGTCCCGGTGGCGGTCGCCGGGCAGCTCGTCACCCTGTTCGCGGTCACCTACGCGATCTCCGCGCCGGTCGTCGCGGTCGTCACCGCCCGGTGGAACCGCCGGGCCGTGCTCCTCGGCGCCCAACTGGTCTTCGCGGCCGGCATGCTGGCCCAGGCCATGGGCGAGTCGATGACGGTCGTCGCCGTCGGCAGGGCCGTGGCCGCGGTCGGAGCCTCGGCCTACGCGCCGACGGCCTCCTCCGTCGCGTCCGCGCTGGCGCCACCGGAACGCCGAGGCCGGGCGCTGGCCACCGTCCTCGGCGGCCTCACCCTGGCGACCGTGCTCGGTGTCCCGCTCGGCGTCCTGCTCAGCGGGTGGGGGAGCTGGCGGACGACGTTGCTGGTGGTCACCGCGCTCGGCGTCGTCGCCGCGCTGGGCACCGTCGTCGTGCCCCCCGTCCGGCTGCCCGTCGCCGACCCGCGTTCCCGGCTCACGGTGCTCCGCCGACCCGGCGTGCTCACCACCCTGCTGACCACGATGATGACGATGGCCGGCGCGTTCACCGTCTACACCTACCTCTCCGAGCTGCTCTCCCCGGTCGCCGCGGGAGGAACGCTCGGCGTGCTGCTGTTCGTCTACGGCGCGGCCGGCGTCGCGGGCAACACCGCGGCGGGGCGGCTCACCGACCGACACGGCGCCCGCGCGGTCGTGGTGGTCGCCTTGGCCAGCCTCAGCGTGCTGCTCCTCGCGTGGCCGGCCGCCCGGCTGCACCTGGTCGCCGCGACCGCGCTCCTCCTGTTGTGGGGAGCGCTCGGCTGGATGTTCTCCGCGCCCCAGATGCACCGTCTCATCGAGACCGTGCCCGACGCGGCGCCGGTCGCGCTCGGCTGGAGCTCCTCGGCGACCTACGCGGGCACGGCGTTGGGCTCCCTGCTCGGTGGCGTCGTCCTCGACGTGGCCGGAGCCGCCTGGCTCGGCCCCGTCGGAGCCGCCGCGTGCGCCCTCGCGCTCGGGCTGGTCGTCCTGCCGCGTCGGCGGGCGGCGCGCGCGGCTCAGTCGTCGCCGGCGGCGAGCCTGGCCAGCGCCTCCCGCACGTGACCGTCGGCCTTGGCCAGGGCGGCGGCGGCGCGCTGGACGTCCACACCGGACAACAGTCGGACCAGCGCGGTCTTGACGTCGCCGTTCGCCTCGGCCAGGGCCGTCGCGCACTCCCGTTCGCCCAGGCCGGTGGCCTCGCGCAGGATGCGCACCATCCGCCCCCGCAGCTTCGCGTTCGTCGCGACCAGGCTGACCATGAGGTTGGAGTAGGTCCGGCCCATCCGCACCATCACCGCCGTGGAGAAGGCCGTCAACGCCATCTTCTGCGCGGTGCCCGCCTTCATCCTGGTGGACCCGGCGATCGCCTCGGGGCCGGTGTCCAGCACCACCATGACGTCCACGTCGACCTGGCGGGAGACGCCGGGGTTGCCGGCGATCATCGCCGACCGCGCGCCCATCCTCCTGGCCGCGGCGAGCGCGCCGAGCACGAACGGCGTCCGGCCGGAGGCCGCGACCCCCACGACGAAGTCCGCGCCGCTGGCGTGCCGCTCGATCGCGGCCGCGCCGGCGGTGTCGTCGTCCTCGACGTTCTCCACGGCGCGCAGCAGCGCCGCGGGACCTCCGGCGTGGTGCGCGAGGAACCAGTCGGGCGGGACGTTGTAGGTCGGCACCAGTTCCGCGGCGTCCAGCACGGCGAGCCGGCCGGAGGTGCCGGCGCCGGCGTAGTGCACCCGCCCCCCGCCCCGCAGCACGTCGACCGCGATGTCCACGGCCCTGGCCAGGTCCGGCAGGGCCGCGCCGACCGCGTCGGCCACGGCGCGGTCCTCGTCGTTGATCAGGCGCAGCACGTCGAGCGTGGGTAGGCGGTCGATCTCCAGCGTGCGGGGGTTGCGTTGTTCGGTCGGGGAGTTCACGTCGACCGCCCGCCGTCGTGCGGCAGGGATCATTTGCCCGCCTCCCTCGGCCGCCGGCGCCCGTCCGGCCTCGGGCCGAGCCGGTGCCCGCTCACGGCCTCGTACGTCGAGGCCAGCGCCGCCTTCGCCGCGTCGAGGTGGTGCCTGGCCACGCCGATGAACAGGCAGTCGATCACCGTGAGCTGGGCGATGCGGCTGGCCATCGCCCCCGAGCGGAAGGTGGTCTCCCTGGCCGCCGTGGTGAGCACGTGGTCGGCGACCTCCGTGATCGGGGACCGGGGGAAGTTGGTCAACGCCACCGTCGTCGCGCCGCGCTCGCGGGCGACGCGCAGCGCCTCGACGGTCTCGGTGGTGGACCCGGTGTGCGAGATGCCGACCGCGACGTCGCCCTTCCGGAGGACCGCGGCCGAGGTCAGGGCCACGTGCGTGTCGCTCCAGGCGAAGCTGGTCAGCCCGATCCGGTGCAGCTTCTGCTGGAGGTCGAGGGCGACGAACGCGCTGGCGCCCACCCCGTAGACGTCCACCCTGCGCGCGGACGCGACCAGGCGCACGACCTCCTCCAGAACTCCCACGTCGAGCTGCTCCGCGGTCTCCTCGACCGCGCGGGCGTCGGCGTAGGCGACCTTCGCGACCACCCTGTGGAGGTCGTCCTCGGGCTCGATGTCGCCGCCGAGGTCCCGGTCGGCGCGGGCGGCCGAGCGCGCCGTGTCCGCGGCCAGCGCGATGCGCAGCTCCGGGTAGCCGCCGACCCCGATCGCCTTGCAGAACCGGGTCACGGTCGTCTCGCTGGTGCCCGCCGCCTCGGCGACCTCGGTGATGCTGCGGTGCGCGACGGCCGCGGGGTCGTCCAGCACCACCTTCGCGACCCGCTGCTCCGCCCTGGCCAGGCCGGGCAGCAGCGATCGGATCCGGACCAGGGGGCTCGTCTCCGCGGTGTCGGTGTGGGGACCGCTTTGCGTGCTCACGTGGGAAACTTACTAACAAGTAGCTCCAGGGTCAACGCATTGTGAACGATCCTGGCGCGGTTCGCACCTGCGGTTGCTGCCGTCAACTAACCATCTCATGAAGAGTTAACGATCTTTTGATGTTTATGGTCGGAAGTTTTCCAACAAAAACGCACCGCTTCGCCGTTCCCCCACGTCGCGTGGGTCGCCCCTCTCCATCGGAACGAAACGCGTCGCGATGGAGACGGCGTGCTGTGGTGCATGTCACTACCCGAGTGGAACCGAAGTTGACCCGGGGGCGTCACAAGTTCACCGAAACAGTCGTTGCATCTGCGACTGGTGCGGCATGATGTGGCGGCCGTATGGGTGAACCTCGCCAGGGGGGGCGGTTATGAGCGCTGGACACTTCCGCATCGACCTCGCGCGGGCTCCACAGGTCGTGAAGGACCTCGAGGAGGCCAGGAACCAGCTCCAGAACCTCCGCGGGAAGATCGACAACCTCGCCTACTCCGGTGACCCGGGCAAGGACGAGGTCAGCGTCAACGCCAAGAACCAGCTC
This sequence comes from Streptoalloteichus tenebrarius, assembly GCF_024171885.1. GTDB lineage: Bacteria > Actinomycetota > Actinomycetes > Mycobacteriales > Pseudonocardiaceae > Streptoalloteichus > Streptoalloteichus tenebrarius. Next base: position 77,626 of record NZ_JAMTCP010000006.1, on the reverse strand, counting down.
CAGCGCCTCGCCACGGACTCGTCGCAGGGGTCGTTGGCGACCGCCACGGCGGCCTACCTGAAGGCGATCGAGGACGCGATCAACGCGATGAACGAGACCATCAGGACCCACATGACGACCGAGGAGCTGAACACCTACCACGCCCGCCCCTACGAGGGGCCGAAGCCCTGGGTCGACCCCTACACGTGATCGACCCGGCCCGTGACGCGCAGCGTGGATGAAGGTATGAGGCACACGACGAGGATCGGCGCCGCCGTCGCCGGCGTGGCCCTGCTGGCCGTGGTGGCCGGGTGCGGGGACGCTCAGCCGGGCCAGGCCCGCCCCGCCGGCGAGTCGGGGGGCTCCTCCGCGACGAGCACGTCGGCGGCCGGGGGCGAGCGCCTCGCCCCGCCGGTCAGCGACCCCAGGGACGCCAGCGGCGTCGCCCCCTGCGACCTGCTGAAGCCGGAGGCGGCCACCGCCCTGGGCTTCACGCCGCCCGGCCAGCCGCTCTCCGACCCCTCGTTCAAACCCTGCCAGTGGCGGGGGCCGAACGGCGCCTCGGTGAGCGTCTTCGCCGACACCAGGCGGGAAGGGCTGTCCGAGGTCTACAAGCAGAAGTCCCGGTACAAGGACTTCCGGCCGGTCACGCTCGCCGGTGGACACCCGGCCGCCTACGCCAACGTCTCCGACCCGGAGATCGAGTGCTCCATCTTCGCCGGGGTGGCGGACTCGCAGGCGGTGGTGGTGCGCCACCTTCGCCCGACCGGCGACCGCGGCAACCCGTGTGACAAGGCCAAACTGGTGGCCGAGGCAGTGATCGCCGGCCTGCCGGCCGGGAAGTGATGGGGGCACCGATGGGTGACTTGGGGCTCAACAAGACGAACGTCAACTGGCAGGCCAAGCAGCTCGACGACCTGTACCGGGTCAAGGACGGCGAGGCCACCTTCGAGGACAAGGTCCAGGACTGGAAGGGCGTCGCCGCCGAGTTCGAGGCGATCGGCCAGTACATCGACACCTCGCTCCGCCAGGCGCGGGTCGTCCAGGAGGGCGCCGCGGCCGACGCGCAGCAGCAGGCGATGCAGCCGCTCGCGCAGTACGCCGACGCCTGCAAGGGCTACGCCGAGATGACCGCGAACGCGGTGCAGGAGCAGGGCGGCCACCGGGTCACGGCGATGGTCAGCCTGCCCGAGAAGATGGACAAGCCCAAGCTCAACTGGTACGAGGCGATCACCCTGCCGGGCCTGGTCAACCACGAGCTGGAGAAGGCCCAGTACGACGAGCGGACCGAGCAGGCCCGCAAGGTCATGCAGACCTACGAGACCAGCACGAACGCGAACCTCTCGTCGATGCCGACGTTCGAGCCGCCGCCCCCGATGGCCTTCTCGGTGGAGGTGCCCTCCGGCGGCCAGACCCCCGCCTGGAACGGCGACTACGGGACCGGCACGTCGGTCGGCGGCGCCGGTTCGACCGGCGGGAGCGGCGGGTCGGCCGTCGCGCCGCCGCCCGCCGTCGTCAACCCGAACTTCACGTCGCCGTCGACCGTGCCGAACGGCGGCGGTGGTGGTGGCTGGACGCCGCCGAACCACACCAACCCCCTGCCGACGCCCAAGCCCACTCCCACTCCGATGCCGTTCCCGCCGCCGGCCGGCGGTCCGCGTCCTGGCCCGGCGCCCACGCCGCGCCCCAACCCCGGTCCGCGTCCCACGCCCATGCCCGGTCGTCCGACCGGTCCCGGGACCGGCGCTGGGCGCAACACCGGTCCGGGCGGCCGGGTGAACCCCGGGGGCCGTGCGCTCTTCGGCCCCGGCGGTGGCCCCGGCGCCCCCAGCGGTCCTGGCGGTCCCGGCGGCCGCGCCGGTTTCGGCCCCGGCGGCGGTGGTGTCGGTGGCCGTGGGTTCGGACCCGGCGGGTTCGGCCCGATGGGCGGCGGCGCGGACATGGGCTCGCGGTCCGGCCTCGGCCCGGGCGGCACGTCCGGAGTCGGCGCCTTCGGCCCCGAGGAGAACGGGCGTCAGGGCGCGTCGGCCGGTCGTCCCGGCGCCTCGGGTCCCGCCGGCGCCGCGGGCGCGCACGGCGCCCGTGGCCAGGGCGGGGAGGACAAGGAGCACAAGCGCCCGAACTACCTCGTCGAGATGGAGGACATCTACGACGACGGCACGAAGGTCGCGCCGCCCGTGATCGGCGGCTGAGGGGACGCTGGTGAGCACGAGGATCACGCTGTCGCTGTTGGCCGTGGACGCGCTCCGCGAGCACCTGGACGTCAAGCTGCCGGTGCTGCTGGAGGTGCCCTCGCACGGCGACACCCTGGACGAGCGCCCCGGCCTGCTGCGCCGCGGCTGGGCGGAGATCCAGGAGAGGGGCCTCGGCCGGCCGGGTGAGCTGGACCCGTTCGTGGAGGACGCGTTCCACCTGCTCGCCCGGCCCCCGGTCGGCGTGCACGTGATCTTCGGCGAACACCCCGACGACGAGCGCGCCGCCGTCGTCGGCATGGACGGGGACAAGGCGGTGCTCGCCGCGATCCTCGACGGCGAGTTCGTGCTGGAGCGGCTCTACGCGCCCTCCGCGGCGCGGACGCTCGTCGGGATGCTGCCCGACGCCCCCGCGGGAACCGGGGTCTCCGTCACGGCCGCCACCGACGCGCTGGAGGACGTCGTGCGGCGGTCCGCCGGATCCGCGAACGCCATGGCGGCGGGCTTCGCCTCGGTCGGCCTGCGCCAGGAGGACGCCCAGCACCTCGCGCGGGTGCTGACCGCCCAGCGGCTGCGCGGCGGCCAGTTCGGGGCGAAGAGCTTCGACTACGTCACCGGCCGCACGACGCGGGTGCCGTTCACCGTCGACTTCATCGACACGACCGACGGCCGCTACCTCGTGCAACACAAGCCGGCGGGTGACGGGCGGCGGTGGTTCACCCTCGCGCCCGGCGACCGCAACCGGCTGACCGAGCGGGTCAACGAGCTGATCCGCTCGGCGAGCTCCACGCGCTAACGCCCGGCCGGCCGCCACCCCTCCGCGGTGAGCCGGCCGGGCTCCCGCTCGTCGTCGAGCAGAACACCCCGGCCGTCCCGGATCCGGATGCCGTCCAGGTACACGCCTCGGCCCGAGTACCTGGCGTCGGTGGTGTGGCGCCACCGCAACCACAGTTCGCGCCCGTCGGGGCGGAGATCGGCGCGGACCCGCCACCAGTTCCGGTGGCCGGCGCCGGCGAGCGCGGTGCGTTCCCCGTCCGGGGCGCCGGGTCCGCTCGCCCTGACGGGCACCGCGGCCCAGCTCCGCCCACGGTCCACACTGGACTCCAGTGTGAGGGTGTCCGTCGGCTCGGTGTCGACGAAGGCGTCGAAGGACACGGACACGTGGCCGGTCCTCGGGGCCAGGGCGGGGGAGCGCAGCGTGGCGGTCCGCCCGTTCCCGACACCGGAGAACCAGGCCTGGTCACCCGCGACGGGACGGACGGCCAGCGCCCGCGCCAGGCCCCCGGCCACGGCCTGGCGAGCGGGATTGACGCTGCCCCACTCCCGGCTGGGGTGAACCCGGTTGGTCAACAGCACGGCGATCGACCGCGACGCGGGATCGATGACCAGCGAGGTCCCGGTGAACCCGGTGTGCCCCGCCGTGCGCGGCCCGGACAGGCCGTCCATGTACCACCGCTGGTCCAACTCGAAGCCGAGACCGTGGGCGTTGTCCGGGAACCCCGGGTTGTAGTCGGTCAGCATCTGCCGGACGGTCTCCTGCCGCAGCACGCGGCGCCCCCGGTAGACGCCCCCGTTGAGGATCGTCTGGCCGAGGACGGCGAGGTCCTGCGCGGTGGAGAAGACACCGGCGTGGCCGGCGACCCCGCCCAGCGACCACGCGTTCTCGTCGTGCACCTCGCCCCGCACCACTCCCCTCGGCGGGGTGGTCGTGTACTCGGTCGCCGCGACGCGGTGCCGCACCGACTCGGGCGGGTTGTAGCCCGTGTCCCGCATCCCCAGTGGCTCTGTGATGCCCTCGCGCACCAGAGACGCCAGGTCCGTCCCCGAGACCCGCTCCGCCAACACACCCAGCGTGATGAGGTTGAGGTCCGAGTACACGTACCTGGTCCCCGGCGCCGCCTGAGGTTTCGCCTCCAGCACCGCGCGGATCCGGGAGGGCTTGTCCGGCCAGTCGCGCCACAGTGGCAGGAACGGCTCCAGACCCGAGGTGTGGGTGAGCAACTGTCGGACGGTCACCGTCTCCTTGCCGTTCGCGGCGAACTCCGGCAGGTACCGCGACACCGGCGCCTCGACGTCGACGCGGCCCGCCTCCACCTGGCGCATCACCACGATGGACGTGAACAGCTTGGAGATCGAGGCCAGGTCGAAGATCGTGTCGGTCCTGGCCGGCTCCCACCGGTCCCTCGGCAGCTCCTGCCCGCCGCCGTCCGGGCGCGTGCCCTCGTAGCGCAGCGCGTAGCCCGCGGCGTCCCGTCGCACGACCACCCCGTCGTGCGCCAGCAGGGTCACCGCCCCGGAGAACAGGGGGTGCGGTGTTCCCTCGGTCCAGGCCCGCACCCGGGACAGGGCCTCGTCGAGCGGGGCCGGGTCCAGCCCCACCCGCTCCGCCGTGCCGTCCAGCAGGACGGTGTGGGGCGGGGCGAACGCTCCTCGGGGCCGGTCGAAGCGGCCGGTCCAGCCGGCGGACTCCGCGTCGGGGTCGGCCGCCGCCGAACTCGACGTCAGGGCGAGCAGGGCGACGAACACCAGGGCCAGACCACGCATCGCGCACCTCACCGGTAGAGCAGGTACCGCTCGCGCTGACGGCGGAAGGCCCTCAGCTCCGCGTTCCACGCGCCCACCACCTCGTCGACCCCGGCCCCGGCGTCCACCTGACGGCGGAGCCGGTCGGACCCCGACAGCCGGTCGATCCAGTTGTCCGACCGCCAGGAGAAGAGGTCGGGGTAGCGCCGGCGCGCCGTCACGAGCATCGCCACCGCCGTGCGGATCGCGTCGAAGTCGCCGGCCTCGGTGATGTGGAGCTGGACTCCGCCGCAGGTCTGCTTCTCGTGCTTGCCGAAGGTCGGCACGAAGAACGTCTCGCGGAAGGCCACTCCGGGCAGATGGAGCGCGTTGAGGTCTTCGGCCCACCGCCAGTCCACCTTCGGCGCGCCGACCGTCTCGAACGGCCGGGTCGTTCCACGCCCCTCGGAGAAGGAGGTGCCCTCGAATAAGCAGGTTCCGGCATAGGCCAGCGCGGTGTCGGGGGTCGGCATGTTGGGGCTGGGCGGCACCCAGCGCAGGCCGGTCTCGGCGAAGCGGGCGCTCCGGCGCCAGCCCCTGACGGCAACGACGTCCAAAGAGGACAGACGATGGCCGTTGGCGTCGGCCGGCAGGAACTCCGCGTCGAACAGGCGGGCCAACTCGCCGGTCGTCATGCCGTGCTGTTGCACGATCGGCTTGCGCCCCACGCCCGACGCGAAGGCCGGGTCGAGCTGCGGCCCGAACGCCTGGCCACCCAGCGGGTTCGGCCGGTCGAGCACGACGAAGGCGGCGCCGGTGGCGACCGCCGCGCGCATCGCCGTGTACATCGTCCAGATGTAGGTGTAGAAACGCGCGCCGACGTCCGCGATGTCGAAGACGACCACCTCGACGTCGGCCTTCCGGAACATCTCGGCGAGCTTGTCGGCGGTGACGCCGTAGGCGTCGTACACGGGAATCCCCGTCCGGGGGTCCTGGTAGTCGCCCTCCGAACCACCCGCCTGGGCGGTTCCCCGGAACCCGTGTTCGGGGCCGAACACCGCCGACACGCGGACGGCGCCGGACTCGTGCATGGCGTCGACGACATGACGGAGGTCGTGGAGCACGCCCGTCGGGTTGGTCACCACGCCCACGCGACGCCCGGCCAGGCGACGCCAGCCCTCGGCGGCGAGCACGTCCGCGCCGGTGGACACGGTGTGCCGGCGAGGAGCCTCCGGCGAGGCACTGGCGGCGCCGCCGGCGAGAACCGGCCCCGCCGCGGCGGACACGGCGAGGAACCCCCGTCGGGACAGGCCACTCATCGCGCCGGTCACCAACTCAGGCCGTGGCCGAACGGGAACCGCGGGGTGTCCGGCCTGCCGGGCTCGGGCACCGTCACCGGAAGCTTGCCCCGGGGCGACGACTCGCCGAACAGCACCTTCGCCAGCGACTCCATCGCGGGGCTGCCGTAGGAGTAGGTCACCAGCCACGTGCGGGCCTGGTCGACGTACGCGGCGTCGTAGGGGTCTCGCACAGCGACCGTGATCACGGGCTTGCCCGAGTGGGCCAGTTCGCGCACGAGGTCCTGTTGCTGGCTGTCGTCCCACGCCTGATGGGTGAGCACGACGGTGAGGTCGTGGTCGCGTGCCGCGGCGACCGCGTCGCCGATCGCCGTCGGACTCGGCTTCGGACCCGTCGTCTTCCGCGTCGTCGCGACGCCCCGCGCCGAGATCCGCTCCGTGAGGACCTTCGTCGCGCTCTCACCCCACCCGGTCACCAGGACACGGCCGGGCTTGGTGCGCAGGGGCAGCAGCCCGTCGTCGTTGCGCAGCGCGGTCAGGGTGCGGTCGGTGATCTCCTGGGCCGCGGCCAGGTGTTCCCGGGTGCCCACGACCCTGTCCACCGCCGTCTCGTCGACGAACGGCTGGTGCGGGATTCCCCGGTTGAACTTCACTGTGAGGACGCGTCGCACGCTGTCGTCGATCCGGCGCTCGGAGAGGCGACCCGAGCGCACGGCGGCGAGCACGCCGTCGTAGGCGGCGCGCAGGTTCTGCGGCATCAGGAGTTGGTCGGCGCCGGCCAACAGGGCGCGCACCGCCAGCTCGGCGTCGGGGTACCGCGCGCGCACGGCGTCCATCTGGAGCGAGTCCGTGATCACGACGCCTCGGAAGCCCAGCTCCTCGCGGAGGATCCCGGTGAGCACCTTCGGCGACACCGTGGCGGGCTCCTGGGAGTCGTCGAGCCCGGGGACCACGAGGTGCCCACTCATGATCATGTCGACGCCCTGGGCGATGGCGGCGCGGAACGGGGGCGCGTCCAGCCGGCGCCACTGCTCGCGGTCGTGGTGGATCACGGGCAGCCCGCTGTGGCTGTCGACGTTCGTGTCCCCGTGGCCCGGGAAGTGCTTGATGGTCGCGGAGACCCCGCGCCGGGGGCTGCCCTCGCCCTCGTAGCCCCGCACCTGGGCGGCCACCATCTCGGCCGCGAGGCCCGGGTCGGACGAGAACGACCGGACTCCGATCACGGGGTTCGCGGGGTTCGTGTTGACGTCCGCGACGGGCGCGTAGTTCTGGTTGATCCCGACCGCGCGCAACTCGGCCCCCGCGATCCTGGCCGCCCCGCGGGCGTCGTCGACGCTGCGGGAGGCGCCCAGGGCCATGCTGCCGGGGAACTGCGTCGCCGGCGCGCCGAAGCGGGTGACCACGCCGTGCTCCTGGTCGGTGGAGACCAGCAGCGGGACCCCGGCGCCCGAGGTGAGCGCGGCCCGCTGGAGACCGTTGGACAGGCCCGCGACCTGCTTGGGGTCGACGAAGCTCTCCGTCCACGAGAAGTAGATGACCCCGCCCAGGTGGTACCGCCGCACCACCTCGGCGGGAGTGTCGACGCCGAACTCCTCCTGGTTCTTCGGATGTCGGCTGTCGGCCCCGCTGCCATAGGCGTAGGTGACGAAGAGCTGGCCGACCTTCTCCTCCAGCGACATGCGGCGCAACGTGGCGTTCGCCCACGCGGAGGCGCCGTGGGCTCCGGCGGCGGCGCGTGAGGAGGGGTCGGCGTCGGAGGGCAGTGCGAGGCTGCCGGCGAGGGTCACCGCGGCGAGTGTGGTCAGGACACGGCGGCTGGTGGTGCGGGCCTTGGCCACGGGTGCCCCCTGAGAACTCTTCACCAACTGCAAGATTTTCCCTGGAAGTTACTCACGCCCCAGGGGTGGGTCAACGGCCGTTCAGCGGGCTCCTGGCCGGCGCGCCAGCCCCCCGTCCGGGGTCCTCGGACCACCTTGACGAGGGCATCGGCCGCCAGACAACCGCCAGCAAGGGGACAGGCGGGGGAAGGCACCCATGAGGTGAGTCGCGGGGACTGGCGGAGCGGCCCGGCCCCCGGACGCGACGACGGCGCCCACCCGGTGAGACTCCGGGGGGCGCCGCCAGTCAGCGCGAGCGTGCGGGTTACCAGGCGTGCACTCGTGTCGTACTTCCAGGGCTCGGCGTCCGGCGTCCCGATACGCAGCCCCTTGTCGACAAGCCTCCCGCGGCGTGCTAGGCGTGGGTGCCCGCGGCTCGCGCGCGGAGCCCTTCAGGGGTGGGCGGTGCTTCTCCTCGCATCGCCCCTGGCCTTCAGGTTGTCCGCACCTCCTTTGTAATCCGTGTGCGCCGTCACATCAAGGGCTCGGACGAGTGCACCGGTACAGGTACGGATGGCGCACGCCCTCCCCGGATTCCGGCTGCACGCCGTAACCGCGTACTCCGACGGCACCCCGGACGGAGGACGAGCGGCCGCCTCAGTCCTCGCAGCGCCGCCGGCGGCGCAGGCCGTACCAGGCCACGCCGGCGGCGGCCACGGCCCCGAGACCGACCGCGGCCGCCGCCGCGGCGACGGCCGTGCCGGAGGGGGTGGGAATCCTCGCGCGCAGCGACACCGGATGCGAGAAGGCCAGGACGGGCCAACCGCGCTGCACGGCCACCTTGCGCAGCCCCCGGTCCGGGTTGACGGCGGTCGGATGGCCCACCGCCTCCAGGAGGGGGAGATCGGCGATGGAGTCGGAGTAGGCGTGGCAGTCGGCCAGGTCGTACCCCCGCTCCGCGGCGAGCTTGCGGACGACCTCCGCCTTGCCCTCGCCCGAGCAGTAGAAGTCGACCTCCCCGGTGTACCGGCCGCTCTCCACGACCATCCGGGTGCCGACGCTGTCCGTCGCCCCCACCATCTGCGCGATCGGGCCGACGACCTCCTCGCCCGACGAGGAGACGACCACCACGTCGTGGCCCCGCTCCCTGTGCTCGGCGACGAGCTGCGCGGCCTCCTTGTAGACCAGCGGGTCGACGACGTCGTGCAGCGTCTCCTCGACGATCGCCCGCACCTGCTCGACGTCCCACCCCGCGCACAGGGCGGTGATGTGGGCGCGCATCCGGTCGGTCTGGTCCTCGTCCGCACCGGCGAGCATGAACACGAACTGGGCGTACGCGCTCTTGAGCACGGCCCGCCGGTTGATGAGGCCCTCCTGGAAGAAGGGCCGGCTGAAGGCGAGGGTGCTGGACTTCGCGATGACCGTCCTGTCCAGGTCGAAGAACGCCGCGACCCGACGGTCGGCCGACGACGCCGGGCCACTGCTGACATCGGTCACGCCGCCCAGCATAGGTGGGGGTGACCACCTTTCCGTGCGTCCCTCGAACGGACGGGAGGCGTCACCCGGCAGCGGAGGGATACAGTAGAAGCGTCCGGTGTTGCACCGGACGGGTTCAGCTCGACCCCCCGGGGCTGAACTCCGGCGACCCCCGTCCCTCCCCCCTGGCGGGGGTCGTCCCATGTCCGGGGTGGTTCCGGCCTCCCGCCTCGGCGGCGCGCCCTGGTCTCCCGATACGTCCCGTAAGCCTTCCTTCGCCCTGTTGGGGTCCGTCTTCACCTGAGCGGATTTCTTTCGGGATGCTGTCGGCTTCGCTTCGTGTCGTTGTCGGGATGTCGTCCGCGTCCTCGTCTTCCCGGAGGACACAGCACCCCGGTCGATCCTGCCGGAACAGTCCGACAGAAACCGGCCAGGTCACTCCAACGGGCACGTAGTTATCCACAGCCGCTCCGGTTGTCCACATGTTGATCTTGCGTCCTTGGCGGGCGGCCGCCGCCGGTCCACCGTGAGGACGGCGCAGACGGGCCAGGGCGGACGAGGGTCCGCGACCGTGCTGCGGGGACCGATCCGGGGGGATCAGATGGACACGACCAAACCGCTCGTCCTCGCCGACGACGGAGACCTGCTGGACGACCTGCTGCGCCTGGCAGCCGCCGCCGGTTGCGAACTCGAGCGCGCGCCGGACGCCGAGGCCGCGCGGCAACGGTGGTCGGCGGCGCCGATGGTGGTCCTGGACCCGACCGCCGCCGCGGACTGCGCGGCGGCCGGAATGCCCCGACGAGGCGGCGTGCTCGTGGTCTGCCCCGGCGAGCCACCCCCACCGGTGTGGCGTTCCGCGGTCGCCGTCGGCGCTGAGAAGGTGCTCGCCCTGCCGGCCGCCGAACACTGGCTCGTCAGCGCCCTCGCCGACGCCCACGAGTCACCGGGACCGGTGGCCGGCCGGGTGCTGACGGTGCTCGGTGGTCGGGGCGGCGGCGGAGCCTCCGTGCTCGCCTCGGCCGTCGCGATCGCCTCCGCCCGTCGCGCCCAACGCACCCTGCTCGTCGACTGCGATCCCCTGGGCGGCGGACTCGACCTCGTGTTGGGCGTCGAGGAAGCGGAAGGCATGCGGTGGCCGGAACTCGCGCTCACCGGGGGACGGGTCGCCGCGTCATCCTTGCACGCGGCCCTGCCGACCGCGGTGCTGGACGGCACCCCGCTCACCGTCCTGTCCTGCGACCGGGAGGGCAGGGGGCCGGAGCCCGACGCCGTCGCCACGGTGGTCGAGGCCGGACGACGCGCCGGCGAGACCGTCGTGTGCGACCTGCCGCGACACCTGCCGGACACGGCCCTGGCGGCGCTCGACCGCGCCGACCTGACGGTCCTGGTCGTTCCCGCCGAGGTCAGGGCCTGTGCGGCCGCGGGGCCCGTCGCGCGGATGGCGACGGAACGCGGGGCCCACCTCCGCCTCGTCGTGCGGGGACCGGCGCCCGGCGGCCTCGGCGTGCGGGACGTCGCCAACACGCTGGACCTGCCCCTGCTGGCCGCCATGCGCCCCGAACCCGGTCTGGCCAGCGCGCTCGATCGCGGCCGGCTCCCCCACCGGCCCCGAGGACCGCTCGCCCGAACCGCCCGCAAGATCCTCTCCGCCCTCGACGCGGCCGGCGCGGGAGGTGCCCGGTGAGCGCCGATCTCGTGGACCGCGTGCGCCAACGCCTCGCCGGAGCCGGCGTCGAGGTCACCCCGGCCGTGGTCGCGGACGCCGTCCGCGCGGAGACCGGGGGCGTCGTGGGCGACGTCGACATGCTCGACGCGCTCCGCCTGCTGCAACGGGAGTTCGTCGGGGCCGGCCCGCTGGAACCGCTCCTCCGCGACCCCGCCACCACCGACGTCCTCGTGTGCGCGCCGGGTGAGGTCTGGGTGGACCGGGGCGGCGGACTGAGCAGGGTCCACGACGTCCACTTCGCCGACGAGGACGCCGTTCGGCGTCTCGCCCAACGGCTCGCCCTGATCGCCGGACGGAGGCTCGACGACGCACAGCCCTTCGTCGACGGGTGGCTTCCCGCGCCCGCCGGCCCCGCCGGCGGAACGGGCGGATCGGTCCGGCTCCACGCCGTCCTCCCACCGATCGCGTCCCGCGGCACCTGCCTGTCCCTCCGGGTCCTCCGACCGGCGGCCCACGACCTGGACGCCCTCCTCCGTCTCGGCGCCTTCGGCCCCGGCACGGCGCACCTGCTGCGCTCCGTGGTCCGCGCACGACTGTCCTTCCTGGTGGTCGGCGGCACGGGCTCGGGAAAGACGACACTCCTCGCGGCCCTCCTGGGCTGCGTCCCCCACCAGGAGCGGGTGGTGTGCGTCGAGGACGCGGGCGAACTCGCCCCCGACCACCCCCACGTGGTCCGCCTGGTGGCCCGGCCACCCAACGTCGAGGGGGTTGGCGAGGTCACCCTGCGCACCCTGGTTCGTCAGGCCCTGCGCATGCGGCCCGACCGACTGGTGGTCGGCGAGGTGCGCGGCGCGGAGATCAGCGACCTCCTCGCGGCGTTCAACACGGGACACGACGGGGGAGCGGGCACACTGCACGCCAATTCCCCGGCGGAGGTGCCGGCCAGGGTCGAAGCCCTGGCGGCCCTCGCTGGCATGTCCCGGGCCGCCCTGCACAGCCAACTCGCCGCAGCGGTGCAACTCGTCCTGCACATGCGGCGTGAGCCCGGAGGAAGCCGCGTCCTCAGCGCGGTCGGCGTGCTGGAACGAGACGGCGACTGGGTGCGGATCGCGCCCGCCTGGACCCTCGCCACCGGATGGGGACCCGGACGGGAGCGGCTGAACGCCCTTCTCTCGGAGCGAGGGGAACCGCCGACATGCTGACCACCACTCTCCTGCTCGTCATGGCGGTTCTCCTGTGGCCCGCCGCCCCGGCCCGCTCCCGACTGCGTGGCATCCGTTCCCCGCTCGGCCGAGGCGCCCGTCGTCTCGCCCACCGGTGGGTGGCCGCTGTTCCCCTCTCCACGCCCTCACTGGCCGTGGCGGGAGCTCTCGCGGGGGCACTCGTCGCCGGGCCGGGTGGCGGGGTCGCCGGCGCGGTGTCCGCCGGCACCCTGTGGTCCCGCTGGCGGGCCCGGCGCGCCGAAGCCCTCCGAGTGTCCGCCCTCGCGAACCTCGCCCGAGCGCTCCGGCTCCTGGTGGCCGAACTCCGCGCCGGCGCACACCCCGCGACCGCGGCGGAGGGAGCCGCGGCGGACACCGACCCCCAGGTCGCGGGTGTGCTCACGGCGTTCGCGTCAACCTCCCGTCTGGGCGGGGACATGGCTTCCGCGCTTCGGACGATCTCGGAACAACAGCCCGTCCTCGGGGACGCGTTGGAGGGGCTCGCCAACGCCTGGGCCCTGTCCGAACGGTTCGGGGTCCCGCTGGCGGACCTGGTCGACGCGCTCTGCGCCGATCTCGAACACCGGGTCCGGTTCGCACGTCAGGTCCACGCCGGAATGGCTGGCCCCCGCGCGACTGCCGCGGTCCTGGCCGCCCTGCCCCTGTTGGGACTCCTGCTCGGCGAGGCCATCGGGGCGAGTCCGTGGAGCGTGCTCACGACGAGCGCGCCTGGCCAGGCGCTCCTGGCAATCGGAGCCTGCCTCGTGTGCGCCGGCCTGAGCTGGAGCAACCGCCTCACCGCCAAGGCGGCGCGGCCATGATGACCCAGGCAGCCTCGCTCGCCACGTTGGCAGTCGTCCTGCTCGTCGCTCCCGGCCCGGTGGTCTCCCGCACTCGGCTCACCAGCCTTCTGCGCCACGACCCGCCCGCGCCCCACCGACCACGACGAGAGTGGGCGCCGGTCCTGGTCGCCGGAACGGTGGGACTCCTCGTCGCGAGCCTCGTCACGGGAACGACCGGCGTGTTGATCGGATGCGCCTCAACCGCCACCTGCCTCATCGCCTGGCGGCGGCACTCCAGGCGCGCCTCGCGACTCGCCCCGTCTGACCCGCTGCGGCTGGCCGCGGGCTGGGACCTTCTGGCCGCGTCCCTCGCCGCCGGCCTCCCCGTCCCCGCCGCCGTCCGCGCCACGACCACCAGCCTGCCCCCGCCCGCCGCGGCCGTCCTCCGTCGGGTGGGGGAACTGCTCGCACTCGGCGCGGACCCCGTCGCGGCGTGGACACCCGCCCTGGACCACACCGACACCGCCCAACTCGCCCGAGCAGCCCGCCGGACCGCACGATCAGGGTCCGCGCTGGCCGACGTCGCCCGTCAACTGGCCACCGAACTCAGAGCAGAGGCCAGGGACACCGCGGAGGCCCGCGCCCAACGCGCGGGAGTCCTGATCACCGGGCCCCTCGGACTCTGCTTCCTCCCGGCGTTCCTCTGCCTGGGAGTCGTGCCCGTCGTCCTCGGCCTCGCCCATCGCCTCATCGATACCTGGTGACGCCTGACCCCTCTGATCCCCGCACAGCGCGGAAGAACAACACAGTCACGGCACCACCCGGTGCCAGGAAGGAGCCCACGATGTTCCAGCGAATCCTCAGGCGTGTGACCACGGCGGCCAACGCGGACGACGGCATGAGCACTGCGGAATACGCCATCGGCACGATCGCCGCGGCGGCGTTCGCCGCCGTGCTCTACGCGATCGTCAAGGGAGACGGGATCGTCTCCGCGTTGACCTCGCTCATCAACCGCGCCTTGTCGGTGAACTTCTGATGAGGCGCGTAGAACGTTCCCCGGCCGTGGAGGGCCCCTCTCGCCAGCCCCGAAATCCTGGTGCCGACGCGAGGGCGAACCCTGGCGTCGGTGGCAGAGGTGGCTTATCGCACTGTTGGCGGCGCTGGATGAGCTGGTGGGTGCGGCGGCGCGGCCACGGCGACCGAGGAGCGGTCACGGTCGAAACCGCCCTCGGGATCTGCACCGTTGTCGTGGTTCTTGCCCTGGCCCTGGCCGGGATCACCGCTCTGATCACTCAACTGCGGTGTACCGACGCCGCACGAGAGGCGGCCCGCCTGACCGCACGAGGAGAGCGCGCTCGTGCGACGGAAGCCGCTCGGCAGATCATCCCAGGAGAAGCGGATCTCGACATCCACGTCGACGGGGACACGGTGCGGGTGCGGGTCAGCCATCGCCCCACGGTCCTGCTCCCCGGCATACGAATCAGGGCCGAGGCCTACGCGGTCCTGGAACCAGGAACAACAGATCAACGGGAGACCCCCAGATGACGTCCCTGCCCCCACCGGTCATCCCACGCCGCATGCGACGGACATGGCGGCACGGAACGAATCGTGACGACGGCTCGGCCACGCTGTTGGCCGTCGCGACGGTCTTCGCCGTTCTCGTCGTCACGGCTGTGGTGGTCCAGATCGCCGTCGCGACCATCACACGGCGCCGAGCCGAAAGCGCCGCCGACCTGGCCGCCCTCGCGGCGGCCGCCCACGCCCTGTCCGGGCCCGAGGCGGCATGCGACCGTGCCCGATGGATCGCCGAGAGCATGCGGACCCAGGTCACGAACTGCCGCTTCGAACAGTGGGACGCCCTGGTCGAGATCGAAGCCGGGGTGTCCGGCCCACTCGGCGGTTTTCCCGCGACCCACGCGAAAGCTCGCGCGGGCCCGGGAGATCCGGCCTGACAGATCAGCCACACCTGGGTGGCGTGGCTGACTGAGCGCTCCACGACGGGTGACGTCCTGACGGATGTCACCGCATGGGGAGCCCCAGCGCGGACTTCGGGCAGGAACCGACGTCATCTCGCCGAGGCGGGGCGCGCAGGGGCCATGGAAGAGGACAGGGGATCGGGGAACCGGAACGGCCTGGGGTCGAGGGGGCTTCGGGGTCAAGGGGACGCCGTTCCACCCATCCGACCAACCGCCCGACCCGTCGGGCGAGAAAGGAGGTGATGCGCACTCCCATGAACGACCAACGAGGGTGCCCCGTGGCTGGAAGGCCAGCCAACCCCAGTCAACCAGCCACGGGGCCACTCCAGCACGCCCTCATTCCGCCCACTGGCTCAGAGCAACGTCGGCGCACGCGCGGGCACGCGTGCGATGCGCGAGAACGAAACACGATCGGCTGAGATGGACGGGAATGGCTCGGCAAAAGACCGTCGAGTGGGGAAACGCGACGAACGGTCGGCTGCCCGCGACGAGCGGCGGGAGCCTGCGCCCGGCCGGGTGGGCGGGCGGCGGCAGCCGCAGGGGGTTCCTTATCAGTCGCCGACCGCGCGGGACGGCGTTCACCGTGCCGGAGCGACCGGTTGCCGACGCGGCGTTATCGAGCGCGTCCGGGCTGCCGTTGTGTGTGGCGAGGGCGCCGGACGGCACCCCGGAACAGAGGAGGCGACGGGCGATGGAGTGGTCGGATAGTTGGCGCGGGGCGTTCCGGATCGAGCTGCGCGCGGAGGCCATCGGCCTGGCGTGGCGTGGTTGGCCGGTCCTGCCCGGTACCTATCCGGCGGGGCTTCGGTGGGAGGGCCGCGACGGCGCGCGGAACGAGGGACCGGTGCCGGTGCACCAGGACTGGGCCCAGCGCGTCGGCACCGACCCCGAGCACGTCGCCTCGTGGTGGAGCGGTCGGCCCTACACCCTCCTCGTCGCGACCGGGTTCGTCGTGGACGCGGTGGAAGTGGGCGGGGAACTCGGCCGCCGCACCGCCGCCGCCCTGCGCGCCGCGGGCGTCCCGGTGCCTATCGCCGCCACTCCCACCGGCCGTTGGTTGTTCCTGACCGCGTCGGATCCGGCCGACCACGGGAGCCCCTCCCGCTCGGAGCTGTCGGAGCACCCGGACGTCGTCCTGCACGGCAGGGGGAGCTGGATTCCGTTGCCGCCTTCGCCGTTCCAGCATGGCGTGGTGCACTGGCGCGTCAAGCCCCAGGTGTGCGGTTGGCAGTTGCCGCACATCGACGTGGTGCGGGACGCCCTGCTGTCGGCCTGCCGCAAGGACGAGGCGATGGTCGGGCAGCCCCTGGCGGCCAGCAGGGCGGCCTGATGACGATGTTGGAGGTGTGCGTCGGGTGGCCGCCGGCCCCCGCAGCCGTCGGGCCGCCCGACACACCTCAGGCGCTGGTCGCCGTCGCGTCGGCCCGGATGGCCCGGAGCACGACGTCCAGGACGGCCACCGCGCCCGCCTTGTCCAGTGGTTCGTTGCCGTTCCCGCACTTCGGCGACTGAACACAGGACGGGCAACCCGCCGGGCACTCGCAGGACGAGATCGCCTCCCGCGTCGCGGACAACCAGGGGACCAGCGCGGCGAAGCCGCGGTCGGCGAAGCCGGCTCCCCCGGGGTGACCGTCGTGCACGAACACCGTCGCCTCCCCGGTGTCAGCGTGCAGGGCTGTGGACACACCGCCGATGTCCCACCGGTCGCAGGTCGCGAACAGCGGTAGCAGGCCGATCGCCGCGTGCTCGGCGGCGTGCAGCGCGCCGGGGACACGCGCCGGGACCAGTCCGGCGCCCCCCGGCGCGCTGCCGTGCAGCAGGTCGGCGCTGACCGTGTACCAGACGGCGCGGGTGCGCAGGGTCTGGGGCGGGAGGTCGAGCGGCACCTGGTCGAGGACCCGGCCGGAGGGCAGTCGGCGGAGGTAGCTGGTGACCTGGGTCGTCACGTCGACCTCGCCGAGGCACACCGACACCCCGGCGTGCCGCTCCTCGCGGAGGGTGCGCACGACGGTGATGTCGATGAGGTCGCGGGGGACCGTGGTCCACTCCGGATCCTCGGCGTGGACCAGGGCCAACCCGTTGTCGAGGTCCAGGTCGTCCACCACGTAGGACGATCCCTGGTGGAGGTACAGCGCTCCCGGGTGGACGCTGGCGCACGCGGAGGCCGGGTCGACGGTGCCCAGGAGTCGTCCGGTGTCCGCCTCCACCACGGCGACCTGTTCCCCGCCGGAGCCCCGGATGTCCACGTCGGAGTGCGGACGGTCGTGGGCGACCCAGTACCAGCCCGCCGGGCGGCGGCGGACCACGCCGTCGCTGGTCAGGGCGTCGAGTGCCTCGACGGCGGCGGCGCCGCCCAGGGTGGGCAGCTCCTCGCTGGTGATGGGGAGTTCGGCCGCCGCGCAGGCGAGCTGGGGCGTGAGCACGTACGGGTTGCCCGGGTCGAGCACCGTGGCCTCCACCGGGCGATCCAGGATCGCGGAGGGGTGGTGCACGAGGTAGGTGTCGAGCGGGTCGTCCCTGGCCACGAACACCACCAGCGCGCCGTCCCCTGCCCTGCCCGCGCGGCCCGCCTGCTGCCAGAACGAGGCCAGGGTGCCCGGGTAGCCGGCGACCACGACCGCGTCGAGACCGGCGATGTCCACGCCGAGTTCCAGGGCGTTGGTCGTGGCGACGCCGAGCAGCCGGCCGTCCGACAGCGCCCGTTCGAGTGCCCGGCGTTCCTCGGGCAGGTATCCGCCGCGGTAGGCGGCGACCCGCTCCACCAGGTCACTGTCTACTTCGGACAGGTGTCGACGGGCGCCGAGCGCGGTGAGTTCCGCCCCGCGCCGGGAGCGGATGAACGTGAGTGTCCGCGCCCCCTCCACCACGAGGTCGGTCAGGATGCGCGCCGCCTCCGCGCCCGCCGAGCGGCGAACCGGGGCGCCGTTCTCGCCCGCCAGGTCCTCCAGGAGCGGCGGTTCCCACAGGGCGATCGTGCGCGCGCCCCGGGGTGAGCCGTCCTCCGTCACCGCCACGCAGTCCACTCCGGACAGGACGGAGGCGGAGCGGGCCGGTTCGGCCACGGTCGCCGACGCCAGCACGAACACCGGGTCAGCGCCGTAGCGGCGGGCGACGCGCCGGAGCCGGCGGAGCAACAGCGCGACGTGGGAGCCGAACACGCCGCGGTAGGCGTGGCACTCGTCGATGACGACGTAGGCGAGGCGCCGGAAGAACGTCGCCCAGCGGCCGTGGGCGGGCAGCACGCCCCGGTGGAGCATGTCGGGGTTGGTGAACACCCACCGGGCGTGGGCGCGGACCCAGTCGCGATCGGCCATGGGGGTGTCGCCGTCGTAGGCCGCGGCGCGGACGCCCGCGAGGTCGAGGTCGGACACCGAGCGGAGCTGGTCGGCGCCGAGCGCCTTGGTGGGGGCGAGGTAGAGCGCGGTGGCCCTGGGGTCGGTGAGCAGCCGCGAGAGGACGGGGAGCTGGTAGGCGAGGGACTTGCCGGACGCGGTGCCCGTCGCCACCACCACGTGGCGGCCGCCGTGCGCGGCTTCCGCGGCCGCCACCTGGTGGGTCCACGGGCGCTCGACACCCCGCGCCCGGAGGGCGTCCCGGAGCTCGGTCGGCGTCCACTTCGGCCACTCGACCGTCCGCGCCCGTCGTTCGGGGATGTGGGCGACGTGGGTCACGGGGTCCTCGCCGGCGGGAACACCGGCCAGTACCCGGTTCAGCAACGCGTGTCCGCGGTCCTGTCCACCCACGACGTCGAGCGTGTCACATCGGACCGACAGCGGAACCGACGACTGGACCAACCCGGACGAAGGAAAACCCCGCAATGTAGACGACCATATGGGTGATCGAGAAACCGAGAGTCGTCAACGCGGTCCGATGTGGACCCTCACCCGTCGCGGAGAGCGCCTGACTGCTCTCTTTCTGTCGTTCTTGATCGATACAAACGCCCGAAAATCGGCCGTTCGAGAGCGGTGAGGGTCACACAGTGAACTGAGCCACTAGGCGGCGGAATAGACTCCGCGCTCGTGACGCCGCCCACACGGGCGGCGCGCTTCTTCCCCGGCGTCGGAGCCGACGCAACCGCCGGCTCCTGGCGCCTCCATAGCTGTCATCACCAGGAGGACGGATGTCCCGGCTGATCCTCGCGGAGGGCCTCGAGCTCTCCGGTGGTGACCGCGGCGTAGTCGCCGTGGTCGCCGTGGTCGCCCTGGCCGCCCTCGCCGTCGGGTACGTCCTGCTCCGGGAGGTGCTGGCCGCCGGCCAGGGCACCCCGACCATGCAGGACATCGCCAGGGCGGTGCAGGAGGGCGCGGCGGCCTACCTCAACCGCCAGTTCCGAACGCTCGGCGTGTTCGTCGTCATCGTGTTCCTGCTGCTGTTCCTGCTGCCGGCGGACGATGTCGGCGAGCGGGTGGGGCGGTCCCTGTTCTTCGTGGTGGGCGCCGGGTTCTCGGCGGCCATCGGGTACCTGGGCATGTGGCTGTCCACCCGCGCGAACGTGCGGGTCGCGGCGGCGGCCAGGGAGGAGCGCGGTCGCGAGCGCGCGATGCGGGTGGCGTTCCGGACCGGCGGCGTCGTCGGCATGACCACCGTGGGCCTCGGCCTGCTCGGCGCGGCCGTCGTCGTGCTCGTCTACGCGGGCCAGGCGCCGAAGGTGTTGGAGGGCTTCGGGTTCGGCGCCGCGCTGCTGGCGATGTTCATGCGGGTGGGCGGCGGCATCTTCACCAAGGCGGCCGACGTCGGCGCGGACCTGGTCGGCAAGGTGGAGCAGAACATCCCCGAGGACGACCCGCGCAACGCGGCCACGATCGCCGACAACGTGGGCGACAACGTGGGCGACTGCGCGGGAATGGCGGCGGACCTGTTCGAGTCCTATGCGGTCACGCTGGTCGCCTCGCTGATCCTCGGCACCGCGGCGTTCGGCGTGCAGGGTCTGCTGTTCCCGCTCATCGTGCCGGCGATCGGGGTGCTGACCGCGGTCATCGGCGTGTACGTCACCAACGCCAGGACCGGTGAGAACGGCCTGTCCGCGATCAACCGGTCGTTCTACATCTCCGCGGTCATCTCGGCGGTGCTGTGCACCGTCGCCGCGTTCGCCTACCTGCCGGCGAGCTTCTCCGCGCTGAACGGCGGCGAGCGCACCGAGGGCAACCCGGCGTTGATCGCCGCCGTCGCCGTGATCATCGGCATCGTGCTCGCCGGCGTGATCCTCTGGCTGACGGGCTACTTCACCGGCACCGAGCACCGCCCGGTGCGCGACGTGGGGAAGACCTCGCTGACCGGCGCGGCGACCGTGATCCTGTCCGGCATCTCGGTGGGCTTCGAGTCGGCCGTGTACACGGCGATCGTCATCGGCGGCGCGGTCTACGGGGCCTTCCTGCTCTCCGGTTCGGTGACGGTGGCGTTGTTCGCCATCGCGCTCGCCGGCTGCGGTCTGCTCACCACCGTGGGCGTGATCGTCGCGATGGACACCTTCGGCCCGGTGAGCGACAACGCGCAGGGCATCGCGGAGATGTCCGGCGACGTGCACGGCCAGGGCGCGCAGATCCTCACCGAGCTGGACGCGGTGGGCAACACGACCAAGGCGATCACCAAGGGCATCGCGATCGCCACGGCGGTGCTCGCGGCGAGTGCCCTGTTCGGGTCGTACAACAACGCGATCAAGGAGGCGCTCGGCAAGGTCGGCGGCGTGTTCGACCTCGAGGACTACGCCGTGTTCAGTCCGAGCACGCTGGTCGGCCTCGCCGTCGGCGCCGCGGTGGTCTTCCTGTTCTCCGGGCTCGCGGTCAACGCGGTCTCCCGTGCCGCCGGCGCGGTGGTCTTCGAGGTGCGACGCCAGTTCCGGGACAACCCGGGGATCATGGACGGCACGACGCGGCCGGAGTACGGGCGGGTCGTGGACATCTGCACCAAGGACTCGTTGCGCGAGCTGGCCACCCCGGGGCTGCTGGCGGTCCTGGCGCCGATCGCCGTGGGCTTCGGTCTCGGGGTCGGCCCGCTGGCCGGCTACCTGGCCGGCGCCATCGCGACCGGCACCCTCATGGCGATCTTCCTGGCGAACTCCGGCGGCGCGTGGGACAACGCCAAGAAGCTGGTGGAGGACGGGTACCACGGCGGCAAGGGCTCCGAGGCGCACGCCGCCACCGTCATCGGCGACACTGTGGGCGACCCGTTCAAGGACACGGCCGGCCCGGCGATCAACCCGCTGATCAAGGTGATGAACCTGGTGTCGGTGTTGATCGCGCCGGCGATCGTCACCTTCTCGGTGGGCGCGGACGCCTCCCCGGCGGTGCGGGCCGTCATCGCCCTGGTGGCCGTCGCGGTCATCGTCGGCGCGATCACCGTGTCGAAGCGGCGGAGCACCGCGATCGCCGAGTCATCGCCCGCGCACGAGACCAACAGCGCGGTGGTCTGACCCGTCGCCCGACGGGAGCGCGCACGACTCGCGGTTGATCAGGACGCGCCAGGACGCCTGGTCGACCGCCGCCGGGGTCGGCCCTGACACGGGGCCGGCCCCGGTCGTCGTGCGGGGGGAGGGAGAGGAGGGACGGCACGGGCGGGTGAACCGCCGGCGTCGACCGGCGACACGCGGGGACCGGCGGTACGTTCGCCGTGGTCGGCGGTCGTGCGCGCCCCGGGCGCCTGTCCTCGACGCGCGACGCCGACCCGACAGCACGCCCACGCGGCCGAGCAGGCCGGCGCGAAGGGGGAGCCCGTGCGACGTGAGCTGATCCCGCTCCTGGCCCTCGTGACACTCCCGTTCCTGGGGTGCACCGCGAACCAGGGGCCCAGTGAGCAGACGACCGCCCTGACCGAGCAGAGCGCGGCGCCCACCGGCGACCCCCGCGTGCGGTGGGTGAACAGCTTCTGCGGTGTGGACCTGGAACTGCGCACCGCGCTGACCAGGAGTCTGGGCACCCAGCCGACCGGAGCCGACACCGCCCAGCTCAAGGCGTCCTACAGCCAGTCGCTGGGGGAGGGGTCCACGGCGCTGGAGCGGGCCATGGGCACGCTGCGCGAGTTGCAGCAGTCGCCACCGGAGCCGGCGGCAGGAGAGGTGGCGCGGCGGACCGGGGAGGCCCTGGCCGGGGTCAAGCAGAGCGTCGACGGGGCCAAGGTGCGGATCGACCAGGCCAACCCGGCCAACCCCCAGCAGTTCCAGCAGGTCGTGCAGGGGGTGAGCCGGGACCTGCGGCAGCAGCTCGACCAGTTCCGCGACCCGACCGACGAGTTGCGCGTCAGCCGTGACCTCGAGCGGGCGCGTGAGCGCGCCCCGAGCTGCCGGGCGCTCGACGCGGTGCGGTCGAGCGCGCCCATCCCCTCCCGTGCCGGCGGCTCACCCACCTCGCCCACGCCCTCCTGACCTCGCGGTCGGTCCCGTGACGACCGAGGGGGCGACGGGTGGACAGGTCGGCACGGACAGGCAGGACAGTGCCGTCAGCGCCGCCAGGCAAGCAGCAAGGCAGACGCGGCGATCACACGCAGGCACAACGAACACACTCAGGCGCAACGAACGCGGCAAGACACAACGAACACAGGAAGACACAACGAACACAGGCAGACACAACGAACACAGGAAGACACAACAAGCGCAGGAAGAGACAACGAGCACAGGAAGACGGACAAGG
This sequence comes from Streptoalloteichus tenebrarius, assembly GCF_024171885.1. GTDB lineage: Bacteria > Actinomycetota > Actinomycetes > Mycobacteriales > Pseudonocardiaceae > Streptoalloteichus > Streptoalloteichus tenebrarius. The sequence goes on along the minus strand of NZ_JAMTCP010000006.1, from coordinate 55,114 downwards.
TCAGGTGGGGAGGACGGGGAGGGGGTGGCGTGTCGCGGGGACCGAGGTTTCCGGTTTCGAACAAACGTTCTACGCTCCCGGGTGTGGGGCAGTTGTCCTTCTTCTCCGCCGACGCCCGAGGGCCCCGCGTGGCCGACCTGGCCGGTCCGTTGTGTGGACCGGGGCAGGCGGTGAGTTTCGGCAGGGGCACCGCGGCCAGGGTGTCCGCCGTCGTGCCGGATCGCTGGCGGGCCGACGCGCTGTTGGCGGCGTGTGCCGAGCGCGGGGTGGAGGCGGAGATCGCCACCTCCGACGAGGGCTCGCCGCTGGTGCGCACCGCCGTCCGCGCGGATCTCGTGCCCCTCGCCGCCGGATGGCTGCGGGGCGCGGTCAAGGCTGTTCCGCCCGACTTCGAGCTGGACGGTCCGGTGCTCCGGCTGTGGGCGCTGGTCGCGGGGCGCGCGGTTCCCGGCGGCTACCTGATGGGGCTGGACCCGCACGCGCCCGACACCCACCGGTCGTTGGCCGCGACGCTGGCCCGCGCCGGCCTGCCCGCCACGCTGGTCGGTCCCCGAGGGGGTGGTCCCGGCCTCCGGGTGTCGGGCCGGCGTCGCCTGGGGCGGCTCGTGGAGCTGGTCGGTGGCCCGCCGGCGGGCTGCGGCCCGGAGGACTGGCCGGTGACGTGACCCGTTCCCCACGGCGATCTTCACCCAAACGGACGAATTACTGTCGGGCTCGCTCCGGTGGGTCGCTCCTCGTCGCCCCGGCCGGCGCCCGCGACCGCGTTCCTGGCGCGCCCGGGAGGGCGGCCGGACCGGGGGAGACGGGTGGGGGAGAACCACTGTGAGCTGGTGAAGGACGCCAGGTTGGTCGAGGGGTGCCCGTCCCGGCGACCGCCGGCGGCGCGGGGCCGTGACGAGGTGACGCGGCCCACCCCGGACGGGTGGACGGGGCAGGGAGGGGCTGCTCTCCCCGCGTGTCTGTGCGAGCCTCTTCCGTCACCCGGCGCAGCGAGCGGGGCTGCACTCGGTGCACACTGGCGGGCCGGGACAACAGGTAGAGCAGAGAGCAGGGCAGCGTGGCTGGGTCGACACGGACGAGGAGAAGCGGCGGGAGCGGAGGCTCCAGCGGTCGCCGGTTGGTGATCGTGGAGTCCCCCGCGAAGGCCCGCAAGATCGCCTCCTACCTGGGCAAGGACTTCCTCGTGGAGTCCTCGCGCGGCCACATCCGCGACCTGCCACGGGGCGCCGCCGACGTGCCCACCAAGTACAAGGGGCAGCCCTGGGCCCGGCTCGGCGTCGACGTCGACCACGACTTCGAGCCGCTGTACGTCGTCACCCCGGACAAGAAGGCCACCGTCAGCGAGCTCAAGGAGGCGTTGAAGGAGGTCGACGAGCTCTACCTCGCGACGGACGGCGACCGCGAGGGCGAGGCGATCGCCTGGCACCTGCTGGAGACGCTCAAGCCGAAGGTGCCGGTGCGCCGGATGGTCTTCTACGAGATCACCGAGCCGGCGATCCGGGAGGCCGCGGCCAACCCGAGGGAGCTGGACCAGCACCTGGTCGACGCGCAGGAGACCCGCCGCATCCTGGACCGCCTCTACGGCTACGAGGTCAGCCCGGTCCTGTGGAAGAAGGTCATGCCGAAGCTGTCGGCCGGCCGGGTGCAGTCGGTGGCGACGCGGATCGTCGTGGAGCGCGAGCGGGAGCGCATGCGCTTCGTGCCCGCCTCCTACTGGGACATCTCGGCCGTGCTCCGGGCCGACGGCGCGACCGGCGGCGAGGACGAGCCCCGCACGTTCGGCGCCCGCCTGGTGGCGGTGGACGGCGCCAGGGTGGCGACCGGCAGGGACTTCGGCCCGGACGGCCGGCTGCGCTCCGACGAGGTCCGGCGGCTGGACGAGGCCGACGCGCGCCGGCTGGCCGCGGGCCTCGCCGACGCCGACCTGGTCGTGACCAACGTCGAGGAGAAGCCGTACACGCGGAAGCCGTACGCGCCGTTCATGACCTCCACGCTCCAGCAGGAGGCCAGCCGCAAGCTGCGGTTCTCGGCGGAGCGGACGATGCGCACCGCGCAGCGCCTGTACGAGAACGGCTACATCACCTACATGCGGACCGACTCCACGACGCTGTCCGACACGGCGATCGCGGCGGCCAGGACGCAGGCGCGTGAGCTGTACGGGGCGCAGCACGTGGCCGACAAGCCCCGCCAGTACACGCGCAAGGTCAAGAACGCGCAGGAGGCGCACGAGGCGATCCGGCCGGCCGGCGAGGTGTTCCGCACCCCCGGCGAGGTGGCCAGGGAGCTGGAGGCCGACGAGTTCAAGCTCTACGAGCTGATCTGGCAGCGCACGATCGCCTCGCAGATGGCCGACGCCAAGGGCACCACGCTCAGTGTGCGGATCACCGGCACGGCCGCGTCGGGCGAGGAGTGCACCTTCGCCGCGTCCGGCCGGACGATCACGTTCGCCGGGTTCCTCAAGGCCTACGTCGAGGCGGTGGACGCCGAGGCCGGTGGCGAGGCGGACGACGCCGAGACCCGGCTGCCCCGGCTGCGCCGGGACCAGGGCGTGCACGCCACCGAGCTGACCCCGGACGGGCACACCACGAACCCGCCGCCGCGCTACACGGAGGCGAGCCTGGTCAAGGCGCTGGAGGAGCTGGGCATCGGGCGTCCCTCCACCTACGCGTCGATCATCAGCACCATCCAGGACCGCGGCTACGTGTGGAAGAAGGGCTCGGCGCTGGTGCCCTCGTGGGTGGCCTTCGCCGTGGTCGGGCTGCTGGAGCGGCACTTCGGCCGGCTGGTGGACTACGACTTCACCGCCGCGCTGGAGGACGAGCTGGACGCCATCGCGGCCGGTCGGCAGGAGCGCACGACCTGGCTGTCCGGGTTCTACTTCGGCGGCGCGGTTGGCCCGGAGGGCTCGGTGGGCCGTGCGGGCGGGCTGAAGAAGCTCGTCGGCTCCAGCGTCGAGCAGATCGACGCCAGGGAGGTCAACTCCATCCCGCTGTTCACCGACGACGCCGGGCACACGGTCGTGGTCAGGGTGGGGCGGTACGGCCCGTACCTGGAGCGCGAGGTGGACGGGGAGTCGCAGCGGGCGAACCTGCCCGACGACCTGCCGCCGGACGAGCTGACCTCGGAGATCGCCGAGAAGCTGTTCGCCACCCCGCAGGAGGGGCGGTCGCTGGGGGTCGACCCGGCCACCGGGCACGAGATCGTCGCCAAGGAGGGCAGGTTCGGCCCGTACGTGACCGAGGTGCTGCCGGAGGGCGCGAAGGAGAAGCCGCGCACCGGCAGCCTGTTCAAGTCCATGTCGCTGGACACGCTCACCCTGGAGGACGCGCTCCGGCTGCTGTCGCTGCCGAGGGTGGTCGGGGTCGACCCGGAGAGCGGTGAGGAGATCACCGCGCAGAACGGCCGGTACGGGCCGTACCTGAAGAAGGGGTCGGACTCCCGGTCGCTGGCCAGCGAGGACGAGATCTTCACCGTCACCATCGAGGAGGCGCTGAAGATCTACGCCGAGCCGAAGAAGCGGGGCCGGCGCACCGCCGCGGCCGCGCCGCCGTTGAAGGAGCTCGGCGACGACCCGACCTCGGGCAAGCCGATCGTGGTCAAGGAGGGGCGCTACGGCCCCTACGTGACCGACGGCGAGACCAACGCGTCGCTGCGCAAGGGGGACGACGTGGAGTCGCTGACCCTCGACCGGGCTGCGGAGCTGCTGGCCGAGAAGCGGGCGAAGGGGCCGGCCCAGAAGAAGACGACGACCCGGCGCAAGGCCGCCGCGAAGTCCTCCTGAGCGGGCGGGTCCTTCACCGCCCTCCGACATCGGTGCCCGGCGCCGCGTCTTCTGACGTGGTGCCGGGCACCGGTCGTTTCGGCTTCCCGAGCGCCGTCCCGCCGCGCGCCGGTCTCCGCGAGAAACACACGGCTATTCGTGATCTTGAATTCGTGCGGGAATCGTGACCGGTCGGTGCGCGGGACGTGATGTATTCCGATCTCGACTTCGCGGCGGACCGGCGCGGGCGCCGTTTTTCCGAGAACGCCCGCCGCCCGTCCCGACCAGGTCCGACGCGACCGTGTCCTGCCGTTCCCCCGCCCCGGCTACGCTGGGCGCAGGCGAACACGAAGTTCGCTGGTCGGATCGGGGGTGAGGACCATCCGGACGGGTCAGGACGCGAACGCGAGTTCCGGCTCCGCGCGGCCGGCGGATTCCGGCGCGTCCACCGCGCACCGGGTACGCAGTGTTCTCGCCATTCCCGCATTCCGTCGACTGTGGATGGTTTGCGCCCTGTGCAGCATAGGTGACTGGTTGTCGCTGCTCGCGTTGTCCGCGCTCGTCACCAAGATGACCGACATCTACCTGGTGAAGAGTTTCGCGCTCAGCGCCGTGGTGGCCACCCAACTGCTGCCGGCGATGTTGCTCGGCCCGTTGGGCGGCGTGCTCGCGGACAGGTTCGACCGGCGCAAGGTGATGGTGGTCGCCGACCTCCTGCGGTGCGGCCTGTTCCTGTCGATCGCGTTCGTCGGCGAGCTGTGGTGGCTGCTCATCGCGAACTTCCTCATCGGCGTCTGCGCGTTGTTCTGGATCCCGGCGAAGGACTCGTCGATCCCGAACCTGTTGCGCCGGCCGGACCAGGTGGAGACCGCGAACCAGCTCGGCCTGGTGATGACCTACGGCATCTCGGTGATCACCGCCGCCGGGTTGTTCTCGGCGATCTCCGCGGTGGGGCCGACCCTCAACCTGCGCAGCGAGCTCGGTCTCGCCTACATCATCGTGATCATCAACGGCCTGCTCTACCTGACCTCGGCCGTGGTGCTGGCGACCCGGATCAAGGAGATCTCCGGGCGGCGGAGGGGACGCGGGCCGACACAGGCCCCCGTCGGCACCCCCAGGGAGGGCCTCGAACAGCCCGGCCTGTTCGCGATGCTCCGCGAGGGCGTGCGGTTCATCGGCACCACCCCGTTGATCCGGGGCCTGCTGGTCGGGATCGCCGGCGCGTTCGCCGCGGGCGGTGCGGTGATCGCGTGCGCCAAGCTGTACGCGGCCAGCCTGTCCGGCGGGGACACCGCCTACGGCATGCTCTTCTTCGCGGTGTTCCTCGGGCTGGGCCTGGGCATGGCCACCGCGCCCCGCCTGGCCCAGCGCCTGCCGCACAACCGGCTGTTCGGCATCGCCATCGTGCTCGCGGCGCTCGCGTTGGTCGTCGTCGCCCTGGCCCCGCACCTGTGGGTCGCGCTGGCGGCGGTGACGCTGGTCGGCTACTGCGCCGGCGCGGCCTTCCTGACAGGGCAGACGATCATCGGCTCGCAGGTCGAGGACGCGGTGCGCGGGCGGACCAACGCCATGGTCCAGCTCATCATGAAGATCATCCTGTTCGGGGCGACGGCCGTGGTCCCGCTGCTGGTCGGCCTGGTGCGGCCGCGCACGGTCACGGTGTTCGGCGAGGAGATGCAGATCGACGGCACCCGGCCGGTGCTGCTGGGGGCCGGGCTCGTCGCGGCCGTCGTCGGCGTGGTCGCCTACCGGCAGATGGACGACCGGCGCTCCGAGCCGATCCTGTCCGACCTGCTGCACGCCCTGCGGGGCGGCGACGACCGCCGCAGGGGCGGGGGCGGCCTGTTGATCGCGGTGGAGGGCGACACGATCGCCGACACCGCCACCCAGGCCCAGCGGCTCGCCGAGTGGCTGCGGGCGGGCGGACGCGACGTGGTCCTCGCCGGGGACCCGGCGCTGGACGAGCGGCGGCTGCGGGGCGTGCTGGAGGGCGCGTCGCTGTCCGGGGCCAGGGCGCACGCGCTGGTCGCGGCGGCGGTGCGGGCGGACGTGGTGGAACGGCGGATCCGGCCGGCCCTGGCCTCCGGCGCGCTGGTCGTCATGGAACGGTTCGTCGACAGCCCCCTGGCGCACCTGGGCGCGTCCAGCGGGCTCGGCGCGGCCGAGCTGGAGGGGCTCGCGGACTGGGCGACCGGGCGGCTGCGGCCCGACGTCACCGTGCTGCTCGACCGCGACCCCGCGGGCCTCGGGGACGCCCGTCCCGACGCGAACGGCTGGGACGGCATGGAGCACCATTGGCGCGTGCAGCGCATCCTCACCGAGATGGCCGCCGCCGACCCCGACCGGTACGTCGTGGTCGACGGGGACGGGGCCGCGGACGAGGTGGCCCGGCGCGTCCGGGAGGCCGTGCGGCCGGTGCTGGCCGAGCGGCGGGTCGTGATGCCGGACGGGCCGTCCTCGCTGGCGGCGGGCGCGGAGGCGCAGTGACGACCGCGTCCAGCGCGCCCAGCGGGTCCGTGGCGCCCATGACGATGACTCCCGACGGGGTGTGGGCCGACGTCGTCGGACAGCCCGAGGCCGTGGCCGTGCTCGGGGCGGCGGCGAGGGCCGCCCACGACCTCGTGGCGGGCCGGGCCGTCGCGCCCGGCGCCATGACCCACGCGTGGCTGTTCACCGGGCCGCCCGGCTCCGGGCGGTCGGTCGCGGCAAGGGCCTTCGCCGCCGCGCTCCAGTGCACCCGTCCCGACGAGCGCGGACCCGGTTGCGGCGAGTGCGCCGCCTGCCACACGGCGATGGCGGGCACGCACGCCGACGTGCGGGTCGTGGTGCCCGACGGCCTGTCGATCTCCGTCTCGGAGATGCGGTCGCTGGTGCAGCTCGCCGCGCGTCGGCCGACCACCGGCCGGTGGCAGGTGGTGCTGGTCGAGGACGCGGACCGCCTCACGGAGGGCGCGGCGAACGCGCTGCTCAAGGCCGTCGAGGAGCCGCCGGCGCGGACCGTGTTCCTGCTCTGCGCGCCCTCGGACCACCCGGAGGACGTCTCGGTGACGATCCGGTCGCGCTGTCGGGTCGTCGCGCTGCGCACGCCGTCCGCCGACGCGATCGCCGACGTGCTGCACCGCAGGGACAGGCTGGACGAGGACACCGCCCGGTGGGCGGCGAGCGTCTGCGGCGGTCACGTGGGCCGCGCCCGCCGGCTGGCCACCGACCCCGAGGCCCGCGCCCGGCGGGACGCCGTGCTCGCGGCCCCGCTGGGGCTGCGTCGGCTCGCCGACGTCTTCGCCCGCGCCGACGACCTCGTCAGGGCGGCGGAGTCCGAGGCGGCCGCGGTGAGCGGGGCGCTGGACGAGGCCGAGCGCCAGGCGCTGGAGACGGCGCTGGGGGCCGGGGGCACCGGGAAGGGCACCGCGTCGGCGACCCGGGGCGCCAAGGGCGCGATCAAGGATCTGGAGAAGCGGCAGAAGTCGCGGGCGACCCGCACACAGCGGGACGCCCTCGACCGGGCGCTGGTCGACCTGGCCGGCTTCTACCGCGACGTGCTCGTGACGGCCACGGGCGCGCGGGCCGCCCTGACCCACCCGGACCACGCCGACGACGTCGCCACCGCCGCCCGCCGCTGGCGGCCGGAGACGGTGCTGCGCCGGCTGGAGGCCGTGCTGGCCTGCCGTGAGGCGCTGGAGCGCAACGTCAAGCCGCGGATCGCGATCGAGGCGCTGCTCACCGCCCTGCACACGGGCGACTGACCGCGCCCCCCGAGCCGGGTCACCGCGCCAACCAGCCACCGTCCACCGCCAGGACGTGGCCGTTGACGTAGTCCGACGCCGCCGACGCCAGGAAGATCGCCGCGCCGACCAGGTCGGCGGGCCGGCCCCAGCGGCCGGCGGGGATGCGGGAGCGGATCGCGGCCTCGCGGTCGCCGTCCCTGCGGATCGGCGCCGTGCTCCTGGTCGCGATGTGCCCGGGGGCGATCGCGTTGACCTGCACGCCGTGCGGCCCCCACTCGTTGGCCAGCGCCTTGGTCAGGCCGGCGACCGCGCTCTTGCTGGCGGTGGACGCCGACAGCCGGATGCCGCCCTGGAAGCTGAGCAGCGACGCGATGTTGATGATCTTGCCGTTGCTCGGTCGGTGGGGGTGGTTGTCGGCCGCGTGGCAGCGGGCCAGCATCTGCCGCCCGACCGCCTGGGACAGCACGAAGACCGAGTCCAGGTTCACCGTCAGCACCCGCCGCCAGTGCCGGAGCTCCAGTTCGGTCGCCTGTTCCTGGTGGACGACGCCGGCGTTGTTGACCAGGATGTCGATCTGCTGCCTGGCGAGCAGCCGGGACACGGCCGGCTCGACGCCGGGGAGGTCCGCCAGGTCCACCGCGAGCCGCTCGACCCGGCGGCCCGTCGCCGCGACCTCGGCCGCCACCCCGTCGAGGTCCCTGGTGCGGCTGAGCAGGACGATGTCGGCTCCGGCGCGGGCGAGGCCCACCGCGATCGCCCTGCCGATGCCGGTGCGTGCCCCGGTCACCAACGCGGTGCGGCCCACGAGGGAGAACAGCTCGGTGCTCATTGGCGCTGCCCCGCTTCCACGGCCGAGAACGCGCCCGGCACCGGTCGGCCGCATCCCCGGTTGGCGTCCGGGCAGCGCTCGCTCGCGCGTGCGCTCCCTCCCAGGGGAACACATTCCGGTGACGGTGTGTGACGGCTGATCCGGTGATCGTCGTAACGACTCAGCCACCCGTCCGCGTCCTGCCTCCGCGGCCGGGCGTGGGGGGCCGGCTGGACCGCCGGCGACCAGAGGCGTCGGGGTCACGGCGGGGATGCGGGGCGCGCCCGTTCAGCGGTGCGCGGCTCGGCCGAACGGGCTTCCCGCGACACGCGGGACGCGGTCCTGATCCGGAATCCGTCCGGACTAGCCCGGATGTCCACGACCTGGGGGAACCGGCCGCCGAAGCCGACACGGGAGTGAGACTCCGGTCACGTTGGCCCCGTTGGAGGGGATACCCGTCGGTGATCCCTTCTCGCGCCCGCTACACTGGGTCCCGCCTCGCCGCCTTAGCTCAGTCGGCCAGAGCGACGCACTCGTAATGCGTAGGTCGTGGGTTCGATTCCCACAGGCGGCTCCAGCAGCCGACGAGGGCCTTTCCGGATCACGGAAGGGCCCTCGTCACGTCTGGGGTTGCAGTTTGGGTTGCAGTTCGCCCCTGACCGTCGCTGTTCAGCTATCCCACAGAGCCGACCCCATCCGGGCCGCCGCATCCCTGGTCGTCTCGTTACTGGCCACCGTGTACAGCTCCGTGGTTCGCACGTCGGAGTGACCCAGGATCATCTGAATCACCCGCATGTGCACACCCTGTTCCACCAGCAGGGTCCCGGCAGTGTGTCGCCCATCGTGAACCCGGACGTACCGAACGCCCGCCTCCTCGAGCAGGTGGCCCCACTCTTCCCAGTCGTCCTTCGGGTCAATCGGTCTGCCGTTGGGCTGGCAGAACACCAGGTCCCAGTCCTCCCAGTCCGACCCGGCTGCCTGCCGCTCCACGTCCTGGCGGATCTTGTGCTCACAGAGCTTGGCCAGTAGCGGGGGCGGGAGGGTAACGGTCCGCCTGCTCTTGCCCTTCGGCCGGCGGAAGACCATCCCGCCTCCCTGGCGCTTCGGGCACTTGTGAGCATGCCGCTCGCACTTCGGTGGGCAAGGTCTCGGGCACCCCGCCTTGTGCTTGGTGCACCGCTTCGGGCACGCCTTCTTGTGGAACCGTTCCCCGCAGGCGTGCGGATCGTCGCAGCCATGCTTCCAGGTGTTTCGCTGAAGCTGCCACCAGACCCGTACGTCGCCGGTCTTCAGGTCCACAAACTCCCACCGCAGCCCCAACGCCTCGCCCTGGCGTAGCCCGCACGCCAACGCCACGGACCAGCGCGCCCCGTTGCGCCGCCTCTCGGCCACCCCCAAGACCTTCTTGGCCTCGTCCCGGTGGAGTCGGTCCGCGTCCTGTCGATCCACCGTCGGCGGGTCCACCAGGTCACAGACGTTCTGCCCGATCTTGCCCCGGCGCATGGCGATCTTCAGTGCTCGCGACAGGATGCGGTGCACCTTGAGCACGTGCGAAGGAGCCTTCTTGGCCTTGTACATCTGCGCGTACAGATGGTCCAGGTGCTCCGGAGCCAGCCGGTTCAGTCGGTGCTCCCCGATACAGGGGATGATCCAGTTCCGCGTCTTCGACCAGTAGTCGTCCAATGTCCGGGGCGCGAGCTTCTGAGCCGCAATCGTGTCCAGATACGTCGCCATCCACTCAGCCACGGTCGGTGCCCGCCCGGCCTTGCGTACCTTCCCTGCGTCTCGCTGCTGCTCCAGTTGACGAACAGCGTCAGTTGCGGCCTTCTCCGTCTTCCGCTTCACGTGCCGCCGGTCCGGTGAGCCGTCAGGCTTCACACCCATGGTCACGTAGCCGTGCCACAAGCCATCGGACCCCAGATAGATGCTGGAACGCCCGTTCGGCTTCCGACTGCGCTTCTCGCCCATCAGTCGCGAGCTCCCGCCGCAACCCAGCCAGGAACTTCTGAAGAGCGCTCACCGGGATACGCCGACTGGAACCGATCTTTACCGACTCCAGCTCGCCCGCTCGGATCAAGGCGTACACCTGCGTCCTACCCAGGCTCAGCGCCCGGGCAGCGTCTTCCACTCGGTACAACAGCTTCTCCATACCTCCCCCTTGGTGATCACGCGGCGTGTGGGATTGCCGAACTGTCGGTGGGTGGTTGGCCGTGGGCGGCCAGCAAGGCGGCGTCGTACTCCCGCCGCCACCGCACCCGCTCCGCGACGGCCTTGAGCAGCAGTAGGTCCCGGGGTGGGACGGCCGGGTCACCGGGCCGCACCGGTGCCCACGACACCCGCGCGGAGGGGGTGTCGGGCTTGGTGATGCCGATCTCGCGGAGCATCGCGAGGACGAACGCCTTCCGGTCGTGCCGGTGGTCGGCCACCGACTTGCCGGACCACTTCCGGGAGACCAGGACCCGCCGGCCGGGGATGCCCAGGGTGGTCGCCCGGTGGGCCTTGCCCCGGCACACGCCGGGTTCCATCGACCGCCGCGCGCCCTTCGGTTGGACCCCGTAGAGCAGCCACACCGGGCAGCGCGGCGAACAGGGGGTGACCTTCAGCTCCGCCAGGAGCCGGTCCGCGTGCCGCCGCTGCCGGTCGGTAACCGGCTCCACCACCTGATCGATGGACTTGGTCAGGTACTTGGTCAGGTAGCCGATGTGCCGGCCGGCTTCCTCGGTGCCGCCCAGGACGCCCTTGGCGTGGACCTGCGGGCCGAGGAAGACGGTGTGGGCCGGGGTGGCGTCCGGGTCGGCCCCGATCGCGTCCAGGGCCTCATCCCAGGTGGGCAGCCCGACCCTGGTGGTGGGGTCGACGAAGCCCTTGGCCCGGTCGTCCCACACCGGCAGCCGGTCCCCGCCGTAGACGGGCTCGTCATGGTGCGGCCACCACACCTGGTGGTAGGTGGCCGCCGCCACCGCACGCAGGTCCGCGCGGGGGATCGCTCCGCGGATCGCGGCGTGCCAGTGCGGCGCCAGCCTCCGCTGAGGTTCGACGGTGGCGAAGTACTGAACGTCCCAGCCGACGACACGGCGGAGGTTCTGCACGAACCGGTCGACCAGGCGCGCGAAGTGCACCGCGTCCCGCGCGGCCCGCCGGTAGTCGTAGGTGTCCGGATCAACCGGGGTCCCGTCCGGGTGGACCTTGCCGTAGGAGTCCAAGGTCAGGGTCACGAAGGTGGAGGGCCGGTAGCGCCCGGCGAACACCCGCCCCACCGTGCGCTTGGCGACCGGCCGCCGGGGCAGGTTCGGCACGTCCTGCCGCCGACGGGTCGACCGCTTCCGCACCGGCCGGATCGGCGGATCGAGGGGCGGGAGCGTGCCCCGGACCCCGAGCTGCCGCAGCACCTGGTCCAGCTCGGCCACGGTGTCCCGGACCGACTCCGCCCCCACCACGTCCCCGGCGTCGCGGAGTTCGGTGTACTCGGCGGCCAGGTCCGCCCGGACCTCCAGCACCTCCCGCTGCTCCGCCGTCGGCGGGTCGGGAGTGAAGTCCGGTTCGGTGTCCAGGTGCCAGCCCTCCCGGCACTGGGCCATCCGGAGCCGGCGGTTCTTCTCCGCGCACGGCGGGCACGTCGACGTGAGCGTGGACCCGCAGGGCACGGGCACGTAGTCGATCCGCCCGGTGTCCAGGTCGACGCGTTCGCGGACCACCGGCCGCACGCACACGCCGTGCTGCTCGGCGACCGCGCGGGCCACGTCCAAGGCCTTCGGCTTCCGCAGCCGGTCCGCCCGGGTCTCATACCCGTCCGACTCAGGCTGACCAGTGTGGACAGACTCGGTGTCCACTGTGTTCGGTGAGATGACGTGCGAAGACATGACAGTCCCCCGAGACATGTCACACGGAGCAAGGAAACGGGCAGCGAGCCCGAGAGAGGGTCAGGCCACCGGGCGCAGGTTCGACCGGCGCGCACCGCCACCGCCGTCGCCGTCGTCGCCCCGCGCGGCGGCCAAGTACTCCTCAGGGATGGGGGAGTTCAACGAGGCCCCGCCGGGGCAGATGAGGGCGACGAGGTCGGCCAGGTCGTCATCGGTGACGTGGGCGGCCCGGACCCGCACGGCTTCCTTCTGATCCTCCGACCGGACGTAGCCGACGCCGGGCAGGTGGTGGGGGATGCGGTCGGCCAGCGCCCCGAGGTCCCGCATGCCCTCACCCAGGACCATGTCCACCTGGGAGGAGGTCCGCACCCGCAGACACACCCGGTTGGGGAACAGGTCCCGCACCGGGACCGTCTCCTTCGAGGGGTCCTGCACGAACGCGGAGACCCCGAACCCCAACGCCCGCCCCTGGGTCTGCACCAGCGCCAGGAGCTGCGCCAGCACAGTCTGTTGCTGGCGGGTGCCCAGGTACTTCAACAACGCGCCGATCTCATCGAGAAACAGCAGCTCCAGCGGCGTGCCCCGACTGATCGTCACCTGCCGGGAACGGCCCGCCAACTCCCGCTTGCGCTGCTGCATCAGGTCCAGCAGCTCCAGCAGGATCGCGTGCGCGTCGACCGGGCCGAACCCGAGACGATGGAAGATCGGCCGGCACATGGCCATCTCCAGCACCTTCGGGTCCACCCCCCACAGCCGGACCAGGCCGTCCCGCACCGCCGGGGCGACAGCCCGGATCGGGCACCACAGCAGGGAACTCTTGCCGCCGCCGGTCTCCCCGGCCCCGAGGAGGTGCCCGCCGAGCAGGGGCACGGTGAACGCCTCACCGAACTCCGTCAGCCCAATGGTGGCCGTCCTCAGGTCCACCTGGTCCCCGGCCACGTCCGGGATCGGCAGGGCCGGGATCGTGGTGGCCAGCAGGTCCCGGCGTTGCACCGCGATATCGACCACACCCGGTTCCGGTTCCCGCACCAGGACCCGGTCCGAGCGCAGCGCGGCCCGCAGAGGGGAGATCTTGCCGGTGACATCCTCCGGGGCCTGCCCCACCGCCAGGGCGACGCGCAGGGTGTCCCACCACGGGTCGGAGCGCACCCACACCAGCCGGGGCACCGCCACCGCCGCCACCGTCTGCACACCCTCGCTGGTCTCGGCGACCACGTCCCTGACCACCAGGTCCAGCCGGCGCATCCACCGGTCCCAGCGTGGGGCGTAGACGGCCCAGCGCCGCCACCAGCCCCGCAGCGGACCCGCCATGTAGTGGGTGAACGACTCACGCCAGGCGAACCACCAGCACCACCCGGCGATCCCCGCCACCAGGGCGAGCGTGGCGAGCACGCCAGCCGGGGGCACCCCGACGAGCAGCACCAGGCCGCCGGCACCGACGAAGCCGAGACTGGTCCGCCAGAACCGGCGAGCCTGCCGGCCCAGCCACCACAGACCCTTGCCCGCCCACCAGGCACCGACGAACGGTGCCGCCAGCACCCAGACCACCGCCCGGACGACCTCCCCGGCCGCCCGCAGCAACGTCGCGATCTTGTAGAGCACGGCCACGCCGACGAGCGCGACCAGTAACCACACCAGCGTGGCCCCATGGATGCTCAACCACGCAACGATGTTGGACACGTCCCCACCCGCGCCCATAACCTGAAACCCTCCTGACACCACGGGAGACCCCGGCCAGGGGCACGGACAGTCCGGTCTTTCGCTGCCAACGACTCACCGGACCACCCGCGCCCCGGCCACAAGGGGTTCAGATGGGTTGTTCCCTCACTGGTCGCGGGACTCGATCTCCCGCATGACGCGTGACCGCAGGTCCTCCACCCAGGCGGCCAACTCGCCCAGGCCCCGCCGGACGCGGTCCACCGCCTCCCACTCCGGGCCGTCCACCTCGTCCACCAAGGGCGCGGTCACCGCCCGCAACTCGTCCCGCGCGGCGTCCAACTCCCCCAGGAGCCGGCCCAGCACCGCCAGGTCCTCATCCGCGTTCACCGGCGTGGCCTCCTCCGACCGAGGGCGGCCCACCGCCACTCCAACTCCAGCCCGTGAGCGGCACCGATCGCGGTATGCAGCCGCTCCCACTCCGGGGACTCCGGGCCGACCTCCGCCGCCGCCAACGCCGTGGCCGCCTGCCGCAGATGGAACTGCCCCAACCGGATGCGGTGGGCGGCGTTCTGCAACGCGAACATCCGACGACGCCGCTCCGCGTGCTTGGCCAGGAACACCGCACTCACCCGGCCCACTTCGCCAGGCGGTCCGCGATCGGCTTCACCTGCCCGTAGACCTCCAGGATCTCCCGGGCCAACGCCCCAGCACCGGAGTCGTAGCCGGCGATACCGGCCACGTCACCCCGCGCCCGCTCCACCACCCCGGCCGCGTCCTCCAACGCCGCGAGCACCCGCCGGGCGGTCACGGCCGCGTCCTTCAACGTCTCCACGTCCCGCATCACCCCGATCACGTCCGCCGCGCTCACGCTGGCCATCACGCACCGCCCCCGCCGTCACGACCGGACTCCCCGCCGGGCAGCGCCGGCCGCTGCGGGCGGTCCAACCGGGTCGCCTCCGCCCGCACCGGCCGCTGTCGGCGGTCCAACCGCGTCGCCTCCGCCCGCACCGACCGGGTCACCGGCGAACCCACGGTGAGGTAGACCCGCCCGAGCGTGGACTCACCATGGTTGGGGTAGAAGCGGCTCACCTCCCGCACGTTCAGCACCCGCGCGATGAGCACTGCCGCCGCCGCGATCTCGTTCTGCGTTCCCTCCAGACGGATCTTCATGGCTACAACGCCTCCCGCAGCCGGGTCCGGACCGCGTCCAGGTCCTCCGCCACCACGTCGACCTTGTCCCCGGCGACCCTCAACGCCGCCAGCAGCGACCGGTCCGCGTCCTCAGCCCGCCGCAACGCCTGCCCGGCCATCTCCTCCAACGCCGTCGCCGTCGCCCGCAGCGTCTCCACCGCCTCCAGGGCCTCCACCGCCGTCGCCGCGACCCCCGACAACCCAGCCGCCCACTCCGAGCACAACGCCCCTGCCCTGTCCCGGACCGACCTCACCTCGTCTTCTGCCACCCGCACCGCGTTGGTGGCCGAGCCCAACCGTTGAGCTGCCGCCTCCAGACACCGCCGGGCCGCCTCGAACTCCGCCGCCACGTCCTTCGCGGTCACCGCCACCTGCACCCGCGCGTAGCGCAGGCTGATCTTGGCCTCACCCGTGGCCGTGGCCACCTGCCCGACCTCGTCTAACGCCTCACCCAGCGCCCCCGGGTCGCGAGCGACCCGCCACGCCAACGCCACCGACACGGTCTCCTCACTCCCTTCCGTCCGGCATCTCCATCGGGTTCAGCAGCCGCAGCACCGGTCGTGTCTCCGACGACTCCCCCTCCCGCTGCTGGGCGGCCAACCACCGCTTGTGGTCCTCCTCCAACGACCGCCACAACGCCCGCCACGCCAACCACCGGGCCGTGACCACCTCCACCAGGTCCGCCCACAACCCCTCCCCGTCGGCAGCCCGGTCCAACGCCATCGCCCAGTCCTGCTCCGACTCCAGCCCCTCCGGACCGAGCGACGTCCCGGCGTCAACCAACGCCCGCACCGCGTCCTGATAGATCCGCAGGTTGTGCAGCACCGTCCGCGCCCGGGTCTGCGCCGCCGAATCCAGCACCACGTACTCCGACAACCGACGCACGAGACACCTCCACGGGCATCCCTGATGCGGTTGCCCAAACAGACCCAACAAGGCAGGCAGCGTCGACGCCGGCCCTGACTCCACCTCGGCCCCGCACCGCCGGCAGATCACCGACAACCACTCCGGGGCGTCCTCATTGACGGGGACAACGAACAGTTCGTCAGCACCAACCCACAGCGGAGGTGCCGCCAGGAGAACCGACTCCGACTGCTCGGCCACCTGCGGCGGCAGCCACGGACCGCCTCGCATCCACTGCACCGCCAGAGCCGAAGCGATGTCCGTATGCAGGCCGGCGTCTCCCACCAACGTCAGGGTCAGCCGGTCCTGCTCGGTCATCACCGCCGACCACAACCCGCGCGTCGCCTCGAACGGCTGATGCGCCCGTCCGATCAGCTCACCCAGGGCGTTCATCGACTCCGCGACGATCCGGTTGCACTCCAGCACCACCGACAGCGGCAGCCGCGCCCACTCCCGACGCATCACCCCACCCCCCGTGCCCGGGTCTGCGCCGCCGAATCCAGCACCACGTACTCCGACACCCAACTCACGCCGCACCCCCATCGGTGTCGGGCACACGGAGGCCGAACAGGCCCAGCAGCACCGGCCGCATCGACGCAGGCCCCGACGCCATCTCGAACCCGCACCGCCGGCAGACCACCGACAACCGCTCCGGGTCGTCGTCGCCGACCGGGACCACCAGCAGCTCACCGTGCCCGTCCCGCATCTCACGCGGCGCCAGAACCACCGACTCCGGGTGTTCAACGGTCTTCGCCCACTCCGCCACCTCCGGCGGAAGCCACGAACCACCCCGCATCCACCGCACCGCCAACTGCGAGGCGGAGTCCTCATCCAGGCCGGCATTGCGCACCAGCGTCAGGGTCAACCGGTCCCGCTCGGTCATCACCATCGACCACAGCCCGCGCGTCGCCTCGAACGGCTCATTCGCCCGCGCGGCCAGCTCGGCCAGGGCGTTCATCGACTCCGCGACGATCCGGTTGCACTCCAACACCACCGACAACGGCAGCCGCTCCCACTCCCAACGCATCACGCCACCCCCCGTGCCCGGCGACTGGCCGCCGCCCGCTCGTACGGGGTGAACCCCCCGAACATCCCCACCCGCGTCCTGCGCCGGACCTTGTAGGCCTCCTCCCACGCCAGTTGGTCCCGCGCGCACGCCACCCGCACCAGACACCCCCGGCACACCGCCCGCGCCCTCGGCGAGGCGTCATCGAACATGTGCGGGTCCAGACCCGCGCACGCCGCCTGCTCCCACCACCGCTCCGGAACGGCCGCCGGCCGCCCGGCCTCCAACCCGGCCAGCAGCGAGGCGGACACGCACCCGCTCAGGCCGCTCGGACTGGTCATGTTGCTGTTCACCGTTGTCCTCTCCCGCATCGGTTGACGCGGGGACGGTGAGCGCGATCCAGCCGTCCACCAGCAGACGGGCGAACCCCGGCCGAACACCCAGCACCGTGCACACCCACCGCACCAGACACAGCGCGTAGGAGTCACACAGCGACCGGTTTCCGACCCGCGCCGCCACCTCGTAGGCCGCCAAGACCTCACGCGCCCGCTCGGAGACCCGGACCGCGCCCTCCCGCCCCGCGTACATCGGCTACGCCGCCTTGCCGTCCGGCTTCTCCGCCGGCTTGCTCCCCGCGCCACCAGCCCGACCCGCCGCCGCGCCGCCCGCAGCGCCAGTCGCCTTGAACCCGGTCGCGTAGTACGACCAGCCCTGGGTCTTGAACTCCCCGCTGCCCACCACGCGCGGGACGACGGCCAAGCCGTCCAGCTCGACCATCCGCATCCCCGTTCCCGGCAGCAACTCCGGCGTGGTCGGCACCGGCTGCACCTCCGCCAGGAACGTCACCGTGACGGTGGTGTCGCGCTCCTTCTCCGCGCTCGGGTCGGTGAACGTGCCCTTCCACTGCCGCAACCCGGTGGCCTCATCCACCCGCTGCCGCACCGGCTTGCCCGCCGCCCGGTCCTCCCGCGACTGGTACTCGGTGTCCGGCCCCAGCTCCCCCACCAGCACCAGGCCCTTCGGGAACGCCACCTCGAACGGAATCGCGAACCGGTACCCTTCGGCATCGCCATGACGTGACTCCTCATCGTGAAACTTCTACGGCTTCCATGCCGCGCTTTGTCGTAGTTGCCGCATCGGTACTTCCGTGCTCTTCAGCGGCTGTGGAACCAGCTTCACCGGACGCGTGGTCACATCACGACACCGTCGCTGTCGCGTTTAAAACCGCTTTGTCTCACGTGGTATCGTCTATGTCTCGTCTGTGTGCTAGTCTCGTCTCGTCTCGTCACGCGACACAGGAGAGCGGATGACGACGTCGGCAACACTCCTTAAGGTCTTGCTCCGACAGCGGCACCTCCAAGGGCACCGTGCGTTTTGTAAGGAGTACGACAGAGTTGCGCGACAGTTCGAGCCCGACCTTGTTGGACACCACCCGAGCAAGGCGCAGTTCTACCGTTGGCTTTCCGGGGAGCTTCTCGGCCTCCCCTACGCGGACCACTGTCGCATCCTCGAACGCATGTTTCCCGGCTGGACAGCGGAGCAACTACTTTCACCCTACGACGGAGACATTGACAATCCGCCCGACCTGCCACGCGAATCTGAAAAACCATCTCACGCGCCAGCGACACCAACGGCAGGCACCACGCTTGTCCTGGGCGCTCAGCTCGCGGACGTCACAGCCGTCTTTCCCACGCGTGCCGAGTTTCTACACCAAATGCCGCCACAGCAACTCTTCGATGGGGCCAAAGAACTATGCGTCTCCGGCCTGTCGTTGAACATGATCTGCCAACAGTACTCCGACAGAAACCTCATTGACTCCCTGGAAACGGGAACCGAGATCAACTGCCTGTTCCTCGACCCCGAGGGGGAGAACATCAAGGTTCGCGAGCGCGAAGAAGCGCACCCGCCGGGAGTCTTGGCAACGCTCACCAGCCTGAACATCCAGGCCCTACGCAGGCTGGCGAGCAAGCTTTCCGACGGCGCTCGGGCGCGCCTCAGGATTCGGACCTACGACGAGGCGATCCGGTTCAACATCATTCTCATCGACAGACGTAAGTGTGTTGTGCAGCCCTATCTACCCGACGCGCGCGGAGTGGAGAGCCCGACCCTTGTCATCGAGAAACAAGAAGGGGTGCGAGGGCTCTTCGTCACGTTCAGTCAGGTGTTCGCTTCCATGTGGGACCGAGCGAAGGAGATCGGCTAGTGCGCGACATGGGATTTCTGGTCGGGGTTGCTCAATCAGCGATTCAGATCGGATACAAGCTAGTACGGGAGTCCAGCTCGATGGAGGTGTACTCCAAGGGAGATCGAGACCTCGTCACCGAGATCGACCTGGAGGTAGAGCGGCGAGTTCGCGGTTTCCTACTTGAGTCCACTCCAGAGATCGGCTTTCTTGGAGAGGAGGGCGGGCAGAGCGGGGCCGGCACGGTCGAGAATGGATTCTGGGTTCTGGACCCGTTGGACGGCACGGCCAACCTTGTGCACGGCGTTCCACTTGTGGGCATATCCTTGGCCCTCATCCAGGGCGGAGAAGCCCTGGTTTCCGCGATCGCGCTCCCCTTCCTCGACCTCCAGTACGGGGCCGCCAAGGGGTTGGGCTCGTTCGTCAACGGTAAGCGTCTGAACGTCAGCACGACGGACAGCCTTCCCCACGCGATGGTCTCCATTGGCGACTACGCCGTTGGCCAAGACGCGGCCGAGAAGAACAGAGCGCGACTCAACCTCACCGCCCGCTTGGCGGAGCAGGTCGAACGAGTCCGAATGTTCGGCTCTGCCGCGATCGACCTCGCCTGGCTCGCGCACGGCCGAATTGACGCCACCGTCATTCTCTCGAACAAAACGTGGGACACCGCAGCCGGAGTCCTCATCGCACGAGAAGCCGGGGCAGTAGTGGTTGACCGCCATGGCAACCCCCACAACGTCGGCTCAACAGAGACCATCGCGGCCAACCCAGCCCTGGTTGATCGAATTCTTGAGCTCGTCCGCGTCAGCACTGGTTCACCTAATTAGTGGTACGCCTGGCAACCCGTCTCCCCCGCTGAGGAGACGGGTTGTTCCCAGCTACGCCCGCGCCGGACAGCAGGCAGCACCCCACGCCTCCGTGACGTAGAAACCCATGCGACCGCCCCCATGGGGTGCTGCGCAGGCCCTCAGCCCGCAGACGTGACGTGTACGTCCCTAGGATCACGAACTAGGCTGCCCATGACCGCGTTATGCGCCCTATGCGCATCGCATGCGCATAGGCCATGAGCTGGGGTGATGCGCTGCATGGAGACCTTCGGTCAGGCTCTCCGGAGGCTACGGCAACAGGCTGGCCTCAGCCAGGCCGAGCTGTCCAGAGCCACGAAGTGGAGCCAGAGCCAGATCAGCAGGGCCGAGAGCGGCAACAGCATCCCCGACGAGACCACCACCAGGCTGCTGGACACGGTCCTCCAGGCCGGCGGCCTTCTTCTCACCCTGCAACAACACGACCGTCGAGGTGTGCTCATGCCGCCCGAGCGGGCGGAGCGGGCACCTGACCTCGTCCTGCCCATCGACGAGCCGTGGAGTGTCAGCGACGTCGCCCGCCGCCTCCACCGCACCGACGTCGGGCCGCAAACCCTGGAACAGCTCCGGGGAACGGTCGAAAACCTCTGCTGTGAGTACCCCTGGCGCGACCCCGCAACCCTACGGGGGGAAGCCAAGGTGTGGCTGGAGTACACGGCGAAGCTGCTCGACAGCCGCGTGACTTTCCGGGAGCACCGTGAACTGTTGGTCGCCGCCGGCTGGCTCACGCTGCTCATCGGCTGCCTTGAGTACGACATGGGGCTCAAACGGCCCGCCGAGATCAGCCGCAACGCCGCCTTCCAGCTTGGCCGCGAGACCGGGCATGGAGAGATCATCGCCTGGTCGCACGAGTTAAGCGCCTGGTTCGCCCTCACCCAGGACCGGTTGCGCTCCGTCCCCAGCTACGCCCGTGCCGGGCAGCAGGCAGCACCCCACGCTTCCGTCGCCGTCCAACTCGCCGCCCAGGCCGCCAAGGCACACGCCCGAATGGGCGACCACGACCAGGTTCAGAAGATGTTGGACGAAGGGTTCCGGCTTCTCGACAAGCACGACCGCCCGTCGCGGCCCGAGAACCACTTCGTCATCGACCCGACGAAGTGGGACTTCTACGCCATGGACTGCTACCGCCTGGTCGGTGAGCACAAGAAGGCCGCAGAGCACGCCCACGAAGTCATCCACCTGGCACAACGTCCCGATGGCACCGAGCGAAGCCCCATGCGCGCTCTCGAAGCGCGGCTGACCCTGGCCATCATCGCGCTTCGTGAAGGCGACCTCGAAGCGGCACAAAGCTGGACCGAGGACGCGTTGAGCACCGACCGGCGTTCCGTCATGTCCCTGGCGCTGCTCACCGGCGAGATGGTCTCCGAACTTCGCCAACGGCACGACAAGGACCCGGCCGCCGCAGCCTTGCTTGACCACCTTCTCACCGCCCGCCGCGCACTCCCACCCGCGTGACGGGCTTAGAGGCCCGTTGTCGAATTCCGCTCCATGGACCGGCTCGATCCCAAAGAAGGGACCATCGAGCAAAGGAGATCGACTAATGCGCGACATGGGATTTCTGGTTGGGGTTGCCCAATCGGCCATCCAAATCGGATGCAAGCTGGTTCGCGAATCTCATTCTTGCCAACAAGCCCAGCAAGGACACGCGGCTGTCCTCTGCCCATGCCGACGTGATCGTGACGAGCATGGCCGAGCTACTCAACATGACGTGAGCGAAAGGGCGCATACCAGTGCATGAGATGCACGAGCTGCCGGAACACCTCCGCGCCGATGTTGAGGCGCTGTGGGACTACCACAACATGCACCACGATCTGCGACCGTGCGACGTCGGTGTTGGCTTGGGCAGTCATGACCTGGGCGTGGCGATCCACGCCGCCGACCTGTTTCACCAGGGAGTGTTCCCACGGATCGTCTTCACGGGCGCGAACGCGCCCACCACTGTGGAACGCTTCCCCAGGGGAGAGGCGGTGCACTACCGGGAACACGCGCTCGAACTCGGTGTGCCCGACGAGGCGATCCTCGTGGAGCCCCACGCCAAGAACACCGGGGAGAACATCGAACTCACGCGGAAGTTGCTGGCCAGCGAGGGGATCGAGGTCCGGTCGCTGGTCCTGATCTCGCGGCCATACCAGCAGCGCCGGGCCTACGCGACCTGCAAGAAGCTGTGGCCCGAAGTCGACGTCATCTGTTCGTCCCGGCCACTGCCGTTGGCCGACTACGTACGCAGCATCGGGGACACCAAGCGCGTGGTGGACATGTTGGTCGGCGACACCCAACGAATCACGGTCTACGCCGAGCGTGGCTTTGCGATCCCTCAGCACATGCCCGGCGAGGTGCACGCCGCTTACGAACGGCTTGTCGCCGCGGGCTACACCAGCAGGCTGATCTAGCCCAAACTGGGAAAGGAAGGGGCGGGCGTCGGTCCGCCCCTTCGTGCTTGCCAGGAACACGCCCAGGTGGCAGGGAGATCATGGCTCGGAACGACTACTACAACGACCCCAGCGCCCCAGCCGCCACCAGCATCGTCGTCGCGGTCACCGCCTTCGTGCAGGACGAGCACGGGCGCCTGCTCATGATCCAGCGCACCGACAACGACCTCTGGTCCATCCCCGGCGGCGCACAGGACATCGGCGAAACCATCGGCCGAACCGTCGCCCGCGAGGTCAAAGAGGAAACCGGGATCGACGTCGAACCCACCAGCATCATCGGCGTCTACACCGACCCCCGACACGTCATCGAGTACACCAGTGACGGCGAGGTCCGCCAGGAGTTCTCCATCTGCTTCCGCGCCACGCCGATCGGCGGCCAACTGGCCACAAGCAGCGAGTCCAAGCGGGTCCACTGGGTGGAGCGGGAACGTCTGCCCGAACTCACCATCCACCCCTCGATCCGCCTCCGGATCGATCACGGCTTCCAGCGTCGATCGGAGCCCTACTTCAGCTACTGACGCTCCCCGACCGTCAGGCCGGCGGAGGCAAGCCGTCGCTGCGTCCGCTCCACGGCCGCGCCGATCTCGTTCTTCGCCTGAGTGATGAACCGGGCCACCACATGTTCGGGGCCGTAACGTGCCCGGATCTCGTCCACCCGTTCATCGAACCCACACGGGTCGCCATCCGGCGTCGTCGTCATGTCGCAGTACCACAGCGCGTCCCGGACCGGACCGCCCTCGTCCGGGAACTCCGCCAGCTCCGTCGACAAGCCCCGCAACTCCGCCTCCCGCCAGGCACAGGAGTGCCGGGCGACCAGGGCAACCAACCGCGAGGGAGCACCGATGCCGCGAAGGAAGCGCGCTCCGTCGAGGGGGTGGAACCCCGTAACCGTGACCGTAGGGCATAACCCACGTCATGGAGAAGCGCAGCGGCCACCAGGAGGTCACCGTCCGGCTGGTACACGTCCGCGATCCGCTCAGCCTCAGCGGCCACCCCCTGAACATGTCGCCACCGCCGAGGCAACGCCTCAGCCAGCTTCTCCCGCGCCAACTCCCGCGCCCAGTTCCCCAGCACCTCCACACCGGCAACGTAACCACCCGTCGGGGTGAGGGCTACGCGAGCAGCCCCACCACGACCTGTCGCCACCACCGTGCGACGAGCAGGCACCACGGCAACTCGTTGCCGAATTCCGCTCTACGGGATCAAGGCGCGCCGCTGGCCGGCGGCGCGCGGTAGAGCGGCGGCCCGGCCATGGCCCCGTTCTGAGAGGGCGCGGCACCGGCCGGGCCGCTGACGCGTCCGGCCGGGCCGACCCTCTCAGAAGGGGCACCGGGTGCCGTAGTGCGCCAGCCGGCCGGCGGCGCGCAGCTCCCGAAGCGAGGGCACGGCCGGGCACCGGCACCAGACCGTGCCGATCGCGTGGGTGGTCGCCGTGCTCGGGTGGCCGGGGCGATCGCTGCCGCGCCGGCCGGGGGCCGGCTTGCCACCGGCCGTGCGGGGCACGCGGGCACCGGGACCGGGTTCGGCGAGGGCCAGGCCGACGAGGAACCCGCAGCCAAGCCGGGGGGCCGCGTGACCGACGCCAGCGGGTACAGCGTGGAAGGTGAGAAGAGGTCTGGGAGACGCAGCAGCGCAGGTCAGAGCCCTGATCAGGGTTGCAGTTTGGGTTGCAGTTCGTCCCCGAACCTCCCCGTTCGCGTGCGTCCACCACAACCCCGCCGACCAGGGGCGGAACGTTCGCGGACGAGGGCGAACGACCACCGGCAGAACTCGTAATGCGTAGGTCGTGGGTTCGATTCCCACAGGCGGCTCCAGCAGCCGACGAGGGCCTTTCCGGATCACGGAAGGGCCCTCGTCGTGTCCGCTGTCCTGCTTGGTCCTCAGTCCGGCGTCCGCTCCGCGCCCGTCCGGGGTCAGAACCCGCCTCACGCTCCGGACTCGGTCGCAAGACCGGCGCAACGAGGGCGGGGAGCGTTGGGCGGGAAACCGGGAGGTCCGCCGGAAACCGTATGAGGCCACCGGCCCGAAGTCGGTCCGGGCCGCGGGTTCGGCAGTCTGCGATTCGCCTCTGCTCCGCTGACCTCATTCTTGGGTCACTCGATCGGCCTATGCGCTGGCGGGGTGAGCCGTCCTCTGTGGACACTATGAGTGACAGTGCCGCTGGATTTGAAGGGGAAATTCCTGCCAGCGGGCATTGTTCTCACTCGAACAGGTAGTTTTTCTGGTAGGCGCTGGCCCGCCTCATCAGGAGGTGCGGCTGATCGTGATATCTCAGGGAGATCACGGCGTTCACCGGTATGGTGTGACCCCCAACCGTCAACCAACCATCGGGTGGGTGAGGGCTGGCGGTGGCGCCGTGAGGCGCGACGTGGGCGAAGTGCCTGGTAGGCGGTCCGAACCGGTGGTCAGGCCCTCCTTTTCGGCTTCCTGGTCGCACTGGGGCTACCCTTCTGGCAATTGCCCCTACGTCGGTTGTCGCTGTGTCAACGTGTTCGCGGCGACCCTGCGGAGTGACCTGTGCGACTATTGGGTACCAACCGCTCACTGCTGCGTTCACACCGGTCAGCGACTCCCTGTCGGATGAACGTGGCTACAGAGAGACATTCAGCCTGAGTGGACGCTCCCCCCTCCCGTGGCCAGGAGGGGGGAGCTGGCTTCCGCTCACGGCGCCCGCCCCGCGGCGCGCGATGTGAGACCTCGAAACCGCGGTGGGCGCCATCAGGTAGTTGGGAGAACGGAGCGCCATGAATTTAGGCCGACATGCAATGTTCCAGCCCAGTCCGTGCGGTGAGCGCGCGTTACGGTGCGACGAGCAGCGGGAGTCGTTCGCTCATACTGGTCGGCTCCGCGTGTCATGGCGTTGTCAACCCAGGCGGTCACGAGGTCCGGGTCGCGGTTCTACGCGTCGGCGTCGGAGTCCGGGGGTGGCGACAGGGACGGACGGGCGCCGCGGCGGCGGTGGCGACCGCTTCGGCGTCGGCGCGGCCGTAGCGCCCATGCCGTCGAGCGGACACCGGTCCGCCGGCGGACGCGCAGGTCCACGCCGTACACGGCGATGAGCAACAGGACCAGCAGCACGGCGATCCACAGCCAGGTCCACAGGGACACGAAGGAATTCCTTCCGGTCGGGAGCGAGATGGATGAGCGCGCTCCGGAGTGCGGGCCATCCGCCCGACAGGCCTCGGGCCTGGTTCCCCGCGAACGATGCGCTGGTCCAGCCGCCCTGATGACGGCCTCACTCACGCCCCGCACCGGGGACCAACGCCCCGAGGTGGGAGCGCCACATCCAGTCAGCCGTGGTCGCGATTGTCTGGCCACGGTCTACCGGGCATCCGCCGACAACCTGCACGGTCGGCGCCGACAGCGAAGGGATCACCGGCATTGCATGCGGATGCCGACAACCAGGCCAACAACGCCGACAAGTCCGTCTTCAAGGGAGGGCGCCGCCTGCGCACCGTGCAGCAGATGTACGAGGCTGGCCGCAATTACGCCGCGATCGTCCTGATCGCGTGGCTGCATCAGCACCTGCACAGCCGTTTCGGCCCCTCCGGAACACTCCGGTCGTTGGCGGAACGTGCCATCACGTTGGGCCTGCACGGCAAGCTCGGGATGCCCTCCGACATCGGGTCGGCACACCCGGACGAACGCTCGCGGCACATCAAAGGGGCGGTGAAGCGGATTTCGGCCCAACTCGGCAGTGACCGTCACCCTTGCGGCCCCGACTGGCACTACGTGGAAGTCATCGTCCGCTGCTGCTGCGACGAGGGCGTTGACAGCGAACTGGAGGTCCTGAAGGGCCTGTGGAGGCAGGCTCGCGACGGCGGTTCCCGTTCGGACACCCAGGACGGCGAATCGCCGACACCGCCGTTGGACGATGATCGGCTGGAGGCCGCCACTGAGCTGGTCGTCGTCAAGCTCCGAGCCGAGCTTGAGCGCAGCCAAGCGGACAACGTCCTCTACAAGGGCAATCTGGACTCCATGATCCGCGCCGCCCGGGTCCTCGCCGAGGAACGGGACCTCGCTCGTCGAGCCTGGGAGGACGCCCGGCGCAACGAGCAGCGCGTCGTGCTCCAGAAGGAAGCGTTGATGGGGATGGTGGAGTACGAGATCTCTCGCAATGCGAGCGTCCAGAGATGGGCCGACGAGTTCGTTCCCTTCATCGCCATGTCCCTGGCCGTCGCTGGTCGGGAGGCTCGCCACACGGGTGTGGCGATCCAACTGACGGACCCCGTCCAGGCCGTGGCCGAGCGGGTCCTCGGCGAGGGGACCGAGATCAGTCAGCTCAGCGACCTGCTGCTGAAGGTCAGCCAGCACCTGCGGGGGCTCCGCGTCACGGCCTCACCCGAGCGCCGCGCCCTGGCCCTCTACCTGTTCATCTGCCTCTTCAAGCACGACCCCTTCACCAGCTACGCGAGGCTCGCTGAGAAGGTCGGCGCTCCCGTCGAGGCGATCCGGAGCACGCTCAACGCGGGACTGGTCCAAGCGCCGCTGGTGGTCGCCATCGCCGAGGCCGTCGGGGCTGACCGTGGCTGGGTCTCCCGACTGCTCCAGCGGGCCGGCGTCACGGACGTCCTGTGGCCCTTCACGTGCCAGGCTCCCGGCTACCATCGGCTGGAGGGCTGCGGAAGCTGACACCGCGCAGCGCACGTCCGCTCCATCGCGGCTGAGAACAGCGAAGCCTTCTCCGACAACCCTGCCCCAGACGCCGACATCGAGCACTGGGCGCTGGGGGCCCGTCCGATGGACCTGATGACCTCCACGGGGGCCTCGGGGAATCAAGGGTGGCTCTGGCAGGGCTGTGTCGACAAGCGGGTTGACCCTCACGTGACGTGAGGTTGGAGGCTGGTCGGGCAAGGGAGGGGAGCCATGGGCTACTCGGTCGGCCAGGTCGCCGGATTCGCCGGCGTGACGGTGCGGACGCTGCACCACTACGACGAGATCGGCCTGCTGACGCCGAGCGGGCGGACCTCCGCCGGCTACCGCCGGTACGAGGAGTCCGACCTGGAGCGGTTGCAGCAGATCATGTTCTACCGAGAGCTGGGCTTCCCGTTGGAGGAGATCGCGACCCTCCTGGACGACCCCGGGGTCGACGCGCTCGCGCACCTGCGGCGGCAGCACCGACTGCTGACCGAGCGGCTCGCGCGGTTGCGGGGGATGGTCGCGGCGGTCGAGCACGCGATGGAGGCACGGCAGATGGGGATCTCACTGACCCCGGAGGAGCGGTTCGAGGTGTTCGGGGACTTCCGCCCCGAGGACCATGAGGAGGAGGCGCGGCGGCGGTGGGGCGGCACCGACGCGTACCGCGAGTCCCAGCGCAGGGTCGCCGGGTACGACAAGGCCACCTGGCTGCGGATCAAGGAGGAGGCGGCGGACGTCACCCGGCGGTTCGCCGAGGCGATGGCGGCCGGCGTGCCGGCAGACAGCGAGCGGTCGACGGACCTCGCGGAGGAGCACCGCCAGCACATCACGCGCTGGTTCTACGACTGCTCCCACGAGATCCACGAAGGGCTCGGCGAGATGTACGTCGCCGACGAGAGGTTCCGGCGGAACTTCGAGGTCGTGGCGGCCGGGCTCGCCGAGTACGTGCGGGACGCGATCCGGGCGAACGCGGCCAGGGTCCGGTCGCGCTGACCGGCGCCGGGAGGTCAGCCGGCGGCGGACCAGCCGACCCACCGGCGCACGCGGATCCGCAGCACAGGGCCAGGAGGTGGGTCGTCCTGGTACTGGGGGTACTTGGCGCACAGCAGGAGCAGGGCGTCCTCCGCCTCCGGCCACCCGCCGACGATCTCGGCGTCCCCGTCGGCGCGGACCCACCAGAGGCGGCGCCAGTCCTCCTCGTAGTGGTCCACCAGCAGGCTCACGGCGGGGTTCTCCTCGATGTCGCGCAGCCGACGCAGCGAGCGGGACGCCTTGGGCTTGGTGTCGACGGCGCTCCAGACGTCGTCGAGGGCGTCGTTCTCGGCCACGGCGAACACGATCGGCACGAGGTGGGGCGCGCCGTCCGCGCCGACGGTGGCGAGCCGGGCGACGCGGGCGGCGGCGAACCGTCCACGGGCCGACGCGGGGTCCATCCGCACGCACCCAGCGTAGTCGTGATCACACCCGGTCGGCCCCTTCCCGGGGAGGCGGGGCGCGGCGATCCTGGCGCGGTGGCCGACGTCATCGCCCCGCTCCTCGACACCCTCCCCGTCCCTCGGCAGCCGGAGGACCGCGCGCGGGTGCGTCGGCTCGCCGGGCTGCTCGTCCCCGGTGAGCCGGTCCGCGCCGTGACCACGGGCCGGTCGGACGACCATTCCGGCACGCTGCTGCTCGCCGTGACCGACCGCCGCCTCGTCGGGATCGCCGGCGACGACCGGGTCCTGACCGTTCCGTTGGCCGAGGTCGCCTACGTGGCCACCTCGGGTGACTCGCGGGCGGGCGGGGCGGTGGCCGTGCACGGGCCCTCCGGCACGCTGCGCCTCGCGGACATGCCGTTCCGGCAGGCCCAGGACTTCGCGGCGGCCGTCCGCGCCGGGGTGCTCGCCCTCGCCTGACCTACCAGACCGCTGGCGGAGCGTGAGCAAAGCCCCGCGCGGGTTGGTCTGTTCGAGTGGGCGTGTCAACTCTGTGCGTCCATTTGGGTGATGGTGGTCTTCCTCTGAGTGAGGAGACGCTGCGGCCATGCGTCCCGACCTCGAACAACGCCTGGCCGCGATGCCGCGCCGCCTGCGCGTCCGACACGGCGACGACGCGCGGCGGCTGGCGCTGATGCTCGCCCCGGACGAGCGGGTCAGCGCCGTCGCCGCCGGCCCCCTGCTCGGGCAGGGCAACGTCCTGGTGGCCGTCACCGACCGGCGCATCGTCGGCACGGGCAAGGCGTGGTCGACGTCCGTGCCGTACGGGCAGCTCAGCGGGGTCGTCGCCGACCGGCGGCTCGCCCGGCCCAGCACCGTCACCATCCACGCGGCGGGGCGCGTCCTCGCGCTGCGCTCCCCACGGCACGCCGCCGAGGTGTTCGTGGCCGCCGTTCGGCACGCCGCCGGACTGCCCGACCCGGTGTGACCAGGTGTCGCCTGACGCCGCCCCGTCACGACGTCGACGCCCGCGCGCGGATCGGGCACGCTCCGACCCGTGCAGGAGACACATGTGCCCCCGGCCGGTCACGTCTACGTCAGCCGCGCGCTCACCGACGCGGCCATGCGCCGGCTGGCCGAGCTGGACGTGCCCGTCGTGGTCCACCCCGACCCGGACCGCCCACCCACCCGCGCCGAGCTGCTCGCCGGCGTGCCCGGCGCGGTCGCGGTCGTCGCCCTGCTGACCGAGCGGATCGACGCGGAACTGCTCGACGCGGCCGGCGACCAGCTCCGCGTGGTGGCCAACGTCGCGGTGGGCTTCGACAACGTCGACGTGGCCGAGGCGGCGCGTCGCGGGGTCGTGGTGACCAACACCCCCGGTGTGCTCGACGAGGCCACCGCGGATCTCGCGTTCGGGCTCGTGTTGGCGGTCGCCCGCCGGATCGTCGAGGCCGACCGTTTCCTGCGGACGGGCGCCCCGTGGAGCTGGGCGCCCACGATGTTCACCGGCCTGGACGTCTCGGCGGGGGCCACGCTCGGGATCGTGGGGCTCGGCAGGATCGGCACGGCGGTCGCCCGGCGGGCGCGGGCGTTCCGGATGCGGGTGCTCGCCACGGGTCGCCGCGCGCACGGGCCCGAGGCGGCCGCGCTCGGCGTTCGACCCTCCACAATGGACGAACTGTTGGAGCGCTCCGACGTGGTGAGCCTGCACTGCCCGCTCACGCCGGACACCCACCACCTGATCGACGGGGCTGCGCTGGCCAGGATGAGGCGCACGGCGATCCTGGTGAACACCGCGCGCGGCCCGGTCGTGGACGAGGCGGCGCTCGTCGAGGCACTGCGGGACGGCGTGATCGCCGGGGCCGGGCTGGACGTGTTCGAGGACGAGCCCGAGGTGCACCCCGGTTTGCTGGAGCTGGACAACGTGGTGCTGGTGCCGCACATCGGCAGCGCCGGCCTCGCCACGAGGGACGCGATGGGCGTGCTCGCCGTCGACAACGTCGCCGCCGTCCTCTCGGGCAGGGCGCCGCTCACTCCCGTGACCGCCTGACCGGCGCGATACGGAATACCGAAGCCGACACCGCCGGCCACAACAATCCCGTTACCCCTACCGGCCGCCACAGCGACCCCGACACCGACGCCGGAGGTACAACAACGCGATACCGACACCGGGGGCACAACAACGCGATACCGACACCGGGCGTCACGAGGACCCCGGTACCGACACCGGGCGTCACAAGAAACCTGACACCGACGTCCACTCCGACACCGACACTAGCCCCGTGTCGGGCGACGACGGCGCCGGAGCCTCGCTTGTCCACTGTGGACAGCGCTGTTTCCTCGGGGGTGGCGAACCCGGCGAGGAGGAGCGAATTCCGACTTGAACCTCACGTGACGGGAGTCCCTAGCGTCCGCCCCAGAAGCCGATCGAGGCAGGAGGGACGGACATGCCACCGAAGCGGAAGGTCTTCCAGACCACGGTGAACCTGGAGGCGGGCAACGCCTCCATGGCCGAGCTGGGCAAGACCCTCGGCCCCACCGGGGTCAACGTCATCGGGGTCAAGCGGGAGTACGACGAGGCGACCGCCGCGCAACGCGGCGACGTCGTGCCGGTGGTCATCACCGTGCACGAGGACCGGTCGGTCGTCCTGCGGTACAAGACGCCGCCCACGTCGTTCCTCATCCGCAAGGCGTTGGGCGGGAAGGGGTCCTCGCGCCCGGGGCACGAGAGCGCGGGTGTGCTGACGAGGGAGCAGCTCAGGGCGGTCGCGTCGCGCAAGCTGCCGGACCTCAACACCGACGACGTGGACACGGCCATGCGGATCGTCGCCGGCACCGCCCGGTCCATGGGCGTGACGATCGCCGACGACTGATGGGCGGGGGAGCGCGGCGGTGGACGGCGCCGCCGTTCCGGGAACTCGATCCCGGCCTGGCCGACGCCGAGTCGCTGATGGCCTCCGGGGGCGGCGGCCTGGCGGACGTGGTCGCCGCCCTTCCTGACGAGCTTCTCGCCGCCCGGCGGCTCAACGCGGTGCTGGCGCGCGTCGGCGCCGCGCCCCGGCTCTGTCAGGAAGGCGCGCGGTGGCGCGTGGTCGTCGTCGGCGACGGGGACGCGGGGAGCAGGGTCGCGGTGGCGGCGGGGGCGTTGGCCCTGCTGGTCTCCGCCACCGGGTGGCAGCGGGTGAAACGGTGCGCCGCCCCCGGGTGTGCCGCCGCGTTCGTGGACCGCACGAACGGCCGTTCCCGGCGTCGTTGTGCGGCCCACGCCCGCGGGACAGGGGGCCGTCGAGGGGTCAGCGGCGGGGCTTGAGGGTCCAGACGACCGTCAGCTCGCCGGTGGTGACGCCCTCGCCGTTGGTGATCGTGACGTGGACGGGGAACTCCGGCCGCTCCCCGGCGTCGAGTTCGGCGACGATCTCCTCGACCGTGCGGCCGAGCACCGCCTCCGCGCGCAACGGGCCGAGGGCGAGCTTGCGGTAGTGGATCTCCGCCCTGGCGACCAGCGGCGTCGCCCGGTCGAGCTGCTCGGCGAACGACGCCATCACCACGGCGCCGGAGGCGGTCTCGCCGGCGCCGAACATCATCGCCGCGTGCGGGCCGCCCACGTGGTTGCGGGTGTCCTCGTGGTCCGGCAGGCCCACCACGACCTTGCCCGGCTCGGTGGCCAGGAACTCGATCCCCGCGGTGCGCACCCACGGCACCGCCTGGGTCATCAGCTCGCCGAGCTGCTTGTTGTCGATGTCCACCGCGCGGATGTTACTGGTCAGTAGTTTCGGGGGGAAGGAAGCGGGGGGATTCCGTCCCGGACGGGAGGTCGGAAAGGTGCCCGGAAGGGGAGCCCGCGCGCCCGGGCTACCGCACGTGGCCGAGGGAGTGGTCGGCCTGGTCGCCGGTCACGAGCCGGGTCAGCTCCCTCACCCGCCGGACCCGGCCGTCGTGGTCGATCTCGGCGAACATGTGGACCTCCAGCTCGACGTGGCTGCCGTCGGTCTTCCGGGCGCGAACCGTGTGGATGTCGGCGAGGGTGGTCCCGTCGAAGAGCGCCTCGCGGACCTCGACCTCGCCGCGGTCGAGGATCTCGCGGACGGCGTGGACGTGGCGCGCGAACTCGGTGTGGTCGAGCGTGTTCCCGTCGACGTACTGCTCGTAACCCGGGGCGAAGTAGGTGCTCACGGCCTGCTCGACGTCCTCGACGCCGCCGAGTACCACGTCCCGCAGCAACGCCGCGACGAACTCGCGCGGGCTCATTCCCTGGATGGTCTGGCTCATCGCGCCTCCCCGTGAAGAATGCGTGCAGCATGCACGTTAGTCCCCGGACAATGATGCGTGCAAGGTGCACGTATCATCGGGGCATGGTCGAAGACGACGGCGAGACGCGGGAACGGGCGCTAAGCGCGCTCGACCGCGCGGCGGGGGCCATGGTGCAACGGGCCAACCGGGTCCACCTGTACGGGGAGATGCTGCGCGCGGCGGGACTGGCGGTGGAGGACGCCCTCTACCCGGTGATCAGCGCCGTCGCGACGCTCGGCCCCGCCAGGGTCGCCGACATCTCCTCGGCGGCGGGGATCGGCCCGACGACCGGCAGCCGCCACCTCAGCCAGCTCGAACGCCTCGGCGTGGTGCGCCGCACGGACGACCCGACCGACGCCCGCGTGGCCCTGGTCGAACTCACCCCGCACGGCCGGCGCGTCGCCGAACGCCTGCGGGAGTCCCGCCGCCGGATCTTCGCCGAGTTGGTCTCGGACTGGTCCGACGCGGAGGTGGAGCGGTTCTCCCGCCAGCTCCAGCGGTTCGTCGACCGGATCGCCGAGCGCCGCGCCCGTTGAGCGGTCGGCGGCCCCTCGCCTTCGCCAGTTTCATCACGGTGACGATCCGGGCGACCCGGGTGTTCCACTGGCAGGTCGGCGCGGACATGCCGGAGTCGGTGGCGGTGGGCACGTCGCGGCTCCGGGTCGTCCCCGCGCACCCCTGCCTCGCCTAGGATCGGGACGTCGCGACTGGCGTGATCGGGTGGAAGCAACCACCGGGGAGCGAACGAGCGGAACGGCACCGTGCGCCTGGGTGCTCCGCCGGGTCACCACGCGCCCCCAGGAGGCAGTCATGCACCAGCCGCCCATCCCGCACCTCGCCAGCGCCGACCCCGAGATCGGCCGCCTCGTCGAGGCCGAGGCCGAGCGCCAGCACCGGAAGATCCGCCTGATCCCGTCGGAGAACTACGTCTCCGCGGCGGTGCTGGAGGCGACCGGCACCGTGCTGACCAACAAGTACTCCGAGGGCTACCCAGGCCGCCGGTACTACGAGGGCCAGCAGGTCATCGACCCGGTCGAGCGGCTGGCCGTCCAGCGCGCCAAGGACCTGTTCGGCGTCGACCACGCCAACGTGCAGCCGTACTCCGGCTCGCCGGCCAACCTGGCCGTCTACCTGGCCTTCTGTCAGCCGGGCGACACGGTGATGGGCATGGCGCTGCCGATGGGCGGCCACCTGACCCACGGCTGGAGCGTGTCGGCCACCGGCAAGTGGTTCCGCGCGGTGCGGTACGGCGTGCGCAGGGACACCGGGCGCGTCGACATGGACGAGGTGCGGGACCTCGCGCTGGCCGAGCGGCCCAGGATCATCTTCTGTGGCGGCACGGCGATCCCGCGCACGATCGACTTCCCCGCGTTCGCGGAGATCGCGCGCGAGGTCGGCGCGGTGCTCGTGGCCGACATCGCGCACATCGCCGGGCTGATCGCCGGCGGCGCGCACCCGTCGCCGGTGGGCCACGCGCAGGTCATCTCGACCACGACCCACAAGACGCTGCGCGGCCCCCGGGGCGCGATGCTGATGTCGGACGCCGAGCACGCCTCGGCCCTGGACAAGGCGGTGTTCCCCGGTCTCCAGGGCGGGCCGCACAACCACACCACGGCCGCCATCGCCGTGGCGCTGCGGGAGGCCGCGTCCGAGGACTTCCGGACCTACGCGCACAACGTGGTGGCCAACGCCAGGGCGCTCGCGGAGGCGCTCGTTGAGCGGGGCTACGACCTGGTGTCCGGCGGCACGGACAACCACCTGATCCTGGTCGACCTGACCAACAGGGGCATTGGCGGCAAACCGGCGGCGAAGGCGCTGGACCGCGCGGGCATCGAGCTGAACTACAACACGGTGCCCTTCGACACGCGCAAGCCGTTCGACCCCTCGGGCATCCGGCTGGGCACCCCGGCCATCACCACCCGAGGGCTGGGCGTCGAGCAGATGCCGACGCTGGCCGGCTGGATCGACGAGGCCATCCAGGCCGCCGACCGGGGCGACGACGCGGTTCTCGACCGGATCGCCGACGAGGTCGCGGAGCTGCTCGCGGGTTACCCGATGCCCGGCTGGGCCTGAGCGCCCCGCACCCGACCCCGGTCCGGTCAGGCGCCGCGTGGTCGCGCGGCGCCTGACCGCGCGGGTGCCTGACGGTGCGGGAAGAAGATCGGGGGCTTCGGGGTTGGAGCTTCCCGTGCACTGCCTCCACCCGATCGAGGGCCTCCCTGAGCGGGGGAAAACCAGTTGGACCTACCCCCGACCGGCGCAACAATGGTCACGTCGCGTGATCACTGCTGCGCTCCGTTAGTTCGATCGGGGACATAGCTCACAAAGAAAGAACTTGCGGAACTCAAGTAACCAACAGCATGCTTGTATCGACCAAGTACTTGGATGATGCAAGCAACGAGGTGTGTCGTGGGCCACGCGGTACCGACGGAGACGGGGGACCCGTCGGGCCCCGGGACGGTGGACGCCGGGCGGGCGGACACCCCGGGGACGAGCGAGCTGACCGAGGCGGAACTCCTGCTGGGGGATGACATCGGGCGGCAGCTCATCCGGCTCATGCGGGTGATGGGCAACGCCCACGCCCAGGTGACGAAGGCGCATCCCGAGGGTCTGGAGAAGGCGGCGTTCATCCTGCTGTGCGCCGTCGTGGAGCACGGGCCGCTCCGCTCCGGCGCGCTCGCGGAGAAGGTGCACGCCGACCCGTCGACGATCAGCCGCCAGGTCGGCCAGCTCGTCAGGGCCGGGCTGGTCGAGCGGCGCGCCGACCCGGCCGACGGCCGGGCCAGCGTGCTGGTCGCCACGGAGGCGGGCCTGCGCCTGCTGGAGCGCAACCGACGGCTGCGCAACCGGCACATCGCGCTGATCGTCTCGGACTGGCCGGAGCCCGACCGGCGGCGGTTCGCCGAGCTGCTCGGCCGATTCGCCACCTCCTACGAGAACTACCTACCGACTTTGATCGCCGAGCTGGTGGCGGACGCCCGCTCGGGAGGGGAGAACTGATGTCGGACACCGACGCGCGCGCCGTACCGGCGCCCGCGGGGGGCTCCGGTGCGTTGTCGCACCGGCAGATCGTGACGATCCTGTCCGGGCTGATGCTCGGCATGCTGCTCGCCGCGCTCGACCAGACCATCGTCAGCGCGGCCATGCGCACCATCGCCGACCAGCTCCACGGGCAGAGCGCCCAGGCGTGGGCCACCACCGCCTACCTGATCACGTCCACGATCTCGACGCCGCTGTACGGCAAGCTGTCCGACATCTACGGTCGCCGGCCGTTCTACCTCGCGTCGATCTCGATCTTCCTCGTCGGCTCCGCGCTGTGCGGCGTGGCGAACTCCATGTACGAGCTGGCCGCGTTCCGCGCGGTGCAGGGCCTGGGCGCCGGTGGCCTCTTCTCGCTGGCCATCGCGATCATGGGTGACATCATCCCGCCGCGCGAGCGGGGGCGGTACCAGGGCTACTTCATGGCCGTCTTCGGGTCGGCCTCGGTGCTCGGCCCGGTCGTCGGCGGCTTCTTCGCCGGCCTGGACACCTTCCTCGGCTTCGCCGGCTGGCGCTGGGTGTTCCTGATCAACCTGCCGATCGGCGTGGTCGCGCTGATCGTGGTGACCAAGGTGCTGAAGCTGCCGCACAACCGGGTGAACCACCGCGTGGACTACCTGGGCGCGCTGGCCCTCACCGTGGGCCTGGTGCCGCTGCTGATCGTGGCCGAGCAGGGCCGCGAGTGGGGCTGGACCTCCGGCAACTCGATCGCGATGTACGTGGTCGGCGTGGTGGGCCTGGCGCTGTTCGTGCTGGCCGAGCGGCGGATGGGCGACGAGGCGGTGCTGCCGCTGCGGCTGTTCCGCAGCCCGGTGTTCAGCCTCGGCAACATCCTCAACTTCATCGTCGGCATGGGCATGTTCGGCGGCCTGCTGTCGCTGCCGCTGTACCTCCAGATCGTCAAGGGCACCAGCCCGACCGAGTCCGGCCTGCTCATGGTGCCGCTGACGCTGGGCATCATGCTGGCCACCGGCATCAGCGGCACCATGATCTCCCGCACCGGGCGCTACAAGGTGTTCCCGATCATCGGCGCCGGCGCCATGACGGTCTCGCTGCTGCTGTTCTCCCGGATCGGCGTCGACACGCCGCTGTGGGAGCCGTGCCTGACCATGGTCCTGATGGGCGCCGGCCTCGGCCTGTGCATGCAGACCCTGGTCATGGCGGTGCAGAACGACGTCGCGCCGAAGGACATGGGCGTGGCCACCGCGTCCGCCACGTTCTTCCGGCAGACCGGCGGCACCGTCGGCGCCGCGGTGTTCATGTCGATCCTGTTCGGCGTGGTCGGCGACCGCATCGCGGACGCCTTCCGCGAGGCCGCCCAGAGCGCGTCGTTCAAGGCCGCGCTGGCCGACCCGGCCGTGCTGGGCAACCCGGCCAACCAGCCGGTGCTCCAGATGCTGAAGGGGCAGCAGACCGGCGGCGGCCCGTCCCTGGACGACACGTCGTTCCTGGCCAACCTCGACCCGCGACTGGCCAGGCCGTTCCTGGAGGGCTTCTCCAGCTCGATGGACACGGTGTTCCTGGCCGGCGCCATCGTGACGGCGGTGGCCTTCGTGCTCAACTTCTTCCTGAAGGAGGTCCCGCTGCCCAGCAAGTCCAACCTGGAGCGGGTGTCCGAGGAGCGCGACGCCATGCCGACCATCGGCCACTGATCGGCGGCAGACGTACCGAAGAACGGGTCCGCCCCGTCACCGGTCGGTGACGGGGCGGACCCGTTCGTTTCGCGGCGCACGCGTCCCGCCCGGCGCGACGCCGGGCGGGACGGGCGGGCTCAGTGGCCGCCGTGCTCCTTGAGCCGCTCGAACGAGCGCCGGATCTCGGCCTCGGCCTCGCTGCGGCCGACCCAGGTGGCGCCCTCCACGCTCTTACCCGGCTCCAGGTCCTTGTAGACCTCGAAGAAGTGCTGGATCTCCAGCTTGTGGAACTCGGGCAGGTGGTGGATGTCGCGCAGGTGCTCGGTGCGCGGGTCCTCGGCGGGGACGCACAGCACCTTGTCGTCGCCGCCCTTCTCGTCCGTCATCCGGAACATGCCGATGGCGCGGCAGCGGATGAGGCAGCCGGGGAAGGTCGGCTCCTGGACCAGCACGAGCGCGTCCAGCGGGTCGCCGTCCTCGCCGAGGGTGTCCTCCACGAAGCCGTAGTCGGCCGGGTACTGCGTCGCCGTGAACAGGGTCCGGTCGAGACGGATCCGGCCGGTCTCGTGGTCCATCTCGTACTTGTTCCGCTCCCCCTTGGGGATCTCGATCGTGACGTCGAACTCCACCGGATTTCCTCGCTTCAGGTCCTCGACGCGCGGCGACACCCGCCCGCCACGTTGTCACTAGTGTGGACTAAGCGTCCGGATCCGCCCGCACCCGCGCGGCAACCCCCCGTCCGGACCGTGCCGTACGTCACGTCGTCGTCGGCTGGCCCGAACGCCGGCGGCCCCCGGGCGTCAACAGGAACGGGGAGGCTCCCCCGGCGGACTCCCGGTGCGGCGGGCCGGGCCGGAGGGGGACGACGAAGCCGAGCGAGGAGGACCGCGTGCCCGGACCCGAGCAGCCGCGCGAGCAGGACGCCCCGAACGGCGGGTGGCCGCCGGCCGGCGGTGGCGCGCAGGAGGGTGCGGGCCCGACCGGCGCCGACCAGGAGACCGTGCGGGTCCCGGTCGACGGGTCCGCTCCGACCCAGCGGGTGGAGTGGCCGCCCGCTCCTCCGACCCCGGCGGCCGGATCGGAGCCGGCCGCGCGGGACCGTCCCGCCGAGGCCCCCGACCCCGCCCCGGACAAGACCGAACGGGTCGACGTCGACACCGAGCTGGTCGACATCGAGCTGGTCGGCACCGGGAAGACCGACCAGGGGACCTCTGAGGCCGGGGAGACCGACACGGGGACCAACGACCCGGGGACCTCTGGCACCGGGAAGATCGACCCGGGGACGCCTGGCACCGGGACGTCCGACCCGGGGACCTCTGGCACCGGGACCGACGACGCGGGGACCTCTGGCACCGGGAAGACCGACCCGGGGACGCCTGACACCGGGAAGAGCGACCCGGGGACATCCGACACCGAGAAGACCCCCACGGGCACGACCGGCGCGGACGAGGCGAAGGCCGACACCGAGCTGACCGAGCGGCCGACCGACCAGCACACCGTGCGGTACCAGCAGCCGGTGCGGATCGACAACGCCACCGCCCGGCTCGACCCGGCCACGCTCCGGATGAAGAGGCCCGAGCCCTCGTGGCCGCCGCCCGAGCCGCCCAGGGCCATGCCGGTGCGGGTGCTCCCTGCGCAACCCGCCCCCTCCGGCGGCCAGACCCCCTCCGGCGGTCAGACGCTGCCTCAGTCGCCCGCTCCGGAGCGGCAAGGCCCCGTGCCGCCGGCTCCGCGACCCCGGCCAGGGGACACCGGGCCTCAGCCCCCCGTGCCGCCATCCGCCGGCGAGCAGCCCGCCCCGCCGGACCAGGGCGAGCCCGCGCCCGCCGGACGACCCCGCCGGCGTCGGCGGCTCGTGCTGGGCGCGGTGGCCCTCGTGGTGGTCGCCGGGCTCGCCGTCGGGGCCGCGGTCTGGGGCAAGCCGGTCGCGCGGCGGTTCGGGCTGCT
This sequence comes from Streptoalloteichus tenebrarius, assembly GCF_024171885.1. GTDB lineage: Bacteria > Actinomycetota > Actinomycetes > Mycobacteriales > Pseudonocardiaceae > Streptoalloteichus > Streptoalloteichus tenebrarius. The sequence goes on along the minus strand of NZ_JAMTCP010000006.1, from coordinate 15,765 downwards.
CAGCGCCGACGCCAGCACGGCGGCCCCGCCCCCGCCCGTCGAGGCGAAGCAGGCCATCCGGGGCGTGGGCTCGGACGCGCCGGCGCCCACGAAGGCCGGCGTGGCCAGGGCCCTCCAGCAGCCGTTGGCCAACCCCGACCTCGCCAAGCTCGCCGGCGTCGTCCTCGACCCGGCCACCGGCGAGGTGCTGTGGGAGCAGTCGCCGACCGAGCAGATCGTGCCCGCCTCGACGAACAAGATCCTCACCGTCGCGGCGGCCCTGCTGGCGCTCGACCCGCAGGCGCGGTTCACGACCAGGGTCGTCGCTGGCCCTGACCCGGAGACGATCGTGCTGGTCGGCGGCGGCGACCCCACGATCGCCAGCGGCAAGGACTCGCTCTACCCCGGCGCCGCCCGGCTCACCGACCTCGCGGCACAGGTGAAGCCCCACCTCACCGGCCCGGTCAAGCGGGTGCTCGTCGACAACAGCCGCTACGCCGAGCCGTGGCCGGCCGGCGACACCTGGGACCCCAGGGACGTCGCGGGCGGCTCCATCACCCCGATCACGCCCGTCATGCTCGACGGCGGCAGGAGGATGCCGCTGAACAAGGACGCTCCCCGGTACCAGGACGCGGCCGGGCAGACCGCGACCGAGCTGGCCGAGGCGCTCGGCGCCACCGGCGCGTCGGTCGTGGCGGGCAGCGCGCCCTCCGGGGCCAAGGTCCTCGGCGAGGTGCGGTCGCCCACGGTGCAGCAGCTCGTCGAGACCGCGTTGATGATCTCGGACAACGTGCTCGCCGAGACGCTGGCCAAGGAGGTCGCCAAGGCCAGGGGCAAGGAGACGACCTTCGCCAACGCGACCGCCGCCGTGCGGGAGACGCTGACGGAGAACGGTTTCGACCTCACCGGCACGACGACCGTCGACGGCAGCGGCCTCGGCCTCGCCAACCGCCTGAACGCCAGGGTGCTCTCGGAGATCCTCGCCGTCGCGGCCGCCCCCGACGGCTCGCCCAAGGCCGACGCCCGCACCGCGAAACTGCGTCCGCTCCTGCGCGGGCTGCCGGTCGCCGGCGCGCCCGGCGGCACCCTCGGCGGCGGCCGCTACCGGGCCGGCGAGGCCGCGGCGCAGGGCAGGGGCTGGGTCAGGGCCAAGACCGGGACCCTCAGCGAGGGCAAGCAGGTGAACAGCCTGTCCGGCGTGGTGCTGGACAGGGACAACCGCCTGCTCGTCTTCGCCCTGGTGTCCAACGGCTCGCAGATGGAGCAGGGGCGGGCCGCGCTGGACGTGATCACCTCGGCGCTGCGCGGCTGCGGCTGCCAGGGCTGACGCCGCCCCGCCGCCGGCGCGTCGGGTCCGTCTGGCCCCCACCCTGGCCCCCACCGCCCGCGGACCTGACGGGGCGTGGTCGAGGACTCGTTCGGGGCATCCTCGACCGAGTGGCGATCCCGGGATGGTCGGGGAGTACGTCCGGTTCGTCGCGCTTCCGGGCGGCGCCGGGTAGCGTCGCCGGTGTGAACGCGGGGTCCACTGCCCGGGCGCTTCCCACGACCGACGGCCCGGCCTCGGTCGACTGGAACGTCGCCGCGCTGACCGCCAGCCGACTGGTCCGACCCGGCCCGGTCGTGCCGAGGGCCGAGGCCGAGGCCACGGTCGCCCGGCTCCGCGACCTGGCGGGGGAGGCCGAGGGCCACGTCAGGGAACTCACCGGGTTGGGTGACGGGCTGCCGTTGCTGCCGGCCGAGGTGGTGGACCGGCCGGGATGGGTGCGGGCCGCCGCCGACGGGCTGGCCGCCCTGACCGGCGACGCGCTGCCCGCGCCGGGCGGCCGGCTGCCCGCGCTGCTCTCCGGCACCGCCGGCGTGCAGGCCGGCGTGGTGCTGGCCTACCTCGGCAGCCGCGTGCTCGGCCAGTACGACCCGTTCGGGGGCCCCGACGGGGGCGGTCGGCTGCTGCTCGTCGCGCCCAACGTGGTCGCCGCCCAGCGCGCGCTGGACGTGCCGCCCGAGGACTTCCGCATGTGGGTCTGCCTGCACGAGGCCACCCACCGCCTCCAGTTCACCGCCGTGCCCTGGCTGCGCGACCACTTCGCCGCCGAGGTCGGCCACCTGCTGGAGCGCCTCGACGACACCGCCGTGGGCGCGCTGTCCCGCCTCCCGGAGGCCGTCAGGGAGCTGTTGCGCCGCGAGCGCGTCGGCGGCCCCACAGCGGCCCTGGTCGAGCTGCTCCAGGCCCCCGAGCAACGCGCCGTACTCGACCGGCTCATCGCGCTGTCGACGCTGCTCGAAGGGCACGCCGACCACGTCATGGACGCCGTCGGCCCCGCCGTCGTGCCCAGCGTCGCCACCATCCGCGCCCGGTTCACCGCCCGGCGGAGAGGCGGGGGGCTCGCCGACCGCGTGCTGCGCGCGCTGCTCGGCGTGGACGCCAAGGTCCGCCAGTACGCCCAGGGCGCGGAGTTCACCAGGCACGTCGTCGACGCCGTCGGGATGGACGGCTTCAACGCGGTGTGGACCAGCAGGGACACCCTGCCGACCAGGGCGGAGATCGCCGACCCCTCGGCGTGGGTGCGGCGGGTGCACGGGTAGGCCGTGGGACCCCACCCCGCCGTCGCCGCCACCAGGACGGCGGTGCGTCGACTCCTCGACACCGCGCCCGAGCACCTGCGCTCGGGCGCGGTCGCCGTGGCCTGCTCCGGCGGCGCGGACTCGCTCGCGCTCGCGGCCGCCGCCACGCACGTCGCCCGGCACCGCGACCTCTCCGTGCACGGGCTGGTCGTCGACCACGGCCTGCAACCCGGCTCGGCGGGGATCGCCGAGGAGGCCGCCTCGCGGCTGCGGGAGCTGGGCTGCGCGGAGGCGCGGGTGCTCACCGTGCGGGTGACGGGCCGGGGCGGGCCGGAGGCCGCCGCCCGACGCGCCCGCTACGCCGCGCTCGACGCGGCCCGCCCGCCCGGCGCGCTCGTGCTCCTGGGGCACACCAGGAACGACCAGGCCGAGACCGTGCTGCTGGGGCTCGGCCGGGGCTCCGGCCCCCGCTCCATCGCCGGGATGCGGCCGCTGGACCCGCCGTGGGCCCGCCCGTTCCTGGACGTGTCGAGGACCACGACCGCCGCCGCCTGCGCGGCGCTCGGGCTGCGCCCCTGGGACGACCCGCACAACGCCGACCCCCGGTTCACCCGGGTCCGCCTGCGCCGGGAGGTGCTGCCGCTGCTGGAGGAGGTCCTGCGCGGCGGCGTGGCCGAGGCGTTGGCCAGGACCGCGGCCCAGCTTCGGGAGGACGCGGAGGCGTTGGACCAGCTCGCGGCCGGGTTGTTGGCCGACGCGCTGGGCGCGGCCGGGGCCGGGGACGGGGCCGACACGACGGACGTGGGCTTGGACACGGGGTCGGAGACGGAGGGCGCGGGGGTGGACGCGCCGACCCTCGCCGCCGCCCCCGTCGCGCTGCGCCGCCGCGCCCTGCGTGCTTGGCTTCTGGGGAGGGGAGTGACGGGTCTCACTGACCAGCACCTCCGTCGGGTGGACGCCCTCCTGGGCGCGTGGCGGGGGCAGGGCGGGGTCGCGTTGCCGGGCGGCTTGGTGGTGCGGCGGGCGCATGGCAGGCTGCACCTCGACCGTCCGCAGCAGCGGGGCTGAGCCAGGCGGTGGCCGTGGGCCGGTCCCGGGCGCGAGGTGTCGGCGCCGAACCGGGTGCGGGTGCTCCGGGGGAGCGGGCGGCGGCGTAGACGCAGTCCTTCCGGCGAGGGAGAGGGGAAGCCGGCCGTGTACGAGGGCGACATCGCCTCCGTGCTGATCTCCGAGCAGCAGATCCGCGACAAGATCGACGAACTGGCCAAGCAGGTGGCGGCCGACTACCCGGCCGAGGGCCGGCCGTCGGACCTGCTGCTCGTGGGCGTGCTCAAGGGCGCCGTCATGTTCATGACCGACTTCGCCAGGGCCCTCCCGGTCCCCGCGCAGCTCGAATTCATGGCGGTCAGCTCCTACGGCTCGTCGACCTCGTCCTCGGGGGTCGTGCGCATCCTGAAGGACCTGGACCGGGACATCGCCGGTCGGGACGTGCTGATCGTCGAGGACATCATCGACTCCGGCCTGACGCTGTCGTGGTTGTTGAAGAACCTCGCCTCGCGTCGACCCGCCTCCCTGGAGGTGTGCACGCTCCTGCGCAAGCCGGACGCGGTCAAGGTCGACGTGCCGGTGCGGTACGTGGGCTTCGACATCCCGAACGAGTTCGTGGTCGGCTACGGGCTGGACTACGGCGAGCGGTACCGCGACCTGCCGTACATCGGCACGCTGGACCCCAGGGTCTACTCGTGAGGGCGCGGCGGGGCGCCCGGACCGGCGCCCCGCCGTCCCCGGCCGTCTCCCGCGCCCGATCCGTGGAGGGACGTCCGAAAAGGGCGTGAGCTGCGTCACGCGCCCCGACGGCGTTCGGTGACCGAACGTCGGGGAACGGGCACGCACCGTCGACGTCGCCAGTTCCTCCGCTCACCGCGGGAACACCAGCCGCACCACGCCCGTTGCGCTGGGGGACGGACGGCCGGAAGAACCCGCCCATCGCCACTCGTCGGGAGAAGCCCCGCTGGGCCGGGCGGTACGCTGGTCAGATCGGAGGTCCCGTCCAGCCCGCGGGCGGTGGGACCCCGTCGCCCGACATGCAAGTCAGGGAGGGTCGAGGCCGCACCGCGGCCGCAGTTGGATGGACCGCAAGCGCCTGCTCCGCAACCCACTGCTCTGGATCCTGGCGGTGGTGCTGCTCTACATGTCCTTCAGTTACCTGCTCGACGACACACGCGCGTACAAGCAGGTCGGCACCTCGAAGGCCATCGAGCAGCTTGCGAACAACAACGTCCAGGAAGCCACGCTCGAGGACAAGGAGCAGCGGCTCAGGCTCACCCTGAAGTCGCCTGTCGACGGCAGCGACCGGCTGATCACGCAGTACCCGGCCGGCGCCGTCGACCAGGTCGTCCAGTCCCTGACCAACGCCAAGAACATGGACAAGGGCTGGAACACCAAGGTGACGCAGGAGTCCCTGCTGTTCCAGATCCTGATCTACATCATCCCGCTCGGCCTGCTGTTGCTGCTGCTGATGTGGATGATGAACAACGTCCAGGGCGGCGGGAACCGCGTCCTGAACTTCGGCAAGTCCCGGGCCAAGCAGCTCTCCAAGGACATGCCGAAGACCACCTTCGCCGACGTCGCCGGGGCCGACGAGGCCGTGGAGGAGCTCCAGGAGATCAAGGACTTCCTCCAGAACCCCGGCCGGTACCAGGCGCTCGGCGCCAAGATCCCCAAGGGCGTCCTGCTCTACGGCCCTCCGGGCACCGGCAAGACGCTGCTGGCCCGCGCCGTGGCCGGCGAGGCCGGGGTGCCGTTCTACTCGATCTCCGGCTCCGACTTCGTCGAGATGTTCGTCGGCGTCGGCGCCTCCCGGGTCCGGGACCTGTTCGAGCAGGCCAAGCAGAACGCGCCCTGCATCATCTTCGTCGACGAGATCGACGCCGTCGGCCGGCACCGCGGCGCCGGCCTCGGCGGCGGCCACGACGAGCGCGAGCAGACGCTGAACCAGCTCCTCGTCGAGATGGACGGCTTCGACTCGCGCGGCGGCATCATCCTCATCGCCGCCACGAACCGGCCGGACATCCTGGACCCGGCGCTGCTGCGCCCCGGCCGCTTCGACCGGCAGATCCCGGTGTCCTCGCCCGACCTGCGCGGCCGCCAGGCCATCCTGCGCGTGCACGCCAAGGGCAAGCCGTTGGCCCAGGACGTGGACCTCGACGGGCTGGCCAAGCGCACCGTGGGCATGTCGGGCGCCGACCTGGCCAACGTGATCAACGAGGCCGCGCTGCTCACCGCGCGCCAGCACGGCACGATCATCACCGGCCCCGCGCTGGAGGAGGCGGTCGACCGGGTGATCGGCGGCCCCGCGCGCAAGAGCCGGGTGATCTCCGAGCACGAGAAGAAGATCACCGCCTACCACGAGGCCGGCCACACCCTGGCCGCGTGGGCCATGCCGGACCTGGAGCCGGTGTACAAGGTCACGATCCTGCCGCGCGGCCGCACCGGCGGCCACGCCCTGGTCGTCCCCGAGGACGACAAGCAGGTCATGACCCGCTCCGAGATGATCGGCCGGCTGGTGTTCGCGCTCGGCGGCCGGGCCGCCGAGGAGCTGGTCTTCCACGAGCCGACCACCGGCGCGTCCTCCGACATCGAGCAGGCGACCAAGATCGCCCGCGCGATGGTGATGGAGTACGGCATGAGCGCCAGGCTGGGCGCGGTGAAGTACGGCGAGCAGGAGGGCGAGCCCTTCCTCGGCCGGGCGATGGCCCACGCGCCGAACTACTCCCTCGAGGTCGCGCACGAGATCGACGAGGAGGTGCGCAAGCTCATCGAGGCCGCGCACACCGAGGCGTGGGAGATCCTCAACACCTACCGGGCGCAGCTCGACGCGCTGACCCTGGAGCTGATCGAGAAGGAGACCCTCCAGCGCAAGGACCTGGAGCGGATCTTCGCCGACGTCAGCAAGCGCCCGAGGATCACGCTGTTCAACGACTTCGGCGGGCGCACGCCGTCCGACCAGCCGCCGATCAAGACCCCGGCGGAGCTGGCCAGGGAGCGCGGCGAGCCGTGGCCGCCGGTGGAGGAGAAGGAGCCGACCCCGGTCGGCACCGCCCCCGGCGGGAACGAGCTGCCGTCGCCGCAGCCGACGTCCCCCGGCCAGAACGGGGTCGGCGCGTTCCCGCCGCCGCCCCAGCAGCAGCCACACGGCGCGCCGGCTCCGGTCGCCCCGCCGCAGGGCGGCCAGGGCGCTCCCACGCCGTACCCGCCGACCGCCCAGATGCCGACGCCGCCGGTCGCCCCGCAGGGCGTCCAGCAGCCCAACCCGCAGGGCCCGCCGTACTACGGCGCGCCCCCCGGGTGGACGCCGGCCACCACGCCCACCGGCAGGGACTGGCCGCCGGCCTCGTGGGGCTCCGGCGAGTGGCAGCCGGGCGCCCAGCAGCCGGGCCAGGCCCAGGGCCAGGCTCCCGGTCAGGGCCAGCCCGACCAGAGCCGGCCGCAGGCTCGGCCGGAGGGCGACCAGACCCGTCGGATCGACAACGATTCGTGGGACGGCCGCTGACCTGCGGTCTCTACCTGCGGAGGACCCTGTGACCAGCACGGTCGACGACGTCACCAACGCCGCCGGCGGGGCACTGCCCCGCCGGCGGGCGTTCGACCAGGCCCGCGCCGAGGCCGCGGTGCGCGAGCTGCTGCTCGCCTGCGGCGAGAACCCGGACCGGGAGGGCCTGCGGGACACCCCGGCGCGGGTCGCCAGGGCCTACCGCGAGCTGTTCGCGGGCCTGCACACCGACCCGGACGCGGTGTTGAACCGGACCTTCGACGAGAGCCACGAGGAGCTCGTCCTGGTCACCGACATCCCGATGTACAGCACCTGCGAGCACCACCTGCTGCCGTTCCACGGGGTCGCCCACGTCGGCTACATCCCGAACGAGCGCGGCAGGGTGACCGGGCTGTCCAAGCTCGCCCGCCTGGTGGACCTCTACGCGAAGCGGCCGCAGGTGCAGGAGCGGCTCACCTCGCAGATCGCCGACGCCCTGGTGCGCAAGCTCGACCCGAGGGGCGTCATCGTCGTGGTCGAGGCCGAGCACCTGTGCATGGGCATGCGGGGCATCCGCAAGGCCGGTTCGAAGACGACGACGTCGGCCGTCCGCGGCCTGCTGCGCTCGTCGGCCTCCTCCAGGGCCGAGGCCCTGGCGTTGATCAACCAGCGGCGGTGAGCGTGCACCCCCTGTTGCCCCAGCCGGGCCGGTGCGCCGTCGTGGGCGTGCTCAACGTGACCCCCGACTCGTTCTCCGACGGCGGGCGCTACCTCGACCGGGACGACGCCGTGCGGCACGGCGTCGCGATGTTCCGGCGGGGCGCCGACCTGGTCGACGTGGGCGGGGAGTCCACGCGGCCGGGCGCGGACCGGGTGGCGCCCGCGGTGGAGGCGGCCAGGGTGGTGCCGGTGATCCGCGAGCTGGTCGCCGAGGGCGTGCCGGTCAGCGTGGACACCATGCGGGCCGAGGTGGCCGAGGCGGCGCTGGAGGCCGGCGCGACGGTCGTCAACGACGTGTCGGGTGGCCTGGCCGACGAGCGGATGGCGCCCCTGGTCGCCGAGGCGGGCGTGCCGTGGGTCCTCATGCACTGGCGCGGGCACAGCCGGCGGATGAACGACCTGGCCCGGTACACCGACGTGGTCGTCGAGGTGCGGGACGAGCTGCGGGCGCGGGTGGACGCCGCGCTGGCCGCCGGGGTGGACCCGGCGGCGCTGGTGCTGGACCCCGGGCTCGGCTTCGCCAAGAACGCCGCGCACAACTGGGCGTTGCTGAACAGGTTGGACGCGCTGCTCGCGCTGGGGCTGCCGGTGTTGGTCGGCGCGTCGCGCAAGCGGTTCCTCGGGGCGTTGCTCGCCGACGCCGACGGGCGGCCGCGGCCGCCGGACGGGCGGGAGCTCGCGACCGCGGTGGTCTCGGCGTTGTCGGCGGCGGCGGGCGCGTGGGGCGTGCGGGTGCACGACGTGGACGCCTCGCTGGACGCGGTCGCCGTGGCGCACGCGTGGGGCGGCCGGCTGGTCGCGTCGTGAGCGGGTCGTGGTGGGCCGCCCGGCCAGGGCGGGCCCCGACGGACCGCAATAGTTGATCATGGTTCCCCGCCGCCGGTCTTGCGCGAACGAGTGTCACTCGAACAGCGAGGTGACGGCTCGACCCGGCGGGTGGCGCCCGGGGACCCTCGGCAGGGAGGCGATGGCATGACCGACCGGATCACGCTGACCGGGCTGCGCGTGCGGGGACACCACGGGGTGTTCGAGCACGAGCGGCGGGACGGCCAGGACTTCCTGGTCGACATCGTGGTCTGGATCGACCTCGACCGGGCCGCCGCCACCGACGACCTGGCGCACACGCTGCACTACGGCGAGCTGGCCGAACGCGCCGCGGCCATCGTCGGCGGCGAGCCGTGCGACCTGATCGAGACCGTCGCCGGCCGGATCGCCGACGAGGTGATGGCGGACGAGCGGGCGCACGCCGTCGAGGTCACCATCCACAAGCCCTCCGCGCCGATCCCGCTGGACTTCGCCGACGTGGCGGTCACCATCCGCCGCTCGCGCAAGGGCGGTCGAGGCAGGGTGGTGCCGGCGTGACCCGGGCGGTGCTGTCCGTCGGCTCCAACCTGGGTGACCGCGTGGGCCACCTGCGGTTGGCGCTGGAGACGCTGGGGCCCGCGGTGCGGGCCGTCTCCCCGGTCTACGAGACGGCCCCGTGGGGCCCGGTGCCCCAGGACGACTACCTGAACGCGGTCGTCGTCGTGGACGACCCCGAGGTGACCGCGCGGGGCTGGCTGGAGCGGGCGTGGGCCTGCGAGCGCGCGGCCGGCCGCACCCGCGACGTGCGGTGGGGTCCCCGCACACTGGACGTGGACGTCGTGCACGTCGAGGGTGTCGTCTCCGACGAGCCCGAGCTGGTGCTGCCGCACCCGAGAGCACACGAACGGGCGTTCGTGCTGCGGCCGTGGCTGGACGTGGAGCCGACGGCGGAGCTGCCGGGCCACGGCCCGGTGGCCGCGCTGCTGGCCGCGCTGCCCGAGGACGAGCGGGCGGGCGTGCGTCGCAGGGACGACCTCGCGCTGGGGGTCGGACACTGAGCGTGGACCGGGAGGGACCGGGCCTCCGGGGACGACGGGCACGACGGACGACGGGGAGGGAGCTGCCGTGAGGTTCACCAGAGCGCGTGATCTTGTCTGGGTGGCCCTGGTCGCCGGCGTGGTGACGCACCTGGTGGTGCGGCTGGCCTACGGCTCGCTGCCCGCGCTCCCCACGTTCGCGGGCGTCACGCTGTTCCTGCTGGCAGTCGTGGAGGTCGTGCTGGGTTTCGCGCTCCGGGCGCGGATCCACCGCCGGCCGGGTACCCGTCCCGTGCAGCCGTTGACCGCCGCCCGGTCGGTGGCGCTGGCCAAGGCCTCGTCGCTCCTGGGCGCCCTCATGGTGGGTGTGTGGGCCGGCGTGCTGGGCTATGTTCTGCCGCGCCGGGGAGACCTGGCGTCCGCCGCGCGGGACAGCACGACGGCGATCATCGGTGTGGTCTGCGCGTTGCTGTTGCTGGGTGCGGCGTTGTGGTTGGAGTACTGCTGCAAGACGCCCGAAGGGCCGGAGGACCGTGATGCGCCGAACGGACGCGAGTAGGTCTCGGACTGATAACCCCCGGGTACCGTAATGAGCATGAGCGGCTCCGGCGGTGCGACCCGTGAGCGCACGAGCGGCCGTGGTTCCCCCTGGGTCTGGCTGGTGATGCTGGTCCTCGCCGCGGGCGCCACGGCGGTCCTCGTCCTCAGCAACGACGCCCGGTGGCTGCGGCTGGGCATGGTCGCGGCGCTGTGGGCGGCGCTGGTCGGCGCGTTCGTCGCGGCCAGGTACCGCCGCGAGGTGATGGAGCGCGACGACGACGCGGCCGAACTGCGCACGGTCTACGAGCTCGAACTGGAGCGCGAGGTGGCCGCCCGGCGGGAGTACGAGCTGGAGGTCGAGGCCGAGACCCGGCGCCGACTCGAGGAGGAGGCCAGGGAGGACCTGACGGCGTTGCGCTCCGAGCTGCGCACGCTGCGGGAGAACCTGGAGGCGCTGCTGGGCGGCGAGGTCCTGGTCGAGCGGGTCGCGTTGCGGGCGGAGTCCACGCGCATGCGGTCGTTGTCGGACCAGGCGCGGTTGCTCGCCGTGGGCGAGGACCGGATCGTCGAGGGCGGCGGGGACCGGCGCGGGCTGCCGGCGGGCAACGCGGTCGACACCGTGGACCCCGAGGAGGTCACCCAGCTCCTCGGCCCGATCAGGGCGGACTCGCCCGGCCGCAAGGAGCAGCGCCCGGTGCGACCGGAGGTCAAGCGGGTCGAGCCCAAGCGCCCCGACCTCAAGCAGCCCGTGCCCAAACAGCCGGTCGGCAAGCAGCCGGGGCCCAAGCGACCCGAGCCGGAGCGGCTGGACCGCCAGCGGCAGCCGGTGCGCCGGGAGCCGGTGCGGCCCGGCCCGACCGTGCGCAGGGAGCCGGCGCAGCCGCCGAAGGGCCAGCAGGTCAAGCCGCACCCGCCGAAGGCGCAGCCGGTCAAGCCGCAGCCGGCCAGGGCGCAGACCGTGAAGCCGCAGGCGCCCAAGCCCAAGCCGGCGGTCAAGGCGCCGCCGGAGCCGAGGACGCAGATGCTCAAGGCCGAGGCGGCGCGCACCGAGGTCATCCGGCACGAGCCGATGCCCACGCCGAGCCGGCCGGAGCAGCGCCGCGACCCGGTGCGGCCGACGGTGGAGCCGCCCCGCCGCCCTGGGGAGCCGCAGGCGCCCGAGGTGGTCGGGCCGCCGCTGGACCAGGAGGCCCCCGCCGCGCGGCGGCTCCGCGAGCCGGCGCCGGCCGAGCCGCGCACCGAGCTGGTGGGGCCCGACCTGGTGGGCGTGCCCCCCGCTGCCAGGGCCGAGGCGCCGCGCGTCGCGGGTCCCGCCGAGCCGGTGTCGTCGGTCGCCGACGAGCGGACGCGGATGGTCGCCGCGCCGGGGGTTGGTGGCGGGCGTCGGCACCGCGACGACGAGTCCGACGCCGCCGGGCCGACGTGGGGCGTGGTCGGCGGGTGGTCGCCGGAGGAGTCCGACCGCGCCGAGCCGGCGGCGAGCGCGCACGGCGCGCGGGCCGAGGAGTCCGAGCCCGCCGGGGCGCACGCCTCCGGCCGGTCGGTGACCGAGCTGCTCGCCGCGCACGGCGGGGCGGCCGAGACACCGCGACGCCGGCGACGTCGCGGGGACGACTGAGCCGGTCGCGGGGACGACTGAGCCGGTCGCGAGGACGACTGGACCGTCCGAGAACCGTCATCACGGTGGGACGCCCCCACGGCGGCCCGTTGTCGGCCACCGTGGGGGCGTCCTCCTGTCTCGGGGGAGTCCTGCCGGCCGCTACTTGTCGATGTCGCCGACGACGAGGGCGAACGACCCGAGCACGGCCGGCAGGTCGGCCACCGGCGTCCCGGGCAGCAGGCGGGCCAGCGCCTGCACGTTGTTGAACGACGGGGTGCGCAGCTTCAGCCGCCACGGGGTCTTCTCGCCGCGCGAGGACAGGTGCACGCCGGAGATCCCCAGCGGGGCCTCCACCCACGTGTAGACCGAGCCCTCCGGCGCCTTGACCGCCTTGGGCAGTCGCACGTTGACCGGCCCGGAGGGCAGCCGGTCCAGGCATTCCCGCGCCAGCCGGACGGACTGCCCGACCTCCCCGAGCAGGCAGCGGACCCTGGCCAGGGCGTCGCCGGCCGTGTCGAGCACGGGGCGCACCGACAGCTCCCCGTAGGCGAGGCCGGGGTCGTCCCGGCGCAGGTCGAGGTCGACGCCGCTCGCGCGCGCGGCCGGCCCGGTCACGCCGAGGTCGAGCGCGTCCTCCCCGCGCAGCACGCCCACTCCCGCGTGGCGCTCCACGAACGCGTCATCGTCCACAGTGGACGCAACAATCGCGGGCAGTGCTTCCTCCACAGTGGACAGAGCATGGCGGGTGGCGTCCGCCCAGCCGGCCGGCACGTCCTCCCGCAGGCCGCCGATCCGGCTGGCCATGAAGTGGATGCGGCCGCCGGAGGCCGCCTCCAGCACGCCCTGCACCGCCTCGCGGCCGCGCTGGGCGGCGACCGTGCCGGCGGTGGGCTCGCCCACGAGCGCGCGCGTGAGCGGCGCCAGGAACACCAGGTGCGCCATCAGCCGGTTCAGCTCGCAGAGCAGGGTGCGCAGCCACACCGCGCGGGGCGGGACGTCCATCCCGGTCATCCGCTCCACGGCGGTGGCGACGGCCACCTCGTTGCAGAACGCGGCCAGCCAGTCGTGGCGGTTGGCCAGGGTGAGGACCTGGCGGTAGTCCCTGACCTCGAACAGCTTCTCCGCGCCCCGGTGCAGGTGGCCGACCAGGGGTTCGGCGCGGGCCACCACCGGGCGCTCGTCCGGGCCCTCCAGGGTGAGCCGCAGCCGGTAGGCCCCGTGCGCCGAGGGGTGCAACGGGCCGAGGTCGATCACCCGATCCACCCCGAGGTGGGCGGCTCCCGCGCCGACGCCGACTGTCTCCTGCCTGGTCACGGTGGTCATGCTCGCACGAGGGCCGACCGGGTCGCTCCGGCCCCGGTCGCCGCCCGACCCCGCTACGGGCGCCAGGGCGGCAGGCCGGGCAGCAACTCCTCGGCGCGCGCCCCCGCCGTCGTCTGGAGCAACCAGCCGAACCGCCCCAGCCCGGTGGGGTCGCGCAGCTCGGCGACGCGGCCGGCCCTGGCGGTCGCGGCGAGCCACCCGGCGGGATCGGTGGCGGCCAGCGCGGGCGGCGGGGCCGTGCCGGTCAGGCCCAGGGCGGCGAGCGCCTCCCGTTGGCCGACCAGCACCCCGCTCGACGCGCCGGCCCGCGTCCCGGCGTCGAGGCAGGCGTCCAACGCCACGTGCGCCGTGATGTCGCGGCTCCCGTCGGGGACGGGCCGGACCGACCGGCCGCCCCGGAAGGCCGCGAGGGTCCCCGACCGGTGCCGGCCGCCCACGCGGTCGGCGCGCCGGTGGCCGTAGTCGACGGCGAGGGCGGCGCCCGCCCGGACCCGCCGCACCGCGTCGGCCCACGCCGCGTCGCGCTCGACCCCGGCCTCGGCGCGTTGCCCCTCCGTCCACAGTGGCCACCAGCGGTCCAGCCACGCCCGGTGGGCGTCGGACACCGGATCACCGACGCCCTCCCGCCCCTCGGAGTCCACGGTCACGTGACATATCTGTCCACAGTGGAGGGTGACGACGGGGCAGGGCACCGCGTCCAGCCACTCGTGCCCGAGCACCAGACCTGTCACCTCTTCAGGTGGTTCCCGACGCCAGTCCACGGCCGCCGGGCCCTCGTCCGGCGGCCGGACCTCCACCGCGACCACCCGCAACCGCCGGCGCAGCGCGACCGGCGCGAGGTCCGCCACGGCGGCCGCCAGCTCCCCACCCCCCGCGCCCACGTCCACGAAGTCCAGCCGCTCCGGCCGGCCCAGACCGGCGTCGACCCGGTCGAGCAGGGCCAGCACGGCCTCGGCGAACTCCGGCCCGACCAGCGGCGCGGTGCGGAAGTGCGCCGAGGGGCGCTCCCCTCGGCGGAAGAACCCCTCCGGCCCGTAGAGCGCGTCCTGCCATGCCCGCTGCCAGTCCCGTGCCACCGCACGACCGTACGGAACCGAGGAGGCCGCGGCGGCGCGCGTCGCCGTCCCCGAGCGCGTTCCCCCGGTGTGGTGGACGAAGCCGCGGCACACCCGCCGCCACGTAGGGTGCTTGTTCGTGATCACCGCAGCGCCGTCGAACCCGCCCGACCGGTTGGTCCGCCGTCCCCGCCGCCGGACAGTCGTGCTGCTCCCCGTCGTCGGGATGATCGCCCTCGGGGTGTGCGGGCTGGTGCTGCTCGGGGTGGCCACCGACCGGGTGGGCCTGGCCGCGGTGCTCGTCGGCGCCGCCGCCGCGGCGCTGCCCGTCGGCCCCGTGGTCGGCACGTTCCTGTGGATCGACCGGTGGGAGCCGGAACCGCCGAAGCTGATGCTCCTGGCGTTCCTGTGGGGCGCCTGCGTCGCGACCATCACGTCGTTGCTGCTCAACGACAGCGCCCAGGTGCTCGCCGACGCCGTGCTGGGCGCCGACGGCGGCGACACCGTCAAGGCCGTCGTCGCCGCGCCGTTCGTCGAGGAGGCCACGAAGGGCGTGTTCGTGGTCGCGTTGCTGTGGAAGTGGCGTCAGGAGTTCGACGGCCTGGTCGACGGGGTCGTCTACGCCGGCCTCACCGCGGCCGGGTTCGCCTTCACCGAGAACATCTTCTACTTCGGCCGCGCCTTCTCCGAGGGCGGCTTCGGCGGCATGAGCCAGGGCGTGGTCGCGGTGTTCGTGCTGCGCGGTGTGCTCGCGCCGTTCGCGCACCCGCTGTTCACGGTGATGACTGGCCTCGGGGTGGGGGTCGCGGCGGCGGCGCGGAGCCGCAGCGCGCGGTGGCTCGCGCCGCTGCTGGGCTACCTCCTGGCCGTCGTGCTGCACGCGCTGTGGAACGGCTCGGCGACCCTCGGCAGCGGCGCGGTGTTCATCAACTTCTACTTCCTCGTCATGGTGCCGATCTTCGGCGGGACGGCCGCGCTCGTCGTGTGGCAGCGCCGGCGCGAGCAGCGCATCCTGGCCGCCCAGCTCCCTGGTTTCGCCGAGCGGGGCTGGATCCCCAGCAGCGAGGTCGCGCTGCTCGGCAGCCTGCCCAGCCGTCGCGCCTGGCGACGGGCGGTGCGCCGACGCGGGGGCGACGTCGCGGCCAGGGCCGTCGCCGCCTACCAGTCCACGGCCACGGAACTCGCGTTCCTGCGGCACCGCGTCGACCGGGGCACCACCGGGACCGAGGCCGAGCGGCGGCAGGAGGAACTGCTCGCGGCCCTGCGCGAGGCCAGGGCGGTCGTGGTCGCGAGCACGACGGCGAGCCGGGGCCACGCCACCGCCTAGGTGTGCTGTCCCGAGAGGTGAGGAACGCGGCTGGCGGGTGAGAGACCCGAGTGCGCGGTGACCGCGGTGGTGATGGTCGGTGTGCGGCCATCGCGGCAGTGCCGCACGGCGTTCGGTTGCTGACCGGTAGGGACGGGCCTAGGCCCACCCGTTGATCAGAGCGCGGTTGAACCGTTCGACCTTGCCGTTGGTCTCCTGGCCGGCGCGGGCGGGTGCGGTGGTGGACGATCCCGTTCGTGGCCAGGCAGTCCCGCCACACGTGTGAGCGGTAGCAGGCGCCGTTG
>NZ_JAMTCP010000005.1:164258-277754 GCF_024171885.1 Streptoalloteichus tenebrarius | reverse complement strand
GAGGTGGTGAACACCAACGCCCGCCGCACCCCGTCCGCGGCCATCGCCGCCACCGCGTCCTCCACCATCGGGTGCCAGTTCCGGTTCCCGAAGTACACCGGCAGCGTGATCCCCCGCCCGGCCAGCTCCTTCTCCACCCGGCCGATGATGTCCCGGTTCAACCGGTTCAACGGGGACACACCCCCGAAGTGCAGGTAGTGCTGGGCGACCTCCTCCAGCCGCTCCGGCGGCACACCCCGACCCCGGGTCACGTTCTCCAGGAACGGCCGCACGTCCTCCGGGCCCTCCGGCCCACCGAACGACAGAAACAACAACGCGTCGAAGCCCACGTCGCGATCCTTCTCCCCCGACACGGCGGCGGGCCCGCCGCCCCCTGGTCATCGTGACCGGGGCAACGGGCCCGCCGGGAGTCGAGCGGAAGAACGCCTCACATGCCGAGGGCGTGCACGCCTCCGTCAACCCACACCATGGAGCCGGTGGTCGCCGGGAACCAGTCGGACAGCAGGGCGCAGCACGCCCTGGCCACGGGCTCCGCCGCGGTGGTGACGTCCCAGCCGAGCGGGGCGCGCTCGCCCCACGCCGACTCCAGGTCGGCGAAGCCCGGGATGGACTTGGCGGCCATGGTGCGCACCGGGCCGGCCGCGACCAGGTTGACCCGGATGCCCTGTGGGCCGAGTTCCCTGGCCAGGTAGCGGGTGGTGGCCTCCAGCGTGGCCTTGGCCACGCCCATCCAGTTGTAGGACGGCCAGGCCACGCGGGCGTCGAAGTCCATGCCGACCAGCGAGCCGCCCTCCTTCATCAGCGGGAGGCAGGCCGTGGCCAGCGACTTGAACGAGTACGCCGAGACGTGCAGCGCGGTGGACACGTCCTCCCACGGCGCGTCGAGGAAGGGGTTGCCCAGGCAGGACGGCGGGGCGAAGCCGATCGAGTGCAGGACGCCGTCGAGGCCGTCCACGTGCGCGCCGACGCGCTCGGGCAGCGTCCGCAGGTGCTCGTCGTTGGTGACGTCCAGCTCGATCAGCGGCGCCTCCTCGGGCAGCCGCCTGGCGATGCGCTCCACCAGGCTCAGCCGGCCGTAGCCGGTGAGCACGACCTTGGCCCCCTGCTCCTGGGCGAGGCGGGCGACGTGGAAGCCGATCGAAGCGTCGGTGATCACACCGGTGATCAGCAGCCGCTTGCCTTCCAGAAGTCCGGTCACGAGTGAATCCTCCGATTGGGACGGATATGAGGGGAGGGAGGGGGTCAGTGGCCCATGCCCAGGCCGCCGTCGACCGGGATCACGGCCCCGGTGACGTAGGCGGCGGCGTCCGAGGCCAGCCAGGTGACGACGCCGGCGATCTCGGACGGCTCGGCGTAGCGGCCCAGCGGCACCTGGCCCAGGATCGTCTTCTTCCGCTCCTCGGGCAGCTCGGCCGTCATGTCGGTGGCCACGAAGCCGGGGGCGACGACGTTGGCGGTGATGTGCCGCGAGCCCAGCTCCCGCGCGACGGAGCGGGCCAGGCCGACCAGGCCGGCCTTGCTCGCCGCGTAGTTGACCTGGCCGGCGGAGCCGGACAGCCCGACCACCGACGACACGAACACCATCCGGCCCCAGCGCTGGCGCAGCATCCCCTTGGCGGCGCGCCGCGCCACCCGGTAGGCGCCGGTGAGGTTGGCGTCCACGACGCGGGTGAACTGCTCCTCGCTCATCCGCAGCAGCAGGGTGTCGTCGGTGATGCCGGCGTTGGACACCAGCACCTCGACCGGGCCGTGCGCGGCCTCCACCTCCTGGAAGGCCGCCTCCACCTGCGCGGCGTCGGTGACGTCGCACTTGACCCCGAGCAGCCCGTCGGGCGCGCCGGACCCCCGGTGCGTCACGGCGACCTTGTCGCCCTGCGCGGCGAACGCCTGGGCGATCGCCAGACCGATGCCCCGGTTTCCGCCGGTGACCAGTACCGACCGTGCCACGACTGCTCCTCCTGCTGTTGCGTCGGGTGTGGGCTGATCGTCGGCGACACTATCCGCTACCGGCCGGTACCCACGAAACGGGCCGACCCGACAACGGGCGCGCCGGGACGCTGGCGGACCCGCACAACGCACCAGCTCTGAGCACGGGCGACGCCACGCGGCCGGGCCGCGTGGCGTCGGGGAGACGGGGGACACGCCCGGCGGGGCGGCCCCGCCGGGGCGTCAGGGCATCTGCCCGCCCGAGCCCGTGTTGTTCTTGATGTAGTCGCGCAGTCGGCCGTAGGTGGTCAGCCGGGGGCGGTCCTCCTCGGGGACGCGGCACAGGAGCTGGACGTCGACCTGCCGGAACAGCTTCCGCATCTGGTCGTGGTCCGCGCCGAGGTCGTCCTCGAAGTGGGTCTCCTCGCTGATGTCGTCCGGCCGGACGCCGTCGAGCCGCCACGTCTCGATGATCAACTGGCGCAGCCGCAGGTCCAACGCGCTCATGCGGTCTCCTCCCAGATCGTCTCGTCGGGTTCGGGTCCACGGCGTGGCGGCGGGGTCCCGACCGGTCCCGCCCCGCCGCCGACGCCGTGATCAGCCCGGTCGTCGGGGTCGGCCGGACCCCGACGTCCACTGGCCCCAGGTTTGCCCCTTCGCCCGGCTCCCGAACCCGACCACACCGCCGACGGCTCCGATCCCCGCGTCCAGCCCGGGGCGCCTGCCCTCCCCGCCCGCCACCACCATGCCTCGGCCGGACACGGCACGAACCGAGCGGGGCGGCCGAACCAGCGAGATCAGGAAACAACCGGGATTGTCCGGTTGATCGCGATCAATTGTCAGAAGCTCCCGGTCAACGCCGAGCCTCCCCAGCGTCCTGCGGGCACACGTTCACGTCGACCACGGGAGAGAACGATGCTCCGGAAAGCGAGCCACCTGACGGTCGACAACTTCTACGGCTACCTCGCCGGTCAGACGATCCGCACCGAGGTGTGGGTCGACGACATCTTCGGTCGGGTGGCGAGCGCCACGATCGAGATCAGGGGCTGAGCACGGCGGGTCGGCGGCGCGCGCTCGTCACCAGGGTGAGGAACGCCCGCCGACCCGCCCTCCGACATCGGATGACCACGGAGCGTGGCAGGCGACCACGCACCGTCTTAAGCGGATGTAAAGAGTCGTCCTCGCCCCTTGCCCCTCCTCGGCGCGATCCCGAACGTGATCCAGGTCTCGAGGAGGGTTACATGTCAGTGGAGCTGGGGCGCCGGACAACGAGGTCCGGTGAGCGCCGGGTGGTGGGCAACGTCATCCGGGGCAGCATCGGCAACTTGATCGAGTGGTACGACTGGTACGCCTACACGGCGTTCTCCGTCTACTTCGCCAACGCCTTCTTCCCGAAGGGTGACGAGACCGCCCAGTTGCTGAACACCGCCGCGGTGTTCGCGGTCGGCTTCCTCATGCGCCCGATCGGCGGCTGGCTGCTCGGCCGCTACGCGGACCGGTTCGGCCGCCGCGCCGCGCTGACCCTGTCGGTCACCCTGATGGCGGTCGGCTCGCTCGTGATCGCGGCGACCCCGTCGTACGCGTCGATCGGCGTGGCCGCGCCGATCCTGCTGGTCCTGGCCCGGCTCGGCCAGGGCCTGTCGGTCGGCGGGGAGTACTCGACCTCGGCGACCTACCTGTCGGAGGTGGCCTCGCCCGGCCGGCGCGGCTTCTACTCCAGCTTCCAGTACGTGACGCTCACCGCCGGCCAGCTCCTGGCCCTGGCGGTGCAGATCGTCCTCCAGCAGGTCCTGACCAGCCAGCAGATGCACGAGTGGGGCTGGCGGATCGCCTTCGTCATCGGCGCGTTCGGTGCCGTCGTGGTCATGCTGCTGCGCCGGAAGATGGACGAGTCGGCCAGCTACGAGCAGGCCACCCAGGGCGAGAAGGCCGCGGGCGACCGGGGCACGCTCGCGGCCCTGCTGCGCCACCCCAAGGAGGTCGCGCTGGTCGCCGGCCTGACCCTCGGCGGCACGGTGGCCTTCTACACCTACACCACCTACCTCCAGAAGTTCATGATCAACACGAGCGGGATCTCCAAGGAGACCGTCTCCTGGATCAACTTCTTCGCGCTGCTGGTCTTCGTCGTGCTCCAGCCGCTGGCCGGCGCGCTGTCCGACCGCATCGGCCGCCGCCCGCTGCTGCTGACCTTCGGCATCGCCGGCACCGTGCTCACCATCCCGCTGCTCACCGTGCTGAGCGGCACCCGGGACCCGCTCGTCGCGTTCCTGCTCATGCTGGGCGGCCTGGTGATCGTGACCGGCTACACCTCGATCAACGCCGTGGTGAAGGCCGAGCTGTTCCCCACCCGCATCCGCGCGCTGGGCGTCGGCCTGCCCTACGCCCTGACCGTGGCCATCTTCGGCGGCACCGCCGAGTACGTGGCGCTGTGGCTGAAGGACGCCGGCCACGAGTCCTGGTTCTACCTGTACGTGTCCGCCTGCGTGCTCGTCTCGCTCATCGTGTACTTCTGCATGCGGGAGACGTCGAAGGAGTCGGCGCTGGAGAAGGACGCCCAGCGGGCCGGGGAGACCTCGGAGGCCGACGCCAGGAGCTGAGTCGGAAGGGACGTGGCCGTGCGCGTGCTGTTGGTCGAGGACGACGACGGCGTCGCGGACGCGCTGGTCGAGGTGCTCGACGCGCACGGCCACGTCCCGACCAGGGTCCGGCGGGGAGCCGACGCGCTCACCCGGCACCGGGACGCCGACCTGGTGCTGCTCGACCTGGGCCTGCCCGACGAGGACGGCCTGGAGATCCTGCGCAAGCTCCGCCGCGTCGCCACGGTGCCGGTGCTCGTGCTGACCGCCAGGGGCGACGAGCGCTCGGTGGTCAGGGGCCTGCGCCTCGGCGCGGACGACTACCTGGTCAAACCGGTCCGGCTGGCCGAGCTGCTGGCCAGGATGGAGGCGGTGGCCCGCCGCGCCGGCCGGGCGCACGGCGGCGGCGAGACCGTGGTGCGGCTGGGCGACGTGGAGATCGACCTGCTCGCGCGGCGGGTGCGGGTCGCCGGCGACGAGGTCGTCCTCACCCCCAAGGAGTTCGACGTGCTGGCGGTGCTCGCCGGGCGCCCCGGCAGGGCGGTGAGCCGCCAGCAGCTCATGGACCAGGTGTGGGGCGACGCCTACCTGGCGGTCTCCCGCTCGTTGGACGTGCACGTCGCCCAGTTGCGCAACAAGCTCGGCCGCCCCCGGCTGCTCACCACGATCCGCGGGTTCGGCTACCGCCTCGGGGAGCCGGAGCCCCCCGGTGCGTAGGCGGGTGCTGCTGGCCCTGCTGGCGTTCGCGGTGCTGGCCGTGGCGGCCTTCGCCGTCCCGCTGCTCAGCTCGACCGCGTCCGAGCGCACGCAGCAGCTCGTGATCGCCCGCACCGCCGACCTCGACCGGTTCGCCGTCCTGGCCGACCAGGCCGCGACGACCGGGGACAGCGCCACGCTGCGCGCCGAGGTCGAGCGGTACACCGAGGTGTACGGCGAGCCGGTCGTCGTGGTCGACGCCCACCGCGCCCCGGTGGTGGAGACCGGGGGCATGCGCGCGGCGGAGCCGGCGGTCGCCGCGCTGGTCGACGGCGCGTTGCGCAACCAGCCCGCCGAACCAGTGGCCGAACTCCGCCCCTGGTCACGGGAGGACGTGTTGCTGGCGCGGCCGGCGGGAACCGGCACGCGGGTGTCGGGCGCGGTGGTGTTGCGGGCGTCGGTGCGCGCCGCGGCGGCGGACGTCGCGCGTCGCTGGGCGTTGGTCTCGCTCGGTGCCGCGGCGGCCGCGATCGCCTGCGTCGCACTGGCCCTGATCATGACGCGGTGGGTGCTGCGCCCGCTGCGGGAGCTGGAGCGCGGGGTGCGGGCGGTGGCGTCCGGGCGGGGCAACGCGCAGGTCGCCGTGGGCGGCCCTCCGGAGCTGCGCCAGCTCGCCACCCAGTTCAACCAGATGTCCGACGCCGTGGCCGACGCCCTCGACCAGCAGCGCCAGCTCGTCGCCGACGCCTCGCACCAGCTTCGCAACCCGATGGCGGCGTTGCGCCTGCGGGTGGACGCCCTCGGCGCGCGGGTGCCCGAGGCCGGGCAGCGCGCGTACCGGTCGGTACAGTCCGACCTGGAGCGGATGGAGTCCCTGCTGGACGACATGCTCGCGCTCGCGAGCGTGGAGAACCGGGCCGGCCGGCTGTCGGCGGGGCGGGACGTCGAGGCGGACGAGGCCCGCGCGGTGTGCGACGCGGCGACGGTGGCGGCCGCGCAGGTGGAGGCGTGGCGGCCGGCGGCGGAGCAGGCCGGGGTGACGGTGCGGACGGAGATCGGCCCGGCGCTGGCGCGCTGCGCCGAGGACGAGCTGGCGCAGGTCCTCGGGGTGCTGCTGGACAACGCGGTCAAGTACGCGGGCCGGGGCTCCACCGTCACTGTCCGTTGTGGACGTCAGGCGGACGTGGTCCGGCTGGCCGTCGTCGACGACGGCCCCGGCATGGGCGAGGACGAGCTGCGCATGGCCACGCGCCGCTTCTGGCGGGCCGACCGGCACCGGGGGACCCGGGGCACCGGGCTCGGGCTGCCGATCGCGGAGCGTATGGTCTCCGGACGCGGCGGGCGGCTGGAGCTGCGCGCGGCCCGACCACACGGTCTGGAGGTCCTGGTCGAGCTACCGACGGCGGAGGGGGCGCGATGAGCGGCGCCTGTCGGCGGTCGGTGTTGCGCGCGGGCCTGGCGGGCGTGCTGGCCGCGTGCGTCCCCGCGTGCTCGACCGGCGGCTACACCGGCCCCGAACGGGTGTTGTCCGTGGCCGGCGGGGAGTCCGGCGGGTTCTACCTGGCCTTCGCCGAGCTGCTGGCCGCCGAGACCAGCGCCGCGGAACCCCGGCTGCGGACCACCGCGTTGCCGACCGAGGGCAGTCTGGCCAACGTCGAGCTGCTGCGGTCCGGCCGGGCGCAGCTCGGCCTGGTGCTCGCGGACACGGCGCAGGCGGCCCTCGCCGGCGAGTTGCCCGGCGGGCAACGCACGCCGCTGCGCGCGCTCGGCCGCGTGTACGAGAACTACATGCAGGTTGTGGTGCCGGCGAACAGCACGGCGAGCATCGTCGCCGACCTGGCCGGTCGGACGTTGTCGTTGGGCGCGCCCGGCTCGGGGGCCTCGTTGTTCGGGCAGCGGCTGCTGGCCGCCACCGGGCTGTCGTCGGGGGACTCGTCGGCCGGGACGCCCCGGGTGAACGTCGTGCAGCTCCGGCTCGCCGACGCGGTCACCGCGTTGACCAGCGGCCGGGTCGACGCGTTGCTGTGGTCCAGCGGCGTGCCCACGCCCACGTTGACCCAGCTCGACGAGCGCCTCGGCATCCGGTTGCTGCCGCTGGACTCGGCGCTGCCCGCGCTCCGCGCCCGGCACGGCCTGGTGTACGAGCGGGTGACCGTGCCCGCCGGGGCGTACCGGCTGGTGCGGGAGGTCCCCACGGTCGGCGTGGCCAACCTGTTGCTGTGCTCCCCCGACCTGCCCGACGACGTGGCGGCGGCCGTCACCCGCGTCCTGGTGGAGCGGGCGGCGCGGCTGGTGCCGAAGGAGGCGCTGGGCACGCAGTTCCTGGACGTGCGCACGTTGGTCGGCACCTCGGGGGTCCCGCTCCACCCCGGGGCCGCCGAGGTGTACCGCGCGGTCCACGGCTGAGGCCGGGTCGGCGCGGGGACCGACCTGGGCTGACAGGTCGAAGCTGATCGGTCGAAGCCGCGGCGCCCTGGGCTGGGCGGCCCACGAGCGGGGCCGGACCACAAGCGGGGCCAGCCGGCGAGCGGCGCCGGACCACGAGCGGGGCCAGCCGGCGAGCAGGGCCAGCCGGCGAGGGCTCACAGCGCGAGCACCGTGAGCCCGAGGCCGAGGACCAGGGACGTCAGGGCGAGGGCGCGCCAGGCCCGCGCCCGACGGCCGCCGGCCGCCAACACCCGCGCGGCCAGGGTCGCGGCGGCGCGCAGGCCCAGCGTGTACGCGGCGTTGACCGCGTGCCAGAGCAGGACGAGCCCGCCCACGGGGCCGCACGCCAGCACGACGAGGCAGACCAGCACGCGGGCCGTCACCCCGTCGATCATCAGGTGGGCCGCGCCCGCGACGGAGAGCCGGACGGCGGCCCCGAGCAGGACCAGCGCGACCTCCGCCGGGGTCGGGGCGTCGCGCTCCACCACCGTCAGGTAACCGCCCGGCCCGATCTCGCCGGCGCGGAGCTGGCGGGCGGCGCGCCACCGGTTCTCCGCGCGACGCGCGTGCCGCCCGGGCAACACCCGCCACGACCACGCGGCGCGCGCCGCGACGCCGACCCGGCCCCACACCTCGGCCGCGCCGGCGGGCGCGGCCTCCCTCGTCCACTGGCGCAGCCGCGCGGGGCCGACCAGGTCGAGCACGATCGCGAGGCCGCCGAGGACCTGGAGGCAGACACCGGCCCGCCCGAGCCAGGGAACCGGCAGGCCCCACAGGGCGACCCCGTCCAGCGGCTGCCCCGAGCCCCATCTCCCCACCGCGTCGAGCAGGCCGAGCGACTCCATGATCCCGACTCTGACACGCGGCCCTCACCGGCTCCAACCACGTGACGCATCCCTGTCGTCAATCCCACCACCGGTCGGTCCTGGGGAATCGGCCGTCGCGGCCCGACGTTGATCCGGTGAACGCCGTGCTGGAGCGCGCTCCACCGCCCACCCGGTCGTCCGGCCGCCCGACCGCCCGCTCACGTGTCCGTCCATTGTGGACCCAGAGGGGGGTGCGGCCGGATCAGCGTCCCGGCCGCTTCGGCTTGGTGGGGACCACGGGCTCGCTGCGCGCCGCGACCGGAGTCGCCCGCACCTCCGCCCGCGCGACCGAGCGCACCCTGGCCTCGGGAGCGCCGGTCGCGATGACCTCCGCGTCGACCCACCGTCGACCGCCAGGGGCGTTCGCATCCCTGACGAGGGACGTCTCGACCGTCTTCGAGGCACCAGGAGCCAGCTCGCCCAGCGTGACCCGGTCGGTTTCGGCGCGCCATCCGTCGGGCGGCCACAGATCGACCGTCACGTCGCGCAGCGCGGAGGGACAGGGGTTGGCGACGGTCACCCGGGCCGTGGTCCGGCCGCCGGCCGGCACGTCGGCCGGGTCGACGCCCACTCCCACCGTGGCCCGGCAGATCGCGGGACCGGCCGGACGGCCGCCCGCCCGCACCTCGTCGGCGGACAGCGGACGCAGCAGCACGGAGTAGCCGTACTCCTCCCCCGGGCGCACCTGGTAATCCGGCAGGACGGGGTAGAAGGTCTCCCCCACCCCGCTGACCGCGTGGTTGACGTGGAGGGTGTTCCACCCCGGGTTGCGCCGCAACGCGAACGGGTAGGCCGCGCGGTCGATCTCGTCGAAGGGCGTCACCGAGACCTGGAGGTCGCCGGCCACCAGCAGGCCCCCGGTGCTCCCGTCGGTGAGGGTCGCCCAGCGGACGTCGGTGTGGTTGCCGTGGTCCTGCGGCCAGGAGTACGGCACGTACTGCTCGTCCACAGTGGACGAATACACGCCGACGGCCGTGCCGTCCCTCCTGTCCACGTAGTTCTCCACCGGCCCGCGCCCGTGCCAGTGGAACCGCTGGAACTCCTGCGGCACCTGGAGGGTGAACCCGATCCGGGGCAGGTAGGGCACGTTCCGCGCCGCGCCCTGGGCCTCCACCCTGTGCCGCACGCGGATCTCACCGTTGCCGTTCACCGTGTACGTCATGAGCTGGCGGAACGAGGAGTCGCCCGTGCCGCTGACCGTGCTCGGCACGCTCACCCTGGCCTCGCCGTCGTGCTGGGAGACGGTCACCGGGCCGGGGGTGGTGGTGAGCCGGTCCAGCCCGGCCGCGCGCCAGGCCAGCTCCTCGTCCCGCCGTTCGTTGTTGGTCGGCGCGCGCCACGCGTCCAGCGCCGGGCCGCGCCGCAGCAGCTCCACGCCCCTGACCCGCATCGAGGTCAACGTGCCCGAGGCGCGGTCGAAGGTGTGGCGGAACTCCGGGCCGGACACGACGATCCGGTCACCCTCCTCCGACACCGAGACCGGTGGCGGAGCGCCGAGGGCCGGCGGGCCGGCCACGAGGTCCCCGCCCACCGGGAACTGCTGGGCCGTCAGCACGTGCCCGGCCCGCGCCCACGGGGTGTCGGCCCTGAGCGCGGCCTCCACGGTCAACCACCGTTCCGGGCCGGTCGAACCGGCGGGCACAGTGCCGTTCACAGTGGACAGTCGCACCTCGGCCCGCTGGCCGGGGGCCACCTGGAGCGGCTGCTCGCCTCGCGCGACGACGCCCCCGTTCTCCTCGACGCGCCAGCGCAGCACGAGGTCGTCGGTGCCCGTGAAGGCCCGTTCGTTGGTGACCGCGACGCGGCCCTCCCGCGCGGCGGCGTCGGTGATCCGGATGGGCGAGTGGGTCCACGCCATCTGGGTGGCCTCGGGCTGCGGCGTGCGGTCGGGGTGCAGGACGCCGTCGTTGCCGCTCGGGCCGGCGCCGTAGGACTGGTACGTGCCGCGCTCGGTCACCTCGTCGAAGTCGAGGGCGAGCACGGCCTCCTGGGCCGGGTCGCGCGCCAGCTCGTCGGCGGTGAGGGCGCGGTGGTAGATCCGCACCTGGTCGATCGCGCCGTGGGACATGCGGGTGGGGATGTTCTCGTCGCCGAGTTCGGAGTTCCTGCCGATGTTCACCGGCCAGGTCGACCCGGCCACGGTCCCGCTCCACGCCGTGCTGCCGACCTCGGCCCCGTCGACGTACAGGCGCAGCGCGTTCCCGTCGAAGGTGCCGGAGACCCGGTGCCAGTTCCCGTACCAGTCGGCGGGGACCGGCGCCTGGATGACGTGCCAGCCGTCGTTGTAGACGAAGAACTCCAGGAGCTGGTCGGTCTTCATCTTCAGCGCGTACTGGTGGTCGCCCTTGGAGATGACGGTGAAGTCGCCGTACCAGGACTCGGGGCGCACCCACGCGTCGAGCGTGAGGGCCTGGGAGACCTCGTCGAACCGGGGGTCCCGGTAGACCTCGACGAAGTCGTCCAGCCCGGACAGGGCCACCGCGCGGCCGGAGCGCCCCTCGACGTGCGCCGGCATCCCGCTCAACCAGGCGAGGATTCCGTTGCCTGACGAATCCGGGGTGGTGCGCAGGGGCCGGGTGATGTCCTGGTCGACCAGGTCCCAGACGAACCCGCCCTGCACCTGCGGATGGCGGCGCACCACGTCCCAGAACTCGCGGAAGTTGCCGAGGCTGTTGCCCTGCGCGTGCGCGTACTCCCCCATGATCACCGGCTTGCCGGTGATCGACGCGATGTGCTCCAGCACGCTCGGCGTGGGGTAGCGCGGCCCCCACACGTCGGCGAAGGGCGCGTCGCCGTCCGGGACGCCGGGCTGGTGGTAGAGCGGCCGGCCGGGCGCGTGCGCCCGCGCCCACTCGGCCATCGCGTGGTGGGCCCTGCCCAGCCCGGCCTCGTTGCCGGTGTCCCACATCAGCACGCTGGGGTGGTTCTTGTCCCGCTCGACCATCGCGACGAAGCGGTCCAGGAACGCCTTCTGCCACTCGGGCCGGTCGGCGAGGCAGTCGTCAGGGCACGCCTGGTGGTTGTGGGTCTCGACCTCCATCTCGTCGTCGACCCAGATGCCGAGCCGGTCGGCCAGGTCGTAGAAGGCCGGGTCCGAGGGGTAGTGGGCGGTGCGGACGGCGTTGACGTTGAGCCGCTTGAGCAGGTGCGCGTCGGTGGTGTCGCGTTGCTCGGTGACGTGCCGGCCGGTGGCCGGGTCGGTCTCGGTGCGGTTGACCCCGCGCACGACGACGCGCCGGCCGTTGACCAGCACCTGCCTGTCCCTGATCTCGATTTTCCGGAAGCCGACGGGCTGGCTGGTCACGTGGGTCGTGGCGCCGCCGGGGTCGAGTAGCTCCAGCACGAGCGCGTGCCGGTTCGGGGTCTCGTCCGTCCACTTCGGAGGGTCGCTGACCCTGCCCTCCAGCCGGGCGACGCCGCCGGTCTCCCCCACCTCCACCGCGCCGGTCAGCATGCTCACCGGGTTGCCCCCGGGGTCGTGCAGCACGGCCCGCACGGGGTAGGTCCCCGTCGGGCCGCCCTTGCGCACGACCTCCACGTCCGCGCGGAGGGTGGCGTCGCGGTAGGCCGCGTCGAGGTCGGTGCTGATCGTGACGTCGTGCAGGTAGGTCTGCGGGGTCGCGTACATCCACACCGAGCGGAAGATCCCGGAGTAGCGCCACTGGTCGTAGTCCTCCAGGTAGGAGCCCGCCGACCAGCGGTGCACCTGCACCGCGACGGTGTTGCTCCCCCGACGCAGGTCGTCGGTGACGTCGAACTCGGCCGGGGTGTAGCCGCCCTGGTCGTAGCCGACGTACGCGCCGTTGACCCACACCAGGTAGGCGCTGGTCACGCCCTCGAAGCGCAGGAACACCCTGCGGCCCGACCAGTGCTCCGGCAGGTCGAAGGTCCGCACGTACGCGCCGGTCGGGTTGAGGTCGCGCGGGGTCCTCGGCGGGTCGTCGGGCCACATCTCGGTCGGCGAGTTGCGGAAGACCGGGTGGTCGAGCCCGTCGGTCTGCCAGGTGTGCGGGACGGTGACGACACGCCAGTCCGAGGTGTCGTGGCCGTCGGAGGCGAAGCCCGGCGGGACGTCCTGCGGGCGGTCGGCCATCCGCAGCCGCCACTCGCCGTCGAGCACGTGCACCCATGGGGAGGAGCGGTCGCCGCGCGCGGCGGCGGAGGCGTCGGCGTGGGGCCGCAGCTCGGCGTGCGGGGGCTCCTGCCCCTCCGCCACCATCTCGGGGTCGTCGAGGTAGCGGTACACGTCGGCGGGCGGGCCGGCGGACGGGGCGAGGGCGACGACGCCCTGGCCGAGCCAGGTGGCGACCAGGACGGCGAGCGCGGTGACCGTGCGGTGGACCAGGATTCCCCGACGCCCGCTGCGCACCATGGCCGCACCCTCCTGTGATGGTCACCATCACCGGGACAAGCAGGTCGCACACTACTGAACGTGATCGTGGTCAACCAGGGACGCGACCGCGCGTGTCCGGTGACGGCGGCGAAGTCCACCCGATCGCCCGTACGGCGCGGCCCCGGCCGCGGCGGGATCGCCGTCGACCGGGGCCGTGCCTCCCGGAGGCTCGGGGGTGGCGGGCGTCAGGGGATGCGCCGGCCGAGGGCGAGGGACGCGCCGACGGCGATCAGCGCGCTCAGCGTGCCCAGAACCAGCCACGGCCGGCTCGCGTCGACCTGCTTGTTCTCGTAGCCGATCTGCTCGCCCAGCGTGTCGTAGACCTTGCGGAGCTGCTCGGCGGTCGCGGCCTTGTGGAACTCGCCGCCGGACAGGTCGGCGATCTCCTTCATCGCGTCGTCGTCCACCGGCACCGGCACCATCCGGCCGTCGATGTCCACGGTGCCGCGGTCGGTGCCGAAGGAGATGGACGAGATCGGCACCTTCGCCTTGGCGGCGTCCTTGGCCGCCACGGACGAGGAGGTGGTGCCGGTCATCTCCTTGCCGTCGGTCATCAACACGATCCTGGCCGGCGGCGCGCCGTCCGCGCCGCCGAGGAGCTTGCCGAACGACTCGATGGTGCGCAGGCAGGCGACGATCGCGTCGCCGGTGGCCGTGGACTCGGCCAGGCGCAGGTCGTCGATCGCCTGCTTGACGCTCTCCCGGTCGGTGGTCGGCGAGACCAGGACGGTCGCGGTGCCGGCGAAGGCCACCAGGCCGAGGTTCACCCCCGGCGTCAGCCCCTCCACGAAGGACTTCGCGGCCGCCTGCGCCGCCGCCAGCCGCGTGGGCTGCACGTCGGTGGCCTTCATCGACAACGAGACGTCGATGGCCATCATGACCACCGCCCGGTTGCGCGGCACGCGCTCGCGGGTGGTCGGCCCCGCCAGGGAGACGGTCAACAGCAGCAGGGCCACACCGAGCAACGCGGCCGGCGCGTGCCGGTACCACCCGTTCCGCCGGGGCGCGACCTTCTCCAGCAGTTCGAGGTTGGTGAACCGCAGGGTGTCGCGACGCCGTCGGCGCTGCACCCACAGGTAGCCGGCGACGAGCAGGCCGATCGCCACGACCAGGGTGAACCACCACGGGGCGGTGAACCCGCTCAGGCTCAACCCCAGCATCAGACAACCCCTCCCGACCAGTTGCGCTTGCGCGCCACGACGAACCGCACGATGTCGGCCACCCAGTCGGAGTCGGTCCGCAGCACCAGGTGGCCGGCGCCGGCGCGGCGGAGCACCGCGGCCACCGACTCGCGGTGCGCGGCGGCCGCCGCCGCGAACTCCCTGCGCAGCAGGGGCGTGGCGTGCACCTCCCGCTGCCGGCCGCTCTCCGGGTCGGCCAGCACCACGGTGCCCACCTCGGGCAGGTCGACGTCCCTCGGGTCGAGCACCTCGACCGCCAGCAGGTCGTGCCGGGCGGCCAGGGCGCGCAGGGGCCGTTCCCAGTCCAGCGGGCCGAGGAAGTCCGACACCACGACCGCGAGCCCACGCCGCCTCGGCGGCCGGCGGAGCTGTTCGAGCAGGGCGGCGAGGTCGCCCCTGGTGCCCTCGGGCGCCCTGGGGGTCTCGGCGATCCGGCGCACCAGGGTCCTGGCGTAGGCCAGGCCGCCCCTGGCCGGCACCCGCTCGGTGCGCTCCCCGGTGGAGACCAGGGCGCCGACGCGGTTGCCGCCGCCCTGCGTCAGGTGCGCCACGGCCGCGACGGCGGCGACCGCCAGCTCGCGCTTCTCGCAGGCGGCGGTGCCGAAGTCCAGGCTGGGCGACAGGTCGACCAGCACCCACGTCTCCAGCTCGCGGTCGGCGACCGTCTCCCGGATGTGCGGCTCCGTGGTGCGGGCGGTCACCGCCCAGTCCATGCGGCGGACGTCGTCGCCGGGCTGGTAGGGGCGGGCCTCGCCGGGCTCGGTGCCGGGACCGGGGACCAGCCCGAGGTGGTTGCCCTGCAACAGCCCGTCCAGTCGGCGGCGCACGGTCAGCTCCAGCGTGCGCAACGCCGCCTCCATGCGGCCGGAGGTCAGGGAGGGCGGCGCCCAGGACGGGCGCCGGTCCTCGGCGGGACCCGCCCCGGTCGTCCCGCCCTCCTGCCCGTCACCCCGGGCGTGCTGGGGCGCGTCGGAGCTGGCTGACACCTGCGGTCCCCTCCCGGTCACTGCCGGTTCGGCGCGGCGGACGGCGCCACCGGCCCCGGCTGGCCGGTCGGCACGGCCGGGCCGGGCTGGCCCTGCGGGGCGGGCGGCATCGGCTGGTGCTGCGGGGTGGCGGGGGCCGGCGGGTAGGGCGCGACCTGCGGCCGGGCCGACACCTGCGGCAGCGGCACCGTCTGGAGCACCCGGCTGACGATGTGGTCGACCGGGACGCCGTCGGCCAACGCGTCGTAGGACAGCACGAGCCGGTGGCGCAGCACGTCGGGCACCACGTCGACCACGTCCTGCGGCAGGACGTAGTCGCGGCCCCTGACCAGCGCGAGGGCGCGGGAGGCGGCGACGACGCCGAGGGTGGCGCGCGGCGAGGCGCCGTAGGCGATCCAGTTCGCCACGTCGGACAGGCCGTGCTCGTGGGGCGAGCGGGTGGCGACCACCAGCCGGACCACGTAGTCGACCAGCGCGTGGTGCACGAACACCCGCGAGGCCACGCCCTGGAGCCGGGTCAGCTCGGCCGGGTTGAGCACCTGGTGCGGCTCGGGGGGCTGGACGCCCATCCGGTAGACGATCTCCCGCTCCTCCTCGGCCGTCGGGTACTCCACGACGATCTTGAACAGGAAGCGGTCGCGCTGCGCCTCGGGCAGCGGGTAGACGCCCTCGTTCTCGATGGGGTTCTGGGTCGCCAGCACCAGGAACGGGTCGGGCATCGGGAAGGTCTGGCCGCCGATCGACACGTGCCGCTCGGCCATGACCTCCAGCATCGCGGACTGGACCTTGGCCGGCGCGCGGTTGATCTCGTCGGCGAGCACGAAGTTGGCCACCACCGGGCCCAGCTCGACGTCGAAGGTCTCGCTGCCCTGGCGGTAGATGCGGGTGCCGAGGATGTCGGCCGGCACGAGGTCGGGCGTGAACTGGACCCGGGAGTAGGTGCCGCCGACCACCCTGGCGAAGGTCTCCACGGCCAGCGTCTTGGCCACGCCCGGCACGCCCTCCAGCAACAGGTGCCCCCTGGCGAGCAGGCCGACCAGCACCCGCTCGACGAGCCGGTCCTGGCCGACGATCACCCGCTTGACCTCGAACACCGTGCGTTCGAGGAGCTGGGCGTCGCGCGCGGGGGTGTTCGGCGTGCTGCTCCCCGCGCCCTCGGCGTGCCCGGGCTCGGTCACTGGCTTACCTCCTACGACGGACCGGCGGCGTGACAGGTCGCCACTCCACCGCACAGGGAACCGGACTCGCGGTATGACCGCTGTGAAGACCTTACGGGCGCAGGGCGAGTGGTCTCATCGGGTGCTCGCGCCCCGCGCCGCGCGCAGGTCGTCGGGGGTGTCGACGTCGAGGGTCTCGCCGGGGAGGGCCGGCACGTCGATCCTGGTGAGGTGGCCGAGGACGGCGCGGACCGCGAGCCCGGCCCCGCGCTCGGGCACCACCGACCGCAGGGCCGGCGCGCGCCACACCCCGAGGAGCCACTGGACGTGGCCGTGCTCGTCGACCAGGACCGCGCCGTCGGCGGCCCGCTCGGCGCGCAACGCCGCGCGCAGGCGGTCCAGCGTGCCCGGCCCCACCGCCGCGAGGTCGCCGGCGAGCACCGCGACCTCGGCGACCTCGGCGGGCACCGCGCGCAGCCCCTCGGCGAGGCCGGCCAGCGGGCCGCCGCCCGGCGGGTCCTCCCTGGCCCAGAGCACGGGCAGGGCGGTCGTCCTCGGCGGGCCGACGACCACGACCGGGTCGGCTCCGCCGGCGGCCACGGCGGCCAGCACGCCGTCGAGCAGGGTCCGGTCGCCGACGGTCAGCGCGACCTTGTCGCATCCGCCGAGGCGGCGGGCCCGGCCCCCGGCCAGGACGACGGCCGCCCAGGGAGACGGGGGTGGAGGCTTCACGGTCGACATGGTGCCGGTGGTCCTCGCTCCTCGGGTTCGGCGGCGGTGTCGGCTCCACGGTGTCCCCCGTGACCTCCACCCGCGCCGGTCGGGCTGTCCAGGCGCGACACCGGTGACAGGACGCGCGGACGCGCACTGCCGCTGCTGTCGCTGTCCCCGATTCTGCGCGTCTCCCCCCGCGACCGCGCGGGTGAGTGGCGACTCGTCGGGGATGGCGGCTTCTCGGGGGCGGGTGTCGTCCTGGAAGGGAGGCGGCGGCGTGGCGCGGAGGGCGGGCAGCGAACGTCCACTCCGGACGCGTTCTTTCACGGTGAAGTCCCGGAGGCCCCGGGCGGCACGGGTTGAACACGAAGGGACCGCGAGGATCTCGCGGAGGTGCGTGGTCTCGCGCGTCGGGACCGAGCGGGCCAGGGAGATCTCGTCCAGCGGCCGCAGAAGAGCACGCAGTTCCCGGGCCGCTCCGCGCGGCAGTGCGAGCAGTGGGTCTCGCAACGCCTCGCGCAGCACCGCCGGGTCGTCCCACTGACAGCCCGGGCAGGGACAGACCTCGGGCGCGTGGTCGAGGAGGGCGCGGGTGGGACCGTGGACGAACCGAGTCCAGCCGTCGAGCGCCTCGGCGATCGCCCCGGGCCAGAACCGTGGGCGTTCCAGCTCGGCGATCATCCGGACCGACCGCGCGGAGACCCGGGGAACCTGACGAATCGGTCGTCCGCACCAGGGTCCGAGCGGTGGGCGGGCGCGGAGTTGGTGCGGGCTCCTACGCGGCATGTCCCCTTCTGGTCGGTCATGATGTTGATCTCTCCACGCGCGCCGGGCGACGGACAGACAGCCCAAGACGACATCGGGCGGACGACGTGGCTTGGCCACCGGCGCGAGCCGGCGGGGTCCGCGCGAAATGCGCATCGGAGCTGATCCTGGCCCGGCCCGGGTGGCGACAAGGACCTCTTGAACGGCACCAGGGCGCCAGCAGGTGCTGACCGTCGACCGCGTCGGCGATCACTGGACGAACCCACGCGATACGCGGGGACCTTGACGAATCCGTCATCCGCACCGAGGTCGGAACGGCGAGCGGACACCATCCGCAGCGGACGCCTCCGCAGCACTGCCCCTTTCCGATCATCACGCGCTGATCCGTCCGCAGGCGGGCGGCCCGGCTCGCGATGTCGAACCCCGGCCAAGGACGTGAACCCGGCCGGCCTTCGGCAGCAGCGCACGCGGAACGTGCTCGCGGACCGCCTCTGACCCGCCCGAGGCGACAACAAGGACCTTCCGGGCGGCACTACGCACCAACGAACTCCAGCCTCGGCCACTCCGACGGCCCACCGGACCAGAACCCGCCACACTCCAGCTCAGCGACCGCCCGACAGACCACGCTGTGGACTCGAAGAACCTGACGGCCGGCTGTCCGCGCCGCTGTCACAACAGCGGACGGACCACCAGTCGCCTGGGTGCCCAGCCGGCATCCCCCTACTGCTCATGACCACACTGGTCCACCCTCAGACCCCTCAGGCCAGGTCGCGGCACAGCTCCTGACGCCGAACCCGAAGAACGTACGAGGACCGCGCCTGCGTTCACCGGCGGCGTCCCGTGGACCGTGCTCGCGGGCCAACCCTGGCCGCCCGAGGTGACACAAGGACCTCCCAACGGCACCAGGTACCAACAAGCTCCGACCATCGCGCACTTCGTCGATCACGCCGGAGCAGAACCCGCCACACTCCAGCTCGGCGATCATCCGGACCGACCGCGCGGAGACCCGGGGAACCTGACGAATCGGTCGTCCGCACCGGGATCGAGTGGCGGGCAGACACGCCAGCCGCCCTGGCCGCTCACGCGACCCGGCCTCCTCCGACCGTCACCACACTGATCCGCCCTCAGGCCACACAGCGGCGGCACCGAACCCGAAGAACGAACGACACCCCGCCGATCTTCACCGGGGGGCGCGTCCACGTGAATCGTGGACCAACCCTGGGCCGCCCGAGGTGACACAAGGACCTCCCAATGGCACCACATACCAACAGGGGCCGACCGTCGAGAGACTGGCGGCCGCACCCCCACCAGACGCGGGTGCACACCAGCTCGAAGATCCTCTGGGGGCGGACATGTCAGCCCCTCAGGACGTCTCCTCGGCACGTCCCCTCCCGATGATCATCACGCTGATCCGTCCGCAGGCGACGCGGAACCCTGCCTCGCGATGCCGACCCCACAGAACAAGGAGAACCCCGCCAGCTCTCACCAGCGGCACCCACGTCGATCATGCTCGCGGGCCGGTCCTGGTCCAGCCGAGGACCTCCCGGCGGCACCACCACGCACCAACAGGGACCGACCGTCGATCCTTCCGCAGGCCGTGCAGCACCCCGCATCGTGATGGCGCACCCCCGAAGAACCTCGAAGAACCCCGAAGAACAGTGTGGACCCCGCCGGTGGAGACCGGCGGGGTCCACGTGGTCGCGTTCAGGAAGAGGCGCGTTCCGAACGGAATGGTCGGGAAACGTTCGCGTGTCAGAGCACGCGCACGGCGTAGGGCTGGATGCCGTTGTACCGGACCGGGGAGACCCGCACGCTCGACCCGGAGTACGGGGCCTCCACCATCGTCCCGTCGCCGAGGTAGAGGGCGACGTGCTGGCCGCCGCCGGGCCCCCAGAACAACATGTCGCCGCGACGCGCCTGGTCCAGCGGGACGTGGTCGCCGGCGAGGTACTGGTAGCCGCTGTACTTGGGCAGGCTCACCCCGGCGGCGGCGAAGGCGTAGACCATCAGGCCGGAGCAGTCGAAGCCGACCTTGGCGTAGTCGCCGTAGGAGTCGGCAACGCCGCCGTCCCTGATGCCGAGCGTGGGCCCCTCGGCGTTGCCGCCTCCCCAGGAGTAGGGCACCCCGATCTGGGACAGGGCCCTGGCGATCACGGCCTCCACGTCGCCGGTCGACGCCTCGTTCCTGGCCGGCGGCCGGCTGGGGGCCCCTGGCCCGGCCGGTCGGCGCGGCGGCGGGGCCGCGGCCACGCGCCGGGCGGAGTCGGCCTGGGCCCTCCTGGCCGCCTCCTCGGCGGCGCGGCGCGCGGCCTCCTCCTCGCGTTGCTTCGCGGCCAGCCACTCCTGGTAGCGCTGCCGTTGCCCCTCCAGCCCGGCGACCTCGGCCTGGGCCTGGGCGAGCTGGCGCTCGACCTCGGAGCGGTCGCTCTCGATCCGCTGGGTGTGCTCGCGCTGCTCGGTCATGGCCCGCACGGCCGCGGCCTTGGCGGCGTCGGCGGCCCGCCGGGCCTCCTCGGCCTTGGCCTGCCGGTCGCGGGCCACCTCCAGCGCCTTGCGCGCGGCCGAGTCCTTGTTGGCCCGGTCGGTCCTGGCGCGCTCCATCTGGTCCATGGCGTCGAGCTGGGAGCCGCTGACCGCGTTGAGGAGCTGGGCCCTGGCGAGCAGGTCCTCGGGGCTGGTGGAGCCGAAGTAGGCCGTGAGGGAGCCGACGGTGCTGCCCTGCTGGTAGCTGGCGGCGACGAACTGGTCGGCGCGTTGGCGGGCCTGCTCCACCGTCCGGCCGGCCGCGT
Source organism: Streptoalloteichus tenebrarius (assembly GCF_024171885.1). Lineage (GTDB taxonomy): Bacteria > Actinomycetota > Actinomycetes > Mycobacteriales > Pseudonocardiaceae > Streptoalloteichus > Streptoalloteichus tenebrarius. The sequence continues at coordinate 257,278 of NZ_JAMTCP010000005.1, read as the reverse complement.
CGGCCTCGGCCCTGGCGACCTCGGCGTCCCGCAGGGCGGCGGTGGCGGCGGCCTCGGCCGCCGCGAGGTCGACCATCGCCTTGTTGGCCTGCTCCAGCTTCCACTCCACGTCGTTGACGAGCTGCTGGAGGCGTCCCTCGGACTCGACCAGCCGCTGGGTCAGCTCGCCGACCCTGGCCGCCTTGGCGCGGGCCTCCTCGCGTCCCGCCTCGATCTCGGAGTCACTGGGGTTGGGTGGCGGGGGTGGCACCGCGCCGGCCGGGCCGGCCGCGGCCATGACCACCGCCATGGCGACCACGAGGACGCCGGCGCCGAGCCCGAGGGCTCTTCCGCGTCGCGTCGACACGAGCTCCACCTCCCGCCCGGGACCCGCCGCCCCGGAGGGCGCGGCCCCGAAGTCCAGCCCCGCCGTCTCGGCCGGTTCGGCCGACTCGGCTGCCCGGGTGGCCCGGTTCCACCGAAGGACGGAGCGTTGCTACTGCCGAGCGGACTGTGCCACTGGGGCCACTTGCTTGCCACTCGAAACAACTGGCTCTTCGCCCCCTTCAGTCACAGAAGCCCCGGAAATGCACGGAGAGTCACGACTGCCGCGCGTGGTGATGGCGGCATCAGCCCGGGACGGGTCCACGACAACGAGTGGTCCAGCCGGGTCGTGGTCACCGGCCGCACCGAACAGACCTCTTGATCCAGAAGGGAATCCGGGCGGCGACCCCACCGTCAACCCGATTCAGGGACGGCCCGGAGGCCGGGACGGACCGAACGGGTCGGCCTCGTCGCCGAACCCTCGACCGACACTGGAGTGAGGTGTTGATCACCGATTCGGCCGCGCCGGCCGTCCGGCCCGACCACAGCCCCGGCCCGCCCCTCGCCGCCGCCCGTTCCGTCATCTGACGAAAGAGCGCCATGACCTTCTTTCTCTGTGAGACGGCGCGCGATCAGGCGTTCGGCGCTCTCCGGGGCGCTCACGTGGCGGGCGCGGAGACCGAAACTCAGTGGCCAGTGGCCGGGCGCACCAACCACAGTCCCTGGTGCCCTGGTGCCCCGATTCCGGGGTGCGTCACGAAAGGCGGTGCGTGTGCCCGTTCCCACCCTGACCGACGAGCAGACCGAACGGTTCGTCGAGGAAGGTTTCGTCAGGTTGGACGGAGCCTTCCCGCGCGAGCTGGCCGACGCCGGACGCGCCCTGCTGTGGCGCGAGACGGGACTGGACCCCGACGACCCCACGACCTGGACCCAGCCCGTGGTCCGCCTCGGCGGCTACGCCGACGAGCCGTTCCGGCTCGCCGTCAACACCCCGGTCCTGCACGCCGCCTTCGACCGGCTGGTCGGCGTGGGCCGGTAGGAGCCGAGGCACAGCCTCGGCACCTTCCCCGTGCGGTTCCCCAGCCCCGAGGACCCCGGCGACGCCGGGTGGCACGTGGAGGCGAGCTTCGCCGCCGAGGACGGGTCCGGCTACCGCACGAACCTGCGGTCACGCGGGCGGGCGCTGCTGATGCTCTTCCTGTTCTCCGACGTCGGCGAGGACGACGCGCCCACCAGGATCCGCGTCGGCTCCCACCTCGACATCCCCCCGCTGCTGGCCGACGCAGGGGACGCCGGGGTCGACCCCTTCGCCTTCGGCCCCGTGGCCGAGGCGGCCACCGCGCACCGGCCGCTCGCCCTGGCCACGGGCGAGGCCGGCACCGTGTACCTGTGCCACCCGTTCCTGGTGCACGCGGCGCAGCCGCACCGGGGGACCGTTCCCCGGTTCATGGCACAGCCCCCGCTGCCGCCGACCGGGGATCTCGTTCTGGACCGGGCGGACGGCGACTACTCCCCCGTCGAGCGGGCCGTGCGACGCGGCCTCGGCCTGCCGGAGGCATGAGCGCCCGGTCTGGGCGTCCCGGTCTGGGCGTCCCGGTCTGGGCGCCCGACCCGCGCCGGGCGCCCAGACCGGACGCGCTCAGTTGACCTGACGGGAACGCCCGGCCCAGTACGGTTCGCGGAGCTTGAACTTCTGGATCTTGCCGGTGGCCGTGCGCGGGATGGCGTCCCGGAACTCCACCGAGGTCGGGGCCTTGTACCCGGCGAGCCGCTCCTTGCAGTGGGCGATGATCTCCTGCTCGGTGGCCTGGGCGCCCTCGGCGAGCACGACGAGCGCCTTCACCGTCTCGCCCCACTTCTCGTGCGGCACGCCGATCACCGCGACCTCGGCCACGGCGGGGTGGGCGAAGATGCAGTCCTCGACCTCGATCGAGGAGACGTTCTCCCCACCGCTGATGATCACGTCCTTCTTGCGGTCGCTGATGGTGAGGTGGCCCTCGGCGTCGATCTCCCCGCCGTCGCCGGTGTGGAACCACCCGCCGGCCAGCGCCTCCTCGGTGGCCTCGTCGTTGCGCCAGTACCCGTCCAGGACGACGTTGGCCCTGGCCAGCACCTCGCCGGTCTCCGAGATCCGCAGCCGCACGCCGAGCGCGGGCGCGCCGGCGCGGGACAGCTTGCGGGCCCGCTCCTCGGCGGGCAGGTCGACGTCGGCCGGCCGGGTGCGGTTGAAGGTCAGCAGCGGGCTGGTCTCGGTCAGGCCGTAGATCTGCTGGAACTCCCAGCCCAGCTCCTCCTCCACCCTGGCGATCATGCGGGTGGGCGGGGGCGCGCCCGCGCAGACGATCCGCACGCGGTCCCTGCCGGGGATCTCCCCCTCCCAGTGCCGCGCGGCGTCCAGCACCAGGTTCCACACCGCCGGCGCGCCGAACATCAGCGTCACGCCGTGTTCGTCGACCCGGCGCAGGATCTCGGCGCCGTCCACCTTGCGCAGCACGACCTGCTTGGCGCCCAGTCCGGCCAGCACGTACGGCATGTTCCAGCCGTTGCAGTGGAACGTCGGCAGGGTGTGCAGGTAGACGTCGCGCTCCCAGGTCCGCGTGTGCAGCCCGAAGGTGACCGTGTCGACCCAGATGTTGCGGTGGGTCAGCCGCACGCCCTTGGGGCGCGCGGTGGTCCCCGAGGTGTAGTTGATCGTCGCCGTGGCGTCCTCGTCCGGCCGCGACCAGGGGCGGGGCTCGACGTCGAACCGCATCACCTCGGTCTCGGTCTGCTCCCCGAGCACGAACCGCTTCGGGGCGTGGACCCCGCGCAGCGACTCCTCCAGCTCCGGGTCGACCAGCAGCACGGACGCGCCGCTGTGCTCCACGATGTAGTCGACCTCGTCGGGGCGGAGCCGGAAGTTGACCGGCACGGCGACCCTGCCGCTGGCGGGGACGGCGTAGAGCAGCTCCAGCAGCCGCGCGGCGTTGTGGCTGGCCACGGCGACCCGCTCGCCCTCGGCCACGCCGAGGGCGTCCAGTCCGGCCTGCCAGGCCCTGACCCGGCGGGCCAGCTCGCCGTAGGTCGTGGTCGGGACCGGAGCCGCCGGCTGGGTCGGTTCGTCCACGATGGCCGTGCTGTCGGCGAAGACGGTCTCGGCGCGGTCCAGGAAATCGGCGACGGTGAGCGGAACCCGCATGCCTGCACCTCCCCAGGTGACACTGTTGCCGACACCCTAGGTGACGCGGGCCACAGGCGCATCAAGTGATCAACACGTGGGCGCGGCTCAGCAGGGCCAGCGCGCCGCGTCGAGGTCCTTCCGCTTGCGGATGGAGCTGAGGCCCAACGCCTTCGTCCTGGCGCAGAACCGCTCGTTGGACACTGTGTACTCGGCGTGGAAGACCGCCTTGCCCGCCCTGACGAACGGGGTCAGCCGCTCACACTCGTCGAACTCCGCGCACTGCTCGTTCACGGCGAAGTCGAACTCGCCCACGAGCTGCGGGATCTGGTCCAGGTCGTTCTTCAGGCCGATCGCCAGGCCGCGTTCGTGCGCCAGGCGGGCCAGCGCCCGGTTGTAGGCGAGCTGGTGCTCGGCGGTGATCGGGAACCCGCTGTCGTGCTGGTAGGCGTCGACCAGGTCGGCCTCCACCGCGTCGAACCCCTTGGCCGCGCACTCGTCGAAGCGGCGGGCCATGAGCGGTTCGAGGACGTCGAGGCGGCGGATGTCCAGCCACCGTTCGCCCTTCCAGTCGTTGCCCTGGCCGAGCACCTGATCGGGGAAGCGCTCGCGGTCGGGCCGGAAGTCCTCGTAGGCCCCGACGTTGACGTAGCAGATCACCCGGCGTCCGCGCTCCTTGAGCGCCTTCACGGTCTCCGCGCTCGTCTCCACCCCGTCGACGTCGTAGACGGCCGCGTCCACGTCGAGGTCGATCTGGCCGTGGAGCTGCCACTGCCAGGTGGTCCCCGGCGTCGGCACCCACCACTGCGCGGGCGTGGAACCGGGTGCGCCGGTCGTTCCGGCCGGGGGCGACGGCTGCGGCGAGGTCACCGGCGGAGGGGGCGACGCGGAGGAGTCGGCGGGTCCGGGGTCGTCGCGCGACCCGCCGGAGCAGGAGGACACCAGGAGGACCAGGAGCAGCAGACCAGCGGGAGCCTTCCGCACGGCCACCTCCGACTCATCGCGTGGGCCGCCCCGGGCGTCGCCGGGCGGCCGACGTCATGCGGACGAGGAACAAGGAACGAGGAACAGACACAATGGACACAATGGACACGGGGAACACGGAGGACACGGCGGGCACCGCGGCCAGCTTCGTCCATTGAGGACAGTACACAGAGGACGAATCACGAGGGGGCGCGCCGCCGGGGGCTCCCACGCCGGCCGGGAGGGCCTGGCCACTCATGGTAGTCACCGCCATGGCGCGGGCAGCCTCCGCCAGGGGTTGGCCCCGTCGACCGCCGTCGTCGTCACGAAGCCGACGTGCCGGCGCGCCGCCAGCCGACGCGCCCTCCACCGGGCCAGGCGCGGCGCGCCGTAGACGAGGTGGCAGAACCGCTGCGCCGGAAGGCAGTGCGCCCACGACGGCACGACGAGCCGGCGGTAGGAGCGCCACGGACCCTCGAACGTGACGACGAGGTCCGCCAGCTCGACGTAGCCGAGATCCGGGTAGACGCCGGGGTTCATCGTCACCTCGACCGCCCCGTCGTCCCGGAGTGCCGTGACGGCCCCGGCGTAGTGCGGCAGGCCGGCGCGGTCGGCCCGGACGCGGTCGAGGAAGACCCGGTCCACGCCGTACCAGCGCCGGTACCGCGCGGCGTCGCGGAGCAGCGCGTCCTTGGCGCGCTCGCCGTAGGCGGTGTCCAGATAGCCCGCGACCGGGACGCCCGCCGCGACCAACGGGTCCACCACGGCGGCGAACTGGGCGTCCCTGACGGAGCCCGGGCCGTCCGCCAGGTTCAGCACCACCAGGCGCGGGCGGGTGCGCGCCGAGGCCAGCCGTCGCCAGTCGTCGGGCGCGACCCCGGGGTGGAAGTAGGCCGGCACGACCATGCGGATCAGCGGGCGCACGCCGCCGCCCAGACGTCGACCAGGGTGGTGTCCAGGTCCCGGCGCGGTCGCCAACCCAGCGCCTCGGCCGCGGCCGAGACGTCGGCCCGCTGCCACGGCACGTGCGCGGAGCGGTCCGAGCCGGGTTCGGCCTCCCTGACCGACGCCGACGACCCGACGATCTCCAGGAACCGGCGGACCAGCTCCCTGGCCGTCCGCGCCCTGCCGCTGCCGACGTTGAACAGCCACCGCCCCTCCGAACGCCCCTCCGCCAGCCGGTCCGACGGCGCGGTGGCCGCCGCGAGGACGGCGTCGGCCACGTCCCTGGCGTCCACGAAGTCCCGGTGATCAGCCAGCGGCCCCAGCCGGACCTCGGCCGACTCGGCCTGCTCGACCAGCCGGCCCAGCAGGCTGGAGGCCGGCGCGCCCGGCCCGACGGGGTTGAACACGCGCAGCACCAGCGCGTCGAGCCCGGTCCGCCTGGCGAGGCGGAGGATCTCGGTCGCGCCGAGCTTGGTCACGCCGTAGACGCCGACCGGGCGGGGCGGGGTCTCCTCGGTCACCGGCTCCCCCGGCTCGACCCGCCCGTACTCGGCCGCCGAGCCCAGGTGCACCAGGCGCGCCGAGGGGGTGGCCGTCAGCAACGCGGCGGCGAGCGCGCCGACGGCGGTGGTGTTGACCGCCGCCATGGCGGCCGGCGGGCCGGTCACGGCGCCGGCGGCGTTGACCACGACGTCCGGCGCGGCCTCGGCCAGCAACGCGGCCAGCCGGTCGACCGAGGCCTCCGCCAGGTCGACCGGCAGGTGCGGCCGGTGCGGCCGGTCACCGCCGGGCGCGCGACGCCCGGCGGTGACCACCTCCGCCCCGGTCTCCGCGTCGAGCCGGTCCCCGACGTGCCGGCCCAGGAAGCCGGACGCGCCGAGCAGGAGGTACCGCGTCACGCCGGCGCCCCCAACAACATCGGGCGCAGCAGGTCGAACTCGGCGTTGGCCCGGTCGTAGTCGTCGGGCCGACCGATGTCCAGCCAGTAGCCGTCGAAGGCATACTCCCTCGGCGGGGTGTTCGCGGCGAGCAGGTCGAGCACCAGCTCGTCGAAGCCCAGCGGCAGGCCGGGCTCGTAGCGGCGCAGCGTCTCGCCGCTGACGCCGTACACGCCCATGCTGACCCGGTAGTCCAGCGTGGGCTTCTCGGCGAACTCCACGATCCGTCCGTCCTTCGTGGACAGCACACCGAAGTCGATCCTGACCTGGCGCTGGTAGGTCGCCACGGTCAGCGGAGCGGCGTCGGCCACGTGCCGTCCCAGCAGCAGGGCGAAGTCCAGGTTGGTGAGGACGTCGCCGTTCATGACCAGGAAGTGCGGCGGCAGGCGGTCCAGCATCCCCAGCAGCGGGCCGATCGTGCCCAGCGGGGACTCCTCCTCGGCGTAGTCGACGGTCATGCCCCAGCGGCTGCCGTCGCCGACGTAGGAGCGGATCAGGTGGCCGAGGTGGCCGATCGCCAGCGTCGCGCTGCGGAACCCGGACCGCGCGAGCTGGTGGAGCACGATGTCGAGGATGGAGTAGTGGTCACCGATGGGGACCAGCGGCTTGGGCAGGCAGGTGGTGTAGGGCCGTAACCGGGTTCCCTTGCCACCGGCGAGGATCACTGCGTGCACGGCGTTTCCCTCCTGTGACTACTGGTTGTAGAACTCGGGCTTGTAGCGGCGGAGGTTGTTCGGCTCCCGGAACCACTCGATGGTCCGCAGCAGCCCCTCGTCCCTGGTGTGCTCCGGCCGCCAGCCGGTGCGCTCGCGCAGCCGGCTGGCGTCGCACAGCAACCGCATGACCTCGGAGTCCTTGGGACGCACGCGCTCCGGGTCCTCCACGACCTGGACCTGGCGGCCCATCAGCCGGGCGATGTCCTCGACGAGTTGTCCGATCGAGACCTCCTCACCGGTTCCGGCGTTGAACTGCTCGCCCACGACGGCGTCGGCCGGCGCGGTGCCGACCGCCAGGAACGCGGCGGCGGTGTCGGCGACGTACAGGAAGTCCCTGGTCGGCCGGAGCGAGCCGAGCCGCAGCTCGTCCACGCCGGCGGCGAGCTGGCTGATCGTGGTGGGGATGACCGCCCGCGCCGACTGGCGGGGGCCGAAGGTGTTGAACGGGCGCAGGATCACCGCCGGCACCCCGAAGCTGAGGTGGTAGGACTCCACCAGCTTGTCCGCGCCCACCTTGGACGCCGCGTAGGGCGACTGCGCCTGCACGGGGTGGTCCTCGCTGATCGGCACGGTGCGCGCCGTGCCGTAGGTCTCGCTGGTGGAGGTGTGCACCAGCCGCGGCGTGCCGGCCTCCCGCACGGCGTCGAGCACGTTCAGCGTGCCGACGACGTTGGTGTCCACATAGGACCGAGGCGCGCGGTAGGAGTAGGGGATCGCGATCAGCGCGGCCAGGTGGTACACCACCTCGGCCCCGGCGACCAGCTCCCGGACGCTCGCCGGGTCGCGCACGTCGCCCAGCACCACCTCCACCTCGGCCAGCACGTCCGCCGGCAGCGACTCCAGCCAGCCCCAGGAGCCGAACGAGTTGTACAGCGCCATCGCGCGCACGCGGTGCCCCGAGCGCACCAACAGCTCCACCAGGTGCGAGCCGATGAAGCCCTCGGCCCCGGTCACCGCCACGGTTCCCCGCGATCCGTTCGTCATGCCATTCTCCTCCCACTTCCCCCCTCAGCCATGGAGCGAGGCCCGCCCCAGCACCGCCCCGGCGTAGGCCAGCAGGACGGCGAACCACGCGCCGACCACGCCGACCTGGGCCAGGACGGGGTCGGGCCCGGCGAGGGACGCCGGCCCGAAGACGATCACCGCGTCGACGGCGAGCGCCGCGACGCCGGTCGCGAGCGCGACCGTGTTGACGCCGAACGCCTGCAACGTCAGCGCCAGGAACAACGCCCCGCCGAGGAGGACCGAGGTCGCTCCGGCGAGCACCAGGCCGGGGGTGATCCCCCTGCCGGAGGTCAGCGCGACCCCGGCGGTGGTGAGCAGCGCCGCCGCGGTCAGGTACCGGGCGCAGGCGACCAGCAGGGCGCCGCGAGCGCGCCGGGCGAACTGGGTCGTGCGGCGGGTGCGCCGCAGCAACAGGAAGGTGCGCCGTCGGTACCAGGTGAGGTTCCACTCCGCCGCGCCCATGCTCAGCGACAGGGGAACCGCACTCCACACGGCCGGGTGGGCGCTGGTCGTCGGCACGCCGCCGGTGATCACCAGGAGCAGGCCGGCGGCGACCACGCCGAACACCGCGTGCGGGACGGCCGCGCCGATCTCGGCCCAGCGCAGCGGGCCCTGCGTCGCGTTCTGCGCGGCTTTGGTCCGCAGCGCGACCAGCACCACGACCGCGAGCAGGCAGCCGAGGACGAGCACCCGCACCGGCCACGCCAGCCGGACCGGTTGGCCCAACACGAGGTGCACCCCGCAGGCCAGCAGGGCGGGGGCGAGCGCGGCCAGCAGCCACCACTCCGCGCCCAGTACCAGCAGCACCGTGGCCCCGAGCAGGTAGACGCCCTGCCCGCCGGCCAACACGGCGGCGGCCGGGCCGGCGTCGACGGCGAGGGCGAACGCGGCGACGACCGCCACCGTGACCGCCGAGGTGAGCAGGAACCCCCGCCGCAGCAGGCGGACCGCGCCGCCCCGGTCCGACCGGCCCAGGCGCGACCAGCCGACGTAGGCCAGCCCCTGCCCGAGCGGCCAGGACAGCAGCAACGCCACGACGAGCACCGTGACCTGCGCGCCGCCCGCGACGTCCGGCGCGAGCGCGGCCGTGCACAGGCCGGGCAATCCGAACAACGCGCCGCGCAGCACGTGGGTCAGCGGCCGTGGCCGCCAGGGGCACGGCTCCTCCACCGGCTCGCCGGGCCTGGGTGGCACGAGTTCGTGCAACAGCTCGGCCAACGCGAACACGTCGGCCACGCCGTAGCGGCGGCGCGCCGCGCGGTCGTTGACGCCCTGCGCCTCCAGCGCCGCCGCGATCTCCAGCACGTCGACCGCGTTGGCGCACACCGACTCCATCTCGGCGGCGAGCCGGAGGACCGGGTCGGGGGTCTCGGTCGAGGTCGGCGACGTCGTTGTCGTTGTCGAGGTCGTGGCGGTCCCGGCCATGGCGGTCCCGGTCGGGGTGCGGGCGGCTCTCGGCTCCCCGAGACCTGGCGGAGCCAGCTCGGGGACCGTTCCCGCGCTCACCCGGACACCGCCGAGGCCGCCAGCCCGCCCCGGGCCGCCCCGCCCGACCGAGCCGCCCCGCCCGACCGAGCCGACCGGGCCAGGCCGTGGTACAGCTCGTCGAACGTGCCCACGGCCTTGTCCACGGTGAACTCCTCCAGCGCGCGGACACGCGCCGCCATGCCGAGGCGCTGCCGCAACTCGGGGTCCCGCAGCAGCCGCAGGCACGCCTCGGCCATGGCCTCGGGATCGCGGGGCGGCACCACGAGCCCGGTGTCGCCCACCGCCTCGGTCACGCCGCCGACGTCGGTGGCCACGGTCGCGCGGCCACAGGTCATCGCCTCGATGAGCGTGTACGGGAAGCCCTCCGAGATGCTGGAGAGCACGACGACGTTGCCGGCCGCGTAGGCGTCCCTGATCTCGGGCACCCTGCCCTCGAACGCGACCGCCCCGGTGAGGCCGAGGTCGGCCACGAGGTCCTGACACCGCTGGTGGTAGCCCTCGCCGCCCCTCGGCGTCCCGCCGAAGATCCGCAGCCGCGCCTCGGGGATCTCCGCCCGCACCAGGGCGAACGCCAGGATCAGCGTCTCCAGGTCCTTGATCGGGTCGATCCGGCCGGCCCAGCTCAGCGTGGGCGTGGCCGGCTCGGCCCCGGCCACCGGGAAGGCGGCGGGGTCCACTCCGTTGTAGACGGTGCGGATGCGGGCCGCGTCGGCGCCCAACCGTTCCTCCCAGCGTTGGTTGTACTGGTTGCCAGGGGCGATCAGGTCCGCCGAGGCGCACGCGAGCGCGCACAGCCGGCGGGTGAAGGCGAGCAGCAACGCCTTGACCGGCCACCGGTAGGGGGCCGCCCGCAGGCCGAGGTACCGCTCCCTCAGGTAGATCCCGTGCTCGGTGAGCAGCAACGGGGTCCCGTGCTCCCAGCGGGCCGCCAGGCCGACGAGGGCCGCCAGGCCGTTGGCGACGCAGTGCGCCGCGTCGACGCGGGGCGGCGGGATCGTCAGCGGGCGCAGGGAGTTCGCCAGGAGCCCCAGCGCCAGCACCGCGTCGGCCACCGTCGGTTCCGTCGCCGCGTAACGGGGAACGCGGTTCCACCGCCGGGACAACACGCGCACCGCGAGTTCGTCGGTCATGGCGGCGACGAGGTCGTGCTCCCGCGCGAACTCCGCCATCGCCTGTAACGACCGGGCGAACAGCAACCGGGCGTGCTCCTCCTGGTCGAGCAGGGACTCGACCATGACCTCCAGGAGCGGGAGGAACCGTTGACGCGCCACCCGTCCCGGGCGCCGGGAGGGGGCCGCGGCCCACAACGGGACCGCGGTCACCGCCGACACGTTCGCCGGCAACTCCCACACCGTCGGCTCGCCGCCCGTCCCGACGAGCGCGACGACGTGGAAGTCGTGTCCGGGCAGCCCCCGCACGAGCTGGTCGCACCACACGCTGACCCCACCGAAGCTGTGCGGGTAGGTGCCTTCGGTGATCAGTCCGATCTCCATCGCCGGGCGCGGGCTCAGCCGGTGGCCGTCGCGGGCCTGACGACTGTCAGCGCGCCGGTGGCCAGCCGGGTGAAGGCGGACCGCTCGCCGCCGTAGGGCTCGCCGAACGCCGCGCCGGTCGCGCTGCCCACCCTGCTGCCCTCGGGGACCGTCAGCGGCACCTCGATCCCGGCGGGGCCGCGCACGGTGATCACCGCGCCCCGCTGGTACGCCTCGACGTCGCCGCGCTCGACGGCCGCCCGCCACGCCGCCTGGCGCTGGAGCTGCCGCCCCGCCTCGGAGAGCCGGGGGTTCACGACGGGCGCGTTGGCGGCGTAGACGTCGCGGTACCCCTTGAGCACGCCCTCCAGCACCGGGTAGAGGATGCGCTCCTCGGCGAGGTTGGACTGGTGCACGTAGTGCGGGCGCGGGTCGTTGGCCAGCATGTGCCGGAGCGCGGTGCGGACCTCCAGGGGCACGATGTACTCGCCGTACCCCCTGGCGGGGTCCAACGGCTTGATACAGGTCGTCGTCTGCGGGTGGTCGTCGCAGATGCCGCTGCCGCCGTCGGCGCGCGAGGTGTAGATCCAGTTGTACTCGTCGACCTCCTCGGCGGCGGTGGCGACGTTGTAGAAGACGTTCATCGGGTGCCGGGGCACCGTGGTGGCCGGGCCGATCGCGCGCTGCGTGGAGTCGCGGGAGTTGTCGGAGCCCAGCCACCCGATCCCGGACTGGGCCAGCGCGGGCGCGAGGTTGGGGTTGTCGACGGGCTGCTGCGGCAGCAGCAACATGCCGGAGTGCTCGCCCGTGACCAGCTCGTCGGGCCGGATCGCCAGCCCGTGGGCGCGGGCCCACTGGACGTTCTTGGTGATCTCCTCCGCGATCTCCTGCTGGCTGACGTAGAGGACCTGGCCGGTTGCCGGGTCGGTGGCGCAGCGCCACGGGCGGACGGTGAAGTCCTGGACGCACCCGAGGTAGGGGTGCGAGTAGGTGTGGTTGGCCCACCGGAACGACGAGGACGCCGCGAGGAACGCCGTGGTGAGCGGGTCGACGCCGTCCCGCTGGACGACCTCGTCGCTGCCGCCGCCGTTGTAGAGCAGTTCGAGCTGGAAGTTGTTCCTGAGCTGCCAGAGGAGCAGGTTCGTCACGTCCGACGGGGTCATGCGGATGTCGCGGGTCTCAGGGACGCCGGGCGGGCAGTCGTCGCCGGGCGTGCAGTTGCCCGAGGTGCTCCACCGGGAGTCCGGCAGGAACACGTCGTCGACGTGGACGGAGAAGTAGTTGCGCAGGTGCCCCAGGTGCACGCCTTTCGTCAGCCACGAAACCCAGCCGTGGGCGAGGACCTGCGACTGGCGCTGGTCGGCGTTGCTCGCGTAGGTGAGCACGAGCCGCTGACGGCCGTCCTGGTGCAGGACGCCGGCGAGGACGCCCCGGTCGGAGGTGCCGGGGATGGGCGCGGTGAGCAGGGGCTCGAACCGGCGGCCGACGGCCGGATCGTCGGGCAGGGGTTGCGCCAGGTAGCCGTAGGACTCGGCGACCCCGGGGGCGACGTCCTCGAACTGGACGGCCCCCCTGAGGTAACGGAACGGGCCTCCGGTGGCCACCGTGGCGGTGACGCCGTCGAGGGCGCCGGCGTAGCGCGGGCCCTGGAGGCCCACGCCGGGCTCCGGCCAGGAGAAGGCGGCCAGCTCGCGGACGCCGAAGCGGCGCTCGTAGTCGGCCAACGCGACGCGCTCGGCCTCGCCGAGGTCGGGCGCCGAGGCGTTGGGCAGCACCACGGCCTGGAACTTCGCCCTGTCCACCCCGTCCACCTGGTCGGCGAGGAACTCGGGGGTGATCGTCGGCCGGGAGCGGTCGGACAGCTCCACGACGGTCGTGGGCACGCCCTCGGTCTGGAGGGCGCGGCGGATCGCCTCGACCGAGGCCTGCCCGTCGGTGACGAGCAGGACACGCAGGTCGATCCGGGGATCGGCGGCCACGGCGGGCGGCGCGCCGAGCAGCGCGGCGACGAGCGCGAGCGCGGCGCCCAACGCGAGGCGGACCGGGCAGGCGGTCCGGCGTGGACCGACCGGCCGTTCCCCGCGCGCCGACCGTCGGGGGCGGGCGGCGCGCGGAACGGCGCGATTCCTGGCAGCAAAGGCCATCGACGCGAACTCCAATCAGCCGGCAGGGGCGGCGGCGACACACGGGACTCGGGGCCGTGCATTCGATAGCGCCGACCCGACTATCGGAGGGTAGTGAGCGAGCCATTACCAACTTCGTGCTCGATTTCCGAACCGAGACATTTTTCACTCCAACGGAGCATCAACTGGGCGGCCCGTTACGTCAGCGAGCGGACACGTGGTTCGTCCGTCCAGCTCAGCGCGTTCGCGCATGAATTGCGTCGGCAACAATGCCTCTCGTTTGCCGAAACAACGAACCCAACCAAAGTCGGTACCTACCGACCAGTAACCCCGAAAAGGCGTCGTTCCCCCACCCCCGGCCGGCCCAGCCCGTCCGTCAACGCTTTCCCGCTGTTCGGGAAAGGCCAGGAAAACAAAACGGGCGAAACGCGCAGGAGTCGTTCCGCGCCGCCGAACGTTGGAAAACGTTTTCCCGCCGGCGATTGCTGCGCCCGGCCCAGGGTGCCGCGTCCGCGCGGCGAGCCACGCCAGCGGGGACGCTCGCCCGGCGGGAGATCACGACGGCCTAGGGGTTCGAGGGGTTCGAGGGCTCGCGCCGGGTTAGGGACTCGGGGCGCGGACCCGCCGGCAGCCCCTACGGAACCCCCGCAGCCCCCCAGTGGAGCCCGTCCGGCCCCTGGGGCCCCTGGTGACGCGTGGGACCCCCCTGGTGACGCGTGGGACCCCCCCTGGTGACGGGTGGGGAACCTCGGGGGCAGCCCGGAATGTCCAGGGCGATCGGTTCGCCACAACTCCTGGCCGCCTACGCGGGCCTCCGAGATGGGCCGCGGCTGAAACCCGCCCTTACCGATCTCCGCGACCGCACCCGCCACGCATGGTCACGTGCCTCCAGGGGAGGGCACTTGTCACGCGCATCGGGTGTTCAGTACCGCACTCCGATGCTCGCTCCGTACTCGCGGAGCCCGGCCGGTGGGCGCCCAGGGGCTTCCAGCAGAGCGGAGACAAGTCGTTGGGCGGAGGGCCGGCGAGCGTCCTCGGGCGCGACGTCGTGTGCGGCCCGGAGCGCATGGAAGGAACGCTGGCCTCGCGCGCGCCGAGGTCGTGGATCGTGGCGGTGAGAACGCCTTGACCAAGTGCTCGATGAGGCGCAGATCCGTGATGGGCCGCCGCCCGGTCTCGTGGCGGGACATGGTGGCCGGGGACCACCCGCAGCGGGCCGCGGCTTCGGTTTGCGACCATCCGCGCTGTTGGCGGGCCTGCCGAAGGAGATCTCCCAGACGCTGACGTCCTGTCGATCGCCATGGTGTCCGCCCGGACGTGGACATGGTCACCACCCCTGCGCCGGCATCGTGGCCCTGGATGGTCGTGGGGACTAGCGACGTTCGGGTTACGGGTCCTTGCCGATGACGCAAGGACCCGTGCCCCGTCGGGCGTGAGTTACGTGGTGGCCAGATGCTTCGTCAGCAGGTCGGCGACGTTGTGGCTGACGGGACGCTCGTCGACCCGGGAGATCCAGGCGTGGTCGCTGTGCTCGCTGAGCGTGAGAGGTCCCGGCTGGGCCACGGACACGGTGAAGGTGTGCTGGCGGGTGCGCCGGCCGCTGCCCGAGGTGTAGTCGAAGGAGCCGAGGTAGCCGGTGACCTCGGCGACCTCCAGCCCGGTCTCCTCGGCGACCTCGCGGTGGAGGGCCGTGAGCAGGTCCTCGCCCTCCTCGACCTTGCCGGAGGGCAGTTCCCACAGGCCGGGGAGGAACTCCTCGTCCGGTCGGCGCTGGAGCACGAGCACGCTTCCCCCGTGATCGATCACGGCGCCGACCACCGCCCGGTCGATCCCGTCCGCGGCGTCCTTCGCCACGAGGGTCTGGAGTTGTTCGGTGAGGCTGTTCGACACGCTACTTCCTTGGTGCGAGGTGGTGGTGGTTGGTCAGGACCTTGGTGATCGCCGTCGTGTAGGCGTCCGCCAGTTGATCATCGTCATGGGGGATGCGGATCTTGAGCGTGTTGCGGTACAGGCGCTCGGCGACGGGAAACTGGCCGGGCTGGTAGTGGGGCCACTCGCTCGGCAGGTGTTCCAGCAACTTCCTGGGCTTCTCAAAAGGTGATCGTTCAACGGTCTCGTCGTGCCGGCCGGTCGATCTCCTGACACCCCTCGGCCAGCAGCGCCTCGTGGACGTGACCGATCGGGAGATCGTCGAGGTCCTCGGACCGAGAGATCAACGGGAGTGCGTACCACGACGCCGCCAAGCGACGGCGACCAGCTCGACCCGGCCGAGCTGCCCGCCGCGCTGCGCCGGCCCGCCGACGGCGACCGGCACACGGCCTTCGACGAGCGCGTCGACGGGGACCTGGGGCCGAGCGCGTGGGCCGCCCGGCGCGTCGGCGGGCCGGACAGCCCGGTCCTCGCCGGCGGGTCAACATGAGTCAGGAACCCGGACGGGCTCCGCCGGCCCGACCTGAGCATGGTGGTGGCCCCAACTGGTCGCGCTCGCGGCGGCCGAGGGGTTCGAGGGCGCGTGCCGGGGTGGGGCTCTGGGGCATCCGCTGGGAACCCCTGCGGAACCCGTGCGGCGCCCTGGAAACCCATGGGAACCCCGTAGTGTCCACCACCGAGCTGTCAAGGATGTGCCGGTTCACCGGGTCGGGGCGGGGTTTGTCCACAGGTGCCCGGGTTATCCACAGGCTGGGGCTGACCGGTGGTTCGGGTGATCGCCGCTGGGTAGGCTGGAGCAGGGCTCGCCCCCCAGGGCGGGTGGGGGCTGTCCTTCGGTGATCGTGATCCTGCTCCGGCGGGGGTGTGGCTCGGGCCCACCCGGTGTCGGGGCCGGTGTCTCCCGCGGCAGGGCGGGATGTTCTGGGGCTGATGTTCGGGGTGGTGTCAAGCCGGTCCTCCTGTCGGGCGATGGGTTTGTCCACAGGCGACGGAGTTGTCCACAGCGGACTGGTGTGACCCTCGGGTACGGGGTGTTCGCCGGTAGGCTGGAGCAGGGCTCGCCCCCAGGGCGGGTGGGGGCTGAGCAGGGGCGGGGAACCGGGAAGGGCCGGGAGTGGACCGCCCCCGTGACCTCCCTGATGCACTGATGCGCGGCGGCACGGCCTCGGAACTCGTGCGCGGTCGTCCCGGCAGAGCGGCTTCCAGCCCGGGGCCGTTCAGTCGGGAGAGCCGCGCTTCCAGTCAGGCCGGGTCATGCAGCCGGGGCGAGGCGCTTCCGCCACGGGCGGGCGGTCCCCAGCGTCCCCAGCGCGGAGGGTCACTCCCAGGTGGAGGGGTCACCCCAGGTGACGACCCTGGCCGGCGGGCCGGCCACGACCGGGACCGCGACCAGCTCGGGCAGGGCGACGGCGACCGGCGAGCGCAGCACGGCGGCGGCGAAGCAGTCGTAGGGGGTCCGCTCCGCGTTGCAGATGACGACCGAGGCCCCGGCCTTCGCCGCGAGCCCGACCAGGCCGGCGGCCGGCTGTACCGTCAGGGACGTGCCGGCGGCCAGCAACAGGTCGCAGTCCAGCGCCGCCTCCTGCGCCCGGCGCAGCACCTCCGGGTCCAGCGCCTGCCCGAACGAGACGGTCGTCGACTTGAGGATGCCGTAGCAGCCCTCGCAGTGCGGGTCGTCCTCGCCGGCGGCGACCCGGCGCAACGCGTCGGCCATGGTCCCGCGCGCCCCGCAGGTCGTGCACACCGTGCCGAACAGCGAGCCGTGCAGCTCCACCACCAGCTCGGGGCTGGAGCCGGCGCGCTGGTGCAGCTCGTCGATGTTCTGGGTGAGCAGCGCCCGCAGGCGTCCGCCGCGCTCCAGGTCGACCAGGGCGCGGTGCGCGGCGTTGGGCTCCGCCCGCCACGCCGGGTGCTCCGCGCGGTGCCGCCAGGCCAGGCGCCGGACCTCCCTGTCGGCCATGTACGCCTGGAGCGTGTACAGCCGCTGCGCCTCGGGATGGGTCGTCCACAGGCCCTGCGGCCCCCGGAAGTCGGGGATGCCCGAGTCGGTGGAGACGCCGGCTCCGGTGAGGACGGTGATCCGGCGGGCCGAGGCGAACAGCTCCCGCGCCCGCGCCCACTGGGCCGCCGCGTCGTCGCACTCCCCCTGACCGAGGTGGGGACTGTCCTGAGCGGTCATCGCGCCCCTCCGCTCACGTCCGCCACCGGGTGCGGGTGCCTCGTCGAACCTCGCGCCACTCCCTCACGGTACGTCAGGCCGCCCGGCCGTCGACGCCCCGTGGCGCTACCCGCGGGTAGGGCTGCCGGGGGCGGCGCCGTCGACCGGACGGCGTCCCCACGACTGCACCACGCGGGGCCCGGTGACGATGCTGCGCGGGTCGTCCGCCACCTCGGTCATCTGGGCGAGCAGCGCGCGGACCTGCTCCTCGTCCAGCAGGCCGTCCTCGACCACCGCGGCGGAGATCGCCTCCATGGTCGTGCAGTGCACGTACTTGGGCACGCCCGCGAGGAACGCCGGGTGCGTGACGCGCAGGCCGATCTCGGCCAGGCCGGCGTCGCGCAGCAGGCCCGGCAGGGCGAAGCCGATCCTCGGGTTGGCTCCCCTGCTCGTGGCCAGGTCCCGGAAGAGGCGGTTGTACCGCTCGTAGGCCGGTGAGGGCGGATAGGTGAGGACGCCGTCGTGGTCGATGTCCTCGACCACGACCACGCCGCCGGGCACCGCCGCCCGCACCATCCTGCGGACCACGTCCGGCGGGTCGGGCAGGTGGCCGAGCAGGCACCGGGCGTAGACGACGTCGAACCCCTCCCTGTCCAGCTCGCGGGCGTCGCCGACGGCGAACTCGACGCAGCGGACGCCGCCAGCGACCGCGTCGGCCCGGGCCAGCTCCAGCACGGCGGGGTCGATGTCGATGCCGAGCGCGGTGCCGGACGGCGCGACCATGCGGGCCAGGTCGTTGGTGACGTGCCCTCCGCCGCAGCCGACGTCGAGGCAGTGCTGGCCGGACCGGACGCCGACGCGCCGCAGCAGCGCCAGCGTCTCCGGCCGCAGGAAGCCCGCGATGAGGTCGAGCCGGCGCTTGCCGACCGCTCCGCCGGGAAGGGCGTACCGCTCCGTCATCGATCGCTCCCGGTGGGGTGGGAGGGACGCTCACCCGCAGGGTAGGGCCGGCGGGGACCGGTCGCCGGACGATCGCCGCAGGTGGGGCCGTGACGCGAGGTGGATCACGGCGCGCGCCTCCCGACATCCGGGCGGGTCGCCTTGAACCCGAATACAGGACAAGCGTACTGTTTGGGGCGGGAGGGCGACCGGAGCGGACCCGGACGGCGTGCGCGAGACTCGCCCCGACAGCAAGTTCCCGAAACCTTGCAACCCGTCGCGAGATGGAGTTGGACGTGACTGCACCTGCGAGCCAGGACAGCTTCCGCGCCCGCGGCACGCTGCGGGTCGGCGACGCCTCCTACGAGGTGTTCCGGCTCAGCGCCGTCGAGGGCGCCGAGCGCCTGCCGTACAGCCTGAAGATCCTGCTGGAGAACCTGCTCCGCACCGAGGACGGCGCGAACATCACCGCCGACCACGTGCGCGCGCTGGCCGGCTGGGACCCCACCGCCGAGCCGAACACCGAGATCCAGTTCACCCCGGCGCGGGTGATCATGCAGGACTTCACCGGCGTCCCCTGCGTCGTCGACCTCGCCACCATGCGCGAGGCCGTGACCGAGCTGGGCGGCGACCCGTCGAAGGTCAACCCGCTCGCCCCCGCCGAGCTGGTCATCGACCACTCGGTGATCGCCGACATCTTCGGCCGGCCGGACGCCTTCGAGCGCAACGTCGACCTGGAGTACGAGCGCAACCGCGAGCGCTACCAGTTCCTGCGCTGGGGCCAGACCGCGTTCGACGAGTTCAAGGTCGTCCCGCCGGGCACCGGCATCGTGCACCAGGTCAACATCGAGCACCTGGCGCGCGTGGTGATGACCCGCAACGGCCAGGCCTACCCGGACACCCTGGTCGGCACCGACAGCCACACCACCATGGTCAACGGCCTCGGCGTGCTGGGCTGGGGCGTCGGCGGCATCGAGGCCGAGGCCGCCATGCTGGGCCAGCCGGTGAGCATGCTGATCCCGCGCGTGGTCGGCTTCAAGCTGCACGGCGAGCTGCCCGCCGGCGCCACCGCGACCGACCTGGTGCTGACGATCACCGAGATGCTGCGCAAGCACGGCGTGGTCGGCAAGTTCGTCGAGTTCTACGGCTCCGGCGTCTCGGCGGTGCCGCTGGCCAACCGGGCCACCATCGGCAACATGAGCCCGGAGTTCGGCTCGACCTGCGCGATCTTCCCGATCGACCAGGAGACCATCGAGTACCTGCGGTTCACCGGCCGCACCCCGGAGCAGCTCGCCCTGGTCGAGGCCTACGCCAAGGAGCAGGGCCTGTGGCACGACCCGGCCGCCGAGCCGGTCTACTCCGAGAACCTGGAGCTGGACCTGGCCACGGTGGTGCCCTCCATCGCCGGCCCGAAGCGCCCGCAGGACCGCATCGCGCTGTCCGAGGCCAAGGACAAGTTCCGCACGGCCGTGCGCGACTACGTCGCCGACGACGACGTGGACGAGGAGATCGCCGAGTCGTTCCCGGCCAGTGACGCCCCCGCGCACAACGCCGGCGCCAACGGCCGCCGCCCGCGCAAGAGCGTGCCGGTGACGCTGGAGGACGGCACCGAGACCGAGCTGGACCACGGGCACGTGGCCATCGCGGCGATCACCTCCTGCACCAACACCTCGAACCCGTCGGTGATGATCGGCGCCGCCCTGCTGGCCAAGAAGGCCGTGGAGCGCGGGCTGGAGCGCAAGCCGTGGGTGAAGACCACCCTGGCGCCGGGCTCGAAGGTGGTCATGGACTACTACGAGCGCGCCGGTCTGCTGCCGTACCTGGAGAAGCTGGGCTTCCACCTGGTCGGCTACGGCTGCACCACCTGCATCGGCAACTCCGGCCCGCTGCCGGAGGCGATCTCGAAGAAGGTCCAGGAGCACGACCTGGCCGTGGTGTCGGTGCTGTCCGGCAACCGCAACTTCGAGGGCCGGATCAACCCGGACGTCAAGATGAACTACCTGGCCAGCCCGCCGCTGGTGGTGGCGTACGCGCTGGCCGGCACGATGGACCTCGACCTGACCACCGAGCCGCTGGGCGTGGACTCGGAGGGGAAGCCGGTCTACCTCTCCGACATCTGGCCCTCGCCGCAGGAGGTCCAGGAGGTCATCACCTCGGCCATGTCCGCCGAGGCGTTCGCCGCCAGCTACTCCGACGTCTTCGCCGGCGACGAGCGGTGGCAGTCGCTGCCCACCCCGACCGGCAAGACCTTCGAGTGGGACCCCGAGTCCACCTACGTGCGCAAGCCCCCGTACTTCGAGGGCATGGGCATGGAGCCGGAGCCGGTGACCGACATCAGCGGCGCCAGGGTGCTGGCCCTGCTGGGCGACTCGGTGACCACCGACCACATCTCGCCGGCCGGCGCCATCAAGCCGGACTCGCCGGCGGGCCGGTACCTCCAGGAGCACGGCGTCGAGCGCCGCGACTTCAACTCCTACGGGTCCCGCCGCGGCAACCACGAGGTGATGATCCGGGGCACGTTCGCCAACATCCGGCTGCGGAACCTGCTGCTGGACAACGTCCAGGGCGGCTTCACCCGCAACTTCCTGGCCGGCGGCGAGCAGACCACGATCTACGACGCGGCCGTGGCCTACGCCGAGGCCGGCGTCCCGCTGGTCGTGCTGGCCGGCAAGGAGTACGGCTCGGGCTCGTCCCGCGACTGGGCGGCCAAGGGCACGCGCCTGCTGGGCGTGCGCGCCGTCATCGCCGAGTCCTACGAGCGCATCCACCGCTCGAACCTGATCGGCATGGGCGTGCTGCCGCTCCAGTTCCCGGCCGGCCAGACCGCGGCCTCGCTGGGTCTCGATGGCACGGAGACCTTCGACTTCGCCGGGATCACCGCCCTCAACGACGGCGAGACCCCGCGCACGGTCAAGGTCACCGCGCGCAAGGAGGACGGCTCGACCGTGGAGTTCGACGCGGTGGTCCGCATCGACACCCCCGGTGAGGCGGACTACTACCGCAACGGCGGCATCATGCAGTACGTGCTGCGGAAGATGCTGCGGAGCTGAACCACCGGTTCGCCGCGCGTGTGAAGGGGCCCCGTCCGTCGGACGGGGCCCCTTCCCTTCGCCCGCCCCGTTCCGCGACCATCTCCGTCCACAGTGGGTCAGCGCGGGGTCAGCAGGAACACCCTGATCTGCCGGCCGGCCTTGGCGGCGTAGGTGTCATACACCGGCCACCGTTCCGTGATCACCCGCCATGCCTCGGCGCGCTCGTCCCCGGTCAGCAGCGTCGCCCGCACCGGCACGGTCCCGCCGCCCACGGTGATCTCCGCCTCGGGGTGCGCCAGCAGGTTCGCCGACCACCCGGGGTGGTTCCGCAGGCCGTAGTGGGACCCGATCACCAGGTGCCCGCCCCGGTAGGGCACGTGCAGCAGGGCGACCTGCCGGGGCTGCCCGCTGCGCCGTCCCCTCGTGGTCAGCAACAACGTCGGCACCCCGAGCAGGGCGAGCGGACGCACCCGGCCGGCGGTGCGGCGTTGCACGGCCATGTCGAACGGGCCGAGAACCCGGCCGAACCAACTGCTCCACGGCTGGCGCTGGACCCAGTGGAACGCCTGTTGTAACACGGTCATGTCCCCATCCTCGCCGCGACCGCGCCCCGGCGGCAGGGCGAACCGGGCGCTTCCCCGCCAGCGGCACCCGATCGGCGGCTGGGGATGAAGCGCGGCGAGAGGGCGACCAGACCGACCCGTTCACAGGCCGACCCGTTCAGACCGACCCGTCCACACCGCCCTGTCCTCATGGACTCGACCGACCCACGAACCCGGTCCGAGCGGGTCAGCCCAGCGCCCCACGACCTGACCTGCCCGCGCCGACCGGACCAACCCACCTCCCGCCGGCCCACGGACTCAACCCAACCCACCGAAGCGGACCCGACCAACCGAGCGAACCACGAGCCCGTGACCCGACCAGACCACGAACCACACCGATCTGCGACCCACGATCAGACGACGACAGCAGGCCAACGACTCGACCAGACCACGAACCACCCTGATCCCGCGAAGCAGAAGCCGCGACCCGACCAGATCACGGGCCTGAGCGATCAACAACGCACGGCCTGGCAATGCGGCAGCCCAGTGAGCCGACCAGTCCACGGACCCGACCGACCTGAGGACCTGGCCGACCCAAGGACTTGGCCGACCCACGACCGACGAGCCACCGACTCACGACCCGAACAGCGCGAACCCGACCGACCCGCGAACCCGCCAGCGCCAACCCGGCGGGCCGACCAGTCCACGCACCCGGTTGACCCACGACTCGACCGGCACACGAAAGCCGACCGGACCGGTGGACTGGCCGACGTCGGCGCCGGCCCCCGCGCCTCCGGGATCTCCTACACGGCCTCGGCCAGGGAGAGGCCGAAGCGGACGTGGTCGTCCGTCCACAGTCGACGGAGCGCGAACCCGGCCGCGGCCAGCTCGTCGGCCACGCGCTCCGGGCGGAACTTCGCCGACACCTCCGTCCTGAGGTCCTCCCCCGCGCCGAAGGAGACCACCATGTCGAGGGCGGCGACGTGGACCCGCATGTCCCGCAGGGCGCGCAGCCGCATCTCGATCCACTCCTGCTCGGCGTTCCACAGGGCGACGTGGTCGAAGCCGGTCACGTCGAAGGTCGCCCCCAACTCCCGGTTGAGCACGAGCAGGACGTTGCGGTTGAACTCCGCCGTCACGCCCTCGGCGTCGTCGTAGGCCCGCACCAGCGCGGCGGGGTCCTTCACGAGGTCGGTGCCCAGCAACAGGAACTCCCCGTGCCGCAGCACGTGCCGCAGCTCCTTGAGGAACCAGGCCCGTTCCTCGGGCAGCAGGTTGCCGATCGTGCCGCCGAGGAAGGCCACCAGCCGCCGCGCGCCGTCGGACGGGATGGCCAGCCGCTCGGTGAAGTCGGCGACGATGCCGTGCACCACCAGGCCGGGGTAGTCGGCCGCCACGGCGGCGGTGGCGGCGCGCAGCGCGGGCTCGGACACGTCGAGCGGCACGAAGCGGCGCAACGAGCCGTGGCCGACCAGCGCGTCCAGCAGCAGGCGCGTCTTCTCCGAGGAGCCCGACCCCAGCTCGACCAGCTCCTGCGCGGCGGTCAGCGCGGCGATGTCGCCGGCCCGCGCGGCCAGCACCGCGCGCTCCGCCCTGGTCGGGTAGTACTCGGGCAGCGCGGTGATCCGGTCGAACAGGGCGCTGCCGCGCGCGTCGTAGAACCACTTGGGGGACAACCACTTCGGCGCGTCGGTGAGGCCGGCGCGCACGTCGGAGCGCAGCGCGGTCGCCGCGTCCCGTTCGGTGAAACGCACTTCCAGCACGGGCTCGGACATCAGGCTCCCGCGGGGATCGGCACGCCCCACCGGGGGGCGAGCGGGTGAACCTCCACACCGGACCGGTCGGCGAGGACGAGGTGGTGGTCGGGCACCGGGAGCCAGGCCGGGTCGTCGTCCCACGGCTCCGAGCTGACCGCCACGGCGTCCTCCCCCGACCGCCACCACAGCGAGTGGGTCCAGGTCGTGGCCACGACGACCTCCCCGTCGGTCAGCAGGAGGTTCAGCCGGGCGCCGGGCACCTCCTCCGCGACGGTCAGCACGAGGCTCGCCACCGCGTCGCCCAGCTCGGTGCCCTTGCGCAGCTCGCGCCGCAGCAGCAGCCACAGCAACGCGGAGTCCATCGGGGCGTCCATGGTCAGCAGGTCGGTCACCGGGAGCTGCTCGGCGAACCGGGCCATCGAGTCCGGCCAGCCCCGGATCGCGCCGTTGTGCGCGAACAGCCATCCGTCGTCGGAGAACGGGGCGCAGGCCGTGGCGACGAGCGGCATGCCCACGGTGGCCGAGCGCACCGAGGCCAGCACCGCCCCCGACCGGGTCACCGACGCCATCTCGGCGAAGCCGACGTCCGTCCATATCGGACTCGTGGTGCGGTGGCGCACGGGCGCGGCTCCGGGGGCGGGGTACCAGCCCACGCCGAACCCGTCCGCGTTGACCACGCCTCCGCCCCGCGAGTCCCGTGGCGCCCACGACTGCCGCAGCAGCGAGTGCGGTGGGCGCAGCAGCAGCTCGGCCAGGGACCGCGGCGGCCCCAGGTACGCCAGGTGCCGGCACATCGGCGGCTACCCCAGCTCGTCCCGGCGCGCGTCGCGCGCGCAGCGGAAGCCGCAGAAGATCTGGCGTCGGATCGGCAGGTCCCAGTTGCGGAACGTGCCCCGGCAGGCCAGCGGGTCGGTGCCGAAGGACCCGCCGCGCAGGACCTTGTACCGGTCGCCGAAGAACACCTCGGAGTACTCGCGGTAGGGGAACGCCACGAACCCCGGGTACCCGTGGAAGTCGGTGCTGGTCCACTCCCAGACGTCGCCGACGAGCTGCCGCGCGCCGCAGGGCGCGGCCCCCGACGGGAAACTGCCGGCCGGCGCGGGTCGGAGGTGCCGCTGGCCGAGGTTGGCGTGCTCGGGGCGGGGGTCCTCGTCGCCCCACGGGTACCGCAGGGACCGGTTGGTGGCGGGGTCGAACCGCGCCGCCTTCTCCCACTCCGCCTCGGTGGGCAGCCGCCGGCCCGCCCACCGCGCGTACGCCTCGGCCTCGAAGTAGCAGACGTGGAGCACGGGCTCGTCCGGTGGCACCGGCTCGACCCTGCCGAAGCGGGTGCGCCACCAGCTCCCGTCGGTGTCGCGTTCCCAGAACTGGGGCGCGGTCAGCCCCGCCCTGTTCCGGTGGTCCCACCCGCGCGCGCTCCACCAGCGGGGGTCGTCGTAGCCGCCGGACTCGACGAACGCCAGGTAGTCCGCGTTGGTGACGGGCAGCGTGTCGATGGCGAAGGTCGGCACGTCCACGACGTGCGCGGGGCGTTCGTTGTCCAGCGCCCAGGGCTCGGTGGAGGTCCCCATGGTGAACGGCCCGCCGGGTACCACCACCTCGCGGGGCAGTCGAGCGGCGTCGGCGGGTGCGGGCGGCGGGGGCGCGTCGGACAGCACGGGAGGACCGGCCCTGAGCTGGTGGGTGGCGAGCATGGTCTCGTCGTGCTGCTGCTCGTGCTGGAGGATCATGCCGAAGGCGAAGGCGGCGTCGACCAGCGGCCGGCCGCGCAGCGGGACCCGGTCCAGGACGTCGAGCACCTTGTCCCTGACCTCGCGCACGTAGGACCGCGCCTCGGTGGGGTCGAGCAGCGGCAGGCTCGGCCGGTCCTTCCTGGGGTGTCGGAACGCGTCGTACAGCTCGTCGATGTCGCACCGCACGGGCTCGCGGCCGCCGACGTCGCGGACCAGCCACAGCTCCTCCTGGTTGCCCACGTGCGCGAGGTCCCAGACCAGCGGGGACATCAGCGGCGAGTGCTGGCGGACCAGGTCGGCGTCGTCGACCGAGTCGGTGAGGGTGGCGCTGCGCGCCCGCGTCCGCGCGAGTTCGGCGGCCACGTGGGCGCGCAACCGTTCGCTCGGCATCTCCTCCGGGTTCGTCTCCGGTCTCATCGACGCGGTCCTCCCGTCCGCCCGGCGCCGGCCCCGCCGGGCGGGCGCAGCCTGGTACGCAACGTGTCCAGCACGGAGCCCGCCATGCCGCCCGGCAGGTCGAGTCGGGGCACCGTGTCGCTCAGCAGGTCGAACAGCTCGGCGGCGACGCGGGCGAGCACCGGGTCGCGCAGGCCCTCGCGCGCGGCGTGGACCCACCGCGCCGACGAGGGCGCGGCCACGTCCAGCACTGTGTCCACAGTGGACTCGTCAGCGAACAGCGAGGCCATGGCCACCAGCGGCGGCACCCAGTCGTCGCCCGGCTGGGTGTCGAGGTACCGCACCTCCAGGTACCCGCGCGGCCGCACCGGGGGGAACATCGTGCTCATGTGGTAGGTCAGGTCCTCCAGCGTCGGGGCGGGGGCGAACGCGCCGGCGATCCAGTCGGCGAAGCTCACCCCCGGCGGGGCGTCCCACAGCCCGTTGGCCCTGCGCACGCACACCAGCGGGGTCTGGAGCACGCGCCGCGCCCACGCCCTCGCCGGGTCGCCGTTGACCACGGCGGGCCGGGTGCGGGGCGGGTCGGTGCCGAACAGCGCGGCCATCCGGGAGGACTCCCACCCCGTGGGCTCGCCCGCGTGCACCGGGGAGTTCGCGAAGGCGGCCGACAGCACCGGCCCCAGCGCGTGGACCGCCGCCCACCGGGGCGCGACGCGGTGCGCCTCCCCCGCGTCGAGGCAGACCTGGATGCCGGCGGTGCTGCACATCATGGTGTTGCCCTCGGGGCCGATCCGGTCGAACGCGCGCTGCATCGCCTCGTAACGCGGGATCTGGAGCAGCCGGCGCGGCGGGCGGTGGGCGTCGATGCCGTGCGACCCGAGCGTCAGGCCCGCGCCGGCGAGCAGGTCGACGAGCTGCGCGGCGTCGGCGAGGGTCGCCGTCACGAGATCGGCGACCGAAGGGTGCGGCGCGCTGGAGATCTCGACCTGGCCCCCGGGTTCGACGGTCACCGTCCCGCCGTGGTCCAGCGGTCGGTGCGGCCCGTCGGGCACGAGGGCGGGCGGGGCGTAGGGACCGAGCGCGGCCGCGAGCCAGGGCGCCTCAAGGGGGCGGCGGGGGTCGTCGCGGTGGTGCACGACCCACTCCAGCTCGACGCCAACCAGGCGGGGCGGCCCCGGCGTGAAGGACGTCGCGGCCACGTGGGCCTCGGCCTCGGCGCGGGACCGCAGCAGTCGGGGCGCACGGTCGGCGTCATCAGCGATGCGGAGCGCAGTCACAGCGCCACCCCCTGTAATCGCCTGGCGTTGAAGCTACACAACCCGGGGTTCTTTCGCACCCATCGGTGATGAGCGACAGGGGTTGTAGGGTCGTTCGTTCGCTACCAGCATCGGCTTCCTTCTCCGATCCCGCAGATCGAGCGACACACCCACAGGGGGTGCGTTCCCGGAAAGCCGGCGCGGGGAACTGAGACGAGAAGCCCAAGACGTACGTACGGATTGCGTCGGCATCCCCGGACTGACACGATCGTCGGCGTGCCCAGGGTGAGTCAGGACCACCTCGACGCGCGTCGTCGCCAGATTCTCGACGGCGCACGGTCCTGTTTCGCGCGCTTCGGCTACGAGGGTGCCACGGTGCGCCGGCTGGAGGAGGCGACCGGGCTCTCCCGTGGGGCGATCTTCCACCACTTCCGGGACAAGGAGACGTTGTTCCTCGCGCTGGCCGAGGACGACGCGCGCCGGATGGCCGACGTGGTGGCCGAGCAGGGACTGGTCCAGGTGATGCGGAACCTGCTCGCCGAGCGGGTCGACACCGTGGGCGAGCACCCGGCCGAGTGGCTGGGCACGCGCCTGGAGGTCTCCCGGCGCCTGCGCACCGACCCGGACTTCCGCGCCCGCTGGGCCCAGCGCTCCGAGCAGCTCACCGCCGCCACGCACGCCCGTCTGCAACGGCAGCGCGAGGCGGGCAAGCTGCGCGACGACGTCGACGTCACCGTGCTGACCGCGTTCCTGGAGCTGGTGCTGGAGGGCCTGGTGTCCCACCTGGCCATGGGGCTGCCCGCCGACGACCTGGAGCCGGTGCTGGACCTGGTCGAGGAGAGCGTGCGGCGGCACCGCAGGACCGGCGCCGTCCACGACTGAGCGACGGCGGCGCGAGGCGTCCTGCCAGCCCCCAGTCACCTTCTAGGGACGACGGCCGCTCACCCGGGCAGGGCTCGTCGTCACGGGGGGTGCCGGCCATCGATGCCCGACCTGGGTGACCACCCGCGACAAACGAACGGCGTCAGTAGATGACCAGCGGTGACCAGGTCTTCCTCGGCCCGGACGTCGGCACGGGCGAGCATCACACCGTCGGCCTGGACCCCACCGGGAAACGACCGCACGACGGGCCACTGCCACCGAGGTCGAGGAGATCCTTGACGCGCACCCTCCTGCCGGGTTCCTGACCTCGATGCCCGGCATCGGGGTCAGGGCCGCCCGCATCCTGCTGCCAGATCGGCGACGCCTCGGCGTTCGCCTTCTCCGCTCACCCGGCCGCCTACGCGTGCATCGCCCCGGTCACCCGCACCTGCGGTTCCTCGACCAAGGGCGAACACCCGGCCCGCACCGGCAACCGCAAGCTCGAACGCGCCTTCTTCCTGGCCGCGTTCGCCGCGCTGTCCGACCCCACCAGCAGGGCTACCACGACCGGAAGCGAGCCGAGGGCACGAAGCACAACGCCGCACTGATCTGCCTGGCCCGCCGCCACTGCGACGTTTTGTTCGCGATGCTCCGCGACAAGGCCTACTACCGGCACCCCGAACCTGTCTCCGCCCCGACTGCGGCTTGACGAACACAGAGGGACACCCCCGCCACGAGTTCCGCTCGGAGAGCGCGGGGGCTCCGAGCGTGGGGCTCCGGAGGAGTCGCGCGCGTCAGGCGGCGGTGTCCGGCAACGGCGTTCCCAGACCCGGCACGGACGCCACCCCCTCGGCGACCAGGTCGAACGCCCGGTCCAGCTCTGCGAGCAGGTCGCCGCTCCCGTCCGAGCGCAGCCAGCGGGCCACCACCGCGACCAGCGAGCCCACCAGGGACCCCACCGCGGCGGTCACCACGGCCTCGTCGACGCCGGGCCGGAGCCGGGCGGTGATCACGGCGACCACCTCGGACTGGACCTCGGCCAGCCGGACGAGCGACTTCGCCCGCACCTCGGGCACCGAGAAGATCATCCGCAGCCGGAGCCGCTCGCGCTCGCCGCGCGCGAGGAGCGTCTCGCTGACCACCTCCCTGACGGCGGTCCTGAGCTGGTCCAGCAGCGGGGCGCCCTGCGGGGCGGCGCGCAGCCCGTCGAGGAACGACTCCAGGCGTTCCTCGGTGGGAACGAACGCCACGTCCTCCTTGGCGCGGAAATGGCCGAAGAACGTGCGGGGGGAGACATCGGCGGCCGCCGCGATGTCGGCGACCGTGGTGGCGTGGAATCCGCGCTCGACGAACAACCGCAGGGCGGCGTCGGCCAGCGCGCGACGGGTCCTGTTCTTCTTCCGTTCGCGAAGCCCTCGCTGCTCGGTCATCGCGCGTTATCGTACGGCGGTCGCCGCCTTTCGACGTGGACTGAATTCCCGGCCGCGTCGCGCGTTCCGGAGCGCGCCTCCGAGATGCGCCGAAGAACGGCCCAACGCGGACGAAACACCGAAAACTCTTTGCCGCGACACGAATCCCACATATTGGAGGGGGAAGCGTCGGCGGGGCCCGCCGCCCGCCATCCCCGCGACCGGAACACGCCGAGGAGGTCCCGCGTGCCAACGGACGAACCGCGGAGGAGCGCCGTCCCCGCGTACCTGCTCGCCGCCACGCTCACCCGGCTCGCCGGCGAGATGCTGCCGTTGGCGGTGGTGTGGCTGGTGCTCGACCGGGGAGGGGGACCCGGCCTCGCGGGGGCGACGGTCGCCGCCTACACCCTGCCCGCCGTCGTCTCCGGCCCGGTGCTGGGCGCGTGGCTGGACCGCACCCGCCACGTGCGGCTCGTCCTCGCCGCCAACCAGGTGCTGCTCGCCGTCGCCGCGCTCGGCCTGCTGGCGTGGGCCGGCCGGAGCGCGCCCGCGTCGTTCGCCCTGGCCGTGCTCGCCGGCGCGGCCTCGCCCATGACCAGCGGCGGGTTCAGCAGCCTGGTGCCCGCGCTCCCCCGGCGGCGGCCGCTCGCCGTGGTCACCGCGTGGGACGCCGCGACATTCAACGCGGCGGCGATCGTCGGCCCCGCCCTGGCCGGCACGCTCGCGGCCACCGCCGGTTCGGGCAGCGCGATGACGGTGAGCGGGCTGTGCGCGGTGGCCGGACTGGTGGGCACCGCGTTTCTCGGCAATGGCGTTCCGGCACGCGGCGCCCCCACATCCACCCCGACAACGGCCCCGCCTTCGGCCCCGCCCAAGAAAACGTCGGGATCGCGGAGAGACACCCATGGCGGCGCCGGCGACAACGCGACGGTTGCCGTGGACCAGCCCCGACTTCTCGCGTCGGTTGTCGCGGGAACCCGTCATCTGCTGCGCACTCCGCCCCTGTTGGGGGCCACTGTCACGACAGCGGTGGGTTTCGGCTCCACCGGCCTGTTGGCCCTGGCCATTCCCCTGCACGTGGAACGGTTGGGCGTGGAGAAGGGGACCGCTGGCTGGGTGTGGGCGGTGCTGGAGGTCGGGTGCGCGGCGAGCACCCTCCTGCTCGCCCGCCACCTGGCCGCGCGGCGGCCGGAGAACGTCGTGTTCGTGAGCACGGCCGCCTACGGGCTGGCCCTGCTGCTGTGGCCGCTCGCGCCGTCCCTGCCGGTGCTGCTGGGGGCCGCCCTGCTGGCCGGGCTCGTCGAGGGCCCGACCCTGCCGGCGGTGATCACCGCGCGGCAGCGCTACACCCCGCCGGCGATGGCCGCGCAGGTGTTCACCACCGGAGCCAGCCTGAAGATCGGCGCGTACGCGCTGGGAGCCGCGCTCGGCGCGCGTCTGGTGCCTGAGCTGGGCACCACGACCACGTTGGTCGTCGTGGCGGTCGCCCAGGTGGTCGCCACGGCGGTCGGCTGGTTCCTGGCCAGGGTCGGTTCCGCCGCGCGGGGTCCGTCTCCGGTCTACGTGCGTGAAGATGCGTGAATGTGCGTGAAACATCGCACTAGGATGCAGAAGTAAGCAGCTCCCGCCTGTCTCCTGTCATCCCGCGTCGCACCCCAGGAGCCCCCGTGATCCTCACCGTCACGCTCAACGCCGCGCTCGACACGACCTACGACGTGGACCGCCTGGTGCCCCACGCCTCGCACCGCGTGCGCGAGGTCCGGCACCGGGCGGGCGGCAAGGGCGTCAACGTCGCCAGGGTGCTCCAGGCACTGGGCCACCCGGCCGTGGTGACCGGGTTCGCCGGGGGGCCGACCGGCGGCGCGATCCACGACGACCTCGCCCGCGCCGACCTCGTCGACGCCCTCGTGGACCTGCCGGGCGAGTCGCGGCGCACGGTCACCGTCGTCTCGGCCGCCGACGGCGACGCCACGGTGTTCAACGAGCCCGGGCCGCACGTCGACGCCGAGGACTGGCACCGGTTCCTGTCCCGCTTCGCCACCCTGGCCAGGGACGCGGCGGTGGTCGTGCTGTCGGGCAGCCTCCCCCCTGGCGTGCCCGCCGACGCCTACGCGGAGCTGACCCGGCTCGCCGCCGAGCACGGCGCCCGCACGATCGTCGACGCCGAGGGCGAGCCGCTGCGCCTGGCCGTCCGCTCCCGCCCCGACGTGGTCAAGCCCAACGCGGACGAGCTGCGGCGGACGACGGGACGCCCCGAGCCGGAGGCCGGTGCGGCGCTGCTCCGCGACGCCGGCGCCCGCGCCGTGGTGGCCTCGCTCGGCGCGGAAGGCATGCTCGTCGTGTCCGACCAGGGCGCATGGCGCGCCAGCCCGCCGGAGCGCGTCGCGGGCAACCCGACGGGCGCGGGGGACGCGTGCGTGGCCGCGCTGGCGGTCGGCCTCCGCGACGGCCTCGACTGGCCCGCGACGCTGCGCGAGGCCGTCGCCCTCTCGGCGGCGGCCGTCCTGCACCCGGCGGCGGGGGGCTTCGACGACCAGGCCCGCCGTCGGTTCCTGTCCGGCGTCGAGGTCCGCGGCCTCGACGGCGTCGGGGCGTGACCCGGGTCAGCCGTTCTCCCGCTCCAGGAAGCCGTGGTCGCGCTGGGCGGTGGGCATCACCGCGTACTCCACGACCGTGACCTCCGGCGGCGACGTGAGGACGTGCAGCACCGCCCTGGCGATCTCGGCGGGGTCCATGCCCTCCTCCGCCAGCCGGGCGGCGAGCTGCTCCCGGAACCCCTTGCCGCTGCCGCCATCGCTGCCGCCATCGCTGCCGCCGTCGCTGTCGCTGTCGGCGTCGCCGCCGGCGGCGACGGCGATCGCGGTCCGCACGAACCCCGGCGCGACCGTGGTGACCCGCAGGCCCCGGGGCTGGCACTCCATCCGCAACGCCTCGCCCAGCGCGTGGACGGCGAACTTGGTGGCGGCGTAGACCCCGCTGGACGGCCCGGCCACCCGTCGGCCCGACATCGACGACACGTTGACCACGGACGGCGCCTCCGCGGCGAGCAGGTGCGGCAGCGCCGCCTTGGTGACCGCGAGCAACCCGATCACGTTGACGTCGAACAACCTCCGCCACGCGGCGGGGTCGGTGTCCGAGAGCAGGCCGGGCCGCGTGACGCCGGCCGAGTTGACCAGGGCGTCCAGCCCGCCCAGCTCCCCGGCCGCCCTGGCGACCGCGGCGACGGCCGCCGCGTGGTCGGTGACGTCGGCCGCGACCGGAACGCCGCCGATCTCCTCGGCGAGCGCGGCCAGCCGGTCGGCCCGCCTGGCGAGCAGGGCCACCCGCGCGCCGGCCGCCGCGGCGGCTCTGGCCACCGCCTCGCCGATGCCGGAGGACGCGCCGGTGACGAGGATCCTGCGGTCCCGCAGGGGGATCCCCCGCGTCGGGTCGGGGGACGGAGGTGGGGGAACGGCCACCGCGCCAGGCTAGGACCGGGCGGGGCGGCCGTCGGTGGATCATGGACGCCGCGTCGGCGGGGACCACCCGCCAGGGCGACGGTCAGGGACGGGCGCCGAGACGCCCGCCGACGGCTCAGGGACGGGCCACGCGGCGTTCGTCCGGCATGATCAGCCAGAGCAGGAGGTAGATCAGCACCTGCGGGCCCGGCAGCGCGCAGGAGACGACGAACGCCAGCCGCACGAGCCCGGGTTTCCAGCCGAACCTCCTGGCGATGCCCAGGCAGACACCGCCGATCCAGCGCCCGTCCCTGGGCCGGACCATCCGTTCGAGTTCTCCCGCCATGGTTTCGACCGTACCCAGGCCCCGCGCGCGCCGCCGGTCGTCGACCTCTTGGCTCACCCGTCCAGCCCTTTACGGCGTTTACCCCCGGCGGCCATCGTGGGGACGGGACCAGGTCGGGCGATCATCAGGACGCCGACCACCAGGACCCAGAGCCACCAGGACCCCGAACCACCAGGACACCGACCATCGCCGCCGGGACGGCCGGCCACCGGAGGGAGACGCCATGCCGGGCGCGAGGCTGCGCGCGACGCTGTCGTTGCTGACGACCAGGACGGTGCTCCGCGCGCACTCCCTGCTCGGCGACCCGCTGGCCAGGGTGATCTCCCCGGACGGCGGCCCGCTGCTCGACGCCTACCGCCGCGTCCGGCTCGGCGGGCCGCTCGTGCGCAGCCGGCTGGGCGCGTGGGCGACGGCCCGCCACTCCGTGGCCAGCCAGATCCTGCGCGACCCGAGGTTCGGCGTGGTGCCCTTCGCCGGGGACAGCAGGGCGCTCCTCCCCCAGCCCAAGGTTGGCGGGGGGACCCTGGTCCACCCGATCAACGACTCGTTCCTGTCGCTGGACCCACCCCGGCACACCCGGCTGCGCCGACTGGTCGCCCCGTGGTTCACCCCGAGGGCGCTGCGCGCCAGGACCGACCGCGTCGAGGCGATCGTGCGACGTCGGCTGGACGAGCTGGACACCGCGCGTCCCGTCGACCTCATGGCCGATTTCGCGACCGCCGTGCCCGTGGAGGTGATCTGCGACCTGCTCGGCGTCCCCACGCCGGAGCACGCGCGGTTCGCCACGTGGGGGGAGGTCCTCGCCGGCACGCTGGACGGCCTGTTCACCGTGCGCGAGATGGACCGGCTGCACGCCACGATGGTCGAGATGGACGCGTTCTTCCGGGAGCTCATGGACTTCCGGCGGCGGCACCCCGGCGAGGACGTGGTCAGCGAGGTCGTGCGCTCGACGGGACCCGACGACGACGTCACGACCGAGGACCTGCTGGCGACCACCGAACTGCTGCTGGTCGCCGGGTTCGAGACCACCGTGAACCTGATCGGCAACGGCGTGCTGGCCCTGCTGTCGCACCCCGACGCGCTGCGGCGGTTCCTCGCCGATCCGGGGCTGGCGGAGAACCTGGTCGAGGAGGTGCTGCGGCACGACTCGCCGGTGCAGTTCACCGGCAGGATCGTCCGCGAGGACATGGTGTTCGAGGGCGCCAGGCTGCGCAGGGACGAGCCGGTGCTGGTGCTGCTCAGCGGGGCCAACCGCGACCCGGCCGTGTTCGACGACCCCGAGCGGTTCGACATCGCCAGGGCGAACGCCAGGGAGCACCTGTCGTTCTCCGGCGGCGTCCACTACTGCCTCGGGGCGGGCCTGGCGCGGTTGGAGGGGGCCGTGGCGCTGCGGGAGCTGTTCCAGCGCTTCCCCCGGCTCGAACTGGCCGGCG
Source organism: Streptoalloteichus tenebrarius (assembly GCF_024171885.1). Classification (GTDB taxonomy): domain Bacteria; phylum Actinomycetota; class Actinomycetes; order Mycobacteriales; family Pseudonocardiaceae; genus Streptoalloteichus; species Streptoalloteichus tenebrarius. The sequence continues at coordinate 222,940 of NZ_JAMTCP010000005.1, read as the reverse complement.
AGCCGCTCCCCCGGCCCACCAGGCTGATCCACGGGGTGCGCACGCTGCCCGTGCGCTGCCACGCGCCGGCGGACGTCCTCACCCCGCCGTCACCGTCGACGCCCTGAGCCGCGCCGGCGTGTCCCTCGCGGGGACCGGGCGGCGACGCGGCCGGCCTGACCGGCGTCAGTCGGTGGTGTCGTCGCCGGAGGGTCGAGCCAGTCGGACGACGCCGGAGTCCAGGTCCAGGGGGCCGTCGCCGGCCTCCTTCTGCTCCCGCCGGTGGAACTGGACCCACTCGCGTTGGTCCCGCAGGAACCGCGACGCCGGCTCGAACATCTCCCCCAACGACATGTGGCCACGGTACGCGGCGAGCGCACCGTGGCCACAGGGGTCGAAAGGCGGGAGAGCCGCCCGGCGTCAGCTCACGCCGTGCATCAGCTTCCTGACCCGGTTGGTGCCGATCCAGAGCAGGACGGCCAGGGCGACCGCGCAGATCGCGAGGATGCCGAAGTACGGGATCTCGTTCTCCGCCGAGTAGAACGGCACGATCTGGGCCGCCAGGCCGTAGCCCGCGGAGGTCGCCAGGAACCACATGCCCATCATCTGCGACAGGAACGCGGCGGGGGCGAGCTTGGTGGTCATCGACAGGCCGACCGGGGAGAGCAGCAGCTCGGCGACGGTCTGGATGGCGTAGACCAGCAGCAGCCACAGCGGGCTGACCCTCGCGTCGGGGCCGGTGAGCATCGCCGCCAGGGCGAGCACGCCGAAGGACAGGCCGACCGAGGCCACCGCGATCGCGAACTTGCGCGGGGTGGACGGCTGGCGCTGGCCCAGCTTCAGCCAGATCATCGCCACGATCGGCGAGAACAGCACGAGGAACATCGGGTTGACCGACTGGAACCACGAGGCGGGGAACTCCCAGCCGAAGACGGTCTTCTCCACGCGCTCGTCGGCGTAGATGTTCAGGACGTTGGCCGCCTGCTCGAAGATCAGCCAGAACAGTGTCGCGGCGATGAACAGCGGGATGTACGCCTTGACCCGGTCGCGCTCGATCTTGGTGGTCTTGGGGCTGCGCAGCATCACCGCGAAGTAGATGACCGGGAGCACCATCGCGGCGATGGAGATCGCGTTGGTGATGCCGTGGGCGTCCAGCGTGCCGGTGAGCTGCATGATGACGAGGACGACCGCGACCCCCGCGACGGCCATGCCGATGCGGGTGAACGCCTTGCCGCGCTCCTCGGGAGTGAGCGGGTTGGACGGGGCGGCCGCCGCGTTGCCCAGGTGCCGCGCGCCCAACTTGTACTGGATCAGGCCGATGGCCATGCCGACCGCGGCGGCGCCGAAGCCGACGTGCCAGTTGACCTTCTCACCGAGGTAGCCCGTGACGAGCTGGCCGACGAACGAGCCGATGTTGATGCTGGTGTAGAAGACCGAGAAACCCGCGTCCCGCCGCGCGTCGGTCTTGGAGTAGAGGCTGCCGACGACGCTGGAGATGTTCGGCTTGAGCAGGCTGGTGCCCACGATGATCAGCGCCAGGCCGAGCCACACGGTGGAGGAGCCGAACGGCAGCGCCATGCACACGTGACCGAACATGATCACGAGGCCGCCGTAGAACACCGAGCGCTGCGACCCGAGCAGGCGGTCGGCGATCCAGCCACCGGCCAGCGCGGACATGTAGATGGCGGCCCCGTAGACGCTCACCACCGAGCTGGCGAGGGGCTTGTCCATCCCGAGGCCGCCGTTGGCCACCGAGGCGGACAGGAAGAACACCAGGATGGCGCGCAACCCGTAATACGAGAAACGCTCCCACATCTCGGTGAAGAACAAGGTGGCCAGGCCGCGTGGGTGGCCGAAGAAGCTCCGGTCCTCGTTGACCGGCGCCGCTGTCGCCGTGGCGCTCACGGTGTGTTGTCCTCTCGTGCCTCGACCGCGCGTCCGGCCGAGGCCGTCCGCGCACGACGGGCGGAGGCTACGCCGATGGGAGTAGCGCTCCGAAATCATGGACCCGGATCGTGGTCCAGACCACATGCCCGGTAGGTGGACGCATTCTTCATTGTCCAGTGGCCACGCCGCACGCATGATGTTGCACTGCTCACATGGATTTGCTAGTGGCCTACGACCGCGCCCTGGACGAGTTCGGCCGAAGGGTGCATCGCGTGTCGGCCGAACGGTGGAACTCCCCTACTCCGTGCGTCGAGTGGAGCGTTCGGGACCTCGTCAACCATCTCACGGTCGAACAGCTCTGGGCGCCCTGGCTGCTGCGCGGCGCGACGCTGGACGAGGTGGGCGACCGGTTCGACGGCGACCAGCTCGGGGACGACCCGGTGCGGCGGTGGGACCGGGCGGCGCGCGGTTCCCGGGAGGCGTTCCACCGCCCTGGCGCGCTGGACGGACGGGTCCACACCAGCGCCGGGGTGATGGCCGCCGCCGACTACGGATGGCAGATGACCTGCGACCTCACCGTGCACGCCTGGGACCTCGCCAGGGGCATCGGCGACGACGACCGGCTCGACGAGGAGCTGGTGGACGTCGTGTACGAGACCATCCGGGCCCAGATCGACTCGTGGCGCGGCGCCGGGATCGTCGACCCGCCCGTCAAGGTGCCGGACTCGGCGCCGACCCAGGACAGGCTGATGGGCCTCGTCGGCCGCCGGCCTTAACCCGTCCGCGGCACGCCCACCGCCGAACGGCGCAACACCCGGCGCGACTTCCCCTCCGAAGACCACCTTCTGTCACGTTCAGCCCGCGAATCACCCGTCGGTGGTTACGCTCCGGCAGCGACAGCAGGAGGTGGAACGTGGCCGCTCGTCAGACCACGTTGGTCCAGGTCGCCGAGCGCGCCGGGGTCTCGTTGGCCACCGCCTCGCGCGTGCTCAACGGCGGCGGCCGCCGCGTCAGCGCCCCGTTGCGGGAACGCGTGCTGGCCGCCGCCACCGTGCTGGGCTACCGCCCCAACGCGTCCGCGCAGGCGCTCGCCCGCAACAGCAGCAACCTGGTCGGGCTCGTCGTGCACGACATCGCCGACCCCTACTTCTCGTCGATCGCGGCGGGCGTGACCGAGGTGGCCGAGCGCGCGGGGCTGGTCGTCGTGCTGGGCACCACCGGCCGCGACCCGGAGCGCGAGCGCTCGCTGCTGGCGACGTTGCGGGCGCACCGGGCGCGGGCGGTGGTGCTCGTCGGCACCCGCGTCGCCGACCCGGTCGCGACCGAGCGCCTGGCCGCCGAGATCCGCGCGTTCGTCGCCGAGGGCGGTCGGGTCACCTGCGTCTCCCAGGCGGGGCTGCCCACCGACACCGTGGTCCCCGCCAACCGGGACGGGGCCACGGCGTTGGCGCGGCGGCTGACGGCCCTGGGCCACCGCCGGTTCGCGGTGCTCGCCGGGCCGACCACCCTGCTGACGGCGACCGACCGGCTGGCGGCGTTCCGCGCCGGCCTGGCCGAGGCCGGGGTGGCGCTGCCGGACGACGCCGTGGTGCACGGGGAGTTCACCCGGGACGGCGGGCACGCGGCCGCGCTGGAGCTGCTGTCGAGGCGGACCGGCGCGACGTGCGTGTTCGCCGTCAACGACGTCATGGCGGTTGGCGCGGTCGCGGCGTTCCGCGAGCGCGGGGTGCGGGTGCCCGAGGACGTCTCCGTGGCGGGGTTCGACGACATCCCCACGTTGCGGGACCTCGTCCCGGCGCTGAGCACCGTGCGGCTCCCGCTGACCGAGATGGGCCGGTGCGCGGCGATCATGGCGCTCGACGAGCCGGTCGGCGCCGGCCGACCTGCCGACCACGGCGACGAGCACCGGACCGAACACCGGCACGTGCCGATGCCGGCCGAGGTGGTCCTGCGGGAGAGCACCACCGCGCCGGGCGCCGGGCTGCCCTGATCCCGGGCGCCTCCGCCCACCTCCCTCCCGAACCGGCCACGGCGAACGGGGTGGCTGGCCGCGCCCACGCCGACGTCGACGTCCGGGTGAGCACCGAGGCGGAGAGGACGGACCAGCCCCTGGGCCAGCTCACCGCCCGAACCGACGACCTGGTTGCGGCCGATCGCCGACCCCGGGGCCAGCACCACGCTCAACCCCGGTGTGGTCGTCGGTGGCACCCGCACCAACGTCGGGCAGGCGGGTCGGCAGCCAGTCGTGCGGCAGGTCCGCGGTGCGGTCGAGATGGTCCTTGTCCGTGCTGGGCGACTCGCTGTCCACCAGCAGCGCCAGGTCGGCGCGGTGTCGGTCGCCTCCCACAGGTCGCGCCCGTCGTGGTCGGGGTCCTTGCCGCCGATCTTCTGGCACTCGTCCCACACCAGCGAGTGCACGGCCAGGTCGGGCGTACCCCCCGCGCTGGACGCACGGCCGCGCCGCCGTGAGGCGCGTCACTGATCGCCGGCGAAATAGTTCAAGTTTCAACCTCGTTCCGACACACGGACGCCGCGGCGCGCGCCGCGGCCCGACGGACCCGGACGGGTCCCCCTGACGAGACACGGAACGGGAGAACGACCATGACCACGCTCGACCTCGGGTTGTTGGTGCTCCGCGTCGTCGTCGGCCTGCTGATGGTCGGCCACGGCGCGCAGAAGCTGTTCGGCGCGTTCGGCGGGCACGGCCTCGCCGGCACCGCGGGGTGGCTGGAGTCCCAGGGCTTCCGCCCCGGCCGGGTCATGGCGCTGATGGCCGGCCTCGGCGAGCTGGCCGGCGGCGTCGGACTGGCCGTGGGCCTGCTCACCCCGCTGGCGGGCGCGGCCGTGATCGGCACCATGGTGGTCGCCGCCACCACGCACGCCGCCAACGGCCTGTGGGTCACCAAGGGTGGTTACGAGTACCCGCTGGTGCTGGCGGTCGCCGGCGCGGGCCTGGCGCTGACCGGCCCCGGCGCCGCGTCGCTGGACGCCCTGTTCGGCATCGACCGGCCGGCCACGACCCTGGCCGTTGCCGCGGTGGCGCTCGGCCTGGTCAGCGGCCTGGCCGTCGGCGGGAGGGCGGCCGCGGTCCGCAGGGCCGCCAGCGCCGCCGCGCCGCAGGCCGCCTGAGCGGCCCGACACCCCGCGACCGGCCAGACCTGGACCTGACGGCACCGACAGGCACAGGCAGGCACTGACAGACACCGACAGACACAGACCGGGCGCCGACGGGTGAAGCCCGGCACGGGCAGGGAGCGCGCGACCACACAGCGCGAGGCCGCCGGACGGAGTTCCTCCGTCCGGCGGCCATTCCTTACCCGTGTGGCTTATTCCGTTCGCGCGACGGAATCCCCGTTCCCTTACTCCACGTTTACACTGGCGTCCAGATATCGCCCGCTCACGTCGAGGAGTGACGCTTTCCGTGCGCGACGCGCAGTCACCTGGCTGCAGTAGTGGGCCGGGTTCACCCGGCTGCCATCCCCGTCCGGACGCCGACCTCAGGGGTGCTCGGTGACCGGACTCGTGACCACCCTCCTCGGCCTGCTCGTCGTCGCCGTGCTCACGCTGGGCACCGCGATCTTCGTCGCGGCCGAGTTCTCCCTCACCGCGCTGGAGCGCAGTCAGGTCGACACCCACGCCCAGCAGGTCGGCGACTCCAGGGCGCTGACCGTCCAACGCGCCCACCGGACCCTGTCCTTCCAGCTCTCCGGCGCCCAGCTCGGCATCAGCGCCACCACGCTGGTCACCGGCATCGTGGCCAAGCCGGCCATCGCCGCGCTCCTGGAGCCGGGGCTGACCGCGCTGCGCGTGCCCGCCGCGGCGGCGGAGCCGATCGCCCTGGTCGTGGCGCTGCTGCTGGCCACCGCGCTGTCGATGATCTTCGGCGAGCTGGTGCCCAAGAACCTGGCGATCGCCAGGCCGCTCGCCACGGCCAGGGCCGTCGCCGGCGCGCAGGCCGGGTTCTCCGGCCTGTTCCGCTGGTTCATCCACTGGCTCAACGGCTCGGCCAACTGGGTCGTGCGCCGACTGGGCGTCGAGCCGGCCGAGGAGCTGCGTTCCGCGCGGTCGCCGCAGGAGCTGGGCTCGCTGGTCCGCAGCAGCGCCGCGCAGGGCACCCTCGACCAGGGGACCGCGGCCCTGCTGGACCGGTCGCTGCGCTTCGGCGACCGCACCGCCGACGAGCTGATGACGCCCCGCGTCCGGGTCGAGGCGCTGCGGGTCGACGCGACCGTGCTCGACCTCATCGCCGCCGCGCGCAGGACCGGCTTCTCCCGCTTCCCCGTGCACGCCGGGGACCTGGACGACATCAAGGGCGCGGTCCACGTCAAGCAGGCGTTCGCGGTGCCGGCCGCGCAGCGCGCCACCACCCCGGTGTCGGCGCTCACCCGACCGGTGCCCACCGTGCCCGAGACGTTGGACGGCGACGCCCTGCTCGACCGGCTGCGCGGCTCCGGGCTCCAGATGGCCGTGGTCGTCGACGAGTACGGCGGCACGGCGGGCCTGGTCACGCTGGAGGACCTGGTCGAGGAGATCGTTGGCGACGTGCGGGACGAGCACGACCGGCTGGAGGTCGCCCCGGTGCGCCCGCTGGGCAGGACGAGCTGGATGGTCTCGGGGCTGCTGCGGGGCGACGAGGTGGCCGAGGCCACCGGCTTCCGCATCCCGGACGGCGACTACGAGACGCTCGCCGGGTTCGTCCTGGCCCGGTTGGGGCGCATCCCCTCGGTCGGCGACGAGGTGCTCCACGAGGGCTGGCGGCTCACCGTGATGCGGATGGACCGGCACCGGGTGGCCGAGCTGCGCGTCTCCCTGGCTCCCGAGCGGGCTCCGGAGCGGCAGGGGGATCCCGCGCCGCGCGGTGAGCGGGCGCGGCAGGGCCACGCCCAGGGGGCCGCGCGGTGAACGACCTCGTCTCCCTCTTCCTCGCGATCCTGCTGCTCGGCGCGAACGCGTTCTTCGTGGGCGCGGAGTTCGCCCTGATCAGCGCCCGTCGCGACCGCCTGGAGGCCCTGCTGGAGTCGGGGCACCCCCGGGCGAGGACGGTCATGCGCGCCAGCGAGCGCATCTCGCTGATGCTGGCCGGCGCGCAGCTCGGCATCACGGTCTGCTCGCTGGGGCTGGGCGCGCTGGGCGAGCCGGTGATCGCCAGCCAGCTCGAACACCTGCTCCAGCCGCTCGGGGTGCCGAGCGCGGTGGTGCACCCGCTGGCCTTCGTGGTCGCGTTGGCCGTCTTCTCGGTGCTGCACGTCGTGCTCGGCGAGATGGTGCCCAAGAACATCGCGATCGCCGGGCCGGAGCGCACCGCGTTGCTGCTGGTGCCGGTCCTGGTCGGCTTCGTCCGGCTGGTCCGACCGGTGATCTCGCTGCTCAACGTGTGCGCCAACGGCGTGCTGCGGCTGCTGGGCGTGCGTCCCAAGGACGAGCTGGACACCGCCTACACCCGCGACGAGCTGGCCGAGATGCTCGGCGAGTCGCGCAGGGAGGGCCTGCTCGACGAGCCGGAGCACCGGCGGTTGGCGCAGGCGCTCTCGTCGGCCGACCGCACGGTGGCCGACGTGCTGGTGCCGATCGACCAGGTCAGGACCGTGCCCGAGCGGCCGACCGTGGGCGACCTGGCCGAGGCCGTGACCGACACCGGGTTCTCGCGCTACCCGCTGCGGCGCGACGACGGCCGCCTGGTCGGCTACCTGCACGTCAAGGACGTGCTGGAGCTGGCGGGCGCGGACCCAGCGACGCCGGTGCCGCGCTCCAGGGTCAGGGGCCTGCCGGACCTGCCGGCCGACGCCCGACTGGACGAGGCGCTCGCGGCGCTGCGTCGCGCGCACAGCCACCTGGCGCGCGCCGTGGGCCAGGACGGGTCGCTGCTCGGCGTCGTCGCACTGGAGGACCTGGTGGAGGAGTTCGTCGGGACCGTCAGGGACGGCACCCACGTCAACGGCCTGCTCCCCGACCGCTGACCCTTCACCCGTCTCACCGTCCGCGCCCCGTGACGCCCGCCCTGGTGGCCGGCGTCGCGGGGCGCGCCGCGTTCCGCCTCACCGCGAAGGCCGGCACGGGGAGCCCAGCCCGCCCCAGCCCTGAGCGGTACCCGAGGCCCGTGTGGCCCAGCACCTCCCGCTCCCGGTCGGTGAGGGCGGCGGTCCGGTCCCTGGCGCCCGCGCCCCGCGCCGGTCTTGAGCAGGAACCCGCTGGCCCCGTCGCCGAGCGCGCGGGCGATGGAGCCGTCCTCGGAGAACGTCGTCAAGCGCATGATCCGCGTGGCGCTGGCCGACGACGAGGACGCGGTTCGGGCGACACCCCCCACCACCCGGTCGGGGCGACGTCGTACCGTTGGGGCGTGGTGTCCGGTCCGATCGTGCTCGACGAGGCGACCTGGCACACCCGTCGGGAGGAACACCGGCGCCGGGTGCGTCGCTGGACCGAGCCCCACGTGCGGCGCCGCGCCAACCTGGAGAAGCACCCGGTCCTGGACTTCCTGTTCACCTACTACTCGCACCGGCCGGCGCGGCTGGAGCGGTGGCACCCCGGACCCGACGTGGTGCTGACCGGGGAGTCGGCCCGCGAGTACCTGTCCTGGTCGGGCTACGCCGAGCACCCGGACGTCCCCGGCGGCGTGGCGCTCGACCCGGCCGCCTTCACCGACAGCCGGCGTCGCACGGCGGAGTTCGCGCACGCCCTGCTCACCGCCACCGCGTCCCGGCCGCCCCGGCTGAGCTGCTTCGGCCTGCACGAGTGGGCGATGGTCTACCGGCTGGACCAGGACGAGGTGCGGCACGCCGCGTGGCCGCTGCGGCTCGGGTCCTCCGGCACGGACGCGGTGGTCGAGTCGCAGTCGATCCGGTGCGGCCACTTCGACGCGTTCCGGTTCTTCACCGAGCCCGCCCGGCCGCGCAACACGCTCCAGCCCACGCGCGAGGACCAGCTCCGGCTCGAACAGCCGGGATGCCTGCACGCCAACATGGACCTCTACAAGTGGGCGTACAAGCTGGACCCCTTCACGCCGTCCGAGCTGGTGGCCGACTGCTTCGAGCTGGCCGTGGAGATCAGGGAGCTGGACATGCGGGCCAGCCCGTACGACCTGGCGGCCCTGGGGTACGAGCCGGTGCGGATCGAGACGGCCGAGGGCAGGGCGGACTACGCGCGCCGCCAGGCGGCCTTCGCCAGGAGGGCGGCGCCGCTGCGCGACCGTCTGGCCCAGCTCTGCCGCCGGTTGCTGGAGTGGGGTGAGCCGCCGGACACGGTGAGCGAGGACGGCCGCACCCGGACCGCTACTCTGCGCAACCTTCCTTGACCGAATGTTTTCACCTGTTAGCGTGAAATGCGGCGACGGGGCCGAAGGGGGTCGGCTCCGCCGCCGAGCACTGGTCACGGGGAGAAGTCACCTGACGCTGTAAGGGGGGCGTCGATGGGGCGGCACCGCTCGCGCGGCGATGACGCACGACGGGGGATCGCGTGGTGGCCGTTGGCGGCGCTCGCCGCCGTCGTCCTCGTCGTCCTGGGCTACGTCGGCTGGACCTGGCTGGGCGGGCTGCTGGACCGCCGCGCCGCCGCCGAGGCCAGGAACTGCGTCGAGGGCGAGATCACCCTCACCGTCGCCGTCGCCCCGAGCGCCGCCGAGCCCCTGCGCGCCGTCGCCGCCACCTGGTCGGCCGAGCGGCCGGTGGTCCAGGACCGGTGCGTCGCCGTCCGGGTCTCCGAGATCGACCCGCGCGCGGTGCTCACCGGCCTGACCGGCGGGTGGGACGAGTCGCGGCTCGGCCCGCGTCCCGCCGCGTGGGTCCCCGACTCCAGCCTCTGGGTGCACCGGCTCGCCGCGCGCGACCCCGCGCTGCTCGGCTCGCAACCCGAGTCCCTGGCCAGCAGCCCCGTGGTGCTGGCCATGCCGGCCGTGGGCGCGCTCGCCCTCCGGTCCGGGGCGCCGCGCTGGGGCGAGCTGCCCGACCTGATGGCCGCCGCCGACGGCTGGAACCGGTACGGGCACCCCGAGTGGGGCCGGTTCTCCGTGGCCCTGCCCGACCCCTCGGACAACCCCGCCACCGCGCTCGCCCTGCACGCCGCCCTCGCCGGGGCGGGGCAGCCGGGCACCGGGCCGGTGACCAGCGAGGTCCTCGGGCAGGAGGCCACCCGCGAGCGGCTCGGCCGGCTCGCCGCCGCCCGACCCCCGGCCCCCGGCACGGCCAGGGACGTCCTCGTGGCGTTGACCGGGCGGAAGGACCTCGCCGGGGCCGACGTCGACGCGGTGCCCGTCACCGAGGTCGACCTGTACCGGCGCAACCTCGGCCAGGACGGCGGGCCGAAGATGGACGAGCCGCTCATCGCGGTCCCGGCCGGCGGCCCCACCCCCGTGGCCGACTTCCCGATCGTGGCGCTCACCGGGCAGGGCCAGCGCACCGACGCGGTGCTGGTCCGCGCCGCGCAGCGATTCGGCGAGTTCGTGCGCGGCGCCGAGCGCCAGGAGGTGCTGGCGCGGGCCGGCCTGCGGGTGCCGACGACCGGGGTCCACCCCGACTTCTCCCCCGGCCTGCGGTGGGAGCCGCTGGGCGAGCGGGTCGCCCAGCCGGAGCCCGGCGTGTCCCAGCAGCTCGCGGCGGCGTGGGCGAACACCGCCGGCGCGCAGACCGTGACGTTCCTGGTCGACGTGTCCCGCTCGGTGGAGCAGGACGGGGGTGACGGCCGCAGCCGGCTGGAGTGGCTGCGGGCGGTGTTGCGGGGCCAGGTGGACCGCTCCCCCGCCTCAGCCTTCGGGCTGTGGGAGTTCTCCCGTTCGGTCGACGGCGACCGCCCCTACCGCCAGCTCGTCCCCACCGGGCCGACGCGGCAGCAGCGGGACGCCCTGCTGGCCGGCGTCGACCAGCTCCGGCCGTTCGGCGACACCCACCTGCACCCCAGCCTCGTCGCGGCCTACCGGGACGCGGTCGAGCGCTTCCGCCAGGGCCAGCCCAACCGGCTCGTGGTGGTCACCGACGGCTCCGACAACAGCGGCATGTCGGTCGCCCAGCTCAGGGACGAGCTCGGCAAGGCGCGGCGGCAGGACCGCCCGGTCTCGGTCAACGTGGTCGCCTTCGGCCCGGACGTCGACCGGGGACGCCTCGACGAGCTGGCCCGCGCGACCGGCGGCACGGTGTCGGTCGCGGTCGACGGCAAGGGGCTGGACGCCGCCATCAGCCAGGTACTGTCCTCGGCCGACTGACCACGACGCCCGCGCGGGGCGCGGTCGGCGGCGCCGCGTGCCGTCACCAGTCCCGGGCACCGGGCACCGGGCCGGACCAACATCACCGGTCCGGACCAACATCACCGGTCCGGGCCAACATCACCGGTCCCGGACATCGTCACCCATCCCGGGTCACCGGTCCCGGGCAGTCAGCGGTCGCGGACAGTCACCGGTCGCGGCCCAGGATGCCGTCGACAAGGCGGGTCAACGCCCAGCCGAACTCGGCTCCGGGGTCATCCGCGCTCACGTTGTCGCCGGGCGAGGTGGCGGGTTCTCCGCCGACGTGATGGCCCAGCGGGTGCGCGTTCAGCAGGTGCCCGAGCAACAGGTGCCACAGGGCGCGGTAGCCCCGGAGCGCCTCACTCTCCGGGCAGCCGGCGTCGACCAGGGCGGCGAGCGCGGCGCTGGCGAACCGCTCGGCGTGGGGGGACACGATGTCGCCGTCGGCGATGATCCTGGCGGCCCAGCGGTGCCGGGCCAGGTAGTCGTGCCCCGCCCGCCACAGGTCCAGCAGCCGCCGCCGGGGGTCGTCGCCCTCGCGCGGCCGGGGCAGGTCCCTGGCGACGTCGTCGGCGATCAGCTCCAGCAGTTCCCGCCGGTCGGCGATGTGCCGGTAGAGCGACGCCTGCCCGGTGCCCAGCTCGTGGCCGACCCTGCGCAGCGTGAGCGCGTCGAGCCCCTCGGCCTCGACGACCCGCCTGGCCGCGGCGACGATCACCGGCCGGCTGAGTCGTTGACGTCCGTCGCGTTGCCCCACAGGGCGCCACTGTAACGCCCGGTGTCGCGCGGACCACCCTGCCGCCCGAGGAGCACTTAGGCTAGCCTCACAAACTGCGAACGTCGTTCGCATATCGGTCGGTCGGTGCCCCCACTCCGCACCCGACCCCGCCGGTCACCCGTCCCGAGGAGGTTCCGTGTCCCTGGCCGCCCCCGTCCGGCCCGACGCCGCCGGCCCGGCCCGCACCAACGCGGCGGCAGTGCTCACCGCCCTGACCACGACCGTCCTGTCCTACGGCCTCATGCAGACCATGCTGGTGCCCGCGGTCGGCGTGCTCCAGGCGGCGCTGTCCGCCGACACCCGGCTCACCGCGTGGGCCGTGCTCACCGCGCCCCTGCTGACCAGCGCGGTGCTCACACCGTTGATCAGCGCCCTCGGCGACCGCCACGGCCGGCGGCGCGTGCTGCTCGCGGTGCTCGTCTGCTTCCTCGTCGCGACGGTCGGCGCCGCCCTCGCGCCCGGCCTCGGCGCGCTCCTCGCGTGCCGGGCGGTCCAGGGCGTCAGCCTGGCCGTCGTGCCGCTGTCCCTCGGCCTCGTGCGTGAGGCGCTGCCGCCCGACCGGGTCGCCTTCGGCTCGGGGCTCGTCTCCGGCACGGTGGGCGGCGGCGCCGGCCTCGCGCTGGTCGTCGGCGGCCTGATCTGCGACCACGTGTCCTGGCGCTGGCTGTTCGCCGCCGGCGGCCTGGTCATCCTCGCCGCGCTCGCGCTGGTCGCGTGGTTCGTGCCGGACGGGACCGCCCACGCCGACGGCCCGCTCGACCTCGGCGGGGCCGCCCTGCTCGGCGGCGGCCTGGTCGCCCTGCTCGTCGCGCTGACCCAGGGGCCGGCGTGGGGTTGGGCGCACCCCGGCGTGCTGGCGCTGTTCGCGGCGTGCGTGGCGCTGCTGGCCCTGTTCGTCGTGGTAGAACGCCGCCACTCGCACCCGCTGGTCGACGTCAGGACGCTGGCCAACGGCCCGTTGCTGGTGGCGCACCTCGGCGCGCTGGTGCTCGGCGCGGCGCAGTTCGTGACCTACGTGCTGGTGCCCAGGATCGCGCAGCTCCCGCACGGCCTGCCCGCCGACGCCGCTCCGCTCGTCGACTACGGCTTCGCCCTGTCGGTGACCGGAGCCGGCCTGCTGATGCTGCCCGGCACCCTGGTGATCCTGCCGGCCAGCGCGGTGACCGGCGCGGTCGAGCGCCGGTTCGGCCCGTGCGTCCCGCTCGTGCTCGGCCTGGCCGCCACCGCCCTCGGCTGCGCGGCGCTCGCGGCGTGGCACCGCGGCGAGGCGCAGGTCGTCCTGGGCTACCTCGTGGCCAGCGTCGGCTTCGGGTTCGCCATGGCGGCCATGCCGAGGCTGGTCAACAGCGCGGTCCCCGCGACGCGCGCCGCCAGCGCGAACGGCGTCAACACGGTGGCCCGCACGGTCGGCGGCGCGATCGGGAGTCAGCTCGCGGCGGCGATCCTCAGCTCGCTCACCCTCGCCGGCGGAGCGGCTCCCTCCGAGACCGGGTTCTCGGTCGCCTTCTGGGCGGGCGCGGCCGTCGCCCTGGTCGGCGCCGTCCTCCCGTTCCTGGTGCGGCCGGCGCGGGGCGAGGCCGTGGTCCAGCCGGCCTGAAGCCGTCCGCCGGCTGCCCCGGCGCACGACGAACGGACCCGCCGACAGCGCGGTCGGCGGGTCCGTTCACCTTCGTTCGGGCGCTCAGCCCTGCTCGTCTCAGCCCTCGTAGGCGCTCAGCGGCGGGCAGGAGCAGACCAGGTTGCGGTCACCCTTCGCGCCGTCGATGCGGCGCACCGCCGGCCACGCCTTCGGCCGGTTCGGGCCGGTCGGGAAGGCCGCCTCGGCCCGCGTGTACGGGTGGTCCCACTCGCCGGCCAGGCAGGCCGCCGTGTGCGGGGCGTTGCGCAGCGGGTTGTCCTCGGCCGGCCACTCGCCGGAGGCCACCCGGTCGATCTCCCGGCGGATGGCGATCATGGCGTCGCAGAACCGGTCCAGCTCGGCCAGGTCCTCGCTCTCGGTCGGCTCGATCATCAGCGTGCCGGCGACCGGGAAGGACATGGTCGGGGCGTGCAGGCCGTAGTCGGCCAGCCGCTTGGCCACGTCGTCCACGGTCACGCCGGTCGCCTTGGTGATCTGCCGCAGGTCGAGGATGCACTCGTGGGCGACGAAGCCGCCCTCGCCGGTGTAGAGCACCGGGTAGTGCTCGTCCAGCCGGCGCGCCACGTAGTTCGCGGCGGCCACGGCGGTCAGCGTGGCGCGGCGCAGCCCGTCGGCGCCCATCATCCGGACGTACGCCCAGGAGATCGGCAGGATCGACGCGCTGCCCCACGGGGCTGCGGCGATCGGGCCGACCCCGGTCTCCGGCCCCGCGGCCGGCTGGAGCGGGTGGTTCGGCAGGAACGGCGCCAGGTGCGCGCGCACGCCGATCGGGCCGACGCCCGGCCCGCCGCCGCCGTGCGGGATGCAGAAGGTCTTGTGCAGGTTCAGGTGGGACACGTCCGACCCGAACCTGCCGTACTGGGCGAGGCCGATGAGCGCGTTGAGGTTCGCGCCGTCGACGTACACCTGGCCGCCGGCGTCGTGCACGAGGCCGCACACCTCGCGCACGGTGTCCTCGTAGACGCCGTGCGTCGACGGGTAGGTGATCATGATCGCGGCCAGGTCGGACGCGTGCGCGGCCACCAGCTCGCGCAGGTGCCCCATGTCGATGTTGCCCTTGTCGTCGCAGCGGACCACGACGACCCGCATGCCCGCCATCACCGCGCTGGCCGCGTTCGTGCCGTGCGCGCTGGCCGGGATGAGGCAGACCTCGCGCTGCCGCTCGCCCCGGCTGTGGTGGTAGGCGCGGATGGCCAGCAGCCCGGCCAGCTCGCCCTGGCTGCCCGCGTTCGGCTGGAGGCTCACCGCGTCGTAGCCGGTGATCTCGGCCAGCCACCGCTCCAGGTCCGCCACGATCCGCAGCAGGCCGGCCGCGTCCTCGGCCGGGGCGAACGGGTGCAGGTCGGCGAACTCTGGCCAGGTGATGGGCTCCATCTCGGCCGTGGCGTTGAGCTTCATCGTGCACGAGCCCAGCGGGATCATGCTGCGGTCCAGCGCGATGTCCTTGTCGGCCAGCGACCGCATGTACCGCAGCAGCGCCGTCTCGGAGCGGTGCGCGTGGAACACCGGGTGCGTGAGGTACTCCGACGTGCGCCGCAGCTCGCCGGGGATGCCGTCGGCGGTGTCGGCGTCCAGCGCGTCCACGTCCCGCACCTCGACGCCGAAGGCCCGCCACACCAGCTTGAGGTGCTCGCGGGTGGTGGTCTCGGAACAGGCCACCCCGACGTGGTCGGCGTCGGCCCGGCGCAGGTTCACGCCCAGCTCGCGCGCGGCGGCGACGACCTCGTCGGCCCGACCGGGCACGTGGGCGAGCACGGTGTCGAAGAAGTCGCCGTGCACGACCTCGACGCCGCCCTCGGACAGGCCGGCGGCCAGCACGGTGGCCATGCGGTGCGCCCTGGTCGCGATGGCCCGCAGGCCCTCGGGGCCGTGGTAGACGGCGTACATCGAGGCGACCACGGCCAGCAGCGCCTGCGCGGTGCAGATGTTGCTGGTCGCCTTCTCCCGCCGGATGTGCTGCTCACGGGTCTGCAACGCCAGCCGGTAGGCGGGGTTGCCGTCGGCGTCGACGCTCACGCCCACCAGCCGGCCGGGGAGCTGGCGCTCCAGGCCCTGGCGGACCGCCATGTAGCCGGCGTGCGGGCCGCCGAAGCCCATGGGGACGCCGAAGCGCTGGGTGGTGCCCACGGCCACGTCCGCGCCCATCTCGCCCGGCGACCGGAGCAGGGTCAGGGCGAGCAGGTCGGCGGCGACCACGACCATCGCGCCGCGCTGGTGCGCCTCGGCGATGACCGACCGGTGGTCGCGGACCACGCCCGAGGCGGCGGGGTAGGACAGCAGCACGCCGAAGAAGTCCTCGCCGAAGCCGAGGCCCTCCAGTCCCTGCGACAGGTCGGCGACCACGACCTCGATGCCCAGCGGCTCGGCGCGGGTCTCGATCACCGCGATGGTCTGCGGCAGGGTGTCGGCGTCCACCAGGAAGCGGTTCGACTTCGACCGGCCGGCCCGGCGCAGCAGCGTCATGGCCTCGGCGGCGGCGGTGCCCTCGTCCAGCACGGACGCGTTGGCGATCGGCAGCCCGGTCAGGTCGGACACCACCGTCTGGAAGTTCAGCAGCGCCTCCAGCCGGCCCTGCGAGATCTCCGGCTGGTAGGGGGTGTAGGCGGTGTACCAGGCCGGGTTCTCCAGCACGTTGCGCAGGATGACCGGCGGGGTGACCGTGCCGTGGTAGCCGAGACCGATCATCTGCACGGCCGGCCGGTTGCGCCGGGCCAGCTCGCGCAGCTCCGCCAACGCTCCGGCCTCGGTGGCCGGCTCCGGCAGCCGCATCGTGAGGTCGCGCTCGCGGATGACCGACGGCACGGCGCGCTCGGCCAGCTCCTCCAGCGAGCCGACGCCGACGACGTCGAGCATCCTGGCCAGCTCCGCCGGCCGGGGGCCGACGTGGCGGTCGGCGAAGGGGGTGCCGTGCTCCAGCGCGGCCAGGGGGACGCGGTCCGGGGCCGGGCCTCCGGCACGGGGGTCGTTGCTCGCCTGCGTCATGTTTCGCCTCCGGCGTTCGGGGACGGGCGTGCGGAGACAGCGCTCCGCGTGCCCTCCCCCTCTGTCGGTGCCCGCCGGGGCGGGCGCCTGAGAGCTTCACCCGGGCGCGCCGGGCTTGCACCGTCGGCGGGGCCGGGCTGGTCGGCGCACCGACCCGCACGGCCCACTTTCCAGAGGCATCTCGCCCACGCGGTCCTGGTTGCCTGAGAGGTTCCGGGGAGGAGTTGCTCCTTCGGCGCCGCCGCCGAACACGCTCGGCGACGGTCTCTCCCGCATGGGGTCAGCGACTACACCCGCGCAGAGTACCCCGTCCGTGCTGGAGAACGGATCAGTCGGCCGGCGTCGGAACGCTGGAGGCCGGACCGGCGTCCGCGACCACCCGCATCCGGGCCGGGGCGCCCGTCCGGATGCCGGACGCGGACCGAAGGGACGGGACTCGGTGGAACTCGTTCGGGGAGGGAGCCGGTGCCCGGCCGACGCGGCCGGAGGCAGGTGTCGGCCCGTCGGGCGGCCGAGCCGGGGGGCGGGGTCAGCCGGTGCGGCGGGTGCGCCGCCGCCGGGACAGCTCGTCCTCGGTGCGGGGCTCGATCTCCACGCCGTCGGCCCGCTCGGCGGGGAACTCGTGGATGGTGCCGCTGATCTCGCGCATGGCCCCGCTGACCGCGATGCCGAACACGCCCTGCCCGCCCTGGAGCAGGTCGACGACCTCCTCCGGCGAGGTGCACTCGTAGACCGTCGTGCCGTCGCTGAACAACGTGATCCTGGCGAGGTCGTGCACGCCCCTGCGGCGCAGGTGGTCCACGGCGACCCGGATGTTCTGCAACGAGACCCCGGTGTCCAGCAGGCGCTTGACGACCTTGAGCACCAGGATGTCCTTGAAGGAGTACAGCCGTTGGCTCCCCGAGCCCGACGCGCTCCTTATCGACGGGAGCACCAGTCCGGTCCTGGCCCAGTAGTCCAGTTGCCGGTAGGTGATGCCGGCGATCTGACAGGCCGCCGGGCCCCGGTAGCCGACCAGCTCGTCCGGCAGCGAGGCGTCCGGGAACAACTCGCCCTGCTCGGCGCCGTCCCGGTAGGGCGCTTCCTCGACCACGCCTGCCTCCCCTCGCGGCCTCGTCGGCCGACGACCGCGGCTGCGCGTTCCGGACCGGACGCGTCACCACCGCCAGAACCCGCGGTGCGGTGGAATCACACCGGCGGGATTCGCTCGACTCGACGGTAAGACCGGGGGTCCGACCGGTCAACGCGACGCGCGGGCGCCCGCGAACATCAATCTCAACTTGAGGGTTAAGGTCAACTCACAGCGTGTGCGCGCTGCTCCGGTTCACCCACGTCGCCCTGCGAGGATCGGGCGATCAAGGGCCACGGACCGCGCACGTCCCGGGCATCGAATCCTTCGATCCAGCGATCTCCCCCGTCAGGCAGGCGACGCGGCTTGGCATGCCCGAACCGGGGACACTCCCGTCCCCGGGAGACTCCGGGAGACCCCGTCGAGCGGCGCCCCGCCAGGCCGGAGAACAGCGACGGCGCCCTCCCCGGGGGAGGGCGCCGTCACGCGGGTCGTGAGGGGGCGGCCGGGCGCCGGTCAGGTGTCGGCGCCGCGGAAGTCCTCCGGCGAGACCGAGTCCAGGAACTCCCGGAACTTCTCGACCTCGTCCTCCTGCTCGTCCGGGATGACGAGGCCGGCCTCGGCGAGCACCGACTCCTCGGCGTGGATGGGCACGCCGGCCCGCAGCGCCAGGGCCACCGAGTCGCTGGGGCGCGCGGACACCCGGACGTCCCCGTCGAAGACCAGCTCCGCGAAGAACGTGCCCTCCTGGAGGTCGGTGATGCGCACCTGCTGCAACTGCCGACCCAGCGCGCCGATGACGTCCTTGAGCAGGTCGTGGGTCAGCGGCCGGGACGGCCGGACCCCCTGCTGCTCCAGGGCGATCGCGCTGGCCTCCATGGTGCCGATCCAGATCGGCAGGTAGCGGTCACCCTCCGACTCGCGCAGCAACAGGATCGGCTGGTTGGCGGGCAGCTCCACCCGCACGCCGACGACGCGCATCTCGCTGCTCATCGGTCTCGCCTCCTCCACCGCGCTAGCCGTGTCCCGACAGGTCGCGTCCCGGTGTGAGGACGAGGATCGCGTACCGTCCCCTACGACGCTACCCGTCCGGGGCGTCCAGCGCTGCCCTTCGCCTGTTCGGCTGCAATCTGGTTACCCAGTCGTCACCGGATAACCCCAACTGGCCAACCCTCACCCGTGTGAACTGTCCACCAGGTGAGAACAGTCAGCCACCAATGGCCCCGCGCAGTCCCGTCTTCACGAGCAGGGTGTGCAGGGCCACCGACAGGGCCGCCAGCTCCCGCACGACCTCCTCGGCACGCGCCCGCGCGTCCGGGTCGCGCTGCCGCGCCAGCGGCGTGACGATCTGCGCCAGCAGCCCCACCTCGCGGTCGGCCGCCGCGCGGTAGGCCCGCAGGTGCCTCGGCTCGATACCGAAGGCGGTCATCGCCCTGACGGTCCTGGCCACGGCGGCGGCGTCGCCGTCGTAGAACCCCGACGCCCCCGGCCGGACCAGGCCGTACTGCTCCAGCTCGGAGAGCAGCCCCTCGTCGACACCGGAGTCGGCGAGCAGCTCCTCCCTGGTCAGCCGGACCTCGCCGGAGCAGGAGAAGGAGTCGGGGCCGGGCAGCCCCTCCACGGCCACCAGCCCGCGCGGCGGCCGGGGGGACGGGCCGCCCGGCCGCACGCCTCGGTCGAGGGCGTCGAGCTGCTCCTTGATCACCTTCAGCGGGAGGTAGTGGTCGCGCTGGGCGGCCAGCACGAACCGGAGCCGCTCGACGTCGGCCGGGGAGAACTGCCGGTAGCCGGACGGGGTGCGCGCGGGGTGGACCAGCCCCTCTGACTCCAGGAAACGGATCTTCGAGATGGTCACCTCGGGGAAGTCGGGTCGGAGCTGCGCCAGCACCGCCCCGATGCTCATCCCCCCGCGCTGGGTGTGCGCGGCCCCCGCGCCGGCGCCGTGCGGACCGCCCACACCGCCGCCGTGCGGGACACCCGCGCCGCCGTTGTGCGGGACACCCGCGCCAGCGCCGTGCGGGACACCCGCGCCGCCGTTGTGCGGGACACCCGCTCCCGAGGCCCGTCCGGCCGCGGTCACTGCGCCCCCTGACCCCCGTTGCCCGGGCCGGTCAGGAACACCAGGCGGAACTTGCCGATCTGCACCTCGTCGCCGTTGCCCAGCACCGCGGTGTCCACCGGCTCGCGGTTGACGTAGGTGCCGTTGAGGCTGCCCACGTCGACCACCACGAAGTCGCCGCCCTCGCGGCGGAACTCCGCGTGCCGCCGGGAGACGGTGACGTCGTCGAGGAAGATGTCGCTGTCGGGGTGCCGGCCCGCGCTGGTGGTGTCCCTGTCGAGCAGGAACCGGGAGCCGGCGTTGGGGCCGCGCTTGACCACCAGGAGCGCCGAGCCGGCGGGCAGCGCGTCGACACCGGAGACCGTGGTGGTCTCGGGCTCGGGCGCGGCGGTGCCCTCGACGTCGGCGAGGAAGTCGGCCCGGAAGACGGAGGTGCTCTCCGCCGCCTTCTCCGGCGGGACGCCGGGCCCGTCGTTCGTGCTCACCTGAGCTCTCCTCCTGAAGGTTGCCGCGATGTTTCCCAACGTACCGCGCCGCTCACGGCGCGTTCGCCCCGACTCCCGCTTCTTCCGGGAGCCGAAACCGAAGATCATCGCCTCAGACCTCGCCGATCTTCTCGCGGTAGCCGGCCGCGTCGAGCAGCCCGTCCACCGAGGCCGGGTCGGAGATCCGGAGCTCCACCAGCCAGCCGTCACCGTACGGGTCACCGTTGATCGTCTCCGGGGCCGTCACCACGGCCTCGTTGACCGCCACGACCTCGCCGGCGAGCGGGGCGTAGATGTCGGAGACGCTCTTGGTGGACTCCACCTCGCCCACGGAGTCCCCCTCGGCGACCTGCCGGCCGACCTCGGGGAGCTGCACGAAGACGACGTCGCCGAGTTGGCGCTGGGCGTAGTCGGTGATGCCCACCCGCACGGTGTCATCACCCGCCCGCGCAACCCATTCGTGCTGCTCGGTGTACCTCAGCTCCTCAGGAACCACCAGCGGTTACTCCTCACTCCTCAACCGGTCGGCCGAGCGTATTTGTGCGTTCGGACGGGTCGCAAGGCGCTGATCTCCACCCGGTCCGCCTGCCGGAGCTCCACCCTGCCCCCCGAGCGCTCCACGGTGTCGACCACCCCTCCCGGGATGTTCAACGCCGCGGCCAGCGTCGGCGGGTCGCCGATGGCCAGCAGCGAGTAGGGCGCGCGCAACGGGACCCCGTCCAGCCGCACGTCGCCGGCGGCGCCCGTGAAGGCCGAGTCGACTCCCACCCGGACCTCCCCGACCTGCACCGCCTCCGCCCCCGCCGCGCGCAGTTCCTGCAACGCGTCCAGCAGCACTTCGGGACTGATCTTGCCAGCCGGGTCCGTCAGTCCGATGCGCACCCCCGGCCCCGCCGCCGGCACGGTGCCCGACAGGACCCCCAGGGCGGCTGCCCTGCGCTGGGCCTCCTCCCGCGCGGCGGCCGCCCTGTCCCCCGTCGCCCGCAGCCGGCTGAGCGTCTCCTCGGAGTCGGCGATCTCCTTGCGCAGCGCGGCCTCCCGCTGCTGGAGGCCGTCGAGCAGCACCACGAGGTCCTGCGGCCGCTGCTCGGCCAGCGTGTCGCCGGCCCTGGTCCTGCGCGCCTGCGTGACCAGGGCGACGCCCAGCGCCAGGCACAGCACGCCGATGAGGACCCCGGACAGCACCGGGTGCGCACGCAGACCCGTGGGGCGGGCCTCGGCGAACCGGTTCGGGTCGAGGTGGTGCCGGCCCCTCGGGGCGCGGCGCTTCGCGCGGAACAACGGGGACATGGTTCTCACGCCTTGAACAGGTGACGCCGGATCGCGGCGGCGTTGCTGAAGATCCGGATGCCGAGCACCACGACCACCGCCGTGGAAAGCTGCGCGCCCACGCCGAGCGCGTCGCCGAGCAGCACGATGAGCGCGGCGACCAGCACGTTGGAGACGAACGAGACGACGAAGACCTTGGCGTCGAACCGACCGTCCAGCATGGCGTGCACGCCGCCGAACACCGCGTCCAGCGCGGCGACGACGGCGATCGGCAGGTAGGGCTGGACCCACGGCGGGACGGTCGGGTCCAACCACAGGCCGAGCCCGACGCCCACGACGAGCGCGAGCAGGCCGATCACGGGGCCGAGCAGCGGGGTCCTCACCGCGGTCCCTCCTGGCTGGGTGATGGGGCGGGGCCACTCCCCGGGGTGGCGACCCTGGGCTGTCCTGGGTTGGCCGCGGCCAGGTGCAGCGAGTCGACCCGCTGCACGGTGAAGCGCGTGCCGTAGAGCTGGGTGAAGGCCATGAACCGGCCGTAGCCGTCGGTGTTGACGAACCGGGTCTGGAGGTCCTCCGGCGGCCCGATCGCCTCCAGCACGTAGGGGTGCCGGATGGGGCGGTTGTCGACCAGGATCGCGCCGCCGGCCTGGCGCACGGTCGCCCTCGGTTGCAGGCGCACCCCGCCGACCGCCACGGCCTCCGCCCCGGAGGCCCACAGCGAGTTGACCAGGACCTGGAGGTCGCGGTCGAGCACGCTCTGCCGGTGGGAGCCGCCCTGGCCCTGAGCCTCCTCCACGGTGATCCGCAGGCCCGGGCCGGTCACCGGAACGGCCGCGGCGGCGCGTTCGAGCTCGCCGAGCCGGTCGAGGGCCGCCCTGCCGTCGGCGTCGCCGGCCAGCGCGGCCTCGCGAGCCCGGTCGACCTCCCTGGCGAGCGCGCCCGCGCGACGCGCCAGCTCGTCGGTGTCGCCGCGCGCGGTCCGCACGTCGTCGGCGAGGCTGCGCTGCGCCTCCTCGGAGCCGGGCTGCCGGTCGGCGGCGTCGAGCGCGGCCACGGCGAAGAGCACGCCCACGAGGACGGTGCCGACGACGAGCCACACCCACTGCGCGGGGCCGCGCGCCGGGCGGTTCCCCCGGCGTCGCGCCGCCTCCTCGTACGCGGGGTCGAGCCGCTGCACGAACAGGCCGCGCAGCAGGGAGGCGGCGAAGTCCATCGGACGGGCGGGTGGCGGACCGGTGGGCGAGGGCGGTTCCGGCCAGGCCGGGTTCGTCTCGCGCCAGACCGGAGCGGTGTCCTCGACAGCGGTCTTCGTGACGGTGGCGGCGCCCTCGACGACGGTGTCCCTGACCTCCGCCTTCCGGGCATCGCCCGACTCACCAACGGTGCTCTCGGCAGCCCTGGACCGCGTGGGCGGCAGAACCGGCCGCGACACCACCGGCGTCTGGGGCACAGCGGGCACACCCGCCGCTTCGGGAGCCGCAGCCTCCACGGACGCGGCCTCGTCAGGATGCTCGCCGCCGTAGCCGGCGTGATCATCCTCGGCGCGGTCATCCGCGGCGGTGGTGTCCCTGACCTCCGCCTTCTGGACAGCGGCCGACTCACCAGCGGTGCCCTCAGCAGCCGTGGACCGCGTGGGCGGCAGAACCGGCCGCGACACCACCGGCGATTCGGGCACAGCAGGCACAGCCGCCGCTTCGGGAGCCGCAGCCTCCACGGACGCGGCCTCGTCAGGATGCTCGCCGCCGTAGCCGGCGTGATCAACCTCGGCGCGGTCGTCCGCAGCGGTGGTGTCCCTGACCTCCGCCTTCCGGGCATCGCCCGACTCACCAGCCGTACTCTCGGCGGGCCTGGACCGCGTCGGCCGCAGAACCGGGGTTTCGGGCACAGCCGCCGCTTCGGGGGCCGCAGCCTCCACGGACGCGGCGCCACCTTCTGGACGGACCTCGACGGCGCCAGGGCGCTCGTCGCCGCTCCCGGCGTGATCATCCTCGACGGTGGTATCCCTGACGCCCGCCTTCCGGGCATCACCCGACTCACCAACAGTGCCCTCAGCAGCCCTGGACCGCGTCGGCGACAGAACCGGCCGCGACACCGCCGGTGTCTGGGGCACAGCGGGCACAGCCGCCGTATCGGGAGCCACGACCTCTGCCGACCCGGCACCACCTTCTGGACGGACCTCGACACCGCCAGTGCTCTCTTCTTTGTCGCCGTCCCCGGCGTGATCATCCTCGGCGGTGGTGTCCCTGACCTCCGCCTTCTGGGCATCGCCCGACTCACCAACGGTGCTCTCGGCAGCCCTGGACCGCGTCGGCCGCAGAACCGGGGTTTCGGGCACAGCCGCCGCTTCGGGGGCCACGGCCTCTGCTGCCCCAGCGCCACCTTCTGGACGGACCTCGACACCGCCAGGGCGCTCGTCGCCGCCCCCGGCGTGATCATCCTCGACGGCGGTGTCCCTGACCTCCGCCTTCCGGGCATCGCCCGACTCACCAACGGTGCTCTCGGCAGCCCTGGACCGCGTCGGCGACAGAACCGGCCGCGACACCACCGGCGTCTGGGGCACAGCGGGCACAGCCGCCGTATCGGGGGCCACGGCCTCTGCTGACCCGGCGCCACCTTCTGGGCGAACCTCGACACCGCCAGGGCGCTCGCCGTCGCTGTCGCCGGCGTGATCATCCGCGGCGGTGGTGTCCCTGACCTCCGCCTTCTGGGCATCGCCCGACTCACCAGCGGTGCCCTCAGCAGCCGTGGACCGCGTGGGCGGCAGAACTGGCCGCGACACCACCGGCGATTCGGGCACAGCGGGCACAACCGCCGTATCAGGAGCCACGACCTCTGCTGACCCGGCGCCACCTTCTGGGCGAACCTCGACGCCGCCAGGGCGCTCGCCGTAGCCGGCGTGATCATCCGCGGCGCGGTCGTCCCCGGTGTGGTCGTCGGCGGCGGCGCGGTCTCCCGCGGAGTCCTGACCGCTGCCGCTCGCCGGGGCGGTGGGCTTCTCCGCCGCGCGCCGCTCGTCCTCGGATCCCCGCCGCCCGGCGGCGTCACCCGGCCGTTCGTCGCGCGGTCCGGTCCCGTGCCCGCCGTCCGACGGGTGCCCGTCCCTGGCGCCCTCCGCCCGCTCGTCGAAGGTCCGGTCGTCAGGCACCAGCCGCCCCGACGGTGCGCGTCCCGGCCTCCCGCAGCCCCATCACCACCTGGACCACGTAGAGCAGACCGGACCAGAGGAACAACGCTCCGCCCCAGGTGACGAAGGCGTAGGCGAACGGCTGCGCGATCGCGGACGCCGTCGAGTCGCCCTGGGCCAGCAGCAGCAACGGGAACCCGTACATCAGGTTCAGGGTGGCGGCCTTGCCGATGTAGTTCACCTCGGGCGGGGCGTAACCGGCCCGCCGCACCAGCAGCAGGGAGACGGACACGGCCACGTCCCGCAGGACCAGGGCCGCGACCACCCACCAGGGCAGGATCTCGCGCATCAGGAAGGCGAACAGGGTGGCCAGGGTGTAGAGCCGGTCGACGGCCGGGTCGAGCAACGCCCCCAGCCGGCTGTACTGGTTGAGCAGTCGGGCCAGCTTGCCGTCGAGCCAGTCGGTCAGGCCGCTGACCACCAGCACCACCAGCGCCAGCACGTCCGCCTTCGGGCCGAGCAGCAGCCACAGGAAGAGGGGGACGCCGGCCAGGCGCAGGAAGCTCAGCAGGTTGGGCACGGTGAGGACGCGGTCCCGCGCGACCTCGGCGACGATCCCGTTCGGCTGGTCCGCCCGACCGAGCTGGTCGGGGCGCTGCACCGGACCCTGCACCACCGTGAATCCCCTCCGGTCACCGGACGCCGCGACGCGGCGCGGGGCGGCCTGCCTCCCGCCGTCCCTTGTGGACAAGCCTGCCACACGGGTGCGGGCGTGGGGATCGTCGGTGCGCGCCGAACCGCCCCGGCCCGGGGTTCTTGGGCGGGGCGGGGCCGGGGTCGTGCGGGGCTCGCGGCGGTGGCCGCGCGGTGGAGCCGCGCCGGGCGACGCCCGACGTCGCTCCCGTCATGACCGCTCAGGGCGCCCAGGCCGCTCATGACCGAGGGATCAGGGGATCACGGGGGCCTCAGCGGGCCGCCGCGCAAAACGGCGATCAATGGTCGCGCGCGCCGGTCGACAACGGAATCGACAGCGGCGGCCGGGGGATTTCCGGGAAACGAAAGAAAGGTGACGCGGGAGCGGGGGAAACGGCGGCGGGCGGGGAGGGGTCCCGCGCCCGCCGCCGGTCCCTCAGGCCTGGGTGCGGCTCCAGCCGCGGCGGAGCAGGTCGGCGTCGGTCAGGCTGAGCGGGCGGCCCCTGTCGTCGAGGCCGACCCACCGGGTCCGACCCTCGTTCCCCTCGCGGACGTAGGGATGGCCGCAGCTCCAGACCACACTGAACGGGGCGGTGGGCAGCGGGGACGGCTCTGTCCCCCCGGGTTTCGCCGCTGACGCCGTGTCCTCGCCGACCACCGCGGCTGTCTCAACGCTCATCTCTGACTGGCACCTCCATCACGGGTGTCGGACCGCACACTCACTCCGTTAGCCGACACCTGACGGATTCTGCGGCCGGAAGGCGGGCGCCGCCGAGAGATCTGTCGAAATCCGCGCCCACCGGTACGCCTGCCGCGCCGAGTTGCGTCAGGACGACCCGGAGCGCCGATCGGCGACGCCGAAGTGCTTTCCGACGCACCCGCCCGCCGTCCCGCTCACTCCGCGAGTTCGGCGAGCATCCGCCTGGCCGCCTCCAGCTCGGCCTGCAACTGCTCCACCCTGGCCCGCTGCCGCTCCCGCGCGGCCTCCAGCACCGTCTCGATGGCCGAGGAGACCTCGGGGTGCAGCGCCCTGGCGGCCTGGGCGACGGCGCCGGGGCCGACCGAGAGCCCGCGCACGGCGCGCTTCTTGCCGGTGACCACCTCGACCGTCCACTCCCCCTCCGACGTCGAGGTCAGCGTCACGACGACCGCCGGCGGCTCGGCCGGCTTCCGCCCGCCCCGACGAGCGGGGGACCTGGCCGGTTCGGCGGTCGCGGACGTCGGAGCCGCCGCCGGCGCGCCGGCCGGGGCGGGCGGTGTGGTCCTGGTGGGTGCCGGTGGAGCCGTGGCGGGACGGGCGGGCGCCTCCTGGGCCGCCGGGGCCACCGCCGCCTCGACGGACGGGGCCGGGGTCGCGGCGGCGGCCACGGACGCCGCGGCCCGCCCGCCCCTGGGGCCGGCCGCCTTCTTCTTCCGCTCCGGTTTGGTCATGGTCACCTCGGTCGCCGAGAACGACAGCACGTCCTTGGACCCGGTGGGCCGGACCTGGATGAAGTCGCCGTCGGCCGGGTCGCCGAGGTCGACGACCCGGCCGGACCGGCCCGCCTCCACGCCGACCGCGGCCGAGGTGAACCACACCGTCGGCTGCTGACCAGCCCCCAGCTCCGCGCGAAGCTGGTCCAGTTCCTCCTGCGACAGGGGACGGGGTCGGGGCATGGCGAACTCCTCGGCACGATCGTGATCAACGACGGCGTGCAGCCTGCCGCATCGCACCGACAGCCCACGAGCCCACCACCGCGAGCGCCCCCGACCCGTGCCGGGCGGCCCGGTCCCCGGCTCGCCCCCAGGCTCACTCCCACGCTCACCCCTCGGCGAGCGCCTCCCTGCCCGGCGCGGTGATCTCGGCGGGCACGAGCTGCCCGACCGGGGCCGACCGCACCGGCCGGATCAGCCCGGACCGCACGAGGTCGTTGGCGGCGGTGTGGTCGCACCAGAAGCCGTCCACGCGCAGGTCGGGGGCGCAGCTACAGGTCACCTCCGCGCGCCCGTCGGCCACGGCGCGCAGCAGGGCCAGGTGGCGACGGTTCAGCCGACTCCGGGTGACGTGACTCTGGCGGGACATCGTGACCAGCTCCTTCACGACCGGCGGACACCAGGTGAGGAGCGGCTCTGCCGGCCCGGGGTACCCCGTGGGCGATTCACCACCCGATCGGCGGGTTCGTTGCCCATCGTTGATCCAGGTCAGGCGCCGGGCAAGTCGGATCGGCCCGGTTGGCCCGACCCGGGCACGCCGGGCACGGCCAGCGCCGCCGCATGCCGGCGGCAGGGCTGGCGGGCCCGTCGGATCGGGAGGGCGGGGAGCCGGTGGACTCCATCGACTCGGTAGGCGTCGACCCGGTAGGCGCCGATTCGGCGTCGGCTCGGTAGGCGCCGAGTTGGTAGGCACTGCCGGGCGAGACCTCGCCACGGCGCGTGCTCGTCCCAGGAGCGACGATCACGAGCGGTCGGCCACCACGTCCGTGGGGCCGACGAGGACGTGACCGCCGGGTCCTCGACTCACCGTTCGTCCACTGCCGTGAGTACCCCGCCGCGCGGCGTCCATGCATCGGCCCGTCGCGTCGGCGCATCCGCACCCGCGACGAGCCCGGCGTCGCCGTGACTGTCCCTGTCGACCCACGCCGTTCCACTGTTGACACGCCTGTCGACATGGCACTGTGCACTGTGGTCGGTTCTCCCCCGATGCCCCGTCCCGCAGGAGATGCGCCGCGCGGCGTGTGAGTCAGGACACGACGTCGATCGGGCCAAGAAGAACGACTGGCGGCGGGATCGGGTTTCCCCCAACGAAAGCGACATTGTTCACATCGAAGTTCGATCACATTCGGGTGTTGACGCCCTTCGCGCGGGGTTAGGGTCGAGCCGCCATCAGTGGCGAAGGACGTCCGTTGACGACTGACGACGGGCGACGCCACGACCGCCCACCTCGCCGTGGCGCCGGCCGCGCCGGCGGGTTCGCGACCGGGGCGGGACGCACGGTGCCGGACGGCACTGGTTCGGACCAAGCGGATCGGAACGGAGACCTCCACATGACGACGACCACGGGACCTTTCGCACCGGCGAGCGGCGCCGAGGTTCGACGGTCTCCGTTGGCCGTCCTCGCCGAGGCCGCCACCCGCGCGCTGGCCGACGGCCAGGCCGTCGCCGTGGTCCGCGGCTTCGACCGGGAGAGCCGTCGCCGCGCCCGCACCGTCCGCGACCACCTCGCCGGGCTCGGCGTGCCGTCGGTCGAGGCGACCCCCGCTCCCGATAGCTGGCCGACCCCGGCCGGGAACGCGTCCCCCGTGGGCGCCGTGGTGAACGTGGCCGGTTCCGGTTCGTGGGACGCCCACCGCATCGCCGCCCAGCTTGACGCGCCGCTGTTCGCGCTGGACGAGACCGGCGAGAACAGCGAGAACGGCGAGAACGGCGAGAACGGCACGGCCGGCCAGCCCGAGGTCGCCGAGCGCCGGCTCGACCTGATCGAGGTGCGCGGGGCGCGCGGCGACCAGGACATCGCGTTGTCGCACGTCACCCTGCTGCCCGAGGACCTCGACGACGCCGAGCTGGCGGTCATCGTGGACGGTGCGCGGCACGTGGTGCGCGGCGCGCAACTGCGCACCGGCCTGCACGAGCACCTGCTGCGGGCCAGGGTCATCGGCGGCGCCGACGAGCACGTGGCCGCCGAGCTGACCGTCGAGCCGGTCGCGGGCGTGGTCCGCCTGGTCCGCGACGGCCTCCCGGTGGACGAGCTGACCGCGCCGGTGACGCTGGTCGCCCGGCCCGAGGCGCTGACGGTCCACCTGGTCCGCGCCTGACCACCGGCTCCGGCCGATCCCCGGTCCCCGGTCGCACCGGGAGTGCTTGTTGCAACAACTATGCAGTAGGTTCTCCCGACGTGACGACCGCGACCACGGGAAGCTCCCCGTTGGAGCCGGACCTGGCGCGCGCCTGGGTGCGCCGCTGGGACCACCAGCAGGAGCGCTACATCGCGGACCGTGAGGAACGGTTCCGGATCATCGCCGACGTCGTCGAGCACGTGACGCGGGCCGACGGCGAGCCGCTCGTCCTCGACCTCGGTTGCGGGCCCGGCTCGCTGTCGGCCCGTCTGCGCGCCCGGCTCCCGCGCGCCCGGCTGCTCGGGGTGGACGCCGACCCGCTCCTGCTCGCCATGGCCCGCGCGGCCCACCCCGAGGTGGGCCGGTTCCTCGACGTCGACCTCACCTCCGCCGACTGGGCGCTGGCCCTCGGCGTGGACGGGCCGTTCGACGCGGCGGTGTCGACGACGGCGCTGCACTGGCTGCCGGAGGACGCCCTGGCCCGGCTCTACCGGGACCTGGCCGGGATGCTGCGGCCGGGTGGGGTGTTCGTCAACGGCGACCACCTCTACGACGAGCAGCCGGCGATCCGGGACCTCGCCACGACGGTCCGGCAGCGGCGGGCCGAGCGCGTCGGCGTGCTGGACAACGAGGACTGGTCGTCCTGGTGGTCGGCGGTCGCGGAGGACGACCGGCTCGCCGGGTTGCTGGCCGAGCGGGGCCGGCGCGGCCTGGTCGGCGGCGACGGCAACGGGCTCAGTTGCGCGGCGCACGTGACGTTGTTGCGCGAGGCGGGTTTCCGCGAGGTCGCGCCCGTCTGGCAGGTCGGGGACGACTTCGTGCTCGCCGCCGTGCGCTGAGAACCGCCGCGCCAGCGCCGAACCACCAGGGGACCGTGGGTCCCCTGGTGACCTCCGGCGTCCACTGGGGACGGTCCACCGGCGGGATTTCCCCGTCGCTGTCCCCTTTTTCCACCACAAGCGTGTTCCGCCGCCGCCCTCCCGGGGGTAGCGTGCACGCGAACCACCAACTCCATTCCGTGCCCGTGGGGGAAGACCGGTCGAAGTCCGGCGCTGACCCGCAACGGTGGGTCGCACGAGCGGTCGTGCGACGAGCCCGAACACCCGCGCGCACGTGTCGCTCCACCACCCGTCGAGGTCCGCGGGACGGAGCCCCGGGACGGCCAGCGTCCCGCGACGCCGCACGGCCGAGCCGTCCGCGTGGCGCGCGCGGCGTGGGACGGGCGAACCGAGGGCGGCCCGCCGGCCCGTTCCCCGGAAGGTCCACCGCATGGCGTCACCGCCCCTGGCCTCCTCGCCGCGGCGCGAGGGACTCGCCCCGTCCGGAGCCGGCTCGTCGGAGCCGCTCCCCCGCCGGCGTCCCGTCCTGCCCCTGGTCCTCGCCCTGGTCGTGCTGCTGGTCGGCTCGGTGGTGTGCGGCGTGGCCCTCGGCGCGGTCAGCGTGCCGTTCCCCGACGTGCTGCGGTTCCTCCGGGCCGCCCTCACCGGCGGGGTCATCGAGCCGGCCGACGTGCCGCAGTACCAGATCGTCTGGCAGATCCGGCTGCCCAGGGTGCTGCTGGCGGTGGTGGTCGGCGCGGGCCTGAGCGCGGTCGGGGTGGCCAGCCAGGCGCTGGTC
Source organism: Streptoalloteichus tenebrarius (assembly GCF_024171885.1). Classification (GTDB taxonomy): domain Bacteria; phylum Actinomycetota; class Actinomycetes; order Mycobacteriales; family Pseudonocardiaceae; genus Streptoalloteichus; species Streptoalloteichus tenebrarius. The sequence continues at coordinate 192,336 of NZ_JAMTCP010000005.1, read as the reverse complement.
CGCAACGCGTTGGCCGACCCGTTCGTGCTCGGGGTGTCCTCGGGCGCGGCCGTCGGGGCGACCTCGGTGATCACCATGGGCGTGTTCGCCTCGTTCGGCATCCACGCCCTGTCGGTGGCCGCGTTCCTCGGCGCCCTGCTGGCCACCGGTGTCGTCTACCTGGCCGCGCGGTCGCCGAGGGGCCTGACGCCGCTGCGCCTGGTGCTCACCGGGACCGCGATGGCGCACGGCTTCACCGCGATCAGCACGATCCTGGTGTTCTTCGCCGCGCACGGCGAGGCCGCGCGGTCGGCGATGTTCTGGTCCTTCGGCAGCCTCGGCGGCGCGACGTGGCAGTCGTTGCCGGTGGCCGCCGTGGTGGTCGTGCTGGGCGTCGGTTACCTGCTCGTCTCGGCGCGGCGGCTGAACGCGCTGGCCATGGGCGACGAGACCGCGGCGACCCTCGGCGTGGACGCCACGCGGATGCGGCGGGAGCTGTTCGTGGTGTCGGCGGCGATGACCGGCGTGCTGGTGGCGGTCAGCGGCGCGGTCGGGTTCGTCGGCCTGATGCTGCCGCACCTGACGCGCATGGTGGTCGGGGCCGACCACCGCAGGGTGCTCGCGGTCGCCCCGCTGGCCGGCGGCTGCCTGCTGATCTGGGTCGACCTGGCCGCGCGGACGCTGGTCCCGCCCGAGGAGCTGCCGCTGGGCGTGCTCACCGCGGCGTTCGGCGTGCCGCTGTTCGTGGTGCTGATGCGTCGGCGCGGCTACGTGTTCGGGGGTCGGTGATGGACGTCGAGCTGGAGGACCTCTCGGTCACCGTCGCCGGCCGCCGCCTGGTCGAGGACCTGCGGATGGAGGTGCCGAGCGGGACGGTCGTCGGCCTGGTCGGCCCGAACGGCAGCGGCAAGTCCACGACCCTGCGCTGCGTCTACCGGGCGTTGCGGCCCACCGCGGGCCGGGTCCTGCTGGGCGGGGACGACGTGGTCGCGCTGAGCCCGAGGGAGGCCGCCCGCCGGCTCGGCGCGCTGACCCAGGACAGCCACGTGGAGTTCGACTTCACGGTGGCCGAGGTCGTGACCATGGGCCGCTCTCCGCACAAGAACCTGATGGACCCGGACACCGACCAGGACAGGGAGATCTGCGCGGCCGCGCTGCGCAGGGTCGGGGCGGCGCACCTGGCCGGCCGCAGCTTCCTGACGCTGTCCGGCGGCGAGCGGCAGCGCGTGCTCATCGCCAGGGCGCTCGCCCAGCAGCCGGCGGTGCTCGTGCTGGACGAGCCGACCAACCACCTCGACATCCGGCACCAGTTGGAGGTGTTGTCGCTGGTGCGGCAGGCGGGCCTGACCGTGCTGGCCGCGCTGCACGACCTCAACCTCGCGGCCGCCGCCTGCGACCGGCTCTACGTCCTGTCCGGGGGGCGGGTGGTCACCAGCGGCGCCCCCGAGGAGGTCCTCACCCCCGAGGTCGTGGCCGAGGTGTTCGGGGTGCGCGCGCACGTGGTCGCGCACCCGACCTCCGGCGCGCCCCAACTGATCTTCGACTCCCCCGTCCCACCCACCAGCTCGTGAGAGGTCCCCGCATGCCGCGACGACTCCCCCGCCGCCTGACACTGCTGACGGCCGCCGTCACCGCGCTGGCGCTCACCGCAGGGTGCGGCGCCGAGGTGCGCCAGCCCGAGCGGGCCGCCAGCGCGGACGGCTACCCCGTGACGATCGACAACTGCGGCCAGAAGGTCACCTACGACCGGGCGCCCAGCCGGGTGGTCGCCTACGACATCGGCATCATCGAGACGATGTTCGCCCTCGGGCTGCGCGACCGGCTCGCCGGCTACGTGCTCGGCAAGGACCACGATCCGGCGGACTCCCCGTGGAAGGAGGACTTCGCCAAGGCGCACCGGCTCGGCGCGGACCGGCCGAGCAAGGAGCTGGTCCTGGAGGCCAAGGCGGACTTCGTCTACGCCGGGTGGAACTACGGGTTCCGCGAGGGCAGCGGCCTGACCCCGCAGGACCTGGAGCAGGTGGGCGTGCGCAGCTACGTGCTGACCGAGTCGTGCCGCAACGGCGTCTCGGAGCGCAGCAGGGGCATCGTGCCGCCGTTGGAGGCGCTGTACACGGACCTGCGCAACCTGGGCAAGATCTTTGGTGTCTCGGACAAGGCCGAGGAGCTGGTGCGGCGGTACCAGGAGCAGGTGGCCTCGGTGGAGGCGTCCACGCCGAAGGACCGGCCCCGGCCGAAGGTCTTCGTCTACGACTCCGGCACGGACAAGCCGTTCACCACGGGCCGCTTCGCCGCGGCCCACGAGATCATCACCAGGGCCGGGGGCGACCACGTGTTCACGGACCTGCGCGACAGTTGGGTGCAGGTCGGCTGGGAATCCGTGGTGCAGGCGAACCCGGATATCATCATCATTAACGACTACGGCGGTCAGACCCCGGCGGAGAAGCAGGCATTCCTGGAGTCCTACCCGCCGTTGGCCAACGTCAACGCCGTGAAGAACAAGCGGTTCTTCACGCTGCCCTACGCCGCGTTGGTGGAGGGGCCGCGAAATCCGGCCGCGATCGGGTCCTTCGCCGAGTACCTGCGGGGGCTGCCGGGCTGAGCCGGCCGGCCCCGCCCGGGGCGGGGAAATATTCGGGAAAGATGCGCCAGGGCACGTTTCGTGCCCTGGCGCACACATATCACGATCCGTGTCCGCCCCGTTCCCACATTCGGCCTATTGACGCTCCGCGCGCCGGACAAGAGGATGTTGTCGCGACAACGAGGGGCGACCGGCCGCGCCGACGACGCGCGTGGGGGCTCCCCTTTCCCTTCTCCACCGACCACGTCGACACAATCGAAATCTGGGGGATTTCGGCCCATGGGCGCGACCTTGTCCGCCGCCTTACCAGAGGCCGGTCCGGGAGAGAGATGACCACCATTCCGTCCGTCGCCGCCGTCGCCCGTCCCAAGGTGCACTCCGGCGTGTGCCAGGGCACCCTCGGCGAACTCTTCCAGGGGCCCTTCCCACACGGGGGACGCCAGGAGATCGCCATCGTCTCCCTGCCCGTCGACCGCTTTAGCTGGGTCTACTTCACCGAGCACGGCGCGGGACCGGACCGCCCCGACGGGACGGGCGCCGGCGCCGAGGACCTCGCGGGGGCCGGCAGGACGAAGTCCCAGCGCGCCGTCGACTTCTTCCTCGCCCACCACGGGCTGCGGCTGCCGCCGGGCCGGTGGGACTTCCACACCGAGCTGACCGTCGGCGCCGGCATGGCCAGCTCCACCGCGGACGTGGTCGCCACCCTGCGCTGCCTGTTCCGCCTGTTCGACCTGGCCTACGACCAGCGACTGGTGCGGGCCGCGCTGGCCGAGATCGAGCGCGCCGACAGCGTCTTCCTCGACGAGTTCGCGCTCTACCTCAGCGGCCGGCACGAGGTGGTGCACCACTTCGGCGACAAGGTCGGCCTCTACACCTGCTACACCACCGAGGGCGGCTCGGTGGACACCGAGGACCTCGGCGAGGAGCTGCTGGCGCACTACGCGCTGCACTCCACCGCCTACCAGTACTGCCTCGACGAGCTGGTCACCGCCTTCCGGGCCGGTGACGTCGGCGCGATCGGCCGCTGCGCGACCCGCAGCGCCGAGCTGGGCCAGCTCGTCGTGCCCAAGCGGAGTTTCGACGAGGTGCGGGCCAACCAACGGGCCTTCCGCGCCGACGGGATCTTCGTCGCCCACACCGGAAGCATCATCGGCTACCTGTTCAGGGAACGCCCTGACCGGGCCAGGATGGACGATCTTTCGGCGTTCTTCCGCGAGCTCGGCCAACAGTGCCACTTCGCCCGAGGAGGCTGGCGGGATGTTTGACCACATCGCCGACGCCATCAAGATTCCCGACATCGTGCGGCTCACCGACAACGTGTTCGTCGCGCGGTTCGAGACGATGAAGGTCTACTCCGCGCTCGCCGCGGTCCGGCACTTACTGGAGACCGGGAGGGTGCGCCGCGGCGACACCCTGGTCGACAGTTCGAGCGGAATCTACGCGTACGCGCTGGCGATGGCCTGCCACAAATACGGGATGAAGTGCCACATCGTCGGGTCGACAACGGTTGACCGGACTTTGAGGACGCAACTGGAGATCCTCGGCGCGACCGTCGAGCAGGTGCGGCCGTCGGCCAGCCTGAAACTCGACCAGAAACAGCGGGTCGAGCGCATCCAGGAGATCCTGCGGGAGAGCGAGGCGAACCCCTCCCTCGGCAACGTGTACTGGATGCGGCAGTACCACAACGACATTCACTACCTCGGTTACCGCGAGTTCGCCGACATCGTGCGCCGCGAGATCGGGGTCGACGACCTCACGGTGGTGGGCGGCGTGGGCTCCGGCGCGTCGACCGGCGGCCTGGTCACCGCGCTGCGCGAGACCGACCCGGCCGTGGAGCTGGTGGGCATCCAGCCGTTCGGCAGCGTCACCTTCGGCAGCGAGCACATCGAGGACCCCGAGGTCATCATCGCCGGCATCGGCAGCTCGATCCCGTTCCGCAACGTCCGGCACGAGCTGTACGACACGATGCACTGGGTGAGCTTCGACCACGCCCGGTCGGCGAGCGTCGAGCTGCTCCGCCGGCACGCGGTCTTCGCCGGCCTGTCCACCGGCTGCTGCTACCTGGTCACGCGGTGGGAGGCGCGGCGTCGCCCCGACCGCCGGTACCTGTTCATCGCCGCCGACACCGGCCACCGGTACCTGGACCACGTCTTCGCCAGGCACGAGGACGTCCTCCCGATCGACGAGCTGGCCCCGACCAGGGTCAACTCCCTGGACGAGCTGACGTTCCCGTGGTCGGTCATGGCATGGGACCGCAGGCCGCACCGCGCGGCCGACACCGACGCCGACAGCACGGCCACCCCGCACCACCACACCCTGGAGGAGACAGTCCGGTGACGCTGGTTTCCCTGGAGGCGCTCACGTTCGGCCTCGGCCGGCTGGTCGACGCGGCCCGCGCCCGCGACCACCGGCTGCGGTTGCTCACCTGCGACCGCGGCGTCTACCGGCACGAGCTGGAGCGGCTGGCGGCCGACCCGTCGGCCCCGCTGGACGTGGTCGACGTCGACACGTTCGACACCGACGCGGTGCGGCGCGCGCTGGCCGAGGTCCCCGACCTGCGCGGGCTGATCAGCTCCACCGACACCTGGAGCCTGGTGGCGCTGGACCTGCTGGCCGAGCTGGGGCTGCCCGGCCCCGCCCCCGACGCGGTCCGGCTGGTGCGCGACAAGGCGCGGCTGCGCGACCACCTGCACCGGCACGGCCTGAGCCGGGGCGCCAGCCACGCCTTCGACCCGGCGACGACCACGGCGGCCGAGCTGGCGGCGCACGTGAGCTACCCGGCGATCGTCAAGGACACCGCCGGCACCGGCAGCCAGAACGTGTGGCTGCTCAACGGGACGGAGGACCTGGAGGACGTGCTCGCCGCCGGCAGGGCGGCACGGCTGCGCGGCGTCCTGCTCGTCGAGCCCTACTTCGTCGGCCCGCTCTACAGCGCGGAAACGCTGACCTGGGACGGCGAGACGCGGCTGCTCGGCATCTCCAGCAGGGGCCTGTCCCCCGAGCCGCTGTTCCGCGAGGAGTCGCTGTCGTTCCCGGTGGCGTTCTCCCCCGAGCGGACGGTCGAGCTGACCGACTGGATCACGAGGGTGCTGGCCGCCGTCGGCTTCGACAACGGCTTCGCGCACACCGAGTTCGTCATGACCGCGCGCGGCCCGGAGGTCGTGGAGATCAACCCGCGACTCGGTGGGGCACTGCTCGGCGAGGCGGTGTGCCGGTCGGTGGAGCACAACATCTACGACGCCTTCCTCGACCTGGCGCTGGGCCAGCGGCCCGCGCTGATGGACGCGCCGCTCAAGCCCGTCAGGGGCACCGCGCAGGTCCTGCTCTACGCCGACCGCGTGGGCGTCTTCCGTGGCGTCGAGGGGCTGGACCGGCTGGCCGGCCACCCCGGCGACCCCGCCTTCTTCCCCACGGCCGCCGTGGGGCGGCGGATCGAGCACCTGGCCGACCAGCGCGGCTCGGTGGGCATCGTGTTCGCCGAGGGCGACACCGCCGAGCTGGCCCTGCACAACGTCCTGTCCGCGGTGGGCAAGCTGCGGGTCAGGGTGGAGGAGGAGCGCCCAGGTGGCTGAGCCGCACCTGTTGGTCGTCGGCGGCTGGACCGAGATCATCGAGAAGGCGGTGGCGGCCGGGTACGCGGTCAGCTACCTCGGCCCGACCGCCGGCGGTGGCGGGCTGGACCCGGCCGTGCTGGACCGCTGCGCGTCGGTGCACGAGGTCGCGGTGGACCAGGTGACCGTGTGCCTGGCCCTGGCCAGGCGGATCCACGCCGAGCGCCCGCTCGACGCGGTGGTCTCGTTCACCGAGCTGGGGCTGGAGAGCGCCGCGGTGATCGCCGACGCGCTCGGCCTTCCCGGCCCCGAGCTGTGGCCGGTGGCGGCGACCCGGTACAAGGACTGGACGCGCAGGGCGCTGGCCGACTCCCCGTCCCTGGCCCTGCCGTGGCGCAGGGTCGCCTCCGCCGCCGACGTCGAGCGGTTCCACGCCGAGCACGGCCCGGCGATCATCGTGAAGCCGGTGGCGGGCGCGGCGAGCATGGGCGTCCGGCAGATCCGCTCCGCGGAGGAGCTGGCCGAGGCCGTGGCCACCCCGGGGTGGCTGCGGGACGGCCAGTACGTGGCCGAGAAGCTCGTCGACAGCGACGAGCTGTACAGCGTGGAGTCGCTGACGCTGCGCGGCGAGCACTCGGTGATCTCCTTCTCGTACACCAAGCTGGTCGGCTACCCGTACTCGCTGGGCAGCTACACGATGGTGCCGCCGCCCCCGGGCTTCGAGCGGGTGCGGGACGAGGTCGTCAGGACCGCGCGGGAGTTCCTGACCGCCGTCGGCATGACGTGGGGCGTCGCGCACACCGAGATCAAGGTCGGACCGGACGGCCGGCCGGGGGTGATCGAGTCGCAGACCAGGGTCGGCGGCGACCGGATCTGGCTGATGACCGAGCGGACCACGGGCGTGGGCCAGATCGACCTGGCGCTGCGGGGCCTGCTCGACCCGGAGGTCACCGCGCCGCACCTGCCGGACAGCACCTCGGTGGGGGTGTTCTTCCCGCTGCTGCCGCCGGCGGGGACGGTGCGGCGGGTCGCCGACATCGCGGAGGTGCGGCGCCTGCCCGGTGTGCTCGACGCGGACACCAGCATCAGCCAGGGCCGGGTGCTCAAGGAGATCACCGACAACACGCAGCGGGGTGGGCACGTCCTGCTCCACGCGCCCGACCACGACGCGGCGTACGCGCTCATGCGCGAGGTCTGCCGCGCCTTCTGGGTGGAGTTCGATGACGGTCGCGTCTGGCATCCCGGGTTCTGAGCGGGCGCGCCGCCCCCGGCTGCCGGCCGGGCTGCGCTTCCTGATCGCCAGCTCGTTCCTGATCCCGTTCGGCAGCTTCATGGTGCTGCCGTTCATGTCGATCTTCCTGCACCAGCGGCTGGGCATGTCGCTGGGCTGGGTCGGGTTCGTGCTCGCGGCCGCCTCGCTGATCCAGTTCTCCGGGGGCGTGGTCGGCGGCGCGGTCGCCGAGCGGCTCGGCCTCAAGCGCACGATGGTGCTCGCGCTGGTCGTGCGCACGGCGGGGTTCGCCCTGTTCCTCGCCGTGATGGCGGTGCCGGGCGCGGCGGTGCCCGCGCTGCTGCTCACCGCCTGCGGCGCGGCGCTCTACCTGCCGGCGAACAAGGCGTACATCGTCAGGAGCACCGACGAGGAACGCAAACCCCTGTTCCTGTCGGTCAGCAACTCGGCGCTCAACGCCGGCATGGCGGTGGGGCCGTTGGTGGCCGGGCTGCTCATCCTCGACGCGCCGTTGCTCGTCTTCGGTGTCACCACGGGCATCTTCGTCGTGCTGACCGTGTGCCACGTGGTCATGCTCGCCGCCGAGCCGACACCGACACCAACGCCGACACCAACGCCGGAGCCGGTGTCCGGCGGGCGGGACGGGGGCGGGGCCACGGGCGTCGCGGTGTTGGCGGAGGCGGCGAGGACGGCGCTCACCGCGCCGTTCCTGGTCAACCTGCTGACCATCTACGTCTACATGTTCTTCCAGAACTACATGGGCGTGTTCACCGCCGCGCACCACTCGCCGGAGGTCTACAGCCTGCTGTTGCTCCTCAACGCGGGCGGCGTGATCGTGCTCCAGCCGGTGGCCGCCAAGGCGATCGGGCGCCTGGCCTACCGCTGGGCGATCGGACTGTCCTTCGTGGCCTTCGGGGCCGGGATGGCGGTGGTGGCCCAGGCCGGGCTCGTGGCCCTGTTCCTCGGGACCGCCCTCGTGACGCTCGGCGAGGTCGTGCTGTTCCTGAAGAACGAGCTGGCGGCGCTGGACCGGATGCCGGACCGGCCGGCGCTGGCCTTCGGCCAACAGCGCCTCGCCGCCGGGATCGGCGCGTTCGTCAGCGGAGTGGTGGGCGGGCAGCTCTACGAGCTGGCCGAGCGTTCCGGCGGGGACCGGTGGTTCTGGATCGCCGCCGCCGCGCAGTGCGCCCTGGTCGCCCTCGTGGGCGTGGTGGTGGTCCGCCGCTGAGCGGTGCCAGCGAGGGGAGCACCACACCGGGACCACCGACCGGGGTCGGTGAGCGGGTTGGTGAGCGGGGTCGGTGAGCGGGGTCGGGGAATGGCTCAGCCCAACGGGGAGCCGGACATCGAGACGCTGGGACACGGGGACGTCAGAAGGCCGGGGGCCCGGCGGGGTGGGACGTGATCGTCCACCCCGCCGGGCCCCGCCATCCGCCCGTCAGCCCAGGTCCAGGCGTCCACCTTGGACGGTTCGGACGAAGGACGCCCACTCACGCCGCGCGAACAGCAGCGCGGGTCCGGTGGGGTTCTTCGAATCCCGCACGGCGGCGACGGTCGGGAAGTCCGCCACCTCCACGCAGTTGTTGGCGCCGCTCGTGTAGCTGGACGTGCGCCAGGACGCACCGGTCAGGGACGGGGCCGGGACCCACATTTCTGATCTACTCCTTGTCGAGTTCCGCGAGGTGCCGGTCGATCAGGGCCAGCGACTCGTGCTCGCCGAGCGCCGCCACCCGCAACCGGTCGAACGCCAGCCGGTACGCCTTCGTGTGCTGCGGGCGCGTCAGGTAGTCCGCGCCCGTCAGGCTCTCCACGTAGACGATCGTCGCCCCGGCCCGCTCGAAGGAGAGCAGGGTGAAGGGAGTGCCGAGGGCGACGTGCGCGCCACCGGCCAGCGGCATGATCTGGATGGTGACGTTGGTCAGCGCGGCGAGCTGGCGCAGGTGGCAGAGCTGGCCACGCAGGATCTTGGGGCCGCCGATCCGCCGGAGCAGCGCCTCCTCGCCGAACACCGCCCACACCCGTGGGGCGTCCGATGAGGACAGACGTTGGGAGCGACGGGCTCTGGCCTCGGCCATCCGGTCGATCTCCGCGGGGGCGACCACGACCGACATGGACAGCATCGCCCTGGCGTACTCCGGCGTCTGGAACGGACCGGGGATGAACTCCCCGTAGAAGATCTCCATCTCGTCGGCGCTGGACTCCAGGCTGACGAACTGCTTGGCCCAGTCGGGCACCCGCGCCGGCGGGTTCTTCCTCCGGGACTCCTTGGCGAGCTTGCGGACCTGTCTGGCCTCGGCGGCACCGACGCGGTACAGCTCGAGCAACCGCTCGACCTCGGCGTCGGTGACCCGCACCGCGCCGGTCTCGACCTTGCTGATCTTCGCCCGGTACCACTCGAGCTTGCGTGCGGCGTCCTCGGCGGCGATGCCGGCCGCCTCCCGGAGCACCCGCAGTCGCTCGCCCAGCAGGAGCCGCTGCACCGCGGGACCGGGGCTCGTTGCCGCCATCCGGCAACCTCCCTTCGCTCAGGCGGGGCTAAGTGTGCCCGATACCCACCGAGCTGCGGAGAGCCCCCAGTCAGGGGATTTCCGACCAGGATTCCTGGTCGTACTTTCTGAGACCTGTCGGCGGCCCCATCCGGAGAGAGGGCGAGCACATGGACCTGGACCACTGGCACCGGATCGAGTACTGGCAGATCAAACGAGGCCAACGAGTCCTCGTGCACGCCGAGGAAATCAACGATCACGGCTTCTACATCGGCCGGACGATCCAGCGCCAAATGCGGACCACCGCAACGGATTACACTCGTGCCCTGTTCGAGGAGTTCCTCCTCAAGCACGGCTCCCAGCCGGGTCAGCGCTGGTTGGTGCGGGTGTGGCGGCTGACAGGACGGAGCGGCGCAAAGACCGTCCGGGTGTGTGACGTCCCCCTGACGATTCCGTCCGAGCCGGCGGTGGAACCGGCCGCCGAGAGCGCGCCGACGGGAGCGCCGGCCCTGGTTTGACCGCCCGTTCCGAGGGCCGCCGATCCTATTGTCACGACAAATACGACCTGTTCTCGACAATTCCGTGACCGGGCAACGAAACCCCGCCGACGTGACGAGCGCCACGCGTCGGCGGGGTCGCCGCGCCCACCGCCGTCGGCGCCGCCCCCTCCGCCGGCCCCGGCCCGCCGACCGCCGTTTCACCGGGATCTCGCCTCGATTCGCGTAACGTGAGAAATCCTTGCGAAAAAACGGGGACGAGGGAGGGCGGAACGTGGTGCGGCTCGTCGCGGTCGGCAAACGTTTCGGCCGGGGACCGTGGGTGCTGTCCGGGGTGACGCTGTCCCTGCCGGCCGGCGAGGTCACGGCGGTGCGCGGGACGAACGGGGCCGGCAAGTCCACCCTGCTGCGGGTCGTCGCCGGGATCTCGCCGCCCACGACGGGACGGGTCCTGGACCGGCCCCGGCGGGTGGCCTACGTCCCGGAGCAGTTCCCGGCGCAGGGCGGGATGTCCGGCCACGCCTACCTCCGGCACATGGCCCGGCTCCGAGGGCTGGGCGCCTCGCGCGCGGCCCGGCGGGTCGAGTGGCTCTGGGAGCGGTTCGGGGTGCGGGGCGACCCCGACGGGCCGTTGCGGGCGCTGTCGAAGGGGAACCGGCAGAAGGTCGCGCTGGCGCAGGCGTTCCTGGTCCCCCCGGAACTGCTGGTGCTGGACGAGCCGTGGTCCGGTCTGGACGCCGCCGCGCACGGGGTGCTGGCGGAGGTCGTCGCCGAGGCGCGGCAGGAGGGCGCGGCGGTCGTGGTGACCGACCACACCAACGCCCTCGCCCCCTCCGCGATCGACGCGGTGGTGCGCGTGACGGACGGGCAGGCCGTCCGCGAGGACCCTCCTTCCCCGTCACCGACGGAGAATCCGGCCGCCGTCCCCGCCGTGTCGACTGCCCCCACCGCTCCCGCTGTCAGCGTCCGCCTTCGCCGGACCGGCAGGGAAAGCGGCACCTGGGAGAGCTGGCCGGGAGCCGTCCCGTGGGAGGAGGGAGCCGACGCGACCGACGGCGACGCCGCCCCCGATCCGGATCTGGTCCGGCTGCGGGTGTCGCGCGAGCACACGGACACCCTGCTCGCCGAGGCGCTGCGCCGGGGATGGTCGGTGCACGAGGTCGCGTCGCTCCCCGAGAACGACGGGGGCCAGCCGTGACCGCCCTCGTCCGCTACGTCCTCGCGCACGTGGGCCTCAGCCAGCGGTACCTGCCGCCGACGCTGGTCCTGTTGGCGGTGCTCGCGATGCTGTACACCGGGGACGCCGGCCCGGCGTTGCCGGCCTACGTCCTGACCGCCGGCCTGCTCGTCCCGGTCACGGCCTGGTTCACGATCGCCGCGCGCGGCGTCGAGACACCCGAGCAACGGGCCGTCACGCAGGTCACCGCCGGCGGTCCCGTGCGGGTGCTCGTCGCCGAGACGGCGGCCTGTCTGCTCTACACCGCGGCGGTCACCGCGATCTCCCTGCTGTGGCCGCAGGTCGCGCACGGGCGGGCGTCCCTCGCCGAGTTCGGCGCGGGGGCCGTGGCCCACCTGACCTGTGGCGTCGTCGGCGTCGCGGTCGGCCTGTTGTGCGGGCGCCCGCTCGTGTCCCGGGTCGGCACCGCGTCGCTCGTCGGGTGCGCCCTGGTGCTGCTGGCGCTGCTGGGCGAGTGGGTCTCGCCGGTGCCCGCGACGTTGCGGCTGCTGGGCACCAACACGGCGACCGACCGGCCGACCGTCCTCATCGGACTCACGGTGGTCGCCGTCGCGATGCTGGCCGCCGCGTCGGCCGTCGTCCTGGTCCTCGGCCGTCGACGCGAGTGACCGAACGTCGACCATTCCCCTTCCAGAGAAGGTAAGGAACCGCGGTGGGTGGGGCGGCAGCACCGCCCCACCCACCACTGTCCTCAGTGGACGGTGATTTCCGCGCGCAGCCGCTCCGCCGCGGCCACCATGTTCCGCAACGCCGCCGTCACCTCCGGGTAGTCCCTGGTCTTCAGGCCACAGTCCGGATTGACCCAGACGCGCCGGGCGTCCACGACCTCCAGCACCCGCCGCAGGTCGGCCTCGATCTCGTCCACCGAGGGCACCCGGGGCGAGTGGATGTCGTACACGCCCGGCCCGATCTCGCCCCGGTACGCGCCCAGGTCGGCGACCAGCCGCATCCCGGAGCGGGCGGCCTCCACCGTGGTCACGTCGGCGTCGAGGTCCTCGATCGCGTCGATGATCTCCCCGAACTCCGAGTAGCACATGTGCGTGTGGATCTGGGTCTCCGCGCGCACCCCGCTGGTGGCCAGCCGGAAGGCGGTGACCGCCCAGTCCAGGTACTCCGCCCGGTGCTCCGCCCTCGGCGGCAGGCCCTCGCGCAGCGCCGGCTCGTCGACCTGGATGACGCCGATCCCGGCCGCCTCCAGGTCGGCGACCTCGTCCCGCAACGCCAACGCGACCTGCTTCGCGGTCTCCGCCCTGGGCTGGTCGTCGCGGACGAACGACCACTGCACCATGGTCACCGGGCCGGTCAGCATCCCCTTGACCGGGCGGCTGGTCCGGCTCCGCGCGTACCGGGCCCACTCCACGGTGATCGGCTCCGGCCGCGACACGTCGCCGTAGATGATCGGCGGACGCACGCACCGCGTGCCGTAGGACTGCACCCACCCGTGCTCGGTGGACGCGAAGCCCACCAGCCGCTCGGCGAAGTACTGGACCATGTCGTTGCGCTCCGGCTCGCCGTGCACCACGACGTCCAGCCCGATCTCCTCCTGCACCGCCACGGCGCGGTCGATCTCGGCGCGCATGCGGCGCTCGTACTCCTCCGGCGTGACGCGGCCGGAGCGCACCCCGGCCCTGGCCGCGCGGATCTCTTTGGTCTGCGGGAAGGAGCCGATGGTCGTGGTCGGCAGCAGGGGCAGGCCGAGCACCTCGCGTTGCCGCCGCACGCGCTCCTCGCGGGGCGTGGACCGCCGCGCGTCCTCGGGGCGCAGGGCGGCCACCCTGCGCCGCACCTCGGGCACCCGCGCCCAGTCGGTGTTCCTCCTGGCGCGCAACGCCGCGTCGTTGTCGTTCAGTTGCGCGGAGACCACGGCGGGCCCCTCCCGCAACGCCCTCGCCAGCACCACGACCTCGTCCACCTTCTGCCGGGCGAAGGCCAGCCACGGGCGCAGCGACGGGTCCAGTCCGGTCGGCTCGCCGGACAACTCCAGGTCGAGGTCGTGGGGCACGTGCAGCAGCGAGCACGAGGTGCCGACCACCAGCTCCCGGCACAGGCCGAGCGCCGAGACACAGACCGACAGCGCACCCCGCAGGTCCGTCCGCCACACGTTGCGCCCGTCCACCACCCCGGCCACGAGGACCTTGTCACCGAGGCCGCCCTCGTCGGCGAGCCGGCGGAGGTTGTCCCGCCCCGCCACCAGGTCGAGGCCGACCGCCTCGATCGGCGCCCTGGCCAGCACGGGCAGCGCCGCGCCCAGCTCGCCGAAGTACGTGGCCACCAGGAGGCGGGGCCGGGTGGCGAGGCCGCCCAGTCGGCGGTAGGCGCGCTCGACCGCGGCCAGCTCCTCGGGGGTGCGGTCCGCGACCAACGCGGGCTCGTCGAGCTGCACCCACCCGACGCCGGCCTCGGCCAGCTCGCCCAGCAGCTCGGCGTACCGCTCCACCAGGTCGTCGAGCCGGTCCAGCGGGCGGAAGCCCGGCTCCGCGCCCGGCGAGGCGGTGCTCAGCAGCAGGAACGTGACCGGTCCCAGCAGCACGGGACGCGGGTCCACGCCCACCTCGCGAGCCTCGGCGACCTCGGCGAGCGGGGTCCGGCCGGCCAGGCGGAACACCGTCTCCGGTCCGATCTCCGGCACGACGTAGTGGTAGTTGGTGTCGAACCACTTCGTCATCTCCAGCGGGGCCACCTCGTTGGTGCCCCTGGCCATGGCGAAGGTGGTGTCCAACCGGCCGAGGCCCAGCCTCCGGTACCGCTCGGGCACGGCGTCGAACAACACCGCCGTGTCGAGGACGTGGTCGTAGAAGGAGAACGTGCCGGACGGGATCTCGTCCAGCCCCGCGTCCCTGAGCTGCCGCCAGCAGGAGCGGCGCAGCTCGGCGGCGGTGGCCGTCAGCTCGCGCTCGTCGATCCCGCCCGCCCAGTACCGCTCCACCGCGCGCTTCAGCTCGCGGCGCGGGCCGATGCGGGGATAACCGAGGATGGTCGACTTCATGGCGTCCCTTCCGCTCGAGGCAGTGCCATCGCGGCCGGGGCCGGGCGGTGGGGACGGCGGCGTCGGCCCGGCGCGCGCACGGCCGGGCACGGCGTCCGGTCGGCCCTCCCGCGAGGCCACGGACCACCGCGTGCCGTCGGCACGCGGGCGGGGGCAGGTCTTCGGACTCGCGGGCACCCGCCGGCCTCGACCGGCGGACCTACTGGCCGTCGCTTCCCAGGCGCCGCGTGGCGCCCAGTGCTCATGACGGCGGTCGTTCCCGCTCACCGCTGCGGGGCAGTCCCGGACTCGCACCGGGTTCCCTCTTGCGACGCCCGACCTGGCTGGTCGGGCGAACCCACCGCGACGCCGACCCTACCCACGACGGCCGCGTCCGCCACCCGCCGACCGGAGCACGGACCAGGGAGTGGGACAGGAGCGCCGGTTCCCTCGCCCGCCTCCGCCGCACCGGGGGCCGCGCCGCCGGTCAGGACGGGGGCAGCCGCACCGGCTGCCCCGGCGTGACGCGGTGGGCGTGGCCGTTGATCTTCATCGTGGTCAGGCCCGGCACGGGCGGCGCGTGCACCGCCACGGCCTTCGGCGGGGTCCGCCACCGCCCCTGGTAGGACACGGTGAGCGTCCGGTGGTCGGGGGCCAGCCGGAACCGCAGGGAGACCGGGCCGAACAGCGTGGCGATCCGCTCGAAGGCCGTCTCGGTGTCGGCGGCGACCCACGCCAGCGGGCACAGCCGGAGCAGGTGCAGCTCGTCGGGGGCGATCTCGTCGTCCACCACGGCGAGCCGGACGCACCAGGTCAGCAGCGGGTGGGTGAACAGGTTCCCGTAGACGCCGTGCCGGTGCTCGTTGGAGATGAACGTGTGCGGGGAGATCCCGGCGACGAGCAGGCTGTACATGCCCTCCAGGAACCGCTCGCGCTCCCCGAGCTGCCAGGAGTGGACGATGTTCCAGCTATAGCAGGGCTCGCAGGACGAGATCTCGTGGATGAGCACGGGACGGGCGATGGGGTTGGTCCTGGGGCCGAGCAGCCGGGTGTTGGGCCCGACGCGGAAGTACTCGCGGCAGGAGGCCATCAGCTCGTCGCCGGCGGGCAGCAGGCCGGCCCACACCAGCACCAGCGGCCCGCTGTCGAGCATGAACGCCTCGTGGAAGATGTTGTCCGGCTTGGGCGTGAAGCTGACCTGGGGCACCGGGTGTCGGGTCCCGTCGGGCGCGGTCCAGGTCGGCGCGGCCGCGCACAGCTTCCGGAAGGCGTCGACGAAGGTCTGCCGGAACCGCTCGGCGAAGGCGGCGAACTCCTCGGCCCTGGGGTGCCCGTACCGGCGCAGCATGCGCACGGCGGTGGTGAGCCCCTTGTAGTTCCACGCCTGCGTGGAGACTGCCTGGACGACGGTCAGCTCGTCGTTGGCGACGCCGGGCGGCATGAGTCCCTTGACGCCCTCGTGGTCGGTGATCGCGCAGACGTCCCTGAGGAACTCGCAGCCGGCCACCACGGGCTCCCGCCAGCGGGCGACGAAGTCCTCGTCGCCGCTGAGCAGCGCGTGCGTCGCGACCGCGAGCAGGACCGCGCCGTGGTCGGTGAGCCAGTCGTAGGCGCGGAGGTAGCCGGGGCTGGCGAAGTAGCCGGGGTGCTGGGGGTAGGCCGGCCCCGGCGCGCGCTCGCCGCCCTGCGTGTGGCGGTAGACCTCCAGGTGCCGGTCCACGACCTCGTGCCAGCCCAACGGGTCGAGGAACATGTGGGCGACCATCGAGGTCGGCGTGGTGTACAGGACGTCGTAGGCGAAGGAGCCGGTGAGGAATGTGGGGACGCCGTTCTCCGGGCTCCGTTCGGCGATCACCTCGGCGAAGGAGGGGCTGCGCAGGAACACCTCGTTGACCAGCGGCTCCGGCGTGGTGATCGAGGCGACGTCCCGCGGGGGCGCCCAGTAGGCGTCCGCCTCGGCCAGGGCGCGGTCGTAGCCGAGGGCCAGTTCGGCGTCGACGTCGGCGCGGGCGGTCGGCAGCATCGGCAGGAGCAGGTCGACCCGCGCGCCGCGCCGGGCGGGGAGCGTGACGGCGAGGTTGAAGATCCCGTCGGCCGCGCCGGGGCCGAAGACGACCGACCCGGCAGGGGCCGGCCCGGCGACCAGCCGCACCTCGTCGGCCTGGTTCAGGACGTGGACGACCTCGCCGCCCCCTCCCCCGCTCCCGTCGTCGTCGACCTGCGAGGTCTGCGCGTGCAGCAGCTCTCCCCTGCTCTCCTCCAGCGGCGCCCGCTCCGGCCTGGCCTGCAACACGACCCCGTCCTGGAACAGGTAGGGGGCCTCGTGGAACACGTACCGCCGGCTCAACCGGACGGCCATGGGGAAGCTGGCGGGCGCGTGCCGTTCGTCGACGTGCTCCACCGACAGCCTGATCCAGGCGTACAGGGGCTCGACGGCGGTCTGGACGTCCTTGCCGCCGGGGATGTGCGCGAACATCCACTGCCGGAACACCAGCCCCTCCTGGAGGCGGTGCTCGGTCCACAGCACGGGGGCCACGTGCGCCCGGTCCCAGCCCTGGAGGCCGACGCCCATGTCCTCGCGGTAGAGGTAGTAGTGCCGGTCGGGCAACGCGGGCGCGATCCCGTTCGGCCACGGCACGAACCCGAGCTGGAAGTTCCGGTCCCGGTACGGCTCGACGTTGGGCTTGGCGGCCCACGCCGGTCCCGGCTCGCACAGGACGGTGCCGTCGTACAGGACGTTGAACCGGAACAGGTGGTCCTTCCAGCCGATCGGCGTCCACACCTGGCGTTGCTCGCCCCACCACAGCAGGGCCAGCGCGGCGTTCGGCTCCCCCGGCACGCCCGGCGACCGGCCGGAGCCGCCGGGGGGAAGGGGGTCCGCCGACGGGGCCGGACTGGCGGACGGGGCCAGGTGCGTCAGCGCCCCGCCGGCGAGGGCCCCGCCGGCCGCGCCCAGCATCGCTCTCCGGGAGAGGGTCCGTGGTTCCTCGCCAGCGCCCACCATGCCCCCAGCGTGGGCGAGCCGGAGCGACCTCCGACGGCAAATCCGGCGCGGCGCGCCGGGACTTCACTCGTCCGGGCAACGGAGATCGGGCGACGGTGACGTCCACTGTGGACAGTCGAAGGGCCGCGGGGATCAGGAGACGGCGGGATCAGGACGACGGCTCGGCCCCGCCGGCGGTGGCGGCCCCGCCCCCGTCGATCCGCCGGGGCGGGTAGCTCGGGTAGCGGGCGAACCGCGCCACCGGCTCGCCCGGCCGCCACCACTCGATCACGATGTGCTGCCCGTCGGGCGCGGGCGTGGTGAGCACGGCCTCGGTCAGCAGCAGGCGGAAGAGCTGGAACGGCTGGAGCGGCTCGGCCGCCTCGGCGAAGGACCGCAGCTCCTCCTGGTCCCGCACCTCGACGGCGAGGCCGGCGACCTTGGCGTCACCGCCCCGCATCGAGCCGTCCCCCGGGTTCGCGTGCAGGGCGTAGCGGCCGTCCCTGCGCAGGTCCCTGGCCTTGACGGCGCCCCACATCGAGCCGAGCACGAGGTCGGGGCCGTGGAAGTCGACCTCGGTGCCGCTGACCCTCGGCGCGCCGTCGCGGCGCAGGGTGGCCAACACGTGGTGCTTGGCCGCGAGCAGTCGGGCGCGGACCGCCGTGGCCAGCTCGGGTGCCTCGTCCGCGAACCGCCGCCAGCTCACCGCCCTGTCGTCAGGTCCGACCGGGTCGGCCGGGTCGATGGAACCGACGGGGGACTCGGGAGCGCCGGAGGAGGCGCGACTCACGATCACAGGAGCGCTATCGGCGACCGCTCCGCGCGTCCCGATCACTCGGTCGAGGTGCGGTGGGGACGGCGGCCCACGTCAGGGCGGCCCACGCCAAGGCGGCCCGCGCCAAGGCGGCCCGCGTCAGGGATGACGGCCGACGTCGGCGGTGGCGCGCGGCGAGGGGGCGCCGCACCAACTCGACAGCGCCTCCGACAGCCGGTGGAGGCGCGAGCGCGACCCGGCCCACGCCACGAAGGCGTCCGGCCGGAACAGGACGACGTCCGGCCACCGGCGGCCGTCGAGCACCGTGGCGCGCACGACGTCCACCCGGTCCGCCCACGCCGACGCGATCCCCTCGACGCCCGCGCCCTGGTCGAGCAGCACGAACCGGCGTCGGCGGAACAACTCCAGCAGCCGGACGACGCCGTGGTCGGCGCGCAGCCGGGCGTCGGGCAACCGGCGGCCGACCAGGCGGTGGCGCGGCGCGGAGGGCGGGGGCGGGTAGCGCAGGGTGAAGCCGGCGAACTGGCGGATCACCGGCATCTGCAACGGGCCGAAGCGCATGAGCAGGTAGCCGATCCGCCGCACCGCCCTGGCCGGCAACGAGGACGAGGTCTCGTACCGGAACGCCAGCTCGGTCCGGCGCAGCATCCGCGCGGCGATCGGCCAGCGCTCCCGCTCGTAGCTGTCCAGCAGGCCGGGCGGGGCCCAGCCCGCGACCTCGGCCGCGAGCTTCCACCCGAGGTTGAACGCGTCCTGGACGCCCAGTTGCAGGCCCTGGCCGCCGGAGGGCATGTGGGTGTGCGCGGCGTCGCCGGCGAGCAGCACCCGGCCGAGGCGGTACCGCTCGGCCTGTCGCTCCGCGCACCGGAACCGGGACATCCACCACGGGTCGTGCACCCCGAGGTCCCAGCCGAAGATCGTCACCACGCTGTCCCGCAGCTCGGCCACGGTGACCGGCTCGTCCGCCGGCGCGGCCATCCGGTCGCGGTCGAGCACGATGAGCCGGTACAGCCCGTCCCCGAACGGGAAGACGGCCACCATGCCGCGCCCGGTGATCCTGGCGTCCACCTCGGGGTCGGGCGGTCGGTGGAGCCGGACGTCGGCGACGACCAGGGACTGTTCGTAGGCGTGGCCGTGGAAGCCGATGCCGGCCAGCTCCCGCACCGTGCTGCGGACCCCGTCGCAGCCCACGACGTAGTCCGCCCGCTCGGTCCACGTCCGGTCCTCCCCGGCCACGGTGAGCGTGACCGCGTCGTCGTCCCGCGCCATGTCCACGACGCGGGCTCCCCGCGCGATCTCCGCGCCGGCCCGGACGGCCTGCGCCTCCAGCACCTCCTCGGTGCGGTGCTGCGGGATGATCAGGATGTACGGGTGGGGCGTGTCGAGCCGGCCGTAGTCGAGGAAGGCCCTGCCGTCGCCGACCGGCTGACGCGCCCACGGCAGGCCCCGGTCCACCAGTTCCGCCGCCCCGCCCCGCAGGTCGAGCAGCTCCAGCGTGCGCGGCTCCACCCCGCAGGCGCGGGACCACGGCGTGGGCCGGGCGCGCTTCTCCAGCACGCGGCAGGCCACGCCGGCGCCGGCCAGCTCGGCGGCCAGGGCCAGCCCGGTCGGCCCGGCGCCCACCACGACCACGGAACCCATGAGCCGCTCCTCCTCGGGGGGGCGACGGCGGAACCGGGCTCGCGCCCGGCGGCGGGTGCGGAACGTCGGGACGCCGTCGCGGCCGCCCGTCCCACCTCTCGTGGGGACGCCCCGCCCTTCGAGACCCGATGATCACGCGCCCGCTGTCGTCGGCGTCGAACGGCGTCCCCCGGAAACGCTATTGCCCGGAATATCCGGCCTCCGCCACGCGGGACAGATGAGTGACAGGTTTCTTTCGCCCCTTTCCCGGCCGCCCCGACGACACCCTTCCCCGGCGCGGCGAGCGCGGGTCGTATCGGGGTTCGCGCCGAGCTGACGTAGGCGTCTCCACCCGCGACGTCGCGGCCTTCCACGCCGCGTTGGCGCCGAGGGTGGAGTCCGTCGACCTGGTCCTGACCTCGGGCGGGGTGAGCGCGGGAGCGTACGAGGTGGTCAAGGACGCCCTGTCCGGCCACGGCGTTCACCAAGGTGGCGGTGCAGCCGGGCGGCCCCCAGGGACTGGGGTCTGTCCTCAAAGCCAGATGAGCAGGGCGCCCAGATTGATCAGGCGGATCGGCTGGGGTAGCCCTTGTCCGCGATCACCCGGCTCGGCGGGGTGGCGGGTCGGCCCGGACCCGGCCGACGCCAACTCGGCTCTCGCCATGACCTGGGGGAACATGGCGCAGTCGTGGACGTTGCCCGCGCTGGAGCACAACCGACAACGGTCGTCCATGACCGACGCGGGCGAGATGGATCGTGGTGGTGCGTCCACCGCAGGAGCGACCGAGATCATGATCAGATAGCTCACCGTGCCCCGCCGCACGATCCGCCCTCCCCCTGTGTGAGACGCGGTGGTGCGGCGGGCGCCGACGGCGTGCTGGTGCGCATCGCACGATGCTGGAGTCGACCGCCACCCTCGCGGGCGAGTTCGATGATCGTCTCGGCGATCACGCGCACCCGCCTCACCCACGGGTGGTCAGGGCGCGGGTGCGTGACCACCGCCAGAACCGGTTGTCGAAACCTTCTAGGGCCTATGCCGTTTCGGCAGACCACGCCATGCCACACCCGTCTTCGCCTTGAACAACATCCCGTTGATCACACGGATGCCTCGTCCACCCTGGGGCGTCCCTTCGCGTGAGAGGCAGGCAACCACGGCTCGATCGCCTGCCACTGCTCGTCAGTCAACTCATGCCTACGCACCACAACCCAAGATCAAAGCTGATCAACCACACCAACTGTGAGGACACGCCCCAGGGCGTGTCCTCACAGCGTGATGCGCAGCGTGGCCAGATCGATCACGCCCTGGTAGGACATGGCGGTCTTGTCGAACCGGGTCCGAGGGCACGGAACCGCGTGAGACGGTTGACGCACCGCTCAACCACGGTGCGGCGTGGGTCGGCAGTGCGGTCGAAGGCCGGTGGGCGTCCCCTCTGTCCGGCCGTGGCGCAGCCGGTGGGTCTGCTGGTCACGGCGTTCGGGAATCGTCGCTGGGATACGGGCGTCGGCGCAGGTGGGAGCGGATCGGCTGGGGTAGCCGTTGTCCGCGATCACCCGGCTCGGCGGGGTGGCGGGTCGGCCCGGACTGGTCAGGGATCCGGTGCGCGACCACCACCAGAACCGGTTGTCGAAACCTTCTAGGGCCTATGCCGTTTCGGCAGGTCACGCCAGGCCACACCCGTCTTCGCCTTGAACAACATCCCGTTGATCACACGGATGCCTCGTCCACCCGTGGGCGTCCCTTCGCGTGAGAGGCGGGCAACCACGGCTCGATCGCCTGCCACTGCTCGTCGGCCAACTCGTGCCCACGCACCACAACCCAAGATCAAAGCTGATCAACCACACCAACTGTGAGGACACGCCCTGGGGCGGTGCCCGACGGCGTCCGGCGGGGTCCCGGTCGTGACACTGCCGGGGAACCCGGTGAGCGCGATGGTGTCGTTCGAGGTCTTCGTGCGCCCCGCGCTCCGGACGGCCATGGGGTTCGCCGAGGTGGAGCGGCCCCGGCGGACGGCGACGCTGATGGAGTCACTGCGCTCCCCCGCCGAACGCCGGCAGTACCGGCGCGGCCGGTACGACGCGGGCACGGTGACCGTCGCGAGGTGAGCGTCCTGCCGCCGCGGTGAGCACGGGCGAGAAAACGATCCATTGTGGACGGTGGAAAGCAGGGGGCATCCGGGCAGCCCCAGGGAGATCCGGTCAAAGATCTGTCAGTGGAGCCGGTGGTGACCAGCGGGGCTTCACCCGGTCGGCGCTGCCGCCCCGAGGACCGCCGCCTCATAATTCGATGCGGCACACCGGCGGCCAGCACGCCGGCCGACGAATGGCGAACAAAGCGCCGGCGACGCGTCGGCGCGAAACGACGCCGAAACGGCGGGGACGACCAAAGACGAGACAGGACAACGAAAAACACGCGCCGAAAAGCGGCGTGGACCGTCGCCCGCGCGCCGAGAACGCGGTCCGGCGGCGGGCGACCACACGACGGGGGCACGATGGGCGGTCCGGGGCACGTCAGGACGTTCGACCGGATCGCGCCCGTATACGACGAGCGCTACGGCGCCTCGTGCGCGCCGGCGCACGATCTGGCGATCGCCGCCGTCGCCGACTCCAAGACGCCGCCAGGTGCGGTGCTCGACGTCGGGTGCGGCACCGGCCGACTGCTCGCGCGGCTCGCCGCGCGGTGGCCCGACACGCGGCTGGCGGGTGTGGACCCCGCGCCCCGCATGGCGGCGGTCGCGGCGCGCCAGGTCCCCGCGGCCGTGGTGTCGGTGGGCGCGGCCGAGGCGCTGCCGATCGAGGACGCCGGGGTCGACGTGGTCGTGAGCACGACGTCCTTCGGCCACTGGGCCGACCAGCGGGCCGGGCTCCGGGAGGTGGCGCGGGTGCTCCGACCGGGCGGCGTGTGCGTGGTGGTCGAGCACGTGCCGCCCGGGCCGCTCCGCCGCCTGTCGTTGTGGCTGGCCCGCAGGCTGCCCCGACTGCGGCACGCCGACGCGATGGCCGCCCTGATGTCCGAGGCGGGCCTGCGGCCGGCGCGGTGCGGCCCCTCGGGGGGCTACCTGGTCGCGGTCGCCACCCGCCCCGACTGACCGGTTCCCCGGCCGACGGACGCCCGCATCCCGCGCCGAGACGTCCCGCCGCTCCCCGCCCGCCGGAAGCGAGGATCGATGGCCACAGCGAGACCCGACTGGAACGCCCTGCGCCGCAGCCTCGACGGAGACCTGGTCCTGCCCGACGACGACGGTTACGACGCGGCGCGCGTGGTCGCGCTGCGCCAGTTCGACCACATCCGCCCGCAGGCGGTCGTGCTCTGCCGGACCGAGGCCGACGTCAGGGAGGCGGTCCGCTTCGTCCGGTCGTCGGGCCTGCGGTGCGTGCCGCGCAGCGGCGGCCACAGCAACGCGGGGTACACGGCGGGGCCGGGTGTGGTCATCGACCTGTCCCGGATGGCCGCCGTCGAGCTGTCCGGCGCGGTGGTCCGCGCCGAGGCCGGCGCGCAGGTGGTCGACGTGTACGACCGGACGCTGCGCGAGGACCTCGCGGTGCCGTTGGGGTGGTGCGCGACGGTGGCGGTGGGTGGGCTGGCGCAGGGCGGCGGGATCGGTCTGGAGTGCCGCGCCCACGGCCTGACGGTCGACCACGTGCTCGCCGCCAGGGTGGTCCTCGCCGACGGCCGGGTCGTGGAGTGCGACGCCGACCGGCATCCCGACCTGTTCTGGGCGCTGCGGGGTGGAGGTGGCGGCAACTTCGGCGTGGTCACCGAGTTCACCCTGCGCGCCGTGCCGGTGCCGAGGGACGTCGTGAGCTACACGCTGATCTGGCCGTGGTCGGTGGCCGAGGACGTGGTCGACGCCTGGCAGCGGTGGGCGCCGGAGGCCCCCGACGCGCTGGCGGCAGTGCTGAACATCGGACTTCCGGACGCCACCGAGGAAAGCGAGCCGCGACTGCGGGCCGCGGGAGTGTGGTTCGGCGATCCTGACGACTTCGCGGCGCTCCGCGCGGAGCTGGTGGAGCGCGTCGGGGCGGAGCCGGAGGTCGACACCGTGATCACCCGCTCCTACCGCGACACGCTCATGGCCTGGTTCGACTGCGAGGGTTTCAGCGTCGCGGAGTGCCACACGGTGGGGCACAACCCGCTGGCGAAGCTGACCCGCTACGCGTTCGCCCTGGCACGGGGGAACTTCGTCGACCGCGTGCTGCCGCGCCAGGGCGTGCGCGCGCTGCTGGCGGCGTTCGACGACGGCCGTTTTCCCGGCCAGGCCCGGGATCTGGACCTGATCGCGTTCGGCGGCGCCGCGAACCGCGTGCCACCCGACGCGACCGCGTTCGCGCACCGGGCGCACCGGTTCTACGCCGGGTACTCGATGGGCATGGACCCGCACGTGACGGACGCGGGCAGGCGGGCGGGAGAGCAGTGGATCGACCGCTGCTTCGCCGTGGTCCGGCTGTGGGGCTCGGGGCACTCGTACCAGAACTTCCTCGACCCGAAGCTGCCGGACTGGCAGCACGCGTATTACGGCGAGAACTATCCGCGACTGCGCCGGGTGAAGGCGGCGTACGACCCGGAGGGGTTCTTCGCGCAGCCGAGGTCGATCGAGCCCCCGTGATCGCCGGACGCGCCACGGCGCATTCCTCGATGGGGCGTGTCCCGACCGAGCCAGCGAAAACGGCGCGGTCATGATCGCGTGAACGCAGGGCGATAACGAGGAGAACGTTTTCCCACCGACCGGGGACGGCTCCGTCGAACCACGGCCGCCGACTCCGACCTCTCGCCAAGATCCAGAGAAACCCCAGGTCACACCGGAGGAAAAACGGGAGCAGACCCTGTGATGCGCGTCACATTCTCGTTTTCTGGGATCACTGCTCCGCATGGATGCCGACAGTGGCCTGTTCGCGCCACTCGACCGACTCCCCCGGAACCGACGCGTACTCCGTCCTTGTGAGATCAATATGTTCCCTTGACGTGGATCACCCGCGTCCATAGCATCGGATCCCGTCAGGTTTTGTCAGCAAATGTGGCCGAATTTCGCGGGACGAAAAGGCGGCCAGGAACGGCGGGGCGACACGGCGTCGGCATCGCGTCGACACCTCGTCGACACGTCGTCGGCGCCGTCGGTCGACACCGCGGTGGCGCTGCGACGTGGGTCTCGGCGTTGGTCCCGGTGTTGGCCCGAGTCGGCGTCGGCCCGGAGCCGGCTCCGGCGTCGGCCCGGCGCCGCCGGGTCCGCCCGCTGCGCACCCGCCCCTGTCCGGCCGTGGGCGCGACCGGCCGCGGAAAGGGGGCGGGGTGTCCGAGACCCTGGGCTCCGCACGGTTCGACACCACCCGGTTCGACCCAGCCCGATTCGACTCAGCCCGTTTCGACCCAGCCCGGCCCGACCCAGCCCGGCCCGACCCAGCCCGGCCCGATCCGGCCCGGTCCGACGCGGGCGCGCCGCCCGACGCGCGCTGGGACCGGGACGAGGTCCAGCTCCTGCGCTGGCCCTTCGACTCCGCCCGTCGCGAGCGCTTCCGCGAGCTGGGGGTGCTGCGCCTGCTCGTGGTCGAGGCCGGCTCCGCGGCCCCGATCTGCTCGGACGTCCGGGAGGACTGGGTCCGCGCGCCGGTGCCGAGGGAGGACCTGCTGGCGCGGATGGCGGCGCTGCGCGCCAAGGCGCGGGCGCACCGCACCCCGAGGCTGGATCCCAGCGGCGTGCTGGGCGTCGGCGAGCGGTCCATCTCCGTCTCCCCGGCCGAGGCCCAGCTCCTGGAGCTGCTCGTGCTGCGGTTCGGCGCGCTGGTGCCCAGGGAGGCGCTGCGCGCCCGGCTGTCCGACGGCGACCGCACGGCCACCCGCAACGCGCTCGACCTGCACATCAAGCGGCTGCGCCGGCGGATCGCCCCGTTGGGCCTGGTGATTTGCACGGCGTGGGGGCGCGGCTACCTGCTGGAGTTCGACGCCGGCGAGCCCACCTCCGCCGCGCCGGACGTCCCCGCGCCGAGAGGGCGGCACGTCGCGCGCGGGACCCCCGGCGTGCCCCGCCGTCGCCGCGACGAGGAGGGGCGACGCCGCCGGCAGGCGACCGGGCAGGGGTGAGGGAGGCGGCGCCCTCCCCCGGGACGCCCGCCCCAGCGCCGCGCGTCCCGACCGCACCGGCTCGCGCCCAGCGAGGTGGCGTCCGGCGTCCCGGTCGGCCACCACCGTCGGCCCCTTCCCGGTCCTGGTCCGCCGCTCGCCGCACCCCGACCTCTGGTGTCCTCTGTAGACAGTCCATCATGGACGGCCGGCGGCGGGGCGCGGCCCGTGAGCGCCGCTCGTCCGTCACGCCCGCCGCCGCCGGAATCAGAAGATCTCGACACCGTCCCTAAAACGATCTTCCGGTTGTTCGACAGAGCGAACGGAATGGTCGACAGGAGATCCTCGGCGTCCTCGGATTCCCCACGAAAATTCCTTCGTCCCGGCACACGATCGAATACCGCGCGCGACCACCTGGGCGCGGTTCCCCTGCCCCCGGCCAAACCGGCGCCACCCATGGAGATCTCCGCTGTCCGGACAGGTCAGGAGGCACGCGTCTCGCGGACGACGCGCCGGCCCACATGCCGTGAACAGGCTGCTCGGGGGCCGATTGTCCGCTCACTCCGCCCACCAGTCCGACCCTTCCGACAGAGACGTGACCGAAAGTCGACGACGGACGGTTCGTGCCGTTGTCCCCCGCTCTCCGCACCACTCGGAGCCCACCCGTGTCGTGCCCCGACCGGACCATTGACAGTGTTCGGCGGACGACCGTAGCTTCGCTGACGGATCGGCTTTCCCGAGTCCCGGAACCGGCGGGAAAAGACCGTTTCTTCTCACACAGCCAACCCGTCGTCGCCTGGCCCTGTCGTCCGTCGACGGGCCTCGACCTCGCGCGGCCACCGACACCGGGGGATTGCAGATGCGAGAGCGGCACCGCGTGGGCGCCCTGCCCGACCTGCTCCGCGAGCGGGCGACGCGCACTCCCCGCGCCGAGGCCTTCACCTTCCTGGACCTCGACGCCGGTGCGGAGGACGTGGCCGGGTCGGCTGTGTCGGCGGTGTCGGCGGTGTCGGCGGTGTCGGCCGGGACGGAGGCCGGAAGGTCCGATCCCGTCAGGGAACGAACCGTCGACTACGCGACCCTCGACCGCCTGGCGCGGCTGATCGCGGTGCGGCTGCGCGAGGCGGGCGCCTCAGGGGAACGCGCGCTGCTGCTCTACCCGCCCGGCCCCGAGTACGTCGCCGCGTTCTTCGGCTGCCTGTACGCCGGAACGCTCGCCGTCCCCGTGTACCCGCCGGACCCGGCGCGGTGGGAGCGGTCGCTCGGCCGGCTGCGGGCCGTGGCCGGGAACGCGCGGGCCCGCTTCGCCCTCACCACCGCCGCCGTGCGCGCGGGTGCGGCCGCCCTGGGCACGCGGGCGGGTCTCGGCGAGCTGACCTGGCTGTCGACCGACGACCTGGCGGCCGAGGAGGACCCGAGCTGGACACCGGAGCCGGTGTCCGAGGACGCGCCCGCCTTCCTCCAGTACACGTCCGGTTCCACGGCGACGCCCCGAGGCGTCGTGCTCAGCCACGCCAACCTGACACACAACCTCGCCGCGATCCACGAGAGGTTCGGGCTGGGCGAGCGCAGCCGCGGCGCGATCTGGCTCCCGCCGTACCACGACATGGGGCTCATCGGCGGCGTGCTCGGGCCGATCTTCGGCGGGTTCCCGGTCACCCTGCTCTCCCCGCTCGCCTTCCTCCAGCGCCCCGTCACCTGGCTGCGGGTGATCTCCGAGCGCGGGGCGACGTGCGGGGGCGGGCCGAACTTCGCCTACGACCTCTGCGTGCGCAAGGTGTCCGAAGAGGACAGAGCAGGGCTGGACCTGAGCGGGTGGGACCTGGCGTTCTGCGGCGCGGAGCCGGTGCGGGCGGAGACGCTGGACGCGTTCGCCTCGGCGTTCGCGCCCTGCGGCTTCCGCGGGGAGGCGTTCTACCCCTGCTACGGGCTGGCCGAGGCGACGCTGCTGGTCACGGGCGGGTCGCCGGGGGCGGGTCCGCGCGTCGGCCGGTTCCTGCGGGACGCCGTGGCCGCCGGCGCGGCCGTCCCCGTCACGGAGACGGACTCCCCCAGCGAGACGGACTCCCCCAGCGAGACGGACTCCCCCAGCGAGACGGACTCCCCCAGCGAGACGGACTC
>NZ_JAMTCP010000005.1:0-164248 GCF_024171885.1 Streptoalloteichus tenebrarius | reverse complement strand
GAGACGGACTCCCCCAGCGAGACGGACTCCCCCAGCGAGACGGACTCCCCCAGCGAGACGGACTCCCCCAGCGAGACGGACTCTCCCGGCGGGACGGACCCCGCCCGTGCGACGGAGCTCCGGCTGGTCGGCTGCGGCCGGGCGATCCCTGACCAGTCGGTCCTGGTCGTGGACCCCCTGACCCGCGCCCGGCTGCCGGAGGGGCGGATCGGCGAGATCTGGGTGACCGGGCCGAGCGTGGCCCTGGGCTACTGGGACGACCCGGAGGCCACGGAGGAGACGTTCCTGGCCCGGCTCGCCGACCCCGACGACCCGACGGCGTGGCTGCGCACCGGGGACCTCGGCTTCCTGGTGGACGGCGAGCTGTTCGTCACCGGTCGGCACAAGGACGTGCTGGTGGTCAGGGGCCGCAACCACTACCCGCAGGACATCGAGTCCACAGTGGAACTGAGCCACCCCGCGTTCCGCCCCGGCTGCTGCGCCGTGTTCCAGTCCCGCGACGCCAGGGGCGTCGACCGGCTCGTGGCGGTGCAGGAGGTGCGGCGGAACGCCGACGCGCGCGCCGTGGCCGACGCGGTGGCCGCGGTCCGGCGCGCGGTCGCCGCTCGACACGGGGTGGCCCTGGACGACGTCGTGCTGGTCGAGCCCGGCACGGTCCCCAAGACGTCGAGCGGGAAGATCCAGCGGAGCGCCTGCCGGGACGCCTACCAGGCCGGGGCGCTCCGCCGCGTCGAGCCCGCCGCGCCCGAACAGCCCTCCCCCGCGCGATCCTCCGCCGGCAGCCATCCCCTGCGGGACGCCCTGCGCCGCGCGCCCCGGGCGGCGCGACACGCCGTCGCGCGGTCGTTCGTGGCCGAACTCGTCGCCGGGCTCGGCGGTGTGCCGGTCGAGGCCCAGGACGAGCGCGGCGGACTGCTCGACAACGGGCTCGACTCCCTGGCCGTCACGGACCTCAAGCACCGGGTGGAGCACGCCCTCGACGTCACGCTGAGCCTGCGTTCCCTGCTCACGGCCCCGGACCTGGGCGCGGTCACCCGGCACGTCCTCGACCGCGTCGACCGCGTCGACCAGGATGACCAGGTCGCCCAGGACGACCAGGTCGACCAGGTTTCTCCAGCCGACCAGGGCGACCGGAGCGACCGCGTCGGCAGCTCGGCCGACGCCATCCCCACGGCCGCATCCCCCGCCCTCGGCGCGGCACGACCGGAGCGGGCACCCGGCCATCCCCTGCCCCTCAGCCAGGGACAACGCGCCCTCTGGCTGCTGGAGCAGCTCAACCCGCACGACCCCGCCCACACCATCGCCCGCGCCGTCCGCCTGCGCGGACCACTGGACGTCGCCGCGCTGCGGTCCGCGCTGCGGGTGCTGGTCGCCCGGCACGAGGCCCTGCGCACGACCTTCACCGTCGTCGACGGCGAGCCGGTCCAGGTGGTCCACGACGACCTCGACGTCCCGCTGGACGTCGAGATGGCCGGCGGCGGCCCGGACGGCGCGCGGCGCTGGGCGGAGGACAGGGCGCGCGCGCCGTTCGACCTCGCGCGAGGCCCGCTGCTGCGCACGGCCCTGCTCGCCGAGGCCCGCGACCGGCACGTGCTGGTGTTCTCCGTCCACCACATCGTCGCCGATCTCTGGTCGCTCGGGCTGCTGGTCGAGGAACTCCGCACGCTGCTGTCCTCGCCTCGGGGCGCGGTCGCGGTCGAGGGCGGCGACGCGGCGGCGCGCCTCCCCGCCCCCGCCCCCTACCGCGAGTATGTGCGTTGGCAGGAGCGGTACCTCGCCAGCCAGGAAGCCGAGCGGGACTGGGAGTACTGGCGGGAACGCCTGGCCGGCCCACTGCCCCGACTGCGTCTGCCCACGGACCGGGTGGACCCCGCTCCCCCGGGCCCGCCGCCGACACACCGGTTCACGCTGCCGCCTGACCTGACCGCGCGCGTGCTCGGCTTCTGCCGGCGGCACGCGGCCACCCCGTTCACCACGCTGTTGGCCGCCTACCAGGCCCTGCTGCACCGGGTGACCGGCGACGACGACATCGTGGTCGGGACGCACGTGGCCGACCGGGAGTGGGCCGGCGCGGCGTCCGTCGTCGGGTACTGCGTCAACACACTGCCGCTGCGGGTCGACGTCGCGGACGACCCCACCTTCGCCGCGCTGGTCCGCCGCACCGGGGCGGTCGTGCGGGACGCGCTCCTGCACCAGCGCTTCCCGTTCCCGCTCCTGGTCGAACGACTGAACCCGCAACGCGGAGCCGACAGCACGCCGTTCTTCCGCACCTCCTTCGCCTTCCACGGCGCACGCCCCGGCGATCGGGCCGGGTTCGCCGCGCTGGACATGGGCGTGCCGGGGGTGCCGCTGACGCTGGGTCCGGTGCGGGGCGAGGCGGTGCCGGTGGAGCCGGCGGGGGCGCGGTTCGACCTCGCGCTTGTTCTGTCCGAAGTGGACGGACAACTGGTCGGCCGGTGGGAGGCCGATCCGCGCCTGTTCTCCCCGGAGGCGCTCCGTCGGCTCGCCGGCTGCTACGTGGAGTTGTTGGCGGGTGCGACGGCGGACGCCGGGCGGGCGCTGTCCCTGCTCCCGGTGCTGCCGCCGGACCAGCGGGAAGAGGCCCTGGTCCGCTGGAACCGTACGGAGCGCGAGTATGACCTGAGCGTGCCGCTGCCCCTGCTCGTCCAGCGGCAGGCGCACCAGACGCCGGAGCGCGTCGCGGTGCGCTGGCGCGGCCACGAGGTGACCTACCGCGAGCTGAACCGCCGCGCGAACCAGGTGGCTCGGCTCCTGCTGGCGCGCGGCGTGGGCGCGGAGGACCTGGTGGCGGTCCGCCTGCCCCGCACCCCGGACCTCGTCGCCACCGTCCTCGGCGTGCTCAAGAGCGGCGCCGCCTACGTCCCCCTCGACCCCGAGCACCCCGCGCGCCGAACCACGGCCATCCTGCGCGACGCCCGGCCGTCACTGCTGATCACCAACGACGCGAGCGGCGGCTGGAGCGACGACGGCGATTCCGAGGAGGCGCACGGCCTCCCGCTCCTGCGTCTGCCCGATCCCGAGGAACGCCGAACACTGCCCGACGAGGACGTCGAGACGACGGAGCGCATCGATCCACGGAACCTCGCTTACGTGCTCTACACGTCCGGCTCCACGGGCACTCCCAAGGGCGTCGCGATCGAACACCGCAGCGCCAGCAACCTCATCCACTGGGCGCTCGACACCTACACACCCGACGAACTCGCCGGAACCCTCGCCGCCACCTCGCTCTGCTTCGACCTCTCCGTCTTCGAGATCTTCACCCCACTCGCCGCCGGCACCACCATCATCCTCACCGAGAACGCCCTGGAGCTGTCCTCCCTCGACGGCGCGGACGTCACCCTGGTCAACACCGTGCCATCGGCCATCGCCGAGCTGCTGGACGTGGGCGGGATCCCGAGCAGCGTGCGCACGATCAACCTGGCTGGAGAGCCGCTCCCGGCGCGGCTGGTCCGCGCCCTGTACGAGCGCACCTCCGTCCAGCGGGTCACCAACCTCTACGGGCCGTCCGAGGCCACCACGTACGCGACGTACCAGGACCTGGGTCCGGACACGGAGGAGCCCGTCAGCATCGGGCTTCCCGTCGCGAACACCCGCGCCTACGTCCTCGACCACAACCTCCAGCCCGTCCCCACCGGAACACCGGGGCAGCTCTACCTCGCTGGAACGCCGCTCGCCCGCGCCTACCACAACAACCCCGCTCAGACAGCCACACACTTCGTCCCCAACCCCCACGCCACCACACCCGGGGACCGCCTCTACCGCACCGGAGACCTCGCCCACCGAGACCACGACGGCCACCTCCACTACCTCGGTCGCACCGACCACCAACTCAAACTCCACGGCCACCGCATCGAACCCGGCGACATCGAAGCCGCGCTCCACCACCACCCCCACACCCGAGAGGCCGTGGTCATGGCCACCGGTTCAGGGGCCGACCGCCGGCTCGTCGCCCACGTGGTGGCCGACGAGGGAACACACCCCTCGGAGCTGCGGGCCTTCCTGCTCGACCGGCTGCCCCGCGCGTGGGTGCCCAGCCACTACCGGTTCCTGCCGTCGCTCCCACTGACTCCGAACGGCAAGGTGGACCGCGCCGCCCTGGCTGATCTGTCCACTGTGGACGATGGGGTGTCGTCCCTTGTCGCTGAGTACGTCGCGCCCCGCACGGAGGCGGAGGACGTGGTGGCCAGGACGTGGGCGTCGCTGCTCGGCAGGGAGCGGGTCGGGGCGCACGACAACTTCTTCGAGCTGGGCGGCAACTCCCTGCTCGGAACCCGGCTGGCCGCGCGGCTCAGCGAGGCCTTCGGCGTGCCGGTCCCGCTGCGCGCGGTGTTCCGGCACCAGACGGTCGCCTCCCTCGCCGAGCACCTGACCGCGCTCGCCGCCACGGCCGGCGGCCCCGGTGCCCGGGAGGCGCGCCCGATCACCCGACTCCCCCGCGTCCCGTTCGACCCGGGCGGCCAACCGTGACCGCCCCCGCACCACCCCGCGCCCGAGGGCCGGTCCGTCCGCGCCGGCGGCGGCCCACGGTCTCCCCCGAGGAGCCCCGATGACCGACACGGACCCGTCGCTGGCCGGAACGTTCGTGTTCCCCGCCTCCTCCGGCCAGGAACGCCTGTGGTTCCTGCGTGAGTTCGACACCTCCGGCGGGGCCGCCTACCACCTGCACGGCGCCTTCCGCGTGGAGGGGCCGCTCGACCGGCTGGCGCTGCAACGCGCGCTCAACCACCTCGTCGCGCGCCACGAGCCGCTGCGCACCCGGTTCGCCCACGTCGACGGGCGCCTGGCCCAGGTCGTCATGCCCGGCTCGCAGGTCACGATGTCCTATGTGGACCTCTCCGGGCTCGGGGAGCGGGAGGGGGACGCGGAGGCGCTGCGGGTGTCCGAACAGGACGGACGGCGCCCGTTCCCGCTGGACCACGGGCCGCTGTTGCGGGTCACCGTGCTGCGAACCGGCGTCGCCCGGCACGTCCTGCTGGTCACGATGCACCACATCGTCGCCGACGGCTGGTCCATCGGCGTCTTCCTCGACGAGCTGGCGACCTGCTACGACGCGTTCCGTCGCGGTGAGGAGCCGACCCTGCCGGACCTGCCGGTGCAGTACGCCGACTTCACCGCGTGGAACCAGGAGTGGGTACGAAGCGCGGAGTACGCCAGGGAACGGGACTACTGGACGACGCGGCTCGCGGGCGCGCCCCAGGTCCTCGACCTGCCCACCGACCACCGACGCCCGCCCGTGCAGAGCTTCCGGGGCGCCGCGACGACCGCCGTCGTGGACGCCGCGCGCACGCGCGTGCTCCGGGACCTGGCGCGGCGACGAGACATGTCCCCGTACATGGTGCTGCTGGCGGGCTTCCAGCTCCTGCTCTCGCGGTACTCGGGGCAGACCGACCTCCTGGTGGGCACCCCGGTGGCCAACCGGGACCACCCCGACCTGGAACCGCTGATCGGGTTCTTCGCCAACACGCTCGTGCTGCGGGCGGACCTCACGGACGACCCCACCGTCGACGAGTTCCTCGACCGCACAAGGAACGGCTGCCTCGACGCGTTCGCGCACCAGCGCTTCCCGTTCGAGGACCTGGTGCGCGAGCTGCGGCCGGAGCGCGCGCCCAGCAGGAACCCGGTGTTCCAGGTGATGTTCGCGTGGGAACCGGACGCCCTGGCCCGGCCGCGGCTGGGCGACGTGACGCTCACCCGCCTGCACACCCCGACCACGACCGCGAAGTTCGACCTGACGTTGTTCGTGGCGGAGGACGGCGACGCGCTCAGGCTCACCGCCGAGTACAACACGGACCTGTTCGAGCGGAGCACGGTCGACCGGATGCTCCGGCACTACCTCGTCCTCCTTGACGGGCTCACGGGGGAACCCGGGCGACGTGCCAGCGCGCTCCCCCTGCTGTCGGCCGAGGAGCGGGACGCGGCGCTCGCCGCGTCGGCCGGCCCCGTCCTCGTCCGGCCGGCGACCACCCTGCACGGCCTGGTGGAGGACCAGGTCGACCGCGCGCCGGGCGCGACCGCGCTCGTCCACCACGGCGAGCGGCTCACCTACCGCGAGCTGAACCGCCGCGCGAACCGGATCGCCCGCCGCCTCCTCGACCTGGGCGTGGGTGTCGAGGACCTGGTGGCGATCCGTCTGCCCCGCACCCCCGACCTCGTCGCCACCGTCCTCGGCGTACTCAAGAGCGGCGCCGCCTACGTCCCCCTCGACCCGAGACATCCCCCGCACCGGACGAAGGCCGTCCTGCGGGACGCCCGCCCCAAGATCCTCATCACGGACCACACCAACGACACCGACGACACCGAGGGGAGCCACGGCGTTCCGGTGCTCGTCCCGGACCAGGACCCGCCCGGTTCCTCGTTCGACGGGAACCCCGAAACCCCGGTGGCACCACGTGATCTGGCGTACGTCCTGTACACGTCGGGGTCGACCGGCACTCCCAAGGGCGTCGCGATCGAACACCGCAGCGCCACGAATCTCATCCACTGGGCGCTCGACACCTACACACCGGACGAACTCGCCGGAACCCTCGCCGCCACGTCGCTCTGCTTCGACCTCTCCGTCTTCGAGATCTTCACACCGCTCGCCGCCGGCACCACGGTCATCCTGACCGAGAACGCGCTCGACGTCCCCACCGACACCGACCCACCGGTGACACTGATCAACACCGTGCCGTCGGCCATCGCCGAGCTGCTGGAGGCCGACCTCGTTCCCCCGACCACGCGGGTGATCAACCTGGCCGGCGAGGCACTCCCGGCCGACCTGGTGCGCCAACTCCACGCGCGCACGTCGGCCACCCGCGTCCTCAACCTCTACGGACCCTCCGAGGCGACCACCTACGTCACCTCCGCCGAGTTATCTCCGGACACGACCGACCCGGTCAGCATCGGGCTCCCGATCGCCAACACCCGCGCCTACCTCCTCGACCACAACCTCCAGCCCGTCCCGACCGGAACACCAGGACACCTCTACCTCGCCGGCACACCCCTCGCCCGCGCCTACCACCACAATCCCCGCCACACCGCCACACACTTCATCCCCAACCCCCACGCCACCACGCCGGGCGACCGCCTCTACCGCACCGGAGACCTCGCCCACCGAGACCACGACGGCCACCTGCACTTCCACGGCCGCATCGACCACCAACTCAAACTCCACGGCCACCGCATCGAACCCGGCGACATCGAAAGCGCGCTCCACCACCACCCCCACACCCGAGAGGCGATCGTCGTCGCGCACGGCGAGCGCCGGGACCGGAAACTCCTCGCCTATGTCGCGCCCACCTCGCCGGACCTCGACCACGAGGAGCTGGCCCGCGACCTCCGCGCGCACCTGGTGGCCCGGCTGCCGCACTACATGGTGCCCGCCGGTTTCGTCTTCCTGAGCCGGATTCCCCGCAACCCCAACGGGAAGGTCGACAGGACCGCGCTGCCCCCGCCCGACGACGTGGTCCTGGCCACGCGGCGGCGGCACGTCGCGCCGAGGGACCGCACCGAGAAGCGCGTCGCCGCGGTGTGGGGCGACCTCCTCGGCAGGGACCGGGTCGGCGTCCACGACGACTTCTTCGACCTGGGCGGCAACTCCCTGCTGGCGGGCCGGCTGGTGCGGGAGCTGCACCGCGAGTTCGGCGTGCGGGTCCCGCTCCGGGAGATCTTCCTGAACGCCACCGTGGCGCACGTGGCCTCGGCCATCAACGACCTCCGCGCGCTCCCCGGCCCGACGGGAGCCGCGCGCGGGTCGGCCCGTTCCGACACGGCCCTGGACGACCTGACCGACGACGAGTGGGACGCGCTGCTGCCACACGGCGCGCCCGACCTCCCCGAACGAGCCAGCACGGCGAAGGAGTGGGACCGATGACGGCGCCTCTGGACCAGCCAACCCACCGGCAGGACGGCACGGGGCCGGCGCCCGAGGACTCCCGGCGGGCGCTGGTGAGCCGGGTACTCGACGAGCACGGCATCACCAACGCGGTGGCGCTGTCGCCGGAACAGCGCCGGCTGCTGATGCTCACCAGGATGGAGCCCGGGATGCCGGACCGGGTCGTCACCGGCTACCGACTGGTGGGCGCGCTGGACCTCCCCGTGCTGCAACAGGGGCTGGCCGAGGTGACGCGGCGGCACGAAACGCTGCGCAGCGCCTTCGTGGAGGTCTCCGGCCGCACGTTGCGCGTGGTGAACCCGGCGGGCGAGCTGAACCTGGTCGAGGTCGCGCGCGATCCCCGGGAGTCGCCGGAGGAGTTCGTCCGCCACCATGCCGAGCGCGAGCTGGCGCGGCCGTTCGACCCGGCGACCGGGCCGCTGGTCAGGGCCCGGCTGCTCCGGATCGACGAGCGCGAGCACGTCCTGGTGCTGGCCGCGCACGAGCTGGTCGCCGACGAGTGGACCCCGGACCTGCTCGTGCGGGACCTCGTCGCGGCCTGCCGCCGTCTGGCCGCCACCGACGACGACGCCGAGGCCCCAGCCGACGCACCGTCCTACACCGAATACGCCCGGTGGCGCCAGGAGCGGTCGCGCGGCGAGGAGCACTCACGGCAGCTCGCGTTCTGGCGGGAGCGGCTCGCGGACCTGCCCCCGCTGCCGCTGCCCACCGACCACGTCCGCCCCGCGACCAAGACCTACCGCGACAACTCCGTCCACATTGGACTGTCGCCGAGCGTGGCCGAGGCGGTGGAGGACCTCGCGCGCCGCCTGGCCGTGCCCCCGGAGACCGTGGTGCTCACCGGGTTCCAGGTCGTCCTCTCCCGCTACGCGCGCCACACCGACGTCACCGTGGGCGTCAGGACCTCGGTGCGCGGGGACCGGTGGCGGGACCTGCTCGGCCCCGCCGGCAACACCGTCGTGCTGCGCACGGACCTGTCCGGCGACCCCACCGTCGCCGAGGCGGTCCGGCGGGTCGCGTCCGTGGCCGAGGAGGCCGCGCGGCACGGCGAGGTCCTGTTCGGCGCGCTGGTGGACGGCCTCCAGACGCGCCGCGACGTCAGCCGGACCCCGTTCTTCCAGGTCATGTTCGCCTACCGGGACGCGAGGTGGACCCTGCGGGACGCGCGGGGGCTGACCGTCTCGCCGTACCCGCTGCCCGTCGGCCGGACCGCCGTCGACCTCGCGCTCACCGCCGTCCGCACCCCGTCCGGCCTGTCGCTGCGCCTCGACCACAACACGGACCTGCACGAGCCGGACACGGCCCGACGACTGCTCGGCCACCTCAGGACGCTGCTGTCCGCGATGACCGAGCCGGCCCGACCGGTCGCCGAGCTGCCCCTGCTCACCCCCGAGGAACAGGACACGGTCCTGCGCGCGTGGAACGACACCGCCGAGGACTACCCGGCCGACCTGCTGCTGCACCAGCTCGTGGAGGCGCAGGTCGCGCGCACCCCGCGCGCGGTGGCCGTGAGCTGCGGCGGGAACCAGGTGACCTACCGGGAGCTGAACGAGCGCGCCAACCAGCTCGCGCACCACCTGCGGGAGCGCGGTCTCGGCGTGGAGGGCCGCGTCGCGATCTGCCTGGAGCGG
This sequence comes from Streptoalloteichus tenebrarius, assembly GCF_024171885.1. Taxonomy (GTDB): domain Bacteria; phylum Actinomycetota; class Actinomycetes; order Mycobacteriales; family Pseudonocardiaceae; genus Streptoalloteichus; species Streptoalloteichus tenebrarius. The sequence continues at coordinate 154,723 of NZ_JAMTCP010000005.1, read as the reverse complement.
TCGGTGGAGATGGTGGTCGCGATGCTGGGCGTGCTCAAGGCCGGCGGCGCGTACGTGCCGTTGGACCCGGAGTACCCGGTGGAACGGCTGCGGTACCTGCTGTCCGACAGCGCCGCGCGGATCCTGGTCACCCAGCGCGAGCTGGTGGCCGGTCTGCCCGAGGGCGCCGCGGACCTGCTCCTGGTGGACGAGGACTGGCCGGAGGTGGCCCGCGCGCCCCGGCACGACCCGGAGCCGGTGGCCCGGCCGGACAACCTCGCGTACCTCATCTACACCTCGGGGTCCACGGGGCAGCCCAAGGGCGTGATGCTCACCCACCGGGGCGCGGTGAACAACCTGACCTGGCGGCAACGGCACTGGCCGCTCACCGCGGACGACCGCGTCCTCCAGAACCACTCGTTCAGCTTCGACCCCTCGCTGTGGGCCACGTTCTGGCCCCTGCTGGCCGGCGCGCGCACCGTGGTCACGTTGCCCGGCCAGAAGTACGACAGCACGGCGCTGGTCCGCCTGCTCCGGGAGGAGGGGATCACCCTCTACGCGGCGGTGCCCTCGCTCAACGCGGTCCTGATGGAGGAGCCGGGCATCGAGGAGTGCGTGAGCGTCCGCACCGTGCAGAGTGGGGCGGAGATGCTCACCGGCGGCCTCCAGCGCGCCGTCTTCTCCAAGCTGGACGCCGAACTCGTCAACTTCTACGGCCCGACCGAGACCACAGTGGACTCCACGGCCTGGGTCTGCCCCCGGGTGGAGGACCCGGGTCCGGCCCCCGTGGGCCGGCCGGTGGCGAACCTGCGGGTCCACATCCTCGACGACCACGCCCGCCCGGTGCCCGCCGGCGTCCCGGGACACCTCTGCGTGGGCGGCGTGGGCCTGGCCAGGGGCTACCACAACCGGCCGGGTCTGACGGCCGGCCGGTTCGTGCCCGACCCGTTCGGCATCGAGCCGGGCGGACGGCTCTACCGCACCGGCGACATCGGCCGCTACCGCCCCGACGGCGTGATCGAGTTCGTTGGCAGGGCGGACAACCAGGTCAAGGTCCGGGGTTACCGGATCGAGCTGGGCGAGGTGGAGGCCGCGCTGGCCCGGCACCCCGACGTCAGGGAGGCGGTCGCGCTGGCCAGGGAGGACACGCCGGGGGACCGGCGACTGGTCGGCTACGTGACCAGGGTCGAGGGCAGCGCCCTCCAGCCGAACGCGGTGTCGGCCTTCCTGGAGGAGTTCCTGCCGTCCTACATGGCGCCCTCGGCGATCGTGGTGCTCGACGAGTTCCCGGTCACCCCCAACGGCAAGGTGGACCGCGCCGCGCTGCCCGCTCCGGGAGACCTCGGGGCGGCCCACGGCGAGGTCGTGCCGCCGCGCACCCCGCTGGAGGAGGAGGTCGCCGCCCTGTTCGCCAGGGCGCTGGGCGTGGAGCGGGTCGGGGTGACCCAGGACTTCTTCGAGCTGGGCGGCTCCTCGCTGGTGCTCGCGCGCCTGGCCTCGCAGTTGCTCCACCACTTCCGGATCTCGTTGCCCGTGCACCAGCTCTTCAAGGTCCCGACCGTGGCCGGCGTGGCCGAGACCGTGCGGGAGGGCCAGCGGGACGGGGTCCGCACCGCGCTCACCGCGCAGCACATGACGCGGTTGGAGAACGACGCCACGCTGCCCGAGGACATCAGGCCGGACGGACTGCCGTCGGCGCGGTTCCTCGACCCGGACGTGGTGCTGCTGACCGGGGCGACCGGCTACCTGGGCGCGTTCCTGTTGGAGCAGGTGCTGCGCCGCACCCGCGCCGACGTCTACTGCCTGGTGAGGGCGAGAAGCCAGGAGCACGCGTTCGAGCGGTTGCGCGACACCATGCGTCAGTACCTGATCTGGGACGACGCGTACGCCGGGCGCATCCGCCCGTTGGTGGGTGATCTCGGGCGGCCCCGGCTCGGGCTGTCGGAGGAGCGGTGGCACGAGTTGTGCGGCGTGGTCGACTCGATCTACCACTGCGGCGCGACCGTCAACTTCGTCTACCCGTACTCCGCGCTGCGCAAGCCCAACGTGGGGGGAACGCGGGAACTGCTGCGGCTGGCCTGCACCGAGCGGCTGAAGGGCTTCCACCACGTCTCCACCGCCGACGTCGTGCTGGCCAGCCACATGCCCAGGCCGCTGCTGGAGGACGAGACGGCGTTGAGGACGCCCAGCGACGACCCTGGCGGCTACACCGGCAGCAAGTGGGTCGCCGAGAAGATCGCGAACATCGCGCGACGGCGCGGCGTGCCGGTGTCGATCTACCGGCCGGGCCTGATCCTCGGCCACACCACGACCGGCGCGACCCAGCCCGAGGACTATCTCGTGGTCTCCTTCCGCGGGTTCGTCGCGATGGGCGTGGTCCCGGACTACCCGCGCATCCTCGACGCGGTCCCCGTGGACTACGTGGCCGCCGCGATCACGCACATCTCCCTGCGCGAGGAGGGGATCGGCGAGATCTACCACCTGTTCAACCCGGCCCCGGTGAGCATCCGGCGGTTCTGCGACTGGATCCGCTCCTTCGGCTACGACTTCCGGATCGTGCCCTTCGAGGAGGCCAGGGAGCTGGCGTTGCGGGTCCGGCCGGGCCACCCGCTGTACTCCATGGTCCCGCTCATCAGGGACGCCGAGGTCGAGCCGCAGCGGTCGCTGGACCCCGAGCTGATCGACGAGGTCCGGCCGGAGCTGGAGTGCCGCAACACCCTGCGGTTGCTGGCCGGCAGCGGGATCTCCTGCCCGCCGGCCGACGAGCGGCAGGCGCACCTGGTGCTGCGGTACCTGGTCGAGCACGGCCACCTGGAGTCCCCGGAGGCCGCGCGCGCCGCCGCGCGGCCGCCCTCCTGACGTCCCCCACCGTTCGGCGCCCCCGTCCTGCCGAGGGAGAACCCGATGACCGTCAGCGACTTCTACCTGTTGCGCCCGCAGGACCTGCCGACCTCGGCGCGCGCCCTGGCGCCCGAGCCGGGAGGGGCGGCCGCCGCCGCCCTGGCCACCGTGCTCGACGGACCCCGCGACCGCTCCGACGAGGAGGAGTTGGCCGTGCTCCGCGCGGCGCTGCGCACCCTCGGGTTCTCCCCCGCCGAGGTCGCGGTCGTGACCGACGACCCCGAGGAGTCGGCGGGGAACCGGGCCAACGACAGCGCGTTCCGCTTCGTGCGGGTCAGGGGCGAGGTGTCCCGGGTGCTCACCCACTCCGTGCTCCAGGGGTACGCGACGCTGCTGGAGGAGGCGTTGACGACGGGCACCGACCTGTCCCCCGAGCGGTGGTGGCTGTTGCGCGGGGCGCTGCGCCAGCTCCTGCGCCTGGTGTCCGGGGACGTCACGGCGCTGCACGAACAGCGGGGGCCCGGCACCCCGCGCCTGCCGGCCAGGCCGACGGCCTACCGGAACAACGAGGCGCTGCGCCGCTGGACCAGGGGCCACCACGTGTTCATGGTCATCGTGCAGGGCCTGGTGATCACCCTCAACGGGTTCGCCCACCACGCGCGGCGCGGCGAGATCCCGGAGGCACAGCGGATGCTGGAGGTCGGCACGGTCGTCATGTGGGGCGCGGAGGGCGCGTTGCGCTTCACCGGCGACTTCCCGTACTCGGAGTACCAGCGGAGCATCCGGCCGACCCTGATGCCGCCGACGGCGCCGCCGGACATGAGCGGGTTGCGCTGGCGGGACCACGAGTACCTCGTCAGGGTGCTCGCCGGCATGCGCTCGTTGTTCGCCCGGCTCGACCCCCAACTGGAGCCGCAGCGGGCGAGGTTCCTGGAGGCGTTCACCGCGACCTACGACTCGCACCGCTCGGTGTGCGCGCACTTCGTGGGCACCGAGCAGACCAGCGTGCTCATGGCCACCCGGTCCTCCCGTTCGGCGGTGTCCACACTGGAGCACTTCAAGCGGGTCCGGAGTGGACTGATGCGGGCGAGGGAACAGGATCGGGGCGACGACTCCGGGACCGTCTCGTGAGCCCACCGAACCCGGCGTGGGGTGTGGCGGCACCAGTCGGCGGGGACAGCTCCTCCCTCGCCGCGCTGGTGGTGGTCGTGCTCGTCGTCGCGGCGGTCCTCGCGGCGTTCCGGGCCTTGCGGACCCCTCCGGTGGTGCCGGTGGACGCCGACGAGCGGGTCTTCTCGGCGCCGCGCGCGATGCGGCACGTCGAGGAGATCGCGCGGGCTCCCCGGCCGGTGGGGTCGGCCGAGCACACCAGGGTGCGTGAGTACCTGCTGGACCAGCTCTCCGCGCTCGGCCTCTCCCCGGAGACGCAGCAGGCGGTCGCGATCAACGAGATCGACGGCATGGAACGGGGAACGCGGTTCCGCGCGGCGGGCGAGGTGCGCAACGTCGTCGCGGTCGTGCCCGGCGCTCCGGGCGCGGAGACCCGCCCCGCCGTGCTGCTCGTGGCGCACTACGACTCGGTCCCGTCCGGGCCGGGAGCCAACGACAACGGCGCCGCCGTCGCGACGCTGTTGGAGACGGCCAGGGCGTTGCTGGCCACCACGACCCCACTCCGCAACGACGTCATCCTGCTGTTCACCGATGCCGAGGAGGTCGGGCAGCTCGGCGCGCGGGCGTTCGTCGAGCGGCACCCGCTGCGGCAGCGCGTGGGCGTGGTGCTGAACTTCGAGGCCCGCGGCAGCCGGGGGGCGGTGCTGATGTTCGAGACCGGTCCCGGCAACGCGCGCCTCGTGCGACTGCTCGCCGGGACGGCCCGTCGGCCGTACGCCTCGTCCTTGTTCCACGAGGTCTACCAGCGGATGCCGAACATGACGGACTTCGCCGTGTTCCGCGACGCCGGGCTCCCCGGGCTCAATTTCGCCTACATCGACGGCTACACGCACTACCACGGCGCGTCGGACACTCCAGGGGCGGTGAGCCGGGACAGCCTGCAACACCAGGGAGAACTGGCGCTCGGGCTCGCACGCCGGCTGGGAGAAGCCGATCTGACGAAATTGACCACCGGCGACGACGCGGTCTTCTTCCCGCTGCCCGGTGGGCTGGCCCGCTACCCCGCCTCCTGGTCGCCGCCGCTTACCGCCGGCACGCTCGCACTGTGGGCGACGGTCATTGTTTGGTCCATAGTGGACAGTGTTGGTCGGATCTGGGAGAGGTTTCTCGGCGTGGCCCTCGGCACGGCGGTCGGCGTGCTCTGGCTGGCCGTGGTGGTGCTCACGGTCGGGACACTGCTCCGAGGTATCGCCGCCAGGACTCCGGAGTTCCCGTTCTACGGCCATCCCCGGCGTGGTGGGCTCGCCTACCTCGTCGCCCTGGTGTCCGCGACAGTCGGCTCCTACGCCCTCCTGGTCGAGGCCCTGCGCCCCCATCTGGACCTCGCCGCACTGGCGGTCGGCGGGACGGTGTGGTGGGCGGTCCTGACGCTCGCGACCGCACGCCGCGTGGCCAGCGCGAACTACCTGGCCCAGTGGCCGCTCCTGTCCAGCGCTCTCGGCATGGCCGTCGCCCTCATGGCACCGGACGTCACGGTCGCCAGGCTCGTGGGGCTGGCGCTCTGTGTTGTCGCACCGGTCTTCCTCCTGGCCCCGCTCGTCCACCTCACCTTCGTGGGACTGCTGCTCAGGGGATCGGCCGTGCCGACCGCGGTGATCGGCCTGTTGGCGATGCTGCTGACACCGGCCGTCGACGTGGTCACCGCCGCCACCGGCTGGGCGCTGCCCGCCCTCGCGGGGCTCACCGCGCTGGTCAGCCTCGCCCTGGCAGCACGGGCAGCACTCACACCACCGTCCACTTCGGACGGTTTTGTCGGCGTCCTCTACGCGCTGGACGGGGACACCGGCGAAGCTCTCTGGGCGACGGTGGACGACCACCACCACGCACGCCTGGCTCCGGGAGAGAAGGTCGACCGCGACCGGCTCCGCGAGTTCCTCCCCCACTCGCTCCACCGGTACCGACGGCTCCCGGCTCCGGCGCTCCCCCTGCCCGCTCCGGCCGTGACGGTCGTCAACGACCGGACCGAGGAAGGCCGCCGCCGGATCGGCCTCGTCCTCACCTCGGCCAGGGACGCCACCGAGGCGGTCCTCGTCGTGTCCGGAGCACCCGTCCTGTCCTACGCCGTCGAGGGCGTCCCCGCTCCCGTCTCCCGCGAACCCTCGGCCGACTGGTGCCTGTGGCTGCACGCCCTCCCCCGCCGGGGCTACCGCGTCGACCTCGTCGTGCCCGAGGGGCGTCGCGTCGTCCTGCGGGTCGTGGACCGCCGACGCGGCCTGCCCCCGTCGGCCCCCTCGGCCCCGGCGGCCGACCCCGACCACCTCGCCGCACCACCGCCGGCGCCGGCGCCGACCCTCGGGCCGGGGACCGCCTGCGGGGCCACCCACGTCAGCACCACCACCAGCCTCTAGCCAACGAAGGAAAGGAGCCGCCCATGCCCGGATTCCTGGACGACGACGACACCACCGTGCGCTGCCGGGTCGTCGTCAACGACGAGGAGCAGTACTCGATCTGGCCCGCCGACCGGGAGAACCCACCCGGCTGGCGGGACGCGGGCTTCGCCGGCACCCGCCAGGAGTGCCTGGCCCACATCGAGCGGACCTGGACCGACATGCGGCCCCGCTCGCTGCGCTGACGCGCGCCCTCCCCCACCTCCCCCGAAAGGACCCCCGATGTCCGCCCACGCCGACCTCACGCTCGACGACCTCACGCCGATCCTGTTCGGCCACGCCGCCTTCCAGTGCCTCAACGCGGGGTGCGAGCTGGGCCTGTTCCCGCTGTTGCAGCGCGAGCCCCACCTCAGCAGGGAGGAGGTGCGCGACCGGCTCGGGCTCGCCGACCGCGCGGTCGACATCCTGCTGCTGGGCACCACCTCGCTCCGGCTGACCCGCAGGGTGGACGGCCGCTACCGCAACGCGCCCGTGATCGACCAGCTCTTCCGGGACGGCCAGTGGGAGATCTTCGCCAACGTGGTCGCGTTCGAGGCACACATCGTCTACGAGGGACAGGCCGACTTCGTGGCGTCGTTGCGCGACAACACCAACGTCGGCCTGCGCCGCATCCGGGGCACCGGACGGGACCTCTACCACCGGTTCGCCGAGAACCCGCACCTGGAACGGGTCTTCTACCGGTACATGCGGTCGTGGTCGGAGCTGGCCAACCCCGCGCTGCTCAAGGAGGTCGACTTCGGCGGCGTCAAGAAGGTGCTCGACGTGGGCGGCGGCGACGGGGTCAACGCCATCGCCCTGGCCCAGGCGCACCCGCACCTGGAGGTCACCGTGCTGGAGATCCCGGCGACCGGGCCGATCACCCGGCGCAGGGTGGCCGACAGCGGCCTGTCGGAGCGGATCACCGTGCACGAGTGCGACATGTTCCGCGACCCGTTCCCCACCGGGGCCGACTGCGTGCTGTTCTCCCACCAGCTCGTGATCTGGGACCCGGAGCGGAACGTGGAGCTGCTGCGGCGGGCGCACGCGGCGCTGCCGCCGGGCGGCCAGGTCGTCATCTTCAGCTCGATCTCCGACGACGACGGGGACGGCCCGCTGATGGCCGCGCTCGACAGCGTCTACTTCGCGGCGCTGCCCGCCGAGGGCGGCATGATCTACGCCTGGCGGCAGTACGAGGAGTGGCTGCGCGCGGCCGGCTTCGCCAGGAGCAGACGGGTCCCCTGCGCCTCGTGGACGCCCCACGGGATCCTCGTCGCCACCAGGTGACCGGGGTCGACGCGCGCGGTGCGTGCTCCCCGGCGCGCACTCGCGCTCCCCCACCACGGGCCTGGGCCGACGCATCGACCCGTTCCCCCTCCCCCGCTCCCAGGGCGCCCGATCGGAGTTCCGCGCGATGGCACGACCCCACGACCCCGCCGCCCCCGTCCCCCCGACACCGCTGCCGGTCGACGTGCCGGCGGCCGAGCTGCTCAACGGGTTCATCGGCAGCCACGTCCTCTACGCGCTCACGGTGACGGGTGTGCTGGACGCCCTGGTCGTCACCGGCCCCGCTCCCGTCCCCGTCGCCGACCTCGCCGAGGTCGGCGACGCGGAGCCGTCCGTCCTGCGCGCGTTGCTGCGGACCGCCCACCGGCTCGGGCTGGTGGCCCTCGACGAGGAGGGCGACGCGGTGGAGTTGACCACCGCCGGACACCAGGCGTACCGCGTGCGCGGGTACTTCACCGCCTCGGTGGGCGGGTTCGGCGACGTCTTCCGGCATCTGGACACGTTGCTCACGTGGCCGGACGAGTTCGGCAGGTCGGTGCTCCAGAACGGGCACTACACCGCGCTGGGCTGCGCGCAGAACTGGAGCTTCCAGCGGCCGATCTTCGACGAGGCCACCGGGGACCTCGGCTTCGCCAAGGTCGCCGACATCGGCTGCGGCGCGGCGGCGCGGCTCATCCACCTCGTCGGGGCGCGGCCGGACGCGGTGGGCGTCGGCGTGGACGTCAGCGGCGAGGCGTGCCAGCTCGCCAGGCAGAACGTCAAGAGCGCCGGGCTGGACGACCGGATCACGATCGTGCAGGCGGACATGAGGGACGTGGTCGCCTCGCCAAGGTCCTTCCCCCAGGTCGCCGACGCCGACCTGGTCACGTCGTACTTCATCCTGCACCACTTCGTGGGCGAGCGGGTGGGTGGACGGCCGTTCCTCGCGGCGCTGCGCTCGGCCTTCCCGCAGGCGCGGCACTTCGTCTTCGCCGACGGTTTCCGGGAGCCGGCGGAGGGCTCGGTCAGCACGGACTCCGTCGGCGGCGGCTCCGTGGGCGCGGACTCCGTCGGCACGGGCTCGGCGGGCACGGGCTCGGTGGGCACGGGCTCGGTGGGCACGGCGCCCGGCGGCGCGCCCTCCCCGTTGTTCACGCTGGCCTACCAGCTCTTCCACGACTTCACCGGCGTTCCACTGTGGACGCACGCCGAGCAGCGGGACATGTTCCTCGACACCGGCTACGTGATCGAGCGGGAGCTGCCGTTCGGCCATCCGCTGGAGTGGCTGTTCGTGCTGTCCCCCGCTCCTGGCCCCGCCTGACCGTGCCTGATCGTGCCTGACCGTGCTCTCCCCGCCGATCCCGACCCTTCCCGACCCTTCCCACCCTTCCCGACCCGGCGCGACGCCCGACGGAGGTGACCGAGGTGCCCACGCCGCCCACACGATCCACTGTGGACAAACCACGCGTCGTCTACGTCCACGGGAACCGCACCATGCGGTGGTCGACGGCGTGGGCGCCCTGGCTGCGCGACGAGCTGGCCGCGCTGGGCTTCGAGACCGTCTTCGAGACCTTCCCCGACTCGATCGCCGCCCGCCGGGAGTACTGGCTGCCCTTCCTGCGCGACCACCTCGCCGTCGGCGAGGACGACGTGCTGCTCGGCTGGTCCTCCGGCGCCGTGGCCGCCCTGCGCCACCTGGAGGAGCACCGGCTGCGCGGCGCCGTGCTCGTCTCGCCCTACACCAGCCTCGACGACGAGCTGGAACGCGCGAGCGGCTACTTCGACCAGCCGTGGAACTGGGAGGCGATCCGGGCCAACGCGGGGTCGGCGGCGGTCTTCTGGGGCTCCGACGACCCGTTCATCCCCCGCGAGCAGTTCACGTTCGTGGTCGACGCGCTCGACGCCACCTCGTTCGAGATCCTCGGCGGCGGCCACTTCGAGCACAGGACGGAGTTCCCCGAACTGCTCGAATACCTCCGGACGACGTACTCGTGAACCGGGGGGAGAGACGCGGCCGGCCGCGCCGCGCCGCCACGGCCCCGCACCGGGAACCGGTCGTGGCGGCGCGGCGCGCGGGCTCACACCTGCCCGGTCTCCAGCAGGCGGCGCAGGTGGCGCGCGGTCGGCCCCTCGCCGGCGGCCACCTCGCGGACACCGCCCTGGTTCACCAGGCGACCGCCCTCCACCCCGGCGCCGGGGCCCATGTCGAGGATCCAGTCCGCGCAGCCGGCGAAGTGCAGGTCGTGCTCGGCGACCACCACCGTGTTGCCCCCGGCCAGCAACGCCTCGAACGCGTCGACCATGCACTGCACGTTGGCCGGGTGCAGGCCGGTGACCGGCTCGTCCAGGATCACCAGGCCGTGGCTGTCGCCCCTGGTGCCCCGCATGATGGCGCTGGCCAGCTTGAGCCGCTGGGCCTCGCCGCCGGACAGCTCGGTGGCGCTCTGCCCGAGCTGGAGGTAGCCCAGCCCGACGCGCCGCATCGCCCGCAAGGTGGTGGCCAGGGTCTTCGGGCTCGTCAGCCGCTCGGCCGCCTCGTCGACGGTCAGGTCGAGCACCTGGTCGACGGCCATGCCCTGGTAGGTGACCTCCAGGACCTCCTCCCTGAACCGCCGGCCGTCGCAGGCGTCGCAGGTGACCCACACGTCGGGCAGGAAGTGCATCTCCACCAGGCGGCGACCGTAGCCCTTGCAGACCTCGCACCGGCCGCCCTCGGAGTTGAACGAGAACGACGAGCTGGTCAGGCCGCGCGCCCTGGCCTCGGCCGTGCCGGCGAAGAGCTGGCGGATCGCGTCGAACGCCTTGGTGTAGGTGGCCGGGTTGGAACGCGGGGTCCTGCCGATCGGGTCCTGGTCGACCACCGTCACCCAGTCGAGATGGCCCAGCCCCTCCACGCGCCCGACGGCCTCGGCCCTGCCGCCGTCCAGCCCCGCACGCACGGCCGCGGCGAGCCCCTGGTGCAGCAGGCTGCTCTTGCCGCTGCCGCTGACGCCGGTGATGCAGGTCAGCCGGTCCACCGGGAAGGCCACCCTGTCCAGGCGGACGTTGTGCGTGGCGACGTCGACCAGCGTGATCCACCGACCGGAGCCGGGGGTGACCGGGCGGCGCTCGCGCACGGCCCGCTTCCGGCCGTGGTCCAGGTACCGGCCGGTCAGCGACTCGGGGTGCGCGGCGACCTCGGCCGGCGGCGCGGAGGCGACGAGCCGGCCGCCGTCCCGCCCGGCCCCGGGGCCGATGTCGATCACCCAGTCCGCCCTGCGCACCAGCTCGGGGTCGTGCTCGACCAGCAGGACGGTGTTCCCGGCGTCCCTGATCCCGGCGAGGATCTCGAACAGCGGCTCCTTGTCCGCGGGGTGCAGGCCGGAGCTGGGCTCGTCCAGCACGAAGATGATCCCGGTCAACGCCGTGCCGAGCTGGGCGGCGACCCGCGCGCGTTGCAGCTCGCCCCCGGACAACGACGGCGCGTTCCTGCTGATCTGGACGTGCGACAGGCCGAGCAGGTTCAGCAGCCGCAGCCGGGAGGCGATCTCCGGCAGCAGCGTGTCGGCGATCTCCCGCTGCGCCGGTGTCAGCTCCCGGTCGACCGCGTCGACCCAGCGGCTGACCTGGTTCACGGGGAGGGTGATCACCTCCAGGTAGGTCAGCCCGCCGAGCCGGACGCTCCTGGCCGTCTCACCGAACCCGCTGCCCCCGCACTCCTCGCAGGTCACCTGGCGCATGAACCGCGCGTAGCGCTGCTTGGCCGTGTCGGTGGTGGCGGCGGCGAACAGCCGTTCCACCTCGGCCACCGCGCCCCGGAACCCCTGCTTGTTGTTGTAGATCCACTCCGACGCGGTGTTCCTGTTCGGGATGCGGATGCTGACCGCGATCTCCTCGTCGCCGGTGCCGTACAGCATGGCCTCCCGGAAGCGCTCCGGCAGCTCCCGCCACGGCACGCTCAGGTCGACGCCGTAGTGCTCGGCCACCGACGGCACGGCCGCCTGCTCCGGGGAGATCAGCTTCGCGTACCACGGCGAGGCGCCGTCCAACAGCGGCAGGTCGGGCCGGGTGATGATGAGGTCGGGGTCGGCGTGCAGTGTCCCCCCGGAGCCGTGGCAGGCGGGGCAGGAGCCCTCCGGGGTGTGCCGGTCGAAGTGCATGCTGGTCAGCAACGGCTCGCCGGCGCCGCCCGCGCCATCTGGGCCGTCTGGGCCGGTCGCGGAGGCGAACCTCGGCAGCCGCGAGTACATCAGCCCGAGGTAGGCGTCGATGCCGGTCATCGTGCCGATGGTCGAGCGGGCGTTGCGGTTCAGCTTGCGCTGGTCCACCGCCAGCGTGGCGCCCAGGTTGCTGATGCGGTCCACCTGGGGCCGGTCCCTGGGCGTCACGTACTGCCGGACGAACGGCGACAGCCCCTCCAGGTACCGGAGCTGGGCCTCGGCGTGCACGGTGTCGATCGCCAACGAGGTCTTGCCGCTGCCGCTGACGCCGGTGAACGCCACGATCCGCCCGCGCGGGATGCGCACGGTCACGTCCCGCAGGTTGTGGGTGCGGGCGCCGACGACCTCGATCCACCCGTCCCCGCCGTCCCCGCCGGTGCCGCCGGCGCGGCCGTCCCCGCCGCCGGCCGCGCCGCTCACGCGCGTCGCCTCGGTCGTGGTGTCCGTCGCCGTGCTGCCCGACATGTGCTCCTCCATGTCTCCCCCATCCCGCGCCCCGGGGTTCCCCCGTGGGTTTTCGGCCGCGTCGAGCATAGGGGTGCCGCGCACCCCGAATTCATCGAGCCCCACACACGGCAATCCGGCAAACATATTCACCCGAATGGCGGTATTGACCGACTGGGGAGAGCCACCGGAGGCCACCACTCCGGACACTCCACGCGTTTTCCTCACCAACCGTCGCAGGCCCGGCGCGGCAACCCCCTCACGCCGAGGAGAATGCGGGGAGCACACATCCGACAAGACGACACCACACCCATCGATGTGGCTTTGACCAGCTCAAACATGGCTCTCACGCAGGGCGCTCCCCCGCGGCGCGCGGGAACCGGAACGACGAGCGGCCAAGCCCCCACAACGCGGACAACCTCCGGCCGGAAACCGGCCAAGAATTACATGACAAAAACTGACATCGGCGCGGTCGAGGTGCCCGCGAGCCACCGAGCACACCTCGACTCCGCCCGTGCGCCACCCCGGTCCTCCTTTTCACCCAGAATCACTCACCCATCGTCCGGAGACCACGAGGAACTCGTTCAGCACAATCTCGGAAACACAACCGAAAAACGGACGTGCAGTCGCTTCGACGCGTTGTCCGCCCACCTTCACGACTCCGGACCCCACTCCTGCCACCACCCGCCAACGCACCCGTTCCGCACGTTCCCAGGAGAGCCGCGATGACAGACCAGACGACGAGCCGCACCCCGCGGGCGCGGCGACGGGACGACCTCGCGTTGGCGGCGCGGATGCGGGAGATGCTGTTCGCGCAGCTCGTGTCGCGCTGCCTGTGCGCGGTCACCCAGCTCGCCGTGCCCGACCTGCTCGCCCACGGCCCACTGTCGGCCGACGAGCTGGCCACGCGCACGGGCGCGCACCCCGCCGCGCTCCGCCGCCTGATGCGCGCGTTGGTGATGTTCGAGGTGTTCGCCGAACCCGCGCCCGACGTCTTCGCGCTCACCCCGCTCGGCGCGACGCTGCGCTGGGACGCGCCGGCGTCGGCCCGGCCGTCCGCCCTGCTCGTCGGCGACGTGGTCGGCACGACGTGGAACGAGCTGACCAGGGCGGTCCGCACCGGGAGGCCCGCCTTCCGCGAGGCCTTCGGCACGAGCTTCTTCGACTACCTGGAGCAGCGGCCCGAGGTCAGGGGGATCTTCGCCAGCTCGCAGGCCGAGGGGCTCGCGCTGGAGATCGACGAGATCCTCGCCCACGCGTGGTTCCCCGAGCGGGGCCTGATCGTCGACGTCGGCGGGGGCGACGGCGCCTTCCTGACCAGGGTGCTCGACGCCCACCCGCTGGCCAGCGGGATCGTGTTCGACCTGCCGGCCACGGCAGCGCTCGCCGCCCGCCGGGTGGCGGAGCGCGGGCTCGGCGACCGGTGCGTCGCCCGCTCCGGCGACTTCTTCACGGCGGTGCCGACCGGCGGCAACCTCTACCTGCTCTCCCACGTCCTGCACGACTGGAGCGACGCGGACGCCCTGCGCCTGCTGCGCGTGTGCGTCGCCGCCATGCCGGACCACGCGACGCTGCTCGTGATCGACCTCGTCACGGCGGAGCGCGGCGAGTCCGACCCCGGCTACCGATATGCCGCGTTGCTCGACCTGTACATGCTGTCGCTGTTCGGCGGGGACGGGGGCAGGGAGCGCACCAGGGGCGAGTTCGTCTCCCTGCTCAGGGCGGCGGGACTGGTCGACGTGCAGGTGCGGCGGCTGCCCAGCGGCATGGGCGTCATCACCGCCAGACCGGGCAGGACGGGCGCCGGTGGCGCCGATGCCACTGCCGGCGTCCGACCGGGGGCGACCGACAACGGGCACCCCGGCCCGGCGTCCGCGCGACCCGACCACGGCGCGGACCGATCTTGACCCTTCCGGCGTGGCGCCCTGACGTCGGAACTGTTTTCGTCTGTTCGCGCCGACCGTTCCTCCAGCCCGCGACTGAAATCGAGCGGACAATCCCCCTTCTTTTCCGAGGCTTTCCCCGCCGATGTTCGGCGGCGGAGTGCGACACGAGGACGCGATATCAGGAGAACCGGCGGACGACAGCGCCGAAACACGGGAAAGGAACGCCATGTCACACGACAGGGAAGCGATTGTCCGGTTGTACCGGCGGTGGATCGACGAGCTGTGGCACGCCGACCACGACCGCATCGCCGTGATCGCCAGGGAGATCTTCTCCGCCGACTTCGTCGGCCGGTGGCCGGAGGCGTCGGTGCACGGCCCCGACGAGCTGGCGGAGTGGCTGCGCGCGGGTCTGGTGTCGTTCACCGAGCCGAGGATGACGGTCGACCTCGGGCCGCTGGTCGACGGCGACCTGGTGGCCGCGCGGTGGACGTTCCGAGGCAGGTACGCGGGCGGCATCCCGGGGGCGACCGCCCCGGTCGGCACGGAGATCGCCTTCTCCGGCATGGAGTTCCTCCGGTACGCCGACGGCCGGTTCGTGGAGTACTGGGTCTCGTCCAACGAGGTCGACTCGCACCGCCAGCTCGGCTTCGCCGTCGCCGGCTGCTTCGAGATGGAGGCGGCTCCGACGACCACGACGTGACGGCGGCGGGCGGAGGGGCCGGGCCGACGCCGCCCCCGAGCCGGGGCGGGCGACGCCCGCCCCACCCGCCCGCGCGCCCCCCGAACGAACGAACGCGGCCGGGCGCCGCTGAGCGCCGCCGGGCGCGGACGAGGAGTGGACGAGGAGCGAGCGAGGAGCGGAGACGCGGGGAAGAATCACTGACATTCTCTGCCATTCTTCGCCACTCCTGTGAGTGAATGCGCGGCCCACGCTGGGGCTATTCGTGGGAAAAGTCGCCAACCCATGCCCGGAAATCCCCCCGAACGCGCCGCGGTGACGCCAGGAGGTCTAGGATTTCCGACTGCGGAACCGCCGGACGCGGTCATGACCGACGTCGATGTGGGGCGCGCGAAAGCCGGGCGAGTCACCAGCGGTCGTCGTCACGCCCGCACCGGCGCCGGACCGGCCGCGCGGTTCCGCTGGGGCGGGTGACGCGGCGTGGGCTGTCCTCGGCGCCCGTCCCCAGCATCGGCGTCCGCTCCGCCTCGCCAGCCCTCCGCGCCCAGTCCCCGCCCGCTCTCCACCCACTCTCTTCTCGTCGGAAAGGACCCGGGCATGCCCGCCCAGACACCGTCCGCACGCGGCCGCCTGATCCTCGTCGTGCTGTGCGCGGCCCAGTTCATGATCTCGTTGGACACCACCGTCGTCACCGTCGGGCTCCCCGTGATCCAGCGGGAGCTGGGCGTGGCGCCGGCCGAGCTCCAGTGGGTCACCACCGCCTACACCCTGACCTTCGGCGGCCTGCTCATGCTCGCCGGCCGGTTCGGCGACCTGTTCGGCCGGCGGCGGATGCTCGTCGTCGGGCTCGCCGTGTTCACCGCCGCGTCCCTGCTGTGCGGCGTCAGCCAGGCCGGCTGGCAGCTCTTCGCGGCCAGGGGGCTCCAGGGCGTGGGGGCGGCGATCGTCATCCCCGCGTCGTTGTCCGTCGTCACGACCTCCTTCGCCGAGGGGCCGGAACGCAACCGGGCGATGGGACTGTGGGCGGTGATCGCCACCGGCGGCGCGATCACCGGCTACGCCCTCGGCGGCGTGGTCGCCGGTCTGCTGGGCTGGCGGTGGATCTTCTTCATCAACCTGCCGCTGGGCGTGTTCGCGGTCGGGTCGGTGCTGCGGCTGCTGGCCGCCGACACCCCGACGCAGCGGCAGCGGCTGGACGTGCCGGGGGCGGCGACGATGACCGCCGGGTTGCTCCTGCTGGTCTTCGCCATCACCTCGGTGACGGGGCACGGCGTCGACGAGACCGTCGTCGCCGCCGCGACCGGGGCCGTCGTGTTGCTCGCCGCCTTCGTCCTGGTGGAGCGGGGCCACCCCGCCCCGCTCGTCCGGTTCGGGCTCTTCCGCAACCGCAACGTGGTCGCGGGCAACGTGATCAACGCCGTGAACGCCGGCACGTCGATGGTCGTCACGTTCCTCGCGACCCTGTACCTCCAGAAGGTGCTGGGGCTGCCGCCGTTCCTGGCCGGCATCGCGTTCGCCCCGGTGAGCATCCTGATCATGCTGGTCGGCAGGAGGACCGCGCCGCTCGTCGCCCGGTTCGGGGCCAGGACCCTGCTGCGGGCGGGGGCCGTGGTCACCGCCCTCGGCGCGCTCTGGCTGAGCCGGATGACGGTGGACGGCAGCTACCTGGTCACCGTCCTGCCCGGGATCCTGATGACCGGCCTGGGGGCCGGGCTGTCGTTCGCCCCGTCGATGATCGTGGCGACCTCGGGCGTGGCCGACGACGACCAGGGGTTGGCCTCCGGCCTGGTGAGCACCGCCCAGCAGGTCGGGGGCGCGACCGGGCTGGCGGTGTTCGCCACCGTGGCCACGGCCGGCATGGAGTCGGCCGGCGGGCCCGAGGAGCAGGCCTTGGTCTCCGGGTTCCACCTCGCCTACCTCGCGGTGATCATCCTGCCGGTCACGACGTTCGTGGCGACGACCCTGGTCCGCGTGCCGTCCGCGCCCGCCTCTCCGGCCTCCCCCGCGTCCTCCGTCTCCCCCGCGTCCTCCGCCGCCACCGGGTCCGGGACGGACCCGTCCGACACCCCCGAGGCCACGCCGGCCACCGGACCGGACGCCCGGACCAGGACCCGCGCCACGGGCGGAGACACCACCGACGGAGAACTGGCCGACCCGCCCCGATCCTGAGTCGGCGGCTCCGGTGTGGCCGGCGGCGACGGGGCCTCTCCGCCGGCCACACCGGAGGGCGATCACCGGGGGAGCCGGTACTCCACGAGGTACATGTGCGAGTAGTCGGTGGGCCGGGTCGCGGTCAGCTCCAGCCCCGCGGCCCGGCCGACCGCGCGGAACTCGTCCAGCTCCCGCTCCTTCCCGCCGAGCAGCAACAGGATGCGCAGGTTCGCGTCCCTGACGTGGAGCTGGTAGTCGTCGTCGGTCAGGATGCGTTCGATCACCAGCACGCGGCTGTCCCGCCCCGCGGCCTCCGCGCAGCGCCGCAGGATGCGGGTCGCGTTCTCGTCGTCCCAGTTGCGCAGGATGTTGGTCAGCACGTACGCGTCGGCGCCCTCGGGCAACGGATCGAAGAGGCTCTGGGTGACGGTGACGCAGCGGTCCCCGACCTCGGCCAGGGCGTCCCCCGCGCCCAGCGCCGTCTCCTCGGGGTCCTCCACGAGGGTTCCGCGCATGGTGGGGTGCTCGCGCAGCAGCTCGGCCAGGAAGGTTCCCGCGCCGGTGCCGCCGCCCACGTCCACCACGTGACCGAAGGAGGACCAGTCGTAGGAGCGGCGCAGGTCCGCGCCGAACCACCGCGTGTGCGAGGCCATGACCTTGTTGAAGGACAACGTCTCGTCCTGGTAGGCGTCCTGGTCCTTCCAGAAGCTCCGCCCGAAGACGTCGCGATAGACCGAGCGCCCGGTGCGGACCGCCGTCGCCAGGTGCGCCGTGACCTGGTCCAGGCGCGCGCCGAACCCGTTCTGGTCCAGGAAGGCGCGCAGTCCGATCGGATGGTCCTCGCGCAGCAGCTCGCCCAGTTCGGTCAGCTCGTAGCTCCGGGGCGCGGTCCGGCGGAAGACGTCGAGCGCGCTCAGGTAGAGCAGCAGCCGGTTCAGCGCGTCGGCGTCACTGCCCGTGCGGGCGGCCAGCTCGTCCGCCCCGGTCACGCCCCGGGCCACCAGGTCGGGCAGGCGCAGCGTGGCGGCGACCCGGATGGCCCACGGCGCCATGAGGCTCGCCATCCTGCCGATCTCGTTCAGCAGCCGGGTCTCGTCGGACGCCGGGGTCGCCGGGGGCGCGGGAGTCGCCTCGTCGGTCATGCTCGTCCCTCCACAAAGGACAGAAAAGCCACGGGCGGGAACGCGGACGGCGGTGGGCCGCCGAATCCGGCGTCACGCGGGGTCGCGGGACGCCGCGAACCACCGACGCGAGACCGCCGCCGTTTCACGGAACGGCGAAGCGGGGGAATTCCGTCGAATGCGGCGAACACGATCACGTCTGTCGCGACCGCGTTTTCCCGTGGTCTGGTACGGTGATCGCTGATCATTTCCGGTGATCGACCGCCCCATGGTCGCACCGCGCCCGCGCCGCGACGCGTTCCCCGGAAAGAAAACCGACAGAACCGCGCGCGGATCACGCGCCGCCGCACGGCGGGCCGCGCCCCTCGGGCCGTGTTCCCTGGGCTGATCGGGTGATCATCGCCACGTCCCGCCCGTCGGGCCGCCGTTCGCGGGGGTGTGGCGTCCTACCGTCGAGAGGTGCGCGCGCTGGTCCACGATCTCGCCCTCGCCAGGGACGGCGAGGTCCCGGCCCGTGACCTGGAGTTCACGGCGGTCGACTTCGAGACGACCAGCCTGGCCCCGCCGGGCCGGGTGATCGAGGTGGGCGCGGTGCGCATGCGGGGCGACGGCACGGTGCTGGCTGAGATGTCCACTTTGGTCGATCCAGGCCCCGGCGTCGCCCCCGGCGCGACCTGGGTGCACCGGATCACCCGCGAGCACCTCGACGGCGCGCCCACCATGGCCGAGGTGATCGGGGACCTGTTGTCGCTGTGCGAGGGCAGCGTCCTGGTCGCGCACAACCTGGCCTTCGAGGAGCGGTTCCTCGCGCACGAGCTGGAGCTGCTCGGCCTCACCGCGCCCCCGCTGCCCGGCCTGTGCACGCTCCGCGCCGCGCGGACGCACCTGGGGGCGGGCAGTTGCCAGCTCGGCGCCCTGGTCGAGGCGTTCGGGCTGCCCGCCGTGGCGATCCACGCCGCCCTCGACGACGCCAGGGCCTGCGGCCAGCTCCTGCTGGCCCTGCTGGCCCCGCCGCACGAGCTGCGCCTGGCGTCCCGGCCGCGCCACCACCGGCTGCCGGTGGTGCCCTCGTCCGGCCGGTCCCTGCCGAGGGCCGCGGCGCTGCGGGCCGGCCGACGCGGCTGGATGGCCTGCCTGATGGACCGCCTGCCGGCGCGTGGCCTGCACCCACCCCAGCCCGAGGGGGTCGCCGCCTACCGCGCGTTGCTGACCTCGGTGCTGGCGCAGGGGCGCATCACGGGGCCGAAGGCCAAGCTGCTCGCCCGCCAGGCCGGGCGGGCGGGGATGTCCCGGGCCGACCTCGTCCGGGTGCACCGGGCGGTCCTGGAGGAGGAGATCGCGCGCGCCGGCGGCCCCGCCGGCCCCGGAGGCCAGGACGGCCCGGACGGCGACCGGCTCCGCCGCCTCGCCGCGACCCTCGGCCTGCCGGACCTGTCGGACCTGTCGGGTCCGCCGGACCTGCCCGGCCTGCCGGAACAGGCGGTCGCGCCGCCGACCGAGCTGGTCGCGGCCCCGCCGTCCGGTGGGTGTTCGACGGCCGACACGCCGTCCGAACGGAGGCTTCCGACGTACCAGGGGTGAGGCGGAACGGGCCGACGGCAGCGCATCGTGTCCGTCGCCGCCCGTCCCACCGCCCCACCCCCGCTGATCGGGTGGACGATCGGCCGCCACTCTCCTCGCGCACCGTGACCAACTGATCAACTTCATGGTCACGAAGCGCGGTCGGCGGACGACGGCCCCCGGCCCGTCCTCCCGCGCCCCTGTCCCTCACCCGCGCAGCCCGGCTACTGATCGCGTTCACTCGCCTCGCCAGGTCCGGGCGCCGCCATCCGGGTGAGTGAAAAATCGGGTCCGCATTTGGAAAAGGACGGGGCGCCGGGTTTGGCCACACCCCCGTAACCAGTACAGGCGTTTCTTCGGATCTCGTCCTGTTCGCCGCTGCCGAACTTGGTAAGCAGTATTGGCGGAACAACGGTCCGCCTCCGAAAACTGATCAACAGCATCGGCTGGAGATCAACGACAACGCGACGACAACTCCACCAGTCCGCAGGACCACAGACCTGCCGAACCACCGGGCCCTCCCGAGGCCCGTCGCACGGACGACCGAGTCGGCAGCGCGTCGGCACGGAGATCCCGGGCGGTGTCCCTGATTCCGCGCCCCGACCGCGGCAGCCGCCAGCAAGGCCCGCCGGGTCCGCAGAACCCGGGGACAAGGAAAGGAAGTGCGATGTCGAAACAGATTCGCCGAGGCTTGGCCGTAGCCTCGATCGCGGGCAGTCTCTGGCTCCCCAGCCTGCTGTCCGCGGGCCCCGCGCAAGCGGCCGAACCACTGGAGGACGGGGCCAGGGCCCACAGCTCCCTCCAGTGGCTGCCGTTCCAGTTGCAGGCGGGGCACGCCGGCGGGGACGCGACCTTGGGCAACTTCGCGGACACCGGTGTCTCCGGTGACACCGGTGACGCGCTGACCTTCGGCGGCAATAGCTGGAAGAACGTCTGCAAGATCCTGGTGGGCGACGACACCGGCAAGCTCTGCGGCGGCGGCGCCCAGGAGTCCGGCAACGTCAACAGTGGCGACAGCGGGGACTCCGGTGACGCCGGCATCAACAGCCAGGCCCACGGCCGCAGCGGCCACGGGCACAAGGGCCACCACCACAAGGGCCATCACAAGGGTCACCACCACAAGGGGCACGGCCACCACCACAAGGGCCACCGCCCGTACCACCACTACGGCCACCACGGCTACTACGACTACTTCAGCGAGGAGGCCGCGAGCTGGAACGTCGCCGCCACCGGCGACACCGGCGACACCGGCGACGCGCTGACCAGTGGTGGCAACAACTACAACGACGTCGACTGCATCACCGTGGCCGGCGACGAGGACGGCACCACCTGCCTGGGCACGGTGGGCTCCGGCAACGTCGAGACCGGCGACTCCGGCGACTCCGGTGACGTCGACGTCGACAGCGTCACCACCACGGGCCACTGGTTCCACAAGTGGTTCAAGGGCCACAAGGGTGACAAGGGTGAGGCCGAGAAGATCTCCGACCGTGACGGGTACGGCCACCACCACGGCTACGGCCACCACCACAAGGGTTACGGGCACCACAAGGGCTACGGGCACCACAAGGGCTACGGCCACCACCACAAGGGCCACCGCCCGTACCACCACCACCACGGTTACGGCCCGTACTCCGAGCACTACGACTACTACGACAGCGACGCCACCAGCGGCAACGTCGGCGTCTCGGGTGACTCCGGCGACTCCGGCGACGCCATCTCGACCGGTGGCAACAACTTCGGCGACGTGCACTGCATCGCCATCGCCAGCGAGGACACCACCTGCGTGGGCGCCCTGGCCTCCGGCAACGCGGCCACCGGTGTCACCGGTGACTCCGGCGACGTCGACATCGACAGCGCCACCGCCGCCGGCTACGGCCACAAGCGGTTCGGTCACAAGGGCTACGGCGACCGGACCTACGGCCACAAGGGCCACGGCTACGGCCACCACGGCTACGGCCACGGCCACCACAAGGGCTACGGTCACCACGGCTACGGCCACCACAAGGGTTACGGGCACCACCACGGCTACGGCCACGACTCCGACGCCACCAGCGGCAACGTCGGGATCTCCGGTGACACCGGCGACTCCGGCGACGTGATCGCCGCTGGCGGCAACAACTACGGCGACGTGCACTGCATCGCGATCGCCAGCTCGACGACCTTCTGCAGTGGCGCCGTCGCCTCCGGCAACGCCGCGAGCGGCGACACCGGTGACTCCGGCGACGTCGACATCGACAGCGCCACCGCGAGTGGGCACGGCAAGGGCTACGGTCACCACGGCTACGGCCACCACGGCTACGGCTACGGCCACCACAAGGGCTACGGTCACCACGGCTACGGCCACCACAAGGGTTACGGGCACCACAAGGGGTACGGCCACCACCACGGCTACGGCCACCACCACAAGGGGTACGGTCACCACAGCTACGGCAGCTACGGTGACGACGACGCCGTCAGCGCCAACCTCTCCGCGAGCGGCGACTCCGGCGACTCCGGTGACGCCATCTCCACCGGTGGCAACAACTACGGCGACGTGGACGCCATCGCGATCGCCAGCGAGGACACCACCGCCATCGGCACCGCCGGCTCCGGCAACGCCGAGTCCGGTGACACCGGTGACACCGGCGAGTCCGAGGTGGACAGCGCCACCGCCGCCGGCTCCGGCAACAAGTTCCGCGACGAGTGACGGCCGAGGACCTGGCGACGTCCTGAGGTGCCTCCCACCGCGCGACGGTGACGCACCGACGACGTCCACCCGGGGCACAAGGGGCGATCCGGTTCCGCCGGATCGCCCCTTCCTCGTGTCCGGGGCACCCGTCGTCCTCAGTGGACGGACGAGGGGCCTCGGGGGATCAGGACCGGCTGAGCCGGCGGATGCGCTCCGCGTGCGCCGGGTGCCGCGCGGCCAGGTCGGCCAGGTCGGCCGCCCCGGCGAACTCCACGGCGTCGTCGGTGTAGGGCGGCGCCATGAACGTGCCCAGCAGGGTCCACGCGCCCAGCGTCTCGGTCGCCTGCCAGGCCCCGGCGGGCACGACGACCTGGGGGCGCTGGCCGGCGGCCAGGTCGGGTCCGAGCACCGGCTCCTCGACCCGGCGGTCCGGGCCCACCAGGAACATGCGGGCGGGCGCGCCGGCGTGGTAGGCGAAGACCTCCGGGTGGGCCAGCCGGTGGAGCGCGGAGAACTCCGGCGCCGCCAGCAGGTAGTAGATGGCCGAGCCGTGGTCGTCGCGCCAGGTCTGGGCCCAGTGCCCGCCCTCGACCGGGAGCGGGCGCAGGCCGAGCAGCTCCACGATCCGCGCGGCCTCCTGGTGCGTCCCGCTCACCACGCCGACCCCGCCGAGACCCCGCCGTCGACGACGAGGTCGTGCCCGGTGATCCAGGAGGCCAGCGGCGAGGCGAGGAAGACGCAGGCGTTCCCGACGTCCTCGGGCGTGCCCAGTCGGGTCAGCGGGGCCGACGCCCGCCACCGCCGGACTCCCTCCGGCCAGTCCCGCTCGATCCCCTCCCTGGTCACCAGGCCGGGGGAGACGCTGTTCACCCTGATGCCGTGCGGCCCGTACTCCACGGCGGCGGCGCGGGCGTGTATCCGCACCGCGGCCTTGGCCGCGCTGTAGTGCGCGTGCCCCACGGCGGGGTGGACGGCCTCGATCGAGGCGATGGAGATGACCGAGCCGCCGTCGCCCTGCTCGATCATGTGCCGGGCGGCCGCCCTGGTGGCGAGGAACGTGCTGTGCGCGTTGGCGGCCACCACCTCGCGCCACCGGTCGAAGTCCATCTCGGGCAGGGGTTCCACCGGCTGCACACCCGCGTTGTTCACGAGCACGTCGATCCGCCCGAACGTGCCCACCACGGCCTCCAGCAGCCGGTCCACGGCCACCGGGTCCCGCAGGTCCGCCTGTTCCCACGACGCCCTGCCGCCCTCGGCGCGGATGCCGGTGGCGAGCCGCCGGGCGCGGTCGGCGCTGGACCAGTAGTGGGCGACCACGGCGGACCCGGCCGCCGCGAAGCGCCGGGCGATCCCCGCTCCGATGTTGCCGCCGGCCCCGGTCACGAGGGTGACCGTGCCGGTCAGGTCGGGCAGTCCGGTGACGGGCGCGTCGGCCATCGCTGCCTCCCGGGCGAACGCTGGGACAGGGCTGGGACCTATGAGAACGGTCCCACATCGCCGCGGCGCCCGACGACGACCGACGCGGACGTGTCCGCGTGTTCGACAGGTCGTGGACAGGGAGGACACCGCTGCCGGGCGAAGTGCAGCCGGACGGACGCGGAGATCCGGGACGGACGCGAACGGCCACCACGTGTCCACTCCGAACCCACACGGGCCCAGCCAGCAGTATTCACCACACCGGCCCGGGCACATCCCCCGGTCGGCCCAATCCCGCCGGCCACCGAGCGAGATCTCGTTGGGGGAAGGCCGAAAGACGTCGGTGCGACCACCGTGGACAGCGGGGGTTCCCCGGTAACGGGTCGTCGGGGCGACACGATCCCAAGATCGCCCCACTGCGACGCGACGGGGGTGTTCGCCTCACGAGGGTGGTGGTCCGTGGCTGGTCGCCCAGCCATGTGTGGGCGCGAGGCCTGCGATCTCGCGCCTCCTCGACGGCCCGGGTCCTTCCCCGCACCACGGGGAAAGCGCTTCCCCACGGCGACCGCTCCCGCGAGCCGCGGGCGTGGAACCTCGCGCACACGAGAAGCACCAGGACCGGACGGGAGAGACGACGTGATCACCGCGCTACGACACGGGAATCGGCCCTACCGCGGCGCACTTCGGTCCATAGTGGACTCCGCGCCCGTCGGGCATGGCGCGGCCCCCTCAACGTTCTCTTCCTCGGGGTCGCCGCTCACGCGACGGGCGCGGCTCGGATGAGCCGGCATCGACTGCGGCTCGCCGGTCTCGTGTGCTGCGGTGTCGTCGCCCTGCTGGCGGTGGCCGGTGTGGCGGCGCGAACCCTGTACCCGGAGAACGGCTCGACCACCCCGCCTCCCCGCACGGCCGCCGCGGCCCCGCACGTCCTGCCGTTCACCGGCTCCACGACGTCTCCGTCCGCCGTCCCGGACACCTCGACAGGAGCGGACATCCGCGCCAGCACGGGGAACTGGGACACCGTCTCTGGCTCCCCGCCCCGCACCGGCGCGTCCGGTCCTCCCCCGGCAGCCCCTGAGCCGGCCCCGGCGGACGTTCCCGAGGGAGCCGACGGCTGCGACCACGCCTACGGCGAGCCTTCCCAGTGCGTGCCGTGGCGGTTCCCTCCGGGGACCGGCGAAGCCTGCGCCTGGTTGCGGGAGCACGGTTTCGGGCCGCTCGCCGTCCGGGGCAGGGATCGCCACCAGCTCGACACCAACCGCGACGGCGTCGCGTGCGGTCGCGGTGACGCCGGCGTCCCCTGAGCCGAGTCCGTTCGGCGCGACCGCCGCCCGGACGCGAGAGGGACGGCGCGCCTACGGGTCCATCCGCGCGCGGGCGCGGACGGCGGCCCGCAACTCCGCCCTGAGCGCTCCCGCCTGCAACGGCTCCAGCAGGACGCGCTCGCCCCGAGGCGTGACCACGACGATGCGCCGCCTGCCGTCCAGCTCCACCCGCAACCGCCCCCGGCGTGCCATCACCCGTCGGCAGCGCTCACGAACCCACCACCGCCACAGCCACCAGGTCATCCCGGCTCCCACACCCCGTCACGTTCCGACCGTTCCTCCGTCGCCGTCGGGAGGAATCCTTTCCACGATCGGACCAACAGGACGTCGGGGGCAGCGGCCATCCGGGCGAACCCGCTCCCCCGCTCCCCACACGACAGGGGAACGCGGGGCGTTGCCGGTGATCAGGGGCGGTCGACGAACCGCGTACCCCCTCCACGGAACTAGCCGGAAACATCCCTCTGGGTGGTTTCGCGCTGCTAACGTCGTTTGTCCGAGCCGTGACCTCGCAGGAGGGGCGATGGCGACCTCGTCGGACCGCGACCCCGGGGGAACGCCCGCGCCTGCTGACGCGGGACACGGGGACGCCGCCATCGGGATCACGACGCGGAGCGAGCCGACGCTGCCCGGACGGTAGGGGTGTGAGAGGCGATGGGCTTCTGGGATTCGGTCGGGGGAGGCCTCGACGACGCGGGCCGGTGGCTGACGGGCCGTCCCTCCCGGGACGAGGAGCGGCGCGCCAGGGACGCGCGGGAGCGGGGTGACGAGCAGCGCGACCGGCTGCACCGGGAGAACCGCCGGTACGAGGACGATGTCAGCGGCTACGACCCGCCGGCGATCAACGCGCGCGACAACTGGGCGTCCTGGGAGCACCAGCGCATCTACGACATGACCCAGAACTCCCTGAAGCCCGGCGAGATGAACGAGATCGCCGCGGCGTGGGAGAAGATCGGGACGAAGCTGACCGAGGCCGCCGGCGACTTCCGCACGGCGCTGCCCAACGCCATCAACGACCACTGGGAGGGGGACGCCGCGCAGGCGGCGGTCGCCGCGGGCGAGCCGATGGCGCGCTGGGGCGACCAGATGGCCGCCGCCACCCAGCTCACCGGCAACAAGCTGCGCGAGGCCGGATCAGCCGCCGAGCAGACCAAGAACACGGTGCCGCCGCCCAAGGAGCACAACTGGGGGCGCACCCTGCTGACGTCGGGGCTCAACCCCGTCGGCGGCGTGATGGACGCCTTCGCCCAGGCCCGGGAGCGGGAGGAGGCCAAGCAGCAGGCGGTGGCCGTGATGAACGCGGTCTACAGCCAGGTGTACCAGCAGGTCGACACGACGGTGCCGGCGTTCAGCCCGCCCGAGGACCCGTCGAAGCCGAAACCGCCACCACCACCTCCCCCGCCTCCGCCACCGCCGCCTCCCCCACCGCCTCCGCCACCGCCCCGCGTGGAGCGGCCGGTGCACCGGCCCTCGCCCGACAAGGACGGCGACGACCGGAGGCAGACGCCTCCGCCTCGGGTGGACCCGCCGCCGGTGACACCGCCCCCGGTGACGCCGCCGCCCCCGCAGCACCCCGACCCGTACCGACCCGATCCCTTCCAGCCGGACCCGCGCCGGCCGGGGCCGTACCAACCCGACCCGGCCGTGGTCGACCCGTCGAGGACGGTGACCCCGACGCCCACGCCAACCCCGGGCCGGTACGGCGACTTCGGCCCCCAGGGCGGCGGCGGGGGCGGCGAGGGCTTCGCCGGCGGCTTCCCTGGCGGTGGCTTCGGTGGAGGACTTCCCGGTGGCGGCGCGGGCGGATTCCGACCCGGCGGCCCCGGTGGCGTGAGCGGTGGCGGCCCCGGCGCCGGCGGTTCCGGCCCGAAGGGCAGCGGTCCCGGACCGGGTGGCCAGAGCGGCGCGCTCGGCGGCCAGCGCGGCGGCCCCGGTGGTTTCGGCCCCACCGGGCCGGGCGGCGCGGGAGCGGGGGCGGGTGGCCGCCCTGGTGCGGCGGGAATGGGCGCGGCGGGAATGGCCCCCGGCGCGGGACGGGGCGGCGCCGAGGACAAGGAGCACCAGCGCCCGAGCTACCTGGTCGAGACCGACGACATCTACGGCATCGACAAGGTCGCTCCCCCGGTCATCGGGGAGTGACGGGACACGTCGACGCGCGGGGCGGCGGCCGGTGACGGCCGCCGTGCCCGCGCGAGGGCACGAGAAGCGAACGAGGAGATCCCATGGCCCCGTCGTGGCGGCTCACCCCGAGGCAACTGGACCAGGTGTGGGAGTCGCTGGATCTCGACGGCTACCCGTTCCCGCTGGAGGTCCGGTCGCACGGCGACACCGTGGAGGAGCGGGCGGAGATCCGCCGGCGCGTGGCGGCCGAGCTGCGCTCGACCGGGCTGCTCCGGGGCGACCAGCTCGACCCGGACCTGGAGGACGCGCTGCGCGCCCTCGCCCGTCCCACCCTCTGGTTGGACGCGGTGTGGCTGCCCGAGCCCACCGCGGTCTCGCCGTTCCGGATGATCGCGGTGCACGGGAGGGACGGCGCGCTGGTCGCGGTGCAGGTCCCCGGCGAGTCCGAGCACCACGGCGGCGACCTGCACGTCGAGCACGTCCCCTCGGTCGACGCGGCCACGGCGGTGGTCGAGCGCCTGCCGGCGGCGCCGCCGGGGCCGCGCCGGGCCGTGAGCCTGCCGGCGGCGGCGCTGGCCCCCTCCGACCAGCGCCGCCGCGCCGACGACGACGAGTTCGGCGGCGTGCTGTCCGCCGTGCACCACGTCGACACGGCCGCGCGCGAGCGCAGGGCCTACGACGAGATCATGAACCAGCCGAGGACGCGGGGCGGGCAGATCGCGGCCAACGCGGTGGACCCGCTCGGCCGCCGGCACCGTTCCGCCGTGCTGAGCTGGTTCGACGTCGATCCTCCCGGGCGGTACGCGCTGCACGGCGACCCCGGCCCCGACGGATCGGAGTGGATCACGGTCGGCCCCGCCGACCCGGCCCGCCTGCGCGCCCGGCTCCACGTGATGGTTCAGAGCGTCCTGCCACGCCGTTAGGGCCCGCCCTCAAGGCCAGGTCGTGAGGGTCCGGAACTGCTTGAACCCGGTTGAAGCAACGCTCAACCACGTGGCGACACCGATAGAGAGCGGGCCGCAAGCCGGGGAACGACCATCTGTCCGGCCGCGACGCAGTCAGGCGGCTCGCTGGTCCCGGCGTTCGGGGATGACGGCCAGAACATCCCGTCCGCGCGGTTGAGTCCGGACCACATGGCTGGACCAACCCTTGTCCGCGATCTCCCGGTTGGACGGATCATCGGTCGGCCGTGCCCATCGCAGGCCAGGTGAATCTTCCTGGTGGGTCCACCGCAGAACCAGCCGACGACATGACCAACCGATTCGCGCCACCGCAGCGGTCAGGGTCCCGGCGCTGAACAGCATCCCGTCGATCACGCGGATACCTCGCAACAACGGCTCGATCGCCCACCCCTGCTCGCCCGTCAAACTCATGCCGACGCACGACACCCCGGAATCAAGACCGACCTCACCAACTGTGAGGACACGTCCTCAAGCCTGCCCTCAAAGCCAGCTCGGGACGGCGACGAGAACGGAGCGGCCGACAACATGACCAACCGGTTCGCCCCGGTGGTGCGCCGGTGGGCACGCACGGCGCCAGAGCCGACCCAGACCTCCCAGTGGCATTCGCTGATCTCCCCGACGATCACCCGCACCCACACCACCGCAGCGGTCAGGGCCCCGGAGCTGAACAGCATCCCCTTGATCACGCCGATGCCTCGCAACAGCAGATCGATCACCCAGGGATCGAGATCAGCCACACCAACTGTGAGGACACGTCCTCAAGCCTGCCCTCAAAGCCAGCTCGGGACGGCTACGAGAACGGAGCGACCGACGGCATAACCAACCGATTCGCGCCTGTGGTGTGCCGGTGGGCACGCACGCTGCTGGAGCCGACCCAGACCTTCCAGTTGAGGTCCATTGATCGCCTCGGCGATCACCCGCACCCACACCACCGCAGCGGTCAGGGCCCCGGAGCTGAACAGCATCCCCTTGATCACGCCGATGCCTCGCAACAGCAGATCGATCACCCAGGGATCGAGATCAGCCACACCAACTGTGAGGACACGTCCTCAAGCCTGCCCTCAAAGCCAGCTCGGGACGGCTACGAGAACGGAGCGACCGACGGCATAACCAACCGATTCGCGCCTGTGGTGTGCCGGTGGGCACGCACGCTGCTGGAGCCGACCCAGACCTTCCAGTTGAGGTCCATTGATCGCCTCGGCGATCACCCGCACCCGCGCCACCGCAGCGGTGCAGGGTCCCGGCGCTGAACAGCATCCCCTTGATCACGCCGATGCCTCGCAACAGCAGCTCGATCGCCTGTCCCTGCCCGCCGGTCAACTCATGCCCGCGTGCCGCGCCCCGGGGGTCGAGATCAGCCACACCAACCTTGAGGGACAACCCATCGGGTCTGCCCTCAAAGCCAGGTCGAGACGGCAACGAGAACGGGGCGACCGACGGCATAACCAACCGATTCGCGCCTGTGGTGTGCCGGTGGGCGCGCACGCTGCCGGAGCCCACCCAGACCTCCCAATCACGTTCGCTGATCACCCCAGCGATCACCCGCGCCACCGCAGCGGTGCAGGGTCCCGGCGCTGAACAGCGTCCCCTTGATCACGCGGATGCCTCGTAACAGCGGATCGATCACCCACCCCTGCTCGCCGGCCAACTCATGCCCGCGCACGACATCCCGGATTCAAGATCAGCCTCACCAACCTTGAGGACAACCCATCGGGTCTGCCCTCGGAAGGCCACGTCGGGAGGACGACGAGGACGAAGCGGCCCACAACATGACCAACCGGTTCGCCGCGGTGGTGCGCCGGTGGGCGCCCACGCTGCTGGAGCCGACCCAGACCTCCCAGTGGCATTCGCTGATCTCCCCGACGATCACCTGCACCCCACACCACCGCAGCGGTGCAGGGTTCCGGCGCTGAACAGCGTCCCCTTGATCACGCGGATGCCTCGCAACAGCAGATCGATCACCCAGGGGTCGAGATCAGCCACACCGACTGTGAGGACACGTCCTCAAGCCTGCCCTCAAAGCCACGTCGAGACGGCAACGAGAACGGAGCGACCCACAGCATGACCAACTGATTCTCCCCGGTGGGCGCGCACGCTGCTGGAGTCGACCGCCACCTCCCAGACACGTTCGCTGATCACCCCAGCGATCACCCGCACCCCACACCACCGCAGTAGTCGGAGTTCTGGCGCTGAACAGCATCCCGTCGATCACACGGATACCTCGCAACAGCAGATCGATCACCCACCCCTGCCCGCCGGCCAACTCATGCCCGCGCGCGACGCCCCAGGATCAAACGATCGGCCATCCTTGAGGACAAGCCGTAGGGTCTGCCCTCGAAGGTCAGGTCGGGACGGCGACGAGAACGGAGCGGCCCACAGCATGACCAACTGATTCGCCCCGGTGGTGTGCTGGTGGGCGCGCACGCTGCTGAAGTCGACCGAGACCTCCCAGTCGAGTTCGCTGATCACCCCAGCGATCACCCGCACCCGCACCACCGCAGCGGTCAGGGTCGCGGTGGGCGACCACCGCCAGAACCGGTTGTCGACACCGTCCTCCACGGCCCATACCGTGCCGGCGGGTCACGCCATGCCACACCCGTCTTCGCCTTGAACAGCAACCCGTTGATCACGCGGATGGCTCCTCCCCCCGGTGGGCGTCCCTTCCTGCCCGAGGCAGGCAACACCCGCTCGATCACCCACCCCTGCCCGCCGGCCAACGTGCGCGCGTACGACACCCGGGGATCGAGATCAACCACACCAACCTTGAGGACAACCCATCGGGTCTGCCCTCGAAGGTCAGGTCGGGACGGCGACGAGAACGGAGCGGCCCACATCATGACCAACTGGTTCGCCCCGGTGGCGTGCCGGTGGGCACGCACGACGCCGGAGCCCACCCAGACCTCCCAGTCACGTTCGCTGATCAGCTCGGCGATCACCCGCAACCGCGCCACCGCAGCGGTGCAGGGTTTTGGTGCTGAACAACATCCCGTCGATCACGCCGATGCCTCGCAACACCCGCCCGATCACCCACCCCTGATCGCCGGCCAACTCATGCCCACGCACGACACCCCGGAATCAAGATCAGCCTCACCAACTGTGAGGACAGGCCGTAGGACCTGGCAGGGCCTGTTCTCCAGGCGGCGGGTGTGCCGGACCGGCTCCCCGGCACCCGGAGAGGGCGCCCCGTGCCGCCGCTGGCGCGTGGCGGCACGGAGCGCCCCGACGGGCGCGCTCATCACCCGAACTGGCCGGGCTGGTAGTCGCCGGCGGGCTGCCGGACGATGACGTTCACCCGGTTGAAGGCGTTGATGAGGGCGATGAGGGACACCAGGGCCCCGAGCTGCTCCTCGTCGTAGTGCTTGGCGGCGTTGGCCCAGACCTCGTCCGAGACCCCGCCGGCCGCGTCGGCGATGCGGGTCGCCTGCTCCGTCAGCTCCAGGGCCGCGCGCTCGGCCTCGGTGAACACCGTGGCCTCCCGCCACGTCGCGACCAGGTTGAGGCGCACCGACGTCTCCCCGGCGTGCGCGGCCTCCTTGGTGTGCATGTCCGTGCAGAAGCCGCAGCCGTTGATCTGGCTGGCGCGGATCTTCACCAGCTCCTGGGTCGCGGCCGGCAGCGACGAGTCCGCGACGACCCTGCCCGCCGAGATGATCTGCTTCAGGAACCGCGTCGCGACCGGGTTGTCGAAGAGGTTCAAGCGAGCATCCACAGTGCGCTCCTTGCTTGCCGTTGTTGGCGCTTGCACCTTCCTGACGGGACAGCTCGGCAGGACGTGACAGGATCCGATGTGACCTACGTCTCTCCGCCTCACTCGGCCGGCGGAGCCGAGCCCGCCGTCGGCCGGTGTCCACCGTGGACGGACCATCGCCCCGTGGACGGGGCGGCCGGGCCGGCCAGGTGATCAATACACAGTGGACGTTCCCCTGCCAGGAGCCGCCTCCCGCGGCGACCGCCGGAGGGCCACGGGATGTGTCCGCGCGATCACCCAGGATCAGGCGGAACCGGCGAGGAACAGCAACGAGCCACCCGCGTGAGCGTGACTGACAGTCAGTGCATGACCCAGATCGGGTGAGAAATCGTCCCAAACCAGGGGTGTTTCGCCTCCGGTGTGGACACCACCCAGCCTACCTCCGTCACCCCACCGGGACACCCCCCGGTGCTTGGTTCCGCGCCGACGGGGAACACGTACTGTCGCACTTCCGTCTTCCGTCGATCCGTACAGGAGAGAGCCGCGTTGTTGGACGCGTCCATCAGGCAGGCCGAGATCGCCGCCGAGCAGGAGCACGTCGACCGGGTGTACGCCCGGCTGGCCGAACTGCGGGCCGAGGCCGAGACGATGCGGGCGAAGGGCTACGAGCTGGCCCACGGCGCCGGCCAGGAGGCCGCCTTCGAGCAGGCCGCCATGCTGTTCGACAGGGACGCCATGGTGCGCTACGCCAACCGGCTGCTCCAGGCGCTGGACACCGAGCACGAGGGGCTCGTGTTCGGCCGGCTCGACCTGGCCGACGGGCAGGCGCTGCGGATCGGCCGGCTGGGCGTGCGGGACGCGGAGCACCACAACCTGGTGACCGACTGGCGGGCACCGGCCGCCGCCGCGTTCTACCAGGCGACCCCGCAGGAGCCGATGGACGTGCTCCGCCGCAGGGTGATCCACTGCTCCGGCGAGACGGTGACCGACGTCGACGACGAGCCGCTGATGCCCGAGGCGCTGCCCGAGGGGATGCCGATCGTCGGCGAGGGCGCGCTCATGGCCGCGCTGGGCCGCGCCAGGGGCGAGGCCATGCACAACATCGTCGCGACGATCCAGCGCGAGCAGGACGAGGCGATCAGGGCCCCGGCCGGCGGCGTCACCGAGATCACCGGCGGGCCCGGCACCGGCAAGACCGCCGTGGCCCTGCACCGCGTGGCCTACCTGCTGTACCGGGAGCGGCGCCGCCTCGGCACGGGCGTGCTGGTCGTGGGTCCGTCGCCGGTGTTCACCAGCTACATCTCCCGGGTGCTCCCCTCGATGGGCGAGACCAGCGCGGAGCTGCGGTCGCTGGGCGAGCTGCTCGACGGCGTCCGCGCCACGCGGGTCGACCCGCCGGCGGTGGCCGCGGTGAAGGGCTCCTCGCGGATGGTCCGCGTGCTGCGCCGGCTGGTCCGCCAGACGCCACCGGACACGCCCACCGAGATGCGCATCGTCTACGGCGGCGAGGTCATCCGGCTCGACGCGCGGGAGCTGGACCGGGTGCGGCGGCGGGTGCACCGGGCCGGCCAGCCCAACCAGCACCGGGTCGACGCGGCCGAGGCGCTGCTGGAGGCGCTGGCCCGCAAGGCGGAGGAGTACGCCGACGACACCTTCCGCCCCGACCGGGCGGAGATGATCCACGAGCTTGGCGAGCGGATGGAGTTCCACCGCTTCCTCGTCCGGTGGTGGCCGGTGCTGAGCCCGACGTGGGTGCTGAGCTGGCTGCGGGACCGCGACCGGCTGACGCGGGCCGCCAAGGGCGTGCTGAGCCAGGAGGAGGTCGAGCTGCTGGCCGGGGCCGTGGCCGACGGGGACGGCTGGTCCACGGCGGACGTGGCGTTGCTGGACGAGCTGCGGGTCCTGCTGGGGCCGCCGCCGAAGCGCCGCCGGCGGGGCGGCGCGGCGCAGTGGGACCAGGGGTCCTCCGACGGCCGTCCCCGGCGGCCGCAGCACTACGACGAGTACTCGCACATCGTGGTCGACGAGGTGCAGGACGTCTCGCCGATGCAGTGGCGCATGCTCGGCCGGCGCGGCCGCTACGCGAGCTGGACGCTGGTCGGCGACCCCGTCCAGACCTCGTGGCCCACGCCGGA
Organism: Streptoalloteichus tenebrarius; assembly: GCF_024171885.1. Lineage (GTDB taxonomy): Bacteria > Actinomycetota > Actinomycetes > Mycobacteriales > Pseudonocardiaceae > Streptoalloteichus > Streptoalloteichus tenebrarius. The sequence goes on along the minus strand of NZ_JAMTCP010000005.1, from coordinate 120,752 downwards.
GGAGGCCGAGGAGGCCAGGGACGAGGCGTTGGGTTCGGCGCGGACCCGGCGCAGCTACCGGCTGCGCACCAACTACCGCAACTCGGCGGAGATCTTCGCGGTGGCCGCGTCCGCGTTGGGCGACCTCGCCTCGGCCGAGGAGCTGCCGAGGGCGGTGCGGTCCACCGGCGTGGAGCCGGTGGTGAGCGTGGTGGAGCCGGACGCCCTCGCGTCGGCGACCAGGGAGGCCGCCGCCGAACTGCTGTCCACTGTGGACGGAACAGTGGCGGTGATCCCGGCCATGGACAGGGTCGGGGAGGTGCGCTCCTGGGTCGACGGGCTGGGCGACGACCGGCTGCGGGTCGTCGGCAGCCTCGACGCGAAGGGGCTGGAGTACGACGGCGTGGTGCTGGTGGAGCCGGGCGATCTGCTCGCCGAGTCGCCGACCGGGCGCCGCGCGCTCTACGTCGCGTTGACCAGGGCCACGCAGCGGCTCACGGTCCTGGCCACTGACGGGTCCTGGTCGGCCCGCTGACCAGAGGCGGGGTGGGGACGGGCGCGTCCTCCCCACCCCGCTCGAACCAACGACCAGCGACCGGACGTGGCCGGCGGCGGCTGGCGGTAGCTGGCGGTGGCTGGCGGCCGGAGCGCGGCTCAGGCCGGATTGCCGCTCAACGCGTAGGCCGGACGGGGCGCCGCCGTCGGTCGGCGGCCGTGGTCGATGATCGAGTTGAGGATCTCGCCGACCCGGACGGCCGTGGTGGACAGCAGCGTCGAGGTGATCCCGTGCGTGTGCTCGGTGGCCCCCTGGACGTAGATGCCGGCCCGCACCGCGTCGTCGGTCACCACGCGGTAGTCCCGGCCGATCCTCGGCCGCCCCGCCTCGTCCCGCCGACACAGGCCGGCCAACGGGCCGAGGAGTTCCAGGGGATCGCTCGGCCGGTACCCGGTGGCGTAGACGACGACGTCCGCGTCGAGGGGCGTGCGCCGACCGGTGGGGAGGAACTCGACGGCGGCGCGGACCCCGTCCCCGGTCTCCCGCACGTCCACCAGGCGCGAGGCGTGCAGGATGCGCAGGCGCTCCCGCCCCGACACCTTCTCCGCGTAGGTCCTGCGGTAGAGGTCGTCGATCAGGTCGACGTCCACCACCGAGTAGTTGGTGTTGCGGTGGTAGTCGACGAGCATCCGCTTCACCGGCTCCGGCGCGGCGTAGAAGGTGTCGACCGCCTCCGGGTCGAAGATCCGGTTCGCGAACGAGCTGTCGTCCGCCGGGCTGTAGCCGTAGCGCGCGAACACCGCGCACACCTCGGCCGAGGGGAACGTCCGGTGCAGGTACTCGGTGGTCTCGGCCGCGCTCTGCCCCGCGCCCACCACCACGAACCGGCGCGGCGTCCCGGTCAGCCCCTCGATCCGGGAGAGCAGGTCGTGGTTGTGCCAGATCCGCTCCGACAGCCGCACGTCGGCCGGCAGGTGCGGGCGCAGGCCGGGGGCCAGCACCAGGTTCCTGGCGCGGTACCGGTCGGCGCCCCCGTCGCCGCGCCGGACCGCCACGTCCACGGCCACGACCTCCCCGTCGTGGTCCGTCACGGGCTCGACGGCGACGACCTCGGAGTCGTACCGCGCCAGGTGCCCCACGCGCGCGGCCGCCCACTCCAGGTAGTCGTGGAACTCCGTGCGCAACGGGAACAACGTCTTGTGGTTGACGAAGTCGACCAGGCGACCGCGCTCCCTGAGGTAGCACAGGAAGCTGTACGAGCTGGTCGGGTCGCGCATCGTCACCAGGTCCTTGAGGAAGGACACCTGCATGGTGGCGTCGTCGAGCAGCATCCCGCGGTGCCAGCCGAACCGGGGCTGTCGCTCCAGGAACACGGCGTCGACCCGCTCCCCCGCCGGCGACCGCCGGGCGTGCTCCTCGACCGCGACGGCCAGCGCCAGGTTGGACGGACCGAACCCGACGCCCACCACGTCGCGGACGACGCCGTCACCCTCGCCGCCGGTCGGTCCCTCGCCCGCCCCAGACGTCACCGCTACCCCCAGTCCTCGACGGTTCCCGCAGGTCCCGTCCCTCAAAAGTAGGTTAGGCTCACCTAATATCGCCGTTGATGTTGTTGTCAAGCGGACCGACAGGGCACGGCATGGGAGACGCGTCACGACCGACCAACCGACGCGACGGCCGGCGACGCGACAGGTTCCGGAAGGGGGTTGGCGTGATCTCGGCAAGTGCCGGCGGGCACGGGCCGGGAAGGGGACCAGAACCGCCGGAAGGGATCACGAAGATCGACCGGGACGGGGAACGGCCGGGGTTCGGCGGAACCGCCGAACATCACGAACACGGACGCCGGACGAACCCGGATGAACGCGGGAACCCCCGGAACCCGAGGAACCGCGCACGCCAACGACGGGAACGCGCGCCGAACAGCACCCGACGCGACGACGAACGTGGCGGCACGGCGTCAGCGATCACGCCGGGAGAAGGAAACCCCAATGGCGGAACGGGCAACACGAGTGCCCGATCGGACCACCACCGGGGGTGGAGACGACAACGTCCGGGCCCGCGATGGAACGGGACCCGGACGTTGACTACGGAACCGGCCGAAGCCGGTACTCCCAGCCCTGTTCCGCGTTGTACTCAAGGTCGTAGTGGTGCAGGATCTTCGGACCGTTGTGCAGGTGCACGTGGGTGACCGTCCGCAAGGGTGAGCCGGACGGCGCCGAAAACGTCTCCCAACGCCCGTCCAGCGGCCCACCGACAAAGCGGGCGAGATACGTTTGCGAGCCCACGGCCCTCCCATCCACGGTGTCCACCAAAACCCAGGGTACGCACCGTGGATCGAATGGCGACAGCCTCGCGGTGTCACCCGTCCCGCACCAGGCCGACGCCCGGCGGCGGCGTCACCCGCCGCGGCCGACCGCCGACCCGACCGTCACTCGTTGGCCTGGTGGTAGGCGTTGAGCACCTCCGTGGAGATGCGCCCCCGCTCCGAGACCTTCATCCCGCGCTTGCGGGCCCACTCCCGAATCGCCTGGTTCTGCTCGCGATCGGCGCTGGCGGGACGACCGCCCCCCTTGCGCGCGGTGGTGGCCCCACCCCGCTTGCGCCCCCCGCCGGCCCGGCGCGCGCTCGCCACGAACGTGGCCAACGCGTCCCGGAGCTTGCCGGCGTTCGTCGCCGACAGATCGATCTGGTACGCGACACCGTCCAACGCGAACTCGACGGTCTCCTCGGCCCGGGTGCCGTCCAGATCGTCCACGAGTTCCACGGTGACCTTCTGTGCCATCCGCCTCGCCCTCCCCGATAACCGCGCATTCCACGCGGCGACTTGTGCGTCAGGGGCGCTCACCATACTCCGACGGCGAGTCGCATCGCAATTATGACGCATTTCTGGCCTTCGGCGACAGGGGTTTGCACGCGGACGGCCGACGGAGAGGCGGCAACCCGGCGACACAGCGGCGCCCGACACTCCACCAGGCGTTATCGAAAGGGGGAGAGCCGGGATGCGGGTGTGAAATAGTGTGCACGTTCCGGCCGGGTCCAGCGACTCGATCCCCTGTCAAGCCCCGGCCGCACCAATCGACCTCGGGTGTTTTGCCTGACCGGACATGCCGCCACCCACCGGACGCGCACCCGCGTCCGGCCGCGCCCGAACGACCCACGGCCCGCCCGCCGACGGCGGGTCCGCGCGGCTGACCTGCGCCCGGGGAACCCCCGTCGCAGCCGTCCCCGCCGTCCGGCCCCGGACCGTCCGGCCGTGACCGCCCCGCCGAACGCCCCCGAGCCCGGTCATCCCTGGTCAAACCGGTCATCCCCGGCGGTTCTCCTGGCACGTGATTCACGCCACGGACCGGGGATCGCCGCCCGGAACCCCCGCGCGACAAGGCGACATCGCTTCCGACGATGTTGTTGTTTGACAGGGGAACGGATCTCCGGCGGGCCCGTTCCCCCATGATTGCCGCGCCGTCGGCCGCCGGTTCTCCAGCCGTTGACGAGCCGCTTCCCAGGCCGTTCAGGGTGTTCGGGTGGGATGATTCCCCGCTCGTTGACCGCCGCGCGGCCAACCCGACGACCGCGGCGTTGGCCGGCCGAAGGGTGAATGGAACGCGCTCGGGGCGCGGCCGTCCGAGTGTCGCGCGCCCTCCGCGGCGACCGCCCGGCACTCGTGCCACCGCCCAGCCGGGCGCGTCCCCGCACCGCGGGGAGGTGCGGGGACGGGGCCGGACGCCGGATCAGGCGGTGGGCGGGACGGAGGGCTCGCCGTGCTGCCGGGACCTCCTCGGCGGCGGCAGCACGACGACCGGGCACCGGGCGTGCCGCACGCAGGTCGTGCTCACCGAGCCCAGAGTGATCTCCCGGAGCAGGCCGCCCCGGTGCGCGCCCACGACGAGCAGGTCCGCGTCGGTCGCGGCGTCGAGCAACACGGCGGCGGGCGGCCCCTGCGCGACGCTGATCCGGACCACCGGCGGCTCGGGCAGCTCCGCGAGCAGCTCGTCCACCTCGCGGCGCAGGTCCTCCTCAAGCTCGCCGGGCACGTCCCTGGTGGAGGCGAAGGCGAACTCGGTCAGCGGCTCCGGCACCCACGCCGTGACCACGCGGACCGCGCAGCCACGGACCAGCGCCTCCTCGACGGCCCAGCGCAGCGCCCGCTGTCCCGCGTCCGAGCCGTCCACGCCGACGACGATCTCCCGCGACCGCCCCGACTCGTCACCGATGGCGGAACGCTCCATGAACACCTCCGGGCTGGCCTGTCACGGTCCCACCCAGTCCAACACCGCGCGACGGCAGCCGCGCGGCGTGGCGGGCGGCCGGCACGGCGACCACGCCACCCACGCCGCTGCCCGGCGGCCGCAGGGGCGGACACCGGGCAGCGTGACGAGCGGGACGCGACGAGCCGCGACTCGCCGCGCCGGGACCGGCGTCGCGGCCTCAGGCCGATGGCGTCCGTGGACGGGCGCCTCAGCCGCCCATGGCCTCGATCAGGCTCTTCGGCCGCATGTCGGTCCAGTGGGTGTTGACGTAGTCGAGACAGGCCTGGCGGCTGTCCTCGCCGTGGACCACCGCCCAGCCGGCGGGCACCTCGACGAAGGCCGGCCACAGCGAGTGCTGGCCCTCGTCGTTGACCAGGACGAGGAACCGCCCGTCCTCGTTGTCGAAGGGGTTGGTCACGCCTGTTGCTCCTCTCCGCCTCGGCCGGGCTCCGGGAGGTCCGACCACCGCCGTCCGCGCACCCCGCGCCGGGCCGGGTGGACCACGGACCACGTCCACCGCCGGCGCCACCGGCCGGGGAGCGCGGAGTTAGCCTACCCTTACTTCGTTCGGGACCGGAGTGCGAGAACGGGTGAGCGTGGCCGCTCCCCTACACCACCCGATCGTGGCCGCCGGGACCAGCCCCACGACGGACGCGCCAAGTCCTCAGTAGACAGAAATGTCCTCAATAGACTCCGCCAGTCCACTCAGGACTAATGATCAGACGAAAAGCACGCTCACCACACCTGATCCAGTCGAGCCGCTGAGAAAACAACACCCGAACTCGACAGAGACCAGTTCTCGCACCGCCCCACTCGGCGCCACACTCCCGGGGTGAACCGCTCTCACGACACCGAGAACCGCACTCCTGAATTCGAGCTACACCGTTTCGGTGAGCCGTCCCCCATCTGACGGGCACCGACCGGGCGTCGACGACGAGACCACTTCGGATTCCCCCGTGCTGACGGACACGCCGGGCCGGTCCGAACTGTCGGGGGCGTGCCCTGGCGTTGAGGGCCGAGACCGCCTGATCCTTCACGGCCGAATTACGGCGACCTCCCCGAACCCCACCGGGCAGCAGCGGCCCGTTTGGCCAGGTGAGGGCGGTAACCGTCGGACAGCGCCTCCGGGTCAGGCGGTCGCGGCACCGGCTTCTGAGGCCGGTGAGGATCGCAAGCTGGCGTGCGAGCCCGCAGCCGAAGCACGGCACGCAGGCAGAACCGGCCCCACAAGCCCCCGGAAGGAGCGGGAGGAACGCAACCCGCTGACGGGACCTGTTGACCATCCCGCTCCGCCCGCAGTGCCGGCCCTACAGACCCGGTGCCGATCACGACGTCGCCCTCGAAGGCGTCATCAGCGCCGCGAAGGTGCAGCACCGGCCTCTGAGGTCATGAGCATCGCAACATGAGCACACCGGGTGGCACATCGTTGGTCTGCGCCAGCACCGGCCCCTCAGGGCCGGCGGGGATCGCAACAGCGAGGACGTGGCGCTGGACAAGCGTCTGCCATGCTCCCCGAGCCCTCCAGGTCCGGTGAGCACCGCAACGACCACGAACAGGCGGCCGATCTCCGGGTGCCGCACGCCCTTCGCTCGCAGCGAGGATCGCGACAACGTTGGGATCTCGGGCACGACCGCTGCGGCAGGCAGCACCAACCCCCTCAGCCGGGAGAAGACCGCAACGGCGGACACCCGGGTCGCAACGGCGGCCGTGGCCGGCAGCACCGGCTCGTCAGGACCGGTAAGGAACACAACTCGCCACGGCAGATCACCGCCAGGCGGCCAGCGACGGCAGCACTGGACCCATCAGTGTCAGCGGAGAACCGCAATCGGCCGCAGGTCCCACCGAGGTGGGGTCGCTCGCCAGTAGCACCGGCCACAGGCCCGGTGAGGATCGCAACCGGGAGCCCAGGGCCGGCAGGGACTGTCGGCGTCGGGCAGCCCTGGGGCCCTCGGCCGGCAAGGATCGCAACAGATTGGCCCCGATGCGGCGGACCACCGTCTCGTGCAGCATCAGCCCCGCGGAGCCGGTGAGGATCGCGACAACAATCCGCCCTGGCCGGCCCCGGGCGCATCGCGCCGGAGCACCACCAGCCCTTCAGGTCTGGCGAGCATCGCGACCCCGTCACCGTCCCGGGCAGCTCGCCGATCGCAGCACCGGCGACCGGCCCGGTGAGGAACACAACATCCACCCCATCCCGCCTCACTGATCGCCTGCCGCAGCACCGGCCCCTCGGCCGGTGAGGATCGCAACCGCCGTGGGCACACCGGCGAGACGCCACCCCGGACAGCACCGACCCCACCGTCGAGGACGACTGTCGATCTGGCGCAGCAGCGGCCGCCTCCGTCGGCGAGAACCGCAAACCGGACGACCGGGCCGCTACAGCAGCCGTGACCATGCAGCACGGCCCCTCAGAACCGGTGATGCTCGCCACCCGCATCTCCCGGCGTTCCCCCGCGCAGGTCTCCTCGACCGCCAAGGATCGCAAAATCGCCCCCAGATGCGGCTCGCCATCGCCTCGCGCAACATCCGCCCCTCAGAGCCGGTGAGGATCGCAACTCATCGAGGCACTCCCCAACGGCACCAACCAGAAGAGCAGCATCGACCCCTCAGGCCGGTGAGGATCGCAGCGTCAGCTCCGGGTGGATCGACGAGAGTGCTGCGGCCCGGCCAGTGAGGATCGCAACCGGGAGCCCAGGGCCGGCAGGGACTGTCGGCCTCGGGCAGCCCCGGTGCCCTCGGCCAGCGAGAACCGCAACAGATCGGCCCCGATGCGGCGGACCATCGTCTCGTGCAGCACCGGCTCTTCGACATCGGTAAGCACCGCAACCCCAGCACTGACCCGGGCAGCTCGCCGATCGCAGCACCGGCGACCGGCCCGGCCAGTGAGGATCGCAACCGGGAGCCCAGGGCCGGCAAGGACTGTCGGCCTCGGGCAGCCCCGGTGCCCTCGACCGGCGAGAACCGCAAACCGGGCACTCGGACCACTACAGCAGCCGTGACCGTGCGGCCCACCCCTCAGAACCGGTGTTGATCGCGACCCTGGCGGTTCAGCAACGAGTGACATTGCGGGACAGCACCGGATCTGAGGCCCGGTCAGGGACGCGATTGGGAGCCCGAAGCCGGCGGGGACTGTCGATCTGGCGCAGCAGCGGCCCCTCGGCCGGCGAGAACCGCAACAGATCGGGCCGGATGCGGCGGGCCTCGTTTCGTTCAGCACAAGCTCCACAGGCCTGGTGGGGATTGCGGCCGCTCCTCGCGCACCAGGTGGCCGGTCTGGTCTCGGCAGCACTGGCTTCTCAGGGCCGGTGAGGGTCGCGGCGCGCAGGCGGCCGGAGGCATGCACCGCTGGCTCCTGCGCAGCAGCACCGGCCACCTCGGCCGGTGAGCAACGCGACAGCCTGTGCTGGTCCACGCGCAGAAAGGGCTCCCCGCCCGGAGGCGGGGAGCCCCAGAGGGAGTGGAGTCAGCGCAGGGAGAACGCCAACAGCACCGATCCCTTGTCCGTCGGGTAGAACTTGCCGAACTGTCCGAAGTAGCCGGAGTTGACGTAGAGCACGCCGTCGGCGACGACCGCGCCACCGCCGCCGGAGATGCCCTGCCCGTGGCCGGGCAGTCCGTTCACGCCCTGGAAGTCCCGGATCGTGTCGAACTCCCACAGGACCCGGCCGTTCTCGGCGGAGTAGGCGCGCATCTTGCCGTCGGCGCTGCCCTCGTAGACCACGCCGGGGCTGGTCGTCACGGCCGGGGTGTTCGCCAGCGCGCAGACGTCGGGGTGTCCGGCGGCTCCCCCGGTGCTGCACCCGTTGGCGGGGTGCTTGGTCTCCCACAGGGTGCGCCCGGTGGCCGGGTCCAGGGCGAACAGCGAACCCGGGTCAGCGAACCAGGTGGCGACGTAGAGCCGGTGCCCGTCGTAGCTCGCGCCCCACTGGACCCCGCCGACGCCGCCGTTGGGCCACGCCTTGCCGAGCTGGCGCTGCCAGACGACCTCGCCGGTGCGGGCGTCGAAGACGTGGTAGACACCGCTCTTCTGGCCGATGCCGACGAGCTTGCGCCCGTTGGCGGTGAAGAGGTTGGGCATCGCGCCGAAGTCGTAGTCGAGGTTGGCGCCCTCGCTGGCTCCCGGGCAGTAGCCGGGCGGCTGGGTCGGGTCGGCGCACAGCGTGCGCCAGACGTCGGGGAAGGTCATCTGCCGCTTCCAGCGCACGGCTCCGGTCGTCGCGTCCAGCGCGAGGACGGTGTCCGTCTCGCCTTCCTTGCCGGTGTAGTTCTGGCCGGTTCCGACGTAGAGCGTCCTGGTGGCCGGGTCGATGACCGGCGAGCTCCACACCCCGCCGCCGGAGGGCTCGAACCGCGCGGCGCCGCTGGGCCAGGTGCCCACCTGCTGGGGCTCTGGCACCGTGTGGTGCCGCCAGACCAGCGCGCCGGTGTCGACGTCCAGCGCGTCGATGTGCCCTCGGAACGTGCAGCAGGCGGTCTCGGGGCCGCCGGCGTTGTCCCCGCTGGACACCCCGACGTACACCCGGCCGCCGAAGACGATCGGCGAGCTGGTCACCACGGCGGCGGGATGGGTGTCGATCCGGGCGTTCCACGCCAGCTTCCCGGTCTTCTGGTCCAGCGCGTACAGGTAGCCGCGGTAGTCGCCGAAGAAGATCTTGCCGTTGGCGACGGCCGGGCTGTCGCGCACGACGGCGATCCCGGTGTCCGGGTCGACCGTGCCGAGGTCGAAGCTCCACCGCGTGGCGCCGGTCTTCGCGTCCACGGCGTAGAACTTCCCGTCGGTGCTGCCGAAGTAGGCGATCCCGCCCACGATCGCGGGCTGGCTCCTGGCGGTGAGCATCCCGGCGAGGTTCGGGTCGTTCGGTCTGGGGTGGGTGAACGCCCACCTGAGCTGGAGATCACCCACGTTCGCGGGCGTGATCCGGCGCTCCGCCCGGTTGGACCGGGAGCCGGAGAGGTCCTTCTGCCAGGTCGGCCAGTCCCGCGACGCGGCGGCGTCGCCCTCCTGACCGGTGTCGGTGGGGTCGGCCGCCGGGCTCACGCCACTGCTGAGCAGGAGCACCGCCAGCGGGGCGGCGAGACAGGCGAGGAGCCGGGTACGCCTTCGTCCGATGACATGCACGTCGTTCCCCCTGATCCCGATGTCATGCGGATCGGATATGGCTGCGGTGGTCGGCATAGCCGGCACCCACGGTGGCAGAGCGGGGTGGACCCGTCGACCCGCCATCTGGTGCGATTCACGCCCGTCGCCCTTGTGCTGCTTGGATTTCCCGTCGTCTCTTGCCGGTTTCTGTCGGCCCCGCCTCCACATTCGACCCGTCATCCTGAGGAGGGGCGCTCCCCAGCCTGGATACGTCACGGCAGATGGTGGACAGGAGTGGCGTCCGGCGCGGGAGTGGACGCGCCCCGCCGAGAATGTCGATCAGGGCAACGCGTTCCGCCCCGGATCGGATCACCGCGATCACCGCGAACGCGGCGAGCGCCGTGGCCCCGAGGACGGCGGCGATCAGTGGGCGCGGCGCGTCGGCCCCTGGTGCCGGAGCAGGGAGTCGAGCCGTTCCACGCGGGCCGGCAGCGCCTGCTCGACCGGCACCGTGATCGGCTGCGAGCACTGGGAGCAGGACAGCAGCGACGAGATCTTCCCCACGGCGAACCCGACGGTCGTGGCCCGCGCGGTGGGGACGGGGGCGGTCCGCACGGTCAGGGTCCGGCTCGCCGGGTCGTAGGAGTAGCCGGGTCCGCTCGCGCTCTGCCCGACGCCGGCCCCGTTCACCCAGACCCCGGTGGGCGGGTCCACGTCCCGGAACCGCGCCGTCCACGCGCGTTTCGCGACCTGGCCGGGGTAGTGCCCCTGCGCGGCGCCGATGGTCAGGTTCCCCGTCTGCCGGCCGTTGTCCTGGTGGTAGCGAATCGGCGTGGTCGCGTGCTGGCCGTGCCGGTAGCCCAGCCCCTCCCCCGCGTCCTCGTAGAGGTCGAACGAGCCCGAGCCGCCGGCGGCCACGTCCAGCGTCACCGCCGTCATGGGCCGCTGGTCGGAGTGGTCCACGTAGTCGGAGCGGGTCGGCAGCACCCCGCCGGCGCGGAGGAACACCGGCATCCGGGACAGGTCGGCGCTGACCGTGGCCGTGCCCGGCCCCGTGTGGCGGCGGCCGGTGAAGTAGTCGACCCACGTGCCCGGCGGGAACCACACCGGGGTGTCCACGGCGCCCGTGCCGGGGCGGGTCACCGGCGCCACGAGGACGTCGTCGCCGTACAGGAACTCGTGTTTGTGGGAGTACGCCTCGTCGTGCTCGGGATAGTTGAGGTAGAGCGGTCGCACTATGGGCAGGCCGGTGTCGTGGGCCTGCCGGGCGAGGGAGTACGAGTAGGGCACCAGACTCGACCGCAGCCGCAGGAAGGCCTCGGCCGACTCCTGCGCGGGGCCGGGGTAGTCCCACGGCAGGCGCAGCCCGTGGTTGGAGTGCAGACGCAGGATCGGTTGGAACGTGCCGAGCTGGATCCACCTGGCGTAGAGGTCGTCGGGGAGCTTCTCCGCGTTGTGCGCCCCGATGTCGTGTGTGACGTAGGGGTTCCCGGTGTTGCCGTGCGCCGCCGTGTAGAACGCGGCGAACGGCAGCAGTTCCCACGAGGAGTTGGTGTCGGCGGTGAAGTGGATGTTGTAGCGGTGTTCGGCCCAGGGTCCCTGCGGGTACTGCTGGCTCTCGCCGTACCCGGTGAACCCGCTGCCGCCGCGCGCGTAGGTGAACCCGCGGAAGCCCCGCTTCTCGTCGCGGAGGGCGTACTGCGCGTTGAGCCAGGTGTCCGGTGTGACGCCCTCGATGTCGGCCCGGCTGCCGTCGCAGCACCAGTCGTTCCACCACAGGCGCACGCCCTGGTCCTCGAAGGGCCGGTGCAGTTCGAAGTACGCGCGCAGTTGCTGCTCGTCGGCCCAGTCGAAGACGTGGCACTCCGTCGGGCAGTCCCCCTTCGGCAGGTCCTTGCCCAGCATCGCCCGCACCTGCGCGTACTTCGGGTCGCGCGGGCTGATGCTGTTGTGGATGTTCAGCGCGACCCGCAGCCCCTGTTTCCGCGCCCACGTCAGGAATCCGGCGGGGTCGGGGAAGAGCTTCCGGTTCCAGTTCCAGCCGTTCCACGGGTCGGGGCTCTTGTAGTCGGTGTCCACGACCAGGACGTCCAACGGGACGCGCCGCGCGCGGAACCGGGGCACCACGTCCTGCTGGAAGTTCGCCGCCGAGTACGGGTGGTAGCGGGAGAACCAGTTGCCGAACGCCCAGCGCGGCAACAACATCGGCGGCCCGGTGAGGTCGCGCAGGTCGCGCAGCCCCTGCCGGTAGTCGTGGCCGTACCCGAAGAAGTAGCCGTCCTGGTAGGGCCGGTCCCTGGGCGCGCGGGGCACGAGCGAGCCGTCCTCGGCCACCAGCGCCGTCCTGCTGTCGTCGAGCAGGTACCAGCCCTCGCGGGAGAGCAGGCCGTCGTGCAGCGGCACCGGGCCGGACGCCAGGTCGAGGCTGCGCCGCCAGCCGCCGAGGTTGCCAGGCGAGGGGGCGCCCGCGCCGGTGCCGTCGGCGAAGCTCGGGCGCGCGGTCACCGCGCGGTCGCCGGCCGTCAGGTCGACCGAAAGGTTGTCGGGACCGAACGGCTCCCCGTCCTGTCGGTGCCGCAGGGTGAGCCGCTCGGTGCGGATGACCCGGGTCCCGTCCTCCACCCACGTGTCGAAGGCGGCGCCGGGGAAGTCGCGGTTGACGGCGTTGAACGACGGGCGGTCCTCGAACCGGCCGTCCCGCGCGTACTCCAGCCGCACCAGGGTCGGCGACAGCACCATGAAACGGGTGGGGCCGTCGACGATCGCCTCCTCGGGCGCCCGCGCGCGCCCCGGCGGCACGGACAGCACGGACGTCGGCGTCGTCGCCGCGGTGGAGACCCCGGCCCCCGGCGATCCCGCCATGCTCAGCGGGAGCACCGTCGTCATCAGCAACGCCAGTGCCCGACCCACAGTCCCGGCGACGCGTCCCACCAGCCCATGGTGGCACCGTCGCCGACCCTCCACTCCGGACGGCCGCCTCACGTGTCGCCGGAAAGGGTTACGCCGCAGGGGATCAGCCGCGCGCATGGAGATCGTCCAGTGCGGACTCGACGGCGCGGTGGAAGGTCGGGTAGGCGTAGATCATGCGGCGCAGGCGTTCCGTCGGGACCTCGCCGTGCACGGCGACGGCGAGCGCGCCGAGCACCTCGCCACCGTACGGCCCGACGACGGTCGCCCCCACCAGCACGCCGCGCTCGGCGTCCTCGACGACCTTGACCAGTCCCGTGCCGGCGCGGTGGATCCACCCCCTGGCCGAGGCCGACAGGTCGGTGCTCCCGGTCCGCACCGTCAGCCCCCGCTCCCTGGCCTGGGCCTCGGTCATCCCGACCGAGGCGACCTCGGGGTCGGTGAAGGTCACCCTGGGCACGGCGCGGTAGTCGGCCCTCTCCCCCTCGCCGTCGCCCGCGCCGGCGTCGCCCCCGCCGCCACCGCCGTCGCCGCCGTCGCCGCCGTCGCCGCCGTCGCCGCCGGAGGCCAGGATGTCGGCGGCGGCGATCCTGGCCTGGTACATCGAGACGTGGGTGAACGCCCCGCGCCCCGTCACGTCGCCCACCGCCCACACACCGGGCGCCAGCCGCATCCGCTCGTCCACGTCCAGGGTCCTGGCGTTCTCGTCCAGCCCCAGCGCGCCCACGCCCAACGCGGCGAGGTCGGTGCGCCGGCCAGCCGCCACGAGCAGGCGTTGGGCGCTCAGCTCCTCCCCGGACTCCAGCGTCGCGGTGAAACCGCCACCGGCCCCGTCGTGGTCGAAGCGCCGCACCTGGACACCGGCCCGCACGGTGATCCCCTCGGCCTCGAAGGCCTTGGTGAGGATCTCCGACGCCTCCGGTTCCTCCCCGGCCAGCAGGCGCTCCTTCACCTCAATCACCGTCACCCGGCTGCCGAACCGGGCGAAGACCTGCGCGAACTCGCAGCCGACCGGTCCGGCGCCCAGGACCAGGAGCGACCCCGGCGCCCGCTCGGCCGCCACCGCGTCCCGGTTCGTCCAGTACGGGGTGTCGGCCAGGCCGTCGATCGGCGGCGCGGTCGGCTCGGTGCCCGGGTTGAGCACGATGGCGCGCCGCGCCCGGAACACCTGATCTCCGTCCGAGGTGGAGACGGTGACCTCGCCGGGCGCGGTGATCCGCCCACGCCCGCGCACGAACCGTCCCCCCGCGTCGGCGAACCGCCGGACCGCGACCCCGTCGTCCCAGTCGTCGGTCGCCTCCCGACGGATGCGGGTCGCGACCGGGGCGAAGTCGGGGCTGGCCTGCGCCGCGCCGGCCAGGCCGTCGACCCGGCGGGCCTCGGCGAGCACGTCGCCCGCGCGCACCATCATCTTGGTGGGGACACAGGCGTAGTACGGGCACTCGCCGCCCAGCAGCCGGGCCTCCACGCCCACGACGTCGAGGCCGGCCCCGGCCAACCGGGTCGCGACGTGCTCCCCGCCGGGTCCCATCCCGACGACCACGACGTCCACGTCCTGTGCGGGCATCGCCACTCCTCTCGGACCGGGGCACCCGCCGGACGGATCACCGGCGTGCCGGACCCCCGCGTGCAGCCCATCACAGGCGGTGCCGGTTCGCAGGGAAGACCCCCGACCGGGCGCATGCGGTGGTGACGGGGCGACGGGACCGCCGGCGTTGTCGGGGGGTGCTGGGATCCTGCCGGCATGACGGTCGTGACGATCCCGATCCTGCCCAGCCCCGACCTCGACGCCACCGCCCGCTTCTACGCCACGCTCGGCTTCACCGCCCAGGAACGGCACCCCGAGTACCTCGTCGCCAGTCGCGCGGACGGCGCCGAGCTGCACTTCTTCCCACACCCGGACATGGACCCGAAGGTCGACGCCGGCGGCTGCTACGTCCGGTTCACCACCGCCGCCGAGGCGCGGGAGCTGCACGACGAGTGGGCCGCGCTCGACCTCGGCGACGCGCGGCTGCACCCGCCGGTCGAGACCGACTACGGCCTGCTGGAGTTCGCGTTGATCGACCCGCACGGGAACCTGCTGCGGATCGGCGGCTTCCTCGGGCGTTGACGCCGGGTGGCGCGTCGCGGGCGCGCCACCCGGCGTCGGGCGGCCTCAGGCCGGGATCGCGCCGACCAGGCCGCCGTCGACCACGAGGTCCTGCCCGTTGACGTAGGCCGCGTCGTCCGAGGCGAGGAAGGCCACGGCGGCGGCGACCTCCTCGGGTCGGCCGAACCGCCGCGCCGCGACCTGGCCGCGCACCTTGGCCGCCTCCTCCGGGTCCAGCGCGTCCTCCGGGTACATCGGGGTGTCGATGTAGCCGGGGCTGACCGAGTTGACCCTGATCCGGCGGTCCGCGAGGTCGGCGGCCAGCGTCCGCGCCAGGTTGTGCGCGGCGGCCTTGGTCGCCGAGTACAGCGAGCACACCGGCAGGCCGCGGTGGAGCGTCCACGACGCGTTGATGACGATCGACCCGCCGTCCGCGAGCAGCGGCAGCGCCTTGTGGACGGTCAGGAACACGCCCCGGAAGTTGACGTCGACCACGTGGTCGAAGTCGGCCTCCGTGAGGTCGGCGAACCGCCTGAACACCCCGACGCCGGCGTTGGCGAACACCACGTCCAGCCGGCCGAACCGGTCGGCGACCCGGCGCGTCAGCTCGTCGGCGTCGGCGGAGCGGGCGACGTCGGCGCGCACCGCCAGCACGCGGTCCCCGCCGTCGAGGGACGCCACGGCGACCCGCAGGCGCTCGTCGTCCCTTCCGGTGATCACCACGTGCGCGCCCTCGTCGAGCAGGCGTCGCGCGGTGGCCAGCCCCATGCCGCTGGTGCCACCCGTGATCAATGCGATCTTGTCCGTGAAACGCTTCATGGTTCCTTCCCACGCCGCCGACGGCGGCGAGAGGCGCGGATGGTGGGTCAGTAGCGGGAGCCGACCGGCGGCGGCGCGGAGTCCAGCTCCGCCAGGTCCTCGGCGGTGAGCGCGAGGTCGACGGCGGCCAGGTTCTCCCGCAGGTGACGCGGGCTCCTCGTGCCGGGGATGGGGATCACGTGCTCGCCCCTGGCCAGCACCCAGGCGAGGGCGACCTGGGCCGGGGTCGCGTCGTGTCGGGCCGCCACCCGGCGCGCCACGTCGACGATCCGCTCGTTGGCCGCGGCCGCGTCCCGCTGGAAACGGGGGTTGGTCGCGCGGAAGTCCCCGTCCTCCAGACCGGACGCGTCCACCGTCCCGGTGAGGAATCCCCGGCCCAGCGGGGAGAAGGGCACGAAGGCCGCGCCGTGCGCCGCGCACCACCCGACGACGTCGCCGACGTCGGCGGCGTCGTCGGCCCCGGCCGCCGCGCCCGCGCCCCGCTCGCCCGGCACCCCGAGCGCGTCCCTGGTCCACAGGGACAGCTCGGACTGGATCGCGGCGACCGGGTGGATCGCGTGCGCCCGCTCCGCCTCAGCGACGGTCACCTCGGACAGGCCCAGACGCCGCGCCTTGCCCTCGGCCACCAGCTCGGCCATCGCGCCCCAGGTCTCCTCCAGCGGGACCGCCGGGTCGACGCGGTGCAGGTAGAGCAGGTCGATGGCCTCGACGCCCAACCGGCGCAGGCTCTCCTCCGCACTCGCCCGGACGTGCCGGGGCGTCCCGTCGCGCCGCATCCGCCGGGCCGCGAGGTCCTCCACGACCAGTCCGGTCTTGGTCGCGACCACCACGTCGTCCCGCAGGTCGGCGATCGCCCGCCCCACCAGGGACTCGTTGTGGCCGTCCCCGTAGACCTGCGCGGTGTCCAGGAAGGAGACGCCGCGCTCCACGGCCTCCCTGATCACCGCCAGCGAGCGGTCGTCGTCCCGCTGGGACTCGGCGTAGCCCCAGCTCATGCCCATGCAGCCCAGCCCGACCGCACCCACCTCGGGTCCGGTGGCCCCCAGTCGCCGTCGCACCGCGCCTCCCCCCGTCGGCTCAGGCCTGCCAGGTCGGCATGATCCGCAGCTTTGGCAGGTTGACCCGGCTCGGCCGGGACACCAGGAACGCCAGCACGTCGGCCAGGTCGCCGGCCTCCAGCGACGGGACCGCCTCGGCGAACTCGTCCAGCGCCGCCTTCGCCTCCGGGTCGCTGACGTTCTCCCGCAGCTCGCTGTCCACCATGCCCGGCTCGATGTTGGTCACCCGGACACCCCGGCCGCCCAGCTCCGCCCGCAGGGTGGCCGAGAACTGGGTGACGGCCGCCTTGGTCGCCGCGTAGACCGCCCAGCCGGGGTAGATGACGTCGGCCGAGACCGAGGAGATGTTCACCAGGTCGGCGGGCGCTCCGGCCTCGGCGGCCGCCAGCAGCGCGGGCACGAACGCGTGCACGACCCGCAGCACGCCGGTGACGTTCAGGTCGATCATCCGCTGCCAGTCGTCGGTCCGACCCTTGTCGATCATCGACGGCAGCGCCACGCCGGCGTTGTTCACCACGAGGTCGACCCGGCCCAGCCGCGCGGCCACCGTCTCGGCCGCCGCGCTCACCTGGTCGGCGTCGGTGACGTCCACCGCGACCGGCAGCGCCTCGCCACCCGCCGCGGCGATCTCCTCGGCCAGCGCGGACAGCCGGTCGGCGCGGCGGGCCAGCAGCGCCACCCGGGCGCCGTCGGCGGCCAGGCGGGACGCGACCGCCGCGCCGATGCCGCTGGACGCCCCGGTGACCACCGCCACCCGCCCGGCCAGCGGCGAGCCGGTCCCGGTGTGCGCGGCCACAGTGGACGAGGTGTTGTGTGCCATCGTTCTCTCCACTCCCCGAAGTCTCGGAAGTCGTTGTGTGCCACCACGATCCGCGACCGTCGCTCGTGGAGGGAGATCCGCTGACGCCTAGGTCCGCCGAGACTGGTTCCGCCAGTACCACCCTCGGCGCGAGTCCACGTTGCAGACTGGTCCCATGAACCGAGGGGACGAGTTGGGGGACTTCCTGGCGTCGCGACGCGCGCGGCTGCGGCCGGAGGACGTGGGGCTGCCGCCCGCCGGCCGCCGCCGGGTGCCCGGGCTGCGGCGCAACGAGGTCGCCCAGCTCGCCGGGGTGAGCGTCGACTACTACATCCGCCTGGAGCAGGGACGCGCCGCCCACCCCTCGTGCGAGGTGCTCAACGCGGTCGCCCGCGCGCTCCAGCTCGACCCCTCCGAACACGACCACCTGATGGCGTTGGCGCAGAACAAACCCCGGCGCCGGCCCGCCCAGCCGAGGAAGGTCCGCGCACAGGTCCAGCACCTGCTCGACGCGATGGACCCGGTTCCGGCGGTCGCCATGAACGGCAGGACCGACGTCGTGGCGTGGAACCGCATGGCCAGCGCCGTGATCGCCGACTTCGGGCGGATGCCGGCGGCCGAGCGCAACATGGCGCGCATGGTGTTCCTCGACCCCGCCGCCGGCGACCACTACCGGGAGTGGCAGAAGGTCGCCGAGGAGACGGTGGCCTACCTGCGGTACTCGGCGGGCCAGCAGCCCGACGACGCCGGCATGGCCGCGCTGGTCGGCGAACTGTCCATGAAGAGCAAGCTGTTCGGCTGCCTGTGGGCCCGGCACGACGTGCGGGACAAGGCACACGGCAGCAAACTGATCCGCCACCCCCTGGTCGGGGACATGACCCTCTTCTACGAGACGCTGGAGCTGCCCGGCGACCCGGGACTCGTGCTGTGCACCTACCACGCGGAGCCGGGCAGTGAGTCGGAGGTTTCCCTGCGCCTGCTGGACTCCCTCACCGCGCACGGGGCCGACGAGATCCGGCCGACGAGGGAACGGGTTCGCCCCGGTGCCGCCGAGACCTCCGGCGGCACCACGGCCGACTGAGGCGGATCAGTCCTCGACGATGGTGATCGAGCCGGTGTTGTCGCAGTTCCCGCATCCCTTGCCCTTGCAGTCACCACAGGTGACCGTGATGTCGGCGAGCATGACGTCCTCCTCTCACAGGCGGAACTTCGCGAGATGGTCACGTGTCCACCGGACACCGAAGAGCCGGAGCGTCTCCGCGCACCACTGCCCCTCGATCGGCACGTTCGGCCACAGGAGCAGGGACTTGGTGAGGGTGCCGTGCCGGACCTCGACCTGGCCGGCGGCCTTCGGCCACACGAAGACGAAGTGGGCGTACATGAAGAGCAGCGCCTCATACCCCTCCCAGAGACCGCGAACCGGCCCCTCGGAGGGAAAAGGCGCCCGATAGATGGTCGTGGTTCGCCCGTTCCGGTAGGTGAAGGTCTCGGCCACGACCCCGGGCGGCAGATTCAGCTCGAACTCAGGGGTGCTCACGACCACAAAGATAGGAACGGCGCGACTCGACCGAAAGGCCGAGTCGCGTCATCGCATAAAGTCGCGCGCGACCGACCGAAGGAATTCCGAGGCTTCCTCACCTCTGATGGCGTGCCCCAGGAAGAACTCGAACAACTCCAGGTGGTACGCGATCTCCTGCGGGTCCCGCAGGGCGACCTCCCCCGAGAACAGTTCGACGGTCACCAGCCGGTCGTCATACACGACGAAGATGTTCATCGGCGGTTCGAGCACCTTCGTGGACTGAAGGATGATCCCGATCTCGACACTCGGTTTCTCCACCAGATCCGCCATGTGCGATAGCTGCCTGACCATCACCTCGGAATCGGCTTGGCGCCAACGAACCGCCTGCTCGGTCATCAGGAAGAAGAAGGTACGCCGTGGATCGTCCAGAACGGCCTGCCGCTGTTGACGGGCCTGAACGATCTTCTCCACGTCACGTTCGGCCTTCAAGGAGACGACTCGGGACAGCACCGAACGGGCGTAATCAGGCACCTGCAACAAACCGGTCGGAATCGCCGGAAGAAAGTGACGGACCGTTCGCGACATCTCTGTCAGGGCACGAAGTTCGTCCTGCTTCCGCCAGAGCCCCACCTTCGCATAGCTTCGCGACGACCTGTAGTCCACGTTCGCGAGGCGAGTAAGGTTCAGAAGCTCCTGAGAAACGGAGGAGTCCACCTCCAGCGCCCTGAGGATGCGCTCAACGTCGACGACTGTGGGAAGTACGCGACCCGTCTCGATCCTGCTGATCTTCGACTGACTCATGTTGCAGCGCGCGGCGAGCCGAACCCCGGACAGGCCAGAAGCCTGGCGGAGGCTCCGGAGCGCCTCCGCCAGGCTTCGTCGCTGATCTTCCTGCCGATCAGGCTCGATACTCACCGAACGGAACTGCCTCCGCCAAGGCGAGGTCCCGCCACTTCAGGTACTGGTCAATGTCCGGCGGCGACTCCAGCAACTCGCGATCGCGCAACGTGCCGTCGGGGTTGAAGTTCAACAGGAGAACAGTGGTCTCGTCGAACAACCAGAAGTCCTGCTGAGGCAGATCCACCTCACGGTCGGTGAGGTCCAGGATGCGGTAGTCCTCACCGGCACGAACGTTCCGGGGAACACCCCACTCCATGAGGTAACGGGTGTAATCAGTGAAGGGCCGACGGACGATCTTGGCCCGGGTCATGGTCTTGCCCGCGCTGGTAGTCTCCTGTACGCGACGTCGCCACTCCAGAGACTGTTCGTCGTCCTTGGGCTGCCCAGCCAGAAACCGACGAACCCGCTCCGCCTCACTCGGAATCGTGTAGACCTGATGCGTCTCCAGCCGAAAAGCGGACTTGGTGAAGTTTTCGAAAAAGTCGCTGAATCCCGCCTTGCTAGCGGACATCGCCGACCTCCAGGACGTACCGGGCGAACGGCACGGACTCAGCCAGCGCGAGGTCCCGCCACCGCAGGTACTGGTCGATGTCTCCCGACCCGACCAACTCATTGTTGACGTGAGTCCCGTCCGGACGGTAGTTGAGCCGGACGGCGGTCTCGTCGTCGAACAACCAGAAGTCCTGCTCCGGCAGGTCAACCTCGCGATCCGTCACGTCGATGATCCGGTACTGCTCACCGGCCTCCACGTTGTCCGGAATACAGACCGACATGAGAAAGCGCGTGTAGTCGGTCAGTGGCCTCCGCACGATCTTCACCCGCGTCATGGTCTTCCCGGCCGCGAGGTTGTTCCTGATCGTCTCGTGCCACCCGTCGTTGTAGCCCTTCGGCGGGGGCTCACCCGCGAGGAACCGGCGCAGGTCCTCCGACTCGTCGGGCATCGCATAGACCTGATGGGCCTCAAGGCGGAACGCCGACTTCCGGAAGTCTCGGAAGTACGCCTCGAACTCACTGTCCGCCAGGGGCATCTGCCACCTCCGCCTGGTACTCCGCGAACGGCACGGACTCGGCCAGCGCGAGGTCCCGCCACCGCAGGTACTGCGTGATGTCTCCCGACTCCACCAGTTCGCGGTTGATCTGGGTTCCGTCGGGACGGTAGTTGAGCCGGACGACGGTCTCGTCGTCGAACAACCAGAAGTCCTGCTCCGGCAGGTCGACCTCGCGCTCGGTCACGTCGATGATCCGGTACTGCTCGCCAGCCGCGACGTTGTCCGGGATGCACCAACTCAGGAGGAACCGCGTGTAGTCCGTCAACGGTCGGCGGATGATCTTCACGCGGGTCATGGTCTTCCCCGCGCTGATGTTGTTCCTGATCGTCTGGTGCCACGGCGAGTTGTGGGCCTCGGGCATCGGCTCACCCGCGAGGAACCGTTGCAGGTCCTCAGCCTCGGCCGGCATCGTGTAAACCTGGTGCGTCTCCAACCGGAAAGCGGACTTCCGGAAGTCACGGAAGTACGCCTGCCACACGTCACCGTCCAAGAACATCAGTAGCCTCCCAGAACAACGCCCGCGGAATCTCCACGGCTCCCTCTCCAACTCCCAACCGCAGCCCCTCGGCCTGGTGAACCAAGTCACCCTGGATCACGATCGTCCCGCGGTCCGACTCGAAGACGGCAGGACAGTCGTTCTCTCGACACGTCCCGGACACCCTTGTCAGCTTCACGTCGCCCCCTTTTCGAAGCAGTGACCGAGAGACTACGCAGCGTGGTCAGCGCGGGGCAAGATCGGGGCGGGGGCTAGTCGCGTGTTCGCATAGACGTCGCCCGACCGGGTGAGTGGTTGCCAGGGTGGGCAGAAGGGGACGCCCGGTGCGATGCGCACCGGGCGTCCCCTTCTGTGGAGCTTTGTTCAGTGGGCGATGGCGCGGAAACCCCGCAGCCGCAAGCTGTTCGTCACCACGAAGACCGACGAGAAGGCCATCGCGGCGCCCGCGATCATCGGGTTGAGAAGGCCGGTGGCGGCCAGCGGCAGAGCGGCCACGTTGTAGGCGAAGGCCCAGAAGAGATTGCCCTTGATGGTGGCGAGGGTCCGGCGGGACAGGCGGATCGCGTCCACGGCCGCGCGCAGGTCGCCCCGCACCAGGGTGAGGTCGCTGGCCTCGATCGCGACATCGGTTCCGGTGCCCATGGCCAGACCGAGGTCGGCCTGGGCGAGCGCGGCGGCGTCGTTCACGCCGTCGCCGACCATGGCGACCACGCGCCCCTCGGACTGCAACCGCTTCACCACGTCGACCTTGTCGGCCGGCAGCACCTCGGCGATCACCTCGTCGATGCCGACGGTCGCGGCGACCGAGCGGGCCACGGCCTCGTTGTCTCCGGTCAGCAGCACCGGGGTCAGGCCGAGCGCCCTGAGCTGGCGCACCGCCTCGGCGGAGGTGGGCTTGACGGTGTCGGCCACCACGAGCACACCGCGCGCCGCGCCGTCCCAGCCGACCAGGACGGCGGTCCGCCCCTCGGCCTCGGCCGCGTCCTTGGCCGCCGTCAACGCGTCGGGCAGCCGCAGGCTCCACTGCTCCAGCAGGGCGGCGCGGCCGACCACCACGGCGTGCCCGTCGACCACGCCCTGCACGCCCAGGCCCTCGACGTTGCCGAACTCCGCCACGCCGGGCAGCTCGCCGACCCGCTCGGCCGCGCCCTCGGCGATGGCCCTGGCGATCGGGTGCTCTGAGGCGTGCTCCAGAGCCCCGGCCAGCCGCAGCACGGTCTCCGCGTCGGTCGACGGGTCGGCCACCACGTCGACCAGGGCCATCTGGCCGGTGGTCACCGTGCCGGTCTTGTCCAGCACCACGGTGTCCACGCGCCGGGTCGACTCCAGCACCTCCGGCCCCTTGATGAGGATGCCGAGCTGGGCGCCGCGCCCGGTGCCGACGAGCAGCGCGGTGGGCGTGGCCAGGCCGAGGGCGCACGGGCAGGCGATGATCAGCACCGCCACGGCCGCGGTGAAGGCGGTGGCCGCCGGAGCGCCGCCGCCGAGCCAGAAGCCGAGGGTGCCCACGGCCAACGCGATCACGACGGGCACGAACACCGCCGAGACGCGGTCGGCGAGCCGCTGGATCTCCGCCTTGCCGTTCTGCGCGTCCTCGACGAGCCTGGCCATCTGCGCGAGCCGCGTGTCCGCGCCGATCCTGGTCGCCAGCACGACCAGCCGGCCGCCCGCGTTCACCGTCGCGCCGACCACCTCGTCGCCCGGACCGACCTCCACCGGCACCGACTCGCCGGTGAGCATGCTCAGGTCGACGGCCGAGCCGCCCTCCTCGACCACGCCGTCGGTGGCGATCTTCTCGCCGGGCCGGACCACGAACCGGTCGCCGACCCGGAGCTGGTCGACCGGCACCCGCTGTTCCCGCCCGTCGCGCAGCACCGCGACGTCCTTGGCCCCCAGTTCCAGCAGCGCCCGCAGGGCGGCGCCCGCCCGGCGCTTGGACCTGGCCTCGAAGTAGCGGCCGGCCAGGATGAAGGTGGTGACGCCGGCGGCCACCTCCAGGTAGATGTTGCCGTCACCGGACATCCGCTGGACGGTCAGGTCGAAGCCGTGCCGCATGCCGGGTCGTCCGGCGCTGCCGAGGAACAGGGCGTAGAGCGACCACAGGAACGCGGCCAGCGTGCCCATGCTGATCAGGGTGTCCATCGTGGCCGCGCCGTGCCGCAGGTTCACCCACGCGGCGCGGTGGAACGGCCACGCTCCCCAGAGGATCACCGGCGCGGCCAGGGTCAGCGACAGCCACTGCCAGTAGGTGAACTGGAGGGCCGGCACCATGGCCAGCACGATCACGGGGACCGAGAGGGCAGCGGAGATCAGCAGCCGGGTGCGCAGCGCGCGGGTCGGGTCCTCCTCCGCCTCGGCCGGTTCCGCGCCGCCGGCGGGTTCGTCCACCTTGGGCGTCGCGGTGTAGCCGGCGGACTCCACTGTGGCCACCAGTTCGCCGGGGTCCATCCCCTTCGGGAAGGACACCCGCGCCTTCTCGGTGGCGAAGTTGACGGTCGCGGTGACGCCGTCCATCTTGTTGAGTTTGCGCTCGACGCGGGCGGCACAGGACGCGCAGGTCATGCCACCGATCGCCAGCTCGATGCTGTCCGTCGCGCCGGTTCGCTGGTCCAGTGCCGAACTCACCGCGTCCTCCCTGTCCGTCCGTGTCGTTGGTGTCGTGGGTGCCGTCGGTGTCGAGGCGCTGCTGAGAGGTGTCCCCTGGTGTCCCCTCGGGCTACCCGTGGCCGCCATGCTCGTCACCGCGCTGGTCGGAGTGTTGGCCACCGTCGCCGTCCGCGCCGGCCGGCGGCGGGGGTGTCGCGCTCTCCTCCCGCGTCGCCACGGTGAACTCGGCCGTCCGCACTGCGTCACCGTGACGGAAGTCGAGGAACAGTCGGTAGGTGCCGGCGGTCGGCACCTCGGCGGAGAAGACCACCCGAGGTCCGGGCGCCGTGCGGCCGTCGCCAGGAGCGCCGTCCGGGCGCACGCGCACGTAGGCGAGGTCGCCCTGGCGGAGGGCGACGAGGTGCCCGTACGCGCCGAGGTGGGGCTGGAGGTCGGTCACTGGCCGGCCGTCCCTGCTCACGTCCACGGTGAGCTGGGAGGTCTGTCCGGGGCGCAGGTCGCCGGTGAGTTCCACGCGGTAGCCGTCGACCTGCGCGGTCCTGGTCGGGAACGGCACGATCGGGTTGTAGGGGCCGGGCGCCTGGAGGTCGACACCCAGGACGACGGCACGCCCGCCGCGCGGCACGAAGTCCGCGAAGGCCCGGTAACTGCCGGCGGCGGGCAGCGTGACCGACACGCGCCAGACACCGTCGGCGGAGAGCTGGGGGTGGAGGTACTGGTAGGCGGTGCCGTCCCGCCGGACGACGACCACGTGCATGCGCTGCCCGTCCTTCTCGTCGAAGGACGTGACGGCCGCGCCGTCGGATCCGGTGACGCGGAACGCGAACTCCTCGGCGACGCCGGGCGTGAAGGTCGTGCGCTCGGGGGACAGGGTGTGACCGTCCCGGCTGGACGCGAGCCCGTCGGGCTCGGTGTCGGCCCTGGGCGCGGCGTCGCCGGGGGCGTGGGAGCCGGGCTCGTGCCCGGCCCCCACGGTGAGCGGTCCGGCGGCGGCGCCCGCCGCCCACGCTCCGGCGAACACGAGCACGAGCGCCGCGCCGTAGGCGGACAGCTTCGTCGCGGTGTTCATCGCCGTGGTCTCAGCTCGCGGCCAGCGCGTAGCCGGCTTCCTCGACCGCGGCGCGCACGTCCTCCACGTTCAGCGGCGCCTCGCTGGTGACGGTCACCCGGCCGCTGGCCACGTCCACCGCGACGTCGCTGACGCCCGGGATGCCGCGCACCTCCTCGCTGACCGAGCTGGCGCAGTGACCGCAGGTCATCCCGGTCACGGTGTAGGTGGTCTCGCACATGGTCGCCTCCAGGAAAGGTGCTGTGAAGGTGGTGTGACGGAGCGGGGTCGGTCGTGGGGCGGAACGCGGGGTTCAGGAGCGGACCAGCCGGGCGATGGCGTCGCTGGCCTCACGCACCTTCGCGTCAGCCACCTCACCACCCTCGGCGATCGCCTGAGCCACACAGTGCCGAAGGTGCTCGTCCACCAAACCCAACGACACCGCCTGCAACGCCTTCGTCGCCGCCGAGATCTGCGTCAACACATCGATGCAGTACTCGTCGTTCTCGATCATCCGCTGCAAGCCACGCACCTGACCCTCGATGCGCCGCAACCGCTTCAGGTAGTCGTCCTTCTCCTTGCTGTAGCCGCGCACGCCCGCCTCCCCTCCGTCGTCGCCCGGTCCGTCCGGACACGACATTTATACCCCTGGGGGGTACAGGTAGGTCAAGTACCCCCCAGGGGTTACCCGGACCACACCGGCCGGGAACGACGACGGGGCTCCGGCCCACCTGGGTCGGAGCCCCGTCGGGACCGTTTCGCGTCAGGACCGCACAAGGCGGGCGATGGCGTCGCTGGCCTCACGCACCTTCGCGTCAGCCACCTCACCACCCTCGGCGATCGCCTGAGCCACACAGTGCCGAAGGTGCTCGTCCACCAAACCCAACGACACCGCCTGCAACGCCTTCGTCGCCGCCGAGATCTGCGTCAACACATCGATGCAGTACTCGTCGTTCTCGATCATCCGCTGCAAGCCACGCACCTGACCCTCGATGCGCCGCAACCGCTTCAGGTAGTCGTCCTTGCGCCCCGTGTAACCGTGCATGTCCCGGCTCCTGTCCTCCCCTGGTCCTGCGTCCGTACGGTACGCGGGTACCGCTCCCGTGGGCACCCTCCGAGAACCAGGACACCGGGAACGACCACCTCCCACCAAACATCCACAGTGGACACAAATCGGACCGGAGAGAGGTCGGAGCGAACCGAACCGACCCACCCCCGCTCCACCCCCGACGCGCCGACCCCCGTGCCTCGGAGCCAGAAGACGGTCACGGAGCGAGACGGAGCACACAGCCGAGACTGGTCCATCTGGACCAAACGGACACCCCCGACCGGGATATCGATGCGAAAGCACACAGTCTCCCGGCTCTCCCCCATCCGGACGCCGCGCTCTGCCAAGCTGCTGGCGCAGGCCCGAGACCACTGATGATGGGGGAAGGACGATGAGCAGCGCCGACGAGTGGTTGCGGAGCGCTTTCGAGGAGAACGAACGCATGCTCCAGCAGGCGACCACTCTCCAGGAGGCGATCAGTGGGGCGCGCGGCACCGCCCGCAGCGCGGACGGCATGGTGAGCGCCACCGTCGCCCCGGGGGGCGCGTTGGTGTCCCTCGATCTGCACGAGCGCGCGGTGGAGATGGGGTCGCGCCGGTTGCAGGCCGCGATCGTCGAGACGATCCACCGCGCCAACGCCGACGCCGCCGCCAAGCTGGAGGAGTTGGTGCGCCCGGTCGTGGGTGACCGGTTCGACGACGCCATGGCCGCGGCCCAGGCCCAGATGCCGCCGGTCCCCGGCCTGCCCGAGCGGCCGGCGGCCCCCCGGCGCGGCGCCGAGCACGCCGAGGACGACGACCTGAGCGAGCAGACCGTCCTGAGGAGCGACTTCTGATGGACTTCACCCTCAAGCCCGCCGCGCTGCGGGCGAAGGCCCGGTACGAGCGGGAGCGGGCCGACGTGATCGAGGCGCTGGCCGAGCAGGTGCAGCAGGCGAGGGCCACCGAGGACTGCTTCGGGCTCATCGGCCAGCACGCCGGGTTCTTCAGCGGCTACGACGACATGGTCAACAAGGTCGAGGAGAACATCCGCAAGGCCGCGGAGTTCCTGCGCACCGCCGCGGACCGACTGGAGGACAGCACCGAGACCTACACCAGCGTCGACAAGGGCTTCGCCGAGCTGTTCGGCAAGGGCGCGGAGGGCGGCGACTTCGACATCCGCAACCACGGCGTGATCGGACCGGGGGCACAACAGTGACGAGTGGACAGCAGTTCTTCGAGCGCGCGGACCCGTGGAAGTCCGACGGCGCCAAGATGGACGTCGTCGACACCTACGACAGCGCCAAGGAGAGCATCAGCAACTTCCAGGACGCGTCGTCGCTGCCCCAGGTGTTCGTGGCCGGCGTCGCGGTCAAGCGGGACGTCGACGACCTGTTGTCCCACCCCATGAAGAGCTTCTGGGACAACGGACTCGGCTTCCTCGTCGAGTGGTGCATGATCCCGTTCCGGCCGCTGTTCGAGCAGGTGACCGGCGACCCCGACCAGATGCGCACCACCGGGGCCGGCTGGGAGCGGATGGCCACCTTCCTCAACCAGCTCGCCGACCAGGACGGGCGGGAGCAGCAGGGCCTGGCCGCGCACTGGGAGGGGCCGGCCGCCCAGGCGCAGGCCAAGCAGAAGGAGGAGTTCCAGCAGGGACTGCGGTCCCTCGCCGACTGCTGCAAGCAGCTCAAGGAGCACCTCGACCAGGTCGCCGACTTCTTCGAGGGCCTGTGGGACATGCTCGTGGACATCGTCCGCGAGTTCGTCGAGAACCTGATCGTCACGTGGCTCGCCGCCCTGGCGACCAGCGCCATCTCGTTCGGCGCGTCCGTGGCCGCCGCGTGGGCCACCTCGGCCGCGCGGATCAGCATCACCCTGTCCCGCATCCTCATGGCCATCAGCAAGGCGCTCCACTGGCTGGTGCGGGCGTTGAAGATACTCAAGCGGATCTCCGGCCGCGTCGAGCAACTGATCAAGGAGCGGAACATCTGGGTCCGCGCGGCATCGCGCGTCTCCGGTGTGACCGCGGCGGTCGGCAGGTACGGCGACCCGATGAAGATGGCCGTCAGGGCCGTCACCGGGCTGACCGGGATGAAGGCCGACAAGGCCGCGATGGCGAGCGGCGCGGAGCTGGCGACGGACCAGGCCGTGCAGGAGGCGGGTGAGTACGCTACCGGCAAGGTGCAACGCAACAACCGCAACCAGGGCAACATGGAGCGTGGATTCACGTGGTGATCCCGACGGAGGCGGAGGCCGGCCTCGTCCGCGACCTGGCGACCCGGACGTGGCTGCGGGGCGACACCCTGCTCGCGACAGCCGGGTGCTGTGAGATCGAGAACGAGCGCTTCCGGGTCCGCGGCCTCGACGCCAGGGGGATCGAGCGGTCGGTCGGCGGCCGGATGGTAGAGGGGTTCATGGACGCCTTCATGGACGACAACACACCTGTGCGCAGCGTGGCCGTCCACGGGGAGCACCCCCGGTGTCTGGCCGTCGGCTGCTACCGGGCGGTGAGCGAGAAGAACGCGTGGCTCGTCGTGACCTCCCACCGGGTCGCCGTCCTCCGGCTGCGTGACCTCCAGGGGGACAGCGGCGACGTGATGAAGGAGTTCTCCGACAGCGTGCGGAACCCCGAGTCCGTGCGCGGGGTGCAGGGGCTGCGCAAGCTGGGCAAGTTCCTGAAGGACGTCGCCGTGGAGTCCGTCCGCGAGGTCCGCCGCCCCCCGCTGACGGAGCGGCCGCAGGACGCGGCCCTGGTCTCCGAGTTCGAGATCAGCCGCGCGGACCTGGTGCGGATCGAGCGGTGGAAGCCCACCCTGATCCCGAACTTCTCGATGGGGCCGCGGCACCTCCAGCTCCACTTCCGGGACGGGTCGTGGGCCAGGGTCCAGACCGACGTGGCCGGCGCGATCGCCATGGCCGGTCCGGAGACCTCCTGAAACCTCGAATCCGCCGCACGGGTGCGGCGCCGTCGGTGTCGTCGCACCTCGGCGCCGCACCCGTGCGGCGTTCGGCGCTCTCCCCGCCTTCCTTCTTCCCCTGACGGCGAGCGTTTTTCCGTGGCGGGGAACGGAATCCATCGGGCACCGTGAGGCCCGGCGCTCCTCATGGAGCGCCGGGCCTCAGGGCTCCCGGGAGAGGATGCCGGGAATGTCGTCGTGCTCCTGCGCGGTCGGCCAGTTCGGCTCGACCCGGTCCGCCGCGCCCCACCCGGTCGCCCCGCGCTTCGTCGGGACGTCCAGTTCGAGTCCCTCCACGACCAACAGGAACCCGAAGCCGACGAGGGCGGCGCCCGCGACCGCCACACTGTGGCCCGCCGCGAGCGCGAGCGTCACGGCGCTCGACGGCGGGGTCTGGTGGTCTCCCAGCACCTCCAGCGCCGCGACCCCGAGGCCGGTCCCGAGCACCAACGCGCCCAGCGCCAGGAGCCCCAGCGGGGCGAGGGCGACGCTGTTCCAGACGACCCGCTCCCGTCGCGACAGCTCCACCCTGGCCGAGGGGCGGCGCGCGAGCAGCAGCAGGACCACGCCGCAGGCCAGGGTCAGCGCGAGCAGGTCGCCGACGAGGACGTCGCCGGGGCGGTGCCACCGGCTGCCGACCGTCTGGACCCCGACGCCGGCGGCCCAGCAGGACGTCACCAGGGCCGTGGCCACGCGGTGGCGTTGCGGGACGACCATCGTGAGGGCGCAGCAGATCGCCGTGGCGACCGCGGCCTGACCACTGGGGAGGCTGTTGTCGTCCCAGGCGCGCCCGGCCGCGGGGTCCAGGTGTGGACGGTCGAGCACGAGGCGCAGGGCCTCGGCCGCCACCGCGGAGCCGACGACCACCGAGGCCGAGGCGACCCCCAGTGCCATACGGCCGCGCAGGACCCCGATCGTGAGCGCGAGCCCCACGGCGAGGCCGAGGGTCAGGACCGTGAGGCCCTCCATCGCGTGCAGCGCGGCGACCCGCGTCCCCACCGGCGGCGAGACCGGGCCGACCAGGGGGAGGTTCTCCAGGCGCTGGCCCGCGCCCGTCCAGACCGAGACCAGGTAGCCGCACACCGCCGCGGCGGCCCCCGCCACCGCGCCCCAGACCGCGCGCACGGCCAACGGCTGGGCCCCGAGCCCCCGGACCGGGGCCGTCTCCACCAGCACCGCCATCACCCCCTGGCCCCCGCCTGACCGGCAGGCTAACCACGACCGGCCGCGCCCGCGTCCACGAAGGACGGTGACCACGCCGACAACCAACCTGTCGAGCGACAGCGGCGGTCAGCGCCTCCCCGGCGTGCCGACGCGCGCCGACGCGCGGGCTGGGTGGGCGCCGACCAGACTGGACCGGGACCGCGGGACCACGGGACGACGGAGATCGGCGGAGTCGGTCGGGTCCGTCGCGTCGCGGGTCGTCAGCCGAGTCCGCTCCTGGGGAGACGAGGAGGCGTGGAATGTGCCGCTGGCTGGCCTACTCGGGAGAACCGATCTTCCTGGACACCCTCGTCGTCCGCCCCAACCACTCGCTGATCGACCAGAGCATGTTCGCCAGGGAGAACTACGTGCCGCACTCCCCGACCACGCGCATGTTCCGGGACGAGGCGCTGCCGACCAACGGGGACGGGTTCGGGCTGGGCTGGTACGGGGATCGCGAGCATCCCGGCCTGTACCGGGACATCCGCCCCGCCTGGAACGACGACAACCTGCACCGCATCGCCGAACAGGTGCGCTCGCCGCTGTTCCTCGCGCACGTGCGCGCGGCGTTCGGCGGGACGATCTCGCGCGAGAACTGCCACCCCTTCACGTGCCAACGGTGGTTGTGGCAGTACAACGGGGAGATCGAGGGGTTCAACCACGTGGCGCGGGACCTCCGGTTCGACGTCGATCCCGCGCTCTACCCGCAGATCCAGGGCGACGCCGACACCGAGACGGCCTTCTTCCTCGCCCTGACCTACGGCCTGGCCGAGGACCCGCCGGCCGCGCTGGGCAGGATGATCGCGCGGGTGGAACGCGCGCAGCGCGAGCACGGTGTGGACGGCGTGTTCCGGTGCACCGGGGCGACCACCGACGGGGAGACGATCTACGCGTGGCGGTACGCCACCGACGACACCGCCAAGACCCTCTACTACAACGCGGGAGCCGCCGCGCTGCGCGCGGCCGGCGGGGACGAGATCCCCATGCCGGAGCACGCCACGATCGTCGTGTCGGAGCCGCTGGAACTGCACTACAGCCACCAGTGGGTGGAGGTTCCGCCGAACACGCTGGTGATCGTGCGTCGCGGGGGCGTCGTCCACACGCGACCGCTGGAGATCCCCCGCTGACCCCCGAACGTCCTGGGCGGCGTTGTTTCGGCCGTTCGTCGCGCTGGCGGCGTTGTTCGAGCCGCGGCCGTTGTGGCGCGACATCACGGCGGCGGTGCCCACCGTGGTCATGGTCGAGGCGCACCGGGGCGTCACCCTGCTCACGGCGCCGAGCCTGCGGGTCTACCGGACCATCATCGAGATCCGGGACGGCCTGCTGTTCCTGCGCAACTACGTGTCGCCCGCGACGCTGGAGGCGGCGCGGGAGCACGTGGTGGCACACGGCGTCGCCGACGACCTGCTGGACGCGACGGTGACGGCGTGTTGGCTCGTCGCGGCGCTCGACGCCCGCCGGCGGGGCGAGGAGCCCCAGCCAGAACCGCCGAACCTGGTCAGCCAGGGCGGGACCCAGCTCGACACCGAGCTGCACTTCCTCCGTCAGCACTCTCCACTCTGCGCATCAGGCCGACGAACAAGGCTTCAGCGAAGGCAGCATGAGGCTGACCGCTCTGGCAGCGTAGAGCGCGACGTCCCGCCGCCCGTCGTACTCCATCTGCTGGCCTCTGGAACAACTCACTGAGCGGCGGACGCCCGACACCGGGGCCGGCGCGGACCGGCGTGGTCCATGCCACGCCGGCGCCGGCCTGCGCGCCGACGCGAGCGGCGCGACCATGGACCCACGGATGATCCCCGGCCGGTCGCGCGCGGGCGCGAGCGGTGGGTCCGGGACGGCCGGGCCGCCCGGGCGGTCGCGGGGACGAGATGGGTCGGATGGAGGTCGCCATGTCCGCTCCGGCGCACGGGGCCGTGGTCGTGGGGTTCGACGGCTCGGAGGTCTCGCGGCAGGCCGCGCTGTGGGCCGCCGCCGAGGCGGACAGCCGGCGCCGCCCGCTGCACCTGCTGCACGCCTTCCACTGGCCCGTCGTCGAGCTGATGCGGCTGCGGCTGCCGGCCGGGGTCGTCGCCGAGGAGCCGGTCCGCGAGTGGGTGGAGGGCGCCGTCGCGGACGTCGCCGACCAGTGCCGGCTCGCCAGGCCGGGCCTGGAGGTGACCACCGGGATCGTGCCCGGCGACCCGGTCGAGGTCCTGGCCGCCGCCAGCGCGCACGCCGAGCTGGTCGTCGTCGGCCACACCGGGCTGACCGCGGCCGAGCGGGTGCTGCTCGGCTCGACCGCGGCGGAGCTGGTGCGGCACGCGACCTGCCCGGTGATCGTGCTGCGCCCGGGGACCACCCCGCCCACCGAGGTGCCGGGGCAGCGGGTGGTGGTGGGCGTGGACGGCTCCGAGGTGAGCCAGCGCGCCATCGAGTTCGGTTTCGACTTCGCCTCGCGGCACGGCCACGAGCTGGTGGCCGTGCACGCGTGGGCCGACCTGCCGCTCGACGCGTTGGCCCCGGTGCGGGTGTGGGACTTCAACTGGGAGGAGGTGCGCTCGGAGGCCCAGGAGCTGCTGTCCACGTCGCTGGCGGGCTTCCAGGAGCGCTACCCCGACGTCCCGCTGCGGCGGCTGGTCACCACGGAACGCCCGGTGGACGCGCTGCTGGAGGCCGCCCACGGCGCCCACGGCCCCCTCGACGCGGAGGGGGCCGAAGGCATCGGCGCCGCCGGGGGCGCCGCCCTGCTGGTCGTGGGCAGCCACGGCCGGGGCGCCCTGGGCAGGGCGTTGCTCGGGTCCGTGAGCCACGCCGTGCTCAACCGCGCGGACTGCCCGGTCGCCGTGCTCCGGCACACCTGAGGCCCTCCCGCCGATCCCCGTCGGGCTCCTCTCTCTTGCTCCTCCCTTCTCGCTTCTCCCCTCTCGCTCCTCCCTTCCTCGTTCCTCGTCTTCGACGCCTTCCCCCGTCACCTCGGCCGACCTCGACCGACACGCGTGCGCGGTTGCCCTGTCAGTGCTGTGTGCGAGGCTGGGGACATGGCGACGACGGACCCTGCCGAGGACCCCGAGGTGCTGGAGCTCGCGGCGAAGCTGTTCGGGCTGGCCCGCACCGGGGACACGGCCACGCTCGCGGCCTACGTGGACGCGGGCGTGCCGGCGAACCTCACCAACGACAAGGGCGACTCCCTGGTGATGCTCGCCGCCTACCACGGTCACGCCGAGACCGTGGCCGCCCTGCTGGCCAGGGGGGCCGACCCGAACCGCGCCAACGACCGGGGGCAGACCCCGCTGGCCGGGGCGACCTTCAAGGGCGAGGTGGACGTGGTGCGGGCGCTGCTCGACGGCGGAGCCGACCCGTGGGCCGGTCAGCCCTCCGCTGTGGACACCGCCCGGATGTTCGGTCGCGCCGACCTGCTCGGGCTGTTCGGCGTGGAGGGCTGACGCCCGGCTCGGCTACACGGCGGGACGGGCGCATCCCCTGGGCAGGAAGGGAACGCGCGCGCCATAGGGCAGCGGGACCGGGGACGCCGCCACCGGGGCGTACGCGCCGCGACGGCCGGAGGGGGTCCGGCGGCGCGGTGTCATCCACTCCTTGACCCAGTGGGTCCGCCAGGCGTGGTGGACCGCCTCAAGCCTGTCCGGATGCAGCCGGCCGTTGCCGACCCGGGTCTCGGCGTCCACGTCGATCCCGTAGAACAGCGGGTGCCGGACGATCGGCGCGATCTCGGCGTCCCTGCGCGCCGAGGCGCCACCCGCCAGCAGGAACGGCCGGCTGAGCCGGTCGGCGACCCTGGCGACGGCCTCCGACGCGCCCTGGTGGCCCTGACCGCCCTGATGCCCGTTGCCGGACTCGGCGTCGATCAGGAACAGGTCCACGCCGGCCCGTTCGTAGGCGGGGACCAGTGACCGCTCCACACAGTCCCCGCCGCGCACGCGGAGGACCTTGACCACGGTCACCGGCTCCTCCCACGGGGGTAACGCGGTCTTGAGCGCGCGGACCGCGCCGGGGCCCTGGTGGCCGTGGAGCTGCACCCAGCGCACGCCGGAGCGCGTGAGGACGTCGCGTAGCCAGCCGACGTCGTCGACCGCCGTGACCAGGACGGGCCGCAGCCGCCGGGTCGCCATGGCGAACGCGGCCAGCCGGAGGAACGCCTCGGCGGACAGCTCCGACCGTCCAGGGTGGACGGTGCGGAGGGCTCCCCTGCCCCCCGCCACGCCGTGCCGCAGGCCGACCAGGTCGACCTCCATCCCGGCGAGCAGCTCGACGTCCGAGGTCCGGACGGCGCCGCAGATCTTGATGCGCATGACCTCACCCCGTCCCTCGGTCAGTCCCGCCCCGCGGCGGCGTCCACCGCCAGCGGG
The DNA here is from genome assembly GCF_024171885.1 of Streptoalloteichus tenebrarius. Taxonomy (GTDB): domain Bacteria; phylum Actinomycetota; class Actinomycetes; order Mycobacteriales; family Pseudonocardiaceae; genus Streptoalloteichus; species Streptoalloteichus tenebrarius. Next base: position 86,127 of record NZ_JAMTCP010000005.1, on the reverse strand, counting down.
CGCGCCAGGACGGGTCGGGGCTCACCGAACAGCAGCGGGTGCTCGGCGCGCAGCCCCTCGATGACCATGCGGTAGGGCAGGTCGACGAACTCCCCGTAGAACCGCAGGAACTCCATGTGCTGGCGGCCCCGCGCGTCGTAGGGGTGGGGCAGGCCGTCCGACCAGCCGTCAAAGTCCGGCGGGGTGATGCCGAACAGGCGACAGGTCACCCGGTCGAACGCCGGTGAGGCCTTGATCCAGCGGCCGTCCAGCCACATCGAGGTGAGGCAGTGGTAGTGCAGGACGTCGCCGCCCAGGATCGCGCGTAATCGCGGGCTGCTCTGGTGGTTGCGGACGTCGGTGAGGACCAACCGGCTCGGCACGCCCACCGCGCGCAGCACCGCCGCGTACAGGACCGCCTTGTGGACGCACATCCCCCTGCCCCTGCGCAGGACCGCGCTCGCGCGCAGGCCCCTGCGGGACAGGTCCACGTCCTCCAGGTCGTACCGGACGCCGTCCCTGACCGCGTGGAACAGGCGCACGGCCCGCTCCCTCGGGCTCGCGTGGTCCGGCACGACGTCCCTGACGAACCGCCGCACCTCCCGCGACTCGAAGTCCAGGAACTCGGTCGGCTGGGACGCGTTGGCGAATCTTCTCTCCCTCATGGCTCTCCTCCACATCGGACGGCTCGGCTTCCTGCGCCACACCCGCACCGGAGCCGGGGCCGAGGACTCTCGCGATGCGGTCGCACCGGATCCGCCGGGCGTCTCGGTGAGGGGTGGGTGGCGGTGCCCCCTCGGGGTGCCGCCGCCACCGAGGACGCGCACTGCGGACAGCGCTGAGAACACGGTACTCCCGAACACCCGTAGCTTGGCTATAGGCAAATTGGTCGTCTTCTCCTTGTGGCAGAAGAGTTTTCGCGCTCCTCGGTCCCGAACGACGCCCAGTGGACGGGGGTTCGCGGCGTCGCGGAGGGGACGTACATAGTGGGCAGAAGATCAATCCCAGCCTCGTCCTCCGGCTTGGAGGAGGCCCGACGACACGGTTCGGGCGCGACGTTCCCGACGACACACGAGCCCGAATCCGCCTCCCCTCAGGGAGATGCGCGACGGGCGGACGAGCGCCACGACGCCCCGGGAACGGCGATCGCCGAACCGTTGTCGCGCCGGCCGGTTCGGCGGATCCGACAACGCTCGCGCGAACGCCCCTCCCGACGTCCGTCGGAGTCGTTCCGGCTCGCTGGGGGCTCCACCGCCAGGGCGAACGGCCTGCCCCACTCGACGCCGTTTTCCCCGTGCGGGAAAGCGCGTCACGACCGCCCTCCCGCTTGTTTCCGACGCAACGACCTGGAGGTGAGGGCACGCGACAGACCGTCCATCTAGGACAGTTCTCCGGGCCGAAGTGCGCAGGTCGGGTCGCTTTCGCCGATATGGCGACGGTGTTCCGACGCGTGGCTGCCGCCGCGTGTCCCGCACCGCGCGGCGAGGCGGACGGCCCGACGCTCGGCGGGTCCGGAGGGCGAGGAGTGACCCGGCGGTCATCTCCGTGATTCCTCCTGCGCCCTCCACCCGCGCCACTGGTGCGAATCTCCAACCAGTTTCCGCCAACGCCTCCACCGACCGTGCCTGCCGTGGTCCGTGCTCCGGGGGGGCGATGGGAACGCGGCGGAAGCCGTGTCGCCACGGGCATCCAGCTCGCTTCGACTCTGGCGAACCATGCTGCCCATCGAGGGTGGCGGTGCCCGAATGTCGTAGGAGTGGAACCAGGAAGACTCCAGCGCGGGAGCCCTGTCGCCTCACGGGGTTCTTCGCGAAGTCGCCGGCCTCCAGGGCATCTCCGTGAGGCCCGTTGGGTGGCCCGGATCGCGGGGACTCCCTCGCTGCGGCCGCCCCACGCCAGGGGTGGCTCCGGCCCCGGACCGCTCGTCCGGAGTACTGGACCGTCACCGTTCCCACGGCCAGGAGAGCCCAGGAGTGTGGCGATCAGGCGGACCGAACGGATCCGCCGCCCCCGCATGTGAACGGCCATGGTGGACAACGGGGTTGTCCTGATCTCGCGCATATGTTCGATCGCACGGCCCTGTGTGCCTTCCCCTCCGCGCTCAGGAACCCACCCACGCGTCGCCGTCCCTCGCCTGCCGCCTAACGCGTCCGGGGCCGTGAAGGATGGGCCTCGCCAGGAGCTGGCACAGCCATGTGAGGAGCGAACGAGCGCCGCTTCCCACCTCGCCCGCGCGCCCGAGGAGAACACCGCTCCCACCGCGTTCCGGCAAGGCCGAGGGGCTTCCCTCCCCTTCCCGCCTGACCCCACGGGACTACGGCGGCAGCCCCAGAAAAGCGGGGTCCCCGCCCTGGAGAGCGGGGACCCCACTGTCTTGTGTGGACGGCACCGGACGTGCGGCGCGCCCGTTCCGATGTCAACTCACCTCGGACGCCTGACGGGGCTCGGCACCGGGCGGCTCGGTGGCCTCGCTGGCGACCTCGGCGGGGACCTGGGTGGGCCGCCGTCCGGGAAGGACCAGGGAGCAGAGCGCCGCCACCACGAGCAGACATCCGGCCACGGACAGCCCTCTGGCGTAGCCGGCGTCCACGGCCGTGCGCGTCTCCTCCCCGCGCTCGACGAGCCCGGTGGCGCACGCGGTCGAGACCGTCACCAACGCGGCGAGGCCGAGGGAACCGCCGATCTGGCTGGAGCTGTTGAGCAGTCCGGCCGCCAGCCCGGCGTCCTCGGCCGGCACGTCACCGGTCGCCGCCGCCGCGAGCGGGACGTAGCACACGCCGATCCCGACGCTGGCGAGCAGGCTCGGCACGAGGATCTCCACCGGGTAGGCGCCATCCGGTGTGATCAGACCGAACCACAGCAGACCCGCCGCGCCCACCAACGCCCCCGCGCCGACCAGGACACGCGGTCCGAGCCGACCGACCAGGCGGGACGCGAGCCGCGCGCTGACCGCGAATCCGGCCGAGAACGGCAGGAACACCAGCCCGGCCACCGCCGCTCCGCGGTGCTGGATCTGTTGGACGTGCAGCGAGAGGAAGTAGAACGACGCGTACTGTCCGGAGCAGAGCAGCAGCATCACGAGGTTCGCGCCGGCCACCGGGCGGCGCGCGAGGATTCCCCACCGCACCAGCGGATGCCGGGCGATCCTCGCCTCATACCCGACGAAACCGACGAGCAGCACGGCCGCGACCGCGAACGCGCCCACCGTGGCCGCCGAGAGCCACCCGTGCTGGTCGGTGCGCGCGACGGCGAGCGCGAAGACCACGAGTCCCGACGTGGCGAGCACGGCCCCCACCACGTCCAGCCTCCGCCCACCGGTTCCCGCGGGCTCGCGCGGGACGAACCTGGCCGCCAGCACGGGGAACGCCATGATCGGCACGTTGATCAACAGAACCCAGCGCCAACTGAGGAACTCGGTGAGCAGACCGCCCACCAGGACGCCCGCCGCGCCGCCGCCGGCCGCGCACGCGCTCCACGTCGCCAGGGCGCGAGCCCGCCGCACGCCAGGGGGGAACGTCGTGTTGAGGATCGTCAACGCGCAGGGGGCGAGCGCGGCGGCGGCCAGGCCCTGCGCCGCGCGCGCCACCACCAGGTGCACCGCCTCCTGCGCGAGACCTCCGACGAGGCTGGCCACCCCGAACAGCGCCGATCCCGCGACGAGCACGCGTCTCCGGCCGTAGAGGTCGGCGAACCGCCCGCCCAGCAACAGGAAACCCCCGAACGCCAGGCCGTAGGCGTTGATCACCCACTGGAGCGCGGAGTCGTCGAAGCCCAGCGCGTCGCGCATCGCGGGCAGCGCGACGTTGGCGACGGAGCCGTCGAGCGCCACAGTGAACTGGACGGTGCCGACGACCGCCAGCACCCATCCCAGTCTCAAGGGGCTTCCTGTCGCCGCCCCGGTCGAGTCCATCCCGATCACCGCTCCCTTCCCCGCGTCCCCTGGCGCTCGTGGACGGCGGCGCGCCAGGAACGGCTGCGCACCGCGGCCCCGCGCCGCTGTCGGTGGTCCCGTCCGCCGGGGCGCCCACCGAGGCGAGAACTATACGCGTATATTTAGGCCACCCTCACCCGAGGAGGAGACCCTGCGATCCCGACCGCGACGCCGGCGAGAATGGGCCGATGAGCACGCGGTCCAGCACTCCGGGACGCCAGCGGGGCCTCTCCCGCCGGCGGATCGTCGCCCTCGCGCACGAGATCATCGCCAGGGAGGGCGTCGAGGCCCTGTCCATGCGACGGCTCGCCCGCGAGGTGGGCACCACGCCCATGGCGCTCTACCACCACGTGCGGGACAAGGACGAGCTGCTGGCGCTGGTGATGGAGGCGGTGGCGGAGGACCTGCCCCGCCCACCGCTGCCCGAGGACCCCAGGGAGCGGCTCGTCGCCGTCTGCGAGCTGATGCGCGAGGCGTTCCTCCAGCACCCGTGGGTCGTGGCGATCCTGGCCAGGGGCCGCCTCGTCGGCCCGTCCGCGGTGTGGATGACCGAGGAGATCCTCGGTTCCCTGGTGGCCTGCGGCATGACGGTCGAGGAGGCGTTCACCGCCCACCGGACGATCTGGAACTTCACCGCGGGCGACGTGATGGTGACCGCCGCGCTGCGCACCGAGCCGGAGGACCGCTCCCCCACCCACTTCGTCGAGAGCCAGGTCGCCCGGCAGGGGGCCGAGACCCTGCCGCACCTGGGTGCGCTCGTCGGCCGCTCCCGGGAACTGGAGGCCCGATACACCTACCGCGCGGGACTGGAGCAGGTCCTGGACGGCGTGCTGCCCCGACGCTGAACACGCCCGGGTGCGCCACCCCACTGTTGTTTCGGTGAGGTGACACCGCCGCTGGATCGATTTACCCCGTTGTCACCGCGCGCCGCATCGCACGCAACACCGCTCCCCCACGCTCGTCGTCATGGCAGCGCGCACCCCCGCCCACGACGTCACCGCGTCCCACGGCACCCCCGCCCACACCTCCTGGCGACGGGAGATCGTCGAACTCGCGGCCCTGTTCGTCACCGCCGGCGTGGCCCACCTGTTCGCCACCGGTGTCGGCCTGCACGCCTGGGGACCGATCAGCCTGGTCGGGCTCGGCGTGGCGATGGTGGTGGCGACCGTCGTCCACCGCACCTGGCTGGCCCGCCGGGGCCGGCGGCGCGGGACCGCCGAGGGCGCGGTGCTCTGGCGGCTGCGCGCCGCCGTGGACGACACCCCGGGACGGCTGGCCGTGCTCGCCGACAGCCTCGCCCAGCTCCACGTCAACATCCGCACGATGCAGGTCCACCCCACCTACACCGGGACCGTGGACGAGTTCCTCGTGCACGCGCCGGCGACGGTGACCGCCGACGACCTGGCGCACGCCGTCGGCAGGGCCGGCGCCAGGGACGCGCTGGTCACGCCCGCCGACGTGCACGACCTGAACGACACCCCCACCAGGACCCTCACCCTCGCCACGCGGCTGGCCCGCGCGCCGCACGAGCTGCCCGACGTGCTGGCCGCGTTGCTGGGAGCCGACGAGGCGCACCGCAGGAGCCCGGAGGAGGTCGGGCTGCTCGACCCCGCCACCCAGCCGGGCGGCGTCGTGGGGAGCACGATGTACCTGACAGTGCCGGAGCACGGGGTGTTGGTGTTGTCCAGGGCCGGGGTGCCGTTCACCCCCGCCGAGTTCGCCAGGGCCAGGGCCATGGCGGACCTGGCCGTGGCACTGGCACCCGTGCCCCGCCCCGCGACCGACCCGCTGCGCGTCGAGGAGAAGATGATCACGGTCCGCCCGGCGCGACGCGACGACCTCGCCGGCGTGCGCGAGCTGCACTCGCGGTGCTCGGCCGAGACGTTGTACCGGCGGTACCGCCAGGGCGGCCCGCCGCCGGACCGGGAGCTGCGCCGCCTGCTCACGCCCGAGCTGGGGCACGCCCTCGTGGGGGTCGACGACGCCGGCGAGGTGGTCGCGTTGGCCAACCTGATGTGGGACGGCGACCGAGGGGAGATCGCCCTGCTCGTGCGCGACGACCTGCACGGGCGCGGGTTGGGCGGGGACCTGGCCCGACGGCTGGTCGCCGAGGCCAGGGCCGCCGGCCTGCGCGAGGTCTACGCCTGCACGTCCGCCGAGAACACCGCCATGATCCGAACGATGAGGTCCCTCGGCCTGCCCGTGGAGAGCCGGGACGACGGCGGCCAGCTCGTGCTCACGGCGCGGTGGGCAGGCGTCGCGCCTCGGCGGTGGTGACCGCCGGCTCCACCGGCAGGTCGTGCAGGACGTGCGCGAGCACCTCGACGCCGCGCGCCACCCGGGGACCCGGGCGGTTGAAGTAGGCGGGACCGTCCAGCACCCACACCCGTCCCGCCCGGACCGCCGGCAGGTCCGCCCAGCCCGGCCGTTCGGTCAACGACCGCAGCTCGGCCATGGTGCGGTCGGGAGCGAACCCGCACGGCTGGATCACCACCACCTCCGGCCGCGCCTCGACCACCCGGGTCCACTCGATCCGGTCAGTGTGCTCACCGCTGCCGGCCAACAGCGACACCCCGCCGGCCGCCTCGATCTGGTCGGGCACCCAGTGCCCCGCGGGCCACACCGGGTCCAGCCACTCGATCGCGGCGACCGTCGGGCGGGGACGTCCCGCCACCCGCCGGCGCACCGCGTCCACCCTGGCCCGGAGGCGCGCGGCCACCTCCCGGCCCACCTCGGCCACACCCAACGTGGCGGCCACGCTCTCCACGCAGCCGAACACCTCGTCCAACGTCCTCGGCTCCAGGCTGACCACGCGCGTGTCACCCTCCAGCACGCGCACCGCCCGCGCCACGCTCCGGTACGACATCGCGCAGACGTCGCACAGGTCCTGGGTCAGCACCACGTCGGGCCGAAGCTCGGCGAGACGCCCGGTGTCCAGCGTGTACAGCGAGGAGCCGCCGTGCCGGGCTCCGCCGACCGCGTCGGAGATCTCCCGGCTGCCCATCCGCTCGGCGTCGATCCCGCTCGCCGTCACCACCGGGACCGACTCCACCGCGCCCGGCGGCCAGTCACACTCGTGGGTGCGCCCCACGAGCGCGGGCAACAACCCCAGCTCCGCCACGATGTCGGTGGCCGCCGGCAACAACGACACGACGCGCATTCCCCCACCCTAGGCCCCGGAGCGACCGCCGCACAGGCCACCGCCGACCGCTCCCACGGCCCACAGTCCACAGAGCACTCTCCCACCTTGCCCTGTTCTATCCCTTGTGGACACTCCACACTCTCTTCTTCTTCCACACCACCACACCTGACTTCTTGTCCTCACAGGACTGTCCATCCACCACGCCGGCTCCTCCTCGGTATCGACCCGAGGGGGCACGACGGGATGAAGATCATCTGAATGACTGCGGGTGAAGGCGCTTCGGGCCATTCCCAGGCCCACGCGATCGCTCAGGCCGGGGGTTGGCAGGTGGTTGGCGCGAGGAGCCGAAAGCGGGTAGTTATCCACAGGCCGTCGAGTTGTCCACAGCTCGGGCTTTCCCCGCTGCGGCAGCCGGGTCATGCCCGCTAGGCTGGTCGTGGGGTCGCCCCCCAGGGCGGGTGGGGGCTGTCCAGAGAGAGCAGGAACAACATGGCGGACGAGCCCCGCCCATCCGAGCAGCCCCGAGCGGGGCATCCCCATCGGAATGCCGAACACCCGCCACACCCCGACCCCGGGCAACCCTACGGCCCCAGCACGGCCACGCCATTCCCAGAACCACACAAGGCGAAAGCAAAAAAGCCCACGCCCCGTGACCCCGCGAGGCCCCGACCAACACCCAGACCCAGAGCAAGGCGAGCAGCCGACGCCCAGGCCTCAAGCGAAGCCCCAAGGCCCCACCCATGCTCCAGTCCAAATCACCCGCTGCCACAGCCTCGCGCGAAGCACCAAAGCCCCCATGCTCCCGACGAAGGCACGGTGAGCAGGTCCATGGCCAAGGCCCAAGAACGACGTGGTACCCAGGCCTCAAGCGAAGCCCCAAGGCCCCCAGTGCTCCAGAGCAGAGCAAGGTGAGCAGGTCGTACGACAGCCTTACGCGAAGCGCCCGGACCCAAGAACGACGTAGTGCGCAGGCCTCACGCCAACGCCAAAACCCCCAATGTTCCAGAGCAGATCACCGTGAGCAGGCCGCTGCCACAGCCTCGTGCGAAGCGCCAAGGCCCCCAATGTTCCAGGGCACAGCAACGTGAGCAGGTCGTACGACAGCCTTGCGCAAAGCAAGCGCAGAGCAAGGTGACCACGCGATGCGCAGGCCTCGCGCGAAAGCGGAGGCCCCACCCATGCTCCAGGCCAAATCACCCGCTGCCACAGCCTCGTGCGAAGCACCGAGGCCCCGAGGAAGCGCGTGGCCCACAGGCCTTGCGCGAAGCACCAAAGCCCATAGTGCCCAGGCCTCGCGCGAAAGCCGAGGCCCCCAGTGCCCCAGGGCACAGCAAGGTGAGTAGGCCGTGCGACAGCCTCGCGCAAAGCGCCAAGGCACCAAGAAAGTGCGCGGTGCACAGGCCTCACGCGAAGCACCAAAGCCCCCAATGCTTCAGGGCACAGCAACGTGAGCAGGCGGGTGCGACAGCCTCGCGCGAAAGCGGAGGCCCCACCCATGCTCCAGACCAAATCACCCGCTGCCACAGCCTCGTGCGAAGCACCGAGGCCCAAGAACGAGGCGGTGCGCAGGCCTCACGCCAACGCCAAAGCCCCCAATGTCCAAGCAGATCACCGTGAGCAGGCGAGTGCGACAGCCTCGCACGAAGCGCCAAGGCCCCGAGAAAGCGCGTGGCGCGCAGGCCTCACGCGAAGCACCAAAGCCCATAGTGCCCAGGCCTCGCGCGAAAGCCGAGGCCCCCAGTGCCCCAGGGCAGAGCAAGGTGAGTGGGTTGTGCGGCAGCCTTGCGCGAAGCGCCAAGGCCCCACCCATGCTCCAGACCAAATCACCCGCTACCACAGCCTCGTGCGAAGCACCGAGGCCCCCAATGCTCCAGGGCACAGCAAGGTGAGTGGGTTGTGCGACGGCCTTGCGCGAAGCGCCAAGGCCCCCGATGTTCCAGGGCACAGCAACGTGAGTAGACCGTGCGGCAGCCTTGCGCGAAGCGCCAAGGCCCCCAGTGCCCCAGGGCACAGCAAGGTGAGTAGGCCGTGCGACAGCCTCGCGCGAAAGCCGAGGCCCCACCCATGCTCCAGAGCAAATCACCCGCTGCCACAGCCTCGTGCGAAGCACCGAGGCCCCCAATGCTCCAGGGCACAGCAAGGTGAGTGGGTTGTGCGGCAGCCTTGCGCGAAGCGCCAAGGCCCCGAAGAAGCGCGTAGCGCAGGCCTTGCGCGAAGCGCCAAGGCCCACGGTGCAGCAGGCCTCGCGCGAAGCGCCGAGGCCCCGAAAAGGAAAAGGCAACAGGCCCGAGCGAAGCGAAGGGCCAAAAGAAAAGCAACCAGCGGTTCGTGGGGGGTATGGGGGGCTCGGCCCCCCAAAATCATGGCGAAAGGGCCGCGTGCCGAAACCTCGGCACACGGCCCTCCCAGCCCTGTAGCCCCGACGGGATTTGAACCCGCGCTACCGCCTTGAGAGGGCGGCGTCCTAGGCCGCTAGACGACGGGGCCTTGCTCGCTGACGAGGAGAACCGTAACAGATCGCGTCGCCGTGCTCCAAATCGGGGATCACCGGCCGGGGATCGGCGGAGTGGACCGGGGTGGCCGGCGGCCGGGGAAGCCGTTGCGGCGCACGGTGATCCTCAGGATTCGGGCCGGTCGAGGTCGAGGTCGCGGAGCTGGCCCCGGGAGGTGACGCCGAGCTTGGGGAAGACCTTGTAGAGGTGGTAGCCGACGGTGCGGGGGCTGAGGAAGAGCTGGGCGGCGATCTGCTGGTTGGTCATGCCCTGGGCCGCGAAGCGGACGATCTGGAGTTCGCGTGGGGTGAGTTGCGACACGGTGGCGGTGGTGTCGACCGGTTCCGCGCCTCGGTGGCCGGCCGCGCGGAGTTCGGCGGTGGCGCGTTCGGCCCACGGGGTCGCGCCGAGGAGGCGGAAGTGGGTCAGCGCGGTGTGCAGGTGTTCGCGCCCCGCCTTGACGCGGCGGCTGCGGCGGAGCCACTCGCCGAACAGCAGGTGGGTGCGGCCGACTTCGAACGGGGAGGGCGGGGGTTCCTCCAGGGCCTGGCGGAAGAGCCGTTCCGCGGTGGCCCCGGTGGCGACGAGCGCGGCGCTGCGCCGGAGCAGTCCCCGTTGTCGCGGCAGGTCGAGGTCGGCGACCCGGTCCTCGAACTGTTGCAGCGCGGCCCGCGCCTTGGCGTGGTCGCCGGCGCGGGACCAGGCTTCGACGAGGTCGGGCAGCACCAGCCAGGAGACCATGAAGTGTTCGGCGGGCTGGCCGGGCGCGAGGACCTCGCGGAGCAGGGCGGCGGCGCGCGCGGGCTCGCCCTCGCCGAGCGCGCACATGCCCAGAGCCCAGTGCGTGGTGGCGACGGCGCAGGCGATGCGCCGGGGCACGGCGCCGCGCAGCGCCGCGTCGGCCAGCTCGCGGCAGCGGGCGAAGTCCCCGCGCGCGGCGGCCAGCCAGGCGAGCTGGGCCCTGAGCTGGCAGGCGACGGCGAGCTGGCCGGTGTCGTCGGCCAGGGCGAGCGCCTCGGTGGCGTTGGCGATCGCGCTGGTCCAGCGCCCCGTGGTGAGCTGGAGGGCGGCCAGCGGCGCGACGGCCATGGGCAGCGCGCCGGCCTCTCCCCTGGTCCGCAGCAGCACGACCGCGCGCTCGTGCCCGTCCAGCGCCGTCTCGGCGTCGTCGACCAGGTGGGGCAGGAAGGTGGGCGGCCACACCCAGGGCTTGGGGTCGGTGCCCCGCAACCAGGCCAGGAGGCCGGCGTGGGGCGCGCCCTTCCCCTCGGGGGGTGCGCCGCCCTCGGTGGCGCGGGGCTGGCCCAGCCAGCCGAGGTGCTGGCGCAGTTCGCCGGCGGGGCCGACGCCCTCCGGGTCGATCTGGCCGACCAACCCGGCGATCTCGGTCAGCGTGGCCGGGTCGTTGCCCACCCACGCCGCCCTGGCCGCCATCACGAGCATCTCGCCGGCGAGCATGGCGTCGGCGCGCAGGACCAGGCGCGCGCCCTCCAACAGGACACGGCAGGCGGTGGCCGGTGAGCTGCTGGCGTGGGTGATCGCGCCCCGGACGCGGGCCGCGCGGCCGCGCAGCTCGGGTTCGGTGGTCATCGACTCGGCCCGGTCGAGCAGCATGCTGGCCCGGCCGGCCTCGGCGGCCGACCAGGCGCACTCGGCGGCCTGGATCAGCCAGCAGGCGCGGGCCCTGGGGCTGGAGGCGAGGGCGGCGGCGCGTTCGAGGGCGCTGGTGGCCACGGCCACGCCGCCGGTCCGGCGGGCGCGGCCGGCGACCTCGGCGAGTTCCTGGGCCACGCCGTCGTCGCTGCCGACCACGGCGGCGGCCCGGTGCCAGACCCGGCGGTCGTCGCCCTCGCCGAGGGCGGCGGCCAGGGCGAGGTGCGCGGACTGCCGTTCGGGGAAGCTGGCCGCCTGGTAGAGCGCGGAGCGCACGAGGGGGTGGCGGAAGCGCAGCTCCCTGCCGTCGACGGAGATCAGCCCGACGTCCACGGCCGGGGACAGGGCCTCCATGCCGCCGGCCGAGGAGCCGCCGGCGGCCAGCACGGTCGCCAGGTCGCCGCCGTCCTCGGCCGCGGCGAGCAGGAGCATCCAGCGGGTGCGCGCGGGCAGCCGGGTGGCGCGGTGCAGGAACAGCCGGTGCAGCCGTTCGCTGAGGGGCAGGTGTTCGGGGAGCGGCGCGCTGCCCTGCAACTGCTCCGCGGTGAGCGCGGTGGGCAGTTCGAGCAGCGCGAGGGGGTTGCCGGCCGCCTCGTGGAGCAGGCGTTCCCTGGCGGCCGCCGCGGTGCCGGGCATGGTCTGGGCGAGCAGGCGCTGGGCCGCGGCGGTGGTCAGCGGACCGAGCCGCAGCTCGGGCAGGCCGGGGGCGGGGAACGGCCGGGCGTCGTCGTCCCTGGCGGCGAGGACGAGCGCGATGCCGTCGGCGTCCAACCTCCTGGCGAGGAACAGCAGGGCGTCGGCCGAGGCGCCGTCGAGCCAGTGGGCGTCGTCGACCAGCACCAGCAACGGCCGGTCCTCCGCCGCGTCAGCCAACAGGCTGAGCACGGCCAGGGCCACCAGGAACCGGTCGGCGGGGGCGCTCTCCAGCCCGAACGTGGCGCGCAGCGCGGCGGCCTGCGGGCCGGGCAGCCGGTCGAGGCGGCCGAGCAGGGGGCGCAGCAACTGGTGCAGCGCCGCGAACGGCAGGTTGACCTCGGTCTCGACGCCGGACGCGCGCAGCACGTCGACCCGGGACGCCGCCTGGCGGGCGAGGTCGGCGAGGAGCGCGCTCTTGCCGATCCCGGCCGCGCCGCGGAGGACGAGCGCCCCGCTGCGCCCGTTGACCGCCCTGGTGACGAGTTCGGCCAGTTCCCGCTGCTCCCGTTCCCGTCCGACCAGCACGTTTCGTAGTTTATCCACTACAGCGTGAAAGCCAGTCGAGTGACTGATGACAGGGGACGCGATGTGCTCCGTTCAGCCCCGCCCGCCACTGCACGGCTGGGCACGGATGTCCTATCCCAAGACTCGTCAACAGCCAGATGCTGGCAACAACTGTCACGCGAAGACTGGTGCCGTCACGCGCGCACCGAAGGAGGCGGGACGAGCAGTGCCGACAGTCCTGGCGTGCCCCGCGTGCCCACCGACGGCCGGACCGCCGGGTGGCGGGAGCACGCCCCACGCCCCCCGCACCGCCCCCACCGTCGGCACCACCAGCGACGTCGCCCGATCCGGAGGTCGACACCCGTGAGCCTGGACGCCCTGATCCCTCCTCCGCGCACGCCCGGCTGGGGGAATCCCGGGCCGCAGTGTCCGCCTCGGGTCGACGTGCTCACCGGTCCGTACCCGCCGCACGAGGTCGAGCGGATCGTCAACGACTCCGCCGGCGAGTTCGGGGCGCCGCCCGCCCAGGCGTGGCGGGACCGCGCCGCGCCGGGGCCGTCGGCGTCACGGTTCGTCCTGGACGTCGAGGGCGAGCAGGTGGAGGTGCACGTCGCGCCGTTGCCGGCCGGCGCGCCGGAGACCGTGCAGCCGGTCGTGCCGCCGGTCTCCCGCTGGCAGGTCGTGATCACCGCGTCGGGCCGGCCAGGGGGCCGGGCGGAGGCGGTGGCCCGGTGGCTGGGCGCCGAGCTGCGCCAGCGGGGCGCGAGCTTCACCGACGCCGAACTCAGGGCGTTGTGGTCGGCCATGCCGTTGCTGGCCCGGTACGCGACACCGGATCCGGCGCTGGCCGACTGGGCGTTGGTGTTCCGGGACGCCTACACGGAGAACAGCGTCGGGTTCCTGCTCGCGGCGGAGCGCGCCGGGCTGCGCCGCGAGTGGATCTACGCGTTGTCCACCGGTGACCAGACGCTGCGCAGGGACCGGGTGCACGCGTGGTTCCTGCGGCGCGGCTACCACAGTGACGTGCTCGACGAGCGGGTGACGTTGGGCTCCCTGCCCAGCACCGCCGACAACCGGCACGCCAGGGCGGTGCGCGCCGACGTGGAGGAGTTCGTCCGCAGGGCGCACGCCGCGGGCCGGCGCGTGCTGGTCATCGACCACGGCGGCGCGTTCTGCCCCAACCCGGGACTGACCGAGGAACACCCGGACGCGGCCGTGGAACTCACCGAAGCCGGTCTGGCCCGCCTCACCCGCGTCGCTCCCGGGTTCCCCGTGTTCGACATGGCGCGCTCCCGGCTGCGCACGCAGTTGGGCCACAGCGAGATCGCCGACGCGTGCCTGCGGCGGCTGCGCACGCTGTTGCCCGGCGAGAAGTTCGTCGGCCGCCGGGTCCTGCTGGTGGGCTACGGCCCTCTCGGTTCCCGCCTCGCCGAGCAGTTGCGGGCCACGGGCTGCCGCGTGATCGTCGTCGACCCGGATGTGGGGACGCTGATCCAGGCGGCGGAGCGGGGCTTCGAGACGGCGCGGACCGCGCGGGCGGCGTTGGAGCGTTCCCGACCGTTCCTGGTGGTGGGTTGCCTGGGCAGGCCGGTGTTGGAGGCGGAGGAGCTGTCCTCGCTTCCGGACGGGGTGCTGCTGGCCGGGTTCACGCCGCGGGACTTCGCCCCGCTGTCCGACGGGCGTGGCGAGGCGGCGGCCACCCCCGTGCCCGGGGTGGGGGTGCGGTACACGCTGCCCGACGGCACGGCCGTGCTCCTGCTCGGCGACGGGCGGTGGCTGGGGCTGTTCGAGGACGAGGGCGTCCCGAACCGGGGTTCGGACGTGTTGCGGGCGGGCCTGTTGGTGGTGGCCAAGGAGGTGTGCCGGCGGGCCGCGCAGTTGCCGGCCGGCGTCCACGTGCGGCTGGTCGACGAGACGCTGGACGCGGCGGGCCTGTTCGACGCCTACTACGACGAGTACCTCGCCTGATCCGCCAGCGTCCCTGAGGAAGGTCCGCGGAGCGCCGATGCCCGCCAGCGCGGTCCCGTCCGCCCACGACCGCGCGCGTCGCCTCGCCGCCGTGCTGGACCGCTGCGCGCCCTGGTGGGAGCGCACGGGGGTGCGGCACTTCGCGGAGCTGGCCGGGCGCCTGGTCCGACACGGCACGCCGCGGCCGGGCGAGCGCGTTCTGGTGGTCTCCTGCGCGGCGGGCGAGGCGCTGGCGCCGGCCTCGGCCGCCGTCGGGCCGTCCGGCCTGGTGGTCGGGATGGACGTGTCGGCGGGGATGACGCGACGGGCCGCGCTGACGGTGGTCGACGACGGGTTGGACAACTGCTGGGTGGCGACCGGGGATGTGGCTGAGGGGCCGCCGTATCCGGTGGCGTTGGTCGAGGGCACGTTCGACCTCGCGCTGGCCGGGATCGCCACCTGTCTGTCGCCCTGGCCGGAGCGTGTGGCGGCGCGGTGCGCGGAGCTGTTGCGGCCGGGCGGGCGCTTCGTGGTGCCGTGGTGGGGGATGCCGGACCCGCGGTGGGTGGAGGTGTTCGACGCGAACGTGCGGCCCCACGGCGGCGGGCCGGGCGGCTGGCTGGCGACGGACAGTCCATGTTGGACGGTGGACTGGGTGCACGCGATGCTGCGCCGGGCGGGTTTCGCCTTCGCCCACACCAGGGAGGAGCCGGTGGTGACCCGCTTCTCCGGGCCCGAGCAGTGGTGGGCGTGGATCTGGTCGACGCCGGCGCGCGAGTACTTCGAGGGTGTGCCGCACTTCCTCGTGCCGATCGTCCGTCGGGAGGTCGGCGCGGCGCTGGAGGCCCTGCGGGAGCCGGACGGGAGCCTGGTGATCCGGTCGATCGCGCGGTTCACCGTCGCCACCACGCCCTACTGAGCGCAGTGCCCCGCTGCTTGGGAGGCGGGTGCGGGTCTGGCCTCGCGGTGCCACTGTTCGTGTGAGTGCGCGGTTTTCGAGAGCGCGAAACCTTTCTAGAAATATGAACCGTTTCTGGGAGCACGAACCGTTTCTCGACGCACGAGGAACGGGACGGCGGCCAACGTCATGGCGGCCATGACGATCATGGTCACGCCGGGTGACGGCACCGCGAGGGGGGAAGGAGGCTCGCTCCTCCGTCCTGTCAGGGCCTTGTCGGGGCCCATGTCAAGGCTTTCGCCCGTGCGAGGGACAGAGTTATCCACAGGCGCTGTGGTTGTCCACAGGGCGCCGGCTTGTCCTTGGGGCCGGGTGGTGGAGCCGATAGGCTGGAGCAGGGCTCGCCCCCCAGGGCGGGTGGGGGCTGTCCTGGGTGTTCTGGACAGGCGGCGGATGACGGTGTCGGGTCTGCGGCGGCACCGGGGCTTCCCTGACGTGTCCGGCCTGTCCGGGGCGGTGCGGCGGCCAGCCAGACGAGCCGGAGCGCCACCGGGCCTTATTCGTCCACTTCGGACAGTTCGGTCACCTCGGCCGCCTCGGCCACCCCGGGCGCCTGGGAGCCGGCGACCGCGGAGGAGGCGGAGGCGGTGAACTCGTCGTACCACGGGCCGTGCGCCCTGGCAGCCCGCGCGGCCTCGCGCAGCGCGTCGATCGTGGCCCTGATCGCCGGCACCCGGACGTGGTCCGGCCAGGTGACCACCGCGATCTCCCGGTAGGTGGTCGGTTCCAGCGGCCGCACCGCCAGGTCCGTCCGCCGCACGCAGCTCAGCACGAGCCCGGGGGACGCCGCGACGCCCAGCCCCTTGGCGACCAGGCTCTGCACGGCGAGGTTGTCGTCGGTGGAGAAGGCGATGTCCGGGGTGAAGCCGGTCTCCCCACACACCTGCACCAGGTGCTGGCTGCACCGGGGGCAGCCGGCGATCCACGACTCCCCCGCCAGGTCGGTGAGCCGCACGACGGTCTGTTCCGCCAGCGGATGGCCCCCTGGCAGCAACGCCACGAGCGGGTCGGACACCAACGGGATGCGCACCAGGTCGACCGCGTCGTCGTCGTCCTCCGGGTAGGAGAAGGTCAGCGCCAGGTCGCACTCGCCCTCCCTGACCATGCGCACCGACTCCGGCGGCTCGGCCTCGGTCAGCGACAGCCGGACGCCGGGGTGCCGGCGTCGCATCGTCGCGGCCGTGCCCGGCACCAGGCTCGCGCTCCCGCTGGGGAACGAGACCAGCCGGACCGTCCCCGACCGGAGGTTGGCCAGCGCGGTCAGCGTCGCCTCGGCGGCGGCCACGCTGCTGAGGATCGTCCTGGCGTGCCGGACCAGCTCCCGCCCCGCCTCCGTGAACGCGATCCGCCGGCCGGTCCGCACCACCAGCGGCGTGCCGTAGGCCCGTTCGAGGGCCTTCATCTGCTGGCTGATCGCCGGCTGGGTGTAGCCGAGGTTCCGCGCGGCCGCCGAGTAGGACCCGGTGCGGGAGATCTCCCGCAGCACCCGCAGATGGCGCAGTTCCAACATCCGTCAACCATTACCACGACTTGGGTTCCCGCGAACCGCCCGTAACCCGGCTAATGGTCGGCCACCTGCTCCTATAAGCGGCGCTTGGGGTCGGAGCGACGAACGGTGATTGGACCGGGGGATGGCGCGCCGCCATGCTCGGTCGCAGGAAACCCCCACCGAACCGGAGGCCGATATGTTGACCTCAGCGATGCGGGACTTCGTGGCCGATCTGGAGCGAATGCATTCCGCGGACATCGGTCCGGAAACGCGGGCGGAACAGGCGGCGCGGCGCCTGGAGAAACTGTTGCGGAGCGGGGACGTGCTCGACGCGCGCCACATGGAGCCCGATCCCGAGGCCTACCGGCAGCACCTCGTGCACGTGGACCCCGAGGGCCGGTTCTCGGTCGTGTCGCTGGTGTGGCTGCCGGGTCAGGAGACGCCCGTGCACAGCCACGTCTGCTGGTGCGTGGTGGGGGTGCTCACCGGCCAGGAGGAGGAGATCCGCTACCACTTCGACGCCGACGAGCGCGTGCTCGTCGAGACCGGGACGGAGCGGAACGCGCCGGGCGAGGTCTGCTGGCTGGTGCCGCCGGAGGAGGACATCCACAAGGTGCGCAACTGCGGCGACACGCTGGCCGTGTCGATCCACGTCTACGGCGCGAACATCGCTGAGCTGGGCACGAGCATCAACCGGGTTTACACGGAGCCGGTCAGGGCCGTGGTCTGAGGCCGGTCCGGAACGGGTCCGGAACGGGTCCGGAACGGGTCAGGAACCGAGCTGACACGCGGGCCTCGCCGGCCTGCCCCTGGCCACACACCTCCGCCCCGACCAGCTCACCGCTTCGGTCGAGACCGGTCCCCTCGACGGCGCAGCGCCGTCACGGGGTCGTCACCCACCGTCCGGCAGATGACCCGGAAATGGGGACAAGTCACTCGTGGTGTCGTCCGCCGTCAGGCGGATAGAGTCGGGCCTTCCGGATCTGGCGCACGGAAGGTGAACCGGTGGTCAGGCGTTGTCTGGACGCGGCGGGGCTGCGGGACCCCCGGCTGCGGTCCGCCTACGCGGAATGTTTCCGCACGGGCAGGGAACGCGCCGGTGGATACCACGCGCTGTTGTTCTGGCTGCCACCGGCGAAACGTCCGTACTATTCCGCGCTCGGCGCGTTCATCACCTATACCGACGACATTCTGGACGACCTCGGGTCCGGTGTCGACGAACGCGCCGAGCGCTACGACCGCTGGCTGCGCCGGCTGGGCGCGGTGCTCGCCGGCGAGCCCGCCGAGCCGGCCCGCTCCGCGCACGAACGGCGGGGCGAGCTGGTGGCGCGGGCCTGGGCGCACACCATGCGGACCTGGGACATCCCGGGCGACGCGGTCACCGCGACGCTGCGCGCGTGGAGCACGGACCTCGGGGCCACCGAGTTCGCCACCTACGGGGAGTTCGAGCGGTACGTGCACGCGGTGGCCACGAGCACGGCCGCGTGGGCCAACGTCATCCTGGAGCCCAGGAGCGAGGAGGCCGAACGGCTGCTGGCGCCGATCACCGTGGCGTTGCAGCTCGTCGACTGCGTGCACGACCTCGTCGAGGACCTCGCGCTGGGCCGCCTCTACCTCCCGCTGGAGGACCTGTACCGGTTCGACCTGGAACGCATCGACCTGGAACGGGCGGCGCGCCAGGGCCGCTGCTCGCCGGAGGTCCGGCAGCTCTTCCGCTTCCAGGCGGCGCGCGCCCGCCGGCTCTTCGAGCAGGGATGGGGTTACTGGGACCACCTGCACCCCACGAGTCGCGAGTTCCCCCGGTTGTTCACGCGCCTGGCGTTGCTGGTCCTCGACGAGTGGGAGCACGTCGACTTCGACGTGTTCGCCCCGCCGCACTGGCGCGACACCGCCCTGCGCGTCCGCGTGATCGTCCGGTCCTACGTGAGGGCGGTGTGGTCGTGGCGCGCCAGTCCGCTCGGACCGCGCGCCTCAGCGGCGACGGGGCCCTGAGCGCCCCCAGTCCACTGTGGAGCGTCCACGCCCGTCGGCGCTGACGTCGCGGGCCGCGCGGGCCGCGCGGGCCGGGGAACGGACCCGCCGGGTCAGGGGCCGGCGAGGTGGGTCGGGTCGTCGCAGGTGACCGGCGTGCGCGCCTCGGCGCGGAGGGTGACGGCGGGACCGGCCTTCGTGCGCACCGTCTGCCAGATGGAGTCGCCCCTGCTGGCCACGATCAGGTTCGTGACGTGCCAGTACTCCAGGGCGTCCTCGTCGTCGAAGTCCACGACCTCGCGGTCGTTCGGCGGCACGACGGGCAGGTCGGCCGCGCGGGCCTCCAGCTCGCCGCCCAGCCAGTTGGCGACCTCGTCCGGGCTGTGCAGCACGACGTACCGGCGGCTCCCCTCGACGAATCCGTGCCAGTGCACGCAGTCCTCGATCCAGGTCGACTCGATCGCGCGGGTGTGCAGCGGGGGCCACGGCGGAACGAACTCGGGATATCCGTCCACCGTCGTTGCATCGGCGGCCGGTTCGGCGGGGTGAAGCCCGGCCCGGTGAAGATCGCCCGGCTGTCGGCGTCGCCGGCGGGGAGGACGGCGAGCGCGCGCCGCGCCCGGCTCCTCCGACCCCCGCGCCCGGCTCGTCCTCGGCGCGCGCCGCGACGCCCCCGCGCCACCAAGGTCCACTGTGGACGAGGTCCGTGACCGGCCCCGCCGTGGCGATCACCCGGTCATCGGCCCGGTGTCCGCCGAGTGGCATGAGGGCCGCCACGCGGCGTAACCTCCGCCCGCGGGGTCGCCCCGGTCCGTCGACGTCGAGGAGGACACGTGTCCGCTGCCACCCCACCCGAAC
Source organism: Streptoalloteichus tenebrarius (assembly GCF_024171885.1). Lineage (GTDB taxonomy): Bacteria > Actinomycetota > Actinomycetes > Mycobacteriales > Pseudonocardiaceae > Streptoalloteichus > Streptoalloteichus tenebrarius. Next base: position 66,507 of record NZ_JAMTCP010000005.1, on the reverse strand, counting down.
GGGTGGTGCTGCTGGACGAGCACCGTCGTCCGGTCGGCACGGCGGACAAGCGCACCGTCCACCACGCGCACACCCCGCTGCACCTGGCCTTCTCCTGCTACGTGTTCGACGGGCGCGGCAACGTGCTGGTCACCCGCAGGGCGCTGGCGAAGCGGACCTGGCCAGGGGTGTGGACGAACTCGTTCTGCGGCCACCCCGCCCCCGGCGAGGAGCTGGCCGACGCGGTGCGGCGCAGGGCCGGGCACGAGCTGGGGCTCGACCTCGTCGACGTCGAGCTGGTGCTGCCCGACTTCGCCTACCGCGCCACCGCCCCGGACGGGACCGTGGAGAACGAGGTCTGCCCGGTCTTCCGCGCCACCGCCGCCGGCGAGCCGGTCCCCAACCCGGACGAGGTCGTCGAGTGGCGGTGGGCGCCCTGGTCGGAGCTGGCCGAGCTGGGCAGGGTGGCGCCGTGGGCGATCAGCCCGTGGGCCGCCGAGCAGCTCCCGCTGCTGGCCGAGGTGTTCGGCGACTGACGCGCCGCCCCCGAAAGGGTCACGGCCGCACGAGGTCGTCCAACGCCGAGCGCCACAGGAACTCCGACAGGTCCGCCTCGGTCGGCGTCCCGGAGCCCACCAGGTCCCACAGGCACGCGCACGAGGACAGTCCGCCGTCGAGCGCGCACAGCACGATGCCCATCGCCCGCACCGCTCCTGCCGTGGCCACCACGCCCTCCGCTCCCGGCACCGCGATGCGCTCGGCCACCCGTGCCACCGCGAAGCGCTCCAGCGTGGAGTTGCGGCGCAGTCGCAACGCCTGGCGCACCACCGTCGCCACCGCGACCCGTCGACGGGGCCGCAGCCCCACGAGCAGGCGGGCGATCAACGCGAGCCGGCGGCAGCACGGCGTGCTCGGCCCGGCACGCAGGGTCTCCCAGATCGGAGCGCCCACCACCTCGGCGAAGCGCTGCTGCGCGGCCCGACGCCACGCCGCGCTCGCGGCGCGCTCGGCCACGCTGACGATCCGGAACCGTCGCAGGTCGACCACGCCGTCCGGCTGGCCCGCGTCGTGCGGCGGACCCGCGCCGTTCCCGGACGCCACGACGTCGGGGGGCGGTCCGGGGGACGCCCCGTCGAGGTCGGCGTGTAAGTGACAACGGCCCGTCGCCAGCGTCACTCGCCGGCGGCAAGGCCAACCCTTTCGGGTCGGGGCCTCGCACAGGTGCACGAACGCATCGTCGCACCGCGCCGCTCCGTCGTCATGTGCCGAACGTCGTCGCCCCGCAGAGCAATTCGGCCGTACCTCTCCGGAACTACTCCTCCGCCGCGTCCCACTGGGCGCGCCCGTCCCGCGCGCCCCACCGGACCAGCGCGGGTGTCGAGGCCGGTGGAGACGTCCTCGTCCGCGCTCTCCGAGCGGCGTGAGGAGCCGTCCCGCCACGTGCGGCGACCAGTGGTGCCCTGGTCAGGGCACGTCCCGCTCACCCCTTCTCGTGTCGCCACCCTGAGTAATCAACTGTGCGCACATGGTTGAGAATGTGATTCGCGTCGCTTCGTGGAGCTGTGCGGCGCGGTGGCGGTGACCGGCCCCGGGGGTGGGGCGGTCCGACGAGAAGGGATGCAACCAGGCCATGTCCGGTCAGCAGTGGTCGACCCGGTGGTACGCGTTCGACGCCCGCTCCGTGGGACTGACGGGTGAGCCACGGCGCGGGTGGGAGCCGGTCGCGGTGCGGGACACCGTGGACCCGGTGACCCAGTGGGTGAGCCGGACCGCCACGGACGCCGCGGCCGTCGCCGAGGACGTGACCGGGGTGTGGCAGACCCGGAACGCCTTCTTCGCCGCGTGGGCGCGCACGAACGCGTGGGGCGGCTTCACCACCGCCTCCGCGCCGCGGCGCTGAACCAGCCGGAGCTGAGCCAGCCGGCGCTGAACCAGCCGCAGGAGCGGGCCGGAGCCGACGCGTCGGGAGCGCGAGGGCCGCGCGCCCTGCCTTCGACGAGCGGGAGCACGTCATGACGTCCCGATCGGCCCACTCCCCCGTCGCCTCAGTCACCTCGATCACCCAGTGATCGGACTCCCGACGGGCACGCGACGAAGCGTCCACAGTGGACTCTCAGTGGGATCTCAGTGGACGCTCGCTGTGCCGGTCGAGGACGACGCGGCCCGTCCCGGCTCCCCGCGGGGAGCCGGGACGGGCCGTCGCTCAGACCAACTCGCGGACGCGCAGCGTGCGCAGGCGGTTCAGCGCCGCCGCGACCTCGTGCCGGCGCGGCACCACGAAGTCGTCCAGGGACCGTTCGCCCAGCAGCACCGACACGCCGTCCGCGCCCAGGTCCTCGTCGAGCCGGTCGAGGACCTCCGCCACCGTGGCCGCGCCGTCGAGGTGCCCGGCCCGCAGGCAGCGCAGGACCGCCAGCCCGATGCCGGTGACCTGGCTGGGGTCCACGATCTGCTCGACCGCGCGCAGGTCCACTTCGGACTCGCCCAGCACCAGCGCGTCGGCTCCCCGGTTGCGGATCCGGACGCGGCCGCCCGACTCCGCCTCGACCGACCCCGGGTCGGGCACGCGGCGGCGGGGGCTGTCGAACCCGGAGCCCTCCACGTGCCGTCCGGTCGGGGTGGCGGCCAGCTCGCGGGCGCGCGCGGTGACCTCGACCGGGCGGTAGGCGTCCATCATGACCACCCTGTCGGCCACGTCGAGGTAGTCGCCGGAGCCGCCCACCACGAGCACGGTCGACACGCCGTGCCGGCGGTGCAACGGCCGCACCAGGTCCACGAACGGCGTGAGCGGCTCCTTGTCCTTGGCCACCAGCGCCTGCATCCGCGCGTCCCTGATCATCAGGTTGGTCGCGGCGGTGTCCTCGTCCACCAGCAACACCCCGGCGCCCGCCTCCAACGCCTCCATGATGGACGCGGCCTGCGAGGTCGAGCCCGACGCGTTGTCGGTGGAGAAGTCGGTGGTGTCCGCGCCCGTGGGCAGGTGCGCGACGAACGGGCTGACGTCCACCCTGGTCACCCGGCGGCCGTCCTCGGCCCTGATCTTCACCGTGTCCGGCCGGGAGACCACCAGTTCGCGCCCGTCACCGGGCACGTGGTCGTAGACGCCCTTCTCCAGCGCCCGCAGCAGGGTGGACTTGCCGTGGAATCCCCCGCCGACGACGAGCGTGACGCCCTCCGGCACGCCCATTCCGGTCACCCGCCCCCGGTGCGGCAGGTCCACCGCGACCCGCAGCGACTCGGGCGACTCGAACGGCACCCCGCCGCCGGGCAGCGGCCGGTCGTCGACCCCGCTGCGCCGGGGCAGGACCGCGCCGTCGGCGACGAACGCCACCAAACCCAGCTCGGGCAGGGCCCTGCGCAGCGCGTCGGTGTCCTCGACCGAGTCGACGAACGCCCGCGCCTCCTCCTGGTCCAGCGCGGCCCAGCGCGCGCCGGCGGAGACCGCCGCCGGCAGCTCGCGGCACAGCATCCGCTCGGCGGCCCTGCCGTCGATCACCCGGCCCCTGCCCGGCAGGTCCATGCCCAGGCGCAGGACCACGCGGCCGTCCTCGACCCGGCAGGAGGAGCGGTCCAGCACCTCCTGGCCGCCCACGTCGAGCCGGAAGCCGTGCTCGGGCAGCCGACGGCCGACCTGGCGGACGAGGTAGCCGGCCAGCGCCCTGGCCCTGACCGGCGTGTCCCACAGGTCGCGGGGCAGCTCGGCGACCTCGGCCGGCACGGTGACGACGAGTCTGCTGGGCGGGGCGTAGGGGTCGGCCTGGACACGGGCCACCTCCAGCACGTGGCCGGGGAAGCGCCACCGCCCGCCCAGGCCCCGGTACTGCCCGTAGCGGCCGCCGTCGAGCCGCCGCAGTTCGTCGACCAGCGCCGCGTCGTCCCGGTCGCGGTGTTCCCCGGTCGTCGGTCGTTCCGGCATGTCACGTCGGGGCGCGCCGGGCCGGCGGCCGCGCGTTCCCCAGCCACGATTCGTCACGCCCCAGTAGTACTCGATGGCCGGGGCCGACCGCTCGGCCGGCCGGGCGGCGGACCCCCGACGCGTCCCCCCGACGCGTGTTCTCCCGCCGACCGGCCGGCCGTCCGACGAACGACCGCTGGTGGCGCCGGGATCCCCCGTCGGCGTCCTGGCCGTCGTCGTCGCGGGCGAGACTAGGAGATGGTGGGGCGCCCCACCGAAAGTGGAGGGTGCCCACCCCCGCCGATCGGCGGGGGTGGGGACGACCGGCGGCGGGGACTCTCACCGCCCCTTCACCGCCCCGCCACGGCGCTCAGCCGACCGCGTTGAGGAAGTCCCCCGCGATGCGCACCGCCGGCTTGGACGATCCGCCGTCCATGACGAGCACGGCGAACGCCACGTCGCCCCGGAAACCCACGAACCAGCCGTGTGAGCGGCCGTCGTCCTGGTACTCCGCGGTGCCCGTCTTGCCGTGCAGCCCGGCGATCCCGGCGAGTTCCTTCGCGGTTCCCGAGGTCACGACCTCGCGCATCATGCCGCGCAGCGCCGGGAGGGCGGTGGCGGGCGGCGGGGCGATCGCACCGGAGACCGACGTCCGCCGTCCGCGCAACAGGACCGGGGAGACGTTCCGGCCGGCCGCGACCGTCGCGGCGGCCACGGCCATGCCGAACGGGCTGGTCTCCACCCTGCCCTGCCCGATCGCGTCCTCCACGCGCTGCGCGTCCTCCGGCGAGGTCGGGACCGACCCCGCGAGGGTGGTGATTCCCGGGACGTCGTAGTCGGCGACCAGACCCAACTGCGCGGCGGCCGTGGGCAGGGCGTCGGCGGGGAGCTTCGCCGCCAACTCGGCGAACGTGGTGTTGCACGACGCGGCGAACGCGGTGCGCAGCGGCACCGTGCCGAGGTCGAACCTGTTCTCGTTGGGCAGCGTCCTCGCGCCCACGCGCGTGGTTCCTGGGCAGGGCAACGGGGTGTCCGGTGTGGCCAGTCCGTTCTGGAGCACCGCCGAGGCGGTGACCATCTTGAACGTGGAGCCGGGCGGGACCCGCTTCTGGAGCGCCACGTCGCCGAGCTGGTCGGCCGCCGCGTTCTGCGCCGCGGCGAGGATCTCGCCGGAGGAGGGGGCGATCGCCACGAGCGCGGCGGCCTTCGGCTGGGCCGCCAGGGCCCTCTGCGCCGCCTTCTGGATCTCCGATCGGAGCGTCGCGGTGATCGGAGTGGTCGCCTTGCCCTCCTGCTGGTGCAGCACGGTCTCGCCGCCGGAGGCGTCGTCCACGGCCACCACGCGCCATCCCCGGCTGCCGGCGTCCTTGCCCTCCAGGGCCTTGTGCATGCTGCCCATCAGGTAGGAGCGCAGCTCGGGGTCCACGCCGCGCAGGGCGCTCCTGCTCTGGAACGACACCCCGGGGAGGTTGTAGATCTGCGGCTTGATCCGCTGGTACTCCGCCTCCGGCAGCGTCGCCACCTCGTAGGGCTGCCCGGACATGACCGTGGCCAATCCGTCCACAATGGACTGCTTCGTGACCTTGGCGTCGACCGGGGAGATCGCGGTGGACAGCTTCGTCACCACGTCGTCGAGGTTGGTCGCCTGCCGCCGGTCCAGCAGCACGGCGACACCGACGTCCCAGGCGAGCAGCGGCTGCCCCGCCGGGTCCACCACGGCCGGGCCGATCTGGTCGACGCGCAGGGCGAGCTTCTGGTTCGCCGCGAGCTTCGGGTGCACCACGCCCGGCGCCCAGCGGACGCGCCAGCGGTCGGTGCGGACCACCTCCATCGAGCCCTCGTAGGCCCAGGTCCGCTCGCCGCCGAGCTGCCAGGTGACCGAGTAGCCCGCCGTGGCCGACGCCGCCGCGTCCTTGACCGAGACCGAGGTGACCGAGGTCAGGACCGAGGCCGGCCGCAGCGCCTCGCGGGTGTCCCTGAGCGCGGCCTCGGCCGTGTCCGGGGCGTCGGTCAGCGACGCGGCGGTGCGGGCGTCGCCGTTGGCGAACGCCGTGAGGAACTGCCGCGCGGCGGACTCGGCGGTCACCCCCTGCTCCGCCGTGCTCGTCGCGGCGGCGCTCGGAGGCGGGCCCTTCTTGTCGGACGGCCATAAGACGCTGATGCCGGCGACGACGACGCCCACGGTCAGGACTCCCCCCGTGACCAGGACCCCGCGTCTCCACCCCTTCTTCGACATGGTCAGCGAACCCCCAAACCGGCGGTGATCTCCTCACCGCGTTTCCCGGATCGTACGGACCGGTCGCCCTCCGGGTTTCCGGCGAACGGGTGTGACGCCGGCCGCTCACGTGACCCGTCCTGGGGATCTCGTCAGGGGCGTGGCGTCCGCCATGCTGGTCCGCTCGGAGCCTTCGGTCGGGGGTGCGCGTTGGTCTCGTCGCGGACCGCGGTGACGTCGGTCTTCCTGCTGAACGGGGTGGTCCACGGGTCGTGGGCGGGCCGGGTGCCCGCCCTGGCCGAGCGGGCGGGGGCCGACCCGGGCGCGCTCGGGTTCGCGCTGCTGGGCATGATGCTCGGCCTCGTGGTCGGCGCGCCGCTGGCCGGTCGCGTGACGGCCCGGTTCGGGGCGCGGCGCGTGGTCGCGCTCTCCGGCACGGCCGCGCCCCTGCTGTTGCCGGTCCTCGGGCTCGCGACCTCCCCGGCGCGGCTCGGGGCCTCGTGGTTCGCCCTCGGGGTGTCGGCCGGGTTCCTCGACGTCGCCATGAACGTGGCCGCGGTGGTCGCGGTGCGGGAGCTGGGCCGGCCGCTGATGCCGTTCTTCCACGCGGGGTTCAGCGCGGGCGGCCTGCTGGGCTCGGGCGGGGCGGCGCTGGCCGCCGGGGCCGGGTTGCCGCCCAGCCTCCACTTCCCGCTCGTGACGGCGCTGGGACTGCTCCTGCTGGCGTCGGTGGCGCGGTCGGTGCCGGGCGCGCCCACCGCGCCCGCGGCTCGCCGACTGCCCCTGGTCGGGCCGTCCCCGGTGCGGCGGCCGGTCCTGTGGCTGCTGGGCCTGGTGACGTTGTGCGCGGCGGTCGGCGAGGGCTCCTCGTCCGACTGGGCGGCCCTGTTCCTGGTGCGGGAGCGGGGAACCAGCGAGTCCGCCGGGGCCGTCGCCTACGCGGTGTTCTCGGTCGCGATGGTCCTCACCCGACTGTTCGGGGAGCGGGTCGAACGCCGCTGGGGCCCCACCCGGCTGCTGGCCGCCAGCGGCGTCCTCGCGGCGACCGGGCTGCTGACCGCCGTCGCTCTTCCGTGGGCGCCCGCCGCCTACCTCGGCTTCGGCCTCGCGGGAACCGGCCTCGCCGGCGTGTTCCCGGTGGCGCTGGGGCTGGCGGGGCAGGTCGGCCACGCCACGGGCCGGGGCGGCGCGCGGGAGATCGGGTTCGTGACGACGGTGTCCTACAGCGGTTTCCTCGGCGGCCCGCCCCTGGTCGGCGCGATCGCCCAGGCGACGTCGCTGGCGGTCGCCCTCGGGGCGGTGGCCGGGTTGGTCGCCCTCATGGTCCCGGCCGCCCTGCTCGTCGCCCGCGTCACGCCGCCGGCGCCGCCGCCTCTGTCGCCTCCGTCGCCTCCGTCGCCCTCACGTCCGTCGCCATCGCCTCCGTCGTCGTCACCTCCGTCGTCGGGGCCACCGTTGTCGGGGCCACCGTTGTCGGGGCCACCGCCGCCCGGGCCACCGGCGGCGTAGTCGACGCGGGAGTGAGAGCGCGTCAGCGCGGAGGCGCGGTGGAGGACCGGACGACGAGGTGGGTGGGGAGCCGCACCGGAGGGCCGGGCGGGTCGCCGGCGAGGAGACCCAGGGCGATCTCCCCCGCGCGGCGGCCCTTCTCGGCCAGCGGCTGGTGGATCGTGGTCAGCGGCGGGTCGCTGGCCGCGGCGGCGCGCGTGTCGTCGAAGCCCACCACCGACACGTCCCCCGGGACCGACAGCCCGAGGTCGCCGGCCGCCCGGACCGCGCCCAGCGCCAGCTCGTCGGACATGCACAGCAGCGCGGTCGGTCGTGGTCGCCGGCCGAGCAACCACCGCCCGCCGCGCCGTCCCGCCTCCCGGTCCGAACTGGTCGCCTCCCACACGGGCGGAGCGTCCGGGTCCGCGCCGACCGCGCCCAGCGTCCGCAGGTAGCCGGCCAGCCGGTCCCGGCTGACGCGGTACCGGGCGGTGGCGCGCCGGGCCTCTCCGGCGGGTCCCTCGGTGTGGTCGGGGGCGAAGGGGAGGGCCAGCACCCCGACCCGCCGGTGGCCGAGCCGGAGCAGGTGCTCGGCGGCGGCCGCCGCCCCGCCCTCGTCGTCGATCTCCACCCTGGCCGCCGTCGGCACGACGGGCTGGTCGATGACCAGCAGCGGCAACCGGCGGTGGCCGGCGGCGCGCAGGGCCGGCACGTCGTCGGCGAGCGAGTGCAGGACGATGACGTCGGCCTGCGCCCTGGCCACCGCCTCGGGGCGCGGACCGGCGTCGGCCGTGCCCGGCACGAGCAGCAGACCGTGCCCATGTTCGTCCACAGTGGACGCGAGTCCGTCGAGCGCGGTGGTGAGGGCGGGATCGGAGAAGGCCGTGGACAGCGGCGTCGCCAGCACGAACGCGACGGCCGCGCTGCGGCGGGTGGCCAGGCTGCGCGCGACCGGGTCGGGACCCGGATAGCCGAGCTGGTCGGCCACCGCCAGGATCCGCGCCCGCAGCGGGGCGGAGAGCTGGTCCGGCCGGTTGTAGGCGTTGGAGACGGTCGCGCGGGAGACGCCGACGGCGCGGGCCACCGTGTCCAGCGTGGGCCGGCGTCGCGGGCCGGGAACGGCGGGCATGGGGGTAGAGCTTGCCCGTTCGACCGGGCGCGCGGTAGGCCCGAGACGTGGTTTCCCCGACCCGCCGAACGGTCGGGAGGAGGGTGCGGCGACGGGAGGACGCCCTTCGGCTCCTCTCCCGGTGACCGGCGGTGTTCCGCGCCGGCGCTCCCGCCGCCCCGCGGATCACCGTGCCACGAGGAGAGAATCGCGCGGTCATCCATCGTGGGTGGTGCGGTGCTGGGCCGTTCGGGTGTGGCGCACAAACGGTATGTCACCCGACTCGCGCGATGTGCCAGCCCACACCGGGTCACTTATGTCCGTGCTCGGCGCGTCGGTCCTGTCGTGAGCGCGGGACGCGGACCGTGTCGGCGGATGGCGACGGCCCCAACGTCTCCGTCATCGCACCACAGTGGATTCACATGTCCGACAGCGTGTGGGGTGGAGTTCTCCGGCTTCCCCTCGGCGACGTCGACTGGTCGGTTGCTGCCCCACGGCGGCGGGAACCGGTCGCGGGACCACCAGCAAGTGATCAACGGTAGTGCGCGGCAGACAGAGGAGATCGGGGTGTGCGGCTGCTCCTGGTCGTTGATGAGGTGATCGGCCGGTCTCGGGGCGAGCTGTCAGCCGAGATCCACCTGGCGGTCGACGAGCACGACCGTTGGTTGCTGTCCTTGTCACGCCGGGCCATGCCGGTCACGCCCCTCCGCCTGTCCCGTTGCTCGCGTTCCCATACCAGCGCTGGCACTGAAGGCCTCCAATCGCATCGGGCTTCCGCGATCGACCGGCCAGGACGGAGACGGCCCGTCCCCCGCCTCGGCCGGCCGTGCGGTCCGGGGTTCGAGATCCACTGTGGACTGTTGTGGCTCACCTCTGCCGGACCTGTTGCCCGGCACCTGCCCAGATCGGCCCGGAACGAACTCTCACCACCATTCCCGGTCCGGGCCCTGGCCGGGCGTTCGACCCACAGACGGGGCCGGCGGCGGTGTCGCGGGACGCCGCCGCCGGCCCTCGCGCTCAGGTCAGCGGACGTCCCACGGGTTGGCCGGCTGGTCGTTGATGGCCACCCACATCCGGGACACGTTGCCCGAGGCCCACCACCCCCAGCCACCGCCGCCGTCGTGGTGCTCGCCCATCCGCCACCCCGCGCCGAAGTGCAGCGAGCAGTAGGAGTCGGCCGCCGCGCGGGAGGTCAACGAGCTGCCGGCGATCGCGGGGGCCAACCGGGCCTCGCCCGCCGCCCACCCGTTGTAGTAGTCGAACGGGGTGAGCCCGCCCGGGTTCGCCCTGCCGTCCTGGCGCAGACACAGCACGGGAAGCCGCGTGCCGACGGGCGTGTCGCCCACGTAGCCCTCGGTGCGCTGGTCGGCGTGCACGTTGACCAGGTCCCTGTCGGGGTCCTGCTTGGCGACGACCCACGTCACGGCCTTGCCCGTCGTGGTGTTCCACGGGCTCGACGGCTGGTCGTTCACCGTTGCCCAGAACCGGTTGAGGTTGCCGTTGGCCCACCAGCTCCAGCCACCGCCACCGTCGTGGAACTCGGCCATCCGGTAGCCCGCGCCGAACTGGCGGGCGCACAGGGCGTCGGCCGCCGCGCGGGAGGTGAGCGCCCACCCGGAGACGGGGCTCGTGATCCGCACGGTGCCGCCGCTCCATCCCGCGTAGAAGTCGGGGGTGATGCCCGGCGGGACGGGCAGGTTCCGCTTCACCAGGCACAGCACGGGGAGTTCGGTGTCGCAGGGGGTGTCGCCCCGGTAGGGGTCGCTGTGCCGGTCGTTGCCGACGTGGACCAGGTCGGCCGTCCACCGCTGCTGGCGGATGGACCAGGTCAGGCCGAGGCAGTTCGCCGGACGCGCGGCGGACGGCGCGCCGGGTTCCGCCGCCACCGCCCCCTGCGGTGTCGTCACGGCGAGCGCGGCGACCCAGGCGAGCACGACGAGGGCGGCGCTGAGAGCGCTGACGGGTCTTCGGGTCACGGGTGCTCCTTCGACGCTCGGGGCACGAAGGCACGGCGGACCACGACGGAGGGGCGCCTCCCGTCGCGGGTCGGCACACCGGACCCCCACGTCCGGCGAGTCCCCGACCGGTGCGACGGGACATCGCGAAGGTCGTGCCATGGACCCGACACACGGTAGCGGGCGTGGAGCAATGCGAAACCGCTGATCAGCAGCCCGCCGAGCGGCCGCGTCCCGGGGTGCGGGGAGCGGACCCGCCTCGACGCGTCCGGCCGGTCCGGTTCCTCCCGCCGGCCCCGTGGCCGGCCGGGCCATCACCTCACGGCCACCGCCCGACAGCCACGCCCCACGACACGGCCGGGACAGGCGTCGACAACAGCCGCGTCGAGGACCGGGACAGCCGAGACGGCCACAACGATGGAGACCGCGGAGGCGACGGCGAAGACCGGAACGACCAGAGCGACCGGAGCGACCGGAGCGATCGGGACGCCGTGACGACTGGTGCGCTCAGTCCTCGGCGAGGTCGTGGTGCGCGAGCAGCTCGATCGCGATCGCGTGCTCGGTGACCTCGGTGAGCAGGCGTCGTTTCTCCGCGGCGAGGGGCAACGCGGAGGTGGCGAACCGCTCCGCGGCCAGGTTCAGGTCCCGCCCGGTCTGGACGAGGAGGAGGTAGTCGCCCTCCCCGGTGTGTTCGAGGAACACGCTCTCCCGCACGAGTCCCTCGTCCCGCAACGACTCCAGCGCCTCGTCCCGTCGCAGGGACCATCCCGCGACCGCGCCGCGCACGCGGTCGGCCGTTCCGGCCCGGAGTCTGACGCGAACACACCGCACCTGCATGAGGCTCCCCTCTCACCGGCGTTGCCCAGCCTGCCGCATCCGGGACGCGTCCTCACGGCCGACCCGCGCGCTCGTCCGGACTTCCGACCACCGCCGCCGTTGTCTGTTGATTTCACAGACTGCCCGTCGCCTTGTGGCCACCCACCGGCAACGGAGATGTTGAGCCGTGCTCACCCGACCGTTCCCCCTGCACGGAAAGGGAAGGCACCCATGTCCCGTGTGCTCCCCGCGCGCCTGCTGCGCGCCGCCACCACCCTGGCCGGCGTCGCCGCGCTCGCGCTGGCCGCTCCGGCCGCCGCCAGCCCGGCTCCCCTGGCCGCTCCGGACATCCCCGTCGCCAACGTCAAGGCCCACCTGCAACAACTCCAGTCCATCGCCACCGCCAACGGCGGCAACCGGGCCCACGGGCGACCCGGGTTCAAGGCGTCGCTGGACTACGTGAAGGCGAAGCTGGACGCCGCCGGCTACCGCACGACGGTCCAACAGTTCACCACCAGCGGCGCGGTTGGCTACAACCTGCTGGCCGACTGGCCGGGCGGCGACGCCAACGCGGTGCTGATGGTCGGCGCGCACCTCGACAGCGTCGGCGCCGGTCCCGGCATCAACGACAACGGCTCGGGCTCCGCCGCGATCCTGGAGACCGCGCTGGCCGTCGCGCGCGCCAACCTCCAGCCCCGCCAACACCTGCGGTTCGCCTGGTGGGGCGCCGAGGAGCTGGGCCTGCGCGGCTCGCGGTACTACGTGAACAACCTGCCGTCCGCCGAGCGGTCGAAGATCAAGGGATACCTGAACTTCGACATGGTGGGCTCACCGAACGCCGGCTACTTCGTCTACGACGGCGACAACTCCGACGGCGTCGGCGCGGGGCCGGGGCCGGCCGGGTCGGCCCAGATCGAGAAGGTGATCCAGGACTACTTCCGCTCGATCAACGTGCCCACCGAGGGGACCGACTTCGACGGCCGCTCGGACTACGGCCCGTTCATCTCGGTGGGCATCCCCGCCGGCGGCACGTTCACCGGCGCGGAGGGCCGCAAGACCAGCGCCCAGGCGCAGAAGTGGGGCGGACAGGCCAACGTGGCCTTCGACCGGTGCTACCACCGGTCCTGCGACACCACGAGCAACATCAACGACACCGCGCTGGACCGGCACACCGACGCCATCGCGCATGCCGTGTGGACGCTCGCGGCGGCGCCCAGGGCCTGACCGAGGCCCGTGACGCCGGCTGCCGGACGCCGACCCCTCGGCCAGGAGGGGTTCTCGTCAGGACAGTGGTTCGTGGAGGGGGTCGCACCCCTCCACGAACCACTGGCGCGCGTCGAGGAGTAGGCCGATCAGCCCTACCTCGGCGCGGGCCGCGCCGGTCATCCTCGACGTGCCGCCGTCACGCACCAGATCGAGGAGAGACGATGGGTGGCGCTCCAGGCGGCGCGGTCGACGTCGGCGGCGGGCGTGGCCGACCCGGTTCCCCCGCCGGCGGGCACCCGCCCGGCGGCGACGCGCTCCGGCCCGCCACCGCCGCCGACGGGTTCGTCCGCGCGCGGACCCTGGCGGAGGTGCGGGACCGGGAGCTGGCGCGCGCGCTGCGCCACGGCCCCTTCCCCGACGCGCTGCGCATCGCGATCAGGAACCGGGGGTTGGCGCTGGAGCGCATCCAGCACCGGCTGCGCCAGCACGGCGTCCAGGTCAGCCTCACGACGCTGAGCTACTGGCAGCGGGGGCGCAGCCGGCCCGAGCGCGCCGAGTCCCTGCGGGCGGTCCGGGTGCTGGAGGGCGTGCTCGGCCTGCCGCAGGACTCGCTGATCAGCCTGCTCGGCCCGCGCCGGCCGAGGGGGCGCTGGGTGGCCGTGGCGGCGCTGGACGACGCCCGGCTGTGGGACGCGGGCCTCGCCGGCCTGGTCGCGGCGGTCGGGCCGGACCACTCCCGCCGGATCCGCTCGATCAGCCTGCGGGACCACTACGTCCTCGGCCCCGACCGCGCCGAGCGGCGCCTCGTGGTCAGCCACGTGCTCCGGGCCGAGGCGGACGGGGTGGACCGCTGGCTGGCGGTGTACCGGGCGGACGAGCCGGCGCGCGCCGCGCCGGTCGACGTCCTGGTCCGCTACGGCCGCCTCGGCCGGGTCCACGCCTGTCCCGACTCCGGGTACTGCGTCATCGAGCTGATCCTCGACCGGGTGCTCAACGCCGGGGAGACCGCGATCATCGAGTACGAGCTGCGGTTCGCCGACAGCGACGTACCGACCGAGAGCTACGACCGGCGGCTGCGGGGCAACGTGCACCAGTACGTGCTCCAGGTGACCTTCGACCCGCACGCGCTCCCCGTGCGGTGCGAGCAGTTCCAGCAGCGGGACGCGAACGCGCCGCGCCAGCTTGTCCGTCCACTGTGGATTGGAAGTTCGCACAGCGCCCACATGGTCCTCACCGCATGCGCTCCCGGAGTGCACGGCATGTGCTGGGAATGGCGGTAGGCCATGTCCTCAAGGCCAGATGACCTGGATGGCCAGGTCAATCACGCCTCGGGAGGAGATGGCGGTCATGTCCTCGCGGGTGGCGAGAACGGGCCACCTGGCTCACGGTGCCCGCCGCATGATCCGCCCTCCCCTGTGTGGGGGCCATGCCATTCCGGTGGGTCGAGCCATGCCCGTCTTCGCCCTGACCAGCATCCGCTGATCACACGGATGCTTCGTCCTCCGTGGACGCCCCTTCGGCCTGTCCTCAAAGCCAGATGAGCAGGGTGGCCAGATCATCCCTCGGTAGGAGATGACGGTTTTGTCGTCGCGAGTGGCGAGAGGGCGGGTCCGCGTGAGCCCGGTTGAAGCGGCGTTCGACCACGGTGCGGTGTGGGTAGGCGGCGGGTTGAGAGTCGCGGGAGCGGCCGAGGGCGTGTTCATCTGGCTCCCGTGCCCGCCGCACGATCCGCCCTCCCCCGTGTGGGACGGGATGCGGGCGCCGCGGCGTGCTGGTAGGCGCGAACGGTGCTGAAGACCGGGACCTCCCGGTCGGATTCGTTGATCGCTCGGCGATCACTCCGCACCCCTGTCATCGGGGTGGTCAGGATTCCGGTGGGACGACCACCGCCAGAACCGGTTGTCGACACCTCTCCCAGGGCTGGCCTACGCCGTTCCGGAAGGCCACGCCACACCCGTCTTCGCCCGGAACAGCCATCCCATTGATCACGCGACGCCTCATCTAGGTGTCTCTTCGCGACGGAGGCGGGTGGTAGCAGCTCGATCACCTGCCCTGCTCGCCGGTCAACTCGTGCCTGCGTAACACGCCCCGGCATCAAACAGATCAGCCACACCAGACTTGAGGACGGACCCTCGGGGCTGCCCTCAAAGCCGGTGAGCAGCGTTGCCAGATCAATCATCCCTCGGAGGACAAGGCGATCATGTCGTCGCGAGCAGCGATGGCGCGGAACTACTTCAACCGGTTGAAACGGCGATCGACCACGGTGCGGCGTCGGTAGGCGGCGGAAGCGAAAGCGCCGGGAGCGGCCGACGGCCTGATCACCTGACTCACGTTGGCCGCCGCACGATCCGCCCTCCCTGTGCGGGGACTCGGAGGCGCGGCGGTGCCGGAGGTGGGTCGGTGGGCGCGAACGGTGCTGGAGACCGGGACCTCCCGGTCACGTTCGTCAATCGCCTCGGCGGTCATCCGCATCCGCGTCACCAGATGGTCAAGGTTGGGGCCATGCCATTCCGGTAGGTCGAGCCATGCCCGTCTTCGCCCTGACCAGCACCCTCTTGATCACGCCACGCCTCATCCACTCGTAGGCGTCCCTTCGCACCGAAGGGCGGGCAACAGCGGCTCGATCGCGTGTCACTGCTCGCCGGTGCAGGATCCAGATGAGCCACACCAGCATTGAGAACGGACCCTGAGGGCTGCCCGCAAAAAGCCGGTGAGCAGCGTTGCCAGATCGATCACCCCTAGCTAGGACAAGTTGACCACGGTGCGGCGTGGGTAGGCGGCGGGAGCGAAAGCCGGGGACGGCCGACAGCGTGATCACCTTGGCGCCCGGTGCCCGCCAGCAGGTCACGCCATGCCACCCCCGTCTTCGCCTTGAGCAGCCATCCCGTTGATCACACGGATGCCTCATCCACACGGGCGTCCCGTTACGCCGGAGACGGGCAACAGCGGCTCCATTGGCTGCCACTGCTCGCCGGTCAACTCCTGCCTGCGCAACACGCCCCGGCATCAAACAGATCAGCCACACCAGACTTGAGGACAGGCTCTAGCGCGGACATGGCGGATGCCCGTACGGCGTGCCGCGACCGCTACGCGCGGCGGCCGTACGGGCATCCTCGCCCCTCGTCAGCTACAGGCTGGTGCCACCGGCTCATTCGTGCCGGTGTCGACGAACGCGTCAGAGATCCACCTGCCGTTGGTCAGCCGGTCCCAGACGTTGTTCCTGTTGCCCCACGGGCCGGTCAGCTCGTCGCCCCGCGCGGTGCAGACGATCTGCACGACGTCGCCGTCGCGGACGGTGCCCACGACGTCGTAGGAGGTGCCGGGACCGCTCCGCAGGTTCACGGTCCCCCCGTTGTTGCGCACGGTCGCGCTCGGCGTGGTGTCGTTGTCCGCGCCGTAGTTGACGATCCCGCCGCCGGGCAGGTTGATGCGCCTGCCGTTGCGCTCGGCGTAGCCGGAGTACGGGCGCGAGCCCTCGTAGAAGGTCCAGCCGCCGATCGTCTTGCCGTTCACCGAGACCGGGCGGTTGCCCTGCCACAGCGTGAAGTGGACGTGGGCGCCGGTGGAGCTGCCGCCGCAGGGCAGCTCGTTGCCGGTCTGGCCGAGGTATTCACCCGCCGCGACCTGGGCGCCCTCGCCCTTCGAGGTCTGGTTGCGGGTGTGGTAGTAGCCGGTGGTCCAACCGTTGTCGTGCACCAGCTTCATCAGCGGCCAGCGCGCGTTGGTGCAGAACCGGTAGAGCTTGCCGGCCCTGGCGGCCAGCACCCGGCCGTCGCCGCCGCTGAAGTCGATCGCGTTGAACGGCCGGGAGGTGCCGGAGTCGCCGTGCACGCCGGCCGACCCCCACGCCTGTCCCCGCGTCCACGGCAGGGCCAGGCCGAGACCGGCGGCCTCGGCGGCGGGCGCCGCGGTGCGCGCCAGGGTCTCCCGCTCGTCGGCGCGCACCACCTCGGCGGGAGCCGAGCGCACCAGCGCGGCGAAGCCGGGGTTGCCCTCCAGCTCGACCTGCCACCGGCCGTCGACGCGGTGGCCCACGAACAACGCGGTGACCGGGGAGGCGTGCGTGGTGCTGGGCACGCGGACGACGCTGCCGCCGAACACCCACGAGCGGTCCCGGGACGTGCGCTTGCCCTCGACGAGCACGTCACCGGAGGCGGCCTGGAAGCCGGGCGCGCCGTAGGTCGTCGCGATCTGGGCGCCCTGCTCGGCGAGCAGCTTCCCGCTCACCACCGAGGCGAGGGCGGGTTCGACGCCGCCCGTCGCGGTGGCGGGCTCGGCCGCCGCCGGCGCGGCGCCGGCCAGCAGGCCGGTGGTGGCGCCGAGCAGCACCGCCGCGGCAACGCCGGCCGCGGCCGTGCGGCCGCGTCGGCCGGCGGGTCTGTCGAACCGCGGCGACGACACCGGTGACGCCGTCGGTGACGACGCCGGTGACAACTGTCCAGCCATGAGTCACTCCAACAGGGGGAAACAGGGTCCGACCGGGTGACAGCCCGGCTGGCGGCGACGCTAGATCGAGTGATGCCGCCGGCCCAAGATGAACGGAAAGGAAACGGAAAGACCGGGAAAGCTCCCCTGTCGTGTTTGTCCGACTCCCCCGGTCCGACCTGCGGAGAATCCCCGTCGCCTGCTGGCGGATCCGCCGACTCTGTGGATGCCGGGATGTTGGAGCTTCACACGAATCGCTTCCGCGACTCGGAAGAAATATTCCACTTCACCAGTCACAGTGGTTCACTGCCGGAACCCGGGCGGCCAGGGGCCCCTGCCCCGCCGCCCGGAGCCGCACCCGCGACGCACGGGCGTCGCGTCACCCCATCGGGAGGTCGGCGTGAGGCGAGGCAGGACCACGAGCACGGCAGCGGACACGGACGGCGACGCGGCGTCCCGACCCCCGGTCCACCCGGTCGACGAGGTGCTTCCCCCGGGGCGGACCCTGACCCTCGGGCTCCAGCACATCCTGTCCATGTACGCCGGCGTGGTCGCCCCGCCGCTCGTCGTCGGCGCGGCGGCCGGCCTGCGCGGCCCCGACCTCGCCTACCTGGTCAGCGCGGCGCTCGTGATGGCCGGCGTGGCGACCCTCGTCCAGACGCTGGGCGTGTGGCGGTTCGGGATCAGGATGCCGTTCGTCAACGGCCCCACGTTCGCCGCGGTCACGCCGATGGTGCTCGTCGTGCACGGCGGAGGCGGACTGCCGGCGGTGTTCGGGGCCGCCCTGGTGTCGTCGCTGGTCGGGCTGGCCATCGCCGGGCGGTTCAGCCGGCTGGTGCGGTTCTTCCCTCCCCTGGTCACCGGCACGGTGATCACCCTGATCGGCCTGTCGATCCTCAAGGTGGGCGTGCAGTGGAGCGCGGGCGGCGCCGGCGCGCCCGACTTCGGCTCGCCGAGGAACCTCGCCGTCGCGTTCGGCGTGCTGCTGTTCATCGTGCTGGTGCAACGGTTCGCTCGGGGCTTCGTCGGCCGGATCTCCGTGTTGCTCGGCCTGCTCGTCGGCACCGTCGTCGCGGTCCCGCTGGGCATGGCGGACCTGTCCGAGGTCACGCGCGTGGACCTGGTCGGGATCACCACGCCGTTCCACTTCGGCGCGCCCCGCTTCGAGCTGGCGGCCATCGTGTCGATGCTCATCGTGCAGCTCGTCATCCTCGCCGAGTGCACGGCCGACGCCCTGGCGATCGGCGAGGTCGTCGGCCGCCCCGTGGGGCCGCGCGAGCTGGCCAGGGCGTTGCGCGCCGACACCGCCGCCTCCGCGCTCTCCAGCGTCCTCAACGCCTTCCCGTGCAGCGCCTTCGCGCAGAACATCGGCCTGGTCCAGCTCACCGGTGTCCGCAGCCGGTTCGTGGTCGCGGTCGGCGGTGGCGTGCTCGTGCTGCTCGGCCTGCTGCCGCCGCTGGGCGCCCTGGTGGCGGCCATCCCGTCGCCGGTGCTCGGCGGCGCGGGCATCGCGTTGTTCGGGACCGTGGCGGCCAGCGGTGTCCGCACCCTCGGCCGGTCGGGCTTCCGGGGGCCGCACGACCTGCTCGTGGTCGGCGTGGCGCTGGGCGTGGGCATGATCCCCCTCGCCGCGCCGACCTTCTGGGAGCAGCTCCCCGACGCCGCGCGGACGGTCCTGGACTCCGGGATCTCGGTCGGCACCGTGGCGGCCATCGCGTTGAACCTGCTGTTCAACGGCAGACCCTCCGCCGACCCCCACCAGGACGCCCGGGCCGCCATCGACGCGGGCGACGTTCCGCCGCTGCCCGCACCACGCACCCCGAACGCCGACCAGCCGCCCCCGCGCCGCTCGGTTCGCCAGGGCGCGCGACGTACCCTGCTCTGGAGGGGGCGCACCGAGCGCGAGGAAGGCTGACATGCCCACGGCCGAAGCCTCCGTCGTCGTCCCACTCGACCTCGACCGCACGTGGGACCTGTTCTACGGCGACGCCCTGCGCGGCTACGTCGCGTTGTCCGACATCACCCTGGCCGTCGAGGACCATGAGCTGCGCCCCGACGGGACACCCCGCTACACCCTCGTCCGCAAGATCGGGCCGGTGCTGCTGCGGCACACCGCCGACCACATCGTCTACGAGCCGCCGCACCGCGCCGTCCACCGCGTCCAGGACAGCCCGCTCGGGGGCGTCTACCACGTCGAGCACGAGTCGACGGCCGGCGGAACGCTGGTCCGCCACCGGTGGGAGGTCGAGGCCGCACACCCCGCCCTCGCGCAGATCCTGCCCGCCGTGGCGCCCCTGCTCGGGCGGCTCCTGCGCGAGGACCTCCAGCTCGTGGCGCGCCGCGCGGTCAGCCGCCGGCCGACGGGCTACCAGCCGCCGCCGTGGTGGGAGCGCGCCGTGCTGACGCCCCTGGCCCGGCTGCTCGTCGGGCGGCTCGGCCGCGGGTTCGCCGACACCCAGCTCCTGTGCGTGCCGGGACGCCACACCGGCCGACTGCGGTCCACGCCGCTGAAGGTGCTGTGGGTGGGCGAGAACCGGTACGTGGTGTCCCGGCGCGGCGAGTCCGACTGGGCGCGCAACCTGCGGGCCGAGCCGGAGGCGGAACTGCGCGTGGGCAACCACATCGAACACGTGCACGCCGTGGAGGTGCCGGCGCGGGAGGCGGTTCCGGTGCTCCGCGAGTACGTGCGCCGGTCGATGCTGGCGAACACGCCCGCCCTGTTGGGCGTGGCCTCGGCCGACGCGCCGGAGGAGGACTTCCTGCGCAGCGCGGCCGACCACCCGGTCTTCCGCCTCGATCCCCGCCGCTGAGCCGACACAAAATCCAGCGCCGAACCAGCGCCGAACCGTCGACGCCCCATCGCCGAGCCGGCGACGGGGCGTCGGTCCCTCGGTCCCTCCTGCGGCCTACTTCAGCAGGTCCGCCGGCACGGGCTGGTCCTGGCGCAGCAGCTCGAAGAGCTGGCTCGCGCGCGCCTTGTCCCAGTAGACGACCGAGCCCGCGTTGGGCGCGTTGCCGGTGCTGCCGATCGGGACGGTGCCGGTCACCGGCGAGCCGCTGAGGGCCCACCCCATCGCGGCGACGTGGTGCAGGTGGTCGCCGTCGTTGAGCGACACCGCGCCGGGAACGCTGGTGACCAGTGGGATCATCCGGAACGGGTTCACCAGCGTGCCGACGCTGGTCGCCTTCGACACCAACGCGGACAGGAACTCCCGCTGCCGCTGCACGCGGTCGAGGTCCGCGCGGGCGCTCGCCCTGGTGCGGACGTAGCCGAGGGCCTGCGCGCCGTCGAGTTCCTGGCACCCCGCCGGCAGGTCGAGGCCGGCCAACGGGTCCTTCATCGGCTCCTTGACGCACATCTCCACGCCGCCCACGGCGTCGACGATGTCCCGGAAGCCGCCGAAGCCGATCTCGGCGTAGTGGTCCATGCGCAGCCCGGTGGCCTCCTCGACCGTGCGCACGAGAAGCTGTGGGCCTCCCCAGGCGAACGCCGCGTTGAGCTTGTTGCGCCCGTTGCCCTGGATGGGCACGTAGGAGTCGCGGGGAAGGCTGACGAGCGTGGCCGGCCCGCCGCCGTCGGGCAGGTGCAGCAACATGATCGTGTCGGTGCGCTGGCCGGCGGCGCCGCCGGTGCTCAACGCGTCGCGGTCCTCCTCGCTGAGGCCCTCCCTGCTGTCGGAGCCGACCAGCAGCCAGTTGGTCCCCGCGCCCTTGGCCGGCCGGTTCGGGTAGTCGGGCAGGGCCGACACGCGCCGCAGGGAGCTGTCGAGGTAGATCCAGCCGCCCGCGACGAGCAGGAGCAACAACACGACCAGCACGCCGATGACCCGTCCGACGCGGCGCTTCCGTCGGGGCGCGCGCCCCCGCGCCGGCTGGTGGTACGCCTGGTAGCTGCCCGCCGCCATCTTCACCGTTCCGTGTGTTCGTCCGTGATCGACCATCCGGGAAGGCCGACACCCCGCGACGCGGAACGCGGCACCCCGACCACCATACGCAGACCCGTGGTGTGATCCGGGCGACACACTCCCGCATCGTTACCGGACGGCGAACCACCCCCGGTCCAGCACGGTCTCGCCGGAGCCGTTGGCGGTGCGGAAGACGGCGGTCCCGTCCTCCGCCTCCCACACCGAGACCACCAGTTCCTCGCCGGGCCAGACCGGACGGGTGAACCGGCCGGACATTCCGGTGACGCGCGTGGGGTCCCCGCCGCAGAGGGCGTTGACCAACAGGCGGCAGGTGATCCCGTAGGTGCACAGACCGTGCAGGATGGGGCGGTCGAACCCGCCCCGCCGCGCGAACGCCGGGTCGGAGTGCAGCGGGTTGCGGTCGCCGGTCAGCCGGTACACCAACGCCTGGTTCACGGCGGTGCGGAACCGGAGCACCGCGTCGGGTTCCCGTTCCGGCGCGGACCACCGCGCGCTCTCGCCGCGCGGGCCGCCGAACCCGCCCTGTCCCCTGACGAACACCGACGACCTGGCCGTCACCAGTGGACCGTCCACATCGGACCCTTCCGTCTCCACGACGACCAACGCGCCCGACCCCTTGTCGAACACGTCGACGATCCTGCGCCGCAGGGACATCCGTCCGGACACCGGCAGCGGGCGGTGCGCCGTGAGCGACTGCTCGGCGTGCACGACGAACGCGCGGTCGACGTCGCCGAGCGGGATCTCCTGCGGCCCACCGAACTGGGCGAGCACCACGCCGAACGTCGGCAGGGCGCGTTGCTCGACCCCGGCGGTGTTCTCGGTGGTCACCGCGAGTTCGGCCACCGGGTCGTCCTGGCCCGCGCCCACCGCCACCGCGTACAGCAACGCGTCGTCGGCGGTCCAGCTCCGCTCCCACGGCCCCTCGGACCATCCGACCAGGTTCGGGTCCAACGCCATCTCCTCGCCCCTCCTCAGCCGAGCGCGCCGCCCACGGACACGTGTCCCCGCAACAGGTTCCTGGCGATCGTGCGCCGCTGGATCTCGTCGGTCCCCTCGTAGATCCGCAGCAGCCGCAGCTCGCGGTACCACCGCTCGACCGGCAGCTCCCTGGTGTAGCCCATGCCGCCGTGGATCTGGAGCACCCGGTCGACGATCTCGTTCGCCTTCACGCCGCCGTAGAGCTTGGCGACCGACTGCGCGTGCCGGGAGTCCATGCCCGCGTCGACCTGCCACGCGGCGTGCAACACCAGCCACCGCAACGCCTCGATCTCCACGGCGGAGTCGGCGATCATCCACTGGATGGCCTGGCGTTCGGCGATCGGGGCGCCGAAGGTGTGCCGGTTCCTGGCGTGGTCCATCGCCATCTCCAGCAGGCGCTCGCACGCGCCCAACGCCCGCGCGGGCAACAGGTAGCGGCCGCGCCCGATCCACCGCATCGCCAGCGCGAAGCCCTGTCCGACCTCGCCGAGGACGTTGCCGGCCGGCACGCGCACGCCGTCGAACACCAGTGAGGCCGGGCCCCACTCGCCCATCGTCGCGATGGGTTCGGAGGTCCACCCCATCTCCCGGTCCACCAGGAAACAGGTGATGCCGCCGTCGGCGCCCCGCTCCCGGTCGGTCACCGCGAACACCATGGCGAAGTCGGCCTCGTCGCCGTGGGTGATGAACGTCTTCTCGCCGTCGATCACCCAGTGGTCCCCGTCGCGTCGGGCGCTGGTGCGGATCGCCTTGGCATCCGACCCGGCGCCCGGCTCGGTGAGCGCGAAGCACGACACCCGCTCGCCGGCGATCGTCGGCAGCAGGTACCGCTGGCGCTGCTCCTCGTCGCAGGCGTAGAGGATGTTGTCGGCGGCCCCGCCGAACGAGAACGGCACGAAGGTGCGGCCCAGTTCCACCTCGACCAACGCGGTCAACACCGCGCCGAGGCCCATGCCGCCGTACTCCGTGGGTGTCTGCACGCCCCAGAAACCCGCCTCGCGCGCGACCTCGCGGAGCCGGCGGAGTTTCTCCTCTGGCAGGCCGGGCAGGCCGCGCCGCTCCCTGCGCAGCACCTCCGGTTCCCACGGGAGCAGCTCACGCCGGACGAACGTGCGCACCCAGTCCCGGACGTCGCGTTCGGTGTCGGTCAACCCGAAGTCCACAGTGGACCCTCCTGTTCGCTTCGACGGCGCGCCGCCGGCAGGGGCGGCGGGTCGCGGTGCTGACGGGACGAACTGGGCAGTGCGCAAGAAAGGCGATGGCAGAAGAAGGGCGGCGGCACGGGGAACGCGGTGGCCGGAGAAGAAGACCGGCGGGACGAACGCAGGGGGTCGCTGGCGCTGCGGTGACGGGCTGGGCGCGGCATGGCGACCTCACTAAACTAACGACGTTAGTTTTGTGGGCACCCTAGGCCGGTCCGCCCGCTCGGGACAAGAGCCGAACGCGCGACCGGGACGCGACGGCCGACGCCGGCGCCGCGAGGTCACGGAGGACGCGATGCCCCGCCCCAGCACGCCCCGGCTCTCGCCGGACCGCATCCGCGCGGCGGCGCTCCGGATCCTCGACGAGGAGGGGCTGGCCGCGCTGTCCATGCGCCGGCTCGCCGAGGCGCTGGGCGTGCGCGCGGCCTCGCTCTACAACCACGTTCGCACCAAGGAAGCGCTGCTCAACGAGGTGGCCAACGCGATCGTCGCCGAGGTGGACCCTCGGGTCCTCGACGCCGACGACTGGCGCGACGCGGTGCTCGGGTGGGCCCGCGCCTACCGCGCCGCGCTGGCCGCGCACCCCAACATCGTGCCGTTCCTGGCGCGGGAGCCGCTCGACCGCGAGGCGTCCCTGCGGCTGGCCGACGCGGTGCACGGCACGCTGGTCAGGGCGGGGTGGCCGCCCCGGCAGGCGACGATGATCGGAGCGGCCGTGCGGTACCTCGTCCTCGGCGCGGCGCTGGGGTCGTTCGCGGGGGGCTTCGTCGACGACGAGGGCGTGTACGCCGAGCGGTTCCCGAACCTCGGCCAGGCGCACCGGCTGCGGGCCCACGCCGACGAGATCGACAGGGACAGCTTCGAGCTGGCCCTGCGGGCGCTGGTGGACGGCCTCGCCGCGCGGCACCCGTCCTCACCGGACGCGAGGGCGGAGGGCAGCACGGCGCGCGCTGGTTCGGACGGCGAGCCGAGGTCCGCGGCGACGGGAGAACCTGGGCGAACACCGCCGTCCTGAGGGGCAACCTGGTCTGCCCCGGCCGACCCGACGATCGAGGAGCGGCAGGTGCCCATGGCGATCCGCGACCACGAGCCCGGTCTGCTCGCCGACCGCCCCGGTCTGCCGATCACCGCCGACAAGGCCCGCGTCTCCCGCGATCTGGGCCGTTCCTCGCCGAACGCGGCGCCTGGTTGATCCGCCCCTCCTACCACCAACCGCGCACCGCATGCCGGCTGGAGGGGTGGCCTGGGGAGTGCCGAGCAGCGAGGGCGTGCCGCCGCCTCACGAGCACGGTGTCGGCCTCACTCCGACAACACGCGGATGACGCTGCTCGCACCCCCAGAAGATCGCCGTCACTTCAAAGGTGCAGCCACTAGCATTTTGGCGCGACTACACGCTTCTGCGGGCCATGGGTTCACGACGGGCAGAGCGCCACCCCGGCCACCTCGTGGTCCACAGTGGACGGTCCCCTCAGCCGAACCCGACCCCGAGCCGGTTGACACAGCGTTCGACCTCGTCGCGCTCGCTCGCTCGCCGAGACGCCCTTGACCCACCTGCCAGCGGGCGTGACGGGACGTCTCCCGTTCGTCAGATCGGACGGAAGGACCAGTCGTGAGCACCCCGCCGGGCGAACAACACCCGCCGGGAGGACCGCACCCGAACGGTCAGCCCCGGGAAAGGCGAGCGGCGGGTGGCCCGGTCTGGGGGTCGCCGGGCCACCCGCCGCTCACGGGGACGTCCGCGGCGGGCGTGAGGGGGGAAACCGCCGATCGGCACGCGGACGCGCCTACTATGCAGCCTGGTAGTTGAAGCCGCAACCCCTTCGGGCGAATCCGTCATCCGGCCCATCCCGGGCACTCCGTTCCGCGCACAGACCCTTACTCCCCGTTCCCGGCGGTGGCGGTGTGAGCTGGCCAGGGCCGGTCAGGCCCCTCGGCCGACCCCGAGATCGACTCAGGGTCGGCATCAGGGACGCCGAGGCCCCCGACTGGTTCTCTAAGCTCGGGGTCGGGTGGACGTGGGGAGGAAGCAGCTCGTGCAACCGCTGTCGGCGGACGACCCGGACCGCGTGGGAGGCTACGCACTGCTCGGGCGGCTGGGCCGGGGCGCGATGGGCGCGGTGTACCTCGCCCGGTCCCGGGGCGGCCGGCCGGTCGCCGTGAAGGTGGTCAAGGCCGAACTGGCCGAGGACCCCACCTTCCGCGAACGGTTCCGGCGCGAGGTGGCCAGCGCGCGGGCCGTCGGCGGGTTCTGGACCGCCGCGGTGGTCGACGCCGACACCGAGGCCCCGCGCCCCTGGTTCGCCAGCGAGTACGTGGCCGGCCCCACCCTGCACGAGGCCGTGACCCGGCACGGGCCGCTGCCGGAGCACGCGGTGCGCCTGCTCGGCGCGGGCCTGGCCGAGGCCCTGGTCGCCATCCACGGCGCCGGCCTGGTGCACCGGGACCTCAAGCCGGGCAACGTCCTGCTCGGCGCGGACGGCCCCCGCGTGATCGACTTCGGCATCTCCCGGGCGCTGGAGCGCGCCGGCCTGACCATGACCGGGATGTTCTTCGGCACCCCCGGCTTCTTCTCCCCCGAGCAGACCACCGGGGACGAGATCGGGCCGCCCAGCGACGTGTTCTCCCTCGGCGCGGTCCTGGTGTTCGCCGCGACCGGCGTCGGCCCGTTCGGCGACGGCCACACCACCGCGATGCTCTACCGCGTCGTGCACGCGGAGCCGGACCTCAGCCGGCTCACCCCCGGCCTGCGGGCGTTGGTCGGGCCGTGCCTGGCCAAGAACCCCGCCGCCCGCCCCACGGCCGAGCAACTGCTGACCGCGATCGGTGACGTCGGCGGGTCGACCAGGGACGCGACGCGGTGGCTGCCGGCCGCGGTCACCACGCTCATCGACGAACGCACCGCGCTCGTCGCCGCGCCACCGCCACCGCGCCTGCCCGCCCCGACGCGGGCGGCGCCCCCACCGCCCCGACCCGCCCCCACCAGGGTCGCGCCGCCGGTGGGACAGCCCACCCTGGTCGCCGCGGCCGACGCGCCGGCTCCCGCTCCGCCCGCGCCGCTCCCCCCGCCCCCGTCGGCCAAACCGCCGACGCAGGTCATGCCCGCGTCGACCGAGCAGCCGCCCGACGAGCCCCCTGGCCCGTCGCTGCCCGTCGCCGCCGCGCAGGCGGTGTCCCGGGCGGTGGAGAAGGCCAGGGCGAGCCGGCTCGCGCGGCAGCGCGCGAAGGCCGCCACCCAGGCGGCCGCGCAGCGCCTGGAACAGGCGATGGCCCAGGGCGTGCGGTTCGCGGCGGCCGCCGGGGGCTCGGTGTTCTTCGGCCTGCTCGGCCTCACCCTGGCCGCCGGACTCGGCTACCTGCTGAACACCCGGGGGACGGCGGGGGACCGGGGCGTGGAGCTGCTGGCCGTGCTGGCGTTCGCCTACTTCGCGGGCAGCGGCGTGCTCTCCCTGGTCAGGGCGGCGCTGCCCCGGCTGGAGCTGGTGGTCAGCCCGGTCGGCGTGACCCTCTGCCAGGGTCGGCGTCGCCGACACCTGGACTGGCACCACATCACCCGGATCGGTGTGGTTGGCCGGGGGCGGCGGCAGTACGTGGTGGCGTGGCTCGCGTCCGGTGTGGACGTTCCCGCCGCGCTGGTCGGCCACAGGTTCCGGCCCCAGCAGGGCGGCATCCGGCTGTACCCGCTGGGCGGGGGCAACCGGTCGCGCCGCGAGGTCAGGGAGCACGCCAGGGTCGTGCGGGCCGCGCTGGCCCACTACGCCAGGGGCTGTTACGACCCTCAGCTCTGAGGGCGGCTCTGAGCACTCTGGCGCGCCCGACGCGCCGAACGCCTCCGGCGCCTCCCGTCTGGTGCGCGACGCGCACGCCACGGGTCCTCGCCCTGCCGGGCGTCGACGCGTGGGGTAGACAGGCGGTGTGGACCCCGCGCGGGCGCTCCGCCTGATCGCCTACCACCTGGAGCGCACCGGAGCCGCCACCTACCGGGTGCGGGCGTTCCGGCGGGCCGCCGCCGTCGCCGAGGAGGCCGGTATCGACGAGCTGCGCCGGCGCGCCGCCGTCGGCGCGCTCACCGACCTGCCGGGCATCGGCCGGACCACGGCCGAGGTGATCGGCCAGGCCCTGGCGGACCGGGACCCCGACTACCTGGTGGAGCTGACCGAGCGGGACGCCCCGGAGCTGACGCGCGGGCAGCGGCTGCGCGCGGCGCTGCGCGGGGACTGCCACACCCACTCCGACTGGTCCGACGGCGGCAGCCCGATCGAGGAGATGGCGGCCACCGCGGCGGAACTGGGCCACGAGTGGATCGTGCTCACCGACCACTCGCCCCGGCTGACGATCGCCAACGGGCTGTCGGCCGAGCGGCTGCGGGCCCAGCTCGCGGTGCTCGCCGAGCTGAACCGCCGGGTGGCGCCGTTCCGCGTGCTCAGCGGCATCGAGGTGGACATCCTCGCCGACGGCCGGCTGGACCAGCGCGAGGACCTGCTCGCCGAGCTGGACGTGGTCGTGGCCAGCGTGCACTCGGTGCTGCGGATGCCGGAGCGGGAGATGACCGACCGGATGGTCACCGCCGTCGCCAATCCGCACGTGGACGTGTTGGGCCACTGCACGGGGCGGATCGTCACCGGTCGGGGGCGGCCCGAGTCGACCTTCGACGCCAAGGAGGTCTTCCAGGCGTGCGCCGAGCACGGGGTCGCGGTGGAGATCAACTCACGGCCGGAGCGGCTGGACCCGCCGCGCCGGCTGCTGCGGCTGGCGGTGGAGCTGGGCTGTCGGTTCGCGATCGACAGCGACGCCCACGCCCCCGGCCAGCTCTCCTGGTTGGGGTACGGGTGCCAGCGGGCGGAGGAGTGCGGGGTGTCGGCGGACCAGGTGATCAACACCCGGTCCGCCGACGACCTGCTGGCCCTGCTCAGCCCGTCCGGTCGCCGCTGAGGTGCCGGGCGAGCTGGTCCTCGGCCCACGCCGCCCAGTCCTCGTCCGGCGAGAGCACCTCGACGGGGCAGCCGAACAGCCGGCGGCCCTCCTCGGCGTGCGCCTGGCGTTGCGCGGGCAGCTCGACGTCCACGACGTACCCGATGCCGGCGCACCGCTGGGTGAGTTCGTCCCGCAACGCCGTCATGCGCTCCGGCTCCCGGCCGGCGCGCCCCGCCTCCTGGGGCACGCGGGGCGGGAACGCCACCACGACGAAGTGGCCGTCGTCGCGGACCTGCCGCTCCAGGGCGTGGCGCATGACCTCGGGCCACGGCCTGGGGTCCTCACCCCGGCGGTTGTCCACCCTGGCGATGCGTGCGACACGCGCGTCCATGCGGTTTCCCTCCTCCCGACCCCGACCGACCCGAGCTTAGGGACGCCTTCCCTGACCACCCAGTGTGATCTTGTTCAACCACTCGTTCGGCCGGGCAGCAATCCCCTATCGGGTGGAAGGGGTCGTGCCGCAGGTGCCGAGCATCTCGCGCAGCGCCGCCTTCTCCTCCTGGGTGACCCACAGCCCGTACTCGTGCTTGACCGTGATCCACCGGGTCGCGTACTCGCACCAGTACGACCGCGCCGGCGGCTTCCACTGGGACGGGTCCTGGTCGCCCTTCCCCCGGTTGGTGCTCGCGGTCACCGCGAGCAACTGCGGGCCCTTGAGGTCGTTGGCGAACTGGCTGCGCCGCTCGTCGGTCCAGTCGGCCGCGCCCGTGCGCCAGGCGTTGGCCAGCGGCACGACGTGGTCGATGTCCAGCTCCTCGGCCTTCTCGACGGTCTTGCCGTCGTACACGCTGACCCAGGTGCCGGACGTGGCGCGGCACTCCTTGTCGGTCCGCACGTCCTTGCCGTCCCGCTTGAGCACCGTCTCCCGGGTGTCGCAGCCCTCCCCCTGGGAGACCCAGTGCTTGAACTTCTCCCGGGAGTAGCCCGTCATGGCGTGCCACGGGGCCACCTTGAGTTTGTCCAGATTGGCCGCCGCCTCTCCCGAGGCAGGCACAGCGGGCACGGCGGGGGACCCGGTCGCGGCCGACGGCGCTCCGGACGACGGGACCTCGGTCAGCTCGCCGTACTTCGCACCCCAGAGGGCCCCGGCCACCACCAGGACCAGGACCACCACCCCGAGCAGCACCTGAAGCTGCTTCTTGCCCACGCCCGCTCCCCAACTCCGACGATCACTCCAACGGGTGATCATCGCGGAGCGCGTGGCGGCGGCGACAGAGCCGGACGGGCGGTGTCGGTCACGTCCACCCGGACGCCCGGCATCTCGTCGCGTGGCGCGTCAGGGCGACACCGTCAGGGCGACAGGCGTCAGGGCGACACCGTCACGGCGACACCGACACGGCGAGGCCGCCCCGACCGGGGGCCGGCGGCGGGATCGTCGACGGGACCGGCGGCTCAGCCGGCCTTCGCGGTGACGAGGAGGTCCCGGTCGTAGGCGAGGGCGACCGCCTCCGCGCGGCTGGTCGCGCCGAGCTTGGCCATCACGCGCGACAGGTGGACACTGACCGTCTTCTCGCTGATGTAGAGCTCGTCCCCGATCTGCCGGTTCGTGCGCCCCTGGGCGACGAGGTCGAGGACGGCGCGCTCGCGGGGCGTGAGCGGGTCGAGCGCCTGACGGGGCTCCGGCTCCTCGCTCCCCGGCTGGGCCAGGGAGACCCTGGCCCGCCGCGCCAGCGCGCGGACCGCGTCGGCCAGCGGGACCGCCCGCAGTTCCTCGGCGGTGTCGAGGGCCAGCCGGAGCTGCCGGACGCCCTCCTCGCGGTCGCCGGCCCCGAACAGCGCCGACGCCCAGCGCCAGCGCGCCACCGCCTGGAGATAGCCGTTGTACTCGCCGAACAACTCGACCACCGGGCGCCACGCCTCCGGCCGGTCCCGCCCCAGCAACCGCCCGAACTCGGCCTCGGCGCGGGCGATCCACGCGCGCCCCTCCGGGCCGAGCATCCCGATCCGGGGCCGGACGCGCTCGGCGACCCGCCGCAGCCGCGTCATCATCTCCTCGCCCTCGGCCACCGCCGACCGCTCCCCCGCGCAGTCCCTGCGCTGCCGGGCGCGGCGGGCCAGCTCGGCGTACGCCGTGACGCCCATGGCCGCCAGGCGCAGGCCGGCCGCCGCGTTCTCCTGCAACCCGTCGACGTTCTGGAGGGCCTCGACCGCGCGCCGCGCCGCGTCCCTGGGCCGGTCACGCCACAGCGCCATCTCGACACCGCACGCCCCGGTGATCGACGCGACGTGCAGGTCGCGGGGAGCCAGCGGCCGCAGTTGCCGAAGCAGCTCCCCCGCCGCCTCGAACTCGCCCCGCGCCACCTTCACGTACAGGCCGGAGGCCGGCACCCGCGCCGACACGATGCCCGGGACCGAGTCCGGCCCCAGCTCGGCCGCGGCGACGCTGCCGTCCCAGTCGCCCAGGGCGTAGCGGGCGACCACCAGCAGCCCCCGCACCTCCAGGCCGTAGTTGCTCCACACCATGCCGATGCTCTCGGCCCGCCGCACGCCCTCCTCCAGCACGGCGAGGGCCTCGGCCACCCTGCCCTGCTCGTAGCGGTTGGCGGCGAGGTTGAACCAGGCCCGCAGCTCCACCGACCACGCGCCGGTCTCCGCGGCCCTGTCCCTGGCCACCACGAGGCGCTCGCACGCGGCGTCGACGTCGCCCCTGCACTGGTCCAGCACGGCGAGCGTGATCAGCGCGTCCACCTCCGCGCCGGCGACGCCACTGGCCCTGGCGTCCAGCACGGCGGACTCGGCGAGGGGCCGCGCGACCTCGTCGGCGTACAGCGAGCACAGCACCCGCGCCCGCACCGCCAGCACCCACGCCCGTGCCGAGCTGGCCGGCCGGTCCTCGACGAGCCGCCAGGCGTGCTCGATCATGTCCACGGCGTGGGCCGGGCGGCCCTCCGGGCTGGCCAGCACCTCCTGCGCGTAGCGACGCCGCAGGTCGGCGGCCAGCTCGGGGTCGGACCGCTCGTCGACCAGGTCGATGGCCGCGCGGGCCAGCGCGAGCGCGCGCTCCGGCTCGCCGGAGACGCCGGCGTGGTACGCGGCCCTGCGCAGCAGCGCGACCTCGTCGGTGCCGGTGACCTCCTCGGCGTCCGGCACCCTTCTCCACAACTTCAACGCCCGTTCGAGGTGGCGCAGCGCCTCCGCGGGCGCGCAGCCCCTGGCCGCCTCGGTCGCGGCGCGCAGCGAGGCGGTGAGCGCGGTGGTCAGGTCGTGGCTCTCCATGCTGTGGTGGGCCAGCTCGGCCGCGACGCCCCGCACGCCCTCCTCGCGGGCCAGCAACCCCGCGTAGGCCGCGTGCCACCGCGCCCGCTCGCCGGGCAGCAGGTCAGCGTAGACGGCCTCGCGCAGCAGGGAGTGCCGGAACCGGTAGTGGTCGCCGCTGGCGTCGAGCACCAGCACGTGGTGGGTGACCGCCTCCCGCAGGGCCTCGTCGAGCGCGGCGTCCTCCAGGTCGGACAGGGCGCGCAGCCGGTGGTGGCAGACGATCCGGCCGGCCACGGAGGCGAGGCGGATGACGCGCTGGGCGGGCGGGCTCAGCCGCTCGATCCTGGCCAGCAGCACGTCGGCCAGCGCGGTGGGCACGCCGCACTCGGCGCAGGCGGCGAGGAGTTCCTCGGCGAAGAACGGGATGCCCTCGCAGCGCCGGGCGATCTCCCGTTCGACGTCGTCGGGCAGGGTCTCGTCGGCCAGCGCCCTGACGAACTCCAGGGTCTGGGCCGGGCCGAACGGGCGCAGGTCCAGCCGCTCCACCGCCGGCAGCCGGACCAGCTCGGCCAGCACGGGGCGCAACGGGTGCGTGCGGTGCACATCGTCGCTGCGGTAGGTGGCCACGACCAGCAGGCGCTGCCCCCGCAGCCGGGAGACCAGGAAGGACAGCAGGTAGCGGGTGGAGGCGTCCGCCCAGTGCAGGTCCTCCAGGGCCAGCAGCACGCAGCCTTCGTGGGACAGCTCGGTCAGCACGCGGCGGACCGCCTCGAAGAGCTGGAGCTGGCCCATGTCCTCGCCGCCCCTGCCCCCCGGCGGTTCGAGCGGCTCGTCGTCGGCGGCGCCCGGCAGCAGGCGGGCCAGGGCCGGCCGCGACCTGACCTCGGCCAGCACCTCCTCGGGCAACTGGCCGAGGGCCTCCACGAACGGCAGGTAGGGCAGTCCGGCCTGACCCACGTCCAGGCAGCGCCCGGTCAGCACGCGCGCCCCGTCGGCCCTGGCGATCTCGCTCAGCTCGTCGAGCAGGCGGGACTTGCCGACCCCCGCCTCCCCCGCGACGAGCACCGCGCCCGCCGTGCCCGCCCGCGCCCGGTCGAGCGCCTGCCGGAGCACGCGCATCTCGTCGCGGCGAGCGACCAACGGAATCCCGGACCCCAGACGTGGCACGAACCGATGTTCGCACACGTCAGGCGGTGCAGGCCCGCTTGCCGGCGGTGGCGGCGGTGGCGGCGGGGCGGGTCCGGCGGGCGAACCAGGTGGCGAGCCGGCGCCGCGCCGGCCTGGCGTGCTCCGGCCCCAGCTCCGGTTCCTCGTCGTCGGTGACCAGGTCGGCCAGCCCCGCCTCGGCGCGCTGGAGCGTGACCCACGACTCGTCGGGCCGGTGCAGGTGGGCGGTGGCGGCCACCGCCATCAGCAGCTCCCGGCGGTAGTTGACCTCGGCGTTGGCGCCCTCGGCGGTCCAGGCGGTCCAGTCGTTCATGTCGCGTCCTCTCGGTTCCCGTGTCCGTCTCTCCCTGACGAGAACCAAGACTCGCGCTGAGGTGCGCCCCCGGACATCGGGCGATCACGCACCCCTGCCCGGCCCGACCCCTTACCCGGAGCCGCCCACCCTCCCCCTCAGCGGGGGTAAGGGGCTCAGGCGGCGGTGGCCTCCTGGGCCTCCCCCGCCTCCTCCCTGGTCTGGCGCACGACCATCCGCTCGACCACGAACGACACGAACGGGATGGTGCCCGCCACCAGCACGCCCAGCGTCCTCGGCACCGGCCACTTGGACCGCACCGCGAGGTCGAAGGTGACGAGCAGGTAAACGGCGTAGAGGAAGCCGTGCACCGGGCCGACGACCTGCACCATCAACGGCTGGTCGGCGAAGTATTTCAGGGGCATCGCCACCAGCACCAGAGCCAACAGGCCGACGCCGACCACGTAGGCGGCGATCCGGAACCGGGTCAGGGCACCATTCATCGCGACTCGTCCAGCCTTCTCACACGTCGAACGGCCTAGCGGCGGCCGTCGGGGTCCTGGGCACGGGCGTTCAGCTCGGCGAGGTAGCGGTTGTAGGCCGCCAGCTCGTCGTCGGGCTCCTCGTCGACGGGCGCCGGCCGCACGGGGCGGCGCGCCCGCGCCGCGACCACGGAGCCGCCCGCCGGCTTCCTGGCGGCGTCGCCGCCGACCTGCGCGGCCTCCGCGCTCTCCACGCCGCCGGTCGGGTCGGTGGCCACGACGCCCTCCGCCCGCTCCTGCTCGCCACCCTCCTCGGCCAGCCGGCGCGCCTCCAGCCGCATCATCCGCCACCACATGTAGACGAAGAACACGGCGAACGAGGGCCACTGCAACGCGTAGCCGTAGTTCTGGAGGCTTCCACCCGCCGACGTGGCCCGGTCCCACTGCCACCTGCCGAGGATCAGGCAGGTGACGACGGCGGCCACGAGCAGGGCATGCAACACCAGCCACCGAGGGGTGAACAGGTAGCGGGGCACGCCCCGACGCTAGCACTGCCCGACGCGCCGTCCGGCACCGACCCGTAGTGAGCCTACCCATCCGAAGGACGGCGGCCACCGTGGCGCGCGACGGCGACCCGATCCGACTCCCGAACCCTTTCCGCGCCAGCCCCGTCGGACCATGGGTTCGGCCTGTTCGCGACCCAGCGGCGCTCTCAGGCCGTGCTTCTGGGTCGCGTGCTGGCCGGCCAGCTTGCCGGCGCCGGTCACGACTGGGACCGGGCGAACGCGCCTCGTGTCCGCGCGCGGTCAGGTGGTCA
Source organism: Streptoalloteichus tenebrarius (assembly GCF_024171885.1). Taxonomy (GTDB): domain Bacteria; phylum Actinomycetota; class Actinomycetes; order Mycobacteriales; family Pseudonocardiaceae; genus Streptoalloteichus; species Streptoalloteichus tenebrarius. Next base: position 32,387 of record NZ_JAMTCP010000005.1, on the reverse strand, counting down.
CCTTCCCGAGAGGAGTGGGGAGCCAGGCACCTGCTCAGGTGATCTTGCTCTTCGGGGGCAACGCGCGACAGCCGCGCGGAAGGCTTGGAGCACGCAGCGGCCCGGCGCTGTCGGCCGGCGGCCGCCGCTTGTTCACGTACCGTGACCCCGACGATCTCGCACCGGGCCCTGACCGTCCACATTGGACAGAGCGGGGTCTCCGTTCGAGGAGCTGCGCGCCGCCCCGCCGACGTTGGCGCTCCTCGGCCGGCACGGTCGCTGGACCCCACCGTGCCGGTCCAAGCCAGCGCCAGAAGCCGCGCCCTGAAATGGGGTGTGACGTGCTGAAACACTGGCTTCCCCCGGCAGCGCGCGCGTTGACCACCCGCCCGCCCCGTCAGGTCCCCCGGCCGACCCGCCGTTGGTGGTGGTCGCCGTGCCGCACACCGAGCGCGGATCGCGCCAGATCGTGTGCGCGGCGGCCGTGGACGCCGCCACGCTGGACGGCGACGGCAGCCTGGCGGGGCGGTCCCCGGCCGACGTGATCACTGATCCCGCCACCGAGACGGCCGCCCCGGGGTCGCCCCCCCGGCCCCGGGGCGGCCGGCGAACGGGCCGCCAGCCGCACCCGCGCCGCCGCTCCTCAGGCCTCCCTGGGGCCGGACCCGGCCTCGGGACGCAGCCCGGCCAGCACGAAGTCGGCGATCTCCGCGCCGAGCTGGCGCGGCGGCTTCCTGCCGGACGGCCGGTACCACGTCGGCAACTGGTTGATCACGCCGAAGGCGACCAGCGTGACCGTCTCGGCCGGCGTCTCCGCCCGGAACACGCCCTCCCGCTGCCCGCGCTCCACGACCGCCAGGAACGCCTCGTGGTAGCGCCGGCGGTCGGCGCGCACGGCGGCCATCCGCTCCGCGCCCAGCTTGTGCATCTCCCTGCCGAAGACGGCCGCCTCGTCCACGTGCGCGGCCGTCGTCTCCACCAGGTCAACCACCATCGCGCGCACGGTCTCGGCCGGGCCCGCGCCCGAGGCCAGGATGCGCTCCAGGCCGGCGAGCTGGACGCCGATCAGCGAGTGGTAGATCTCGTAGAGCAGGTCGTCCTTGGACTCGAAGTAGTGGTAGAGCGCGCCCTTGGTGACCTCGGCCGCGTCCACGACCTGCTGCACCGTCGTGCCGTCGAAGCCCTGTTCGGCGAACAGCCGCACGGCGGCCCGCATGATGCGGGCCTCCACCGGGGTCAGCTCGCCGGCGGCCCGTCTGGTCCGCCCCTCCTCGGCACGCGTCATCTGGTTCCCGTCCCCCTTGTTCGGCGACGCAGTCAACTGCGCGGTCAGCGGGGCCGATTGTCCGTCACGCCGGCGAGGGCCATCGCGTCGCCGCGCCGTCGGGGGACAACGCGTGGACCGCCCCGACCTGGTCGACCTGGCCGGGGCCGGTGGGCACCAGCATGATCACCGGCGTGTCGACCCCGGCGGCGACGTACTCCCGCACCCGGTCGCGACACCGGTCAGGGCTTCCGTGCACCACCAGGTCGTCGACCACCTCGTCGGGGACCGCGGCAGCGGCGGCGCGGCGGTCGCCGGCCGCCCACGCCTCCCGCATCGCGCGCAACGCCGGCCCCCTGCCGAGCCACTCGTGGAACGCCGCGTACGCCGGCACCGTGAGGTACGCGGCGACCAGCGACCGCCCGACCTTCCTGGCCAGCTCCACATCCTCGGTCGGGCACACGAAGATCCGCGCCACCAGCTCGACCCCCGCGCCCAGCTCCGCGCGCACCTTCGGCACGTCCGCCGCGCCGAGCCAGTTCGTGATCGCGCCGTCGGCCTCGCGCGCCGCGAGGCGGAGCATGCCGGGTCGGAGCGCGGCGAGCAGCACGCGCGGCGGCCGGGCCGGCGGCCGTTCGAGCCGGAACCGCCGCACGGCGAAGGTCTCGTAGCGCTCGTCGACCTTCTCGCCGGCGAACGCCCTGCGCAGGAACCGCAGGGTGTCGCGGACGCGGGCGTACGGCCGGTCGAACGGCACGGCGTTCCACTGCTCCACGATGACCGGGGAGGACGCGCCGATGCCGAGCGCGAAGCGCCCGGGGGCCAGCTCGGCGAGGGTGGCGGCGCTCATGGCGAGCAGGCCGGGTCCCCTGGTCTGGACCGGCGCGATCGCCGTGCCCAGCCGCAGGTCCGGCGCCCACTCCGCGGCCAGCGCGAGCGGGGTGAACGCGTCGGCGCCCGCGGTCTCCGCGGTCCACAGGTCGGTCCAGCCGAGGTCGGGCAGGGCGCGGACGAGGTCGCGGTGGGCGGCCAGCGGCACCCCCGGGAGCGGCACGGTCAGTCCCCATCGACGCATCGGCGCCACCTCCTGGTCGTCCCGGGGCCGTCCGGGTCTCCGCGCCCCGGCGGGGGGCGGGACCCGGCCGGCGCCCGGCCATGGTCGGCGAACCCGGGCCGCCGCGCCGGGTCGCGGCGTCCCCCGGTTCGGTGTCGCTTGACCGTAGCGCAGCGACCGACCAGTCGGTATGCGTGCGGCCCCCGCACGTTCGTCCGGAAGCCCCGTCGAGCGGCGCCCGCGCCGCGTTACGCCGTCCCACCTCCGGCGATGCCGGCCGAACCGCCCGCGAGCGCCCGGAGCAGGCCGACGCGACCCTTCGGTCCAACCCACCCCGACACCTGGTGGCGTGACGTCCACCCGAGTGAATCCGGACGGCGGAACCGAAGGTCACGGACAGATATCGCCTGGCGGGGTCTAGCGCGAAGCGTGCACGCACCAATACGGTGCGAAACCGTCCGTGATCATCAGCCGTGATGGGAGGAGCGGATGGTCGGGGACTCCGAGATCGACCAGATCATCCGGGAGTGGACCGCCGAGCGGTCGGGCGACCCGGAACTCCGCGAGGCGGACCGCATCCGGTCCGCGTGGCTGTCGGAGGCGCCGCCAACGCCGCCGACGCCGCCACGGATCCCGGCCCAACGCCGTTCCCCCGGCGGGCCGTTGGCCGTGGCCGAACCCGCCGACCCGGCCTACGTGGCCGCGATGCGGCGGCGGCTGCCGGAGGCTCCCCCCGAGCTGCTGGCCGCCGCGGCGAGCTGGTGGCAGCTCGTCGGGGACGTGACCGAGGCCGAGGGGTGGTGGGACGCCGGGGTGAGCCCCCTGGACCAACGCGCCCTGGACTGGCGGGCCGCGGGGCTCAAGCCGGCCGACCTGGGTCGCCGACTGGGCCCGCTGACCGTCCTGGAGCACCTGCGCCGGGGCAGCGCGCCGGCCTGGTGCGTGGCCCGGTTGCAGCGGCAGCGCCGTGACGGCGCCGCCTGACCCGGTCTCCCCGGACCCAAGCGCGGCCGGTCCTGGTCGCCGGGGCGACCAGGACCGGCCGCGGCGGAGGCCCCGTGGCTGACCAGCACCCGCCGTCCCGACCCCCGTCACCGGGGAACAACCGCCTGCGGGCGGTGTTCGTCGGACGCCTGCACCGGTGGCGCTACCCGGCTCCCGCGTGGGCCCGGCAGAGCGCGCGCATGGTCGACGACATCGTCGACGCCGTGGTGGCCAGGATGGACGAGGTGCCGGAGGTCCAGCGCGCGGAGGTGGCCGAGCACCTGGCGGCCATGGTGTGCCGGGCGCAGATCTACCACGACTACGGCAACGGCCGGATCACTCGGTGGGAGTACAGCCGGCGTCTGCGCGCGCTCGACTGACCCCGGGCGCGTCGCCGGCCGGGTGACAGTGCCGGAACCCGAGCCGTGGTGGTGCCACGCCCTCGTCCCGGCGGGTCACAGGACCGTCGGCGGTGCGGGCATGGGGACACCGGACACCGGCGTGCGGGCGGTCGCACGGGCCGGCACAGGACCCGCACGGGCGCGCCGAGCTGGGCACACCGGAAATGACCGGGTGGTCACCGGCATCGCCCACGAGAGTTACCCTGCTGCTGTTTCCGCACGCTGGAAGGGCGGTCGTGCAGCGGGTCAAGGGAGTTCGTCCGAACGTCGTCTCCGGCATCGTGCTGACCATCGCCACCGCGACGCTCACGACGAACGTGCTGGTCATGATGGTGCAGCCGCTCCCACTGCCCGGTGCGGCCCCGACCGGCGCACCACCGTCCGGCCCCGCCGCGTTGGGCGCGGCCGCCCTGATCGCGCTGCACACCGACGTGCTGGGCGCGGCGATCAGGGGGAGGGTCCGGCCCCGGCACCACGCCGAGCTGGCGGGCGTCGTCGTGCTGGCCTTCCTGTTGCCACTCTCCGGCCCCACCTGCGCGACGGTGCCCGTCGTCGCGATCGGCGCGTGCGCCGTCGTGCTCCCCCGGCGGTGGGCGGTCGTCGTGGTCACGCTCGCGGCCGTCGCCGAGTACGCGACGGTGTGGTCCTTCGGGGCGTCCCACGGCAACGCGTTGTTCTACGCCGCGATGGTGCCGCTCTACGCGTCGTGGACCTTCGGCACGGTCTGGGTGACGTGGGTGGTGCGGGACCTGCACGACACCCGCGCCCAGCTCGCCCGCGCCGCCGTCGACGAGGAGCGGCTGCGGTTCGCCCGCGACCTGCACGACGTGCTCGGCCACGGCCTCCAGGTGGTGGCGTTGCGGGCGGAGCTGGCCAGCCGGCTGCTGCCCTCGGCGCCCGAGCGGGCCGGCGACGCGCTCCGCGAGATCCGCGCGACCACGACGACCGCGATACGGGAGGTCCGCGAGGTCGTGCGGGGCTACCGCAGGGCGTCGCTGGACTCGGAGCTGGCCGGGGTCACGGCGGTGCTGCGGGCCGCCGGCGTCCACGTCGAGGCGCCGAGCGAGCGGGGCGGGCTCGCCGGCCTCGCGGAACGACTGTCCCGTGTGGACGGCGCCGTGTCGGCCGGCCCCACGGGGACCGGCGAGTTCCGGCTGGTCGCCACGGCGCCGCGCGACCCCCTCGGCGAGCCGGGGACCGGAGGGCCCGTGAAGGAGGCTTCGTGATCGACGTGTTGTTGGCCGAGGACCACGAGATGGTTCGCGAGGCGCTGGCCTCGCTGCTGGACCTGGAGCCGGACCTGCGGGTGGTGGGCAGCGCCGGCTGCGGGGCCGAGGCCCTGGCCATGGCCGGCCGGCTCCGGCCGGACGTGGCCGTGCTCGACGTGGCCATGCCGGCGCCGGACGGCATCGAGGTGGTCGAGCGGCTGCCCAGGGTCGCGCCCGACTGCCGCGCCGTGCTGGTGACCGGGCACGGGCGGCCCGGCCAGGTGCGCAGGGCGTTGCGGGCCGGCGCCCACGGCTTCCTGCGGAAGGAGTCGCCGGCCGCGGCGCTGGCGCACGCCATCCGCGTCGTGCACGGCGGCCGCACGTGGGTGGAGCCGGAGCTGCTGGCCGACACCCTCGGCTCCGAGCGGTGCCCGCTGACGCCCAGGGAGCTGGAGGCGTTGCGGCTCGCCGCCGACGCCGAGTCGGTCACGGCGATCGCGCGCCGGATGGGGCTGTCGGTCGGCACGGTCCGCAACCACCTGTCCTCGGCCATCGGCAAACTGGGCGCGGCGAACCGGCACGTCGCCGTGCGGATCGCCACAGACCGGGGATGGTTGTGAGGTCAATTGTTACCCTCTTCGCCATGTTCGACCGGTGTGCGTCGTGGTGGTGGCCGTCCTCGCAGGCGGCTCGCTGACCCGCGCCCATCCGGACGTGACCGACGGCCGCCTCACCGAGGCGGCCGTCGTCGTGTTCGGCGCGGTCGGCGGTCGGTGAGCGGCGACTCTCGAGGAGGAAGTCCATGACCGGCGACGCCCCCGCGCCCGCCGAGCACGCGCCACCCGGCAGGGCCGGGCTGCGGCGCGAGCTGACCGGCCGCCAGGTCGGCATGATCGCCATCGGTGGGGCCATCGGCACCGGCCTGTTCCTCGGCTCAGGACTGGCGATCTCGCTGGCCGGGCCCTCGGTGATCGTGGCCTACGTGGTGGCGGCCATGGCCGCCCTCGTGGTGGCCTACACGTTGGCCGAGATGACGGTGGTGCACCCGGAGGCCGGCGGGTTCGGCGCGATCGCGCACCGCTACCTCGGTCCCGCCGCCGGGTTCGTGCAGCGGTGGATCTACTGGACCGCACAGGTGGTCAACGTGGGCAGCGAGGTGGTCGCCGCCGGGCTGTACGTGCGGTTCTGGTGGCCGCAGCTCCCGCTGTGGCTGCCGGTGGTGGTGTTCTCCGTGGTCATGCTCGCGGTGAACGCGGTGTCGGTGCGGTTCTTCGGCGAGTTCGAGTACTGGTTCGCGATGATCAAGGTCGTCACGATCGTCGTGTTCGTGCTGATCGGCGTGCTCGCGGTGACCGTGGGGCTGCCGGGAAGGCCGGCGACGGGCCTGTCCGCGCTGACCGAGCACGGCGGGTTCGCGCCCAACGGCATGAGCGGGGTCTGGCTCGCCCTGACCGTGGTGACCTTCAGCTACCTGGGCACCGAGGCGGTCGCGGTGACCGCCGCCGAGTCCAGGAACCCCGCCCGCGACCTGCCCAGGGCCGCCCGCAGGATGGTGCTGCGCCTGGCGTTGTTCTACGTGCTGGGCATGGCCGTGGTGGTGTCGGTCGTGCCGTGGCGGGAGGCGGCCAGCTCGGAGGGGCTCCAGTCAAGCCCGTTCGTGCGGCTGTTCGCCGCGGCCGGGGTCCCCGCCGCTGCCGGGCTGATGAACTTCGTGGTCCTGACGGCCGCCCTGTCGGCGATGAACACCAACCTCTACGTGACCGCGCGGATGGCGCACTCGCTGGCGCAGGACGGCTACGCGCCCCGCTGGATGGGCAGGGTCAACCGCCAGGGCGTCCCGCGCAACGCGCTGGCGTTGTCCGCGACCGGCCTGGTGCTGGCGGCGGTGGTGTCGGTGGCGGCGCCGGAGAGCGCGTTCCCGGTGATGCTGGGGATCGCGTTGTTCGGGGCGCTGGTGACCTGGCTGATCATCTTCGCCACGCACGCGGCGTTCCGCCGGCACCGGGCGCGGGCGGGGCTGCCCGCCTCCCCGATCCGCCTGCCCGGCGCGCCCGTCACCACCGCGCTCGCCGCGTTGTTCGTGCTCGCGGTGCTGGTGACCACGGCGTTCACCGAGCAGTTCTCGGTGGCGTGGAAGGCAGGGCTGCCCTACCTCGCGCTGCTCGGGCTCGCCTACGTGGTGGTGAGGCGGTTGCGGAAGAGCCCGACCGCGCCGACCGCCACCAGCACGACCACGGGCACGAACGCCCAGCGGTAGCCGGTCGGGCCGGCGGCCTGGAGCACCCAGCCGACGGCGAGCTGCGCGAGCACCGCGCAGGTGAACCCGCCGAGGTTGACCACGCCGGCGGCGGTGCCGGAGCGGTGCTCGGGGTTGGCGGAGCGGGCGGTGTCGAAGGCCAGCAGGGCCGACGCGCCGCCGACCCCGAGCACCACCAGCACCGTGACGACCACCGGCAGGGGCAGCGCCCCCGGCCACAGCACGACGGTCAGCCACCCGACCAGCACGACCACGGCGAGGACCTCGCTGAACAGGCGGGTGCGGGCGGGGTTGCCGGCGGCGACCCTGCCGATGACCGGCGAGCTGAGGGTGAAGGCCAGCACGCAGACCATGAGCAGCGTGGCGGCCTCCGCCGCGGAGTGCCCCTGGCCGGTGGTCAGCCACGGCGCGCCCCACAGGGCGGTCAGCGCCACGAACTGGCCCATGAAGACGAAGTGCGACCAGAAGGCGTGCCGGGTGCCGCGCTGGGCGACGACGCCCCGCAGCGCGGTGCGGACCCGCTCGACGGGTGCGGCAGCGGCGGCGTGAACCGGCTCCGGCGCGGCGGCGCGGTCCCTGACCAGCGCGAGCGCGGCGACCGCGAGGACGACGGTGGCGGCGCCGGCGGCCAGGAAGGTGCCGGTCCAGCCGAGGTTGTGCAGCGAGGTGGTCAGCGGCACCGTGGCGACGAGCTGGCCGGCGCCGCCGGCCAGGCCGGTCAGGGAGACGACCAGGCCGTAGCGCCGGGGCGTGAACCAGTGGGCGGCCAGGCGCAGCACGTTCGTGAACATGAAGGCGTCGCCGGCGCCCACCAGGACGCGCGCGGCGATGCCGGCGGGCAGGGCGGTGCTCACCGCGAACAGCACGGCGCCCACGGCCATCGCCATGGTGCCGCCGGTGAGGACGCGCCGGGGTCCCCAGCGGTCGGCGAGCACGCCGGCGGGCACCTGGAGGACGAGGTAGACGCCGAGCTGGAGCGCGGTGAACAGGGCGAGCACGGCGGGGCCGGTGGCGAACCGGTCCAACGCCTCCTGGGCGGCCACTCCCAGGCTCATCCGGTGGAACAGGGCCGCGACGTAGCAGGCCACGCCGGCGCCCCAGACCAGCCAGGCCCTGCCGGTGTCCTGGTGCCCGGGTCCCGTGCCCACCACCTCGGGGCGGGACGACGTGGCGCTTGCTTCCGCGATCGACATGCGCACCTCCGCGGCGAGCTTAGATACAAGTTGTATCTAAGCTCGAATTCTGTGACGGCCCGCACAGACGTACCGGCTATTCGGGACGTTTCCGGCTTTCCGTCACCGCTCCCCGGTCCCCTGGATGACGGGCACTCCCCGCGGGGCGCGGCCGAGGGATGACCTAACGTCTCGCCGATGACACCGGACCCCGCGCCCTCCCGTCCCGTCACCGGCCAACGGCTCCGCGTCGCGGGGTTGGTCGCGGTCGCGGCGGCGCTCGGCGCGCTGGCCCTCACCGTTCCCCTCCCCACGCCCGAACAGGTCAGGGAGTGGGTGCTGGGGACGGGGCCGTTCGCCCCGCTCGCCTACGTGGCGGTGTACGTCGCGGCGGCACTCGTGCTCGTGCCGCGCCCCCTGCTCAGCCTGGCCGGCGGGACCCTGTTCGGCGCCGTGGCCGGCAGCGCCCTGGCCGTGGTGGGCGCGACGGCGGCGGCGCTCGCCTCGTTCTTCGTGGCCAGGGCGCTGGGGCGCGATCTCGTGGCCGCCAGGCTCGAACGCGGCGCGCTGGGCAGGGTGGACGGGCTGTTGCGCCGGCACGGCTGGCTCGCGGTGCTCCAGCTCCGGCTGTTGCCGGTGGTGCCGTTCAGCGCGGTGAACTACGCCTGCGGCGTGACGTCGCTGCGGCCCGCGCACTTCGCGCTCGGCACGGCCGTGGGGAGCGTGCCGGCGACCGTGCTCGTGGTGCTCGCGGGCGCCTCGCTCGACGACCCCACCTCGCCGGGTTTCCTGGTCCCGTTGGTCCTCGCGGTCGTCCTGTGCGCCGGCGCCGCCCTCGTCGCGCGGCGCCGCGCCCGTGACCACGCGGCCACCGGACCCGGGGGAACAGGACAATGAAACACATGACCCACAACGGGGTGGAGGCCGCGCCGGCCGGGACGGCGGGGACGGCGGCGGGCGTGTCGGCGACCGAGCGGGCGTACGCCCACGTGAAGGGCTGCCTGCTCGACGGCAGTTACGCGGACGGGGAACTGCTGTCCGAGGGCGAGGTGGCCGCCGCCCTGGCGATGTCGCGAACACCGGTCAGGGAGGCGTTCCTGCGGTTGCAGGCCGAGGGCTTCCTCCGCCTGTACCCGAAGCGGGGGGCGTGGGTGGTGCCGGTGAGCGCGGCGGAGGCGCAGGCCCTGCTGGAGGCGCGCCTGGTGATGGAGAGCTTCGCCATCGACAAGCTCGCCGCCAGGGGCCGGGACGCGCTGCGCGCCGTCGGCGCGGACCTGGCCGCGCACCCGGCCGCGTTCCACGGCAGGCCGATGGACGAGGGCGAGCGGCACGCGGCCGACAGGGACTTCCACGCCCGCCTGGTCGCGGCCGGGGACAACCCGCTCATCAGCGACCAGTACGACGCCCTGCGCGACCGGCAGGTGCGGCTGACCGCGATCGCCCGGCGGGTCGACCCCGACCACGCCGCCAAGGTGGGCGACGAGCACGTCGCGATCGCGGCCGCGCTGCGCGAGGGTGACCCGGAGCGCGCGAAGCGCCTGCTGCGGGCGCACCTGCGGGGGTCGCTCCTGCGACTGGGCATCACGCCGGGGCCGCTGTTCGCGGAGTCGTCCGGTGCGGCTGGTCCCGCCGGTGCCGCCGGTGCCGCCGGTGCCGATGCTGACGCCGATGCCACCGGCCGCGCCGACTGACGACACCTCCGTCGCCCCGCTCCCCCGTCACTCATTCGAGATCCTGTGTCACACCTTCGAGGGATAGACCCGGGCTCACCCCGTACCTCACCGTGACGAGGACCGGTGGCCGAGCCGTCGGGCGCCGGGAACCAGGGACGTCGACTCTGGGGGGACCACATGCGCATCCGTCGACACTGGCCGAGGCTCGCCGACTTCCTCGCGGGGCCGTTCTGCGCCCCGCTGGCCGCCGCGCTCGGCTGAGCGGGTTGACACCCGTTCCACGAGAGAGAGCACGACACGACCGCGAGAGACCGTGAGACGGCACGGCCCCGACCGCTCCGGTCAGGGCCGTGCCGTCGTCAGGGGACCGGAAGCCCGGGGACCGCGCGCACGCGCGCGGGTCCCGGGAGTCCGGTCAGTGCCCGCAGATCCGCGAGGCGAGGTGGTCCAGGTAGTCGTGCTCCGCCCTGACCAGGCGGTCCACCTCGATCACCTCGGGCAGCGGGCGGTCGGGGTGCACCTCGACCAGCGCCCGCACGGCGGCGTCCACCGCCTTCGGCCCGTCCAGCTCGTCCTGGCAGTACTCCCGCGCCACCAGCTTGGCGAGCAGCCAGTGCGGCAACAGCACCCGGTGCTCCTCACCGTCCACTGTGGCCACGTACTCGTCCTGGCTCACGCTCCGGATCGGGCCCACCGCGATCCGCGTGGCGTGCTCGGTGCTCACGTCATCGCTCCTGGGAGATCTCGCCGACGACCGCGCCGGCCTTCTTCTCCGGCAGCGCCCGCGCCACGTCGGCCTGCGAGATGATGCCCACCAGCCGCCTGTTCTCCAGCACGGGAACGCGTCGGACCTGGTTGTCGGACATAGTCTGCACCACCTCGTCCACGGACGCGTCCGCGTCCACCCAGACGAGGTCGCCCTCGCCCTGCGCGAGCTGCCCGACCGTGGTGTTGCGGGCGTCCACCGCCTCGGCGACGCACCGGACCACGATGTCGCGGTCGGTGAGAACGCCCTTCAGGCGGTCGTCCGTGCCGCAGATCGGCAGGGCGCCGACGTCGAGGTCCCGCATCTTCCTGGCGGCGTCGACGAGGGTCTCCTGCTCGCCCACGCACTGACAGTCCGGGGTCATGATGTCCCGCGCGGTCGCCATCCCGTGTCTCCTTCCGCGTCGGCCGCCTCGCCTCGCCCGACGACACCGCCGACGCCTCGGTTCGCCTCGGTCCTCGGCGAGGGCGGACGTCCCGCCCACGCCGGGCGGCCGCCGCGTCCACGACGGCCGCCCCTCCCTCTCGGGTCACACGCCTTCTGGATCACATGTCTTCCGACTGCTCGGACGGGGTCGTGCCGGGCGGGGCCCGGTGCTCCTCCTCGTCCGAGCCGGCCAGCTCGGGGTCGAAGCCCTCCTCGTCCGAGCCGGCCAGCTCGGGGTCGAAGCCCTCCTCGGCCACGACTCCCCCGGTGTCCCCAGCGCCTGGCGCGCCCTCCGCGTCCTCCTCAAGCCCCTCCTCGGCAAGATCGAGGTTGGGCTCGTCGCGCACGGTCAGGCCCTCCGGCGAGCCGCCGGGGCTGGCGTACCGGTAGGCGCCGCCCTGGCGGTCCTCCTCGGGCTCCTCGCGCCGGTCGCTGGGCCGGCGCTCCCCGAAGTCCGGCTCCTCCTCGGCCAGCCGCTGGTCCAGCGTCTCCCCACGCGTCTCCTCGAACGGGGTGAGGCCGGGCTTGGTCGCGCCGCTCCAGCCCTCGGCCGGGTCGCGCCCCTCCTCCAACGGGTCCATGCCGAGCCGGTCCTCGTCGAGGTCCTCCGCGCTCTGGAGGTTCAGCGCGTCCTCCGGCTCCTCGGCCGACGGCGGAGCCTCGTCGCCGGGTGGGCTGGTCGGCTCCCTGCCGTGCTCGTCGGGACGGGTCATCGTCTTCTCGTCTCCTCCCCCTCGCCTCAGCGCGCCGCCACGGCCGACTCGCGGACCCTCGGCAGCACCTCGTCGCGCCACAGCTCGAAGAACCGCTCCTGGTCCGGCCCGACCTGCTGCACGTACACCTCGTCGAAGCCGGCCTCGGCGAACGCGCGGACCTGGGCGAGCTGGCGCTCCAGGTCCGGCCCGCACGGCACGGCCTGGCGCAGCGCGTCGTCGGTGACGAGCTGGCTCGCCTGCTCGAAGTGCCTCGGCTCCGGCAGGACCTGCGACAGCTCCCCGGGCAGCGCCTCGGTGGGCCACAACCGGCGGACGGTGGCCACGGCCTGCTCCTCGGTCGGCGCCCAGCACACCTTGAACCCGGCCTGCGCCGGCAGGCCCTCGCCGCCGCACTCGCGGAACCTCCTGACGAGGTCGCGGTCCGGTTTGGTGCAGATGTAGCCGTCGCCGATCCGCCCGGCGAGCTGCGCGGACTTCGGCCCGAAACCGGAGACGTAGATCGGGACGGGCTCCTCGGGCAGCGTGTAGATCCGGGCGTTCTCCACCTCGTAGTACTCCCCGCGGTAGGTGACCCGGTCTCCCCGGTGCAACGCGCGGATCAGCTCGACGGCCTCCTCCAGCATCGCCAGGCGCACGTCGGCCGGGGGCCAGTGGTCGCCGAGGACGTGCTCGTTGAGGTACTCGCCGCTGCCCACGCCCAGCACGAACCGGCCCTCGCACTGCACCGCGGCCGTGGCGGCGGCCTGGGCGACCACGGCCGGGTGAACGCGCACCGTGGGGCAGGTGACCGCCGTCGTGATCGGCAACCGGGTGACCTGCGACAGCGCCCCGATCACTCCCCAGACGAACGGGCTGTTGCCCTGCGCGTCGGTCCAGGGGTGGAAGTGGTCGGAGATCCACAGCCGCTCGAAGCCGGCCTCCTCGGCCCACCGGGCCTGCCGCACCAGATCGTGCGGGCCCCATGTCTCGCACGCCAGGAAGTAGCCCACGCTGACCATGCCTGGGGACTACCCGGGCAGGGGGTCGGGAAACCCGGACGGCGGGTGGCTCGCCCCCGTCCGGCCGCGCCGGGTTGAGCGCCGTCCGGCTGGGTAAGCCGGGGGTGTGACACGTGTCGACGCGTGCCACACGGACGAACGACGGCCGGGCGACGCCGTGCCCCAGCCGGACCCCCGGACGGGCGACGACGGCGCCTGGCGGCGGGAGGAGACGTGACGAGCCCGACCAACGCCGACCTGGTCGCCGAACTCACCGCCGACCACCGCGCGGTGGAGCGGGTGTTCGAGGAGCTGGAGTCCGGGCGGGGCGCGCCCCGGCACCGGAGGGAACTGGCCGACCACGTGATCACGGTGCTCGTCCGGCACTTCGTCGCCGAGGAGACGCACCTCTACCCGGCGGTGCGCCGGGCGCTGCCGGACGGCGACGCGGTCGCCGACCGCGAGCTGGGCGAGCACGCCGAGGCCGAGCGGACGATGCGGCAGCTCGACGGCGTGGACCCGGTGGACCCCCGGTTCGACGAGCTGTGCCGGAAGCTGGTCGGCGAGGTCCGCAACCACCTCCACGAGGAGGAGCGGGAGCTGCTGCCCCGCCTGGTCGAGCACTGCGGCCAGGACGAGCTGGACGCGCTGGGCGCGCGGGTCCGGCGGGCCAGGGAGGTCGCGCCGACCAGGCCGCACCCCTCGGCGCCCGACCGGCCGCCGCTGGACCGCCTGCTCGCGCCGGGCGTCGCGCTCGTGGACCGCATGCGCGACGCGGCGACCGGGCGCGGCGGCGCGCCCTGACGGCCGCGGCCCGACCGGCGAGCCAGGCCGCCAGGGCGACAGGGCGACAGGGGCCGCCGACGGCGAGAACGCGAAGGACGTGAACCTCATGGCTGAGGACGAACAACGGGAAGAGCACCCCGGCCAGAGCCTGACGACGAGGGACCACGACGTGATCCGCCGGTGGGCGGAGGAGCGGGAGGCCACGCCCGCCACGGTCCCCGGCACCGAGCACGGCGACCACCTCGGCGTGCTGCGGTTCGACTTCCCCGGCTACGGCGGGGAGACGTTGCAGGAGGTGAGCTGGGACGAGTGGTTCAGGACGTTCGACGAGCGCGACCTGGAGTTCCTGTACCAGGAGCACCTGAGGAGCGGCGAGCAGAGCAACTTCTTCAAGCTCCGCCGGCGCGGCGGCAGTGAGTGACGGACGAGTGACGGACGAGTGACGACTGAGGAGGGGATGGCATGGACTTCGCCGCACTGACCGAGGTTGTCCGCCGACCAGGCCCGTTCGCGTCGGTCTACTACGACGCCTCGCACGACACCGAGGACGCCGAGCACGCCATCGAGCTGCGGTGGCGGGACCTGCGGGGCCAGCTCGCCGAGCAGGGCGCCGACGAGGACACGCTGCGGGCGCTGGACCTCGCCGCCGACACCGGCATCCCCGCCGTGGGCCGCGCGGGCAGGGCGCTCGTCGCGACCGGGGGCGAGGTGGTGCTGGACGCCGAGCTGCCCGACCCGCCGGTCCGGCAGGAGGCCCGGTTCGGCCCCCTGCCCCACCTGATGCCCCTGCTGGCCCAGATGCCGCCGACCGTGCCGCACGTGGTGGTCGTCGTCGACCGGGTCGGAGCAGAGATCCGCGGCTACCGCGTGGTCGGCGAGTCGGTGATGTCGCGGGAGGTGCGGGGCGAGGAACACCCCGCGCACAAGGGCGGCGACGGGGGGTGGTCCCACCGCAAGATGCAGCAGCGGGTGGAGAACCTGGCCGAGCACAACGCCGCGCGGATCGCCGGCGACGTCGACCGCATGGTGCGGGACATGGGCGCCCGCCTCCTCGTCGTGGCCGGCGAGGTGCAGGCGCGCAAGGCGGTGTGCGCCCGGCTGAGCCCGGCCTGCCGGGCGATCGCGGTCGAGGCCGAGGCGGGCGGGCTCGCCGAGGGCATGGACCCGGAGGCGCTGGCCACCGAGGTGCGGCGGCTGGTGGCCGAGCGGGTCGACCGGGAGCAGGCGGAGAGCATGGACCGGTTCGTCGCCGAGTCGGGCCGCGCCCGCTCGGGTGCGACGGGGCGGGCGGTGGCCACGCTGCGCGAGGTGGCCTCGGCGCTGCGCGACGGACAGGTGGACACGCTCCTGCTGCTGGGAGACGCTACGGAGGACCGCGAGCTGTGGGTCGGGCCGGAGCCGGCGCAGGTGGCCGTCGACGAGTCCGAGCTGCGCGAGCGCGGGGTGTCGCGCCCGGTGCGGGACCGCGCCGACGCGGCGTTGCTCCGCGCGGCGCTGGACACCGGCGCCACGGTTCGCGTGGTCACGGAGGACCGGCCGGAGCTGCCGGAGGGCGTCGGCGCGCTGCTGCGCTACGCGACCGCGCCGGCCGGGGCTGGCACGGGAGGTGGTCGTCGTGCACCGCGGCAGTGACAAGCACGGGGCCCGGCAGGACGACAAGCTCAAGCACGACGTCGAGGGGCTGGTGCGGTCGAACCGGCCGTCGCGGATCGAGGAGGGGCGCGACCCCGAGCCGCCGGCCGACGACGACCCGGAGATCGGCTTCGAGCGCCGCCTGGACACCGGCGAGGCCGGGGCCGCCGGGAGCGGGGAGGGCTCCGAGCGGTCGGCGGGGGACGAGTCCGGAGGGTCGGCGGGGTCGGCGGAGGAGCGGACGCCGCGCCGGGAGGGCGGGTGAACGCGGTGGCGCCCCGTCCCGCCCGACGCTACGGAGCGTGGAACACGCGCCGGGGCCCGCGCGCACCGTGGATCGGTCCACGAATCGATCAGGAGTCGAGCCGGCGTCGATCCGGCTCGGCTCTCCTCGGTGTGACGGGAATCATGGTCGTGCCGGCGTCGTTGGCCGACGGGCCAGCCCGGGTCGCCGGCGGACGCACAGGAGGTGGTCGCCGTGCAACGGGGAAGTGACCAGCGCACCCCCCGACAGGACGAGCAGGTGTCGGACGGTCCGCCGTCCGTCCCGCTGACGGACGGTGTCGTCACGGGCTTCCGTCCGTCCTGGATCATGCGGGACTGGATGCCCCGGCCCCGCCTCCGTGACGACCTGTTGGCGTTCCACTCCCATGCGGAGCCCCTGGAGGGCGAGGCCCAGCTTCCCGAGACCGACTGACCAGGACCGCACCGGACGCCTCGCCGTCCCCGCCGGACGCGGGGCGGTCGAGGTCCCCGGGCCCGCGCGCACCTGAGCGACGGCGGCGCGCCGACAGCGTGGCGGCGGGTGTGGGACGACTCTGAAGCGACGCCGTCGGGGCCGACGCACGTGCGGCCCCGACGGCGTCGTGCTTTCTCGTCTTTCTCGGGTGCCCGCGCTGGCCGTGTCGGAGGTCGGCTCTGCTGGCCGTGCGGCGGGTTCCAGGACGGTCCCCGCGGTACCCGGAGCGCTCGATGCTGGCCGTGCGGCCGACCGTCCCAACGCCGACGACCGAACCTCGTCCGAATGGTCTGTTTCCGAACTCTGTTGGGATCCTGTACCCCACAAGGGAAACACCCCCGACCGCAGGAGAAATTGCTCCGACCGTGGCCATTCACCCTGCCAGCACAGGGAAAACGTGACGCCCCGTGGCGATCGGGTCGGCATTCGAGGGTATCCCGGTTCACACGCGCTCTTCCCACCATGTGAACACCTCCACCCCGGGCGCGCCCGCGCGGCGCCGGAACAGCGAATGTCCATTGTGGACTGAAATGGAGGGCCGGCCGATCCGGCCGATGGGCCGGTCGCCCGGCGCGCGCCCCGAGCGCGCTTCCCCCGGACGCGCACGGAATCACCCGCCGTACCGCCGTTCGGCGGACTTGGGAAACTCATCGGCCCCCTCGCGCGATGGAGGGAGGGTCGGGCCCGTCGCGCGGCACGCATCGCCCCGGCCCTCCCGGTCGTTGGCAGGGTGTCCGAGCACGGGTGGTGGGTTCGCCGTCGAACCACCGTCGGTTCGCCGTCGGGACGCGCCGGTCCCGCCGGGTCCGGCGGGGTCGACGACACCGTCCTGGCCCAACGCTGAGAGGATCTTGGTCGTGCCGTGGAGCTACTGGCACCGGATCGAGCTGTACCGGATCGATCGCGGGCAACGGGTGCTGATGCGCTCTCAGGAGGTCGACGACCACGGACCCTACGTGTGCCGTGGTGTCGAGGAGTGGGCGCAGATCGTCGCCGAGGACTACCTGTGGCGATGGGAGCTGCCCCACGGCCGGTGGCTGGTCGTGGTGTGGCGGCTGGGCTCGGACCAGGGCGGGCGCGGGACGCCGGAGAAGCTCTGCGAGGTGCAGTTCACCTGGAGCGGCCCGCCCGAGGACCCCGCCACGCGGCAGGGGCTGTCCGAGGCGCGCGAGAGGAGCTAGGGCGTGTCTTGTCTGTTCGGTGCTATTCGGTGGCTGGCCAGACCATCATGCTGGCGATCGTGAGGGCGGCCGGGTAGGACCGGGAGGTCTCGTCTGTATCGGGTGGCCAGGCTGCGCCACTGCTGGAGGCGGTCGATGCGGCCTTCCACGGTATTGCGGCCGTGGCTGCCCTGGGCCAGCCAGTTGCGGACCCGGTCGCCCCGCCTGCGCCGATCGTGGCCGTGACGCCGGCGGCGCAGGTGTTCGTGGATCGCGCGGGTGTCGTGGGCCGTGTCGGTGAGCACCCGGGTCTAGGGCGGGTGCGGATGCGCCTAGACCGGGTGTGACAGCGGATGCCGGCCATCAGAGACCGGCGCCGCGCCGCGCTTCCACGGCACCCCGTTGATCGTCAGCCGATGGTCCCGCCCACGGGCGACTACGACGTCAACCGCTGGGCGGCAACGGCTTGGTCCGCGTCCACGCCTGTTCGGTCAGCTCACCACGACGCACCACAAGATCAACAACCAGACACGGCCTAGCCGAGCACGCGGACGGCCAGCAGCACGACGTCGTCCTGCCGCAGGTCGCTGTGCATCGCCGTGAGGACGCGGTCGCAGACCTCCTCCACGGGGCATTCCGCGTCCAGGCTCATGACGACCTCGCGCAACCGCGCCGTCCGCTCGTCGGGGTCGGCGCCCCGGAGTTCGATGATGCCGTCGGTGTAGAGCAGCAGCAGGGACCCGTCGGGGCAGTCCACCTGGTCCTCGCCCCGGTCGCCGCCGAGCACCGCGCCGAGCAGCGGCGACCGCCGCCCGGTCAACCACGAGGTCTCCCCGTCCGGCGTGCGCAGCAGCGGCGCGGGGTGGCCCGCGTTGGCGTAGCGCAGCCGGCGCATCCCCGAGCCGTCCCTCGGCTCCAGCCGCAGGCACACCGCCGTCGCCATCGCGCCGACGCCCAGCGCCTGCACCATCTCGTCCGAGCGGTCCAGCACCACGCCGGGCGGCGAGCCCTCCCAGGCACAGGCCCGCAGCAGGCCCCGGATCTGCCCCATCGCGGCGGCGGCCCGCAGGTCGTGGCCGACCACGTCTCCGGCGACCAGCCCCACCGCGCCGTCCGGCAGCGGCAGCACGTCGTACCAGTCGCCGCCGACCTCGGCCTCGCCGGCGCCCACCAGGTACCGGGCGGCCACGGCCAGGCCGGGCACGGGCGGCGGGGCCGGCAGCAGGCTCTGTTGCAGCGTCAGCGCCGCCTCGTGCTCCCTGGCGTACAGCCGCGCGTTGTCCACGGCGAGCGCGACCCGGCTGGCCAGGTCGGACGCCACGTCCAGGTCGCTGTCGGCGTACCGGCGGCCGTAGGGCCGCTCGGTGCAGAGGGTGAGCGCGCCGAGCACCCGCCCCCTGGCGCGCAGCGGCACGATGATCATCGACAGTGGGCGGAGCTGGAGGTCCAGCTCGGCCAGCTCGGCCGCGCACCGGGCCTCGCCGGTCTCGCCGCAGACGTCCGGCAGCAGCACCGCGCGCCCGCCGGACAGCACCCGCGACACCCGGTCGGCCCCGCCGATCCTCGGGGCGACCAGCTCGCCCTGGCGGTGCAGGAGCGAGACCCGGTCGCCCCGGCGGTGGCTGGCCGCGACCCGGGTGGCGGCGCCGGCGCCGGGCTCGTCCAGCAGGTCGACGCAGCAGTAGTCGGCCAGGGCCGGCACCACGAGCTGGGCCAGCCGGCGGGCGGCGTCACTGGTGTCGAGGGTGGCGCTGAGGGCGGCGGTCGCCTCGGTGAGCAACCGCAGGTGGTGCCGGTCCTCCTCGGCGGCGGCCAGCGCGGCCTGCCGCTGGTGTTCGAGCAGGACCCGTTCGGTCACGTCGGCCTGCACCGCGACGAAGTTCGTGAGCTGGCCGGTGGCGTCCTGCACCGGGCTGATGGTCAGCTCGTTCCAGAACGCCACGCCGTCCTTGCGGTAGTTGAGCAGCACCTCGGTCACCGGCCGGCGCTCGCGCAGCGCCCGGCGCATCCGATCGACCGCCTGCACGTCGGTGTGCCGCCCCTGGAGCACGTTCGCGCTCCTCCCGATGACCTCGTGCGGCTCGTAGCCGGTCATCCTGGTGAAGGCGGGGTTGACCCAGACGACGGGGTAGTCCCGCCGCCGGGCGTCGCAGATCATCACGGAGACGTCGGTCCCAGCCAGCGCCCTGCCCCTGACCAGCTCCAGCCGCCGGTCGGCCAAGCCCTCGGACTCGGCGAGCCGCAGCAGCAGCACCATGGCCGCGCCCAGCGGCCCCACCTGGCTCGGCAGCGGGACCGAGGTCAGCCACAGCACGTCCCGCTCCGACCCGCCCAGCGTCACCGCCTCCCCGGCGACCCGCTGACCGCCGGCCGCGCGGTGCAGCGGGGACCACGGGTCGTCCAGCGGGCGCCCCTCGACGTCGGTCAGGCCGGCGGCCTTGCCCCAGGCGTCGACGTCCACCGGGAGCCGGAGCCCGGGCGCGAGCGCGGCGGCGGCCTGGTTCGTCTCGACCACGGTGCGCGTCGCCAGGTCCACCAGCAGCACCGGGGTCGGGCAGGACTCGATGCCGTCGGACAGTGCCGCCAGGCCGGGACTGCTCATCGGGGTCCCTCGGGTCAGGTCGTCCTGGATGGACGTGCTGATCAGCAGCTTAGGCCCGGAAGCGGGGGAAGGCAGCCCCGCATCAGGTGGCGCATGCACGGTCAAGGAGTTGGTCTCACCCGGCCGGAGCGCCCGGTGTCACACCGCTCGCGGGCGCCCCTCCCTCCCCTGCCGTTTCCCCACCGCGTCCCGGTATGTGGGCCGGGGGCCGAGGCTGTCCGTCGCCTCGCGCGGGGCCGGCCATGACCCGACGACCGCGACGGGTCAGGGCCGCGCGACGCCTCCCGCGGCTCCCGGCGGGAGCGGGAGGCCGGACGACGGCGAGAGCGGGGTGGAGGTCGGCGGCGCGGCCGGCGCTGAGGGCGGTCGGATGTCGCCGAGCTGGACCAACGGCGCGTCGTCCTCGAACGCGGCGACGAGCGTGGCGGACAGGGCGACGATCGCCATCGTCCCGATCACCGGCTCCAGCCAGTGCCCCGCGCGGCCAGCGCCGCCGTCGCCACTGGAGCCCCGTCCGCGCCGCGAGCTGTCGTGCCTCCCCATGTCCGGCCTCACCTCCGAGCGTCGGCCTCTCCCCTTCCGACGATCGGAAGACGCGGCCACGAAGGGCGCGTTGTCCGCCTGCGATTCACCTCACCTGGGCATCTGGTCCCCCGGTCCCGCGACACACCGCGGGCTGACCCGCGCTCGGCCAGCGCCCGGAGAAGCGCTCGCGGCCTCAGGGCCTGTCCTCAAAGCTGGTGTGGCTGATCTGTTTGATCCCGGGGCGTCGTACGCGGGCACGAGTTGACCGACGAGCAGTGGCAGCCAATCGAGGGGCTGTTGCCCGCCTCCGCCGCGAAGCGACGACACCCACAGGTGGACGCCGGGTGATCAACGGGATGGCTGTTCCAGACGAAGACGGGTGTGGCGTGGCCTTCCGGAACGGCGTAGGCCAGCCCTGGGAGAGGTGTCGACAACCGGTTCTGGCGGTGGTCGTCCCACCGGAATCCTGTTCACCCTGATGACAGGGGTGCGGGGTGATCGCCGAGCGATCAACGAACGCGACCGGGAGGTGCCGGTCTCCGGCACCGTTCGCGCCCACCAGCACGGCGACCGCACCCCGTCCCACACGGGGAGGGCGGATCGTGCGGCGCGCACCAGGAGCCAGATGATCACGCCCTCGGCCCCGCTCCCGCGACTCTCGACCCGCCGCCTACCCACACCGCACCGTGGTCGAACGCCGCTTCAACCGGGCTCATCAACGCTGGTGTGGCTGATCTGTTTGATCCTGAAGCGTGCTCCGCAGGCACAAGTTGACCGGCGAGCAGGGCAGGTGATCGAGCTGCTACCGCCCGCCTCCGGCGCGAAGGGACACCCACAGGTAGATGAGACGTCGCATGATCAACGGGATGCTGCTCACGGCGAAGACGGGTGCGGTGTGACCTACCGGCACGGCACAGGCCCTCTGGCGAAGCAGGTGCGAGTGGTCGCCGAGGTGATCAACGAATCCGACCGGGAGGTCCCGGCCTCCAGCACCGTTCGCGCCCACCAGCACGGCGACCGCACCCCGTCCCACACGGGGAAGGGCGGATCGTGCGGCGGGCACGGGAGCCAGATGAACACGCCCTCGGCCGCCCCCCGCGACTCTCAACCCGCCGCCTACCCACGCCGCACCGTGGTCGAACGCCGCTTCGACCGGGCTCGCCAAAGTTGGTGTGGCTGATCTTTGATCCCGGAGCGTCGTCCGCGAGCACGAGTTGACCGACGAGCAGTGGCAGCCAATCGAGGGGCTGTTGTCCGCCTCCGGCGCGAAGAGGCACCCACAGGTGGACGAGGCATCCTGTGATCAACGGGATGGCTGTTCCAGGCGAAGACGGGTGCGGTGTGACCTACCGGCACGGCACAGGCCCTCTGGCGAAGCAGGTGCGAGTGGTCGCCGAGGTGATCAACGAACCCGCCCCAGAGGTGGCGGTCGACCCCAGTACTGTGCGCGAGCACTGTGCACGCCCACGAGCACACCGCGCAGGCCCGGGGCAGTAGCGCCCGCCGCACCTCCACGTCCCGCACAGGGACGGCGGATCGTGCGGCGGGCACCAGGAGCCAGGTGATCACGCCCTCGGCCGCTCCCGCGACTCTCGACCCGCCGCCTACCCACGCCGCACCGTGGTCGAACGCCGCTTCAACCGGGCTCACGCGGTCCCGCGCGATCGCCCCGCTACGGCAGGGCCGCCGTCTCCCACCGAGGCGTGATCAACCTGGCAACCAGCTCATCTGGCCTTGAGGACAGACCATGGCGTGACCCGCCGGAACGGTATGGGTCCTGGAAGACGTGACGACAACCCGCTCCGGCGGTGGTCACGCACCCGAACCCTGGCTCTGGCGATTCGGGTGCGAGTGGTCGCCGAGGTGATCAACGAATCCGACCGGGAGGTGGCGGTCGACCCCAGCACCGTTCGCGCCCACCAGCACACCGCCAGCGCGAACCGGTTGATCACGTCATCGGCCGCTTCCGCAGCGGGCCGTCCACCAAGACCCGTCCGGCGGGTGGCGGGCACGGTCGACCAGCGGCCCACCCGCACTGGGCTCAGGTCCGCCCGGCCACGACGTCGTACGCCTGCACCCGCCGGTCGGGCACGGTCGTGGGCGACTCCAGGTGCACCGCGCCGCTGGGGAGGATTCCCGCGCCGCCGCGCTCCGCCATCACGCGCCACTGCGCGAGCACGTCCTCCCCCGCGTGGTCCGGCGGCAGGTCCCGCCAGAAGTCGAAGCCGCCGACGGACTCCAGCGCCTCGCGGTCGTACAGGACGCATCCCCCGACCCACGCGACCTTGTAGGCCCGCCACTCCCCGGGCCGCAACGCCAGCCGCTGCGCGAGATGGGTCGGGTTGGCCGCGTTGTGCAGGGTCCAGCGCCGCCACTCCGGCGACCCGGGCCGCACGCGTTCCGGCTCCGGCGGCCCCGACCACTCCTCGTACGGCTCCAGCTCCCCCGGCCGCACATCGTCCACATAGGACAGTCCCTGCACGGCGGCCCCGACGAAACCGCACCCCAGCACCCGGATCGCCCGGTGCAGCCTGGCCAGCGTCCCCGGCTCCAGCCACACGTCGTCGTCCAGGAACAACACGTACGGCGACCGGGCCAGGGACAGCAGGTGCGCCCGGTGCTCGGCGAGCCCCCTGCGCGGCAGGTGCCGGTCGAAGGTCACGGGCCGGCCCCGCATCCGCAGCACCCTGGCCATCGACCGCGCCGGCTGCGTGGCGTAGGAGGGGGCGCCGTCCGACTGGTCGCTCACCAGCACCCGGAACGACGGCCCGTCCTGCGCGGCGAGCCCGGCCAGCGCGGTGGCCAGCTCGGTCGGCCGGTCGCGGGTCGGGATGAGCACGTCGACCTCGTGACCGGTCATCGCACCGCCTCCCCCGCCCTGATCCGGGCGATCACCGCCGACGTGGAGTGGTCCGGCACGTAGTCGAGGATGCGCACCTCGCCCCCGAGCCGGCGCACGAGCCCGGCCTCGGCCAGCATCTCCGGCGTGTAGTCCCCGCCCTTGACGTAGACGTCGGGCCGCAGCCGCTCCAGCAGCGCGGCCGGGGTGTCCTCGGGGAACACCACCACGTGGTCCACGCAGCTCAACGCCGCGAGCACGGCCGCGCGGTCCACGGCCGGGTTGACCGGGCGGTCCGGCCCCTTCAGCCGCGCCACGCCCTCGTCGTCGTTGACCGCGACCACCAGCACGTCCCCCAGCCGCTTGGCCTGGTTGAGGTAGGCGACGTGCCCCCGGTGCAGCACGTCGAAGCAGCCGTTGGTGAACACGATCCGCCGGCCCGCGGCCCGGTGCTCGGCCACCAGCCGCGCCAGGTGCTCCGGGTCGACCGGGCCGTTGCGGCCCAGCCGCTCGGCCAGCTCGGCGGCGGTGCAGACCGAGGTCGCCGGGCGGCGCACCACCACGTCCGCCGCGAGCTGGGCCAGCTCCACGGCCGTGGCCAGCGGCAGCCCCGCCGCCACCGCCGCGGTCATGGCGGACACGAAGGTGTCACCCGCGCCGTTGGCGTGGCTCTCCGGCGCGGGCTCGGCCCACGTGCGGTGCGCGGGGTGCTCCTCGGGGTCCGGGCCGACCAGCAGCACCGCGCCGACCCGGTCCAGCGTGACCACGGCGGCGCCGGCGCCGCAGGCCAGCAGCAGCTCGGCCCTGGCCCGCTCCACCGCGGCCACCCGGCGTTCGGCCTGGTGCGGGTCGGTCGAGGGCGCCAGGTCCTCCCCCGTGCCGTCGCCGAGCAGCGCGGCGGCCTCGCTCGCGTTCGGCGTGACCAGGTCGGGGCGCACCCGCGCCCACGGCCGCAGGTCGTGCGCGTCCACCACGAGCGGGGGCAACTCGTCCCGGTGGTCCCGCAGGGCGTCGAGGACCTCCTGGCAGCACACGCCCAGCCCGTAGTCGGCGACCAGGATCGCGTCGGCCTCGGCGGCCCGGCGCAGGACGAGGTCCACCAGCTCCCGCGTCCGCCGGCGGGGCGGTCCCACGTCGCCCTCGTCCAGCCGCGCCACGAGCTGCTCCCCGGCCACGAGCCGGCGCTTGGCCACCGTGCGCCGCCCCGGCTCGACCAGGACGCCGGAGGTGGACACCCCGCAGTCGCGCAGGGCCGCCGTCAGCCGGCGTCCGTCCTCGTCGTCCCCGACCACGGTGACCAGGTCGGCGACGGCGCCCAGCGCCGCCAGGTTCGCCGCGCTGTTGCCGGCCCCGCCGGGGGCGCACGCGTCGCTGCGGACCTCCAGCACCGGAGCCGGGGCCTCCCGGCACAACCTCCGGCACTCGCCGGACAACCACCCGTCGAGGATCGCGTCGCCGAGCACCACCACGCGCGGCCGGCGCTCGGCCAACCGCAGCGGCAGGTCGGCGGTCAGCGGGGTCGTGCTCATCCGCTCCTCCCCTCCCCGGCCGACACCGGTTCCGGTTCCCGCTCCCCACGCCCGTCACGTTCGTCGCGTGCGTCGCCCACGAGCCGCAACGCCTCGACCGCCAGCTCGTCCGGCCCGATGTCGAGGCACTCCAACGCGTAGGGACATCGGAACTGCCGACAGGGGGAGCACGGGACGGACCGCCGCAGCAGCGCGGCGGGCACACCGCGCGGCCGCATGTCGCCCAGCCGTTCCGAGCCCGAGTACGCCACCACCACGGGTGTGCCCAGGGCGTCGGCGAGGTGCATGCAGCCGGAGTTGTTGCACAGCACGACCCGCGCGCTGGCCACGACGGCCGCGAGCACCGGCACGCCCACCTGCTCCAGCGGGCGCACACCGGGGTGCCCCGCCTCGGACACCACCCGCGCGACGAGCGCGTCCTCGCGGTGCGACCCGGTGACCACGGTCGGCAGGCCCGCCTCGGCCAGGTGCCGGGCGACGGCCGCGAAGCGGTCGGCGGGGTACCGGCGCGTCGCGCAGGACGCGCCGGGGGCGAGCAGGGCGAAGGGCGCGCCCGGCGGCAGGCCCGCCCTGCCGAGCGCCGCCGTCGCGGCCACCTCCGCCTCGGGCGGCACCCGCAGGTCCAGCTCCCGGCCGGCGTCAGGGACGCCGAGGGCGCCCAACAGGTGCAGGCACCGGTCGACCTGGTGGGTGCGCTCCGAGGGCGGGGTCACCCAGTGCGTGGCGACCGCGCCGCCGAACTCCGTGGAGTGCACCGCCCGCACCCCGATGCCGGCGAGCATCCCGACGTGCGCGGCCGGCCACGGTGACTGGCGCGCGGAGGTGAACACCAGCATCGCGTCGTAGTCCCGCGCCGCCACCATCTTCACGAGCGCGTGCTCCCGCCACGCCGCGCGCACCGGGTCCGCCTCCGCCCGGCCGGAGGCGTCCTGCCAGGACGGGGACACCACGAGCATCCCGTCGACGTCGGGCAGGAGCTGGCGGGCGGCGGCCCCGGCCGGGGAGGCGAGCAGGTCGATCCTGGCCTCCACCGGCAGCGCCCGGCGCAGGGCGCGGAGCGCGGGGGTGAGCATGACGACGTCGCCGAGGTTGTCCGGCCGGACGGCGAGCACCCGACGCAGTCGCGACCAGGGCACGGGGCCGCCCTGGTCGGCGGCGGGATGCCGGTGGGGCCTGGCTCGTCGCCTGGCCACCCCGCGCACCGCCGTCGACGGCGGTGCGGGCACGCGCTGTCCGGGGATCACGGCTCACCTCCGTGCTGGTCGTGGCTGGTCGTGGCTGGTCATGACTGGTCGTGCTGTCGCGGCTGTCTCGATCGGTCTCGATCGGTGTCGAGTGGTGTGTCAGGTGGTGTCGAGCTGGGGGCGGAGTCGGGCTGGTGGCCGCTGTTGGCGCGCACGGCCGCCGGCGGTCGCGGGGCGAGTCGCGGGCCAACGGTCGAGGCCGGTCGGCACGGACGACGCCCACCCCCGGGTCCGCCCGCCTCGACCAACGCGACGACCCCGGACCCGCCCCGTCCGGCCCCTGTCGTCCCTTGTCGACCCTTGTCGACACCGCCCGAGTCCCGTCCCACGGCTGTCGATCTCGTAGTGGTCACCGGGTGTCACGAACACCGTCACCCGCGTCAGGAACGCACTTCTGCGGTGCCCCCTTTTCCGGCGAGTGAAACCCGCTCGCACGTCGCAGCGTCGTGCGCCGGCCGGGGAGCAGCAACCCGGAAGAGCGGTTGTCACCCTCGTCCCGCCTCCGTACCGTGGGCAGCGCGGCGGCGGGGTGGACCACCCAGCGTCGGATCGACGAGATCGGTGGCGCGGCGCCGACGGCGACGGCGGGAGCGCCCGCCGAGATCGCGGACGTCGTCCTCCACGGCGGCTTCCCCAGCGGCGTCGGCCTTCTCGGCGGCGTCCGCGTCGCCAGACGCTCCACGGCCCGCCCGGTCCCGCGGCGGAAGGAGCGCGCCGCGCTCACGAGCACCCGAGGCGGTGGGTGGGAGCACCGGACGGTGCGGACGAGGAGCGGGCGGCCCCCGAACGACGCCAACGACGACGCGTCGGGGACGGCGCCCGCCGGACACCGGGTGCGGGGTCGGACGGGCCGGGTCGTTCCCCAGGTCGTACCGTCGGGTCGGACGGAGGCTCGGACGGCGGGCCGGACGTGACGGTCCGGCCGCGCGTGTCGGACCGGAGACGCCCACGGCGCCCCCGGTGGCGAGCGGAACGAGCGGAACAAGTGGAGCGGACACGGAGTCGACGCCCACGGCGGGCGGACGGGAGGTCCAGATCGGTGACGGCGCCCCACGGCGGCCGGCGAACGGAGTCCACGCGGCCGGCGAGCACGGTCCACCGCACGGAGAACACGGAGGGCCACGACCGCACGGAGGACACGGAGGAGTCGAGATGAACCCGGACCAGCACCCCGCGCCCCCGTCCGACGGTCCCACCGGCGACGCGGCGCCAGAACAGGTCATCGACCTCAGCGTCCGCCATCTCGACGGCGCCAGGGTGGTCGCGGTGAGCGGCGAGGTCGACATGCTCACCACACCGACCCTGCGCACCCATCTCCAGCACCACCTCGACGCCCGCCCCGACCTGCTGGTCGTCGACCTGTCCGGCGTGACGTTCCTCGGTTCCAGCGGGCTGGCCGTCCTGGTGGCCGCCGCGCAGCGCGCCAGGGAGTCGGGGGTGCCGTTCCGGCTGGTCTGCACGACCAGGGCGGTGATCCGCCCGCTGACCGCGACCGGGCTGGTCGACGTGCTCGACATCCGGGCGACGGTGCGGGAGGCGCTGGGCGACGCCGCCCCCACCGGCGGCTGACCCGCCAGCGCCCCGCGCGCCCGCTGTCCCGGCCACCGCCGGCCCGGCCACCGACGTCCGGGTCACCCATGCCCGGGTCACCCGTGTCCCGGTGGGCGACGTCCCGGTCACCCATGCCCGGGTGACCCATACCCGGGTCGGCGACGCCCCGGTCACCCATGCCCGGGTCACCCGTGTCCCGGTGGGCGACGTCCCGGTCACCCATGCCCGGGTGACCCATACCCGGGTCGGCGACGCCCCGGTCACGTCGTCATCCCCGCCGGCCACGCGTGGGCGGTCCGACGTGGACGACCTTGACCCTGGTCATCTCGTCCAGCAGCTCGGGCCCGTACCCGAACCCGGTCCCGCTGGCACCCCTGGGCTGCGCGGCCCCGCCCGGCGCGCCGCCGAAGACCGCGTTGACCTTGACGGTGCCCACCGGGAGCTCCCGCCACGCGGCCTGCGCGTGCTCCATCGACGGGGTCAGCACGGTCGCCGCCAGGCCGTAGCGCCCCTCGGCCGCCTCGGCGAGCCCCTGCGCGAAGTCGTCGACCACGCGGACGGGGGCGACCGGCCCGAAGGTCTCCTCCCGCATCACGAGCATGTCCGGCGCGCAATCCACGAGGACGGTGGCGGGATAGTGCGCGCCGGGACCCTCCGGCACCTCTCCCCCGACCAAGGCCCTGGCCCCGGAGCGCACGGCGTCGGCAACGTGGGCGTGGACCCGCTCCCGCTGGCCGACGTCCACCAGCGGCCCCATCTCGATCTCCTCCGGCCCCGACGGCCGCGCGACGCGACGCCGGGCCTGCGCCACCAGCGCCTCGACGAATTCGTCGGCCACCCCTCGGTGCACGTAGATCCGCTCGACGGAGGTGCAGAGCTGGCCGGCGTTGGTGAAGGCTCCCACCGCGGCCTGCTCCGCCGCCCACACCGGGTCGACGCCCTCGTCCACCAGCAGCGGGTCGTTGCCGCCGTTCTCCAGCAGCACCTTCGCCCCGGTCCGCGCGGCGGCCTCGGCGATCGCCCTGCCGGTCGCCGTGCTGCCGACGTGCGCGACGAGCTGGACGTCGCGGTGGCCGGCGAGCTGCGCGCCGACCAGGCCGTCACCGCACACCGACACCAGCACGCCCCTGGGCAACACCTCGCGGATCAGCTCGTTGAGCGCCAAGCCCGTCTGCGGGCACTTCTCGCTGGGCTTGTGGACCACGGTGTTGCCGGTGACCACCGCCGCGCCGACCAACCCGCAGGCGATGGCGACCGGGTCGTTCCACGGGGTGAGGGCCACGACGACGCCGTAGGGCTCGGGGACCATGAGATCCGTCGCCGTCCAGGCGCCCATGAGCGAGCGACCGCGGTGCACCGGCCCCAGTTCGGCGTACTGGGCCAACGTCGACGCGCCCGCCCTGGCGCCCGCCAGCGCCTCCGCCAGCGGCCGGCCCGTCTCGCGGTGCTGGATCTCGGCGAGCCGCTGGGCCGCGTCCGCCACCGCGGCCGCGGCCTCGTGCAGCAGACGCCCGCGCTCGCCCGGGTCGATGCGCGCCCACCCCGGCCACGCGGCGCGGGCCGTCGCGACCGCGGCGTCCACCTCCTCGGCGCCCGCGATCGGCACCCGCCCCACCTCGCTGCCGTCGGCCGGGTTGGTCACCCGCAGGACCTCCCTGCCCCCGCTGGCCGAACGCACGGCCTCCGCGTCGGCGGTTCCGGCGACCGTCGCGGGACGGGCGGCGAACGTGCTGGTCATGGCACCTCCGATGATCATGGGGCGCCCCGGCCGGGGCGCCCGCGCCGAAGCTGTGCGGCCACACGCGACGCCGGCCGGCTGGCGCACGGGCGCGCCGACGTCGCAGCGGCGGAGTACCCCGTCCCGCGGCCGCCATGCGGCGACGGCGCCGGTTTGACGCCTGTGGGCGGGGGAACCCGCCTCGCAGGAGGTGGTCAGCCGTGCCCGTGACCCCGTACGAGATCACGTCGAGGACCGAGACCGGCTGGTCGCCGGAACCAGCCAGGGCGGTGGGCCGACTGGGCCCGCCGGTGCCCGGTGTCGAGCGGATCGCGGTGCTGCGCGGCGGCGGACTGGGCGATCTCGTGTTCGCCCTGCCGGCGATGCACGCCCTGCGCGAGACGTACCCGGACGCGGAGATGGTGCTCTACGGCCCCGCGTGGCAACGGGAGTTGCTGGCGTCGCGGCCGGGTCCGGTGGACCGCACCGTCACCCTGCCGCCCGTGAAGGGCGTGCACGATCCGGGACCGGACGTGCGCGGCGATCCCCTGACCCTGCGCCGGTTCTTCGCCGCCACCAGGGCGGAGCGGTTCGACCTCGGCGTGCAGCTCCACGGCGGGGGACGGTGGTCCAACCCGTTCCTCCAGCGGTTCGGGGTCCGCTGCGCGGTGGGAGCCCGCACGCCCGACGCGGCGCCGCTCGACCGGTGGCTGCCGTTCAGCTACTACCAGCACGAGGTGCTGCGGATGCTGGAGATCGTCGGGCTGGTGGGGGCCGCGCCCACGGTCCTCCAGCCGTGGCTGTCGGTCACGGAGCAGGACCTGACCGAGGCCGACGAGGCGTTGCGGGGCCTGCCCCGGCCGCTGCTCGTGGTGCACCCGAGCGCCGGGGACACGCGGCGGTGGTGGCCGGCGGCGCACTTCGCGCGGGTGGCGGCCGTGGCGGCGCAGGAGGGCGCCGGGGTCGCGGTGATCGGCACCGACGCGGACGCCGCGCCGGCGGCCGAGGTGGTCCGCGAGTGCCTGGCGATGCTGCCCGTCGGCCGGCACGGCGCGGTGCGCTCGCTGGTCGGCCGGCTGAGCATGTCCGGGCTCGTCGGGGTGTTGGCCAGGGCCACGGCGGTGCTGGCCAACGACAGCGGGCCGCGACACGTCGCGCAGGCCGTGGGCACGCCGACGGTCTCGGTCTACTGGTGCGGCAACGTGATCAACGCGGGGCCGTTCGGCAGGGGCGAGCACCGGGTGCACATCTCCTGGACCACGAGGTGCCCGGAGTGCGGTGTCGCGTGCACGGACCCCACGGGGCCGCGCTGCCCGCACGACGTGTCGTTCGTGGCGGACGTCGACCCGGTGGCGGTCTCGGCCGACGTGCTGGAGCTGCTGGGCGACGGCGGCCCGTCCGCCCCGCGCGGCACGGGATGACGGCGAGGAGGAGAGGAACCATGCCAGGCCGCGAGGAACTCCCGTCCACTGTGGAGCGCTCGCCCAAGAAGGCCCAACGGACCTGGATCAAGGCGCACGACTCGGCTGTCGAGACCTACGGCGAGGGGCAACGCGCCCACCGCGTCGCGTTCGCGGCGCTCAAGCACTCCTTCGAGAAGGTCGGCGACCACTGGGAGCCCAAGAAGGAGAAGGGTCCCTCCGACCCGCAGGCCGCGCGCGGCGCGAAGCGGAAGGGCGGCGCCAAGCCGGGACAGGCCGAGGTCCCGCGCCAACGCACCGAGCAGGGCGTGGACGCCAACGCCAGCAGGGACCACCTCTACAAGATCGCGCAGAAGCTGGACATCCGCGGCCGGTCCACCATGTCCAAGGACCAGCTCGTCGAGGCGATCAAGAAGGCCAACGCGCGCGAGACCGCGAAGGCGCGCTCCTGACCACGCTCCCACCGCGGGCCCAGGGGGACCCCGACCCGTTGTTCCCCCTGGGCCTTTCCCTGCCCGCAGGCCACTTCCCCGCGATCCGCCCCTCACCCCTCACCCGGCGGCGTCGCCGCGTCCGGGTTGAACCACACCAACCGAGCGCGGATGTGACGACCGCACCGGAAGGCGCGTAGCGCCTTCTCCGGATCCCGCGAACTCATCCACAGTTTCGACTCCGCCGATACGACCTCCGCGTGGTCCGCGAAGGCCAACCCCCACGCGGCGACGTGGGCGTCCACCCGCTCGCCGTACTCCAACACCACCGCGAACAACCGGGGCGCGTCATCCGCGACCATGTTCTTCAGGAGTGCGGCGAACTCCGGTTCGCCGCACAGGGGTGTCCTCCCGGACGGGTCAGGCACCACCGAGTCCCACAGGTGCCCGTTCCCCGTTCGTCCACCCTGGGGGGTGGAGCACGCGAGCCTCCGCGCATGGCTTCTCGACCTCGCGTCCACGACCAGGGAACGCGGGTACTGGCGGGCGATACGCAAGGACCTTCCCGAGGACTTCCACGAGTTCGTCACCATCGAGGCGGCGCTCGTGGCGTACCGCCAGTTCGAGACCATGCTCGTCCCCGGACTGTTGCAGACAGCCGACCACACGCGAGCCCTGATCAACGGCGCACGTCCTGGCCTCGCACCCGACGTAGTGGAACGTCGTGTCCTGGCCCGCTTGGCGCGTCAGCGTGTCCTCACCAGAGCGACCCCCTTGCAGTACCACGTAATTCTGGAGGAGGTGATCCTCGAACGGCCGGTCGGCAACTCCCTCGTCATGCACAACCAATGCGGGTGGTCTTTCGCCTGGCGCCACCGCGTCCGCGGAGCTGGACTCCGGCCTCGATGAGGATGCGGTGCACGAATCCGTAAGAGCGGCCCGTGGACCTCGCCAGGGAACGGATGCTCGCTCCTTTCTCGTATTTCTTCTTCAGGTCGGCGGCGATCTGTTGGCGGAGCCGTCCGGTGATCCGGGCGGCCGGTTGCATCTTCAACGCGCGCTCCTCGTGGCCTGCGTCGTCGGGGTCGTGGGTGGCTCGTCCCTGTGTTGTCGGCGTTCTCGGTTCCAGCGGCGGATGTCCCTGCGGACCCGACGGAACAACTGCGCGGCCCGGCGGAACACGGGTGGCAGCAGCACGCAGGACATGATGATGACGTCGACGGCGATCGCGGCCAGGTTGATCACGAACGTGGTCACCGGCCTCGCCTCCACCATCGGCGTCGAGCCTGGCCGTGTTTGCGCTGGCTGACGTTTTCCTGTCGGAGTTCGCGCTG
>NZ_JAMTCP010000004.1 GCF_024171885.1 Streptoalloteichus tenebrarius | reverse complement strand
GCAACGCGGCGCGCAGGCGGCGGTTGTAGCCGGACTGGCCCGGCAGGTCAGGAAACGCCCCGGGCAGGTGGTCAGGCACGAACCGCAGCCACCGTGCCTCGGAGGTGAACCCGAGCAGCGCCTGGGCCACCGCGAGGGTGATCAGCTCCGCATCGGTGAGCTTGGGAGGTCGGCCCCACCGGGGCCTGCCAGCCAGGTAATCGTCGATCTTGACGTAGAGTGCGGTGAGAAGGGTGTTCAGGTCGGTCGTCACAAACTGATCTTGAGCACCCTTCGTCCGTCTCCCGGCACCACCCCGGACTTACGCATTACTCGTCTAGCTCCCCGCCCCAGCCGGCCCCGCCGGACGGCGCGGCGAATCGCCTGTCAGGCGGGGCGGGCGGCGAACGGCCCGTGACCGGAGAAGACCAGCTCGGCGAAGCGCTCCCCGATCCGCCGGTGGGTGGCGGCGTCCGGGTGGAGCTGGTCGGGCAGGGGCAGCTCGGCGAAGTCGGCCTCGCCGTAGAGGTCGCGGCCGTCGAGGTGGTGCAGGTGCGGGTCGCTGGCCGCCCGCTGCTCCACGATCCGGGCCAGCTCGGCCCGGATGACGGTGAGCGTCAGCTTCCCCCCGGCGCGCTCGGCCGGGTCGCCGGTGGCCAGGAACCGCACCTCGCCCCTGGCGAGCGCGTCGAGGTCGAACGCCCCGGGGCCCGGGGTGTCCTCGTGGATGGGGCAGTACAGCGGCGAGACGACCAGCAGCGGTGTCGTGGGGTGCCCCTCGCGGATGGTGTCGAGGAAACCGTGCACCGCCGGGCCGAACGCCCGCAGGCGCATCAGGTCGGCGTTGACCAGGTTGATGCCGATCTTGACGCTGATCAGGTCGGCCGGGGTGTCGCGCAGGGTGCGGGCGGTGAACGGGTCGAGCAGGGCGCTGCCGCCCAGGCCGAGGTTGACCAGTTCCACGCCGGCGCTGGCGGCGGCGAGCGCCGGCCAGGTGGTGGACGGACTCGCGGCGTTGGAGCCGTGGCTGATCGAGCTGCCGTGGTGCAGCCACACCCGGCGGCCCCGGTCGGGGACCGGCTCGACGGGGGCGTTGGCGCGCAGGGCGACGAGTTCGGTGGTCTCGTTGTGCGGCAACCAGATCTCGACGTCCTTCACGCCCTCGGGCAGGTCGGCGAAGCGCAGCGTGCCGACCGGGCCTGGCTGGTGCTCGACGGCCCCGGTGGCCATGTCGATGATCAGGGCGTTGCCGCCGGGCGCGCTGGCCTGGTCGACCAGGCGTCCGTCGATCCGCAGGTCGTACACGGCCCGCGGGCGGGGCGGGATGCCGAGGTAGATCCGTCTGGTGGGCAGCGTGTCCAGTTCGACGGCGGTGGCCCCGGTGCGGAAGGCCAGCCGGACGCCGGAGGGCTGGGACTCCGCCATGGCGAGTTGCCCGTCGGCGCACTGGGCTCGGGCCCACGCCGGCAGGCGGTGCGGCAGCACGCCGTGCTCGGTGCGCTCCAGTTCGAGGGCGCCGCGCAGGATGTCCTCGGTGATCGGTGTGCTGGTCCAGCGGGATTCGTCGCGCATTGTCATCGCCTGTCGTTCGGTGTCGTGTGGGCGGTCGCCACCCGCGTGGTCGGCGGCTGCCGGCTTGGGGCGAGCCGCGTGGTCAGGGCGCGGGCCAGTTGCGCAGCAGGGCGTCGAGGGCGTCGACGATCCGGGTCCAGGTCTCCTGCGTGTCGGGCGCGCTGTGGCTGAACCCGCCCGCCGCCTCCAGGCTGATGTAGCCGTGGAAGACGCTGCCCAGCAGCCGGACGGCGTGGGTCTGGTCGGGTTCGGCCAGGTCGTAGCCCCGCAGGATCGCCCGGGTCATCTCGGCGTGCCGGACGCCGGCGCTGGCCGCCGCCGTCTCCGGGTCGAGCCGCAGCCGCGTGGCGTCGTAGCGGCCGGGGTGCTCGCGGGCGTAGTCGCGGTAGACGTCGGCGAAGGCGGCCAGCGCGTCCCTGCCGGCCCGCCCCGCCAGGGCGGCCGCGGCCCTGTCGGCGAGTTCCTCCAGCGCGAGCAGGGCGATCCTGGTCCTCAGGTCCTGGGAGTTCCTCAGGTGCGAGTACAGGCTCGCGACCCTGACGTCGAACCGCCGGGCGAGCGCCGAGAGGGTCACCTGGTCGAAGCCGATCTCGTCGGCCAGTTCCGCCCCCGCCCTGACCAGGCGTTCCGGGGTCAGTCCCGCGCGTGCCACGCCTTCTCCTCCCTCTACCTAAAGCCATTATGCGCTTGCCTAAACCCTTTAGGCAACCTAGCGTGGTCGGCATGAGGCCACTGACCGAACAGGAGATCCGGGCCGCGTTCGTCAACCGCACCAAGGGCGAGGCGAAGCGCCTGGCCGTGCCGCGCGACCTCGCCGACCAGCCGTGGGACGACCTGGACTACCTCGGCTGGCGCGACCCCCGGGCCCCCGACCTCGCCTACCTCGTCACCGAACTGGACGGCCGGCCGACGGCGGTCGCGCTGCGCCGCCCCAGCCCGACCCCGGGGCAGCGCCGCCGCAGCATGTGCTCGATCTGCCTGACCACCCACAGCGGCGGCGTCCCCCTGATGGTCGCCCCCAGGGCGGGCAAGGCCGGACAGCAGGGCAGCTCGGTGGGCACCTACCTCTGCGACGACCTCTCCTGCTCGCTGTACGTGCGGGGCAGGAAGGACGCGGGCATGGGCGCGCGGCTCCCGGAGTCGCTCACCCAGGAGGAGAAGATCCAGCGCACCGTGGCGAACCTCGCGGCGTTCCTCGCCAAGGTGACCACCTGACCCACCCCCGCGAGCCCGGGCGCCCGGCCGGCGACCGGGACGGGCCGGCCGCCCCTCTCGGTACTGTTGATCCACATGACGCACGCCGAGATCGAGATCACCGCGGAGCTGGTGCGGGACCTGCTGCGCGACCAGCACCCCGACCTGGCCGACCACCCCGTGCGGCTCGGCGCGCGGGGCTGGGACAACCAGCTCTGGCGGCTCGGCGACGACCTCGCGGTCCGGTTGCCCTGGGCGACGCGCTCCGCCGACGCGCTGCTGCGCAAGGAGCACACCTGGGTGCCCACCATCGCGCCGCGTCTTCCGCTGCCGGTCCCCGTCCCGCAACGCCTCGGCGAGCCCTCCGCGCGGTTCCCGCGCCCCTGGATCGTCACCACGTGGGTGCCGGGCACTCCGGCCGACCGCGCGCCGGTCACGCGCGCGGAGGAGGCGGCCGAGACCCTGGCCGCCTTCCTGACGGCGCTTCACCACCCCGCCCCCGAGGGGGCGCCCGCCGGCCGGGGCCGAGGAGGGCCGCTGGCCTCCTACGCCGAGGGTTTCAGCCAGCAGCTCGCCTCGGCCACCGAGCGGGGGCTCATCCCCGACCCGGACGCCGTCCGCGGGGTCTGGGCGGACGCCGTCGCCGCGCCCGACTGGGACGGCCCGGCGCTGTGGCTGCACGGCGACCTGCACCCGGCCAACGTCCTCACCGCCGACGGTGCCCTCTGCGGCGTGGTCGACTTCGGCGACCTCTTCGCGGGCGACCCCGCCTGCGACCTCGCCGCCGCCTGGATCCTGCTGCCGGACGACGCTCTCGACCGCTTCCACGCCGCCTACCGCCCCGCCGCGGACGCCGCGACCCTGCGCCGCGCCCGCGGCGGGGCGGTGCTGCGTGCCCTCGCCTGCGTCCTCATCGGAGACGCCGGCGTCCACGGCCGGCCCGGCGGCAAGCCCACCTGGGGTCCACCGGGCCACGCCTCGCTGCGACTCCTCATCGCGACGGCCCGGCGCTGATCAACCGTTTCCGCGTGCTCGGAGCCCTTCGCGGCCGCCGCGGTTGACGACCACCGTCAGGGGGACGCGGGGGAGAAGCACTCCGCAAGCCACCGCTCGATGTCGCGCAGCGCCGCCTTGGCCATCCCTGTCGGTCGGAGGGTGAAGCCGTGGGGCGCTTCCGGGTAGATCCGGAGGTCAACCGAGCCTCCGGCCGCCGACACCCGGGCCGCCATGGCCATGTTGTCCTCCAGCAGGATGTCCGCGCTGCCGACGACCATCAACAGCGGGGGCAGGCCGCGCAGATCGCCATAGATGGGGGAGACGTCCGGGATCGT
Organism: Streptoalloteichus tenebrarius; assembly: GCF_024171885.1. Lineage (GTDB taxonomy): Bacteria > Actinomycetota > Actinomycetes > Mycobacteriales > Pseudonocardiaceae > Streptoalloteichus > Streptoalloteichus tenebrarius. Next base: position 330,555 of record NZ_JAMTCP010000004.1, on the reverse strand, counting down.
GCGGTCGGCCACGTGACCGGCGTAGGCCTGGATGAAGTACTCGTCGGCGATCAGTCGGCCCGCCGGGGTCAGGCCGCTCATGTCGTAGGTGCCGTACTCCAGCGCGGCGCCCGTGAACGACCCGGCGAGACCGCGATCGCGCAGGCGCAGCAACGTCGTCATGACCAGCGTGGCTCCCGCCGAGAAACCGCCGACCGTCAGCCGTGTCGTGCCGAAGCGGGCCTCGGCCTGCTCCAGCAGCCACAGCGCCGCCGTTTCGCAGTCGTCGGGAGCGGCCGGCCAGGGGTGCTCGGGAGCCAGGCGGTAGTCCACGCTCACGACGGCGACGCCGAGAGCGTCCGCGAGCTGCTGGTTGCGCGCGTCCCCCCGCGCCGCCGTCCCCATGTAGAAGCCACCGCCGTGGATGTCCAGATGGACACCCCGGGGCGCGGCGCCGCCAGGAGTGAGGATTCGCACGGGCACCCGCCGGCCGGCGGCTTCGACGACCTCCTCCACGGCTGACGAGTCAGCGTCGGAGGGGACCACGTCCCGCTGGGCTCGTGCCGCTCGCAGCTCGTCGAGGTTGCTCGGTCCCCTCCTCATCGCCGAGGCGGCGTTGGCCGCGCGGATCTCGTCGACGTGCGCCGCGAGTGCCGGGTCGATGAGACTCCTCAGCCCCAACTGCATGTGCTTCCCCCAGTGTTCTGCGTGGTGGCTCGGTTCCGGCGCGGCCCAGGGACGGCGACCGGGTCGGCGTGGTCGACCAGGGTGTCCGGGAGCGGCGTCGCGAGGAGCGAGTCTCGTCGAGGTGGTGGGGCGTCAACAATGACGATCTTCCACAAGATCACTTGTCGCTCGTTGTCGTGTGGCCCGCTGGCCCCGCCCAGGTGGCGTGTCCGCCGCGGCGTCGCCGTGCTCGACCCGCGTGGACCGCGCCGTCCACCGGTCCAGCCCTCCGCCGGGTGCTGAGCGTGGAGCGTCAGAGCCTCAGCACGTCCAGATCGACGCACTCGGCCATGGCCCGCGCACCGGCGTCGTTGAGGTGCATGCCGTCCCCGCTGTCGAACTCCGGGCGCAGGTAGTCCGGCCGCGCCGGGTCCTCCACGGCGCGCGCGACGTCGAAGACCGCGTCGAAGACGCTGCCGCCGCGGATCCACTCGTTCACCTCGCGCCGCGCGGCCAGACCCTCGGGCGTGTTGTGGCCGGGGTAGATCGCGCCGGCGAACGGGCCGATGGTCGCGGCGTGGATGACCAGACCGGCCTCGTGCGCCCGGTGGGCCAGCTCGGTGAACCCGGCGACCAGGTCGTCGGCGGTGGCGGGCGGCAGCCCGAGCATCCCGGGCAGACCCAGGTCGTTGATCCCGAAGTGCGCCAACACCTGGGTGACGCCCGGGACCGACAGCACGTCCCGTTCGAAGCGGGCCAGCGCGTGCTCGCCGACCCCGTCGGTCAGCAGGCGGTTTCCGGCGATCCCCTGGTTGACCACCCAGCCCCGCCGCAGCCGTCGGTTGAGCCAGTCGACCGAACGCCGGTTGGCCCCGACCGTGCTGCCCACACCCTCGAACCAGGAGTCGCCGAACGCGACGGCGACCCCGGCGCCCTCCGGGGCGAGGACGTCGACGCCGGTCACGAAGAACCGGCCCTCGACCTCCTCGGCCCCGACCAGGTTCGCCGCGCCGGTCTGGTCGCCGTCGGCGACGTGGGCGGTCTCGACGGGCATGTGCGAGAAGGTCGCCAGACCGGTCTCCTCGGGCAGGTGGAGGCTGAGGACGAGGTCGTCGCCGGCCCGGACGGCCAGCTCGACCGGATCGCTGACCACCTCGCCGCCCGGCGGGACCGTCACGCGCCGGCTGCCGTCGAAACGCAGCACGACGTCGGTCTCGGTGACGATCTGGTCGGCGATCCCGCGCTCGGCCAGGCGCGCGACGCCGACGGTCAGGGGAGAGCGGCCGTAGCGGTTGGACAGCCGCACCCGGACCCGCTCACCTCCGCCGGCCATGTGCAGGACCTGACGCACTGTCTGGTCGTGGAAGCCTCGTGGCTCGTTGAAGCGGACGCTCTCATCCGGGCTGATCACGGCGCTGCGAAAACCCGCCACCCACCGCGTGGTCATGACACACCTTTCTCGTGACTTCTTGTTGTTCGCCCGCCGCCGGGCACGGCGGAGCTGGCCGGTGCGGGGCGCGTTGACGGCCTCTCTTGGCAGACGCGGTCCGGACGACATCGCTGGTCAGACGCCGAGTCGCGTGCTCCTGGGCCGGCCGGCGCCAAGTGACCGGGAGGTCAGGGCGAGCCGGACCGCCGACTCCGACGGGCCGAAGCGACCGCGCAGGGGCTGCGGCCCGTGTCGGGGAAGGGCACGGCGTTCCGGTCCATCACCGGGTGTTCCCGCGCGCCGACAGCGCGGTCAGGAAGGTCGTCACGTGCTCGGCCGCCGCGTCCCGGGCGGCCTGGGGGTCGCCGTCGCCGATCGCCTTCAGCACGCGGGCGTGCCCGGGGTCCTCGTGGTGCTCCCGGGGTTGGCGGGCCCCGCCGAGTCGGACCGAGGCGCGGACGGAGTCGAGCATGCTCCCGTACAGGCGGGCCAGCACCGGGTTGCCCGCCGCCTCGACCACGGCCAGGTGGAACTCCACGGCGGCCCGGTTGAACTCCTCGCCCCTGCCGTCGCGGAGGGCGGCCATCTGACGCTCGTGCACGGCGGCGAGGCGATCCAGGTCGGTCCGGGTGCGGTGTTCGGCGGCGAGGCCCGCCGCCTCCACCTCCAGACCGCGCCGCGTCTGGAGCACGTGGACCAGCTCGGCCTCGGCCAGATAGCGGGTCAACACGGCGTCGACCTCGTGCGTGCCGCGGACGAACGTCCCCCGGCCCTGCGCGGTCTCCAGCAGCCCCACGTACACCAGGGCCTGCACCGCCTGGCGCAACGTGCTGCGACTCACCTGGAGCCGCTCCACCAACTCGTCCTCGGTGGGGATCTTGCTGCCCATCGGCCACTCGCCGCTGACGATCGCGGACCTCAGCCGCTCGATCGTGCCCTCGACCAGCGCCGACCGCGGGACCGCGCGCATCGCTCACCTCCGGGAAAGAACATATCATCATCCCTTACTTAGGTGATCCTAACTCATGGGGCGCGCGCGGATGACGGCAGGCGATGACAGGGCGGGCAGCCGGTGAAGGGCCGGCGCGGTTGGCGCGGGCGGCCGCGGTGGGTGGCGGTGGCCGGCGGGGCCGCGACATGCCCCTTGTTGGACGTCGCGGCGGCGGAGGCGGTGGTTCCACCATCAGGCCCGGGACGACGCCGACAACGGCGGTCCCGATCCGAGGGACAGAGTCACATGAGGGGGAAGACCCTGCACGCACGTCGAGTTCTGGCCGCCGTCGGCGCCACGGCGGTCGCCCTGTCCGGCGCCGCCCTCGTCGGCGTTCCCGTCGCCGAGGCGGCGGGCGGAACGGCGCCGGCCCGCATCGTGCGCGTCATCGACAACCAGGCCCACGCCCGGTACGTGTGGGTGCGCAACGAGTGCGGCAGGACGATGCGCATCAAGATCATCGTGCGGGGCGCGCCGGACACCGGCCGCACCACGCTGCGCCACGGCCAGAGCCGCGAGTGGAAGCTCACGTGGGGCAGCTACGAGCGGACGGTCGTCTGCTGAACGACGAACACGCCGGTGCGCGACGCCGGGTGGGCTGTCCGGTGAAGGGCAGCCCACCCGGCCGGCCGGTCCGCCCCGGCTGGGACCGGATCAGCCCAGGGCCGCGTAGACGGCGCGCGCCAGCCGCAGGGCGCGCGGGTCCACCATGGTCAGGATGCTGAGCCTGTTGGTGACGTAGCCGAAGCCGATGCCGTGCTCCAGGTCGGCGAAGGCGAGCGATCCGCCCAGCCCGGGGTGGCCGAAGGAGCGGGGACCGAGCAGCAGGCCGGGCTGGCCCTGCGGCGACGGCAGGACGAAACCGAGGCCGACGCGACTGGGAAGCTGGTGGACGATGTCGACGCCGCTCACCTGGGCCGTGCTCGCCTCGGCCAGGGTGGCGTCGTCGAGGAGACGGAGCCCGTCGACCTCGCCGAGCAACGCGGCGTAGAGCCGGGCCAGGGAGTGGGCGGTGCCGATGCCGTTGATGGCGGGCACCTCGGCCGCCCAGACACGCGGGTCCGCGTGGTCGAACTGGGGCTCGGTGACCTGGTGGGAGCGCATCGACAGCGAGGTGGGGTCGGTCACGGCCGCGGTCGCGTTCCGGATCTCCGGCGGCACGCTGTCCGGGTCCAGCGTCGTGAGGGCGTCCATCTCGGGGAACCAGGCGCGGCTGACCCGGTGGTGCTCGGACGGCGGCAGGCCGATCCAGAAGTCCAGGCCCAGCGGCTCGGCGATCTCCTCCCGGAAGAAGGTCCCCACGCCGCGCCCGGAAACCCGGCGGACGACCTCGCCGACGAGCCAGCCGAAGGTCAGGGCGTGGTAGCCGTGCGCGGAGCCCGGCTCCCACATCGGGCGCTGCGCCGCCAGGGCCTCGACCATCGGGTCCCAGCGCAGGGCGTCGGCCAGGGGGAGCCGCCGGTCGAGCGCGGGCAGCCCGGCCTGGTGGGTGAGCAGCCAGCGGACCGGGATGTGCGCCTTGCCCTCGGCGGCGAACTCCGGCCAGTACGCCGCCACCGGGGCGTCCAGGTCCAGCTCCCCGCGACGGGCCAGCAGCAGGGCGCACGTCGCCGTGACGCCCTTGGTGGAGGAGAAGACGAACTGGAGGGTCTCCGGTGTCCAGGGGCGCCCGCTCTCGGCGTCGGCGACGCCCGCCCAGAGGTCGACGACCGGCCGGCCGTGCTGGTAGACCGTCACGGCCGCACCGGCATCCCGTCCCTCGGCGAAGTTCTCCGCGAAGGCGTCGCGCACCGGTTCGAACCCTTGCTGGACGAAGCCGTGGATCTCCGTCATGTGGCGTGTCCTCTCCCCAGATGGCCCCAACGGGGGGCGTCTCAACCCGAAACGATCATCACGAGATCATTTCTACCGTCGTGGCCGGGATGAGGGGAGGCCGTGGCGGCCACGCGCGGAGGACGAGGTCGCGGTAGGGCGGGGCCACGACCGGGCGGTCGGCCAGGCCGAGGAGTTCCTCCGCCTCAGCCAGGAGCGCGGTCGCGCTGTCGGGGTCGGCGGCGGTGACCTCGACACCGACGAACATCCCCAGACCCGTGACGGAGTCCAGGGTGACGGTGACGTGCTCCCGCGCGGAGTGCCAGTAGGTGGTGCGCGTCTTCTCGACCACCACCAGCGGGACCAGCCCGATGGCGGTGAGCAGGCGGTCGGCGGCGTCGGCCTGGTGGGCGCCGGCCAGCAGGACGGTGGTCTCGCGCCGCGCGTCGGCGCCGCCAGGGCGGCCGGTGCTGGCGGGTTCGTAGGTGATCTCGGCGAAGCCGGCGCTGACCTGCCGGCGCACCCGCAGGCACTCCACAGTGGACAGACAGGTCACGTCGGGCCGGGAGTAGTAGGTGTCGGTCTCGGTGTGGCGGCCGTGCTGCTGGTAGCCCAGCTCGATCAGCCGCGTCGCCAACGCCCTCGCCTCGTCGGCGTCGTGGAGCTGGCGTTTGCGCTCGACCTCGAAGAGCCCCATGCGCGGGATCATCCTCAGCGCCGCGCCGTGACCACGCCGTGGGGGAGAGCCCCCACCCCGCCTGACCTCACCGTTCGGGCGTGCCCTGTCACACCGGCCTGCCCATGCCACCCGACAACCACCCGACCGTGTGACCTGTTCGTGGTCGCCGGCCCGCCGCTGGCGTGATCACTGCGGGGAGCGCCGCAGGGGGAAGATCGAGCGGACCAGGGGGTGCTCGTGCGCAGGGCGACGAGCTACACCCGTCCTGCGACGGCGGGGGAGCTGCTGCGCTCGGCACACCGCCGCTCGCCCCGAATGCCGGTGCCCGCCCCGAACACCGGGATCACCACAAGGGACAGGGGCGAGGCCTTCGTGCTCTGGTGGCCCGGGCGAGCCTCGACTGAGTGAGTGACGGCTGAGTCCCCGGGGCCTACCGTCCCCAGTTTCGTCACCGTGACAAATCAAGCCAAGGGGAATGGCCGGTCAGAGAGGAGGGCAGTTCCGGTCTTCGGGGCGCGGCGACCGAGTGTTCACGGTCGGAGGGGCTCACTCGGAGGCGGGGTCGAGGCGGGCGAGAACCTGGGTGGCCACCTGCCGCAGGGCGGCGACCTGCTCGGGGGTGAGTGCGTCGAAGAACAGGTCGCGGACGGCCTCGACGTGCCCGGGGGCCGCGTTGGTGATGGCCTCCCTGCCGGCCGGGGTGAGGACGACGAAGGCGCCCCTGCGGTCCTCCGGGCAGTCCTGACGCTCGACCAGACCCCGGCGCTGCATGCGGCTCAGGTGGTGCGACAGGCGGCTCTGCTCCCAGTCCAGGGCGTGCTGGAGCTCGTAGGGGCGCAGTCGGCCGTCGGGCGCGTCGGTGAGGTAGACCAGCACCTCGTAGTCGGCCAGGGACAGGCCGGAGTCGGTCTGGAGCTGCCGGTTCAGCGCGGCGGTCAGCCGCGTCTGCATCCGCAGGTACGACCGCCAGGCGCGCTGCTGGTCGTCGTCGAGCCAGCGGGTGTCGCTCATGGCTCCACCCTACCCGGATGCATGACACGTCATCCTCTTGAAATAGATGACGCATCATGTACGTTGGGAGGGGTACATGACGCATCATCTACCTCGAAGGGGTCCTGACATGACCACCACCGGCCTCGACCTGACGGCGTTCACCGGCACCTACACCATCGACCCGAGCCACTCCCAGATCGGCTTCGTCGCCCGGCACGCGATGGTCACCAAGGTCCGTGGCGCGTTCAACGACTTCACCGGCACCGTCGTCTTCGACGGCGCGAACCCGGAGGCCACCGCCGTGACGGTGACCATCCAGGCGGCCAGCGTCGACACCCGCAACGCCCAGCGCGACGAGCACCTGCGCGGCAACGACTTCTTCGCCATGCAGGAGCACCCGGAGATCACCTTCGTCTCCACCGGCCTGCGGATCACCGGCGAGGACACCTTCGACCTCGTCGGCGACCTGACCGTCAAGGGCGTGACCAACCAGGTCACCATCCCCTTCACCTACCAGGGCTCGGCCACCGACCCGTTCGGCAACCAGCGCCTCGGCTTCGAGGGCTCGGTGGCGATCAACCGCAAGGACTACGGCGTGACCTGGAACGCCGCCCTGGAGACCGGCGGCTTCCTCGTCAGCGACAAGATCGTGCTGGAGTTCGAGATCTCCGCGATCAGGAACGCCTGACCAGCGGCCCGCCCGGCCCCGCTGCCGGCCCGCCCCCAGACCGGCAGCGGGGCCGCGGCATCCCACCACCGCGGACCGGGCACCCGATGCCCATCCCCCCGGAACCCGACGTCGAACCCGACGGCCGACCTCCGCCGCGCCAGCGACCGGTTCGCCCCCGAACTGTCCTGGCTGGACTCCCGGCAGTCCTTCTCCTTCGGCCCAGCACCACGACCCGGCCAACACCCACCACGGCCTGCTGAGAAGAACGACTCCTGGCGGCCGCGGGGCGGCGACGCCCACGACGAGCCGGCGCGCTTCGCGCAGATGTCACCGGCGGGCAGGCGCTGACTCACGCGGGAGCCGCGCCGGGCAGGGGATGACGGGCCAGGGCCTGGGTGAGGGCGCGGAAGATCCGCACCTCCGGGTTGGGGTCCTGGGCGCGGACCGCGAGGTGCGTGCTCTCCCACGGCGCGTCCAGGACCGGGACGAACACCGCGCCCGGCCAGGCGTAGTAGCGGGCGAACGACTTGATGCCGCTGCCCGCCGCGTCGCCGGTGACCACGCCGAGGAGCACCTCCTGCGGGGTCAGCGCCGTGGGCGTCCCCCGTCGCGGCGGCCCACCGAAGTACAGGTACTCGGTGAACACCCGGGGCGTGTGCTCAGGGAGCTGGAAGAACGGCAGGTCGGCGACGTCGCTCAACGTCGCGCCGGTGTGCCGCGCGTCGGCCAGCGGCGAGCGGGCCGGGACCACGACGATGCGCTGCTCGGTGGTGAGGACGTCGCTGACGACCCGCTCGTCGTCCGGGGCGGGGCGCACGAACGCGACGTCGACGCGGTCCCCGACCAGCGCGCTGACGTGCTCGGTGTAGTCCAGTTGCAGGGTGTGCACCGGGACCTCCGGCCGGGCCCGCCGGTAGGCGTTGATCGCCGCCGGCGTCAGCTCCGCCGAGCCGTGGCCCATGATGCCCACCCGCAACGGCCGCACGGCCGGCCGCGACGCCTCGGCCCCCTGGGCCACGTCCTCCAGCGCGGCGTCGGCGGCGGCCAACAGCACGCGGGCGTGGACGGCCAGCCGCTCGCCGGCCGGGGTGAGGGAGACGGGGTTGCGGTGGAACAGCCGCGTCCCGAGGTCGGTCTCCAGGCGGCGGACGTGCTGGGTGACGGCGGGTGGGGAGAGGAAGAGCCGTGCCGCGGCCCGCCCGAAGTGCCCCTCCTCGGCCACGGCCAGGAAGGAGGACAGCAGACGGAGGTCCATGCCGGCGACCCTACGGGGATGCCACCCGGCCCAGGAGCGCCGTTCATGATTCGTGAACGCGGGAGGCGGCGGAGCGCTTTCACCTCGTAGAACTTGCCGCCGTGAGCACAACCGTCCAGCGCCCCGCGCCTGCCGTCACCGCGACCGGGCTGCCCCGCCACGGACTGCGGGCGGCCTGGATGATGACGGCCTCGGGGTGGAGCGCCAACCAGTTCTCCGCCCTGCTCGACACCTACCGCTCCGGGCTGGCCCTGACCGAGTCCACGGTCACCGGACTGGTCGCCGTGTACGTCCTCGGGCTGGCCCCGGGGCTGCTGGCCGGCGGCCCCCTGGCCGACCGGCTCGGCCGGCGCCGCGTCGCCCTGGCCGCCCTGGCCGTCAACCTCGCCTCGACCCTGGTGCTGATGGTGGGCGCGACGGCGGTCTGGCTGCTGCCGGGTCGACTGCTCACCGGCCTCGGCGCGGGGGCGCTGCTCGCCGCCGGCAGCGCCTGGGTCAAGGAGCTGTCCGCGCCGCCCTTCGCCCAGGAGGCCATACCTGGCAGCGCGGCGCGCCGGGCCGGGCTGTTCGTCTCCGCCGGCTTCGCCTCGGGCGGCCTGGTCGCCTCCCTGATCGCCCAGTGGGCGCCCCACCCGCTGGTGACGGCCTACCTGCCGCACGTGGTGCTCGCCGCAGCGGCGCTGTGGCTCGCCCGCATCGCGCCCGAGACCCGGCCCGCCGCCCCCCACCACCGGGCCGACCAGCGTGCCCGACGTCGCCGACTGGCGTCGCTTCCGCCGGGCGGTGCTGCCGCTGGCTCCGTGGGTCTTCGCCGCGCCGACCATCGGTTTCGTCACCCTGCCTGGCCTGGTGCGGGGTCTGGACGAGCTGCGCACCGTCTACGCGGGAGTGGCCACCGCGGTCGTGCCCGCCGCCGGCCTGCTCATCCAGCCGCTCGCGCGTCGCCTGGCCGTCCGACACCGGCTGGCGGCGGCGGTCAGCGGGCCGGCGGTGGTGGCCCTCGGGTTCCTGCTCGCCGCGCCCGCGGCGGCCGCCGGCGCGCCGGTGCTCTCCCTCGTCGCGGCGGTGATCTTCGGAGCCGGGTACGGCCTGCTCCTCACCTTCTGCCTGACCGAGGTCGCGGCGGTCGCCCCGCCGCACCACCTGGCCCGCGTGACGTCGCTGTTCTGGACCGCCGCCTACCTCGGCATGTTCGCGCCCTACGCCGTCACGCTGCTGTCCGGCGCCTTCGCCGTGTTCACGCTGATGTGCGCCGGGGCCGGGCTGGCCGTGCTCACCTGCGGCGCCGCGGCCACCCTCGCGCGCCGAGACGCCCGGTAGGGATCACGCGCCCGGCGCGCGGCAACCCCACGGTGTTCGTCGTGGTCGTCCGTTCCCCGGGCCGGGCTGGCGCGACATAGGGTCGGGCCATGACCACCGAGCAGGCGCTCTACACCGCCGCCGTGGCCGACGTGGCCGAGCCGGACAGCGTGCTGCTGGCCGGCCACGACGTGCCGCTGGGTCGCTACACCACCGTGCGGCGCCTGTTGCCGCACCGGCAGCGCCGGATGGTCGGCGCGTGGTGCTTCGTCGACCACTTCGGTCCCGACGACGTGACCGGCCGCCCCGGCATGCAGGTTCCCCCGCATCCGCACACCGGGCTCCAGACCGTCACCTGGCTCGTGGACGGGCTCATCGAGCACCGGGACAGCCTCGGCAGCCACCAGACGATCGAGCCGGGCCAGCTCAACCTGATGACCTCCGGCCACGGCATCGCCCACTCCGAGTACACCCCGACCGAGCACCCGGCGGGCATGCACGGGCTCCAGCTCTGGGTGGCGCTGCCGGAGCAGGCCCGGCACACCGCCGCGCGGTTCGAGCACCACGCCGAGCTGCCGGTGCTGCGCGACGGGGACGCGACCATCACCGTGGTGGTGGGGGAGTGGGGCTCGGTGCGGTCTCCGGCCCAGGTGCACACCCCGCTGCTGGGCGCGGAGATGCTGCTGGCCGAGGGCGGCCGGCACCGCCTGCCGCTGGACCCCGGGTTCGAGAACGCGGTGCTGGTGATGTCGGGCGCGGCCCGCGTCGCCGGGGTCGACCTCACGCCGGGGTCCCTGCTGTACCTGGGGCAGGGCCGTTCCGAGCTGGCCGTGGAGGCGTCCGGCCCCGCCCGGCTGTTCGTGCTCGGCGGCGCCCCGTTCGACGAGCCGCTGGTGATGTGGTGGAACTTCGTGGGCCGCTCGCACGAGGAGATCGTGCGGGCCCGCGAGGACTGGATGGCCGGACGCCGTTTCGGCGTCGTCGGCGGGTGCGCGGCCGACCCGCTGCCGGCCCCGGAGATGCCGATCGTCCGGCTCAAGGCCCGCGACCGCCACGGCCGCACCCAGGGCTGACCGCGCGACGGGCGTTCCCACCGGGCAGCTCCCGCTTCCCCGTCTCCAGGGCGCGGTCGACCACGGGACGACGCGCGTCCCGAAGAGAAACCGTGTCCTGGAGAGACGAGGAGCTGCCCGGTGGGCTGAAGCCCCTGCCACCCAACTGGCGGGGCTCACGCGGACCACCGCCGGTCACGACGGTGATCCTCCGACTCGTCGGCGGGAGCGCGGTGACGCGCCCTGATCGACGAGGAGCGGAACCGGTCAGGCCGACGCGACCCGGTGAACGCCCTGGCCGAGAAGCTGGCACATCGCGGGCGTGTGCATGGGCTCGACGCGCTTCCACCGCGCGCGGGCCTCGTCGCTGCTGTGCCGGATGAAGCTGGCGAAGAGCACCGCGTGCTGCCGGCGCTCGATGACCAGCTCGCCCTCCAGGCCGTCGTCGGAGCTGACGGCCAGGACGAGGTGGTCCGGGGTGCGGCGCCGCACCGACCAGCCGAGCACCACGTCGTCGGAGCGCTCCCGGGTGAGCCGCAGGCCGAGGTTCGTCCATCCCCCGGTGAGCAGGTCGCGCTGCTCGGCCGGCGCGCCCTCCAGGACCTCGCGGGCCCACTGCTCGGCGGTCAGGTTCGGCGCCAGGACGGTGTCGGCGATCACCGTGTTCTCGTAGTCGATCTGGGAGAGTTCGCTGAGTTCCCGCAGCGCCGGCGGCACGGCGGTCTCGCGCGCCAGGTCCGTGGTCGGGGCGGGGGAAACGGAATCAACCACTGGTACTCCTCATGAATCTTGTGTGTGGTCGGCGAGCGCCTGCCAGCGCCGCCCGATCCTGGAGAACACCGACGGGTAGATGAGCAGGTACCGGATCGGCGCGATCGCGGTCATGTACGCCTTCCCGAACAGCCCGTTGGGTCTGACGAGCATGGCCATCTGGCCGCGGTAGCCCCCGTTCCCGTCCGGCACCCAGCCGATGTGCGCCACCGCGTGCACCGTCTGGTTGGCGCTCTCCGCCACCCACTCGGTGTCGGTCAGGTACACGGAGGTGAAGGGGACGATGGTGGGGTTCGGTCCCCGCGGGGCGGCGCGGAGGTCGGCCGGCAACCGGTCGCGCAGCGATGGCACCCGCGACCCCAGCCCGTGGTCGGGCCTGTCCCAGCCGAGCAGGCGCCCGAGCCCGCGCCGGACCGCGTAGAGCGCGCCGGCGGCGCCGGAGAACGCCTGGTGCGACTCGCCGGCGGAGGCGAACTGCCGCACGAGCCGGGGGAAGTCGTCGGGGCCGCCGGGTGTCGGCAGCACCCACACGTCCTCCAGGTGGAAGTCGCGCGTGAGTTCGTGGATTCGCCACGGCCGCGCGGTGTGCGCCGTCCTCGGGAGTCTCATCAGCGGACCCTCACCATCCATACAGGACTGTATGGATGGTGAGGGTAGCCAGTGCACGATCATGGGGTCAACGCCGTCCGCGGTGACGAAGCTGACGGGGCGGACCCGAGGAGAGGAGTGGTGATGGCGCCGCCGACGCGCACGCCGCGCGCCAAGTGGATCGAGGAGGGCCTGCGCGCCCTGGCCGCCGGCGGGCCCGACGCCGTCAGGGTCGAGCCGCTGGCCAAGGCGCTCGGCGTGACCAGGGGCGGCTTCTACTGGCACTTCCAGGACCGGAACGCGCTGCTCGACGCGATGCTCGACACCTGGGAGCGCATGAGCATCGACGAGGTGATCGAGCGCGTCGAGACCGAGGGCGGGGACCCCAGGGCCAAGGTCCGGCGGGCGGGCGCGCTCACCCTCTCCGAGGAACTGCTGCCGATCGACCTCGCCGTCCGCGACTGGGCCCGCCGCGACCCGGCCGTCGCCGAACGCCTCCGCCGCGTCGACAACCGCCGCATGGACTACGCGCGCTCGCTGTTCCGCGCCTTCTGCGACGACGAGGACGAGGTGGAGGTGCGCAGCATGCTCGCCTTCTCCCTCGCCATCGGCAAGCACGTCCTGGCCGCCGACCACGGGACGCGCACGCGCGCGGAGGTCCACGACATGGCCGCGCGGTGGCTCCTGGCCTGACACCTCGGCCAGGTGAGCCCGACCATGGGGAGGGGTGGGGCACCCGCCCCCTCCCCATGGTCGGGCCGTCCCGCATCAGCCGCCAGGACAGGCGTTTCCTCCGCCGCCGTGCACGACGCAACCCCCAGGCGGGACAGGGGTTCGCTGAAACTCCCGCGGTGCGAAGGAACCCAGCAGGTCACGCGCCATCTACGCGAGACAAGGTGCCCGTCGCGACGCCCGCGACCACCACGCTCGGCGCCCACGCCCCCACGAACACGACCACCACCCCATTCGCGGGGCAACGCCGACGCTCGTGGCGGTGGTGAGACGAGCACGTCATTGCGGGCAAGGTGCCCGCGAGCCGGTCCCCGGTTCCATGACGACGACGGAACCCGCGACGGTGGTCGCGGCCTTGATGACCGCGACCACCGTCAGCACCGGGTCAGTCCCGCGAGGCGGGTTCCGGTCGGCTCCCCGGAGCGGACACGGCCGTCGGCTTCTGGTGTGAGCTGAACAGGAAGCAGAACAACGCGGCCACCACCAGGACCACGGCACACGCCACGAGGGTGCTCCGCATGGCGTTGACGAACCCGGCCGAGAACGCCTCGCCGGCGACGCGTTCGTACAGGCTGGCCGTGGCCGGGTTCAGGTCACCGGGCGGCGAGGGAGGACTGTAGTGCCGCGCGGCAGCGGCGCTGGCCTCGACGAACTGGTCGCGCAGGTTCTCCGGGAGCTGACCGGCGCGCTTCTCCGCCTCACCACGCAGGGCCGAGGAGAGGCTGGCCGACAGCAGCACGCCCAGCACGGCGGTGCCGAGGACGCCCCCGACCTGCCGGATGGTGCTGGAGACGCCGGAGGCCGCCCCGGCCAACCGGGGGTCGACGCCGTGCATGGTGGCCTGCTGCAACGGCGCGAACGTGGCGCCGCTGGCGACCCCGATGATCAACAGGCCGGGCAGCAGGCTCCCCACGCCACTGGTGGGGCCGACCATCACGACGAGCACCAGCAGCCCCACGGCCAGCGACACCAGCCCGGCCATCAGGACGAGCCCACCGCCGAACCGGTCCGACAGCCGCCCGGCGCCCGCCGAGCCGACCGCGGTGAGCACGGCGTTCGGCAGCACCACCAGACCGGTCTCCAGCGCCGAGTACCCCCGCGCCATCTGGAGGTACAGCACCAGCACGAACATGATGCCGATCATGCCGAGCTGGAAGACGAACCCGACCGCGTTGCCGACCGCGAAGTCCCGCCCCCGGAACAGGGCGAGCGGCATCAGGGCTTCGCCCCGCTGCCGGTGTTGCCAGAGGACGAACACCACCAGCAGCGCGACACCCGTGACGATGACCGACGCGATGCTGATCGGCCCGACGACACGACCCCAGCCGTAGCGTTCCCCCTCGATCAGACCGAACACGACGCCGCCCAGCCCGGCCGTGGCCAGCACGACACCGACCAGGTCGAGCCGCTGCGCGCGACCCGTCCGCAGCGGCGGCACGAAGGTCAGCGCCAGCACGACGGTGACGATCCCGACCGGGACGTTGACGAAGAAGATCCAGCGCCAGCCGAGGTGGGTGAGCACGACACCGCCGACGACCGGCCCGACGATCGGGGCGAAGCCCACGATCGCCCCGAACAGACCGAACGCCCGACCGCGCAGCCCAGGAGGGAAGATCGTCACGATCGCCGAGATGACCTGCGGGAACAGCAGCGCCCCGCCCAGCCCCTGCGCCAACCGGGCGATCAGCAACTGGGTGGGGGAGTCCGCCAACCCGCACGACGCCGAGGCGACGGTGAAGGTGATGACGCCGAGGACGTACAGCCGACGGCGTCCGACGACGTCGCCCAGCCGCCCGGTGGTGATCAGCGGCACCGAGAACACGAGCAGGTAGCCGTCGATGACCCACAACACCTCGTCGTAGGAGGCGTTGAGGCTGTGGATCAGCGTGGGAACGGCGACGTTGACGATGGAGCCGTCGAGCAACGCCATGAAGAAACCGATGCACAGGATCGCGAGAACCAGCCACGGACGCGGCGTCGCTGGGTGCTCAGTGGACTTGACTTCCGGCACTCCGGAGACCTCCCCGAGGGGGATCCATCCCGCTCGGCGGTGACACGGACCAGGCCGCCCGCGCCCGCGAGGGCGCTCACCCCGGAACGCGGTCCCCGGCAGATCTCCCCGTTCGGGGAGGGAGTGGGAAAAGTGGGCACGCGTCGCCACCGTCACGGAACATCCCTCGTTCAGGATGTGGTGAGCGACTTCCACCTTCCCCAGGTCATCGGGACCTGGGTGAAGCTGGTTGGCGAGGCGCGAAGCCCAACGGTGAGAAGTCGGGGCGCAGCCTAACACGACGTGTCGACCCGTGATCGCACCGTCAGCGGGGGAGCGGGGGCACGGGGCTGCTCCGCGGAACAGCCCCGTGCCCACCCGGTCAGGGGGTGGCGAAGTCAGCCGCGTGGTCGGTGGCCCAGGTGCTGAAAGGCCGGGCGGGGTGGCCGGTGACGTCCTCGACCACGTTCGTGAGGTCGACGGGCACGCCGTCGTGGGCTTCCCACCAGTTCAGCAGCGCGTCGGCGTAGTGGCCCGGGATGTACGGGGCCATCTCCCGCTTCCACTGCTCGCGGCTGACGTGGTTGACCGCGATGGAGTGGCCGAGCACGGTGGCGAGTTGGTCGATCTGCTGGGCGAAGGTCAGCGACTCGGGCCCGGTGAGGGTGAGCTGTTCGCCGCGGTGGCGGGGATCGGTGAGCACCGCACAGGCGACCTCGGCGATGTCGAGTTCGTGGATGGGGTCGCTGTGGGCGCCCGGGTAGGGCAGGTTGACGGGCTGGCCCGCCTTGATGGGCCAGGCCCACGCGCCGGCGTTGGACGCGAAGGAACCCGGACGCAGGATCGTGGTGGCCAGCGGCGAGCCCAGCAACGCCCGCTCGACGGCGAGGTGGGACGCGGCGAGCGGGTCGTTGTCGGCGTCGGGGGCGAGGACGCTGGCGGAGGACAGCAGGACGACGTGCTCGACGCCGGCCCGGTGGGCCTCGTCGACGAAGTCGGTGACGCGGTCGGGGCTGGCGTAGAGGAACACCTGGGTGACGCCGGCCAGCGCGGCGGGGAAGGTCGCCGGGTCGGTGAGGTCGAGGCGGACGGTCTCGACGCCGGCGGGCGGGGTGAGGTGGTCGGGCTGGGCGGAGCCGAGCCGGACGGGCAGCCCGTCCTGGTGGAGCAGGCGGGTGAGTCGGGTGGCGACCGCGCCGCGGCCTCCGGTGATCAGGAACATCGGTGTGGTCCTTCTCTGCTGTTCAGCGTGATGGATGGGTCAGTGGTGCCCTGGCTGGGCGGCGCGGGGGAGCAGGCGAACGAGGCCGCAGCAGGCCAGGGTGATCGCGGCCACGACCAGCAGGCTGGTGGTCATGGCCTGCGCGGGCTGGTCGGGCGCGTGGAGGTAGACGGTGGTGACGGCGGCGGCGCCGAGGGCGTTGGCGAGCTGCTGGACGGCGGTCAGGGAGCCGGAGCCTGAGCCCGCTTCGGCCGGGGTGACGTCGCCGAGGGTGATGTCGTAGACGGTGCCGAAGCAGGTGCCCATGCCGAGCCCGATCACCAGGGCGGCAGGGGCGATGACGGCGGGACTGACGGCGATGCCGCTGACGTGCACGGCGGCCCACAGGGCGAGCGTGCCGACCAGGGTGGTGACCAGGCCGATCAGGATCAGGGTGCGGCCGAGCCCGCCGATGAGCCGGTGGCAGGCGATCGAGGCGATGACGATGCCGACGGCCACGGGAGCGCTGCCGGTCAGGGCGGTGCGCAGGGGCGAGTAGCCCAGACCGCCCTGGAGGAACAGGGAGATGACGTACAGCAGCCCGGCCACGGCGGCGAAGAAGGCGATGCCCAGCACCAGGCCGGAGACGAAGCCGCGGTTGCGGAACAGCGAGGGCTGGATCAGAGGGCTGGGCGCGGTGGTCTGGCGGCGGGCGAAGAGGGCGAAGAGGATCGCCGCGGCGCCCAGCGCGACCCAGGAGGTGGTGCGCCAGTCGTGGGCGGAGCCGTCGATCAGCCCGTACAGCAGCGCGGACATCGCCCCGGCCAGCAGCGCCGAGCCAACGGCGTCGATCACTGTGGCGCGTTCGCCGGTGTCCCGGGGCAGCAGTCGGTGGGCCGCGACCAGGCCGGCCCCGCCGAGCACGATGTTGATCAGGAACAGGGAGCGCCAGCCGAGCCCGAACGGGTCGGTGTCGATCAGGGTGGCGGCCAGCACCGGGCCGCCGACCGCCGAGAGGCCCAGGACGGGGCCGAAGGCGCTGAACGCCGTGCCGATCTGGTCGCGGGGGAAGACGGCGCCGAGGATGCCGAAGCCCTGCGGGATCAGCAGCGCGCCGAAGGCCCCCTGCACCAGGCGGGCGGCGACGAGCATGGTCGGGCTGACGGCCAGGCCGCAGGCGAGGGAGGCGGCGGTGAACCCGGCCAAGCCCACGAGGAACACGCGGCGGCGGCCGTACCGGTCGCCAAGCCGGCCGCCGACGACCAGCAGCACGCCCAGGGCGAGCGCGTAGGAGGCGCCGAGCCACTGGACCAGGGACGGTCCGCCGCCCAGGGAGGCGGTGATGGTCGGGGCGGCGAGATTGGTGATGGTCGCGTCGATCAGGTCGAGGACCTCGGCCGCCAGGATCACGGCGAGGACGGCCCAGCGCCGCGCGGGGGAGAACGCCCCGGCCGGAGCGGACGGGGCGAGGGTGCTGGTCATGGGGCACTTCCCGAAACAGGACGAACATGGTTCGTCGCGAACAACGTTCGTTGCACGGTACGGAACGAACGTTGTTCGTGTCAAACGCTGTTCGTCGGGTGGGAGTAGGCTCGCCCCGTGAGCACGCAGCCGATCAGCCGCCGCGCCCGGCCCGCCAAGGCCCCCCTCAGCCGCGACGTCATCGTGCGCACCGGCCTGGCGATCCTCGACCGCGACGGCCTGGACGCCCTGACCATGCGCCGCGTCGCCAAGGAACTCGACACCGGCCCGGCCTCGCTCTACGTCTACGTGGCCAACCGCGACGACCTCATGGCCGCGATGCTCGACGAAGCCCTCGCCCACCTCCCGCTGACCTCCGAGGGCACCTGGCAGGAACAGCTCCGCACCCTGGCCACCGCCGCCATCGAGGCCATGAGCCGACACGAGGGCCTGGCCGCCGTCGCGCTCGGCGCCATCCCCACCGGCGAGCACACCCTGCTCGTCCTCGACCGCCTGCTCGCCCTGCTCAAACAGGGCGGCCTCGACGACACCACGGCCGCGTGGGCCCTCGACCTCCTCTGGCTCCACATCGCCGCGGCCGCCGCCGAACAGAGCACCTACACCACCAGGGGAGCAAGCGAGGAGGCCACGATCACCGCGGCCGACCGCCGCTACGCGGCCCTGCCCGCCGACCGCTACCCGATGATCACCTCACTGCGCCAGGCGCTGCTCTCTCCCGGAGACCGCGACGCGTGGGGCCTGAACGTCCTGATCAACGGCATCCTCCACACCCCGGCCCGCTGAGCGAGATCACGCGATCGACGACCTCGCCCTCCGTGGCTCGGTAGGTTGGCGCTCATGACCGAGCGCGGCCCCGTCGCCTGGCCCCCCACTCCGATCAGGACCGAGCGGCTCGTGCTCCGCGAGTCCGAGGCCCGGGACCGCGCGGCGTTCATCGCGCTGTTCGCCTCGCCGGAGGTGGGCGCCCACGTCGGTGGCGCTCGGCCGCGCGACGAGCTGGAACGCGTGCTGCCCGAAGTGCCGGGACGGCGTCCCGGCCTGTTCGTGATCGATCTCGACGGAGCGATGATCGGCATGGTCACACTCGATCGGCGCGCCGCGGAGCGCCCGGGGCACGTCCGCCCGGAGGGCGGGGAGACCGAGCTGGGCTACCTGTTCCTGCCGGAGGCATGGGGACACGGCTACGCCGCCGAGGCGTGCGCGGCGGCGCTGGGCTGGTTCGCCGCCGCGCATCCCGGTGAGCCGGTGGTGCTGTGCACGCAGGCCGCCAACGACCGCGCGCTGCGCCTCGCGACGAAGCTGGGGTTCACCGAGGTGGAGCGGTTCGAGGAGTACGGGGCCGAGCAGTGGTTCGGCGTGTGGTCCCCGGCCACGTCCTGCGCGTGACCTCGTAGGGGAGCGGTCCGCCTCGGGCCTCGGACACCTGCCGGACCGACCCCCTCACCCCGGGGCGACAGCACCCGGTTCTTGCGCGGCCGCGTCCCCGCGTGGTTGACCCGCGCCACCGGCCCGTCGGCCCTTTGGCGTGCGCCCACGCCCGGCCATCCCGCGAGGCGCGGAACTCGCCGAGGAAGGAGAAGCCCTCCACCACTCCGGAGGTGAGCGCCCGCCTCGGCCTGCTCAGCAGTGAATTCGCCAGCGGGCCACCGGACGGTGCCAGCCGTCCGCGTTCCGTCTCCCCAGGATGTCCTGCGCCTCTCAACGGCTCGCGACCGGTGCGCCAGAGCCGCCTGCGGTCATCGACGTCCCCACTTCGTTTCGTTGAGTTTCGTTTCGTCACTCCAAACGAAACGAAACAGAACCAGCGAGGCAGGCCGGAGCAGGCCCTCTCGTTCTGACCCTCGATAAGGTTCACTTATCACGGGTTAGACCTCGGGGTGACTCCTCGTAACGCGTCCTCACGGAAACGGATTACGTTTCGTTGGAAACGTTTCCAACGAAACGTGTTAGGGTGCGGGCGTGAGTGATCATGACGTGGGTGGGGGAGACGGCCCGGAGGAGGAGCCGGTCGGCCCGGTGGGGACCTGCAAGTTCCCCGGGTGTTCCCGGCCCGTGGCGCGCAGCCCGAGGCCGGGCCGGCCGCCGGAGTACTGCGACCACCCCCAGCACACCCGGTGGCGGGCCTGGAAGGAGCGTCAGCGCCTTCACCAGGAAGAGGAATCACCCCAGGGTTCTTCCGTCACGGTGACGAAACTGGGTGGGCCGGTGACCGAGGCCAGGACCAGGGCGGACGACCTCCTCGGCCAGTTCCGGGCCCTGGCGGCCCAGCTCGGCGAGACCCTGACCGCCGCCGTCACCGAGCTGTCGACCCTGGCCGACCCCAGCGTGGCCGAGGCCCAGGTCCAGGCCGTGCAGGCGGACGCGGCCCGGCGCGTGGCCGAGGCGGAGGCCCGCGCGGTCGCCGCCGAACAACGCTGTCGGGACGCCGAGGCCGCCCGCGCCGCCGCGGAGGACGCCGCGGGCGACGCGGTGGCCGCGGCCGAGGCCGCCGAACAGGAGGCGCTGGCGGCGACCGAGGCGCGCGACGCCGCCCTGGCCACCGCCGACCGGGAGGTGCGGCAGGCCCGCGAGGACGCCGAGGCGGCCAGGAACGAGGCCGAGGTCGCGGTGCGGGCCGCCCAGCGTGAGGCCGACACCCTGGTGCGGCGGGCCCGCGACGACGCGGTCACGCAGATCGAGCAGACCCGCCGCGAGGCGGCCCGCGAGGTCGAGGCCGCCCGCGCCGAGCGGGACGAGGCGACCCGCCGCGCGGAGCGGGCCGAGCTGGACGCCCGGCAGGCCGAGCAGCGGGCCGCCGACGCTCGGGACGAACTCGACCGGGCGCGGCAGGAGTTGCGTCAGCTCCGTGAGGAGTTCGCGGAGTTCCGCCGTGTCACCGCCACCGAGACGACCCGCCTGCGGGAGGAGCTCGACCAGCGAGGCCAGGCCGCGGCGGCCGCGTTGGCCGAGGCCCGGCAGGTGGCCGCCGAGCGGATCGCCGCCCTCGACGAGGCCAGGGCGCAGACACTGGCCCGCGCCGAACGGGCCGAGCGTGAGTGGGACCGCCTGCTGGCGGAGCTGGAACGCCTCCGGGCCACGCGTTCGGACAACGGCGCGGTGCACGCCCCGCCGTCGAAGGACACGCCCTGACGGTGGACCACCTCGTCGCGCCGGTGTCGCCGGGTGCCCGTGTCGTCGAAACCCCTGACGAGACGGACACCCGGCGCCGGCCGATGCCCACGATCAGGCGAGAGCCTGGGCACGAGCCGCGGAAATCGGTCGACAGGCCTTGTTAGCCTGGTGGGGTGATCAGGGCGTACGTCTTCTTCTTCATCTGATTCCGCCCGGGAGTACCCGGCGTCCGGAGCACCCGCGTCGCGCGCGGGGTGTGCTCCGGCCGCCGCAGCGGGTCCCCTGGGGCGGTTTTCTCTTTCTCGTGCGCAGCATCTGATCACTCCCTGCCGCGCGCGACGTCGTCTTCCGCTCCGCCGTTGGCGGTGACCCGCTGCTGTCCGGTCACTGTCCACCCTTTCTCCTGACACGGCGGAAATCCATGCAGAACTCTGTGTCCGACCAGCCGCGCCCGCACACCCGGGCCGGTTCCTTCCAGGTCGTCCTCGACGACGTCGTCCGCGCCCCCGGTGGTCGCCCGCTGCTGGACGGCGTGCGCCAGTCGGTGGCGCTCGGCGAGCGCATCGGCGTCATCGGCGAGAACGGGTCCGGCAAGTCGACCCTGCTGCGCCTGCTGGCCGGACTCGACCAGCCCGACCAGGGCCGCGTCGTGGTCCACGCCCCCGGCGGGGTCGGCTATCTCCCGCAGACCCCCGACCTGCCGCCCGAGGACACCGTGCGGGACGCCATCGACCACGCCCTGGCCGAGCTGCGCGCCCTAGAACGGGACCTGCGGGAGACCGAGCGGGCGCTCACCCAGGCCGACCCCGACGACCTGGAGGGCCTGCTGGCCCGGTACGCGGACCTGCTGGAGGCGTTCGAGGCCCGCGACGGCTACACGGCCGAGGCGCGCGTGCATGCCGCGACCCACGGTCTCGGGCTCGCGCACATCACTGCCGAGCGGCGGCTGGGCACGCTCTCCGGTGGGGAGCAGGCGCGCCTGAGCCTGGCCTGCCTGCTGGCCGCCTCACCGCAGTTGATGGTGCTGGACGAGCCCACCAACCACCTCGACGTCGGGGCGTTGGCGTGGTTGGAGGAGCACCTGCGGGGCCACCGCGGCAGCGTGCTGGTCGTCTCGCACGACCGGGTCTTCCTGGAGCGCGTGGCCACCGCCCTGTGGGAGGTGGACGGCGAGCGCCGCACCGTGCGCCGGCACGGCGGCGGCTACGCGGGCTACCTCCAGGCGAGGGCCGCGGCCCGGCGCCGCTGGGAACAGCGGTACCAGGAGTGGCGGGAGGACCTGGCGCGCCAGCGCGAGCTGGTCCGCGTGGCCGCCGAGAACCTGGCCGCCGGCCCCCGCCGGACCGCCAACGCCGACCGGCGCAACGGGCGCCACCAGCGCGACGTGGAGAAGCAGGTCTCCGCGCGGGTCCGGCACGCCAAGGAGCGGGTCCGGGTGCTGGAGGCCAACCCGGTGCCCCGACCGCCGCAACCCCTGCGGTTCCGCGCCCGGGTGGACACCGACCCGACGCGCCGGGGCGTGCTCGCCGGTCTGGACAGGGTGAGGGTCGGTGACCGGCTGGACGTCCCCGCGTTCACCGTCGAGGCCGGGCAGCGCGTCCTGGTCACCGGGCCCAACGGCGCGGGCAAGAGCACGCTGCTGCGGGTGCTGGCCGGTGACCTCGAACCGGACCGGGGCGGGTGCGTCCGCCCGCGACGCATCGGCTGGCTGCCGCAGGACACGCGGATCACCGATCCGCGGCGAAACGTGCTGGAAGCCTTCGCCGCGGGCCGCCCCGGGCTGCCCGACGACCATCGGGAGACGTTGCTCGGTTTCGGTCTGTTCGCGCCGTCAGCGCTGTCCACCCCGGTGGGCGCGTTGTCGACCGGACAGTTGCGGCGGCTGGCGCTGGCCCGCGTCCTGCGCGACCCGGTGGACCTGCTGTTGCTGGACGAGCCGACCAACCATCTGTCTCCCGCGCTCGTGGAGGATCTGGAGGAAGCGCTGGCGGGCTACGAGGGCGCGCTGGTCGTGGTCTCCCACGACCGCATGTTCGCCCAGCGGTTCACCGGGGAGCGCCTGCGGATGGAAGCCGGTCGCCTCGTGGACTGACACACCCACCGGGAGTGTCCACACCGGACAGGTCGGAGGCCGTGTCCCCAGCGGGGGGCACGGCCTCCGACGGGCGGTGGCCAGGACTCTTGGCCAGGCGGCGCTGTCCGTCTCAGGTGTCGAGGACGGCGGCCACCGCCTCGATCTCCACCAGTTGGTCGTCGTAGCCGAGCACGGTGACGCCCATCAGCGTGCTGGGCACGTCGTGCTCGCCGAAGGCGTCCCGCACCACCTCCCACGCCGTCACCAGGTCCTCCTGCCGGGTGGAGGCGACCAGGACCCGGGTGCTGATGACGTCCTGGAGGGTGGCGCCGGCCTCGTCGAGGGCGATCCGCGGGTTCTCCACCGCCTTGGCCGCCTGTCCGGCGTAGTCCCCGACGGCGGCGGTGGTGCCGTCGGCGTGGAGCGGGCACGCGCCGGCGAGGAAGACCAGGCGGGCCTCGGCGGGCGCGGTGGCGGCGTAGGCGTACTCGGCGACGCCAGGACAGGCGGCTGGAGCGGATCAGGGTGACCGCGCGCGGCATGGTGCTTCCCTGCGTGGGGAGTGGGGCCGCGTTCGCCCTGCCAGGGCGTCGAGCCCGCTCCCACCCCGTTCCCGCTGACCGTCCACTGTGGTCAGACAGTTGTGGTCAGACAGTCGCCGGCGCGGGCCGGGGCACCGGCTGGGGCGCCTGGTCCAGCGTGGGGTAGTCGGTGTAGCCGGTCTCGCCGCCCACGTACATCAGGTGCCGGTCCCGCACGGGGTTGAGCGGCGCGCCGCGGCGGAGCCGTTCGACCAGGTCGGGGTTGGCCAGGAACGGGCGGCCCAGCGAGACCAGGTCCGCTCCGGCGTCCAGCAGGCGCTCGCCCTGGCGGAGGACCTCCTCGGTGGTCAGCGCCGGCAGCACGGGGTTGCCGATCAGGACACCGCTCCAGCGCTCGCGGATGGCCTGGAAGTGGGGCTGGCCCAGGTCGGCCTTCACCACGTGCAGGTAGGCCAGGTCGAGGTCGGCCAGGGCGTCCAGCAGGACCGGGTAGAGCCGCTCGGTGTCGTCCTCCTCGACGCCGTTGACCACGAGTCCGGGGGACACGCGCACCCCGACCCGCTGCGCGCCGATCTCCCGGGCCACGGCGCGGACCACCTCGACGACGAACCGGACGCGGTTGGCGAGGGTGCCGCCGTAGTCGTCGGTGCGGTGGTTGGTGTTGCCGGACAGGAACTGGTGCAGGAGGTAGCCGTTGGCGGCGTGCACCTCCACCCCGGCGAACCCGGCGTCGAGGGCGTTGCGGGCGGCGGCGGCGAAGTCGGCCACGGTGCCGTGGATCTCCTCGACGGTCATCTCCCGGGGCACGACGGCGGGCCGGTGCCCGCGGGGGGTGACGATCGTGTCCGGCAACGGGATCGGGGAGGGCGCGACCGGCATCAGTCCGCTGGTGTCGGGGTGGCCGACGCGCCCGCCGTGCTGGATCTGGAGGAACATCCGGCCGCCCCTGGCCCGCACGGCGTCGGTGACGCGCCGCCAGCCGGCGACGTGCTCGGGGCTGTGGATCGCGGTGATGTTGGGGTAGGTCTGGCCGACGGCGTTGGGGGTGGCCGCCTCGGCGATGATCAGGCCGGCGGTGGCGCGCTGGGCGTAGTAGGTGGCCACGATCGGCCCGGGCACGCCGTCGGCGCCGGCCCGGTTGCGGGTCATGGGCGCCATCACCAGGTGGTGGGGCAGGCGCAGGTCGCCGAGGCGGGCGGGCTGGAGCAGGCGGGAGGTGGCTGCGTTCGTCATGCCCCCACGCTAGAAGTTGACATTGGTGTCAGGATCAAGTCGGACGACGACCGGCGAGGTGGGACATGCGGATCGGGGAACTGGCCCGGCGCACCGGGGTGAGCGAGCGGTCACTGCGCTACTACGAGAAACAGGGGCTGCTCAAGCCCGAGCGCACGCTCGGCGGGCACCGCGACTACCCGGAGACCGCGGTGGACCGGGTGATCCGGATCCAGGAGCTGTTCGCCGCCGGCCTGAACAGCACCAGGATCGGGCAGTTGCTGCCCTGCATGCGGGACTCCGACGGCGGCCCGTCGGAGATCGCCACCCCGCGCCTGGTCACGGAGCTGGTCAAGGAGCGGGACCGCATCGACCGGACGATCCAGGACCTGCTGCGCTCGCGGGAGGTGCTGGAGGACGTGATCAGGGCGGCCTCGAACGAGCGCACCCGGGTGGAGCCGGACCGGCGGCGACACCCGCGAGCCCTGTAGACGGGCGTCGCCGCCGGTGACGGGGTGTCAGGCCTGTGCGGGGCGCGGGAACTCCAGCAGCACCGACGCCATCACCTCGGCGGTGGGTCCGTGGCCCTGTCCGGGCAGGACGCGCCGGCGCGCCGAGGGGATCGCCTCGGCGACGGCGTCGGCGGCCTCGGGCATGCCGGGGAAGGTCTGGTCGCCGGAGAACACGACGGTGGGCACGGTGACGCCGGCCCAGCGGGCGCGCCAGTCCGGGTCGAGGTTGATCTCGTTCACCGCGGCCAGGTCGTAGACGAGGGTGGGGGCGACCGCGACCATCGCCGGCCAGGTGGGGGACTGGGCCATCCCGTCGACCACCTGCTCGGGGACCCCGATCACGGCGGTCAGGTCGTAGCGCAGGGCGTCGTCGTGCCGGCCCTGGGCGAGCAGGGACCGCAGCGCGGCCAGGTGGTCGGTGTGGTCGACCCCGGCGAAGAACGGCGGCTCGTACAGCGCGAGCGCGTTCACCCCGAGGCCGGCGGTGGCGGCGGCCAGCGCGAGGGCGGCGCCGGAGGAGCTGGAGTAGAGGGTCGCGGCGCCGCCGACGGCCTCGATCAGCGCCGCGAGGTCCTCGACCTCGCGGTCCAGTGACCACGGCGGTGTGTCGCCGGAGCGGCCCCGCCCGCGGCGGTCGTAGACCACCGCGGTGTGCCCGGCGTCCGCGAGGCGGCGGGCCGCCAGGGTGGTGTCCGGGTCGAGGGCACGGTACTGGGTGGCTCCGCCGATGAAGACGACGGCCGGGCCCCGTCCGTGGCGGTCGTAGTCGATCAGGGTTCCGTCGGCCGACGTCAGCGTGCTCATGGCACAGGGATACACCGGGGCCCGGACATTTCAGCCCTGGTCGGCTGCCGGGCGCAGGGCGTCGCCGACGGCGCGCAGCCCGTCGAGGAGCTGCTCGGCCCCGGGCGCCCGGTCCGGGTCGATCATCCACTGCACGAGCAGTCCGGTCAGCAACGTCATGTGCACCGCGCCCATGGCCTGCCGGGTCCGGTCGTCGCCGTCGGGGGCGGGCAGCAGGTCGGCCAGGCCCTCGCGGGCCTCGACCTGGCCGGCGGCGAGCTGGGCCCGCACCTCGGGGGAGTGGGCGGCCTGGACGACGGCCTCGACGTTGGTGGTCCACATCGCCTGGTCGTCGACGAAGGAGCGGGTCAGGCGGTCGAGGAAGTCCCGCAGGCGGCCGGCGGCGTCGGCGTCGGCCGGCACGGCGTGCAGGACCCGGTCGACGGCCTCGGCCGCCGACTCCATCAACGCCTGGTTGAGCAGGGCGTCCTTGGTGCCGAAGTGGTAGTTGATCGCCGCCAGGTTGGTGCCGGTGGCGGCGACGATGTCGCGCACGGTGGTGCGGGCGTAGCCCCGCTCGGCCAGGCAGCGCCTGGCCCCGTCGAGCAGTTGTTCGCGGATCCCCACGTGATCACCCTACCAGCCGGACTGACGTGTGTTTCAAACCACTGTCACTGACAATTGTTTGAAACGCTTGTTAGCGTCGGTCGCATGATCACCGCCACCGGCCCGGCGCCCCCTGGCCGCCGGGCCTGGCTGGGCCTGGCCGTCCTCCTGCTGCCCGCCCTGCTGGTCTCCCTCGACGCCACCGCCCTCCACCTCGCCCTGCCCGCCCTGAGCGCCGCCCTCACCCCCAGCGCCACCGAGCTGCTGTGGATCACCGACCTCTCCCCGTTCCTGCTCGCCGGCCTGCTGGTCACCATGGGCGCGCTCGGCGACCGCATCGGCCGACGCCGGCTGCTGCTGACCGGCGCCGCCGGGTTCGGACTGGCCTGCGTCCTGGCCGCCAGCGCCACCAGCCCGACCACGCTGATCGCCGCCAGGGCCCTGGTCGGCATCGCCGGCGCCACCCTGATGCCCTCCACCCTCGCCCTGGTCCGCCACCTGTTCGCCGACCCGCGGCGACGCGCCGCCGGCATCGCCGTCATCACCGCGGGATTCGCCGTCGGCGCCGCCCTGGGCCCCTGGTGGCCGGCGTCCTGCTCGCCCGCTTCTGGTGGGGCGCGGCGTTCCTGGTCCCCGTGCCCGCGATGGCCCTGCTCCTGGTGCTCGGCCCCCTGCTGCTGCCGGAGTCCCGCGGCGAGGCCACGGCCCGGCTCGACCTGCCCAGCGCCGCGTTGTCCCTGGCCGCGGTGCTGCCCGTGGTCTACGGGCTCACGACCCTGGCCACCCACGGCTGGGCCGCGCCGCCGGTGCTGGCCATCGCCGGGGGAACCGCGGTCACGGTCGCGTTCGCCCGACGGCAGCGCCGCGTGGCCAACCCCCTGATCGACCCGACTGCGCTGGCCGCCCCCGCCTCCCGCGTCGCGCTGGGCGTCAACGTCCTCGCCGCCTTCGGCATGGTCGGCTCCACCCTGCTGACCAGCCAGCACCTGCAACTGGTCGCGGGGGCCAGCCCCCTGGCCGCCGGGCTGTGGACGCTGCCCGGCGCCGTCGCCGCCGTGGCCGGCGCGACCACCGCCTCGGCCCTGGCGCGCCGCGCACACCCCGCGATCGTGATCGCAGCCGGGCTCGCCCTGGCCACCGCCGCGTTCGGCACGCTGACGCTGGCCGACACCACCTCCGGGGTGTGGCCCGTCGTGGCCGGCGGCACGCTCATGGGCGCCGGGCTGACCATGACCCTCACCAGCACCGCGAGCCTGGTCATCGGCGCCGCCGGCGGCCTGGTCGAGACCAGCGAGAAACTCGGCTCCGCCTGCGGCGCCGCCCTGCTGGGCGCGCTCCACGCCGCCCGCTACCGGGCGGAACTGGCGGCCACCGCGCCCCCGCACCTGCCCGCCGACCTCGCGGCGACCGCCCGGGAGACCCTCGGCGCCGCCCTCACCGCCGCCGACCGGCTCCCCACCCCCACCGGCGAGGCGCTGCGCCTGGCCGCCCAGCAGGCGTTCGTCTCCGGCACCCGCGTGGCGATGCTCGTCTGCCTGGCCCTCTTCACCGCCGCCACGGCCCTGGCCCCGGTCCTGCTCCGGCGCGCCGACCGCCACCCCTGACCTGCCACCCACACCGAGAAGGAAGGCCCGACATGCCCACACCTCTGGCGCTCACCCACGTCACCGTCATCGACGCCACCGGCGCGCCCGCCCAACCGGACATGACCGTGATCGTCCGCGACGGCGTGATCACCACCCTCGGCCGCTCCAGCGAGGTCCCGGTGCCCGCCGACGCCACCACCCTCGACCTCACCGGCCGCCACCTCATCCCCGGCCTGGCCGACATGCACGTCCACACCGACGCCCACGAGCAGGTCTACCTGCCGCTGTGCCTGGCCAACGGGGTCACCACCCTGCGCCAGATGTCCGGGCAACCCCACCACCACCAGTGGCGGCGGCGCATCGCCGAGGGCAGCCTGCTCGGCCCGAGGCTCACCATCGGCAGCAAGATCATCGACGGTGTGCCGTCCCTGTGGGACTCCTTCCCCGACGCCCAGTGGGACAGCCCCGCCAACGCCCCGATCCGCCGGGTCAGCGGCCCCGACGACGCGCGCCGCGCCGTCCGCGAGGCCAGGGAGGAGGGCGCCGACTTCGTCAAGGTCTACTCACGACTGCGCCGCGACGTCTACCTCGCCCTCGTCGACGAGGCCCACCGCCTCGGCATCCCCTTCGCCGGCCACATCCCCGACGAGGTCCCCGTCGTCGAGGCCGCCGAGGCGGGACAGGCCAGCTTCGAACACGTGCACGCCCTGTTCCCGGCCACCTCCCAGCACGACGTCGAACACCTGCGGGCCCTGGCCGAGATCGAGGTCGTCAGCCAGGACGCCTACAGCGGCTGGTTCCACCAGATCACCGAGGTGGAGTGGGAGGCCGCCCACGCCTACAGCCCATTCCGCGCCGCACGGGTGTTCCAGCGCCTGGCCGCCACCGGCGCCGCCTACACCCCGACGCTGACCATGCACCGGATGCTCGACCTGCCCCACCTCGGCTCCCTGGCCGACGACCGGCTGAAGTACCTGCCCGCCAGCATGCTCGGCATCTGGGAGTGGGTGCACGACGAGATGTACACGCGGGGCCGCACCGCCGTGGAGGCGGCCCGGCGCGCCGTGTTGTTCCAGCGCCGACTGGAGGTCACGCAGGCCATGGCCGAGGCCGGGGTGCGGCTGCTGGCCGGGACCGACAACCCCACGCTGTTCGGCGTCCACGGCTTCGACCTGCACACCGAGCTGGACCTGCTGGTCACCGCCGGACTCAGCCCGATGGCCGCGCTCCAGGCCGCCACCAGGGAACCGGCCAGGTTCCTCGGCCTGGGCCACGTCTCGGGCACCGTCGAGCAGGGCAAGCGCGCCGACCTGGTCGTGGTGGACGGCGACCCGCTGGAGGACATCCGCAACACCCGCCACGTCCACGCCGTCGTCGTCGACGGCCACCTGATCGACGCCGCGACGCGGACGCGGATGCTGGCCGAGGTCGAGGCCGCCGCGGCCGCGATCGGCGCGCCCCCGCAGGAGCCCACCCGCCAGGGCTGCTGCTGACCACCCGCGTGGGGGTCCTGGCCCCGGCGTGGACCGGGACCCCCACGCCTGACAGGACGCCGCGCCACCCCCGGGCGATCACTCGTGAGGCAGGCCGGGCTTGTCGGTGCCCCTTCTACGGTGCGGCGTGGCACGCGCGCACATTGACCGACGAGCAGTGGCCGCCAATCGGGCCGCTGCCGCCCGCCTCCTCCGCCGCGAAGGGACCCACCGGTGGACGAGGCGTCGGGAGATCAACAGGATGCTACTCAAAGCGAAGACGGGCGCGGCGTGGCCTACCGGAACGGTGGGCCGTGGGAGAGGTGTCGACAGCCGGTTCTGGCGGTGGTCGCGCACCGGCACCCTGGCCGCTCTGGTGACAGGGGTGCTGGGGACCGCCGAAGCACCGTGCGCGCCCACCAGCGCACCGCCGGCGCGGCGCACCGTCTTCTGACGCGCCGGGGTCGGCTTCTCTGGAGCCCGGGCCGCCAGGCCTCGGAGACCACCGACAGCGGCGGAAGCAGGACTCTACGAACAGTCCGAGGAGCCCGGCCGAGACGAACAGCTCCCCGCCAACCGGCACAGGAGCCACGCGAAGACCTGCGAGCGACCCCCACTACCTCAGCTCAGCCCCCACCCGCCCTGGGGGGCGAGCCCCGCTCCAGCCTACCGACCCCAACACCCCGCCCCAAGGACACACCCGGCACCTGTGGACAACCAGGGCGCCTGTGGACAAACCCATCCCTCGACAGCAGGACAGGCTTGACACCACACGAAAAACCAGCTCGCTGAACAACCAGGTTCACCGCCCACGCGGCGAGGACGGCGGCGACAGAGGCGGCGTGGGACACGCGCTGTGACGTGATCAGCCTGTTGGTGGGCCGGCCCACCGGGTCAGGGACAGCGCGGTGGGTCACCGAGATCCGGGGCGATCTCCCGCCACTCCTCCTCCCGCGCGCCGC
The DNA here is from genome assembly GCF_024171885.1 of Streptoalloteichus tenebrarius. Lineage (GTDB taxonomy): Bacteria > Actinomycetota > Actinomycetes > Mycobacteriales > Pseudonocardiaceae > Streptoalloteichus > Streptoalloteichus tenebrarius. The sequence continues at coordinate 300,106 of NZ_JAMTCP010000004.1, read as the reverse complement.
GCCCGATCACCGCGCAGAGGCGTTCCCGGGCTGTCTCCGGCCGGGCGGTCCACAGGAAGGTGATCTTGTCGGAGCCCGCGCTGGCCACCAGCCCGTCCGGCCCGAACGCCACCCGGTTCACCGGCAGGCTGTGCCGCAGGAGGTTGGCCGCGACCTCCCGACGCCCCACGTCCAGTAGCCGCACGGTGGTGTCCTCGCTGGCGGTGGCCACGGTGCCCCCGTCGGGGCTGAACGCGAGGTCGCGCACGGCCGCCGTGAGCCGGAGCGTGCCGGTGACCTGGCGGGAGGCGACGTCGGCGAAGACCACCGTCTTGTCGCTGCCCCCGGCCACGACCAGCCGCCCGTCCGGGCTGAACGCCACCGCGTAGACCACCTGCTCCGGCCCCCTGATCTCACCCGTCACCCGGGCGTCGGCGGCCGACCACAGCCGGATCCGCCCCTCGGCCCCACCGGTCGCCAGGACCTGCCCGTCCGGGGAGAACGCGATCGCCTCCGCCCTGGTCTCGCCGGTCAGCCGCGCCCGCACCCGCCCACCGCCCAGCTCCCACACGACCGGTTCGGCCTCCTTCGCGTCATCCGGCAGGGGAGTGCCGTCCGGGCGCAGCCGGAGCCGCAGCGTCGCCAGGTGGCGGCCGTCCGGGCTGAACACCACCCGCCCCAACCCCTGCCCGTCCGGATCACGCAGCACCGCCCGCGTCTCACCGGTCCCCACGTCCCACACCCGCACCGTGGCGTCGTCGGAGGCCGTCGCCAGCAGCGACCCGTCGGGGGAGAAGTCCACCGCCCGCACGGCCGCCGTGTGACCGGTGAGCACACGCACCTGCTCCCGGCGCGACGCGTCCCAGAGCCGGACGCTGCGGTCGGAACTCACCGTCGCCACCAGCCGACCCGACCGGTCGGTGGCGACGTCGGTGACCGCGTCGGTGTGCTCGCTGAGCACGACCTGCCGGAACTGCCACAACCGCACCACACCGTCCCCACCCGCGGTCGCCACCCGGTGCCCCGAGGGCGCGAAGGCCACCTGGTACTCCGCGTTGACCTGCGTGGCCAGGTCGCCGAGCTGCTGCCCGAGCCGGACATCCCACACGTGCAGGGCGCGCGTGGCGCCGCCCACCACCAGCCGCGCGCCGTCCGGGCCGAGCGCGAGACCACCCGGCCGGTTCGCGCCGAGGAACGAGATCGCGTTCCGCTCCGAGTGACTGGCGACATCCCACACCCGCACCGTGCGGTCCTTCGGGCTGGAACTGACCACCGTCGCGCCGTCCCCACTGAACGCGACGAACTGCACCGCCTGGGTGTGCCCGCCCAGCACCGCCGACTGCCGCTGCTGGGCGACATCCCACACCCGAACGGTGCCGTCCTCACTCGCCGTGGCGACGCTGCGCCCGTCCCCGCTGAAGGCGATGTCCCAGATGTAGTTCTGGTGCCCGGTCAGCGTCGCCCGCGGAGCACGCGTCGCCGCGTCCCACAACCGCACCGTCGCGTCCGCGTGCCCGGTCGCGATCATCGTGCCGTCGGGGCTGAACGCGACCGTGCTCGCCGGCACGGGCATCACCGCCACCTGCCGGCGGGTGGCGACGTCCCACAGCCGGAACCCGTCCACGGAGAACGCCGCGCTGGCCAACGTCCTGCCGTCCGGGCTGAACGCCACCTTGTTCACCGCGAGCTTGCCGGCCGTCACGCCCTCCGCCGCCGGCGTGCCGGCCGGAAGCTCCGCGAGCTGACGACCGGAGTGGCCGTCCCACAACCGGACCGTGCCGTCGACGCCGCCCCCGCTGGCCACCAGCGCCCCATCCGGGCTGAACGCGACGCTGTGCACGATGCCCCGGTGGCCACGCAACTCACCGTCGTAGTTCTCCATCTGGGTGGTGAGCAACGCCCCCCGCGACTCGGTGGTCTGGCCCGTCTCCCACGCCTTGAGCGCCAGCAACATCGCCCGCCGCGGATTGCTCGCCCGACTGGTCTCGGCCTCGGCCGCGAGCTGACGCGACGTCGCCGTCTGCCGTTCCCGCTCCGCCGTCGCCCGCTGCCGCACCGCGACCACCGTCGCCACCAGCGAGGCCACCAGGAGCACCGCGAGCACACCCGTGAGCTGACGCAACCGGCGGGCCCGCTGCCGCGCCGCGTCGACCTCCGCCTCCTCGGCGGCCACACTGGCGGCCAGGAAATCCCGCTCCAGCGGGTTCAGGTCGGCCTCGTGCCGCGCCGCCCACTCCCTGGCGACCGCGAGCCGAACACCCCGGTAGAGACTGCCGGCCTCCCGGTCCAGCGCCCGCCAGGACCGCGCGGCCTCGGTGAGCTGGCGGTGCGTCAGCAGACCCGCGCGGTCCTCGGCCAACCAGTCCCGCAACCGGGGCCACTCCCGCAACAACGCCTCATGCGTGATCTCCACCGACTCGGCGTCCACGGTCACCAGCCGCTCCCGCACCAACGCCCGCAACGCCGACGCCGCCGGCGCGCCAAGCTCGGCGAGTTCGTCGGCCCGCACCCGCCGACGCGCATCACCCGGGCCGTCCCCCAACGCCACCAGACGCAACAGGACCCGACGCGCCGCGGCACGCTCCTCCGGGTCGAACCGCCCGTACACGCGCTCCGCCGTCGTGCGCAGCGCGTCGCGGATCCCTCCCGAATCGCGATAGGCCGCCACCGTCAGCCGCCACCCGTCGCTCTGCTTCCACGTCTCCCGCAGCGCGTGCGCCAACAGCGGCAGAACACCCGCGTCGTGCTCGTCGTCGCCCCGCACCCGCAGATCAGCCAGCAGCCGCTCGACCAACTCGGGCTCGACGCCCAACCCCACCGCCGCGGCCGGCCCCCGGATCGCCAACCGCAACTCCGCCTCACTCATCGGCCCCACCAGCACCTGGTTGCCGTTGAGCAACCCGGCCAGCTCGGGCAGCGCCGCGCACGCGGGGTAGAAGTCCGCGCGAACGGCGGCCACCACCGGCGTGCCCTCGGCGGCCAACCGGACCAGCTCCGCGACGAAGGACCGCCGCCGCCCCTGGTCCTCGCACTGGGTGAACAACTCCTCGAACGGGTCGACGACAACCAGCCCAGGCCCCTCGACACCGGCCAGCGCCTCACCCAACGCCCCCACAGGATCGACACCGGGAGCCAGCCGCACCCAGCGCCGCGCGACCCCACTGGGCAACAGCCCACGGGCCACCGCCGGCTGAAGACCCGCCGCCAGCACCGAGGACTTGCCCACCCCCGAAGCCCCGACCAGGAACAACGGCGCTCCGCCGCGCTCCCGCTCACCCACCTCACCCAACAGGTCGTTCACCAGCGACGCGCGACCGAAGAACCAGTCGGCCGTCGCGGCGGTGAACGCGGCGAGACCGGGAAAGGGACACGGCGGCGGCTGCCCCCCAGGCGACGACGCCCGCTCAGCAACGCGCTCATCTCGCGTCCCCACCTGCCGCCGCAGCTCGATCACCTCCAGCAACGTCCTGCGCAGCAGGTGCGACTGGTGGTGCTGCTCGCGCTCCTGGTCAGCCAACCTCCCGTGCAGCGCCACCAGCGTGGAGTCCAGCCGCGCCGCCAGGTCGTGGAACTCGCCGAACCGGACACCCAGGACCCGCACACCCTCGGTGATCTCCCGCGCCAACTCCCCGTGCGCCCCGGCCACGGCCTCGGTGAGCGCCGCCTCCGCGGCACCCACCGCGTCGAGCACCCGCGCGACCTCCTCCCGCAGGGCCGGGTCGCCCATGCGCTCCTCCAACGCCGCGGCGAGCAGGTCACGCAACCGCTCGACGTCGATCCCGTCCTGGCCCTCACGGCGCATCCGCTCCGCCGTGCCCGACAGGAAGTCGGCGACGAAGTTGCTGCCCATCCCGCCGAGCTGCGCGAACAGGGGAGCCAGAGCGGGGGAGTCGACACCCAGCAACGGCGCCGCGACCGGCGCGACCGCCGAAGCCGTGAGGAAGGCGACGATGCCGGTGGGCGTCAGCTTCCGCGCGCCCCGCCCGGTCGCCCGCGCGACACCCCGCACCCACGCGCGCACACCCTGCCGGGCACGATCGACAGAGTGCGGGACCGATTCAGCCGGCGCCGCCCCCTCGTCGTCTCCAGCCATCGCCCGCCCCCCCGGATCGCCGACAACCGGTGAGTGGACAGCGTGGTGGGACAACGGGTCGGCCAGCAATCCGCCGCTCGGCCCACCCGCTACTGCACTTGCGCGACGAACACCCCCACAGCGGGCGCACACGGCGTCGCCGAGGCCCCGGTCGACCACACCTCTCTAAGGTCAGAGGGACACAGCACCACCCGACCTGGCAGGACGATGACCCACCTCACCCCACCCGCCCAGGCCGTGTTCGACTCGCTGCTCGGCCAGTGGACACTGTCCCGCACGATCTCCGGATACGGCGCCTTCCACGGCACCGCCCACTTCCGGCCACTCCAGCCCGGCGTCCTGCACTACCGGGAGGACGGCGAACTCCAGAGCACCACCGGCAGCCGCACCCCCGCCTACCGCGAGTACTTCTACGTCCTGCGCGACGACCACCTGCGGATCTGCTTCACCGACACCCCACCCGACAGCCCCACCGGCGGCCGGGTCCTGCACGACCTACTGCCCACACGCACAGGACCCGGCCCCTGGCCGGTGTCAGCCACCGCCGTCCACCACTGCGGACACGACATCTACACCGGCCACTACGACTTCCACAGCCCCGACCAGACCCACGTCACCATCACCGTGACCGGCCCCGCCAAGGACTACACCATCCACAGCACCTACCGACGCCCCTGACCCACGGGGGAGAGACCCCGCCCCGCCGAGAAGACCCAGCCAAGAAGACCCAGTCGAGAAGACTCACAAGAAGACTCAGTCCAGAAGGCGCAGCTCACCCTCCACCGGCACATCCGGCCGAGCGCCGTTGGCCACCAACACCAACTCCCACCCCTCACCCCGACGCCGCCACTGCCCACCCGCCAACGGCACCGCGCCACCCCCGGTGCCGGACCCCGCGTCCAGTCCAGCCGCCCCGCCACCGTCTCCACACAGGCCCCCGCCAACACCTCGGCCACCACCCCGCGGTCCCGAGGATCAGCCGCCGCCGTCACCGCGTGCACCGCCACCTCCACCAACGCATGCGCCAACCCCAACGGCTGAAGCCACGGCCGCCCCGTGACCTCCTCATACGTCCGGGCCAGCTCCTCCGCACCGCCCACGCCCAACGACGACCGCGTCGCCCCGCGCGGCGACCACGACACCACCGTCGCCACCCCGTCCACCCCGGCCTGCGCCGCACCGAACGGATAGGTCAGCCACCGCGACGAGGTCAACAACCGCAGCCGCACCTCCTCGGCCCGCGCCGCCCCCCAGAACCGCGCCAGGTCCTGCGGAGTCCCCGCCGAGGTCACCGCCCGCATCCCACTGGCCACCAACGCCTCCACCTGCTCGACGAAGTCGCTCTCGGACTCCCGGTAGGCCTCCAGGTCCACCAACCCGAACCCGGACGCCTGCGCCGTGGACACGAACCCGCCCTCGGCCGACCGCAACGCCCGCCCCTGCACGTCGTCGTTCCACAGGCAACCGACCTCGGCCACCCCGGCCGCACGCCACATCTCCCCGAACGCCCACGCGATGTCGTCCAGACCCCACGCGAAGTGGAACACCCGGCCCTCGTCCGCCCCCAGCTCCGACTGCCGCCGGTAGACCTGCCACGGCAACATCGTCGACACACACGGCACACCCCGCCGCGCGCACGTCCGCGCCACCGCCGGCACCGTGTGACTGCCCGCCAACGTGACCACCACCCCGACGTCCTCACGGTCGGCCAGAACCTCGACGGCGGCCACCGCGCCCTCCGGCGTGGACCCGCTGTCCACCACCGCGAACACGACCGGATGCCCCTGGCGGTCCCACCGCCGGACCAGGTCGTCGAGCACGAACAACAGCGGATCGCCCAACGAACGCAACCGCCCCGTGCGATGGACCACCACACCGACGGTGGGCACCCGGGACGTGGGGGAGGAGGTCTCAATGATCACCGTACGTACAACGGCCTCCCACACGGTCAACAAAATCGCTCAATGCGGGGACCCACCCGACACGACCCACCCACGACGGCCGCGTCACGCCACCAAGGCGGCAGCACGACGCCCGCCCGAACTCCACCGCTGCCACCCCGCCCACCAAGCGAGGCGACATTCTCCGGCGCGGACGTTTCGGCACACGCCGACACATCCCCGCCATACGGTCGCCGACATGTCCGTCGACCGACACATCACCACACCCGCACAGGTCGCCGCCCTCCTCGACGACCCCACGTTCACCGTGCCACCCGTCCCCACGGGCGGACCCACCCTCGGCATCCGCTGGCTCCGCAGGAGCGTCGCCCGCTTCTCCGAAGGAGAACACCACCAACACCGACGACGACTCGCCGTCACACTACTGTCCACAGTGGACCCCACTGAACTGCGCCACCAAGCCCACCACCAGACCACAACCCTGCTCGACACAGCGGCCCCCGACCCGATCGACCTCATCAGCCAGATCTCCCGAGTCATCCCCGTCCGCGTCCTCGCCACCGCACTCGGCGCACCCACCGCCCCCATCAGCGCCGTCGCCACCGCCGCGCAGGCCTACCAACCCCACACCGGCGACGAAGAACCCGCCAACCACGCCGTCGCCGAACTCGCCCAAGCATTCAACGGGGGAGAGGACGACACCACCGCCGCCAAGATCGCACTCCTCATCCAGACCTACGACGCCACCGCCGGCCTCATCGGCAACGCAGCCCGCACGATGCTCCGCACCGACACCCCCAACACACCCACCGAAACCATCGTGACCACCACACTCCGCCGCCAACCACCAGTCCGCCGAACCCGCCGCACAGCGAAGGACACCGGCGAGACCATCACCCTCGACCTCGCCACCAGCAACCTCCCCTTCGGCGCCGGCCGCCACCAGTGCCCCGGACGAACCCACGCCCTCGCGATCACCACCGGCATCCTCGACGCCCTCCACGGCGCCCGCCTCGCCGAACACCACATCGACCACGAGCCCTCCACCACGCCGCACATCCCGACGAAGATCCTGGTGACCCGATGACCACCAACGCCACCACCACCTTCCGCGCACTCCACCAACCCGGAAACCCCCTCCTCCTCCCCAACGCCTGGGACCACGCCACAGCATCAGCCCTCGTCGCAGCCGGATTCCCCGCCATCGGCACCACCAGCCTCGGCGTCGCCGCCACCCACGGCATCCCCGACGCCCACGGCCTCGCCCGCCACGAAACCCTCGCCCTCACACACCGACTCACCACCCTGCCCTGCCTGGTCACCGTCGACATCGAGGCCGGCTTCAGCGACGACCCGGGGGAGGTGGCCGACCTCGCCGCCCAACTCCACGCCGCCGGCGCCGTCGGCATCAACATCGAGGACGGACGCCACGACCACACCCTCGCCACCATCGACCACCAGGCCGACCTCATCCACGCCATCAAGGCCCACACGCCCGACCTGTTCGTCAACGCCAGAACCGACACCTACTGGCTCGCCACCGGCGACCTCACCGCGACGATCACCCGCGCCGAGCGCTACCTCGACGCCGGAGCCGACGGCATCTTCGTGCCCGGCATCGCCGACGACGAGGACATCACCACCGTCGTGTCCGCCATCGACGCGCCGGTCAACGTCCTCTACCTCCCCGCGCGCCACACCACGGCGCGGCTCGCCGACCTCGGCGTCAGCCGCATCAGCACCGGATCACTGCTGTTCCGCGCCGCCCTGCACACCGTCACCGAGCTGGCGGAAGCCATTCGGGCCGGCAGGCCGACCTCGGTCAACGCACCGTCCTACGACGACATCCAGAAAGCCCTGCTGGCCAACACCAAGGGAAGAACCACCAAGGAACAGCGGCCTCACACGTCATGAGGTCACCCGAGACCATGCCGAGCACGACCAGGCGGCAGGGGAGCGGGGCACAGCGTCACACACCACGCCGGGCAACGGTCGGGGCCAGATGATCATCCGGTGCGGCCCCCAGGAAGGGGAGTGGTGACGTGACCTCAGCGGCGGGCACGGCATTCCGCGCGACGTCTTCTGTGCAAGAGGTCTCCGAGAGTTCATGGCGACCAGACAACGTCTTCGAACGCACCCGCAACTGTGCGTGGGCATCGTCGACGAGCAGGCGCGAGGCGAACATCGCGACCATCCGGGACGAGCTGGCGCGCATCGAGGCGTCGAGGCACGCGTCGGGCCTGAACCCGCGACGGACGGCGCTGACGGCGCGAGCGGCGCGGGGAAGTGGTGCGGGCTGGGCCGGTCACTCGTTACTTAACATAATGTACATTATCGGCACTTCGGTGACCTGCGGAGACAGGGGCTGACCGTCCCTTTGGGCCGCCTTGTCCTGTCAGTGCGTTCGACCGCGCAACGCGTCGTGTTGCTCGTTCGCGCACGACTGTCGACGCGCTGACGGCCGCCGAGCGCGCGCTCACGTTTCGTCAGCGGGCGCCGTGCCGAGCCGGCGAGTGCGTGAGTGTTCGGGGCGACCCCGGGGCGCCGGCACTCGCCTGGGCAGGACCCGCCGACGCCCCGGGGCCAATGGCTCTGGGGCGTTCGGCGTACAGGGAAACCCACCGGTCAAAACGTCACAGTGACGTAATGACATGAGCGAGACAGCACCAGCCGGGAACACCAGGACGCCACCCATCGGGTTCCCGTCACGCCCTGGCCGGCTACCGGACCTGATCCTGGCCGGCCGGCGGGCCGATCTGCCCCGAGTTCGTCCTCGCAACAACGCATCCACGGCACGGTTTCGACGCTGGCCAAGGCTCGCCGGGCCACCTGAAAGCACCGAGAGAAGTCGATCAAGGAACAACGAGTGCGCGGCGTTGTCAACAACGGCGTGGCCGGGCCATGGGAAATCGGGAGGAGGGGCAACAGTCCCCCATGGGCAAGGAGCTGTCCCCGCTCATGTTTCATGCATAATTGCGATTATGCATGAAACTGTGCGGACGAAGACCTGAGTCCTGTCTCGCCCCGTACTGTGTTCGCCCGCTCCCATCAACGGCATCTCGACTGTGCCGCCAGCCTCCGGCGTAGCCGGTGCCACTCACCCGAGCACTGCCCGTGATCACCACCGGGGCGACCCCCTTGCGCCACGCGAACTTCCCGCCCTGAGGTTCACGCACGAACCACTGCCCTTTCCGGGCCTCCTCTCCCCTGTTCTCCCGCCTCGTCAAGCCCGAGGTTTGGGAATGTCAGGCCCCTCTGTGCCCCACCGATAGTGGGTGCGCCGGGACGAACACACCGCGCTCCACGCTTTCGGGAGGCTCTTCATGAGGAGAACGGCACGGCTGGTGACGGCGGCGTTTGGGGCCGCGCTGATGGTCGGAGGAACGTTCGTCGCCCCCTCCGCTTCTGGTGCGCGTGAGGACACCCAGCCACCGCCAACTGGTGGAACGGCGCCGCGGTGCAGACGTGGGAGTGCAACGGCAGCGCCGGCCAACAGTGGCGCACCACCTGATCCGACGGGGTCGCGCCGCGTGGTGGGCGATTCGGTCGCGTGGTCGGTCCACCAGCCCCTGTGCGCGTCCGGGAGGGAACGTGCCAGGGGCTGGTGTGTCCGTGTCTGGTCAGGTGAGCTGTTTGTAGTAGAAGCTGCCGTCCCGCAGGGTGCCGGTGGGGTCGGACGCGTAGCGGGGTACCACGCCGAAGCGGGTCCAGCCCGCTGACGTGTACAGGCCCTCCGCGGGGCTTCCGGTTTCGGTGTCCAGCAGGAGCAGTGTGACGCCGGTGTCCTTGGCGGCCTGTTCGGCGGTGGTGAGCAGGGCGCGGCCCACCCCTTGGCCGCGTGCCTGTGGGTGCACCATGAGCTTGACGATCTCGGCCCTGTGAGTGGCGTTGGCCTTGTCGGGGCGTGCGAGGCTCACGGTGCCCTGGACGCCGGTGGGGCCGGTGGCGATCCAGACCGTCAGGGTTCCTTGGGCCACGGCGGGTTTTCGTTCCCGCCACCAGGTCAGGGCCGTGTCGTGGTCGAAGGGGGTGAGGAAGCCGAGGGAGGCTCCGCTGGAGACGGTGTCGACGAGCAGGTCGGCCAGGTCCGGCAGGGCGTGGGAGAAGTCGTCGGCGGACAGGCGAACGATGCTGCGCACGGGTTTTCCTTGTCGGGCGGGGGAAGTGGGGGTCAGGGCAGGACGAGGGCCAGGGCGTAGCGGGCGGGGTCGGGTCCGGGGCAGTGGAACCGGGTCTGGCCCCAGAGTCGGAATCGCAGGCAGTCCCCCGCGTGGATCTGGTGTGTGGTGTGGTCCACCGTCACGTCCAGTGCGCCGGTCAGCACCCAGATGTGTTGTTCCAGGCCGGGTACGGAGGGGCTGTCGTAGGTGATGTCGGCTCCTGGTCGCAATGTCCCCTCGACGAGTTCGGCGCGGAGCCCGGGGTGTGGTGGGGACACTGAGCGTCGGGTGAAGCCGGTCTCCTTGTCTTGCCAGATGGTTTGTTGGTCGGCTCGCACGAGGTGTGGTGGTTCGGTTTCCACCTCGGCGAGCAGTCGGGACATGGTGCGTTGGTAGGCGGTGCAGAGTTTGCCCAGGAGGGCGGCTGTGGGGCTGATCTCGGCGCGTTCGAGGCGGGACAGGGTGGAGCGGCTGATGCCGGTGCGGCGGGCGAGGTCGTCGAGGGACCAGTTGTGTTCGGCGCGGAGTTCGGCGAGCCGTCTGGCGAGCCGGTTCTCCATGTCGTGGGTGTCTTGCGCCGGGTCGGTGTCTCCCATATTCGGGATGCTATCCCATATCTGAGAGGGCGAGGGGTTGGGTCGCGGGGTTCGCCTCCCCTGGTGGTGTCTCCAGGAGTTCCTGGCGGTTCGAGTTTCGTCACGTTGGTGACGATCTCCCGGTCTCCGTGCCCGTCGGGCGAGACCGACGGCGGTTCCTCGGGGTGTCCGATGAGGAGGGTCGGCCGGCTGGCGAGGTTCGCAGTGGTAGAGGACGCAGCGGATCGGGGCCATCTGGGGCATGCCGCTGAGGCAAGATCGGCGCAGCAGGTGCGTCGAGCCCGACGCCGCGAGAAGCAGGGGGGAACCATCCCATGGCCGCCGTGTTGTCCGATCGTCTCAAGGAAGTCCTCGACGCGCCCACTTTCGTCACGTTGGTGACGATCCAGCCGGACGGCAGCCCGCAGGCGTCGCCGGTGTGGGCCACCTACGACGGCGACGACATCCTGATCACGAGTGCCGTGGGGAGCCGCAAGGAGCGCAACCTCCGTCGTGACCCGAGGGCGACGGTGGTGGTCCAGCCCGTCGATGAGCCCTACTCCTACGCGGAGATCCGGGGCGAGGTGGCGTTGAGTGACGAGGGTGGCCGGGAGTTGCTTGACGCTTTGTCGGTGAAGTACACGGGAAAGGCGTATGCCGAGTTCAATCCGACGGCCGATCCTGACGAGGCGTTGGTGGTCCTGCGCGTGACGCCAAGCAAGGTCGTGGGTCGTCTCGGGGCCTGAGCGCCATCCGCCGGGTCAGGGGTCGATGTGGCCCCTGCCCCGGGCAGGGTTTTCGCGGAGCATCCGCTGTGCCCCACCGGCTCAGGGTCACTGCGCCCAGTGCCGGTTCTGTGGGCACGGCATGCTCGGGGTCTCCCCCGGCCGTTGGCGCGGTTCTCCTGTGACGTGGTGGCCGGCGGGGGCGAGCCGTCGGCCTTTCCAGGCATGAGCTGTCGGGGTGGCCGGTGGGTGGTCATCTGGGTTGGCACGACGTCGTTGTGCCGGAGGTCGTCATGGTGGACCGGTCGCGCCTGGCCCTTGACCGGTAGTGGGGTTGGATTGGGTGTAGGTGAACCGCGCCTCGTCGAGGCGTGGTTCACCTGTCTGTTCTGCCTGGGGCAGCCGGTGTCTTCGGTGGTGTCGTGGTGGTCCTGCCTCAGACGTGTGCCGTTGCCCGCTCCTGCCGGGCGGGGTTCGTGAGGCCGACCGCGTGGGCGAGGCGGCGGTAGGAGTCGAGCATCTCCGCTCGGTCGTAGGTGCTCATGCCGATGAGGAACTCGTCGACCTCGCCCCTGGTCGCGAGGGTGTCCAGTGTCGCGGCCACCTCGTCCTCGGTGCCGTGGACCTGTCCGGCCAGCGCCTCCTCGAAGAAGGCGCGCTCCCTGGCGCTCATGTCCAGTGCCAGGACCTCGTCGGCGGGGCGGAGGGGCGGGAACTCGCCGTGGGTTCGGGAGTAGGCGGTGGACCAGGCCTCGGAGGCCAGGAGGCGTTGGGCCTGCTGCGGGGTCTCCCCCACCGCCGCGGTGACGGCGGCGATGACGTATGGGCGGGGCGACCAAGTGGAGGGGCGGAAGCGGGTGCGGTAGCGGTCGAGGGCCTGGAGCCAGCGGTCGCCGCCGTGGACGGCGATGACCAGGGGGAGGCCGAGGTCGGCGGCGTGGTCCGCGGCGGGGCCGTTGGCGAGGACGAAGGGTGGGACCCGGAGTCCTTCGGCGGGGTGGGCGTGGACGCCGGGGTGGTGGTCCTGGTCTCCGGTGAAGTAGCCGAGGAGTTCGGTGAGGTGGGCGCCGAACCGCTCGACGGCGTCCTTGTCGGCGCCGAGGGCGCGGCGGATGCCGGTGGTGAAGCCGACGGAGCGGCCCAGTCCCATGTCGATGCGGTTGGGGAAGAGCGCGGAGAGGACGCCGAACTGTTCGGCGACGACGAGGGGGCGGTGGTTGGGGAGCATGACTCCCCCGGTGCCGACGCGGATGTGGGAGGTCGCGGCGGCGACGGCGGCGGCGAGGACGGTGGGGGCCGATCCGGCGACGCCGGGGACGCTGTGGTGTTCGGAGACCCAGAACCGGTGGTAGCCGAGGGCTTCGGCCTGTTGGGCGAAGCGGACGGTGTCGCGCAGGCTCTGGGCCTCGGTTTGTCCCTGGCGGGTGAGGGAGCGGTCCAGGACGGAGAACCGGGTGGGCAGCACGTCAGTGTCAACGCCTGGTGGAGGGGGTGATTCCCGGGTGGATGGGTGGGGTGAGGGTGACCACGTGTTGTCGGCGTCGGGTTGCTGGGTGGTGTCGGCGTGGGGGGGTGTTGGTGTTGTCGAGTGAGGCTGACTGGTGGGGGGCCTGTTGTTGCGCACCTTGCCGTCGTTTTCCGTGAGGGTGTGCTTGGTGTGGTGGCTGGGGGTCAGCTTGGGTTGAGGTCGTGCGGCGGCGTGGTGGGGGCGCCGACCGGGGTTTGGGTGTGATCAACAACCGTTCTCCGGGGTCCGCTCCCCCGCCTCGGGCTGGTGATCAGCGGTGACGTCCCCAGGGCCGGGTTGGGTCGCGCTCCCGGCTGCTCTGCCCCCACTGATCGGTAACGTCGTTATAGAGGTTCTGTACCCTCGGTTCGTGAGTGCGCGAGAGCGAATCCTGGAGGCGGCCGCCCGGTTGTTGGCGGAGTCCGGTGGGGAGCCGGTGTCGACGCGGGCGATCCTGACCGAGGCGGGGGTGGGCGCGCCGACCCTCTATCACCACTTCGGTGACAAGGAGGGGCTGTTCGAGGCCGTGGTGCGGTACGGCTTCGAGGAGTACCTGGCGCGGAAGCGGGAGCTGCCCAGCAGCGGGGACCCGGTGGAGGACCTGCGTCGGGGGTGGGACGCCCACGTGGAGTTCGGGTGCGCTCATCCGGCGTTCTACGCGTTGATGTACGGGCGGGCGCGGCCGGGCAGGCAGCCGTCCGCGGCGACGGAGGCGACTGCGCTCCTGGTGGGGTTGTTGGAGCGGGTGGCGCGGGCGGGTCTGCTGCGGGTGGAGGTCGAGTGGGCGGCGCGGATGATCGAGTCGGCCGTGGTGGGGGTGACGCTGCGGGCGATCGCCGAGGCCGACGAGCGGGTGTGGCGTCGGGTGTCGGAGTTGGTGCGGCAGGCGGTGTTCGACCAGGTGTTGGTGGCGGAGCGGCGGTCGGCGGAGGTGTCGGCGTCGGCCGAGGCGGCGGAGCGGTTGTTGGCGTTGCCGTTGGGTGAGGCGGAGGGGTTCTCGGCGGCGGAGGTCGCGTTGTTGCGGGAGTGGTTGTCGCGGTTGGCCGGGGGTGCTGGTCGGTAGTGGGCTGGGTGCGGTGGCGGCGTCTCCCCTGGTCTTTTCCCTGGCCTTGCGTTCGGGGGCTGGTGGTGGGGTCGTAGGCTTGGGCGCCGTGACCGCTGCGCAGCTCATTTCCTTTGCCCGTGGTGCCCCGTCGCTGGACATCGTCGACGTTGATGGTCTGAAGGCCGCCGCTGTGCGGGCGTTCGAGGCCGATCCGGTGGGTGTGACCGCCTATGGTCCCTCGGCTGGTTACGCGCCGTTGCGGCAGTGGGTGGCCGACAAGCATGGTGTGGGCGCCGACCAGGTGTTGGTGACGAACGGGTCGTTGCAGGCTGACGCGTTCCTGTTCGAGCACCTGGTGTCGGCCGGGGATCACGTGGTGGTCGAGCGGCCGACGTACGACCGGACGTTGCAGAACCTGCGGGCGATGGGTGCGGTGGTGCACCAGGTGACGCTGCGGGACGACGGGATCGACGTGGCGGAGCTGCGGGCGCTGGTGGAGTCGGGGGTGCGGCCGAAGCTGGCGCACGTCATCCCGAACTTCCAGAACCCGGCCGGGGTGACGTTGTCGCTGGAGAAGCGGCGGGCGTTGCTGGAGTTGGCCGCCGAGTTCGGGTTCACGATCTTCGAGGACGACCCGTACGTGGACATCCGGTTCCGGGGTGAGCCGGTGCCGTCGATGCTGGAGTTGGACGGCGGCGCGGGGCGGGTGGTGCACGCGTCGAGCTTCACCAAGACGGTGTGCCCGGGTGTGCGGGTCGGGTACCTGGTGGGCGCGGCGTCGCTGATCAGGGAGATCGCGGCGAAGGCGACGAGCCTGTACATCTCGCCCGGCATGGTGGCGCAGGCCGTGGTGCACCAGTTCTGCGTGTCGGGCGCGTTGGAGGCCTCGATCAAGACGGTGCGGACGGCGTTGGCGGAGCGGGCGTCGGTGCTGGCGGAGTCGCTGCGGCGGCACCTGCCGGAGGCGCGGTTCACCGAGCCGGACGGCGGCTACTTCCTGTGGGTGGAGCTGCCGGAGGATGTGGACGCGGCGGCGTTGGTGTCGGCGGCGGCCGAGCGGGGCGTGGCTGTGGTGAAGGGCAGTGACTTCCTGCTGGAGGGTGGCCGGAGCGCGCTGCGGTTGGCGTACTCGGCGGTGACGGTGGAGCAGATCGACGAGGGTGTGCGGCGGTTGGCCGAGGCGGTGGCGGTGGTCCGCGCCGGCTGAGCCCTTCTCACGCTCTGGTGTTGACGCCCCCGGTGGCGCGTGCGTGTGCGCGTGGCGCCGGGGGCGTCGTGCATGATCGGCGTGGTGGTGGTGTCGGTCGTGTGAGGGGTGCTGTTGGTGCGGTTGGTCGACGCGGAGGAGGCGTTCTTCGAGGCTCGTCGGCCGAGGAAGGACTCGCCGCACACCACGGCGGCGTATCGGCGGGACGTGGCGGGTGTGCGGGCGCGGTTGGCCGAGGTGGTGGGGCGTGCGGGTGAGGAGTTGTCGCTGTCGGAGGTGACGGCGGAGGCGTTGCGGCGGGCGTTCGGGTTGTTCGCCGACACCCACGCGAAGAGTTCGGTGTTGCGGGCGTGGTCGACGTGGAACCAGTTGTTGACGTTCTGCGTGGCGGAGGGGTGGATTCCGGGGAATCCGATGGGGGCGGTGGCGCGGCCTCGGCCGCCGGCGCACGCGCCGAAGCCGTTGCGGGGTGAGGACACGCCGGAGCGGTTGTTGGAGTCGGTGGCCTCGGGTGGGCGTCGGGCGCGGGATCCGTGGCCGGAGCGGGATCTGTTGGTGTTGGCGTTGGGGCTGCTGTGCGGGTTGCGGTCCAGTGAGATGTTGGCGTTGACGGTGGGTTGTGTGGTGGGGCGGCCTGGGGAGAAGCGGCTGCACGTGCGGGGGAAGGGCAGTCGGGAGCGGTCGGTGCCGATCGAGCCGGCGATGGAGCGGGTGATCGAGGCGTACCTGGGGTCGCGGCGGCGGCGGTTTCCCGGCGATCGGGTGGGTCGGGATTCGCCGTTGTTGGTGGATCGGTCGGGTGCGGCGATGGGTCGGGGGGCGTTGCAGTACCTGGTGCAGTCCTGTTACCGGTGGGCGGGGTTGCATGACCGGGTGCCGTCGGGGGCGAATCTGCACGCGTTGCGGCACACGTTCGCGACGCGGTTGGCGGAGGACGGGGCGCACGCGGCGGAGATCATGCGGTTGTTGGGGCACGCGTCGTTGGCGTCGAGCCAGCACTACATCGAGTCGACGAGTCGGGAGCGTCGGCTGGCGGCGGCGTCGAACCGGACGTATCGGAAGTTGGGTGAGGTGGCGTTGGGCGAGGGCTGAGCCCTTGCTCCCCCTTGCCTGGTTGTGCGTGCGGGTTGGGCTCGGGGTGCTGGTTGGGGTGGGGGCGCTTCGGTGGGAGCCCCGTTGGTGTCGTGATCTCCGGTGGGCTCCCCCGGATTTGCTCTGGGTGTCCTCTCCCCCGGTGGTGTGCCGCGGAGGGTGCGCTCTTTCCCGGGTGATGGGTCTCGTCGCCCCGGTGTTCACCGCCTGAACGGCCTCGGCGATGGAGTGCGCGTTGTGGGCGCGTGTCCTCCGGGTTGGGATGCGCTCAGTCGGCGGCGTCCAGTGTCCGAGCGGGGTGGTGAGTTGGTCGCGCTCGGCGGGTCAGTGCCGCGAGGGTGCGGTCGAGGAGGTCGGGGACGGTCTGTTCGGCCTGGTCGAGGACGTGGCGGCCGGGGTCGATCATGGTGGCGGGGTCGGGGCGTCGGTCGGTGAGGAACGCGTCGGGCTGGCCGCCCAGGCTCCACCAGCCGCGATCGGCGACCGTGGCGTTGCGTGGTCGTCATGACCCGGCGCGTCGCGCCGTCGTGGCCGGATCTTTCGGCGGGGCCGTGCGGGTATCGGCGGGGACGCCTGGCGGGGGTCGGAGGCGTCGGTGTCGTGGGGTGGGGCGTGGTGGTCCGCCGAGGCCGTGGTTGTCGGTGCGATGACGCAGAATGCCTGGTCATGCGGGTGGTGGTGGTGCCGCGTCCTGACGGGGGCGGCCGGTTGCGGCCGGTGGGCGCGGACGGGACGCCGGCCGGGCCGGTGGAGGAGGTCGACGACCTCGCCGCGCGGGTGGCCGAGTGGGAGCGGGTGGCGCGGCCCCGGTGGGTGTGGGCGGCCACGGCCGAGGTGTACCCGGAGTTGTTGCGGGCCGGGGTGCGGGTGCGGCGGTGTCACGACCTGGCGTTGACCGAGGCGTTGTTGTTGGGGTGGGCGTGTCGGCACGGTGAGCCGCGGTGGTGGGGCGCGGCGTGGGCGCGGTTGCGGGGTGGTCCGGTGCCGCCGGACCCGCCGGTGCGGCGTCGGGAGGAGCACCAGCCGGCGTTGTTCGAGACGGTGGCGGCGGGCACGCCCGAGGTGGACCCGGTGGAGGCGCTCGCCGCGGTGCTGGCGGACCAGGAGCGGCGGGTCGCGGAGGTGGATCACCCGGGGCTGATGCGGTTGTTGGTGGCCGCGGAGTCGGCGGGGTCGTTGGCGGCGGCGGAGATGACGCACCACGGGGTGCCGTGGCGGGCGGACGCGCACGACGCGTTGTTGACCGAGTTGCTGGGCAGCCGTCCGCCGGCGGGGGCGTTGCCGGCGCGGTTGGCGGAGCTGGCCGGGCGGGTGGTGGCGGCGTTCGGGGGTCGGGCGGTGAACCCGGACTCGCCGGCGGATCTGGTGCGGGCGTTCGCGCACGACGGGGTGGATCTGCCCTCGACGCGGTCGTGGGTGTTGCGGGAGGTCGACCACCCGGCTGTGGAGCCGTTGTTGCGGTACAAGGAGTTGTCCCGGCTGTACACGGCGCACGGGTGGTCGTGGTTGGAGTCGTGGGTGCGGGACGGCCGGTTCCGGCCGGAGTACGTGGTGGGCGGGGTCGTGTCGGGCCGGTGGGCCAGCCGGGGTGGCGCGGCGTTGCAGGTGCCGAAGGTGGTGCGCCGGGCGGTGGTGGCCGACCCGGGGTGGGTGTTGGTGGTGGCCGACGCCGCGCAGTTGGAGCCGAGGGTGTTGGCGGCGTTGTCGGGTGATCGGGGGTTCGCGCGGGTGGCCGGGGAGGGCGACCTGTACGCGGCGGTGGCCGAGGAGGTGTTCGGCGGGGATCGGAAGCGGGCCAAGCTCGGGTTGTTGTCGGCGATGTACGGGGGCACCTCGGGTGGGGCTGGCCCGTTGCTGGCGGTGTTGCGGCAGCGGTTCCCCGAGGCGATGGGGTTCGTGGAGGCGGCGGCGCGGGCCGGTGAGGAGGGTCGGGTGGTGCGGTCGCGGCTGGGGCGGACCTCTCCCCCGCCGTCGGCGCGGTGGCACGCGGTGATCGAGCGGGGCGCGGACCCGGGGGCCGGGGAGGCCGAGAAGCGGCAGGCGCGGCGGGTGGCGCGGGACTGGGGGCGGTTCACCCGCAACTTCGTGGTGCAGGCCAGCGCGGCGGAGTGGGCGTTGGTGCTGGTGGCGGTGTTGCGGCAGCGGGTGGGTCGGTGGGCGGGGTCGGCGGAGCTGGTGTTCTTCCAGCACGACGAGGTGATGTTGCACTGCCGGCGTGAGGTGGCCGAGGACGTGGCGGAGGCCGTGCGCTGGGCGGGGGTGGAGGCGACGCGGTGGGTGTTCGGGTCCACGCCGGTGCGGTTCCCGCTGGAGGTGTCGGTGGTGGACTGTTACGCCGACGCGAAGTGAGGCGCCCCAGGGGGGCGGCGACGGCGGCGGTTGTCGACACCGCGCCGCACGGGGCGGCACAGGGCCGCGCGAGGAGACGACACGGCGGCGGCGCGCCGAACAAGGGTTCCCGGATGGTGGGTGAGTCAAGCCCGACACGCCACCCAAGTGGGTGACAAAAGGGTGCGGGTGTGCTCCATCCGAGGTACCCAGGGGCCATGAGGGCGATGTGGAAGGGCGCGATCTCCTTCGGTCTGGTGACGATCGGCGTGAAGCTGTTCGCCGCGACCGAGGAGCACGACTTCCGGTTCCACCAGGTGCACCGGGTCGACAACGGCCGGATCCGCTACCAGCGGGTGTGCACGGTGTGCGGCGAGGAGGTGCCCTACGCCGACATCGCCAAGGGCTACGAGCTGGAGGACGGCCGGATGGTCGTCCTGGGCGACGAGGACTTCGACAAGCTGCCGATCTCCACCGACCGGGCCATCGAGGTGGTGGAGTTCGTGCCGGCCGAGGACGTCGACCCGATCTACTTCCAGAAGAGCTACTACCTGGAGCCGGAGAAGGCCGCCGTGCGGCCCTACGTGCTGCTGCGGCAGGCGTTGGAGCGGGTGGACCGGCTGGCGCTGGTGAAGGTGACGCTGCGGCAGCGGGAGACGTTGGCGATCCTGCGGGCGCGCGAGGACGTGCTGGTGCTGCACACGATGCTGTGGCCCGACGAGATCCGCACCCCCGACTTCGGGTTCCTGGAGTCCGACACCACGGTGCGGCCGCAGGAGCTGGAGATGGCCCGCTCGCTGATCGAGAACATGGCCGGGGAGTTCACCCCGGAGGAGTTCCACGACGACTACCGCGAGGCCGTGGCCGAGTTGATCGAGGCCAAGGCCGAGGGCGCGGAGCCGCCGGCGCGGGCCGAGCCGGAGCCGGCCGGTGAGGTGATCGACCTGATGACCGCGCTGGAGCGCAGCGTGGAGGCGGCTCGCTCCTCCCGGGGCGGGGGGCGCGCGGCGTCGCGGGAGGGCGGCAAGCGGGCCGGCGGGCGGGCGAAGGTGGCCTCCTCGGACCGGTCGGCGAAGAAGGCCGCCGGGGAGGGCAAGACCAGCGGGGCGCGGTCGGGCGCGGGTGGGCAGCGCAAGACCAGCGGCAAGAAGCGCCCGGCCTGAGACCGCCCACTGTCGCGATCGGGGCCGGCCGATGGGTGATCTTGGCGAGTACCGGCGCAGGCGGGACCCGCGCCGCACTCCCGAGCCGGTGCCCGAGGAGCCGGTGCGGCCCGGTCGGGACGAGCTGTTCGTCATCCAGGAGCACCACGCCCGGCGGCTGCACTGGGACGTGCGGCTGGAACGCGGGGGCGTGCTGGTGTCCTGGGCGGTGCCCAAGGGGCTGCCGCCGGACCAGGAGTCGGTGCGGCTGGCGGTGCGCACCGAGGACCACCCGCTGGAGTACGCCGACTTCGAGGGCGAGATCCCGGCCGGCGAGTACGGCGCGGGCCGGATGATCATCTGGGATCGGGGCCGGTACGAGACGGTGAAGTGGAGCCGGGACGAGGTCTCGGTCGTGCTCCGCGGCGAGCGGGTGCGCGGCCGGTACGTGTTCTTCCGGCGCTCGCGGGGCGGCGGTGGGGAGCGGGACGAGTGGCTGGTGCGGCGCTCGGACCCGCCGCAGGAGCCGGGGTGGGAGCCGCTGCCGTCGTCACTGGCGCCGATGCTGGCCACGGCGGGCGTGTTGCCGCCGGCCGAGCAGGACCCGCAGTGGGCGTACGAGTTCAAGTGGGACGGGGTGCGGGCGTTGGTGCGGGTGGAGGGCGGTCGGGTGACGATCACCTCGCGGCTGGGCAACGACGTCACCCGCAGCTACCCGGAGCTGCGGGCGTTGGGCGAGAGCCTGGGGTCCACGCAGGTGCTGCTGGACGGGGAGATCGTGGCCTTCGAGGGCGGGCGGCCGTCGTTCGCGGCGTTGCAGCGGCGGATGCACGTCGGCGGGGAGGCGCAGGCCCGGCGGCTGGCCGGCGCGCGGCCGGTGACCTACCTGGTGTTCGACCTGCTGCACCTGGACGGGCGGTCGTGTCTGGAGCTGCCCTACGAGCGGCGCCGCCACCTGCTGGAGGGCATGGCGCTGTCCGGTCCGCGCTGGCAGACCCCGCCGTCGTTCCCCGGGGCGGGGTCGGCGGTGTTGCGGGCCAGCCGTGAGCAGGGCCTGGAGGGGGTGGTGGCCAAGCGGCTGGCCTCGCGCTACCAGCCCGGCCGGCGCTCACCGGACTGGATCAAGGTGGCGCACGTGCGCGCCCAGGAGGTGGTGATCGGCGGGTGGCGGCCAGGGCAGGGGCGCCGCGCCGACACCGTGGGCGCGTTGGTGTGCGGGATCCCCGAGGAGGGCGGGCTGCGGTTCGTGGGCCTGGTCGGCACCGGGTTCACCGACGCCGCGCTGGACCATCTGCGGGGGCTGCTCGCCCGGCGGGCCCGCAAGACCTCCCCGTTCGTCACGCCGCTGCCCGCCGACCTGCGGCGGCAGGCCCGCTGGGTCTCCCCCACCCTGGTCGGCGAGGTGGTGTTCCGCGAGTGGACGCGGGACGGGCGGATGCGGGCGCCGTCGTGGCGGGGGCTGCGCCCGGACAGGTCGCCGCGGGAGGTCGTCCTCGATGAGGTCTGACACCGTCACCACGCGGGTGGGCGACCGGCGGCTGCGTCTGTCCAACCTGGACAAGGTGCTGTACCCGGAGGAGGGGTTCACCAAGGCCGAGGTGATCGACTACTACGCGCGGATCGCGCCGGTGCTGCTGCCCCACCTGCGGGGACGTCCGCTGACGCTGCGCCGCTACCCCGACGGGGTGGAGGCGGACTCGTTCTTCGAGAAGGACGTCTCCCGGCACGCTCCCCCGTGGGTGCGCACCGTGCGGGTGCCCACGCCGGGCAGCGGCAAGGGCGCCGAGGCGGCGGACTTCGCGGTGATCGACGACCTGCCGACCCTGGTGTGGGTGGCCAACCTGGCGTCGCTGGAGCTGCACGTTCCCCAGTGGACGGTCGGGCCGCGCGGTGGGCCGCGGGATCCGGACCTGCTGGTGTTCGACCTCGACCCCGGCGCGCCCGCCACGGTGGTGGAGTGCTGCCGGGTGGCCGAGCGGCTGCGGGAGCTGCTGGAGGCCGACGACCTGACGGCGTGGCCCAAGACCAGCGGCTCCAAGGGGCTCCAGCTCTACGTGCCGGTGTCGGTGCCGGGGCCGGAGCGCACCAGCGAGTACGCGCGGGCCGCCGCGGAGCTGCTGGCCCGGCAGACACCCCGGCAGGTGGTGGCGACCATGGCCAAGCAGGCCCGGCACGGCAAGGTGTTCATCGACTGGAGCCAGAACAACCCGAAGAAGACGACGGTGGCGCCCTACTCGCTGCGGGCCCGGCCCCGGCCCACGGTGTCGACCCCGGTCACCTGGGAGGAGGTGGCCGCCTGCGCGCGCCCGGAGGACCTGGTGTTCACCGCGCCGGAGGTGCTGGACCGCGTCGACGAGCACGGGGACCTGTTCGACGGGGTGCTCGGGCCGCACGCGCGGCGGTCCCTGCCCGCCCGTCCCTCGGCCGCCTCCTGAGCCGCTTCGTCACCGTTCACTCGGTGGGGTGGGCGCGGCGCGTGGCCGGGCGTGGCGGGCGGGTGCCGGTGGCACGATCGGGACGCGTCGTGGCGCGGGTGACCGTGGCACGGCGCGCAAGACCGCGTACGACGTGGTGTCGACGGCCGATGAGGCCAGGAGTCGAGCAGGAGGACCTCATGCCCACCTCCTCTCCCGGGCCCGCCTGGCACGTGGTGCGGCCCATGGACGTCTACGAGGAGCCCTCCACCCGCTGGGGGTGGCACGGGGTGTTCCCCCGCGGCACGCAGCTCGCCGGGTGGGGCACCGTCGTCGTCCTGCTGTTGATGATCTTCACGCTCCAGCGGGGCACCAGCGACTGGCCCGACGTGTGGATGGGCGGCATCGCGCTGGTGATGGCGATCCTGCTGATCCGCGACCTGGTGCGCCGCAACCGCCTCAACAAGCTGTGACCCGACGGGCCGAGGGGGCGGCTCCCCGCGCGGGGAGCCGCCCCCTCGGGGTGAGGTGTCAGCGGAGGGAGAAGCCGCCGTCGGGGTAGAGGACCGAGCCGGTGGTGTAGGTGTTGGTCATCAGGTAGAGCACGGCCTCGGCCGCCTCGGCGACCGTGCCCGGCCGGCCCACGAGGGTGTCGCGGCTGAAGCTGGCGACGTTCTGCTCGCGCACCTCCGACGGCACCCGCGCCCACAGGTCGCTGTCGATCATCCCGGGCGAGACCACGTTGACCCGGACCGGGCTCAGCTCCAGCGCCAGCGCGCGGCCCAGGCTCTCCAGCGCCCCGTTGCACGCCGCGTAGGCCGCGCCGTCCACCGGAGGGCGCACGCTGTAGGCGCCGGCCATCAGCACGATCGACCCGGTCTTGGCGATCTTGGGCGCGGCGTTCTTGACCGCGTAGTACTGGCCCCAGAACTTCGCGCGGAACGGGCTCTCCGCCAGCTCGTCGCTGATCTCCAGCAGCTTGCCCCGCCCGTAGGAGGAGCCGGGGGCGAACAGGTGGTCCAGGCGCGTCAGGGGTTCGAAGAACGCCGCGATCGAGGACTTGTCGGTCACGTCGACGGTGCGGCCGCTGGCCGCCGCACCGAGCGTGGACACCGCCCGCTCCAGCCGTTCGGGGTCGCGGCCGCCGAGGACGACCTGGCCGCCCCGCTCGACCACGCGGCGGGCCACCTCGAACCCGATGCCGGAGGTCCCGCCGATCACCACCACGAGTTGATCTTTCATACCGGGTGGGAACGGCGCCCGCCCACCACCTATTCCGTTCCATTCCGGAACGGATGTAGGTCACATCGACAGGGGCCGGCGGGCGTCGGTCCGCGCCGGCGACGGATCGCGTCGACCGGGCGACGCGCACGCGGGCCCTCGCCGGCCTCCGCGCCCTCCAGCCCGACGCGCCGCCCCGAGACCGGCTGAGGGCACGCCCCGACCGACCCTCGAACGAACCCGGGGCGGGAAACCAAGCCAGAGGGGAATCAGGGGAGAAAAGACCTCCGGCGGAGCCTTTCCGGAATCCGACGGTTGCCTTCGCCCGATCAGGTCAACTAGGGTTCCGGTCGTGACTGCCGGGTCGGCCATGGGCCACGAGCGAGGAAGGCACCCGGCCACCGCGTGACCGCGCGGTGGCCCCGAGGGCCACCTCCCCTGTCCTCCCGCGCCCAGCGCGGCGTATTCCCAGCTCGATGACGTGTTCGTCGTCGACCACACCCTCTGTCCGCACGACCCCACCCCTCGGCGCGACGCCGTGGCGGGGTTTCGCGTCGAGCGGTTTCCCGCATTTCCCCGCGCAGGGGCGTTCCCTGGCTTTTCTCCGCCCACCGGGCGGTTTCTCGCCATGCCCGCCGAACGCCCGCGCGCAACAACGTCCCAGAGAAGAAACGAGAGCATGCCCCACGATTTCAACCAACGTGTCATCGACGAGTTCCGCGCCCACCGCGGCCGGGTCGGCCCGCCCTTCGAGAACGCCCGACTGCTGCTGCTGACCACCACCGGGGCGCGGTCCGGCCGCCCCCACACCACGCCGGTCGGCTACCTGCCCGACGGCGACCGCGTGCTGGTCATCGCCTCGGCCGGCGGCGCGCCCCGCCACCCCGCCTGGTTCCACAACCTGCTGGCCAACCCCGAGGTCACCGTCGAGGACGGGGTGTTCACCTACCCGGCGCGGGCGACCGTCCTGGAGGGCGACGAACGCGACCGCGCCTTCGCCCGCGCCGTGGAGACCGACCCCGGCTGGGCCGAGTACCAGGCCAGGACCAGCCGGACCATCCCCGTGGTCGCCCTGGAGCGCGTCGGCGGGGGCCCGCCCAACGCCAGCTCGCCGGGCGAGGGCCTGAGGCTGGTCCACGACGCCTTCCGCCGCGAGCTGGCCCTCATCCGCGACGAGATCGCCCGCTCCGGCCCCGGCCTGGGCGCCCAGCTCCGGGTGAACTGCCTGACCCTGTGCCAGGGCCTGCGCTTCCACCACACCGTCGAGGACAGCGGCCTGTTCCCGCACCTCGCCGAGCACCGCCCCGACCTCGCCCCGGTGCTGGCCCGGCTGGGCCAGGAACACCAGAGGATCGCCGCCCTGCTGGAGGAGCTCCAGCGGGTCATCTCCACCCCGCACGCCGACCGCGAGCGGGTGTTGGCCGAGGTCGACCGGCTCACCGCCGACCTGGAGGCGCACCTGACCTACGAGGAGGAGCAGCTCATCCCCATCCTCGACGCGCCAGCCGCCTGACCTCGGGTGTGGGAGGGCGGGCTCTCGCCGGCCCGCCCTCCCACACCCGTCCGCTCACCGCGACCGGCGGCCCGCCGCCAGCCAGTCGGCCCGCCGCAGCTCGTACTCGACCTCACCGTGCTCGGTGCCGGGCAGCGGGTCGTCGAAGTGCAGGTGGAAGGTCCGCACGTACCGCAGGCCGGCCTTCTCCATCACCCGCCGCGAGGCGTGGTTGACCGCCATGGTCTGCGCCCACACCCGCTGCGCCCCCAGCTCGGTGAACGCCGTGCGGACGAGGGCCCGTGACCCCTCGGTGGCGTACCCCCGGCCCCACACCGACGCCTTCAGGCGGTAACCCAGCTCCAGCTCGGCGACAGCGCCGTCCTCCGGCGGCTGGAGGGCCAGCCAGCCCACGAACTCCCCCGTCGACCGCTCGTGCGCCGCCCACCGCCCCGCCGGTCCCCGGCGGTAGTCGCGCAGGATCCGGGGCAGGATCTCGTTCTCGATCTCCGAGCGCGGCGTGGGCTCGCCGGTGAGGAAGCGCATCACCGCCGGGTCGCCGTCCAGCTCGACCAGGTTGTCCACGTCGGACTCGGTGAACCGGCGCAACACCAGCCGGTCCGTCTCCAGGAAGACCCGCACCCCTGACCCCTTCGCGTGCCGCCCGACCTGGCCGGCATCCTGCCCGAAGCCCTGTCCGACCCGCCGCCGAATTCCAGGCCCCGCGACTCCCCCACACGAGCGGTGGGCTGACCTCCGGAAGTCACTCACAGGTGCGGCCGAGGTCTCCCGTTCGGGCCGTGGCGGTTTGCCGGCGGGACCGCCTGGTTAGCCGCGACTGGACCTGCCCCCGACCTGCCCCGTAGTGCCCAGTGAGGAGGTGTCCCATGAATTTCTCATGCGACCCGTTCGAGGAAGTGACGCCCAGCGAGGCGGAGGTGACTCCGCAGACCATCTGCATCTGCTTCGTCGCGGCTGACGCCGAGGACGAGGAGTAGCAGGCCGGGCGTCAGGTGTCGGCGGTGGGGGCCGCGGAAGATCGACCGCCCGCGGTCCCCACCGCCGAGCAGGGAGGACAGGACACGGCGGCCACGCGCGCGACGGCCTCCAGCGGTCGGGCCGGTCCGTCGGCACCCTCCCCCGGGTCAGGACGGCTCAGCCTCGGGCGTCGAGGGGGTCCAGGGCGGCGGCGACCTGGTCCATCACCCGCTGCCAGTGGGCGCGCTGGCGTTCCCGCTCCTCGGCGTCGGCCAGCCGCTCCTGGTGGAAGCGCAGCATCGTGCGGTCGTCCCCGCGCACGGCGACCTGCACGGTCGTCTCGTGGTCCCAGTCCGCCGGCCGCCAGGTCACCCGCACCCGGTCGTGCTCGCGCAGGCCACGCACCTCGCCCACGGTGCCGTCCTCGGTCCGGTACTCCGCGCCGACGCCCTCCAGGCGCGCGCCCTCCCCCAACCACAGGGCCAGGCCCTCCGGGCTGGTCAGGAACGCCCACACCCGCTCCCGCGCGTGCGGCAGGGTGCGGGACACCCCGATCTGGAACCCGGCGTCTCTGGTCCGCCCCACCACACGGCTCATGCGGCCAGTGTGGTCGCACACCCCGACAGAAACCGACAGAAACCGGGGTCAGCGGACGCCGAGCGCGGAACCGTCCCGGACCTGGAGCGCGCCGCCCCAGCCCCGCGGGCGTTCCACCAGCGTGCACACCGCGCCGCCGGGGTCGGCCACCACGCACACCCGGCCGAGCGCGGCCTCCGCCGGGGCGCCCATGACCTGGCCACCCAGCTCGGCGCACCGCCGCGCGGCCACGTCCAGATCCGTCACCGCGAAGAAGCACATCCAGCCCGCGCCCGGGTGGCCCGCCTGCCAGGGCCCGGGCGCGGCCCGGCCGGTGACCGCGCGCTCCTCCAGCCAGTAGACCGCGCGGGGCTCGTGCGAGCCGTCCACGCCGCCGGCCCGCACCTCCCAGCCCAGCTCACCGGCCCAGAAGCCGTCGCAGGCCTGCGCGTCCGGCCCGTCGGCGACCCGCAGCTCCACCCAACAGGGCTCGCCGTGGCGCGGGGCGGGCGCCCACGGCCCATGCCGCACCCGCCCGGGGTCGTGGCCGGCCACCGCGCCGGCCGGGCCGGTCAGCGACCCGTGCTCGCCGCGCGCCCCGCCGAAGACCACGTGCCAGCCGGGGCGCTCCCCCGGCCCCGGCCGCCGGCAGGTCGCCACCTGGCGCTCGCCCACCCAGCAGGCCAGCTCCTGCCCGAGCGGGGTGAGCACCACCCACCCGAACAGGTCGGACCAGAACGCCGCCGCGCCGGCCGGGTCGTCGGTGAGCAGGTCGGCGCGGCGCAGGCCGCGCACGGGCGCCTGGGGGGTCACGAGCACTCCCGGGGGGCGTGGCGGGGAAGACGGACGGTCATCGATCCTGGTGGGTGCCCGCCGGTGTGGACAATGCGCCGTTCGGCGGCACCAGCAGCGTCCTGAGTGGACGGGCGCGGCCGAGGTGGAAGCCCTGGGCGACGGTGACGCCGAGCCGGCGCAGCGCCTCGACCTGCGAGGGCCGTTCCACCCACTCGGCCACGGCGGACAGGCCCAGACCCCGGGCGATCTCGATCATGCCGGTGACCAGCACGGCGTCCCTGTGCCCGTCGTCGATGCCGCGCACGAACTCGCCGTCGATCTTCAGCCCGGTGATCGGCAGGTGCTTGAGGTGCACGAACGAGCCGAAGCCCGACCCGAAGTCGTCCAGGGTGATGCGGCAGCCGGCCGCGCGCAGCCGGCGGGCCAGCACCTGGGCGGCGTCGAGGTTGGTCACCGCCGCGGTCTCGGTGATCTCCAGCCCCAGCCGGCCGGGGGTGACCCCGGCGTGGGCCAGCCGGTCCAGCACGAAGCAGGCGAAGTCGGGGTCCTCCAGGGTGCGGCCGGAGACGTTGACGTCGAACCGCAGCTCCGGGTCGGGGTGGGCGACCAGGGCGTCGATGGCCTGGCCCAGCACCCACCGGTCGATCTCCAGCACCAGGTCGGAGCGCTCGGCGGCGGGCAGGAACTCGGCCGGGCCCGGCGCGGGGAGCTGCCCGTCCTCCAGCCGCAGCAGCAGCTCGTGGCCGACGACCCGGCCGTCGCGCAGGTCGACCATGGGCATCGCGTGCAGCGCCAGCCCACCGTTCTCCAGCGCGGCGCGCACACGGTCCAGCACCGAGACGCGTTTGGCGGTGTCGTCGTAGTAGCCGCTCTCGTAGACCGTGACGCGGTTGCGGCCGGCGGACTTCGACGCGTACAGGGCCAGGTCGGCGTTGGCGAGCACGCCCTCCCAGCCGTCGCCGCGGCTGTACTGGGCCACGCCGACGCTGACGGTCATCCTGGTGGTGGCGCCGGCGGCGGCCACGGGCAGCGCGGCCACGGCGGCGGAGAGGTGCTCGGCGGCCTCCTTGCCGTCGGCGACGCTGGCGCCGGGCAGCACCACGGCGAACTCGTCACCGCCCAGCCGGGCGATCATCTGGTCGTCGTCGAGGTGCTCGCGCAGGGTGCTGGCGAGCAGCCGCATGACGCGGTCGCCCACGGCGTGGCCGCGCAGGTCGTTGACGTCCTTGAAGTTGTCCAGGTCCAGCAGCAGCAGGGTGCCGTGGCCGCCGGTGGCGAGCTGCCGCTCCAGCTCCCTGGTCAGGGCGCGCCGGTTGGGCAGGCCGGTGAGCGGGTCCTCCTCGGCCATGCGCAGCAGCTCGGCGTGCAGCCGGTAGGCCTGGGTGATGTCGTGGGCGGTGCCCAGCATCCGCACGGGCACGCCGTCGGGGTCGGTGATGACCTCGCCGTAGCACTCGAAGATCCGTTCGGTGCGGCGGTCGGCCATGAGCATGCGGTGGGTGTAGGTGAAGCGCTCCCCGGTGCGCAGCGAGCGTTGGAGGGCGTCCTCGACGACGACGAAGTCCTCGGGGTGGATGAGGGTGGTGTAGCTGGCGTAGTCCAGCTCGGTGCCGGGTGGGAAGCCGAGCATCTCCAGCAGGGCGTCGGACCACACCACGCGGTCCTCGGCGATGAACCACTCCCAGTTGCCCATGCGGCCCAGCACCTGGGCGCGGTGCAGGGACTGGGCCTGCTGGGAGGCCTCCAGCTCCCGGTCGCGCCACTGGGTGACGTCGACGACGGTGTAGAGCAGGCCCTGGGGATCCAGCCGGGCGCAGGTGATCTCCAGCCAGCGGTGGCCGTCGTCGGCGTGGGTGGGGGCCAGCACCGCGGTGGCCTCGTGCGGGCCGTCGGGCACGCCGGGCAGCAGCGCGGGCAGTGACCGCCCCACGACCTGTTCCAGCGGCAGCCGCAGCAGCTCGGCGAGCGCGGGGTTGGCCCAGCGCAGTCGCCCGAGCGCGTCGGTGACGCCGAAGCCGACGGTGGCGCACTGCAACACCTGGCGCGGCAGTGCGGGGTCCTCGTCCTGGGGCCAGCCCACCTGGTCGTGGAACACGACCTGGGGGCAGCCGTTGTCGCGCAGGTCTGGCGCGTCGGTCACCTGCTGCTCCTCCTCGCCGCCGGTCGACATGGTCGCCGGCCGGCGCGGCCGTGGGCAAGCCGCGGAATGCGGCCCGTCCCGCCGCCGCTGTCCGTCGTCCTACCGCAGCCGTTCCAGCCGGTGCGCCGCCTCGGCGAGGCCGGCCGCCATGTGGCGCAGCTCGTCGCGGCTGGCCCCGTCCTCGGCGGCGGTGACCACGTCCTCGGCCGCGCAGCGGAGCTGGAACACCCGGTCCTGGAGGTCGGCCAGCTCCACGGCGGAGAGCACGACCGCGTCCTCGGGCAGTCCGCCGCGTTGGACCGCCGCGCGCTGCTCGTAGGCGCGCTGTCGGCAGGGTTGCCCGCAGTACCGGCGGGGTCGCCCCACCCGGTTGCCGTGTGGGAGCCGTTGCCCGCACCAGGCGCAGTGCCGGGCCTGCCGGCGAGTCGACGGGAACGTCGTGTCGGCCGCCACGTCCATGGGGCGCGACGTTATCCGGCTACCCGCCGGTCACGACGAACGCCACGCCACCACCGGGACCACCCAGGTGGTTGATCTTGAGGGGAGGGGGCGGAGGATCACCGGTTCGGGCAGACTGGTTCACCGTGCCGACCCGCCACGCCTACCTCGACGGACCGCACCCCCGTGCCTTCGCCCACCGCGGCTGGCACGTCGACGACCTGGCGGGGATGGAGAACGCGTTGAGCGCGTTCCGTCGCGCGGTCGCCGAGGGCTACCACTACCTGGAGACCGACGTCCACGCGACCGCGGACGGGGTGGTGGTGGTTCACCACGACCCGGTGTTGGACCGCACCACCGACGGGCGGGGCGAGGTGGCGCGGCTGCCGTGGCGTGCGGTGTCGGGCGCGCGGGTCGCGGGGCGGGAGCCGGTGTGCCGGTTGACGGACCTGTTGGAGGAGCTGCCCGAGGCGCGGCTGAACGTCGACGTGAAGTCCGACGCGGCGGTGGAGCCGGTGGTGGAGGTGCTGCGGCGCACGGGCGCGTGGGCCCGGGTGTGTCTGGCGTCGTTCGACGAGCGGCGGTTGACCCGGTTGCGGCGGCTGGGCGGGCCGCGGTTGCTGACGTCGCTGGGGCCGCGCTCGGTGGGCGCGCTGTGGGCCGGCGCGCGGCTGGGGGGTCTGCCGTTGCGGCGGGCGGTGCGCGGCGCGTTGGCGCAGGTCCCGCGCCGGCACGGCCGGTTGACCGTGGTGGACCGGTCGTTCGTGCGGGTGGCGCACCGGTGGGGTCTGGAGGTCCACGTGTGGACGGTGGACTCCGAGGCGGAGATGGTGGAGTTGCTGGACATGGGCGTGGACGGGCTGGTGACCGACCGGCCGGACCTGTTGCGCTCGGTGCTGCGGTCCCGGGGTTCCTGGCCTGCGGCGGTGTGAGCGCGGTCAGCGTGAGCCTGGTCAGACCTAGGGGCGCAGGTCGGCCGGGAGGAGCTGCTCGGCGCTGGACTCGGATGGTGCGGTCGGGGCAGGTCGGCGTCGGGCGGCCCTCGACGGCCAGGAGCGCGGCACCGGCCCATGCCGGCCGGGATGTTGTGGACGCGGTGGATCTTGGCGAGGTCGCTTCGGTCCTGGGCGATGTCGTCCTCGCCCGAGGACGTTGTCGCCCAGCCACGCCGAGGCCTGGTCGTCGAGGGGGACGGTTCCCGGGCGCGCGGGCCAAGGTCCTCGCTGATCAGCGAGGCTGGGGCCGAGCATGATCAAAGTCCGCTGGTCGAGCGGGGTGCCGCCCTGTCCTCCGGCCCGGGATCACGGGGCGCGCGACGTGAGCCCCGCGAGGTCGCCCCGGTGCGCGGTCCGGGTCAGTCGAGCAGTTCGGAGTCGCCCCAGGCGGTGATGGTGACCTCGTCCCCCACCGACAGCTTGCCCGGGCGGAGCACGGCGAACTTGACGCCGAAGGCGACGCCGCCCTGACTGGCGCGGCGGTAGGTGGCCAGGGTGCGCAAGGGCTCCGGGCCGCTTTTCGCCCCGGTGTCCTGGTCGACCAGGGTGACGGCGCAGCGGATGGCGAGTTTGGTGTAGCCGAGGTCGGTCTCGCCGATGGTCACGCGCCGCAGGCGGTCCTCGGTGTGGGGCGTGGTCCAGCCGTCGACGACGATGTTGGGGCGGAAGCGGGACATCGGCACGGGGTGGCCGCCGCGCGCGGTGATGCGTTCGTTGAGCGCGTCGAGTGAGGACAGGCTCACCAGGTGGAGGGGGCTGCTGTCGGCGTAGCCGGAGGTTCCCGGGGTGTGGCCGTGGACGACCCGGTCGTGGTCCGGGGGCACCCGGACGAGCCGGCTGGGGGCGCCGAGGACCTCGGTGAGCCACGCGGCGGCGGCCTCGCCCTGGTCGATCCCCCACAGGGGCTCGCCGAACAGGCGCACCGGGCGTCGGGGCGGGGTCGTCGCGACGGCCAGGCGCACCGGTGCGATCCCGGGCGCGTGGAGGGTGAGGTGGTCGCCGTCGGCGTCGATCTCGGGGCGGACGAGGGCCAGGCGGCGGTCCCGCCGCTGGCTGCGGAACACCCCGTCGGGGTCGACGACCATGAAGCTGCGGTCGTGCGCGAGTCCCGCCCAGGTCACGGTCGCGTCCGGCACGGGGATTCCGGCGCACCCCTTGACGGGGTAGGAGGTCAGTGCGAGGACCTTGGCCACGAGGGTGATCCTCGTCGTCCGGCCCGCCCGACGGCCCGGGTCTTTCAGGGCCGTGTCCACGGGAGCGGGAACCAGGGTGGGCGGGGCGGTCGGGGCGGGTTTCGGGTGATCACCCTCGCATCACCCGATCGGGTCAGTACAGTCCGCCCGGAAGGCGAGGAGGCGGGATGACTGCGGTGGCCGAGGGTCCACAACCGACGCGGGACGCGGCGCGACGACGGCGCGAGCAGCGTGGGTGGGTCTGGTACGACTGGGCGAACTCGGTGTTTCCCACCTCGGTGGTCACCGTGTTCCTGTCGCTGTACCTGACGTCGGTGGCGCAGAACGCCGCCAGGGCCGACACCGCCCGCAACGGCCCCGACCCGTGTCCCGGCGGGGACGCGCTGCGGCAGTGCGACCTGTCGCTGTTCGGGCTCTCCTTCCCCGCGGGGTCGCTGTGGGGCTACCTGCTGTCGGTGGCCACGGTGGTGCAGGTGCTCGTGCTGCCGATCACCGGGGCGATCGCCGACCGCACGCAGAACAAGCGGCGCATGCTGGGGATCTTCGCCTTCGCCGGCGCCACGGCCACGGCGCTGCTGGGCCTGGTCGCCGGCGCCGACTGGCAGCTCGGCGTGGTGCTGTTCGTCCTGGCCAACATCAGCTTCGGCGCGTCGGTGGTCGTCTACTACGCGTTCCTGCCGGAGATCGCCACGGCCGACGAGCGGGACGCGGTGTCCTCCCGGGGGTGGGCGTTCGGCTACCTCGGCGGCGGGGTGGCGTTGGCGGCGCAGTTGGCGCTGTTCCTGACCCACGAGTCGTTGGGGTTGGGCCAGGCCGACGCGGTGCGGATCATCTTCGTGACCACCGGCCTGTGGTGGGCGGCGTTCACCCTGGTGCCGCTGGCGCGGCTGCGTCGCCACCAGCCGCCGCACGGGCGGGAGCGGGGCGTGGCCACGCTCGGCGCGGGGTTCCGGGAGCTGGGCGCCACCCTGCGCGCCGCCCGGCGGTTCCCGTTGACCCTGGCGTTCCTGGGCGCCTACCTGATCTACACCGACGGCATCTCCACCGTGGCCAACGTGGCGGGGCAGTACGGCAGGTTCGAGCTGCGGCTGGCCGAGGACGTGCTGATCACCACGATCCTGATCGTGCAGTTCATCGCGTTCGTCGGCGGTGTGCTGCACGGTCTGGTCGCCCGCCGGTTCGGCGCGCGGCGCACGATCCTGGGCAGTCTGCTGGTGTGGATCGCGGTGGTCGGGGCCGCCTACTTCGTCGAGGCCGGGCAGCAGCTCCAGTTCTACGGCCTGGCGGTGGGCATCGGGCTGGTGCTGGGCGGGACCAACGCGTTGTCCCGGTCGTTGTTCTCGCAGATGGTGCCGCCGGGTCGGGAGGCGCAGTACTTCTCGCTGTACGAGGTGGGCGAGCGCTCCACCTCGTGGCTGGGGCCGCTGGTGTTCGCCGGGGTCGGGCAGGCCACCGGCTCGTTCCGGCTGGCGATCATCTCGATGGTGGTGTTCTTCGTGGTCGGGTTCGTGCTGGTGTCGCTGGTGCCGGTGCGGCGGGCGATCCGCGCGGTGGGCAACCCCGAGCCGAAGGTGCTGTAGCGGCGCGTCGCTGGAGGCGCCGAAGGCGCGGGCCAGCGAGGTGGGCTCGCGCTTCCGATGAGGTGCGGGGTGGCCGCCGGACACGACGACCTCCTGATGTCCCCCGGTGTCGGGTGTGGTCAGCGGGGGGTGAACCGGATCGGCAGGTGCTTGATCCCGTTCTGGAAGTTCGAGCGCAGCCGCACCGCCTCGCCGGCCGGCTCGATCTCGGCCCAGTGGTCGAGCACGGCCGTGAACAGGGCCCGCATCTGCACCCGGGCCAGGTGCGCGCCCAGACAGAAGTGCGGGCCGTAGCCGAAGGTGAGGTGGTCGTTGGGGCGGCGGGCCGGGTCGAAGGTGTGGGGGTCGGCGAACACCCGCTCGTCACGGTTGGCCGAGGAGAACCACACCACGACCTTCTCGCCGGCGCGGACGCGCACCCCGCCCAGCTCGACGTCCTGGGTGGCGGTGCGCCGGAAGTGCATCACCGGGGTCCACCAGCGCAGCATCTCCTCCACGGCGGTGGGCAGCAGGTCGCGGTCGGCGCGCAGCCGCGCCAGCGCGTCGGGGTGGGTGAGCAGGGTGACCATCCCGCCGGGCAGCCCGTTGCGCAGCGTCTCGTTGCCGGCGACGGCGAACAGCCAGAACAGGTTCTCGAACTCCTCGACGTCGACGCGGCCGCCCTCGGCGTCGACCTGCCGCATCAGCACGCTCATCACGTCCTCGCCGGGGTGGCGGCGCTTGTGCTCGCCCAGCTCGTGGGCGTAGGCGTACAGGTCGGGCATGCCGGAGCGGGTGCGCGGGTCGGGCATGCGGCCCCGCGCGTCGGGCTGGGGGCGCAGGGCGAGCGCGTCGCGGGCCATCGGGGTCGCCCCCGCCGGGTCGAAGGCGGCGCTGACCGCGTACTCGTGGTCCTGGTAGCCGATGACGCGGTTGCTCCAGTCGTACATCAGCCAGCGGTCGGACTCGGGGATGCCGAAGACGTCGGCGAGGGTGGACAGGGGCAGGTCGGCGGCGACCTCGGTGGCGAAGTCGCACTCGCCGCGGTCGCTGACCGCGCGCACCAGCCGCCGGGCCCGCTGGTGGATGCGCTCCTCCAGGCGCGCGACCGCGCGGGGGGTGAACGCGGCGGTGAGCAGCCCCCGGATGCGGGTGTGTTCGGGCGGGTCGAGGTTGAGCATCATCCGCCGGACGTAGGCCAGGTCGGCGGGGGTGGCGGGGTCGCGGATCTGGGTGGCGCCGGCGTGGGAGGAGAACACGCGGGGCGTGCGCAGCACCGTGCGGGCCTCGGCGTGCCGCAGGACCGCCCAGAAGCCGGGGCCGGCGGGCC
The DNA here is from genome assembly GCF_024171885.1 of Streptoalloteichus tenebrarius. Taxonomy (GTDB): domain Bacteria; phylum Actinomycetota; class Actinomycetes; order Mycobacteriales; family Pseudonocardiaceae; genus Streptoalloteichus; species Streptoalloteichus tenebrarius. The sequence continues at coordinate 265,221 of NZ_JAMTCP010000004.1, read as the reverse complement.
AGGAGTCGACGGCGGGTTCGGGGAACCGCAGGACCGGGGCCTGATCCCGCAACGCGGTCAACGCGTCGTGCGGCACCCCGCGCAGGTAGGTGTCGGGGTCGACGACCTGTCGTGCCAGCTCGGTCAGCTCGGTCAGCTCGCTCACTTCGGCGGCCGCCCCAGGAATTCCTCGACGTCGCTCAACAGCCCGATCGGGGTTTCCTCCATTGGGTAGTGCCCGGCGCCGGCGAGCAGGCCCAGCTCGGCGTCGGGGTAGTGGGTCAGCCAGGTGGCGCGCATGAGTTCCGCGGTCACCGCCGGGTCGTGGGCGCCGACGAACACCTTGACCGGCAGCCGGCTGCCGGTGATCGTCGCGGCGAAGTCGGCGCGGGCCCACCGCGGCAGGTAGGCGGCCACCGCCTCGGGGCGGGCGGACTCCAGCGAGGTCCGCACCATGCGGTCCAGCCAGCGGCTCGACAGGCGTCCCCCGGTGGTGAGGTCGATGATGGCGCGCCGGGAGCCCGGGTCGGTGGCGGCGGAGGAGAACAGCTCCCACGCCCGCTCGTCCAGGGGCATGCCGGTGGCCGGCACGGGGTTGATCCCCACCAGGCGGCGGACCCGGTCGGGGGCCGTGGCCAGGACCCGTTGCGCGGCCACCGCGCCCATCGAGTGGCCGACCAGGCTGAACTGGTCCCAGCCGAGGTGGTCGGCCAGGGCGAGCACGTCGCGGGCGATCTCGTCGAGGGTGAACTCCCCCGCGACGTCCCGGCTGTCCCCGTAGCCCCGGCAGTCGGGGAACGCCCAGGCGAACCGGTCGGGGTCCAGGTCCGGCCACAGCGGGGCGAAGGCGCGGTGGTCGCCGAGCCACCCGTGGAGGGCGATCACCCGGTGCTCGCCCGCGCCCAGCAGGTGGTGACTGTTGACCATGCACGCAACGTAGCCCGTTGGGGACGGCCGAACAGCGGACGAACGGGTGGTGCTCACGACCACCGTGCGTGGCACCCGATGGGGTCGTGCGCACCCGTCCGGACCGCAGCCGGACGGACCCCGGCGTTACGGTCGGCGGCGGAACAGGGGTGGAACCGGGGCGCGGAACAGGGGGTGACCAGCGTGAACCAGGCGTCCGACGGGCCAGGCGACGGCGAGCCGACCGCCGGGTACACGGCGCTGTTGGGCCACCACCTGCCCACCGAGCTGGACCGGTTGCGCGCCCTGGAGGAGACGTTCGACCCGACCACAAACAGGGTGCTGACCGAACTGGGCGTGGGGCCGGGTTGGCGGTGTCTGGAGCTGGGGGCCGGTGGCGGGTCGGTCGCCCGCTGGTTGCGTCAGCGGTGCGGTCCCGGAGCGGTGGTGGTGACCGATCTGGACACCCGACTGCTGGAGGACCTCGGCGACGGTGTCGAGGTGCTGCGCCACGACCTGACCCGCGACGACTTCCCCGAGGCCGGTTTCGACCTGGTGCACGCGCGGGCGGTGTTGATGCACCTGCCGGACCCGCGCCGCCAGTTGGAGCGGATCACGCGGTGGGTGGCGCCCGGCGGGTGGCTGGTGGTGGAGGACCCGGTGCTGCACCTGGCCGAGTCCTCCCCTCATCCGGAGTACCACCGGATGGTGGCGGTGCTGCGCGAGTTCCTGACCCGCGGGATCGGCAGCGACTTCGTGTGGGCGCGGGCGTTGCCCCGGCACTTCGCCGAGCTGGGGCTGGTGGACCTGCGGCTGACGCCGATGGTGGCGGTGGTCGGGACGGGCGGGTCGCCCGACCGCATGTGGCGGCTGCTGCTCGAACAGATCGGCGAGCCGCTGACGCGGGAGGGGGTGGCCACCGCCGCCGACGTGCGCGGGTGGAGGGACCTGTTCGACGATCCGTCGTTCGTGGACCTCAACCTGACGATGGTGTCGATGGCCGGCCGCCGCCCGCCCCGACCCTGAGCGGGGATCCGCAGTGGCCCGCCGCCGCTGGTCAGGCGCGGTTCTTGGCCTTCTCCAGGGCCGCGATGGCACCGATCATGACGGCGACGACCAGCATGGGCAGGAGGTAGCCCAGCACGCCGGTCTGCTCGCCGAACACCCAGCGGAACAGCGCGCCGTGCTGCGCGCTGATCAACCACCGCACGAGCGGGATCACCCCCAGCGTGACAGCGACCAGGCCACACAGCCCCTGGAGTCCGTCGAAGGTCGCACGACTCATCCTGTCCCCCGTTCCCACGTCGCAATGCGTTCGCATCGTAATGACCCGACACGAGCTGAGTCAATGCGATCGCATTGCTAAGCTCGGTCGCATGCCCCGGAAGGTCGACGTCGAGCAACAGAAGAGCGACATCGCCGAGGCGGTGTGGCGGCTGGTCGGCCGCGCCGGCCTGGAGGCCGTGAGCCTGCGCGAGGTCGCCACCGAGGCCGGGGTGTCGATGGGGCGCGTGCAGCACTACTTCCGCACCAAGGAGGCGATGCTGCTCTACGGGCTCCGCCTGGCCCAGCGGCGCATGCACGAGCGGATCGAGGCCCGCCTGGTCCGCCGCCCCGACCCCGACGCCGAGGACGTCCTGCGCGCCGTGCTGGAGGAGATGCTCGGCGGCGACCACGACACCCGGCAGACGATCCGGATCTGCGTCGCGTTCCTGCCGCGCGCCCTCGACGACCAGCAGGTCGCGGACCTGCTCTACGCCGACGACGCCGAGATCCGCGCCCACGCCGCCCGCGTCATCGGCCAGGCGCAGGCCCAGGGCCGCGCCGACCCCGGCCTCGATCCGGAGCGGGAGGCGCGCATCCTGTGGTCCCTCGCCGGCAGCCTCGGCGTCGAGGTGGCGTTCGGCCGCACGTCCGTGGAGGAGGCGCGGGCCACGCTCTCCTACCACCTGGACCGGCTCCTCGGCTCCTCGGCTCGGCGGCCGGAACGCGCTGACCGCACCTGACATCACGTCACCCTGAACTCGGGGCGCGCGCGGCGGGAACACGGACCTCCGGGACAGCGACGGGGCTGTCCGGGGCGCGGGTGGTTGATCGGACGTCGATCACTGGCGATGCTGTTGGGACTGTCCGCCCGCCTGCTGGCGGTGGCGGGGCTGGTCTCCGCCCCTGGCGTGCGGGCGGCCCCGGCAGTTGTTCCGCAGCGAGTTGCTTCGGCGTGGACCCGATCGCCGCCGGCTGCAACGAAGACGCCTACACCGTGGGCAGTGTGAACACCCCGCAGGGCTTCATCGAACTGCGCTACAGCCCGTCCTGCCGCGCGAACTGGGCCCGCATCAATAACGCGCGGCCGGGCGAATGGGTCTGGGTCTGTGTGCAGAACGCCGAGGGCCAGGACCGCGAGTTCTCCGTGCCCGAGGGGTACACCACCGCCTACACCGACATGGTCAACGGCGCGCCGAAGGTCCGGCCCAGCGGCCACGGAGGACACACGGACTGGTACTGACAGCGCCCTGAGGTAGTCCTCCCCAGGGCGTGTCCTCAAAGCCAGATGAGCAGCGTGGCCAGATCGATCACGCCCTGGTAGGAGATGGCGGTCTTGTCGTCGAACCGGGTCACGAGGCACGACACCGCGTGCGACGGTTGACGCAACCTTCGACGACAGTGCGGCGTGGGTAGGCAATGCGGTCGAAGGCCGGTGGGCGCCCCCTGTCCGGCCGCGGCGCAGCCAGTGGCCTGCTGGTCACGGCCTTCGGGAATCGTCGCTGGGATGCGCCGTCGGCGCAGGGAGGAGCGGATCGCTCGGCGGGAGCAGCCGTTGTCCGCGATCACCCGGCTCGCCCCGGGTGGCGGGTCGGCCCTGACCGGGGCGCCGGAACACGACTCCCGCCATGACCTGGGGAAACAGCGCGCGGTCGTGCGCCAGAACCGGTTGTCGACACCTCTTCCACGGCCCCTGTCGTTCCGGCAGGTCACGCCATGCCACACCCGTCTTCGCCGGGAGCAACATCCCGTTGATCACACGGATGCCTCATCCACCTGTGGGCGTCCCTTCGCGTGAGAGGCGGGCAACCACGGCTCGATCGCCTGCCACTACTCGTCAGGCAACTCATGCCCACGCACCACAACCCAAGATCAAAGCGGGTCCCGCCACCCACTTCGAGGACAGGCCCTGGTCCTCCGCGCGCCACCGAGCGGAAGCCGATCACTGTCGGCAAGGGCCGGGCCAGCCACCGGGCGGTGGCTGGCCCCGCCGATCACCGGGCCGGGGTCACAGGCCCAGCTCCTCCTCGACCGTCACCGTCGGGACGACGAACACGCCGTCGAACGCCTCGGGCAGCGGCGTGTGCATGAAGGCGGTCTGGGTGCGGATGCGGTCCAGCCGCCCGTGTGCCTCAGGCGGCGCCTGCCGCAGGCTCACCAGGCCCAGCCCCAGCCCGGCCTCGACGGCCGCCGCCTCCACGCTGCCCGGCTCGGGGGCGGGCAGCGGCGTGTCCACGACCCTGAACCCCACCGGGGCGGACTCGTCCAGCTCCATCTCCGGGACGTGGTCGTCGGTGCTGGTGACCGCGATGGCCCGGTAGTCCTCCCCGAGCATCCGGTTCAGGTACGCGCCCATGGTCAGGCTGACGAACGCGCCGTCGAAGGCCGCCGAAGTCTTCTGGATGTGGTTGTTGTGGGCCACCAGCACGATGCGGGTGCCCGGCTCCGAGCGCTCCAGGTGCCAGCGCACGGTCTCGGCCATGTACAGGTCCCGCACCGACGGGTCCCCCGCCAGCCCGGTGCCGGTGAACAGCCCCGACATCGCGCGGAACATGGAGTCCGCGTGGAACGCCGCCTCGACCTGGCGCAGGGCGACGTCGTAGCGGTCCTGGCCGCCCCGGGAGACGTACAGGGGTTCCAGCGCGCGGACCCGGAGGAGCAGCCGCGTCACGGCCGCGGTCAACCCGTCCTGCTCGGCGGTGGACAGCTTCGCCCACAGCGGCGCCGCCGAGGCCGCCGAGCCGCTGGAGCACCGCTGGGCGATGCCGATGGCCGTCTCCAGCAACGGAAGGATCTCGGGGTCGACGTCGCGGAGGTAGTCGGCGAGCGGGGTGAGCGCCGGCAGCAGCGAGCCCCCGGCCTGGGGGATGTCGATGCCGACGAACCGCACCGGGTGGGCCGAGGTGGCGTTGTGCCGGCGCGCGAACCGCACCAGGTCGCCCAGCCCCCACGTCACGGCGTACGGGCTGACCTGGGCGAGGTCGTCCTCGGCGCCCTCACCCCGCACCCACGGGGCCAGGGTCAGCCCCTCGCTGAAGCCGAACTCCAGCGCGAGGACGGAGAACCCGCAGCGCTCGGCGAGGAAGCGCAGGACGCGTTGCCGGGCGAGGGTGAACTCGTGGACGAAGTGGGCGCCCTCGCCGATCGCGACGACGCGGGCCTCGCCCACGAGGTCACGCAGTGGCTCCAGGTCGTCCAGAGGCGCGTCCGGGTCCAGAGTGGACAGGGAGGTTGCGTGCTCGCGGAACCACACGGCGAACGGGTCGTGATCGGGAGCGGCAGTCATGGTCACAGCTCGTTTCTCGTTCGAATGTCGTGACGATGGTGATGAGGGGATGCGGGAGGACGCGCACCCACGCCGACAGTGTTCGTCCACTTAGGACGATCGGCTCGCGGCGGCGCGCTTCGGCAACTCGCGGAAGGAGCGCTCAGAGGAGTTCAGAGGAACAGACTGCCCATGTCGGCGACCCTATAACAGGGGCCTCCCCCGATCGTTCCCCGTTTTCGGGGAGCGCCACGCCGGCCGGGACGGGGACGGGTGGCCCCGCGCCGGGGCCGAGCAGGGCGTCAGGAGAACGCGTCGAGGCTGGTCAGCTCCGCCGAGAACGCCCAGAGCCGGCCCGCCTCCTCGGGGTCGACCGCCCACGGCTTGACGCCGCCGACCAGCATGTCGTCCGTGGTGGCCGGCTCGGCGACGTCGCAGTCCTGGCAGTACGCCCCGCCGTGGTCGTCCAGCAGCGACGACGTCGCCGCCCACACCGCCGTGGCGGCGCCCTGCTCGGAGGTCTTGAACCCGGCGGCTGGCTGCCCGTCGGGACCGATCCACCCCTGGGCGATCCGCTCCGCACGGGGGACGTGCCGTTGCAGGGGCGTGAGGATGCTGCCGGGGGTGCCGGGGTGCACGGCGTGGGCACGCACCCCTCGCGCGCCCCGAGGGCGTCCAGGTGCACGGCGAACAGGGCATTGGCCGTCTTGGACTGCGCGTGGGCCAGCCACCGGTCGTAGCCGGTGTGGAAGTGCGGGTCGTGCCAGCGGAAGCGGAACAGGAAGTGGCCGGACGAGGCCACCGACACCACGCGGGAGCCGAGGGTCAGGGCGGGGCGGAGCCGGTTGACCAGGGCGAAGTGCCCGAGATGGTTGATCGCCAGGTGGGCCTCCCACCCCGGGCCGAGCCGGGTCTCGGGGCAGGCCATCACGCCCGGGCCGGCGATGACCACGTCGAGGGGCTGGCCGGTGTCGAGCAGGCGGTCGGCGAACCGCCGGACGCTGGTCAGGTCGCCCAGGTCGAGTGCGCCCGCCTCGGTGCGCGGGATGTCGCGGACGGCGTCCTGCGCCGCGTCCGGCCTGCGCGCCGGGACGATGACCCGCGCGCCCGCGTGGGCGAGGGCGCGGGTGGTCTCCAGCCCGAGTCCGGTGTAGCCGCCGGTCACCAGGAAGGTCTTGTCGGACAGGTCGATCCCGGCGAGGACGTCCTGTGCGGTGCTCTGTCGGCCGAACCCGCTTCCGAGCTTGCCTCGCGGTGTCGTCATGGCCGGCGACGTCAGGATCCAGAGTGCGATCTAGGTCAAACCCGGGGGGGGCGACCATGGGCGACGGCGCGGGCGGGCTGTCCATCGGCGAGGTCGCCGAGGCGACCGGGATGAGCGTGCACGCGCTGCGGTTCTTCGAGCGCGAGGAGCTGTTCCTGCGGCCGATCCCCCGCTCCAGCGGCGGTTACCGCGTCTATGAGCCCGCCGGCGTGGAGTGGCTCACGCTGTGCGACCGGTTGCGCGCCTTGGGGACGCCCATCGCCCGGATCAGGGAGTTCGCCCGGATCGTCCGGTCGGGGCCCGGCAACGAGGAGGACCGCCTCGCGCTGCTGCGGGAACGCGAGGAGTCCGTGCGCGCCAGGATCGCCGAGCTGACCGCGTGCCTGAAGGTCATCCGCGGCAAGGTCGTGACCTACGAGAGGCACGTGCGGGAGGGAACCGCGGCCGGCCTCTGGGCTCCCACCCCGTCGTCCTGAGCCCTTCGACCCGACCGGCCGCGATTCGTCACATGACGCTATGCGGCGGCCACATCGGGGGCCGGGCCTCAGCGGCGACCCTGCCACCAGGGTCCTGAACGGACACTCAAACGGACACTCAACTGTCCACTGTGGTGGGTGCTCAGGTCTTGTTCAGGTAGGCGAGGACGGCCAGGACGCGACGGTTGGTGTTGTCGTCGTCGGTGATGCCGAGCTTGCCGAACAGGGAGGTGGTGTACTTGCTGATCGCGCTCTCGCTGAGGAACAGCCGCTGGGCGATGGCCTGGTTGGACAGTCCCTCGGCCATGAGGCTGAGCACCGAGTGCTCGCGTTCGGTGAGCCGTTCCAGCCCCCGGTTCGAGGATCCGCTGGACAGCAGCTTGGCGATGACGGCGGGGTCCATGGCCGTGCCGCCGCCGGCGACGCGTTCCAGGGCGTCGACGAACTGGTCGGCGTCGAACACGCTCTCCTTGAGGAAGTAGCCGATGCCACCGGCGCCGTCGGCCAGAAGCTCGCGGGCGTAGAGCTGTTCGACGTGCTGGGACAGGACCAACACCGGCAGGCCGCGCACCTCGCGGCGGGCGGCCAACGCCGCGCGCAGGCCCTCGTCCGACTGGGTCGGCGGCATGCGGACGTCGACGACGGACACGTCCGGCCGCAGCGTCAGCAGCGCGTCGAGCGTCTCGGGGCCGGTGGCCGCGGTGCCCACCACCTCGTGCCCGAACGCCTCGATGAGGCGGACCATCCCGTCGCGCAGGAGGTAGAGGTCTTCGGCTACGACGACGCGCATGGCACCATCATCCTCACATGGGTCGGGCCGCCAGACGGACTGGTGATCTCCACGGTGCCGTCGAAGACCGCGAGGCGTCGGCGGAGCCCGTCCAGTCCCCCGCCGGCCCGCACGTCAGCTCCGCCTCGGCCGTCGTCCTCGACGTCCACGACGAGGCCGGTGTCGTCCCGGGCGAGGGAGATCCGCACCGTGCTGGCGTGGGCGTGCTTGGCCGCGTTGGTCAGCAGTTCGGCGACTCCGAAGTACACGGCGGACTCGATCGGCGGGTCCAGGCGGAGCTGGACGCCGTCGTCGACGGTCACGTCGAGCGGGCTGTCCAGGGCGAGGGCGCGCACGGCGTCGACCAGACCGCGCTCGTTGAGCACCGGCGGGGTGATCCCCCTGACCAGTTCGCGCAGCTCGGCCAGTGACGTGGCGGCGCCGTCCCTCGCCTGCCGCATCAACGCCCTGGCCTGGTCGGGGTCGGTCTCCATCAGCTTCTCGGCGGTGGCCAGGGACAGCCCGAGCGCGACCAGACGGGCCTGCGCGCCGTCGTGGAGGTCCCGTTCGATCCGGCGGATCTCGGCGGCCTGAGCGACCGTGGTGTCCGCGCGTTGGGCCGTCAGCTCGTCCACCCGGTCCGCCAGCGCCATCGTGGACGACGGGCGCAGGAAGCGGACGGCCACCGGCTCGGCGATCCGCCAGGCGTACGGGGCGCCGGCGACGGCCACGACCAGGCCGAGCGCCCCCACGAGGCGCGCCGGCAGCCCCGGCTGGCTGAACCCGAGGACGGCCGCCACGACCCCGGCCGGCGGGACGGACGCGACCACCCCCGCGGTGAGCGGCGCGATCGCGGTGAACCGCAGGTCCCGCCACACGGCGGGATCGCGCCACCACATCCGCAACTTCTGGTCCATGAGCGCGTCCCGTCTGGTGCGCTCGTAGGAGTAGCCGTTCCACCAGTACCCGGTGGACATGCGCACCACCGGCCCGGGCTGCCGGTATCCGGCGGGAATGACCGTGCCGGTCCATCTGGCCACGAGCGCGCGGAACATCCGGCAGACCGGGCGGGCCAGGGCGAGGGTGCCGACACACGCCCAGATCAACGGCCCGATTCCCGACCACAGGTGCGCGTCCCACCACCAGATCCACAGCGCGACGGCGGCGGCCCACACCGCCGGGACCAGCAGGGCGACGGCCGCCACGGCGCAGGCCCGCACGAACCCCACGCAGGCACGCCTCACCCACGACAGCACCTGTCGCATGGTCCTTCCTCCTACTTCCTACTTCACGGCTGGTGACCGCGGCACTCGCGGTCTCCGCGGTGCGCCGATCCGGTCAGTGCGACTCGTGTCTCCACTGTGCACCGTCCGGAGCCCGATTCCCGCCGGATCAGGCCGGAAGTAGGTCCAGCCCCACCCTCCCGTACGTCCAGACCGACATCGCACCACCCGAGTGCTCCGACATCACCACCGGGTCAGCCGCGGTGTGTCGCCGGTGGTGGACGCGGTGGTGGCCGGGTTGTCGCCGGCGCCATGTCCACCTCGGTGACCAGGGCTTTCGCCGTGCTCGGGATGCCCGCCGCCGCGGGGCGGGCGATCTTCGCGGTCCGGTGAGGCGAGCTGTCCAGTGTGGACGTGCTCGCCACCGGGTCAGCCGGCGAGGGCGGGAGCCGGGCCACAGGCGCGCCACACCGTGCCCCGCCGTTCGTGGACCAACACCCTCTCCACCGCGTGCGCGATCCGCGGCCCCAGTTCCCGCTCCAACAGGTACAGGGCCACGTCCAGGCCGGAGGTGACGCCGCCACCGCTGACCAGGTCCCCGTCGTCGACCACGCGGGCCTCCACGGCGTGGACGCCGGCCTCCTTCAGGCGCTCCATGCCCAGGTAGTGGGTGGTCGCGTGGCGTCCGGCGATGAGCCCGGCCATCGCCAACAGCATCGACCCGCCGCACACCGTGGCCACCGTCACCCCCGGCCGCTCGTACGCCTGCCGCAACAACGCCGGGAGGCCGGTCTCCAGTGCCTTGCCGAGCACCGCCGGGATGCTGTCCACCCCGCCGGTGGCGCTGCCCGATGCTCCCGGCACGACCACGAGGTCAGCGCGTCGCGGGTCGAGCCGGGCAGCGGCGCGCAGCGCGAACGCGCCGACCCCGCTGGGGACCTCGCGTGGTCCCTCGGCCGAGACCAGCTCGACGCTCACACCCGCCGCGGCCACCACCTCGTAGGGCGCCACGACGTCCAGCGGGTCGAAACCGTCGAACAACACGAACTGGGCCAGCATCCGGAATCGGTCCTCTCCCTGCGGCGGAGCTGCTCAGGGCAGCGTCACCGCCGACGCTAACCCTCGCCAGCAGCCGCAAGAACAGGCAAGATTGCCTCGTTCCACCGGATTCACGCCATGGAACAACCGTTCCCCCGAGCTGGGCGAACACGTTGACCGCACGCTGGATAGCCTGGTGAGGACGTTGGCCAGAACCCGGCGTCCATCTAGGGTGTGGCCATGCACACCGTGGCCGTCCTGGCGTTGGACGGGGTCATCGCGTTCGACCTGTCCACCCCGATCGAGGTGTTCACCCGCACCCGCCTGCCCGACGGCCGCATCCCCTACCGGGTGCGGATCTGCGCCGCCACGCCCGAGGTCGACGCCGGTGTGTTCACGCTCAGGGCCCCGTTCGGGCTGGACGCGCTGGCCGAGGCGGACACGGTCATCCTGCCCGGCTGCGTCGACCCGACCGCCCCCGTGCCCGAGGAGGTGCTCGCCGCGCTGCGCCACGCCGCCGCGCGCGGAACCCGCATCGCCTCGATCTGTTCCGGGGCGTTCGTCCTCGCGGCGACCGGGCTGCTCGACGGGCGCCGCGCCACGACCCACTGGCTGGCCGCTCCCCTCCTCGCCGAGCGCCACCCGGACGTCGACGTGGACCCGGACGTCCTCTACGTGGACAACGGCCAGTTCCTCACCTCGGCCGGCGCCGCCGCCGGGCTCGACCTGTGCCTGCACCTGATCCGGAGGGACTTCGGCTCGGCCGTGGCCGCCGACGCCGCGCGCCTGTCGGTGATGCCCCTGGAACGGGAGGGCGGGCAGGCCCAGTTCATCGTGCACGACCTCCCGCCGGTCCCCCGGGGAGCGGAGCTGGAGCCCCTGCTGGAGTGGCTGGAGGACAACGTCGACCAAGACCTCACGTTGGACGACATCGCGCGGCGCGCGGGCATGAGCACCCGGACCCTCAACCGGCGGTTCCGCGAGCAGACCGGCGCCAGCCCCATGCAGTGGCTCCACCGCGCCCGCATCCGCCGGGCGCAGTACCTGCTCGAAACCACCACCCATCCCGTCGACCGGATCGCGTCCCAGGTCGGTTTCGGCTCCCCCACCGCCTTCCGCGACCGGTTCCGCCGCGTCGTCGGCACCAGCCCGCACGCCTACCGCACCGCCTTCCAGTCCGCCAGCACGAACTGACTCCACGAACCCGCCGGACGTCGAGATCGAGCCAGGCGAACGCGGTTGCTGTCATCCGCTTGGTGATCTGCTGGCACTGTTCACCGCCGCCGTCGAACCCGGGGACGTCCAGGAGCGCGCGAGCGAGAAGCAGCCGAGCGCTCTGCCAGCTCGTGGGCGATGATCGGCGGTGCCTGCGGCGGGGTTGGTCGCTGCTGTCACTCATCGCGAGTCGTCTGTGGCGGGGGGCGTGACCAACACCGCTCAGAGGGATCTCCGCAGGTGGGGTGGTGGGGTGCGGGGCCCGAGGTAGCGTCGTCCGGTGCTGGAGCGGCTGGAGATCGAGAGCTTCCTGGTGCTCGCCGAGGAGTTGCACTTCGGGCGGACGGCGGAGCGGCTGCGGGTCTCGCGGGCCAGGGTGAGCCAGACGATCCAACGGCTGGAACGACGCATCGGCGCGCCCCTGTTCGAGCGGACGAGTCGACGGGTGCGCCTGACGCCCCTGGGGCAACAGCTCTACGACGACGTGGAGCCGGGGTACCGGCGGATCGAGCGGGGTGTGTCCCGCGCGCGGTCCGAGGCGAGGGGCGTCGAGGGCGTGCTGCCGGTCGGCTACCTGGGCGGCGCGGCCGGAGAGTTCGTGACGGACGTGATGCGCACCTTCGCCCGCCGGCACCCCGGAACCGAGGTTCAGATCCACGAGACCCAGGTCAGGGACATGTTCGGGCCGCTGCGCTCCGGGCAGGTGGACCTGCTGGTCACCCAGTTCCCGGTGCGGGAGCCCGACCTCGTGCGCGGCCCCGTCGTGCTGCGGGTTCCCCGGATGCTGGCCGTGCCCGCCAACCACCCGCTGGCGCGGCGGGAGACGGTGTCGGTGGAGGACCTCGCCCACGACCAGGTGTTCGCCTGCCACGCGAACGTGCCCGACTACTGGCAGGAGCACATGGCTCCCTCGCACACGCCCAGTGGCCGGCCCGTCCGGCGGGGTCGCACGGCGGGCACCGTGCAGGAGACGCTCGCCCTGATCGGCGCGGGGCACGGCATCTCGGCCGTGGGCGCCGACGTCGCGCGCTACTACACGCCGCGCGGCGTCGTCTACGTGCCGTTCCACGACGCCGCGCCGATCGAGTACGGGCTGGTCTGGCGGCCCAGCGGCGCGACCGCGCGGGTCCGGGCCTTCATCGCCACGGCGGTCGAGGCGGCCGACGTCCCCGACGCTCCCGAGGCCACCGCAGTCGCCGCAGTCGCCGGAGTCTCGGAGGCGCTGACCGGCCCGACGGATCGGTAAGCCAGGCTTACCGATCGTTGCGTGGTTCGCGGCTGACCAGGAGGCGGCCGGGCACGAGCCTGATCATGTGATGCACGACGTCTCGGCTCCACCCACTCCCACGGAAGAACCCCTCGGCCCCAAGCCCGCCCGACGGCGCGGATCCGATGTCGCCGCCCTGCTCGCCCTCGCCCTGGGCGCCTTCGCCGTCGGCACGACGGAGGTCGTCGTCGCCGGCCTGCTGCCCGAGGTGGCCGCCGACCTCGGCGTCTCCCTGCCCACCGCCGGGCTGCTGGTGTCGGCTTTCGCCCTGGGCATCGTCGTCGGAGCCCCGCTGCTGACCGTCCTGGGCACCCGCATGCCGCGCAAGCGGCTGCTGCTGTGGCTGGTGGCGCTGTTCATCGTGGCCAGCCTGATCAGCGCGGTGGCCCCCGGGTACGCGACGCTGCTGGTCGGGCGGGTGCTGTCGGCCCTGGCCGGGGGCGCCTACGTCGCGATCGCCTCCGTGATCGCGGCGGGCATCGTCGCCCCCGAACGCAGGGCCAGCGCCATCGCGACGGTCTTCATGGGCCTGAGCCTGGCCAACGTGCTCGGCGTTCCGGGCGGCACCGCCGTGGGCCAGGCGTTCGGCTGGCGGTCGACGTTCTGGGGCGTGACGGTGATCGGGGTCGTGCTGTTCGCGGCGCTCGCGGCGCTGGTCCCGTTCGTCCCGCGCCCGGAGGGGGCGAACCCGCGGGGCGAGCTGGCGGTGTTCCGTCGCGGCTCGCTGTGGTTGAGCCTGGCCGCGACCGCCTTCGGCTGGGCGCCGTTCCTGACCGTCCTCACCTACATCTCGCCCCTGCTCACCGAGGTCGGCGGGTTCGACGACCGGACGGTGCCGCTCGTGCTGGTGCTGATCGGCGTCGGCATGCTCCTGGGCACTCCCCTGGCCGGCCGGCTCGCCGACCGGGCGCTGGTCCCGACCCTGTACGGGGCGGTCGGTGGGCTCGCGCTCGTGTCGGTGCTGCTGGTGCTCGCCGTGCACAGCAAGCCGGCCGCGATCGTCGGGTTCCTGCTGTTCGGCGCGATCGGCGCGGCCGTGATCCCGCCGATGCAGGCGCGGGTGGTGGCCTCCGCCGCCGGCGCCGACAACCTGGCCTCGGCGGCCAACATCTCCGCCTTCAACATCGGCAACGGCGGCGGTCCGCTCCTGGCCGGGTGGGCGCTGTCCCTCGGTGGCGGCTACACCGCTCCACTGTGGATCGCCGGCGCGCTGGGCGCGGTCGGTCTGGTGCTCGCGGTGGCACAACCGCGCGGCCGCACGAGGTAGGTCGACACGAGGTAGGTCGACAGGTCGACGCGGAAACGTCTCGGAAACCGTTGCGGGGCAAGGAAGAGCGGGATCTACCCCGGAGCCGTGAGGCCGGCGGGCGTTGGTCGGCGTGGGTGTCACCCACGCCGACCAACGCCCCGTCTCAGGCCGAGACGCGGTCCTCGTCGACCGAGACGATGTGGTCGACGAAGCCGTAGGCCAGGGCCTCCTCGGCGTCGAACCACCGGTCGCGGTCGGCGTCGGCGGTGATCCGCTCCACGGTCTGGCCGGTCTGCCGCGCGGTGATCTCGGCGATCCGCCGCTTCATGCTGGCGAACACCTCGGCCTGGATGGCCACGTCGGTGGCCACTCCCCCGATGCCCGCCGAGGGCTGGTGCATCACGATCCTGGTGTTGGGCAGCAGGTGGCGCTTGCCCGGCGTGCCGGAGGTCAGCAGGAACTGCCCCATGGAGGCGACGAACCCGAGTCCCCATGTCGACACGTCCGGCTGGATGAGCCGCATCGTGTCGTAGATGGCCATGCCGGCGGTGACCGAGCCGCCCGGCGAGTTGATGTAGAAGGTGATGTCCTTGTTCGGGTCGTCGGCGGCCAGCAGCAAGAGCTGCGCGACGATCCGGTTGGCCACCTCGTCGGTGACCTCCGAACCGAGGAAGACGATGCGGTCGCGCAGCAGTTGCTCGTAGACCGAGTCGGTGAGCGTCAGGCCGGTGCCGGCCGCGCGCATCTCAGGCGCCAGGTGGAGAGTCATGAGTTCCTGCCTTGATCGGTTGCGTTGGTGGAACCGACGGTAGGAGGCGACTTCCGGTGTTCCCGGCCCCGTTCGCTCACGGCATGCGCGCTTTCGCTGTCGGCGATCGCGCCGCCATCGCCTCACCGACCGGCGTCGGTCTCCGAGGGGATCAGGGCGTCGAACCTGGCCTTCCCCTCGGCCTCCAGCCAGGCGGCGAGGTCCATCAGATCCGGACGCAGCCGCCGGAGCATGGGGATGTCGGCGCGCCAGCCGCCGGCGTCGTTGCCGAAGTCGTAGCCGGCCAGGCCGTCGGGGTCGCCTCCGACGAGGGACTCGCGCGGAATCGGGCGGTAGGTGATGTCCCGACCTGTCGCACGGCTGATCGTGGCGGCGATCGCGGGCATCGTCAGCTCGTCGCCGGCCAGTTCGAGGGCACGGCCGACGTAGTGGTCCGGGTCGGCGAAGGCGAGCGCGGCGAACGCGCCGATGTCGTGGGCGGCGACGAGCTGGACGGGGGTCTCCGGCCGGTACACGTCGGTCAGCACGTCGCCGCGCACGCCCAGGCGCGGGTCCGACAGGTTCTCCATGAACCGGACGGGCCGCAGGATCGTGGCGGGCAGGGCGAGGGCGCTGATGTGCCGCTCGATGCGCCACTTGCTCTCCCAGCGGCGGATTCCGGGGAAACGGTCGACACCGCCGACCGAGGCGTAGACGAGGTGTCGCACGTCGGCGTCCCTGGCGGCGTCGGCCACGTTGAGCCCGAGGCGGATCTCGTCGTCGGTGGTGAAGTCGGGCGGCGTGCCCGGGTAGCCCTCGGTGGGCTGGACGCTGAAGACGCCGTGCGCGCCCCGCATCGCCCGGTCCAGGGAGGGGCGGTCACCCATGTCGCCGACGGCGAGTTCCGCGCCGGCGTGGGCGAGCGCCCGGGCGGCCGGGGTTGCGGGGTCGCGGACGAGGGCTCGCACGTGCCATCCGGCGGCGAGCAGGTGGCGCGCGGTGGCGCCGCCCTGGAGCCCGGTCGCCCCGATCACGAGCACGGTCCTGGTCATGCGGTTCTCCTTGCTGGGACGGGTGTCCTGCGTCGACGGGTTGGTGGGCGCGGCGGAACGCGGGATCACCGCACCCCTCCGGTAAGTGGAAAGACTCCCCACTTGGGGATGGGGGTAATATATGGACAGACTCCCCACTTAGCAAGAGAGGGTGGCCGATGAGCACGTCACCACCGCGGAGGCCGCTTCGCGCGGACGCCCGCCGCAACGTCGAGCTGCTGCTCGCGGCGGCGCGGGAGGTCTTCCGCGAACAGGGCGTGGACGCGCCGCTCGACGAGGTGGCCCGGCGCGCCGGCGTCGGGAACGCCACCCTCTACCGCCGGTTCCCGACCCGTCAGGCACTCCTGGAAGCCGTGCACCAGGACCTGATCGAGGCGCTGCACGTGCGGGCGCGGGCGCTGCTGGAGGACCCGTCCCCGGCGGAGGCGCTGGAGGTCTGGCTGCGGGAGTTGGCCGGGCACGGCAGCAGTTCCCGTGGGTTGACCGCGACCCTGACCGCCGCCCTGCACGGCCAGAACGCCGAGTCCGTGTGCCGGGAACTGGTCGTGGACGCCGCCGGGGCGCTGCTGGAACGCGCCCAGCGCGCCGGGGCCGTCCGCTCCGACGTCACGGTGGTCCAGGTGCTGAGGCTGGTCAACGCCGTCGCCTTCGCCACCGAACACGAACCGGACGGACCGCGACAGGCCGAGCATCTGCTCGGCATCGTGATGGACGGCCTCCGCCACGGCTCCCCCGCCCCCAGCTCACCCCGGTAGCCGAGAGAAACACGCCCGCGGCGACAGGACAGTTGCGATGGACGGGTGGTTGTTCGCCCTCGCCATCCATACGCGAGCCGAGGGCATTGACCGCTCCGCCACCCTCCACCAGCATGTCGAAGGATTCGCCACGTTTCGAGCAACGGAGGTGGGCAATGCGCGCACAGTTGCTCGGCAAAGACCCGGAGTCCCAGGAGGGACAGTCGCCCACCCTGTTCGCCACCGACCGCACCGACCGGATCACCTACATCGCCCAGGGGTGGAAGGTGACCGACCCCCAGGCACTCGCGGACATCGGCCCGGTGCCCGAGCACGAGACCCTGGTCGAGATCCCCGAAGACGTGCTCAAGATGTACGCGCGGCGGTACCTGCACGAGGAGGGACGGCGCTGACTCAGCTCATCCCACCCGGCCCGGAGTTCGGCAGGCTCTTCCGCGCCTTCGAGCACACCGCCTTCCGCCTGGAGACGCGCGACGAGTACAGGTCCGCCAACGAGGCGGAAGCCCTGCGTCAGTTCGTCGCGGGCGAGCCGGTCGACATGGGCTGGTTCCAGAACTGGCTGACCATGATCAGGGAAGCCACCGCCGAGGGAAAGCGCTTCTCGCGTGTACGGGTCGTCACGGTGCCGTTGACCGACTACAGCCGTTTCGGCGTCTTCTGCTCCCAATACACCAACGCCGCGGGCGAGGACATCCGCTACCTGGCCCGTCATGACGCCGTGGGGCTGCCCGACCACGACTACTGGTTGTTCGACTCGCGGAAGCTGGTGCGGATGCACTTCGATGACGACGAGAACTTCCTCGGCGGCGAGGTGATCGACGATCCGGCGCTGATCGTGCAGCACAACTACTGGCGAGACGTGGCCTGGCATCGATCGGCGCGACGGGACGACTTTGCCATCGAATAGAACGACCAACGTCACCAGCGTGCACGAAGCACGCGTGGCGCTGGGAAAGCGGCTGCGCGAGCTGCGGCGACGGGCCGACATGAGTGGCCGGCAGCTCGCGGAGTCCTTGTCTTGGCCGCCTTCCAAGGTGTCCAAGCTGGAGAACGGCCGACAGACCCCCACCGATCACGACATTCGCGAGTGGACGCGGGTAACCGGCAGCGAGGCCGAGACGGAGGCTCTGCTCGCTTCCCTGCACACTCTTGAGGTCCAACACGCCGAATGGCAGCGGCAGCTCAGGTCGGGCCTGAAAGCCCACCAGCAGGAGATCGCCGGGCTCGATGCCAGGACTCGGTTCTTCCGCGCCTTCGAGTCCACGTTCATCCCCGGCCTGCTTCAGACGGCCGAGTACGCCCAGTACCGATTCGCCCAGAGCGTCGCCGTGTTCGACGTGCGCGATGACGTCCACGAAGCGGTGGCCGCGCGGATGAGGCGCCAGGAGATCCTTTACCGGCGGGACAAGCGGTTCCACTTCGTCCTGACCGAAGCAGCCCTCCGGTACCGGCTGTGCCCGCCCGAGGTGATGCTGGGGCAGCTCGACCGCCTGGTCTCGCTGTCAGCGCTGCCCAACGTGAGGCTCGGCGTGATTGGTTTCGAGGCGGCCTACCCGGTGGCGCCCGCCCACGGTTTCTGGCTGCTCGACGACGACCGCGTGATGGTGGAGACCTTCTCGGCCGAGCTGAACCTCGCACAACCGCAGGAGACCAGGCTGTACGGGCGGCTCTTCGAGCAGCTCGCCTCGATCGCCAGCTACGGCCGGTCGGCCAGGGCGATCGTCACTCGCGTGGTGGACGATCTTGCGGCGCACGTCCCCGGCGTGATCGAGGGTGGCGAGTAGTTTCGGGGGTGACGCACCCAGGAGAGGGACATTCGAGAAAGAGCGAGAAACTTCGTTCTCAGGCTCCCGGTTTCTTCCTACTCTCCATCGAAGAAAACCGTCCATCCCCTTCGGGCTGACGCCCGGCCCGCGGGTCGGCCCCGTCCCCAGGGCGAAGGACGGCGTCTCTCAGACCACAAATCATCCACAGGGGACATCCATGAGGTCCTCGACGGACAGGAGCCGGTGCATGAACAGGGTGCGGCCACCCCACGAGTCCGAGGTCTCCGGGGAGAAGCACACGTGTGCCCAACGGGACGGCGCGCGACCACCGACCTCGCCGCTGCCCGAGGTGACGCGACACCTCTCGCCCCGGTTCGTCAGGAACCGGAGGTGGCGGTGAACGCCACTGATCAGGCCGCCGTCGACGCCTTTCCCGAACTCGCCCACCTGATCACCCTGCGCGACGGGGGGTGGCGGTTCCTGCCACCACTGGTCCGCGACGGTCGCCCTGTCGAGGTGGACGGGTTCCGGCAGTGGCCCGGTGGCTGGCGGGACGCGATTGGTGTCCGCTCACCCAGGGACGTGATCGGACTGCGCATGACCGACGAGGAACCGCCCGGCATCGTCTGGGAATGCGCCGGGGGGCTCGGCGAGATCGTGACCGCCCTGCTCACCCTGCCCCCGCCCGGGGACCGGCTGGCCCCACGCCTGGTGGTGGCGTCCGCCCCGGTGCTGCGGTCGACGATCACCCCGGTAGCCCTGTGACCACCCGAGTTCCGAGCCCGGGAGAAAGAGTTCACATGACCGACAATCCGTCCCCCGCCGTTGGCTGCGCGAGCGAGAAGGGCCCGAACCGACCCCTCAACGCCGACGCGTACGCCTACCAGACACACGAGAAACATCTCGCCGTCGTGGTCACCGACGGCACCGGCTCGACACCCGAGATCGCCGAGCTGGCCCAACAGGCCGCCACGACCGCCGCCCTCACCGCTGCCGCGCGGACGCCGTTGGAGGGCATCGTCGAGGCGTCGAGGCTGTGCGGCGAGCCGGACTACTGCCTGGACCGCAGGTCGGCCACGATCGTGGTGGCCAAGGCATGGGACGGTCGCGGCTGGGTGATCTCCTGGGCCGGCGACAGCGCGGCGTACAGGATCGGGAAGTCCGGCAAGGTGACGCGGCTGACCACACCCCACACCCAGGGGCAGTGGCTGCGGGACAGGGGCGAGCCGGAGGAGGAGGCCCGACGCGCCGACCACATGATCTACAACGATCTCTCCGACTGCGTGCACGAGGGCATTCCCGCGACCACCACCCGCGCGCCGTACCTGGTCCTGGCCTCCGACGGCCTGAGGCTGTCCGAGGACGAGATCGCCGCGATCTGGGCGCGGCACCAGACCGACCTGACCACCTGCGCCGAACAACTCGTGAAGGCCGCGCGTGAGCGCAGCCAGGACGACATCACCGTCGTGGTCGCCAAGCACCCCAACCCGTAGGTCGATGAGAGGAGGTAGCCATGGGCAACGGCAACGACAACCCGCCGGCCGACGAGTCGCCGACAACGACGATTCCGAAGGTGCCAGCAGACAACGAGGACGAGTAGCGCCCGCGTGGGAGGTCCCGACGCTAACGGCGTCGGGACCTCCCACCGTTTCGATGACAGGTCGGACTGGGCGCGCGCCTCCAGACGAGGGGCCGTATGCGGAAGTCCGGTCAGGGAACCGTGGTGGTGCGAGCGACGAAGGGCCTGTCACCGAACGTCCCGCGCAGGGACACGGTGGGTCGGGAGTGGAACGCCGGCCAGGACATGCGGAGACGATGGCCGGCCGCGCCGTCGGCGCTGACCGTCAGCTCGGCTGTCGCCTCACCGTCGCCCCCGTCGCGAGGAAGTTGGATCTCCCCCGACACCGCCACGTCCGCCACGAAGCGGACCCCGTCGAGCCGGATCCGTCGCGCCGGGTCGTCGAAGGTCACCGTGCCACCGCGGAGCCCGGACTCGTTCTTCAGGGCAGTGGTGAAATGCGAGTTGGGGTTGCGGCGGGACAGCGCGTCGGACGCCGTCGCGAAGGCCGCGGCGACGCTCCCGCGTTCCGCGTCGTCCAGCGCCGCGGCGTGCACGGGCGGCAGCTCTCCGACAGTGGAGGGGAACCGCCCCAGCGCGCGGTAGTTCTTCGCGGAACAGGATGACTTCGCCCCAGGCCGGGTTGGGTCGACGAAGAACGACCGCACCTGCTCGGCCAGGCACTCGCTGTAGGACCAGTATCCGACGACGGACCCCGTGTGGCCGCCGAATGGCACCACGACAGACCTGCCGCGGGGGAACTCGCGCGCGAGGGCGGTCGTGTTCGCGGCGGTGTCGCCGTCGAGTTCGCCGGCGATGGCGAACACGGGAACATCCGGGTAGCGGGCGTCCGGCGGGAGGGGCGGCGACGGCCGTGGCGTCGGCCAGTTGACGCACCAGTCCTCCAGGAAACCGGCCGCGCCGAACACCTCCGCCGCGGTGAACGGACGCTCGGGGTGGGTGCGCCGGTACTCGGCGAGCTGCTGCCGACGCACCTCGGGCGAGGCCGACCGGTCATAGGGAAACGCGCTGTCGGCGCAGCTATACGCCAGAAACGCGCTGTTGGTCCGAAACATGTCGTTCATGTCCGCTCCCCTGCCCGGCCCGATCAACGGGGCCAGGCGGCGCAGCGGGGCTTTGTCGCCGGCGAGGTAGGCGGCGGCCGCGGCGTTGGCCTCACGGCCGGCCGTCGGTTCGTCGAGCCTGGCCATGAGCTGGTCCAGCGCGAAGAACGGCACCTGGGGGTCCGGCTCCCTCCGCAGGTGCCGCGCCAGCTCGGCCCACCGGCTGGCGCCGTCGCCGGGGAGGCTCCCGCAGGACCGGGACTCCCGGCATGGCACGTCGAGCTGCTCCAGCCCCTCCTTGAGGTGGTCCGAGTAGAGGGTCCCGGTCACGTACCCGTTGGCGTCGGCGCGCACGACGCTGTCCATGACCGCGGCTGTGACGCGCTGCGGGTAACGAGCCAGGTAGGCCTGGACGTCAAGGGTTCCGTAGGAAAGCCCGTAGAGCATCAACGCCGGGACGCCCAGTGCCCCGCGCACGGCTTCGACGTCGGCGACCCGTTGGTCCGTGGTGAAGAACTGAGCCCGGGGGCCGACGCGGTCGGCGCAGGCCCGGATCGTCTCCTGCCGCACCAGATCGATCTCCGGGCACCGCCACGGGGCTGCCTCGCCGAATCCCCTCCGTTCGACGACGAGCAGGTCGTGCCGCTCCAACAGCGGCCCGAGCGTGGCGACGAACAACGACGTGGACCGCACCGTCCCCGCCGGTCCCCCGCCCAGGCCGGCGACGACGCCGGCGGACGGGCGGGACCGGTCGGCGCGCGGCACCCAGACGAAGTTCACCGAGATCCGCTCGGAGTTCGGGTCGGCCCAGTTCAAGGGCACCTGGATGGCGCCGTCGCAGCGCTGCGTCGCGGTGGCGCAGTGGTGCGGCGGCTGGTGTTGGGGTAACGCCGCGGCTGCCGGCGTCGCGAACGTCGCGAGCCCGGTCGCCACGGCGAGGGCTGTCCATCTCCTCACCGTGAACCTCCCTTTGGTTGGTCACGGCGACGCTAAGGGCGGTGGGGCGGGCTCGGCGTCAGCCTCGGGAACCGTCCACGGACTGACCGGGGTTGGCTCGACGATCGACCAACGTGGACCTCGGACGTGACATCGGTGGATCGGAGGGAGTCGAGCCGGGCCACACAGCAGGTCGCGGCGCGGGAGTCATCCGTGGGTCTCAGGGTTCTCGTGGGGCTCGTAGCGGGCGGCGATGGCCCGGGACTGGACGGCCATGCGTGTGCGGAGGCTGGCCGGCGCCAACACCTCCACGGCCGGGCCGAGGCCGAGCAGGGCGGTGCAGGCCCAGCTCTCCCCCTCGAACGGCACGGTCAGCTCGATCTCGTCGCCGGTCGCGGTGAGGTCGATCCGGTCCTGCCCCTCGACGGCGACCACACGACGCAGCCGGGGCAGGACGGCCGTGGCGACGCGGAGGGTGACCTCGACGCAGACGTGCTGGGTCTCCATCTCGCGACGCGACCGCGCCCACGCCTCGGCGAGCACGAAGTCGGCGGGACGGCGCACCGGCTCGTCGAGAACCTCCACGGTGCGGACGCGGGAGACCCGGTATGTGCGCCGTTGGCCGTCGCGGAGGGCCACCAGGTACCAGTCGCCGGAGGCGAGCGCGAGCCCGAGGGGGTCGATGGTCCGGTCGGCGAGTTCGCCGCGCCGCACGTAGCCGATCCGCGCCCGCCGGTCCCGCCAGACCGCGTCGGCCAGGTCGGCGAGGCGGGGTGTCGGCTCGGGCCGCCCGTACCAGCGGACGGGGTCGAGGTGGAACCGGTCCGCGCTGCGCTGGGCGCGCTGTCGGGCCTCGCCGGTCAGGGAGGCCAACACCTTCGTGCGGGCCGCGTCCAGCACCTTGCTCAACCCGAGGTCCTGCGCGGGACCGTGCATGCCGAGGAAGGCGAGCGCGGCGGCCTCGTCCGGCCCCACGCCGTTCAGCCGGGTGCGGTAGCCGCCCTCCAGCCGGTACCCGCCGGCGGGTCCGCGCACCGACCGCACGGGCACTCCGGCGGCGGCGAGGGCCTGGACGTCGCGCTGCACGGTGCGCTCGTCGACCTCCAGCCGTTGTGCCAGCTCACGGGCGGTGAGCTGGCCACGGACCTGGAGGTGCGTCAGCAGGCTGAGCATCCGGGAGGCGCGCACCGCCGCATTCTCGCTGACGTACCCGACACAAGATGTCGGGATTGGCTGACACGGTGATGGCGAAGCCGACGAACGAAGGAGCTTTCCTGATGGGCACCACCGTGGCCAGCCTGATCATGGTCAACCTGGACTGCCAGGACCCGGGGCGACTCGCGACCTTCTACAGCGAGGTGCTCGGCCTGCCGGTGACGCACAGCGCCGAGGAGTACGCGATGGTCAGCGACGGCACGACATCCCTCGGGTTCGGCCGCGTCCCGGACCACACCCCACCGGCCTGGCCCGACACCACCGGCACCAAGCGCTACCACCTCGACCTGGCCGTCAGCGACCTGGACGCGGCGGAGAAGGCCTGCCGCGACCTCGGCGCGACCGTCCCGGACTTCCAGCCCGGCGGTGACCGCTGGCGGGTCCTGCTCGACCCGGCCGGCCACCCGTTCTGCATCTGCCTGACCAGCCAGGACTGAGCCCGGGCGCGGTGTCCCTCGCCCCGGAGCGGGGCGAGGGACACGCCCGTGAAGGGCACGCCGAGCCGACCCGCCATGGCGGCGCGCCACTCCTGTCACACCTCGAACACCGTCCTCGTCCTGCTCGTGAGAACACGAACGTCCATGTCGGACCAGCGAGCGGACGACGAACGGGAGAGGTTGATGGACCACGTCACGGTGGTGGGCGGCGGATTCGGCGGCCTGGTGGCCGCGATCACGGCGGCGGAGGCCGGCGCGCACGTGACCCTGCACGAGGCGCACCGCGAACTGGGTGGGCGAGGCCGGACCGCGGATGGCCCGTACCGCACCAACGAGGGGCCGCACGCCTTGTATGACGGTGGTCCGCAGTGGGCCTGGTTGAAGAGGCGCAAGCTGCTGGGACCGTTGGCCCCGATCCCGCTGCGGGAGGGCCTCCGGTTCCGATTCCACCACCAGGGGCGGCTGCGGGTCCTGCCGCCCCTGACCCTGTACCGGCAGGCGTGGCGGCGCACCGCCCCGGTGGACCAGGACTTCCTGAGCTGGGCGAGCGCAGCGGTCGGCGAACGCGCGGCGCGCATCGCGGCGAACTACACGGGTGTCGCGACGTTCCATCACGACCCCGGCTCGCTGTCGGCCGCGTTCGTGCGGGAACGGCTGCGCCGCGTGGGCAAGCTGCCACCGGAGGCGCACTACCCGAAGGGCGGGTGGGGGCCGCTGATCAACCGCATGACGCGGTACGCCGTTGACCTCGGTGTGCGGATCGAGACCGGCTCGCGGATCGACGCGCTGCCCGAGACACGGCCGGTCGTCGTCGCCACCTCACTGGACTCGGCGCGTGTCCTCCTCGGGGACGAGACGCTGGCCTGGCCCAGCGGGCGCACCCTGTTGTTGGACCTGGCCGTCTCCGCGCGGCGTGGGGACGCCTTCGTGATCTCGGATCTGGACCGTCCCGGGTGGATCGAACGGTTCACCGCGCAGGACCCCTCGCTGGCGCCGCAGGGAGAGCAGCTCGTGCAGGCCCAGATTCCCCTGGCGCCGCACGAGGGGAAGGCCGACGGGGTGGCCAGGGCGGAGCACCTGCTCGACCTCGGTTTCCCCGGCTGGCGCGAACGCATGACCTGGACGCGCACGGCCGTGGCCACCGGGCGCACCGGAGCGGTGGACCACCCCGGCACGACGTGGCGGGACCGGCCGTCCATCGACCGGGGCGACGGCGTGTTCCTCGTGGGCGACCAGGTCGCGGCCCCCGGTCTGCTCGCCGAAGTGTCCTTCACCAGCGCCCACCAAGCCGCCCAGCTCGCGTTGGCCGGCAGGTTCGCGGTGAGGTGAGACGACTCCGACCACGCTGGCGCAACCAGCAGGTTCCCCGGGTGGAGGCGGGCGAGGCGGGTGCCAAGGAGTTGAGCGGTTCGCGTCCCACCTGGCTCGGGCGGGGTAAGGCCCGATCCCAGATTTGTCCCAGGTCCTTTCCAGACCGAGGCGACAGGCTGCTGTCGCAGGGGATGTGGTCCAGAAGCACGACACAGGGCAGGAGGACAGAGGAGAAGGGATAGGTTTGGGGGTCGAGCGACATCGGCACGAAACCAGGCGCTGCATCACCGTCGTCCCTGGTCGCTCCTGGTCAGGCGGTCACGAGCGCGCCGCTGCCAGTGATTTCGTCACGCTGGCCGCTTCCCGGATCGTTTGCGGTTGTACGCATCGACGGCATGCGCCGGCAAGACCGGCGACTGTGGACAGTCAGTAGCCGATCACCCGAACAGCGGGCCACGAATGGCAGGCTCCCGACATGTTCCGGTCGTGTCTCCACCACGCTGGGATGATCGCGACGGGTAGCGTCACCCACACAGTTGACCATCGCGATCACCAAGGCCGCCGGCCCGGCTGTCCCGTCCACCGAGGGCGCCGGGCGCAGCGGCGGGACGGGAGCCTGTCTTGACCACCGCACTGATCATCGGCGACCTCCAGCGGGGCGTCACGGCCGGCTACCCGTTCGCCAGGCAGGTCGTGCCGCCGGTCACCGACCTGCTCCCCCGTGCCCGCGCGGCCGGCGCGCTCGTGGTGTTCGTGCACTTCGCCGTCCGGGGCAACGGGGCCGACCTGCCGCCGAACAACGAGCTGTTCCGGTCGTTCTACGACGCCGGGGACGCCTTCCACGAGGGGTCGGCCGGCACCGAGATCGATCTGCCGGTCGCCGACGAGGACGTCGTCGTGCTGAAGCGCCGCACCAGCGCGTTCGCCGGCACCGATCTCGACCTCGTGCTCCGCGCCCGCGGCGTCGACAGTGTCGTGATCGCCGGAGTCGCGACCAGCGCGATGGTGGCCGCGACGTGTTACGACGCGGCGGACCGTGGCTACCAGGTGACGGTGCTGCGGGACGGCTGCGCCGACGACGACCCGGCGGTGCACGACTTCTTCATGGACACCGTCTTCCCCCGCCGGGGATTCCAGGTCACCACCTGCGCCGACTGGTCGTAGAACTCCCCACTCGTCCACGATCCGCGACACCTGGCCCCGGTCAGAACGGTGTCGGCGAAGGGGGCTGTGTGGGGCTCCGGCTTCGAAGCCGGAGCCCCATCACGCCTGGTCAGGCGCGTCTCACAGCAGACGGAGCTGCTGGGAGCGGGGGCGGCGCCGGGGCGCGGGGTCCCCGATCCGCTCGCACAGCGCCGGGTCGAGATCGGCCAGGAACGGCGAGGGCGTGGTCGGCTGGCTGCTGCCGTGCCGCGTGCGCCGTGTGGCGTGGCTGAGGTAGAGGCGGCGCTGTGCGCGGGTCATGCCGACGAAGAACAGCCGGCGTTCCTCCCGCACCTGCTCCTCGTCGGCCTCGGCGCCGGGCCACCGCAGCGGGAGCAGCCCGTCCTCGCACCCGACGACGAAGACCACGGGGAACTCCAGGCCCTTGGCCGCGTGCAGGGTCAGCAGGGACACCAGGTCGGCGTTCGGGTCCCAGGTGTCGACCTCGGCTCCGGTGGCCAGCTCCGTGTGGAACCGGTCGAGGTCGTGGCCGCACCGGGTGGCCAGGGGGCCGAGCAGGTCCAGCGCGGAGTGGATCTCGGCGGCGTGGGCCTCGGCGTCCCGGTCGGGGTTCAGCGCCAGCGCCGCGCGGGCGGCGTGCCGCAGCCGGTCGACGACCCGCTCCCCCGTCGTGCCGCGCTCACCGGGCCGGTAGGTCAGCTCGCGCAGGATGTGGCGGACGCCGGGGCGGTCGGCGAGCCGGTCGTGGGAGCGTTTCTGGACGGGGACGCCGGCGCGGGTCAGGGCGTCCAGCAGCGCCCTGGCCTGGCTGTCGGTGCGGTAGAGCACGGCGATGTCGGCGAAGGACAGCTCGTGGTCGCCGTGTGACGCGTCGGCGCGGCCGCTGTCCAGCGAGTGGAACGAGGAGCCGCCCAGGAGCTGGTCGATGGTGCGGGCGACGAAGGACGCCTCGGCCTGCTCGTCGGCGGCGTGGTGCACGCCCAGCGGTGGGTTGTCCGGGTGGTGGCCGGCGGCGACCAGCGCGCGGTCGGGCACGAGGCTGGTGGGCGCGATGGCCTGGAGCGCCCCGGCCAGGATGGTCGGCGTGCTGCGGTAGTTGCGGGTGAGCTGGACCGTCCGGGCGCCGGGGTAGTCCTGGTGGAACCGCAGGAAGAAGCCGACGTCGGCGCCGCGGAACCGGTAGATGGCCTGGTCGGGGTCGCCGATGGCGGTGATGTTGCCCTCCGGCGGGGCCAGCAGGCGCAGCAGGCGGTACTGGGTCTCGTCCACGTCCTGGTACTCGTCGACGGAGATCCAGCGGTAGCGGTCGCGGTAGGCGGCGACCAGGTGGGGGTCGGCGTCGAGGATCTCGACGGTGAGGGTGACCAGCTCGTCGACGTCGACCAGGTCCTGCTCGCGCAGGGCCTTGGTGTAGCGCTGGCGCAGTTCGGCCAGCTCGGGGTCGGGGTCGGGGCGGGAGAGGGCGGTCGCGGCGCGGCGGCCCTGGCGTTCGTCGCCGGTCAGCTCGGTGAGCAGCGCCAGGCGCTGGGCGTCGTCGGCCACGCCGAAGTCGGCGGTCAGGCCCGCGCGGTCGTGGTGTTCGCGCAGGATGCGCAGGCCCAGCGCGTGGAAGGTGGTGACGGTGACGCGTCGCGCCTGGTCGGTCAACGCGGCCAGCCGCTCGCTCATCTCCTCGGCGGCGCGGCGGGTGAAGGTGATGGCCAGGCAGTGTTCCGGCGCGGCCTGCCCGGTGGTGACCAGGTGGGCGAGCCGGTGGGTGAGGGTGCGGGTCTTGCCGGTGCCGGGCCCGGCGATGATCAGGAGGGGGCCGGTGGTGGTTTCGGCGGCGGCGCGCTGGTCGGGGTCCAGCCCGTCCAACAGCGACCCGTTCCCGCCGTCTCGCGTGGTCGGGGCCGGGGGCGGCTCCGGCGCGAGGGGCTTCTCGGCTCGCTCCGCGACCGCTTCTGCTGGGGCTGGCGCGGCCGGGGTGCGCTGGGGACGCGTCGGCGCGGCGGGCTCGACGTCGAGGAGGGCGTCGTCGAACAGGCTCGGCACGGTGTGCAGGGTGGCGCGGCGCAGCTCGCCGGGCTCGAACAGCCGGATGGTGCCGTACTCGCCGTCGTAGCCGGCGTCCCGGATGACCTCGCCGCGACGCAGGCGGCGGACGGCCTCGGCCAGCGGGGCCGAGTGCGGCTCGATGTCCTCGACCGGGACGTCCTGGAGGATGGCCAGTTCCGGGCCGAGCGCGGCGGTCAGGGTGGCGATCTCGCCGAGCACCTTCTTGCTGCGCGGGCCGACGCCGAGGATCTCGCTCATGATCTCCGGCAGGGGCACGAGGCTGTGGAACTCCCCCGCCGTGGCCGGGCGGGCGCCCTCGGGCCGGTCGGCCAGTTCCTCCACGCGGTGCAGGACGCCGACGGTCAGCGGCTTGCCGCACTCGGGGCAGCGGCCGTCGCGGGCGCGGGTGTCGGCCGGCTCCAGCCGCACGTCGCACTTGCGGTGCCCGTCGAGGTGGTACTTGCCCTCCTCGGGGAAGAACTCGACGGTGCCGGCGAAGCCCTCGCCGGTCTCCAGTGCGCGCCGGACGGCGAAGTAGTCCAGGTCGGTGTCGAAGAGGGTGGTCTCCCTGCCGAGCATGGGCGGAGAGTGCGCGTCGGAGTTGCTGACCAGGCGGTAGCGGTCCAGTCCCGAGACACGCCAGTTCATGGCGGGGTCACTGGACAGCCCGGTCTCCACGGCGAAGATGTGGTCGGCCAGGTCCTGGTAGCAGTCCTCGACGGCGTCGAAGCCGGACTTGGAGCCCAGCACCGCGAACCACGGGGTCCAGATGTGCGCGGGCACCAGGTAGCCGCCGGCCTCCAGGGTGATCTCCAGCAGGTGGCGGGAGTCCAGGCCGAGGATGGGGCGGCCGTCGGCGCCGAGGTTGCCGATGCGGGCCAGCCGCTGGTTGATCGTGGCGGCGGCGTCGAGGTCGGGCGCGTAGAGCAGGTGGTGGACCTTGCGGGTGCGCTCGCCCCGCTTGTAGATCGTGGAGATCTCCACCGACAGCAGGAAACGGACCTCGCCGGCGCAGCTCGGCGGCAGGGTGCGCGTGACGGCGCCGTCGAGGTCGGGGCGCAGCCGGAACAGGCCGGGCTCGGCCGGGACGAGGTTCTCCCGCAGGTGGTCGTACCAGGCGGGGTGGGTGAAGTCGCCGGTGCCGACGAGGGTGATCCCCTTGCGCCGCGCCCACCACGTGAGGTGCTCCAGGTCGCAGTCCTTGCTACAGGCCCGGGAGTACTTGGAGTGGATGTGCAGGTCGGCGTGGAAGCGCACCCCGTGGATCTTGCCACGGGCGGTCGGGAGCGGCGCGACGCCCCGGCGTGTGCTTGCGGGGCAGGGGAAAACCGCCAGTGGGGTGGGGTGTGGCGCGGGCGGTCACCAAGGTCGGGTTGGCTGGGAGGCATGACGACGTCGAGGGCGGCAGCGGAGTTCGTGCGGGCCAACACGACGGTGGGCGCTCCGCCGTTGGTGCCGGAGGTGCGGGTGCACCTCGCCGAGGACGCGATCGCGTTGTGGGAGGCCACGGAGCGGGAGTGCGGGCGCTCGGGGCTGCCACCGCCGTTCTGGGCGTTCGCGTGGGCGGGCGGGCAGGCGTTGGCGCGGTACGTGCTCGACCACCCGGAGCTGGTGCGGGGGCGGCGGGTGCTGGACCTGGCCTCGGGGTGCGGGCTGGTGGCGGTCGCGGCGGCCCTGGTGGGGGCGGCGGAGGTGACCGCCAACGACGTGGACACGTGGGCGGAGGCGGCGATCGGCCTCAACGCCGAGGTCAACGGGGTGTCGGTGCGGGTGGTGTTGGCGGACGTGCTGGGCGGCGACGCGGGCGGGGCGCAGGTCGTGCTCGCCGGGGACGTCTTCTACGACCGGGCGATGGCCGCACGGGTGTTGCCGTTCCTGGAGCGGGCCAGGGCTGCTGGCGCCGAGGTGGTCGTGGGCGATCCGGGGCGGGCGCACCTGCCGAGGGACCGGTTCGTGGAGGTCGCCCGGTACGGGGTGCCGGTGCCGCGGGACCTGGAGGGCGTCGACGTCAAGCCGACGCGGGTGCTGCGCCTTCCCTGACCGTCTTCCTCCCCTGGCCGTCTTCCCTGACCTGCGAGGAAACGCGCGCCGGTGCCCGCCCGAGATCGTCTCGGACGGGCACCGGTGGACGGCCTGACGCGGCCGCCCGGCTCAGGCGGGGGCGCCGGCGGGTTCGTGCGCCTCCGCCGTGACGGCGGTGTCCCGCGCGCGGGAGTGACGTCGGTCCAGGCGGGCGGCGATCACCACCGCGACCAGGCTGACCATGCCCAGGGCCGCGCCGATCCACGCCACCGACGGGTAGCCGAGGTCGGCGTCGATGGCCAGCCCGCCCAGCCACGGCCCCGCGGTGATGCCCACGTTGAACGCGGAGGTGTTCATGCTGGCCGCGAGGGTGTTCGCGCCGCTGGTCAGGGAGAACACCCTGGTGTTGAGGACCGGGTTGGTGGCGAAGCCGAACGCGCCGAGCAGGCAGACCAGCACGACGGTCAGCACCGGCTGGTGGGCGGCCAGCGCCAGCGCCACCGAGATGACGACCAGGCCGACCACGCCGACGGCCAGGGTTCCGTGGGGTCGGGCGTCGGCGTTGCGCGCGCCCACGCTGATGCCGGTGAACGCGCCGACGCCGTAGAGCACCAGCACGGCCGGGACCCAGCCGCTGGACAGACCGGTGGTCTCGGTCAGGAACGGGGCGAGGTAGCTGAAGGTGACGAGCAGGCCGCTGGTGGCCAGGGAGGTGGTGCCGTAGGCGAGCCACAGCCTGGGGTTGGCCAGGGTGCGGACCTCGGCGCGCAGGCTGGTGGTGGCCTCGGGGCGGCCGCCGGGGATGGTGGCGAGGACGCCGATCATCGCGAGCGCGGACATGACGGCCACGGTCCAGAAGGCGGCGCGCCAGCCGAGGTGCTGGCCGATCACGGTGCCGGCGGGCAGGCCGATCACGGTGGCGACGGTGAGGCCGCCGGCGACGATGCCCATGGCGCGGCCGCGCGCGGTGGGCGGGACGAGGCCGACGGCGGTGACGGTGGCGACGGCCCAGAACCCGGCGTAGACGAAGGCGCCGACCACCCTGGTGACGAACAGGGTGGCGTAGTTCGAGGTCAGGGCGCCGGCGACGTGGGTGGCGACGAAGATCGCGAGGAAGGTCAGCAGGGCGGTGCGGCGCGGCCAGCGCAGCGTGACCATGGCCAGCACCGGGGCGCCCACGAGCATGCCCATGGCGAAGGCGGAGATCAGCAGGCCCGCGTCGGGGATGGACACGCCCAGGTCGGCGGCCACCTCGGGGAGCAGGCCGGCGAGCATGAGTTCGGAGGTGCCCTGGGCGAAGATCGACAAGCCCAGGACGAAGACGGCCAGGGGCATCGGAACGGCTCCTTGTTTCCCTTGTTCTGACTTTTGGATAGATCTGTTCAAAATGAGGGCACGAGAGAGGGCGGCCCGACGCCGCCCCCTGGATCAGAACGCGCGGAGCGCGGTGTTCGCGACCGCCTCCACCGCGGCCCGGTCCGCGCCGCCGCGGACCAGCACGCGCATCCCGGTGATCGTGGCGATCACGAAGCACGCGAGGTCGTCGGGGTTCCGGTCCCCGTCGATCTCCCCGGCGCGCTGCCCGGCCAGGAACGCCCGGCGCAACGCCTCCAGTCGCCGGTCGTGGTCCCGGCGGAGGCACTCGGCGATCTTCGGGTCGCGCGGCGCCACCTCGACCATGGTGTTGACCACCAGGCAGCCGTCCGGGTCGTCGGGGTCGGCGTCCACGGTCTGCCACAGCAGGGCGCGGATCTTCTCCCTGGTCGGCAGGTCACTCCCCAGCAGGTCGAGCACGGCCGCCGTGCGAACCTCCATGTAGTGCGCCAACGCCTTCTCGAACAGCTCGCGCTTGCTCCTGAAGGTGTTGTAGACGCTGCTGCGCCCCAGGCCGGTGGCCGCGCACAGGTCCTCGGTGGTCGTCGCCTCGTAGCCGACGGCCCAGAAGGCGCGCATCGCCGCCTCCAGCGCCCGCTCCTCGTCGAAGGTCCGTGGCCGTGCCATGGCACGAACCCTAACCGTTTTGGATCGATCAGTGCAATACCGGGAGGGCGGGACGCACCCTAGACACACGCCCCGACGCACGCCCCGCCCCCGGCCGCACCAGGGGTCAGCAGCAGTGCTCGCCGCGCCAGGCCTGGCTGCCCTCCCGCACCGCGACCACGGCGATGACCAGGGCGACGACCGGGTCAGCCCAGAACCACCCGAACGCCGCGTTGAGCACCAGACCGACGAGCAGCACGCCGGACAGGTAGGTGCACAGCAGGGTCTGCCGGGAGTCGGCGACCGCGCTGGCCGACCCGAGTTCCCGGCCGGCGCGGCGCTGGGCGTGGGACAGGAACGGCATCACCAGCAGCGACACCGCCGCCAACACGATCCCGACCGGCGAGTGCTCGGCGTTCCCGACGCCGAACAGCGACCGCGTGGACTCGACGGCCACGTAGAGCGCGAGCGCGAAGAACGACAGGGCGATGACCCGCAACGCCGCGCGCTCGCGCGCTTCGGGGTCCCGGCCGGAGAACTGCCAGGCCACGGCGGCCGCAGAGGCGACCTCGATCACCGAGTCCAGCCCGAACCCCACCAGCGCGGTCGAGTCGGCGGCCGCCCCGGCCGCGATCGCCACGACCGCCTCGACGACGTTGTAGGTGATCGTGGCCGCGACCAGCAGCCGCACCCGCCGCGACAACACCCGGCGCCGATCCTCGTCCACCAGCTTCGTCGCGCCGGCACCCGCGACGGGCGCGCAGCACCCGTCCGCGCAGCCGGCCCTCTCCTGCCCGGGCACGAGCAGCGCGGACAGGTCGGACCTTGGGGGCGTGTTCCCGCTCATCGCCCAACGTCCACGGCGTCCGCGTCCGCCGCCGTGGTGACGGCCTGGTCCTCGTCCACGCAGGGCTGCGCGGTGTCCACGGCGAGCACCACCTGTACCAGCTCGCCCAGCGCGCGGGCCAGGTGCGCGTCCGCCAGGGCGTAGCGGACCTGGCGACCCTCGTAGGTCGCGACGACCAGGCCGCATCCCCGCAGGCACGCCAGGTGGTTCGACACGTTCGACCGGCTCAGTCCGAGGTGGGCGGCCAACTGACCGGGGTAGCTCACCCCGTCGAGCAGGGCGACCAGGATGCGACACCGCGTCGGGTCGGCCAGTGCCCGGCCGAGACGGGCCAGCGCCGACTCCCGCGTCTCACACGTCAGCATGCACAGAACAGTACAGCCAACGCTGACATATCAGGAAGGCTGGAGCGCGAAGCGAGCCAGCTTCCTCCGAAGCCGCCAGGGAGTGGGAGGGAGTGGAAGGTCGTCGACGTGTTCGTCGACGATCGCGCTGGGGCGCGACGATTCCCGCATGAGGACCGTGTGAGGACCGTGGTGCGGGGGCGGAGCGCCCCCGCACCACGGTGTGCGGTCAGATGCCGAACGGCGCGGCGTAGCGGACGGTGCCGCTGGGCAGCGGGTGGTCGGCGTCCAGGGTGAGGGCCATCAGGGCCTCGTCCGGGACGTCGATGGACAACCGGATGCCGTACCGCGACGCGCGGGTGAACCCGAACCGCGGGTAGTACGTGGGGTGGCCCAGGACGATCACGTGGTGCTCACCCCGGTTCCGGGCCGCCTCCAACACCGCCCGGATGACCGCCGAGCCCGCGCCGCTGTTCTGGTGCTCGGGCAGGACCGCGCACGGGCCCAGGCACAGGGCGGGGGCGTCGTCGACGTGGCAGCGGGTCAGCAGCGCGTACGCCACCGGCCGGCCGCCGTCGTCGGTGGCGACGAAGGACAGTCCCTCGATCCACGCCTGGTCGGCGCGGAGCGCCTCGACGAGGTCGGCCTCCAACGAGGTCTCGAACGCGGCGAGGTTGATCTCACGGATGGCGGGGATGTCGGCGCCGGTCTCGGCGCGCGTGATCCACGACGTGCTCATGGCGGATGTGAGTCCGTTTCTGTCGTGCGTGTGGGACGCCCCGCGAGCGCACACTCGGCGCTGGTGGCGGGGCGGAGGAAGACGAGGTCAGGCCACGGCCCGGGACGCGAGGGAGACCTGGGCGCCACGGACGGCCTTCGGCGCGGTCATCAACCTCACCCCTCGTGTCCTCGTCAACTCAGCACGAACAGTGCCGACCCTAACAGGTGACGGCGGACGCCCCCACCCGGGTCGATCTTCACCGAGAGCTGCCGCTCACGGCGGCCACGTCCGCCCATGACCCACGTGGGTGGGCGCCGGGGCCGGCACGTGGACGGGCACGTGCCCCAGGTCGGCCTCCCACAGGGGCCGGAGCAGGTGCCAGTCCTGGGGACGTCGCCCGATGTCGGCGGCGAAGGTGTCGGCCAGCGCCTGGGTCGCGGGCGCCACGTCCTCGCGGCCGGCGACCGGGATCGGCCGGTGGAACCTGACCGCCCAGCCGCCGTCGTCGGTGAACCAGGAGCCGACCGGGAGCAGGGCCGCTCCGGTGGCGGCGGCCAGCCGCGCGGGGCCGGCCGGCAGGAACGCGGGCTCGCCGAAGAAGGAGACCGCGACCCCGTCCCCCGCGAGGAGGCGGTCGGCCAGCAGGCACACCGCCCGGTTCGCCCGCAACCGTTCCGCGAGGACCGACGCGGCCGAGGTCGCGTCGCCGGTCAGCGGGACGACCTCGAACCCGAGCGCCCGCCGGTAGTCGGCGAACCTGCGGTACAGCGACTCGGGGCGCGGTCGCTCCATGACGGTGGTGAAGCGGCCGAGGCAGCCGACCAGCCACACCCCGGCGACGTCCCAGTTGCCCGAGTGCGGCAGCGCCAGCACCACGCCCCTGCCCCGGGCCAGCGCGATGTCCAGGTTGTCGCGTCCAGTCACATGAGGGTCCACCACCTCGCGCAGGCGGCGGAGGTCCGTGTGCGGCAGCTCGAAGACCTCCCACCAGTAGCGGGCACAGGAGCGCATCGCCTCGCGCGTCAGCTCGTCCAACTCGGCCGAGGTGGCGGTGGGCCGGACCCGGGACAGGTTGCGCCGCAACCGCCGCGCGCCGGGGGTGCCGAGTCGCGCCGCCGCCCCGCCGGCGGCCTGGAACAGGCGCAGCGTCGGCTCCGGCGGCACCGTCCCGACCATTCGCCACCCCAGCGCGTAGGCGCTGTCGACCAACCGCTCGCGCCAGTTCGTCAGGTGCGTCATGGGCGCCTCACCGTCCTTCACCCCGCCGGGGTCACCGGCGGACCGGACCTGTCACCTCAGCAGTGCCCCGCAGGAGGGCGACCGAACCCGCCGTGAGGCGGTCGTTCGCCGTCTCGTGACGACGGCCCGCCTGGGCAGGCGGCCACGGCCGGTCACGGGCGGGCTCGACACCCCTCGAAGTCTTACCCTCCACCTGAGGTTGACCCACCTCTAGTGGAGGTCGACACATCATGTCTCAACCTCCACTAGAGGTTTGAGGTGCGGTGCGTTGCCGCAGGTCAGGAGCGTGGACCGAGGGTGCGAGCCCCGACGGCCATCGCCGTGGCCAACAGCGGCAGCACGGCCAGGGCCAACGGCAGCGAGGTGAGGTGGGCCAGGCCGCCGATCGCGGGTGGACCGAGCAGGAACCCGATCCACCCGGCCGAGGCCACCGCCGCCAGCGACTGCCCCGGGTGGCTGCCCGGCAGCGATCCCGCCGCGCTGAACACGACCGGCACCAGACAGGACAGCCCCAGCCCGAGGGCGGCGAACCCGGCCAGGGCGACCAGCGGGTGACCGACCAGCAGGGTCACGGCGGTGGCGACCGCCGCCGTGGCCGACAGCAGCGTCACCACCCGGACGCGGCCGTACCGGGACACCCACCGGTCCCCCATCAGCCGGCCCACGAACATGGCGCAGGCGAACGCGCCGTAGCCGACACCGGCGACAGCGCCGGGCGCGCCCAGGCTGTCCCGCAGGTACACGGCCGTCCAGTCCCCGGCCGCGCCCTCGCACAGCAGCGCGGCGAAGACGATCCCCGCCAGCGGCAGCAGGCCCCGGTGCCGCCACGGGACGACGAACCGGTGCTGCCCGTCGGAGTCCGCGCCGTCGGGGCCGTCGGGGCCGTCGGGGTCCACGCGGTCGGCGCGCATCGGACGGACCAGCAGCGGGGTGGCGACCACGGCCACCACGCCGATCGCGGCGAGCTGGACGGCCAGCCCCACGCCCAGGGCGAGGCCTCCCATGCCGAGGCCGATCCCCGCGACCGACCCGAGACTCCAGTACGCGTGGAAGCTGGACATCAGCGGCCGGTCGTAGGCGCGCTCGACCGCCACGGCCTGCGCGTTCATCGCGACGTCGAGCGCGCCCTGGAAGGCGCCCCACACGGTGAGGGCGGCGAACAGGGCCACGGCGGAGCCGGCCAGCCCGAGCAGGGGCGCGGCCAGGGCGTAGCCCAGCAACGCCACGGCGGTCACCCGACGACTGCCCCACCGGGCCAGCGCAGGGCTGGTCACCAGCATGGCCAACACCGAGCCGAGCGGGGCGCCCAGCAGGGTCGCGCCGAGGGTGCCCTCGTGCAGGCCGAGCTGGTCCTTGACCTCGGGCACGTGCGGCGTCCACGAGGCGAAGACCGCCGAGTGCAGGACGAAGACGAACCCGGTCGCCCACCGCGCGGCGCGGGGCGGGCCGGAGGGGGCGGTCACGGCCGGAGCGCCGCCGGGGTTCTCAGACACACAACACCTCCGTGCCCGCCGCGCGCAGCGCCTCGACCTGCTCGGCGGGCGCGTCGGTGTCGGTGACCACCAGGTCGACCTCCTCCAGACCGCACACCCTGCCGAAGCTGGTGCGGCCGAGCTTGCTGCTGTCGGCGACCGCGATCACCCGGGCGCTTGCGGTGACCGCCGCGTGCTTGACCTGCCCCTCGGCCAGGTCGTGCGCGGTGACGCCGTCCCGCGCGCTGATCCCGCAACAGCCCAGCACCAGGGTGTCGAACCGGAGCTGGCGGAAGGTGTGTTCGGTCAGGGGGCCGGTGAAGGCCAGCTCGGTGGGGCGGACGTCGCCGCCGGGCAGCAGCAGGCGGACGCGGTCGGCCGCGGTGAGCACGTTGGCCGTGTGCAGGCACAACGGCAGGACGGTGAGTCGACGGTCGAGCAGCAGCCGGGCGACCTCCAGGGTCGTGGTGCCGCTGTCGAGCACCAGCGACTCGCCGTCGTCGATCAGGTCGGCGACGGCGGCGGCGATGCGCCGCTTGGCGGCGACGTGCTGACGGCCGCGCACCGGGAACGGGGTCTCCTCGCCGGTCAGCGCGCTCACCGCGCCGCCCCGCACCCGGCGGAGCAGGCCGTCGCGTTCCAGGGCGTCCAGGTCGCGGCGGATCGTCATCTCCGAGCAGCCGGTCAGCGTCGCCAGCTCGGCCACGCTGACCCGCTCCGCGTCCCGCAACGCGCGCAGGATCATCTCGTGCCGTTCCGAACTCTCCATGTGTTCATTCGAACAGCAGTGATGTTCGAAAGGCAAGGGGATTGGCGCTCGGCCCTCGCTCGTCCTCGTTCAGCTCAGGCCGGGGACGTCGAACACCAGCTCGGGACGTTCCCAGGGAACACGGGGCGGCTTCGGGGGCACAACCCCCGCCGGACGGGCGCCCATCCGGCGGTAGAAGCCCTCGGCGGGAGGGTGCGAGACCACCCGCACCGCCGGAATCCCCAGACGACGGGCCTGGTCCAGCATGTGTTGGACCAGCACGCGCCCCAGGCCGAGGCCCTGGGCGGCGTCGGAGACGAACAGCAGGTCCAGCTCCGCCGGCTCGACGATCAGGCTGTAGAAGCCCAGCAGGTCACCGTCGTCCTCCACCAGGAACGTGGGGCGGTCGGCGAGGTACTCCGGGGTGAGGCGGTAGCCGGCCAGGATCGAGGCGTAGGAGCCCCGGTAGGCGCCCGAGGCGTGCAGCAACGTCGTCAGGCGCTCGGCGTCCGCCCCCGTCGCCCGCTCAATGCAAAGATCTTGCACGAAGGCAGCCTATGGTCCGGACGAGCGGGCGAAACCGGACGGGTGAGGGGTTGACGCCCCGGGCAAAGTGGTATGGACCACACCGCCTCGCCCGCACGGAGGTAAGCCCTGATGCCGTCCAGCACCCCCAGCACCGGCTACGGCGAGGCGGTGCGCGCGCACCTGACCCGCCTGGAGGAGCACAACGCCGAGGCCCTGGACGAGGCGACCCGACTGGTGCTGGGATGCGTGCGCTCAGGCGGGATCATCCTCACCGCCGGGGCCGGGCACTCGCTGGCCGCCGTCGCCGAGACCTTCTTCCGCGCCGGCGGCCTGGCCTGCGTGCGCCCGCTGTACCACCCGGAGCTGTTGCCCCTGCACGGCGCGCGGGCCAGCACCGTCGCGGAGCGGCGGAGCGGCCTGGCCGAACAGCTCCTGACCGAGGTCGGCATGGGCGAGCACGACGTGGTGGTCGTCTTCTCCACCAGCGGGGTCAACCCCTACCCCGTCGAAGTCGCCCAGCACGCCCGCGCCGCAGGGCGACCGGTCATCGGCGTGACCTCCCCGGCCTCCACCGCCGCCGCGCCTCGCCGTGCCGGCAGCACGTTGGCGGAGGAGGCCACCGTCGTGCTGGACACGCTGGTGCCGCCCGGCGACATCGCCTACCCCGTCGAAGCGCCGTTCACCGCTCCCCTGTCGTCGTTGGCGGTGATGTTCCTGTGGAACTGCGTACTCGTGCGGGTGACGGAGCGAGCGGCGCAGCAGTCGGTGGAGCTGCCGCTGTGGCGCAGCTCCAACGTGGTCGGCAACGACGACTGGAATGCCGAGCTGATGCGCCGCTACCACGACCGCGTCCCACAACTGTGAACCAGCCCGGACACAGCACGGGGACCACGCGAAACCAAGTGGACGCAACCCGCGCCTCCGCGCGATAAAGTGCCAGGTCAGAAAGTGTCGCCCCCGCACCCGCGGGGATGGTTCGAGGTCGACCCGGCCAGGCCCACCCTGCACGACGTCGTCCCCGCACCCGCGGGGATGGTTCGAAGGCATTGTTGCTCGCGGACACGTTCGGCGGGTCGTCCCTGCACCCGCGGGGATGGTTCCTTCCGCTGTGCCTCCCGCATGTCCTCCACGAAGTCGTCCCTGCACCCGCGGGGATGGTTCTCGCTTTGCAGCCAGTGATCCGCCACGTGATGCGTTGTCCCCGCACCCGCGGGGGTGGTTCCGAGGTCGACACCACGGACTACGACAGTGAGGGGTCGTCCCCGCACCCGCGGGGGTGGTTCCTCCCGGACCGCCGCGATGAAGCGCTCGTGACAGTCGTCCCCGCACCCGCGGGGATGGTTCCTGGGCCAACGACCGGGTGTGCCGCGGGTGCCAGTCGTCCCCGCACCCGCGGGGATGGTTCGCAGTAGGTCTGCACATCTCCGCAGGTTCGGCGTCGTCCCCGCACCCGCGGGGATGGTTCGTCGCATGGTGGCCTGCTGGTGATGACCGAGCTGTCGTCCCCGCACCCGCGGGGATGGTTCTCGCGGCCGGGTTCTCCGCCTTCGCCGCCGGGGGTCGTCCCCGCACCCGCGGGGATGGTTCGCCCACGACCCGCCTGTCCGTGGTGCTGCGGGAGTCGTCCCCGCACTTGCGGGGGTGGTTCGCGTCTCCGGCATTGCGCCGCCGTGTTGCGTCGGTCGTCCCCGCACCCGCGGGGGTGATTCTGTTGTCCTGGTTCGACAGCGGGCGCTCGCGTTCACGGTGGTGCGGAGCCATCGACGGGTGGACGGCTCGGTCCTGGTGCGGCGCGTTGGTCGGGGTGGGTTGGCCTGGGTGACGCGTTCGACGGTGGGGCCCGGTGCTTCTCGGACGGTGACGCGGTTGCCTGGTCGGCAACGCGCTCGGATGCCCAACCCTCCAGTTCACCATGCTGGTCTGACGTTCTGGTTCGTCGTCCTCCGTTCGGGAGCGGAGTTGTCCACAGGCTCTCCAGTTGTCCACAGTGGATCTCTGTGCGGTTCCTCGCGGGGTCGTGCGCCGATAGGCTGGAGCGGGGCTCGCCCCCCGGGATGGGTGGGGGGTGTCCTGAGGTAGGGGAAGATCGGGCGGCTGGCGCCCGCCGGGGAAGTCAGGGCGTCGTTCGTGGTGCAGGATGCCGGTGCCCGATCGTCCTCGTAACCGCAGGGATGGCTCCCCGACCGACGGCACCTGGGTCACTGTGCGGTGCGCGAGGAATTCGTGGCGAGTGCCATGCAGAACACTGCCAGGGGCAGCTCCACCAGCACGGCCATGGCCAGCGCGGCCGCCATCTCACTCGATGTCGGCGAGGTGCAGACGTCGAACCACGCATCCACGCAAGTGAGGGTCGCGGTCGCCACGGCGACGAGCCCGGCCCGACGGTCGCTCCGCCGCCACAGCCACGCGGTGACGCCGAGCCCCAGCGCCAACGCGCAGTCCAGCCCGACCCACGCCACGTCCCAGCGCCGCGCCACCACGGTGGAGGGCAGGGTCACCGCGAGCACCACCAGCCACGGGACGAGGGCGGCCGCCGCGACCGTCAACAGCGGCACGGCGTGCCGGAGCAGCCAGGACGGACGACGCGGTGGGCGGGGAGAACAGGTCAACACGACGATCAGCGTTTCGTGTGGACGGCGGCGGGACAGCAGGGACAGCCCCGGCTTCGTCCCTGATCCACTCCCCGACCCCACCCCGGCAAATCCCGACCGCAGTACCTCAGGTGAGGCATGCGCCTCGGAGTCAGGTGGCGCTGGTCAGCCAAGCACAGGCCGAGCCAGGTGAACATCTGGGAAGATCCGCCTGGCACTAGCCGGCCCGGCCTTGCGCCGGACAGCCTTCAGCTTCCGAAACATGTGGACAAAATCGGCGACCACGCAAGATAAACGGCCAGGTCAGAAAGTGTCGTCCCCGCGCGAGCGGGGGTAGCTCGTCCGTTCGGCCTCCCGTGCGGCGAAGAGAAAGGTCGTCCCCGCGCGAGCGGGGGTAGCTCCTCACGTGCACGGTCGCGGTAGTCCTCCGCCGCGTCGTCCCCGCGCGAGCAGGGGTACCCAGCACAGCTCGTCCGTGCGGGTTACTCCCTGTGGTTTACCTCGCGACGATACGTCACATTCGCCGCCGCATCATGTGCGAGACTGCCCTGCGGATCTTGTGTGTACGAGGGGACAAGTTCATGTCAGAGAGCTTCCTGGACCGGATCTCGTTCACCGCCGGTCTGCCCGTGATGGGTGCCGTGGGTGACGCGGGTGGAGCGGTGGTCGCGGGCGGCGGCAAGTTCAGCGTGGACCCGGACCACGCCCAGCAGCTCATCGACGATCTCAGGGCGGTCGTGAAGGAGTTGATTGCGATCAACGCGCAGGCACAGATGCTTGCGGAAGTGACTCCGCCGGCGGAGGACCCGCACAGTCGGCGAGCCGCGCAGGAGATCAGCAAGGTCGCGGTGGGCAAGGATGGCTGCCATCACGAGGCGAACCTGGCCTACCAGGAGGCGATCATGGCCACGATCGCCAGTCTGGAGGCGTCGTTGAAGGCCTACCGTGAGGCGGAGCAGGCCAACATCATGCGGCAGAGGGGTTGAGTGTGCGGCGGGTTGTTGTGTCGGCGGTGGCGGGTTCTGCTTTGGTGGCCCTGGTTGCTGGCTGTTCGTCGAGTGTGGCGGGTCAGCCGAGTGCTTCGGGTGGTGGTTCGGGTTCGTCGGTGTCGGGTGGGTCTGGGAAGGAGCGGTTGTCGCCGCCGTTGGAGCAGCCGGTGCTGGATCTCAAGCCGTTTGAGACGAAGCCGTGCGAGTTGTTGAAGCCTGAGCAGGTCGCGAGTTTGACGAGGGCAGAGCCTCCCGAGTCGAAAGACGGGATCCTGGGTCCGGAGTGCGCGTGGCCTGCTGTCGACCCGGTTCGGGACACCCGTATCTCGTTGACTCTTAATGTCAAGACTGGGGAGGGTTTGGAAGGCACGTACAGGCGCAGGTCCAACTTCGGCCAGTTTAAGGAGTTCCGGGTTGCTGGTTATCCCGGGGTGCACGCGAATGAGAGCGAGAAAGCGGAGGGGATGGGCAACTGTGGCTCAAGGATAGGTGTGTCTGATTCAACGGCGCTCCTCATTATTGTTCAGGCCCGAAAAGGTAACCCTGACTACTCGACCTCGTGTCGCCTGAACGAGAAGATCGCGGAGATGATGATCCAGAACCTCAAGGCCGCGAAGTGACCGCAGCCGCACCTATCAGGGGGTGCGGAGAAGAAGCCACGGCCGCATCCTTGTGGGCTGGCAGCCGTGACTTCTTCGTCCGCCCCTCGGGTCGCCCGTGAACGCCACTCACGGCCGGTGCGCTCGTTCACGCCGACCATGGCTCAGGCCTGCCGGTTGGTGAGTCCCCGTTCCACCAGGGCGAGGCAGAACTCCCGCTCCCTGGCCAGCTTCCTCGGCGCGTGGGCCTTCGTCCTGTTCACCCGGACCTGGAAGTCCATCGCGTTCCCGAATTGTCAGGGCGTCGCGACGACCCCTGGAACTCAGGTCGAAGGCGCCGGGGTCTTTTCCGGGCGTGGGACAGAAGCGCGACAAGAGCGCGTCCACTGTAGACACACTCGCCGCGTTCGACATCGTGGGTCTAGGCCGGCTCCGCGTTCGTCCGCCCGAAGCCGCCGACGACCTCCTCCACCCGGTCCCGACCCCGGTACATCTCCCAGCACAGCTCCGCCAGCACGTCGGGATCGACCCGCTCCACCTCGGTGGACGGGCGCACCGTGGAGTCCGCGTCGAACAGTCGCTGGGCGTCGCTGCGCTCGATCAACGCGGCGATCAGCACCGCTCCGGCGTACACGCCCTCCTCGGCCAGGACGGCGTGCAGGTTGTGGATGTAGTTGCGCAGCCCGGCCAGGGCGATCCCGATGTTGCCCATCAGCGGCACCGGGATCTTCGCGGAGATGCCCAACCCGAACAACAGGGCGCCGTCGCCGCGCTCCCGCATCCCCGGCAGCACTGCGCGGGCCAGGGAGATCGGCGTGCGCACCATGAGGTCGAGGTGGCTGTCGAGGGCGTCGGGGTCAACGTCGAGCACGGGCACCGGCAGCAGGGCGGGCTCCAGTCCGGAGGGGCCGTAGTAGGCGACGTCGAGGGAGCCGAACCGCGCGCTGATCGCGTCGACGAGGGATGGGATTCCCTGGTGGTCCCGGAGGTCGGCAGGGAAGGCGGCGGCCTCGACGCCCTGGCCGGCGAGGTCGTCGACGAGCGCGTCCAGCCTGGTCTTGTTCCTGGCGACCAGCGCGACCCGGAAGCCCTCACGGCCGAACCGCGTCGCGATGGAGCGGCCGAGCCCGGGGCCGGCGCCGAGCACGGCGATGGTGCGTGACATGCGTGTGTGCCCTTCTGAGGAGGTGGGCCGCCTGACCCACCGTCGAAGTTGAGGTGATCCTCAAGTTCGACCGTAGCGCTAACCTGAGGGTGCCCTCAAGTTCTAGGATGGGGACGTGGTCACCGCACGTCCCCTCCGCCGCGACGCCCA
Source organism: Streptoalloteichus tenebrarius (assembly GCF_024171885.1). Taxonomy (GTDB): domain Bacteria; phylum Actinomycetota; class Actinomycetes; order Mycobacteriales; family Pseudonocardiaceae; genus Streptoalloteichus; species Streptoalloteichus tenebrarius. Next base: position 221,869 of record NZ_JAMTCP010000004.1, on the reverse strand, counting down.
ACGCAACCGCGAGCTGCTCGTCGCCGCCGCCCGCGCGCTGTTCGCCGAACGCGGCATCGACGTGCCCCTGGAGGAGATCGCCCGGCGCGCCGGCGTCAGCATCGGCACGCTCTACAACCGCTTCCCCCACCGCGCCGCGCTCATCGACGCCGTCTTCGCCGACCGCGTGACGGCCACCGCCGCGTTGGCCGAGCACGCGCTGGCCATGGACGATCCGTGGGAGGGGTTCGTGTTCTTCCTGGAACGCGTCTGCGAACTCCAGGCGACCGACCGCGGCTACAACGACCTCGCGGCCCGGCGCATCCCTGAGGCCACCGCCACCGAGGAGGCCCGACGCCACGGTGAGCGGCTGATGCGGCGGATCGTCGCCCGCGCCCAGGAGGCGGGGGCGTTGCGGGCCGACCTCACCCTGGAGGACCTGGCCTTCGTGTTCTGGGGGCAGGCGCGCACGGTCGAGGCCACGCGGGAGATCGCGCCCGACGCGTGGCGGCGGCATCTCGCCCTGATGCTCGACGGCCTCCGCGCCTCGGCCGCCCACCCGCTCCCCGAACCGCCGTTGCGGCCGGAGGAGGCCATGCAGGCGATGGGCGGCTGCCGCGACTGACCGTCTGCCCGCCGGTGTTCCCGGTCTGCCCGGTGCGCCCGGCGCGCGGCGGACCTCAGGCGCTGTCGCCGGTGGGAACCAGGCTGACCTCGTCGTCCTCGGTCACGTCGACGGTGCCCAACGCCTCCCCCAGGTCCCGGTAGCGGTGGATCATCTCGATCCGCCCGTCCACCACGCGGAAGACGCTGGCCACCAACTGGGGCTCTGGCGGCTCGTCCGGCTCGCCGGGCTCCCCGCCGACGTCACGCCGTCGGACGTCCTGCTCCACCACCACGAACTCGCCGCGACGGAACACCCGACGCGGCACCAGGGTCAGCGCGGAGTGCCCGAACCACTGCCGCACCCAGTCGACGCCGCGCACGCCGCCGTAGGTGCCGCCCACCTCGACGTCCTCGTGCAGCAGCGGGCGGAGCCGGTCGGTCTGGCCGGCGTTGACCGCGTCGTGGAAGTCCAGGACGATCCGCACCTCGGCCGCAACCATGAGGCCCAGTATCGCGGCCGAGGCGCGTCGTCGCTGGTTACAGCCTTACCCAGACCTACAGCTCCACGCCGAGCAGCGCGTCGACCGCGGTGCGGACCAGGGCGGGCGCCGCGGGGTCGCCGCCGTCGCGGCGCGTCAGCGCCTCACTCGCCCAGGCGTCGACGGCGGCCAGCGCCGCCGGGGTGTCCAGGTCGTCGGACAGGTGGTCCCGCAGGCGCGCCACGACCGGCTCCGCCGCCGGACCGGTGGGCAGTGCCACCGCCTCCCGCCAGCGCTCCAGCCGTGTCTGGCCCTGCGCGAGCACGTCGTCGGTCCACGGCCGGTCGGCCCGGTAGTGGCCGGACAGCAGGCCCAGGCGCACGGCCATCGGGTCCACCCTGTCGGCGCGCAGCCGGGAGACGAACACCAGGTTGCCGCGCGACTTGGACATCTTCTCGCCGTCGAGCCCGATCATGCCGGCGTGGGTGTAGTGCCGGGCGAACGGGAACTCGTTGGTCAGGGCCTCGGCGTGCGCGGCGCTGAACTCGTGGTGCGGGAAGGCCAGGTCGGAACCGCCGCCCTGCACGTCGAAGGACATGCCGAGCCGGTTGAGGGCGATGGCCGAACACTCCACGTGCCAGCCGGGCCGGCCGGCGCCCAGCTCGGACTCCCAGGACGGCTCGCCGTCCCTGGCCATCCGCCACAGCAGGGCGTCCAGTGGGTGCCGCTTGCCCTTCCGCTCCGGGTCCCCGCCCCGCTCGGCGAACAACGCGGCCATCGTGGCCTCGTCGTAGTTGGACTCGTAGCCGAAGCGGCCCGAGGCGCGGTGGTCGAAGTAGATGTCGGGGTACTCGGGGTCGTCGACCCGGTAGGCCACGCCCGAGGCCAGCAGCTTGCCGACCACCTCGACGATCTCCGGGATCGCCTCGACCGCGCCCACGAAGTCGCGCGGGGGCAGCACCCGCAGCGCCTCCATGTCCTCGCGGAACAGCGCGGTCTCGCGCATGGCGAGCACGACCCAGTCCTCGCGGTCCCGCTCGGCGCGCTCCAGCAACGGGTCGTCCACGTCGGTGACGTTCTGGACGTAGTGCACGTCGTGGCCGTTGTCGAGCCAGACCCGGTGCACCAGGTCGAACGCCAGGTAGGTCGCCGCGTGGCCCAGGTGCGTCGCGTCGTAGGGGGTGATGCCGCAGACGTACAGGCGGGCGGTCCGCCCCGGCGCCGTGGGTCGCACCTCGGCGGTGGCGGTGTCGAACAACCGCAGGGGACGAGGCGTGCCGGGCACGCGCGGAACCGGAACCGACGACCAGGGTTGCATGTTTTCGACCCTAACGAGGAGCACCGTCAACGAGATGACCGGGCGTCTTTCCCGGTCCTGTCGGGGGCAACCACCCACGGCCGCCATCTGTTCCACGCCACCCGGACGAGTGAGATCACCGCCACGCCCCCGCCACGCCACGTGATCATCAGGTGGCGTGGCGCGGTCGCCGGTCGCGCCGACGGCCCTGCTCAGCGCTGGCCCCTACCACCAACCGGGCATACCGCCCTCGTGACGCTCCGGCCGCGAGACCCCCCACGTCCGGCGTCCCGTGGACGGCCCCGGGAGAGGGCCGTCCACGCCGGCTGCCCGCACCCAGCCTGCTCCTCGCCCAGCAGGGTCAGCAGGGAATCACGTCCGCGCGCACGAACCACGTGTCGACCTGGGCGCGGTGCAGGTGCCCGGACACGGCCCGGTCACCCCCGACCGCCATGGTCGCGTGGATGCGCACCACGCCGTCCTTGATCTCTCCCGACCCGTGCGTCTCGGCCGGAACGTCGTACGTGGTGATCACGTCCCTCGTCGGGTCGTCGGCCGGCATGGTCGAGACGGCGACGCTGTCGACACCCCCGATCAGGGCAACGATCGCGGCATCGGCGATCCCCCGCTCCCTCGCCTGCTCGGTGAGGGAGTCGATCAGTTCACCGTCGTTGACCTCGAACACCCGCACGGGCATTCAATTCCGATCACGGCACCGGACCGGTGGAGCACCGCAGCGGCACACCGCATCGCGCAGCGCGTCAGCGGGGCGGGCGGCGGTGGCGGAGGTAGTCGGCGACCACCGCCGCGCCCAGGCCGTCGACGGTCGGGGCCACGACCCTGCCGCCGGCACGCCGGGCCAGCAGATCCACAAACGCCGCCAGCCGGGGGTCCTCCCCCAGCATGAACACGGTGACGCGGGCGCCGAGGCGGGCGAGGTGGTCGACCTCGCGCAGGGTCACGGCGAGGGTCTCCGGTAGCGGCGGGTAGGCGAAGACCGGTTCGGCGTCGGCCTCCAGGTGGGCGGTGGGCTCGCCGTCGGTGACCACCAGGACCACCGGCAGCGCCTGCGGGTGCCGGCGCAGGTGACGGCCGGCGAGCAGCAACGCGTGGTGCAGGTTGGTGCCCTGCTCCCACACCCCCTCCAGGCTGGTCAGCTCGCCGATGTCCACCACGGACGCGCGCCGGCCGAAGGTGATCAGCCGCAGCGCGTCGGAGCGGTAGCGGGTGCGGACCAGGTGGTGCAGGGCCAGGGCGGTGCGCTTCATCGGCACCCACCGGCCGTCCTGCACCATCGACCAGGAGGTATCCACGCACAGCGCGACCGCCGCGCGGGAGCGCTGCTCGGTCTCCACCACCTCGACGTCGTCCACGGTCAGCAGGGGGCCGCCGCCGGTGGCGGCCCGGCGCAGCACGGCGTTGCCGACGGTGCGGACGGGGTCCCAGGGCTCGCTGTCCCCGAACTCCCACGGCCGGCTCGCGCCGGTGGGTTCGCCGGCCGCGCCCGCGCGGTCGGCCGCCCGGTCCCCGCGTCGGGTGCGCAGGCGGTCCACGACGTCACGCAGCGCGTTCTCCCCCAGTCGCCGCAGCGCCCTGGGGGTCAGCCGCAGCTCCCCGTCCGGGGCGCGTTCCACCAGGCCCCGCTCGCGGAGTTCGCGGTCCAGCTCGGCCAGCCGCCGCAGGTCGGCGACGGCCTCGGGGCCGAGATGGCGGGCCAGGGCCTCCCGGTCGACGTCCTCCAGGCTCGCCCCGGGGTAGGCCTGGCCGAGCTGGTCGACCAGCGCGTCCAGCTCCCCCAGCTCGGCGAGTGCGGCGGTGGCCTCGGCCAGGCCGAGGGGCTGTCGCCCCCGGAAGTGGGCCTGACCGGTCCAGTCGTGGTCCGGGCGGAGCTGGCGCAGGAGCGCGTCGAGCCGGCCCAGCTCGCCGGCCAACCGGGGGTCGCCGAACGCCTGCTGGGTCAGGGTGGCCAGTTCCTCCCGTTGCTCGGGTGTCAACGAGTTCGCCAGGCGTTGCGCGGCGGCGGCGCGCGCGGCGAGCAGGTCGACCAGCTCCTCGACGTCCCGGGGCTTCTCGGGGAAGAACTCGCCGTGTTTGCGGAGGAAGCGCTCGAAGCGTCGCGGTGTGTCGGCGTCGCCCCGGGCGTGCGCGGTCAGCAGGTCGTTGAGGTCGGCCAGCATGCGCCGGATGCGGTTCGCCTCGCCGGGGCCGCTGCGGCGCAGGGCGTCCCGCATCCCCTGGAAGCGTTGCTCCATCACCTGCTGGCCGAGCATCCGCTGGATCTCGGCGTAGTCGTCGCGGGCCTCGCCGGAGCGCCAGTCGTAGTCGGCCAGGTCGTTGACCGCGCGGCCGGTGTCGGGCGGCAGCGCGTCCAGGCGCAGCTCGCGGAAGCGGGCGTCCTCCCCGTCGTCGCCGGCCAGGGCCGCGCGTTCCCGGTCCAGCGCGCGGTCGAGGAGTCGTCGGGCCTCCTGGAGCGTGCCGTCCAGCCGGTGGCGGCGCCGGAGCTGGTCGCGACGCCGCCACAACCGCCGGGTCAGCTCGTCCAGTCCCCGGGCGCCGGCCGCGCCCCTGCGCAGCAGCTCCCGCAGGGCCGCCGCCGGGGAGGAGCCCTCCATGACGTCGCGGCCGATCTCCTCCAGCGCCGCGCGGAGGTCCGGCGGCGGGGCCAGCGGGTCGGGTCCGCCGCGCCAGGGGCCGTAGCGGTAGCGGGGGCCGGGCTCGGTCATGGCCGGTAGACCACCCGGTCGTCGACGACGTCCTTGCCGATGCGGCGGGTGAGGTAGAGCGTCTCCAGCGCCAGCTCGACGGCGGCGGCGATCCGGCCCGGCGGGTCCCCCGGCGACACGCCGAGGCGGCGGGCGACCTCGTGCAGCACGGGCAGCTCGGGCAGGGCCATCAGCAGCTCCCGGGAGGTGACCCGTTCACCGGTGGCCACCGGGTGGCCGTCGGCCACCACGTCGACCAGGGGACGCAGGTTCACCCCGGACAGGTGGGCGGCGGCGGTGTCGGCGAGCGACCGGCGCAGCAGGTGGGTCAGCAGCTCGTTCTCCCCGCCCTCCTCACCCGCCTCGAACTCCAGCTTGCCGCGCAGGACCGCGGGCACCGCCTCCAGGTCGACGGGGCGGGCGATCGCCGGGCGTTCCCCGGTCAGCGCGGCGCGGCGCATCGCCGAGGCGGCGACCGTCTCGGCGGCGGCGATGGCGAACCGGGCCGACACACCGGACCGCTGGTCCACCGAGGGCGCCTCCCGCAGGTGGCGCACGAACCGGGCCAGCACCTCCAGCAGGGGGTCGCCGACCTCGGCGACCAGGTGGGCCTCCTGCCGGACCACGGCGATCTCGGCCTCGATGGTGGAGGGGTAGTGGGTGCGGATCTCCGCGCCGAACCGGTCCTTGAGCGGAGTGATGATGCGGCCGCGGTTGGTGTAGTCCTCGGGGTTGGCGGTGGCCACGACCAGCACGTCCAGCGGCAGCCGGAGGGTGTAGCCGCGCACCTGGACGTCGCGTTCCTCCATGACGTTGAGCAACGCGACCTGGATGCGCTCCGCCAGGTCGGGCAGCTCGTTGAGGGCCAGCACGCCCCGGTGGGCGCGGGGCACGAGGCCGTAGTGGATGGTCTCGGGGTCGCCCAGCGCGCGCCCCTCGGCGACCTTGACCGGGTCGACGTCGCCGACCAGGTCGCCGACGGAGGTGTCGGGCGTGGCGAGCTTCTCGGTGTAGCGCTCGGTCCGGTGCCGCCACAGCACCGGCAGGTCGTCGCCGAGTTCGGCGGCGCGGCGGCGGGACGCCGGGGTGATGGGGGCCAGGGGGTGCTCGCCCAGCTCGGAGCCGGCGATCACCGGGGTCCACTCGTCCAGCAGCGCGGGCAGGGCCCGCAGCAGCCGGGTCTTGCCCTGGCCGCGCTCGCCGAGCAGGACCACGTCGTGGCCGGCGATCAGGGCGCGTTCGAGCTGGGGCAGCACGGTGGTGTCGAAGCCGAGGATGCCCGGCCAGGGGTCGCGTCCGTCGCTGAGCGCGGCGAGGAGGTTGCGGCGGATCTCCTCCCGCACGCTGATCGGGTGATGGCCGGCGGCGCGCAGTTCTCCCGCCGTGCGCGGCAGGTCCTGCGGTGGGGTGGGCACGCTGCTCACCGTCCCGACGCTACGCAGCTTCGGGCCCGTGGTCGACGTGGAGTTGCTCCAGCCCCGAGGGAATTCCTGTCATCACCGTCGGAGAAGAAGTGCTCGCGCGGTGTCGTCGAAGAGGAAGTCGAAGCTCCGAAGAGGAGAAGGAAAAGGAATTCCCGACCGCTCCCCCACGATGAATTGATCATTGCTGGGCGCCCGCGCGCGGTCGGCGTCGGCGCCCTCCCTGTGGCTCGCACCTCGGAATACGGAACTGACTCGTACCCCAAAAGTGTTACGCAGAGTGGCGTGCCCCTCAAAAGCCCCTCATATCCTGGCTCTTCTCCGGCAGCGCTGGCTACGTTGTGCCACGGTCATCGCCGGATAGCAGTTCTCCCAGCCACCCCCCCGACGGCCGCGAGAACCGGTCCTCATGTCGCTGCCCCCGCGACGCCGTCCGGCGGACCTCGTAAGGAAGGGATCTGCCGTGCGGCGTCTGCCGCCCATGTTCCGCGCCCTGGAACTCCGTAACTACCGCATGTGGGCCCTGGCCGACCTCGTCTCGGTCACGGGCACCTGGATGCAGGTCATCGCCCTCAACTGGCTCGTCATGTCCCGGACCGGCTCCGCGAGCGCGGTCGGCGGCGCCATCCTCCTCCAGGCGCTGCCCACCCTGCTGCTGGGCTCGTGGGCCGGCGCCCTGGCCGACCGGTTCCCCGCCCGACGCATCCTGGTCATCACCCAGGGCGCGCACGCCCTGCTCTCGGTCGGCATGGCCGTGCTCGCCGCGGGGCACGCCCCGCTGAGCTGGATCTTCGCCCTCACCTTCGGCGCCGGCCTCGTCGGTGTGTTCGACGGCCCCGCGATGGGCCGCTTCGGCTCGCAGGTGGTGGGCCGCGAGGGTCTGGGCAACGCGCTCGCCCTGGGCTCCATCCTCAGCTCGGCCGGCCGCATCCTCGGCATGAGCCTGGCCGGCGTGCTGGTCGCCGTCACCGGCGAGTCCGTGCTGTTCCTGCTCAACGCGGCCAGCTTCCTCGTCGTCATCGGCGCGATGTTCGTCGTGCGCCCCGACGAGCTGCACCCGCTGGCCACCAGCACCCCCGAGCGGGCCGGTGTCCGCGCGGGCCTGCGCATCCTGCTGCGGGACCGCACGCTGCTGACGCTGTTCGCGCTGGCGTTCGTGCTCTCCAGCCTCGGCCGCAACTACCAGGTCACCATGGCCGCGATGAGCCAGGGACCGCTGGGAGCCGGCCCCGCCGGCTACGGCATGTTGTCCACCGTCTTCGCGGTCGGCACCGTGCTCGGCGGCATCCTGGCGGCGCAGCGCCGCGAGCTGTCGGTGAAGCTGCTGCTCGTCGCCGCCGGCGCCACCAGCGTGCTCCAGTCGGTCAGCGGCACCTCCGGCGGGCTGTGGACCTTCGCCGCCTTCCTGGTGCCGATCGCCGCGGGCGCGGTGATCATCGACACCACGCTGAGCACCCGGGTCCAGCTCGACACCGCCGAGGACCTGCGTGGCCGCGTCGTGGCCGCGCACGGCATGGTCGCCGCCGCCGCCGGCGCGGTCGGCGGGCCGCTGCTGGGCTGGCTGTGCGAGCGGTTCGGCCCCGGCCACGCGCTGGAGAGCGCCGGCGTGGTCACCGGCGTGGCCACCCTGGTCGCCGGCGTGATGCTGCTCGGCCGCCCGCAGTGGCTGCCCCGCTTCACCCGGATCGCGCCGTCCACCGCACCCGGCGCGTCGGTCCCCGCCGTCGCCGCCGAGGAGCAGACCGCACCCCTGCCCGGCCTGGCCCTGGTCACCACCGTGCCCGCGGTGACCACGTCCGTCCCGTCCTCCGCCCCGTCTCCCGTCTCGGCCGGCGCCCCGCGACTGGCCACCGCGGAGGCCTGATCCCCACCCGAACCCCGACGACACGCGTTGAGCGCTCCCCGGCCTCCCGCCGGGGAGCGCTCACGTTTCCGCCGGCCCGCCAGACGACGTCGACGCGGTGCCGGGACACGGGGTAGCCCGCCTTCCCGAACACCGCCGCCATCGGGGTGTTGGTGACGACGACCGGGTCCTGGTGGTTGCGGCAGAGCACGACCAAGCCGACGAGGTCACCGTCGGGCGTGTGCCAGGCGCCACCACTCGCGCGGGCTGGGCACCCAGAGCAGCAGGTCCAGATCCTCCCGTGCGGCCGCGTCGAGACCGGATTCGGCGATCGCGCGACGGGCGTGGGCATGGGCGTCGAGGCTGCCCCGGGTGAACCCGCCGAAACACGTCGAGGAACACCGCGTCGTCCGGTTCGGGTCGGAACTCCAAGCGACCAGGTGGTTCCTGTAAGTCAGTGATCAGGGTGTCTGCGAGTTCTGGCGCATCGTTGGCCGCGGTGACCTGACCGATCGGGCGTGGGCGGCGATCCAGCCGCTGTGGCCGGTGTCGGGGCGTGGCCGCGGATGGCGGGATCACCGACAGGTGATCACCGCGATCCTGAAGAAGCCGCGCACCGGCGCTCGGGGGTGGGACCTGCCCGACCGGTACGGACCGTGGAAGACCGCGCACGAACGGCTGCGCCGCTGGACCACGGACGGCACCTGGCAGCGCATCCTCGACAAGGTCATCGTCAAGGACGACTCCGTCGGCGCGACTCCAGTGGACGATCAGCGTCGACTCGACCCACCCCCAGGCTCACCACCACACAACCGGCGCCCGAAAGGGGGGCTGCGCCAGCGAGTGGACCGAACGGCTCGCCGCCCGACGGCGAAGCCCTCGGCCGATCCCGCGGCGAGCTGACCAGCAAAACCCCACCTCACCGTCGACGGACGTGGCCTACCGATGTCGATCCCGCACACCCCAGGCCGGCGACAACCCACCCCTGCCGCCACCGCTGGAGGCGATCATGGCGCGGCGGGATGGACCCGGCCGGCCACGCACGAGACCGGAGCAGGTGATCGCCGACAGGGCCTCCTCCCATCCGTCGACCCGAGCCGCGCCGCGACCGCGCGGGATCGGGTTCACCAGTCCGGAACGCCCTGACCAGATCACCCGCCGCCGCCCGCGAGGCTCCTGTGGGGGCCGGCCGCCCGGGTTCGACCAGAACGTCTGTGTGGGTCGAAACGTCGTCGAGCGCTGTTGCAACCGGCTGAAGCAGTTCTGCGGCCTAGCTACCCGTTACACCACACGAGCTGCCTACTTCCGGGCCGAACTCACCATCGCCGCCACGGTCCTCTGGCTCCGCACAGACTTACACGGCACGCCCTAGGTGGTCGGGAAGGCCGCAGTCCGGCGTCCACCGGTAGCGGTAGCGCTCGACGAGCAGGGACAGGCTGGTTTTCGCGCGCGGTGTCCATGCGGGAGAGCGCGGCGCGTGACGTCGGGGGCTTCACGTCATGCCGGGGGCAGGCGGAGGGAGTACTCGGCGCGCAGTGGCGCAGCGCGCAGCAGGCGCACGGCCGCGTCGGGGTCGGTGAAGTCGAACTAGTCCAGCGCGAACGGCTTGTCGTCGTCCGGCCCGCTTCACCAGGCGTGGCGCGGGCGACGACCACGCCGTCGCGCGGCACCACCACGTCCATTCGGGGCGGTACTCGCCGTGGGCGGCCATGTTGCCGTAGCGGTCGCCGAACGCGGGAAGCCCACAAAGACCAGGGTCGGGCAGCAACGCGAACAGCGGTTCCTCGCCCGAGGTGTCCTCCCAGACCGGCGCGCTCCCCGGTCAGGTCCTCGACACCCTCGACGCGAGGTGGGAGCGCGTGGTCGTCGTCGTGGCCAGTCGTGGCCACGAGTCCCACCTCTTTCATCGGGCTGACGGCGCACCTGAACCGTCGGCGGTCTCCGCGCCCGACAGCGGAATGTCTGTGGCGGCTCCTCACGCCCGGACCGACCTCAGCGCGCGCTGCCGCTCGCGGTGGGACGGTGGGAACGCAACGCCCCGGTCATCAGGGCGGTCAGCTCCCGGCTGGGGGCGACACCCAGCTCGGCGGCGAACTGCAACCGCACGACCTCGTAGTGCCGTAACGCCTCCATGACGTTGCCCTGCGCCAGGTGGGCAGCCAACACGCAGCGGTGGCCGCTCTCCCGCAGGGGTTCCAGCCGCACGGCCTCCAGCGCGGCGTCCAACGCCTCGGCGTGCCGTCCCTCCCGCAACAGCCGGCGCGACAACGCCTCCATCGCGTGGATGCGGAGCTGCCGCAGCCGCTCCCGTTCGAACAGCACCCAGTCGTCGTACCAGCCGGGGAGCAGCTCTCCGCCGTTCAGACCGGCCAGGTCGAGGTCCTCACCCGACACCCTGGTGTCGGGGCGCAACAGCCGACGCGCCCGCGCGGTGAGGACCCGCATGTCCACCCAGACCGACCGGGCGAGGCCGAGCTGCTGACGTCCGATGTCCAGCGGGTCGCACGCGTACCGCCGTAACCGCCAGATCGTGGTGCGCAGGCTGCCGTACGCGTGGTCCTCGGTGACGTCGGGCCACAGCACCCCGGCGAGCACCGCGCGGTTGACCACGCCGTGCACCGCCAGGTAGGCCAGCAACCGCTGGCAACTGGGCGGCGGGTGCAGGGCGGTCCCGCCCAGTTCCAGGCGGAACCCACCCAGCAGGCACAGCCGGAACGGTCGGTTCGCGCTGACAGTGCCTGGTTCTTCTGGTCGAACACGCAGACCCATGGTTGCCCCCCACCGGACGCACGCTCGCGTCAACCAGGCTGTTCCGCCGTAAGAACCGCGTCAAGGAGACCGACCGGTGCGCGCGGAAAGTTGAACCTGTTGGACCAAACGCCAGCTTTCTCCCTCATCCGGTCGGCCCAGCGCGTTCGGGGGCGTCGTCGCGACCCGCCCTGGCCACCGGGAACGGGAGGATTCCGTGCGACGCGACCCACGGACAAGATCAGCGCAGGGGAACAGCCCCGAGAAGCGACTGGCTGGAGACGCGCCACGTCAGCGGTCGTCCCCTGCCGGCCAGCGTGCGCGCCCGCCTCGGCTGTACCAGGGCCAGCTCCGCCGGCACCGTCGCGCCAACTACCTGGTGGAGAGCGCGATCGTGGTGTTCGCGGCGGCGATCCCGCCACCGCCGCGCTCGGAGCGCCCGCCGCCGTCCCCGCCGTTCTCGGCATCGTGGTGACCGTCCTGACCGGACTGCGCCAGGTGCTGCGTCCGCAGGAGGGGTGGGTGCGCGTGGGGACGACATCGCTCGCGCTGGAACGGGAGGTCGTTCGCTGGAGCGCGGGCACCAGCCCCTACGACGGGGAGGACGCCGACCTCACGCTGGTCAGGACGGTGGAGGATCTCGTCGCGCAGGAGGCGGGCAGGGGGGCGTCCCGCCGCTCGGCCGCCGCCGAGCCCTTCCCACCCCGGCTCGACGGTCGCACCGAGGGCTGAGGCCCCGCCAGACTCGGCCGTGCGTCGAGCCGCGCTGTCGGCTCCTGCCCCGGGACGCCGCACCAGTGACGTCACCGTGACGGAACGAACCGCACACTCCACACCGGGCAACCCGATCGACGCGAACACCTCCCCGCCGAGATCAGGGCGCCCCACCCAGTCCGACGGAGCCGTCACGGGACGGGCGAGGGCCCGGCGGACACGGCCCTTGGTCGTGTCCGCCGGGCCCGGAACCCCGTCTGGTCCCCGACCTCGGCTCCCCTCACCCCGAGGCGCCACCGACCCTGGGGGCGAAGAGGGTGGCCACCAGGGCCCCGACGGCCAGCACACCACCGACCCACAGCACCGAGGTGACACCCAGCCCGTCCGCGACCCGTCCGCCGAGCGCGGCGCCCAGGGCGATCGAGGCGTTGAACACGCCGACGAACAGACCCGACGCCGCCTCCCTGGCGTGGGGCGCCGCGGCGAGCAGCCAGGTCTGGGTCGAGACCGACACGCCGCCGTAGGCCAGCCCCCACACGACCAGCAGCGCCGCGCCGGCGGTCACCGAGGTCCCCAACCCCGGGAAGAGCAGCACCGCGGCGGCCAGCACCGCGCTGATCACCAGCAGGGTGGCGCGGGGCGAACGTCCCGCCCCGGCCGCGCCCACGAAGTTCCCGACCACGCCCGCCACGCCGTAGGCCAGCAACAACGCGCCGATCACCGCGGGCTCGGCCCCGGAGACCTTCTCCAGCACGGGTCGGACGTAGGTATAGGCGGCGAAGTGGCCGGCGATCAGGAAGGCGAGCACGACCAGACCGGTCCGCACGGCCGGTTCCCGCGACAGGCTCGCCATCCCGCCCAGCCGCACCGCCTGGTCCACGGGCAGCCGCGGCAGGAGCACGGCCAGCGCGATCGTGACGACCAGGGCCAACAGGCCGGCCGTGGCCAGGGCGACGCGCCAGCCGGCGGCCTCGCCCACGTACGTCCCGGCCGGCACACCGAGGACCGACGCGACGGCGACCCCGCTGAACACCACCGAGGTGGCGGCCCCGACGGCCGCGGCGGGCACCAGCCTCGGCGCGAGCGAGGCGGCCAGCGCCCAGACACCACCCATCCCGACGCCCACCAGCACGCGACCGGCCATCATCACCGCGAAGTGCGGCGCCCACGCGGTCAGCAGGTTGCCGAGGGTGAGCACCAGCATGAACGCGCACAGCACCGTGCGGCGGTCCGTCCGACCCACGAGCAGCGGAACCAGCGGCCCGGCCACCGCCCCGACCAGCCCGGTGCCGGTCAGGGTCAGGCCGGCGACCCCCTCGCTGACCGCGAGATCCCCACTGATCGGCGTGAGCAGCCCCACGGGCAGCATCTCGGAGGTCACGACGGTGAAGGTGGCCGCGGCCACCGCCGCCACGGCCGCCCAGCCGCGCCCCGGGGACACACCGGGTTCCTCCCGGGGAACGCGGAGGGGCGCGCTTGAGGCTGTCTGTGTCATGGCCTCAGGCAACCGGGGCGTCGGTCGGGGAACAACGACCGGTCTCTCATGCTTCGATTAGTCGGGCTCATCAATGAACGGTCCGGCGGCCACCGGCGGAAGGGACAGCGGCGCATGAGCGGCCTGGACATCCGGGAACTGGAGTGCTTCCTCGTCCTCGCCGAGGAACTGCACTTCGGGCGGACCGGGGAGCGGCTCTACCTGACCCAGGGCCGGGTGAGCCAGTTGGTGCGCTCGCTGGAGCAGCGCGTCGGCGCGCGGCTGGTCGAACGCACGAGCCGGCGCGTGCGGCTGACCCCGCTGGGCGAGCAGTTCCTGGCCGGCCTCAGGCCCGCCTACGACGGGCTGCGCGCGGTGCTCGACACGACCAGGGCCGCCGCCCGTGGTGTGGAGGGCTCCCTGCGGCTGGGCTTCCAGTGCACCGCGAACGACCACCTGATGAACGCCGTCGCCCTGTTCCAGGAGCGGTATCCCCGGTGCGCCGTGGAGATGACCGAAGTGCCGCTGTCCGACCCGTTCGGCCCGCTGCGCCGGGGCGAGGTGGACCTGGCCGCGGTCCTGATGCCGATCGCCGAAGAGGACCTGGTCGTGGGGGCCGTGTTCTCCCGGGGGCAGCAGACCCTGGCGGTCTCGTCCCGCCACCCCTTCGCCCGGCGCTCCTCGGTGTCGGCGGAGGAACTCGGCGACTGCGTCCTGATCGGTGTGCGGAGTGCCGCGCCCCGGTACTGGCGCGCCACGTTGGCTCCCACCACCACCCCTGCGGGCCGGCCGATCCCGGCCGGTCCGACCATGGACACCCTCCAGGAGGGGCTGACCCTGGCGGCGGCGAACCGGGGAGCGTTGTTGCTCTGCCAGCCAACCGCCGAGTACCACCGGCGTCACGCCTTGACGTTCGTCCCGGTGACCGGTCTTCCGGACTCGGAGTTGGGCCTGACCTGGTGCAGGGACCACGAGACCGCACGCGTGCGGGCGTTCGCGCAGGTGCTGTCCGAGGTGGCCGAGCCGACTGCCGACGCCCTGAGCGCCTAGGGCGTGTCTGACGGATCACGGAGCCAGGCGAGCAGGTCAACAAGCTTCAGCCCACCAAGGTAGTCGCGGACCAGCCAGTTGTAGCGGGCGGCGATGCCGCGACAGCCCTTGCACCGGTTGAAGCAGCACCCGACCACGATGCGTCGCTGGTCGATCTGCGTACTGAAGGGGTGGGGATGCCCGCCGGTAGAGCCGCGACGGCGACGAGTTCTCGACCTGATCTCCCCTTCTCCTGGGTAGTCGATCTGACACCACGTCTGGGCCAGGTGTTCGCGGTTGGCGCGGCTGGAGTAGCCCTTGTCCGCGATCACCCGGCTCGCCCCGGGTGGCGGGTCGGCCCGGCCCGGGGCGCCGGAACACGACTGCGGCCATCACCTGCTCAAACAGCGCGCGGTCGTTGATGTCGCCACCGGTCAACACCACCGACAGAGGCCGGCCATGGCCGTCGCACGCGAGGGGATCTTCGTGGTGAGGCCTCCACGGGGAGCACCTGACGGCGTGATCAGCCTGCTCACCGTGCCCGCCGCACGATCGGCCCTTCCCCGGTGTGGGATGCGAAGGTGCGGCGGGCGCCGGCGGCGTGCTGGTGCGCATCGCCCGATGCTGGAGTCGATCGCCACCCTCAGGGTCGGTTCGATCGCCTGTCATCGCTCGTCGGTGAACTCGTGCCTGCGCACCACCATGCGGGATCAAAGCTGATCAACCACACCAACTTTGAGGATACGCACTAGCGGGTAGCGATGCCGCGACAGCCCTTGCATTGGTTGAAGCAGCGCTCGACGGCGGTGCGTCGCTGGTAGATCCGCTTGCTGAAGGCGGGAGGGACGCCCGCCGGGCGAGCCGCGACGGCGACGGGTTCTTGACCTAACCACCCTTCTCCTGGGTAGTCGATCTGATGCCGCGTCCGGGCCAGGTGCTCGCGGTTGGCGCGGCTGGAGAAGCCCCTTGTCCGTGATCACCCGCTCCGGCCTGGTACGCGGGCGCGGCGACCGGTCGGGTAACGCGGATATCGGCCAGACCATCCTCGAACACGATGGCCTGTCGTGGCGTTGCCGGCGGTGAGCAAGATCGACGGCGACCCTCCCCTTGTCGTCGACAGCGGAGGTGGATCGTGGTGATCAGCCGGCTCTGCGGTCGGAGTCCTGTGATGCGACCACGCCCTCTGTGTCACGGGGAGCTGCGCTGTGCTGGTGCACCCGGAGACAGACTGGAGCCCACCGACACCACCCAGTCCCCGCTCCCTGGCCAGGTCCGCCCTCGCACGGACCCGGCCGACCAGGCGACTCCAGGTGCCATCCACGCTTCAGCGTCACCGCCGCTCACCCAGCGTCTGCTACAGAGCCTGAACCGTTCCGGCGCCTACACCAGGGGCACAACCCGTGCCGCCCTTGGAGGCGATGCCCCCGATCAGGCTGAGGCTTGATCACATCACCTGGCCGCCCCGACACGGCGACCGATTCCGACACCGTACGCGCCCACCAGCACACCGCCGGCGCGAACCGGTTGATCACGCTATCGGCCCTCCCGCGGCGGGCCGTCAACCAAGACCTCTCTCGCGGGTGCATGGCCGACCGGCGACCCGCACACATCGGGAGATCGTGGGCAAGGGCTACACCAGTCGCGCCATCCACACCATGCGGCGTCGCGGCGTTCGGGTCACCATCCTGGAACGCCATGACCAGCACGCCGGCTCAAGCAGTTCCCTGCGGTCGCCACCTGCTATGACAAGTCGGCCCTGTACCGCCCCAGGTGCCGCCCCAAGTCCGCCGTTCGCGACGACGGGGGCTCGCCCCGATGCCAGCCGCTGACCAGCGAATCTGTCAGACCCTCGACCGATACTGAACAAGACCCCCACCCGACAGAACGCCCCACGCGGTCGACGCGGCCGCGCGCACCCCGGGGCACCACAGGAGGACCCGGACATGACCCGTTTCGTGGCGCTGCTGCGCGGCATCAACGTCGGCGGACGCCAGAAGGTGGCCATGGCCGACCTCCGCGCGGTGTTGGCCGGACTCGGTCACACCGAGGTCAGGACCCACCTCCAGAGCGGCAACGCGGTGTTCACCGCTCCCGACCGGCCCACCGACGAGGTGGCGACCGAGATCGAGCGGGCGATCCACCGCGAGCTGGACCTGACCGTGAAGGTTATGGTCCGCACCGCCGAGGAGCTGCGCGCCGTGGTCGAGGGCAACCCACTGGAGGTGGGCGACCCGGCCCGGTTCCTGGTGTCGTTCCTCGACCGGGCGCCGGACCCCGCCCTGCTCGACACCCTCGATCCCGCCGCCTACGCGCCCGAGCAGGTGCGGCTCGGCGCGCGGGAGCTGTACCTGTCGTTGCCCGACGGCATCCACCGGGCGCGACTGCCGCAGGTCCTCGACCGGCTCCTGAAGGCCCCGGCCACGGCCCGGAACTGGAACACCGTCACCAAGCTGCTCGCGATGGCCGAGGACCGAGCCTGATCAAGTCCATAGTGGACAGACTCCCCCGGTCGACGCGGCGTCACCCCGCGTCCCCTCGCAGGGGAGGCGATCTTCCCCCTGTCGGTGCCATTGGTTACGTTCTGGAGGTGATCTCCTCCCCCACGTCCTGGGCGGACGGCCCACTGGTGGCTTTCGACGTGGAGTCCACCGGCCTGGACCCCGCCACCGACCGCGTGGTGACGGCGACCGTCGTGACGATCACCCCGGGTCAGCCGCCACAGGTGCGCACCTGGTTGGCGGACCCGGGCGTGGAGATCCCGGCCGAGGCCTCCGCCATCCACGGCATCAGCACCGAGCACGCCCGCCAGCACGGCCGGGACGCGGCCACCGTCGTGGCCGAGATCGCCGACGCGCTCACCGAGGTCTGGTCGCCGCGGGTCCCGTTATGCGTGTTCAACGCCCGATTCGACCTGTCCCTGCTCACCGCCGAGCTGTGGCGGCACCACCGCCGCCCGTTCCCGGTGGCCGGACCGGTGGTCGACCCGATGTGCCTGGACCGGCACCTCGACCGCTACCGCAAGGGCAAGCGGCACCTGGAGGCGCTGTGCGAGCATTACCAGGTGCGACTGGACCACGCGCACACCTCCGCCGGCGACGCGTTGGCGTGCGCCCGCCTCGCGTGGCGCCTGGCCAAGCGCTTCCCCACCGAGGTCGGCCAGGTTCCCCTGGCGGAACTGCACGAACGACAGGGCGTCTGGCACGCGCAGCAGGCCAGGGGGTTCGCCGACTACCTCGACCGCCTCGCGGCCCGCGCCAGCGACCCGGCCGAAGCCGCGAAGCTGCGGTCCCGCGCCGAGGGTGAGCGCGCCGGGGCCGACCAGTGGCCGGTTCGCGCGCCGTCGTCCACGACCCTGTCGGAGGAGCTGGGGGCGTGACCGAGCGGATCTGGCTGGACGTGCCGTTCCCGGAGAAGGACGAGGCGAAGGCGGCCGGGGCCCGCTGGGACCCGGCCGCGCGCCGCTGGTACGCGCCCAGGTCCGGCATCGCCGCGCTGGAACGGTGGGCCGCCCTGCCCGAGGTGCCGGACCTGCTGCCCGGCGAGGACCGGTCGTTCGGCTCCGGCCTGTTCGTCGACCTGGTGCCCTCCTCGTGCTGGTTCACCAACGTCCGCTCCTGCGTGGTCCCCAGGGACTGGGAGCGGCTGCGTCGCATGATCCTCGGCAGGGCCGGGCACCGGTGCGAGGCGTGCGGGCAGGGCGAGGACCGGACGAGCCGCCGGTGGCTGGAGGCCCACGAGCGCTGGTCCTACGACGAGGGCCGCCGGGTGCAGGCGTTGCGCCGGTTGATCTGCCTGTGCACGCCCTGCCACACCACCACCCACTTCGGGCTCGCGGAGGTGCGAGGACTGCGGCAGGCCGCGCTGGCACAGTTGCGCCAGGTCACCGGGATGAGCCCGGCCGAGGCCGAGGCGCACGTGGCCGAGGCGTTCGCGGTGTGGCGCCAGCGGTCGCAGGTGGTCTGGGAGCTGGATCTGAGCATCCTCACCACCGCCGGGATCACCCTCGCTCCTCCACCGGGGGCACGGGAACGCGCGGTGATCGCCGAACGCACGCTGGACCACCAGCGACGGTGAACCACACCCAACCCCCGCGGACGGGACGAGGGGCCGCTCAGGCGGTGCGCGGGCCAGGCAGACCGGGCAGCGGAGGACGGAACTCCGGGCAGTAGTGCCAGCCGCTGCCGTCGGGCAGCGGGACCTGCATGACCAGCCTCCCCCACGACCGCATCTCGCCCATGGACCGGATCGCGTCCCGGACGTGCTGGGCGCGCCGGCCCCCGTCCTCGGTCCGCCACGCCTGCTCCAGGGACAGCAGCATCGACGAGTAGGCGGCGTTGAACGCGTCGAGGGCCATGGCCACCGGCCGCCCCGTCGGGTTGTTCACCGGGTCGGCGGCCCATCCGCCGGCCGGCACCTCCCCGACCGCGTGCGCTCGGGGCAGGGAGACCGGGTCCCCGGCGAACACCCACCTGCCGTCCACGTTGACCAGCCTGCGCCCGTGGTACAGCTCGCGGAACGCGTAGTAGTGGGACAGGTCCCCCTCGGGGGTCCACTGTGGACTGCTCGGCGAGGTGTGGGTGCCCTCGCCCTGCTCGGTGATCACGTCGATGCTGGTGAGCACGGTCCCGTGGTCCCGCATCGCGACGATGTCGTTGCCGGGGCCGTGCCTCGGCATCGCCTGTTCGATCTGGCGTCGGGTGTCCAGCGGCGGCGCCAGGTCCTCGAAGGCCTTCCTGATCCTCCGGTAGAACGCGCCGATCGAGGTGTGGTCCTCCCCGCGCGCCAGGGGCTGGTCCGGTTTCTCGATCTCGGAGTACATGTCCAGCGCGGACCGGGTCAGCCCGGTCAGGCGCACCTCCACCTCGGGGCGGACGCCACCGGGCAGCGGCCCCGGGTAGTGGGGCAGCCGGGCGGGGTCGGACAGGACGGGCGCTCCCCCGATCGCGGACAGCATGTTGCCGACGAGCCCGAGGTGCGACATCTCGTCGAAGATGATCTCGCGGATCGTGCGGTGCACCGCGCTGTCCGCCTCGGGGCTCATGATCGACCAGAGCCCGCACGCGTAGGGCGGGATCGTCGCCAGCTCCAGGAACAACGCGTTCTGCAACGCCTGGCGGAGCCAGTCCAGGTCGACGTTCTCGTCCGGCACCGCCATCAACTGGACGATGGCCGCGTTCCTCTCCGACGTCACGGTCGTCACGGTCGTCACGGTCGCACCCCCGGTCCTCGCGTTCACCCGTCCGGCGGCACTGGCTCCCCTGGCAGCGCCAACGGCCCCGACCACGGTCGCAGAGGCGCGCACCGGCCGCAGTCCGCGAACACGGAGGGGGGACCGCGCCAACCTGGCCGCTCCGATGCGGGAGCGACACGAGAAGCCGGTCGGCGCTGTCGGTCCTCTGCGCACTGCCGGTCCTCTGTGCACAGAGCGACCGTCGCCCTCGCCTCTCGCCGTCGAGGTCGAGGTCCACCACGGCAGGCGCGAGCGCGCCCGGCGGAACTGGTCATGGTGGTGGGGACGCCGGCCAGCCGCCGCCGAGCGCCCCCGCCAGCTTCCCCACCACGGGCGGAAGACCAGCGCCAGTGCCGACTCTGTGGACTTTTCCCCGCTCCGGCGACCGGTCACCATGCCCCCAGAGTCGGTCTACCGAGGAGAGATGAGCGCGTGCCCCGGGCACATCACCCCAGCGACGACGAGGAACCCTCGTGGCCACACTCCTTCGACGGCGTCGTCGGCCGCCTGGAGCACCTGCCGAAGGCGGCCGACGTGCCCGCGTGGCACCCCGAAGCCTCCACCCCCGCGTCACCAGCGCCGCCGCGTCCCCGGGTGCGGGACCTGCGGGTCTCCATCCGCCTCGGCACCCTGATGGTCCTGGCCGTGCTGAGCGCCGCCGTGACGGTGGTGCAGCACGCCATGGGCGACGAGCCGTGGGACCTGATGGGTGTGCTCGTGTCGTGGGTCGGGCTCGTGCTGCTGGGCGTCCTGGTCCCGGTGGCCGCGATGTTCGTCCTCGCCGGGTTCTTCCTGGCCGCGCGGCGGCGCTCCCGATGACCGGCGTGTCGTCCCGGAGCCGGGCGGTCCCGGGCGCCCTTCCTTGCCTGACCCGACAACGACCAAGATCGAGAGTGATCGACGGCGCCCCCGCCCTGGTTCTTCCGCGTGCTCTCGTTCCTCGAACGGGTGGTGATGCCTCGGGACGCTGGCTCACTCGAACGAGGAGGCATTAGACCTTCCTCGCACGGGTTCCGTCCGCTGTGGACACGCGCCGTCGAGTGGGCGCGGGCGACGGGACCAGGAATGAGGACACCCTTCCATGCGACGTCGGCACGTGGTGTTGTCGGCCCTCCTCGGCCTGCTGTCCGCCGGACTCCTGACGCCCCCGGCCTCGGCCGCCGGGGCCGACACCCGGTTCGAGATCAGCAACCATCGTTTCGGTCAGTGCCTGGACCACGACGCGGAGGGAAAGGTCTATGTCAAGGACTGCACCCGGGACATGGAGAACCGTTACCAGCGGTGGCGGTTGGCCAGGCAGTCCAACGGCGAGTTCACCCTCCAGGGCGTGGCCACCGGCCGGTGCGCGGAGTTGAGCGGGTTCAAGCCCACCACCAGTCCCTGCGACGGCGGCAAGGCCGAGCAGCGGTGGCGGATCGTGAGTGACCCGAAGATCGCACCCTTCGTCCTCATCCAGGGTGTGACGAGCGGTCGCTGTCTCTTCCAGGGCAACAGGAACATGATGGTCGGCGCGGGCTGCTCGGTGGACGACGCCCGCGACCGCTGGCTGGTCAAAAAGCAGTGACACCGAGTGGCCGCGGTGGCCAGGGGCGCGCGGTCCCGACCACCGCGGCCACCCCGCTCTGGTGTGATCACCGCCCCGTTGGCTCGATCAGGGCTCGACCGTCACACAGGAGCCGCCGGTTCTCACCGAGTGCGCGCCTTGCGAAGTGCGCCCGCACCGCGGGCCGGGTGACGGCGAACAGCAGGGTCAGCAGCACCACGCCTGCGCGAGGTGGCCGATCCTCATCCACAGCGGGAACTGGGCGCTGACGACCATGAAGACCTGCCCGGCGCAGCCGAGCGCCGCGAAGAGCAACACCCCGGACGTAGGTGGAGCACCGCCCCCTCCGGAGACGGGTGGCGAGGCGCAGGCAGACGGCCCCGACGACCAGGACCGAGACCGGCCGGATCCACAGGACGTCCTCCAGTGTGGACCGGGCGCGGACGTCGCCGCCGGCGAGCGTGGCCACCTGGTAGTCGAGGATGCCGTCCCGGAACACGAACGCTAGGCGCCGCGAAGGCGGCGCTTGATCGCCAGGTTGACGTACAGCGGTCGGATCACCGGCCGGAGCGCGGTGTCGCCCGCCGGGGTGGGGGGCGGTCGCGGTCAGGATCACGGACAGGAGTGTCTCCCCTCGGAGGGCGTGGACGCCCAGAAGCAGCGGCTGGTCGCCCCGAATGAGGCGCGGGTGACCGGCGGCCACCGCCGGGCGGAAATCACCCCTGACCCGGACCGACGAGTCGTTAGCCCGACGGGGGTGCGGGGTTCGGCTACCGCGCCGTCTTCCGCCGGTGGCGGCGGACCGCGTCCCGGTTGGCGCACACCCGCGAGCAGTAGCGCTGCCGTCCGCCGCGACTGAAGTCGACGAACACGAACCGGCATTCTGGGAGCGCGCACCGACCCAGCCGGTGCATCCCCGTGGCGGTGAGGTGTTGCGCCGCCGCGACGGAGACCACCGCCCGCAGGGCCGCGGCCAGGGGGACGTCGTCGTCGCGGTAGTGCAGGTGCCAGCCCGTCCCGTCGTGGTCGGTGATCCTCGGGTACGCGGCGGCCTCGGCCAGCAGGGCGTTGAGCAGCGCGACCCTGCGCTCCTCGCTGGCGGCGTCGACGATCTCGACCCAGCGCCCGACCAGGGCGCGTACCTCGGCCAGGTCCCGAGGGCGCGCCGGGATGTCCAGCCTGATGCGGGCGCACCGCTCCCGCAGGTCCGCCAGGTCGGTCACGGGCGTGTTCGTGAGGTCGGTCACCAGGCGCAGGGTGTCGACGTAGTAATGGTTTTCCTGCACAAGACCATTACATCATCGTGCTGGGCATGTCCGCCTCACTCGACTCCCCCGCACCCCCGGCGACCGCGACACCCGTCTCGTGGCGCCCCCTGGTCGCCGCCTGCCTCGGCACCTTCCTGCTCGTCCTCTACACCACGATCGTCACCGTGGCGCTGCCGAGGATCGGCGCGGACCTCGGCGGCGACTTCACCGCGCTCCAGTGGGTGGTCGACGTCTTCACCGTCGCGCTCGCCGGGCTGCTGCTCGGCATGGGCTCGCTGAGCGACGCGCTGGGCCGCAGGCGGGTCTACCTCGCCGGACTGGTCGCCTTTGGACTGTCCACACTGGCCTGCGGAGTGGCGGGCTCCGTCACCGCGCTGGTCGCCGCCCGCGCGGCCCAGGGCGTGGCGGGGGCCGCGATGTTCGCCACGATCCTGCCGCTGGTCGGCCTCACCTACCACGGCCAGGCCAGGGCGAGGGCCTTCGCCGTGTGGGGCACGGTCGCCGGCGCGGGCGGCGCCGTGGGCACCGTCGCCGGCGGAGTGCTCGCCGACCTCCTCGGGTGGCGGTGGATCTTCCTCGCCTCGCTGCCGCTGTGCGTGGCGGCCCTGATCCTCGCCGTGACCTCGCTGGCGGAGAGTCCGCCCGGCGGCCAACGGGTCGACGTCCCCGGCATCGTCGCCTTCACCCTGGCGGCCACGGCCATGACCTACACCGTCATCAACGGCGGCGACCACGGCTGGGGCGCGACGGGAACACTCGTCGGCGCGGGGGTGGCCGCGCTGGCGGTGGTGGGGTTCGTCCTCGTCGAACGCCACAGCCGGGCCCCGATGGTGCCGCCGTCGCTGTTCGGCACCCGCGCGTTCGTCGGCGTGCTGGTCGTCGCGTTCAGCTACTACTTCGCCGCCTTCGGCGCGCTGCCGGTGGTGTCCCTGTGGTTGCAGGAGACCACCGGACTGGGGCCGACGGCCACCTCCGTGGTGCTCGCCCTCCAGGTCGTGGTGTTCTTCCTGGTCTCCGCGCTGCTCAGCGACCGGCTGCACCGTCCGGCCCCGAGCCTGGTGCTGGGCGGCGCGACCGTCCTCATCGGACTGGGCTGCGCCGCGGCGGTGCTCGTGCTGGCCGCCCCGGGCTGGCCCGCCCTGCTGCCCATGCTGGTCATCACCGGCTTCGGGGCGGGCATCGTGTCCCCGGTCTTCCCCGCGGTGGCCATCGCCGCCGTGCCACCCAGCTACGGCGGCACGGCGGGCGCGGCGGCCAACAGTTCCCGCCAGCTCGGCCTGGCGTTGGGCATCGCCCTGTGCGGCACGATCTACCGGGGCCACGGCCAGGACACGACCGGCGGGGTCGTCCAGACCCTGCTGTGCTGCGCCGCGCTGGCCATGGCCAGCGGGCTCGTGGCCGCGCACCTGCTGCGCCGGCCCCGACAGCAGAACCGATCGGACCAGCCCAACCAAGCAGACCGGTCGGACCAGTCGCGTCAGCCGAGCCAGCCTGACCACACCTGACCCTTCACCCGGTCCTGACCCGTCCACGCGCGCGGTGTGGGCGGGTCAGGACCGCCGGGGCGGCGGGCAGGTCAGCGACGCAGCTCCAGTCGGGGCACGTCCAAGGGCTCGAAGCCCAACACCTGACCGTAGAAGGACAACTCGGCTTGCAACGCCGTCACGATCGTCTCGGCCCGCCGGAAACCGTGCTGCTCCCCGGGGAACGCGAGGTAGGCGTGGGGGATGCCGCGCCCCTCCAACGCCGTGACCAGCCGCAGGCTCTGCTCCGGCGGGCAGATCTCGTCCTCCAGGCCCTGCAACAACAGGATCGGCCCCGCCAACCGGTCGACCCGGTTCACCGGCGACCGGTCCCGGTACCGGTCGGCGGTCTCGGGCAACGGGCCGATGAGGCTGTCCAGGTACCGGCTCTCGAAGTCGTGGGTCTCGCCCTCGGACCAGCCGGTCAGGTCGAGGATGGGGAACATCGCCGTGCCGCACCGGTAGGTGCCCACTGAGGTCAGCGACGCCGCCGTGGTCCACCCGCCGGCGCTGCCGCCCCGGATCGCCAACCGCTCGGGGTCGGCGGTGCCCTCGGCGGCCAACGCCTCGGCCACGGCCGCGCAGTCGGCGACGTCCACCACGCCCCAGTTCTCCCGCAGCCGTTCCCGGAACGCCCTGCCGTAGCCGGTGGACCCGCCGTAGTTCACCGCCACCACGCCGACGCCCCGGCTGGTGAAGTAGGCGATGTCGAGCTGGAGCACCCCGAACACCCGGCCGGTCGGTCCACCGTGGACGTGGACCAGGTACGGCGGCCGCTCCCCCCCGGGACCCTCGTAGTCGGGGTTGGCCGGCGGGTAGACGTAGGCGGGGATCTCCTGGCCGTCGGGGCCGGGGAACACCCGCTGGACCGGCTCGGGCAGGTAGCGCGGGTCCGGCAGCGCCGACGGCTGCTCCCCCAGCGCCACCAGCTCGCCCGTGGCCAGGTCGACCCGCGCGACGGTCGGGTGCCGCCGGGGCCCGGACACCACGCCGGCCACGCCGTCGCCGACGGCGGTCAGGGTCGCGCCCCACACCCCGCCGGCTCCGTCCACATCGGAGTCCACGTCGGTCAACCGGCCCGAGGCGGCGTCCAGCACGGCCAGCCGCCCGGCCCGCAACACCGCGTACCGGTCCTCGCCCAGCCGGGCGAACCAGCGCGCGCCGGTCTGCCACAGCGGCCCGCCCAGCTCCTCCTCACACGGGTGGAGGTTGCGCACGGTGCCGTCCAGCCCGATCCGGTGCAGGTTCCACCAGCCGTCGGGGTCGGTCAGCGCGCACAGCGCGTCGGGGCCGTCCCACTCGACCTGGCAGACCGCCTCGCTCGGACCGCCGGCGACCACGCGATGCGGCCCGAACACGCCGCCGGTCAGCTCGGCGACGCACAACTCGGTGCCGTCCCACGGCATCGCCGGGTGGTTCCAGCCGAACCACGCGACGTGCCGGCCGTCCGGGCTGGGCTTGGGGCCGGACAGGAAGTGGTGGCTGGCGGCCAGCACGCGCACCGCCGAGGCGTCCTCGGCGGCCGCGCCGTCCACCGGCAACGCGACCAGGTCCCGGCGCACGTCGGTGCGCAGGTCGCCGGTGACGGACTCCCGCACGCACCAGATCTCGGAGCCGTCCGGGGAGACGGTCGGCTCGGCGTAGCGGTGGCCGTGCGGGCGCTCGGGAGCCGGGCTGATCGGCCGGGGCGTCGCCCCCGCCGCGTCCGGGTCCACCAGGTACACCCGCTGGTCGTCCCAGTGGGTGAAGACGAGTCGGTCGCCCTCGGCGGTGGTCACGACCGCCCACGGCCGCCCCCCGTACTCGTGCACCCGGTTGCGCACGTTCCACGGGGCGGCGAGCACCTCGCGCGGCGGCTCGCCGGGCGCGGCCCGCACCAGGGCGACCCGGCCGCCCTCGGCCGGCCGCCCCTCCGCCCACCAGATCCGGTCACCGTGCGCGCCCACCCACTGCGGGGTGCGCGAGGACGCCGCGACGTCCTCGGCGGTGATCGGTGACTGCCACGCTCCGAAGGGTGCGATCAAGGCCACCCGCGCACCCTACGCCGGGTGGCCGCGCCCGCGCCGGAAACCCGGCCGCTTCCTGCCGTCCTGTCTCATTCGCCGGACAGGTCCAGCACCCACCGTTGACGGACGAGGTCGTGGCCGAACGCGCGGTGGGGCTCCTCGGCCGCCAGCACGAACCCGCTCCCGCGGTACAGCCGTCGCGCCGCCTCCAGCACGTCCTCGCCCCACGCCTCGATCCGCCGGTAGCCGGCCTCCCTGGCGAACCGCACGCAGCGCTCGACCAACGCCGCGCCCACGCCCCGCCCCCTGGCGGTGGGTTCGACCAGCAGCAGCCGGAGCTGGGCGGTGGTGGCGTCCTGCGCCGTGCAGAACACGCAGCCCACCGGCTGGCCGAACAGCTCGGCGATCCACGCCGCCTCGCGCCCGCTGTCGTGCCGGGTCGCCTGGTCGCCCACCATCTGGGCCACCGCGGCCTCGAACGTCACATCCCAGCCGTGCTCCTGCGCGTAGAGGGCGCCGTGGCGGTGCACCACCCAGCCGTAGTCGCCGGGCCGCGGCGGGCGCAGCACGAGCCGGGGTCGCGCGGCGGGCGCGAAGGTGGGGTCCAGCAGGGTGTGGATGACCTCCATCGCCGAGGTCAGGCGCCGCTGCTGGTCGTCGTCGAGGTGGTCGAGCAGCTCGCGCACCTGGCGGGCCGAGCGGCTGTCCAGCTCGGCGTAGGCGGCCCGCCCCCGGTCGGTCAGGCGGATCACCTGGCGGCGGGCGTCGGCCCGGGAGCGCTCCCTGACCACCAGCTCGGCCCCCTCGAACCGGGCCAGCAGCCGGCTCAGGTAGCCGGCGTCGATGTCGAGGTCGCGGCGCAGGGCGGCGACCTCGCTGGTGCCGACCTGCGCCAGCTCGTGGAGCACGCGGGCCTCGGTCAGCGAGTAGGCGGTGCCCAGCAGGTGGTCGCGCAGCACGCCGATGACATTGGTGTAGAAGCGGTTGAACGCCCGGACGGCGGCGACCCGGTCGTCTGGAACGGCCACCTGGGACTCCCGGCTCCCCCACGGAAAGTTGACGCGGTCAACAATAGGTGGGCCGGTGTGACCCCGACAACGGTCTGTCCGCTCAGGGCGGACAAACCCACGGGCCCACACGGCCCGCCCGGAGGTGCTTCCCCGGTTCCGGTGGCCTAGGGTCGGAGGCGTCATGGGCCGTGTCATTCACGTATTCCGCCAGCCCGACCGGTTCGTCGCCGGCACCGTCGGGCAACCCGGCGATCGCGTCTTCTACCTCCAGGTCTCCGAGGCCGCGCGCACCGTCAGCGTCATGCTGGAGAAACAGCAGGTCGCGGTGCTGGCCGAGCGACTGACCGCGTTGTTGGAGGAGGTGCGGCAGCGCTTCGACGCCGAGGTGCCCGCCACCGCCCCCGAGGACCTGGTCGACACCGAGCCGCTGGAGGTCCCGGTCGAGGAGGAGTTCCGGGTCGGCACGATGGGGCTGGGCTGGGACTCCGAGAGCGAGGCCGTGGTCATCGAGCTGCTCGCGATCACCGAGGAGGAGGTCGACGAGTCGGTCGTGCTCGACGACACCGAGGAGGGGCCCGACGCGGTGCGGGTCTTCCTCACCCCCGGCCAGGCGCGCGCGTTCGCCGAACGGGCCGAGCGGGTCGTCGCCGCCGGACGTCGCCCCTGCCCGCTGTGCGCCGAGCCGCTGGACCCCGCCGGCCACATCTGCCCCCGACAGAACGGCTACCGGCGCGTCGAGACCGCCGAGGGCGAGTGAAGGACCCGACGTGCACCCAGCGGACCCGGGGGCGACCGCGCTGTTGACGCACGGCCGGATCGAGGTGCGCGGACGACTCGTCGACGCGTCGAACGCCACCCTGTTCTGCGAGGTCAGCCACGACGGCGTGACCGCGGAGGCCGTGTACAAGCCGGTGCGCGGCGAGCGCCCACTGTGGGACTTCCCCGACGGCACCCTCGCCGGCAGGGAGGTCGCCACCTACCTGGTGTCGGCGGCCAGCGGCTGGGACCTGGTGCCGCCGACGGTGCTGCGGGACGGCCCGTTCGGCCCCGGCATGGTCCAGTTGTGGGTGGACACCGACCCCGAGCGGGAGCTGGTCGACGTCGTGCCGCCGGAGAAGGTGCCCGAGGGGTGGCGCGCGGTGCTGCGGGCCCACGACCGGCTCGGCGAGCCGGCGGTGCTCGCGCACGCCGACCACCCCGGGGTGCGGCGGCTGGCCGTGTTCGACGTGGTGGTCAACAACGCCGACCGCAAGGGCGGGCACGTGCTGCACGGGGTGGACGGCTCCGTCTACGGCGTCGACCACGGCATCTGCCTGCACGTCGAGGACAAGCTGCGCACCGTCCTGTGGGGATGGCTCGGCGAGCCGTTGCCGGAGGAGGCCGTGGCGGTGCTGCGCCGCCTGCGTGAGGACGTCGACGGGGCGTTGGGCGAGCAGCTCGCCGAGCACCTGACCCGCAAGGAGGTGCAGGCCGTGGCGGACCGGGTGGACCGGCTGCTGGCCGGCGGGGTGTTCCCCGCGCCCTCCTCGGAGTGGCCGGCGATTCCCTGGCCGGCGTTCTGACCCCGGCTCCCGACGGTTCACCCGCGTGGCGGGGGCGCCGCGGCGCGCCGCCTCCGCCACGCCTGACCCGGGTCCCAGGTGGGCCGGTCGTGGGTGAGCGGCCGGCAGGCCACACCCAGCAGGAACGCCGACAGGTGCCCCACGTCGTCGTAGGTCCGGTTCACCACCAGCGTGAGGGCCAGCAGCGTGAACATGACCAGGCCGTAGCGGGCTGACCAGGGCCGGGCCAGCCGCCACACCAGGACGCCGGCGGCGGCCGCGACGCCGTAGCTCGCGCCGACGTCGACGCCGAACACCAGGGCCCGGCTCTCCTGGCCGAGGTGGATCCGCAGCGCCAGCAGCCCCTGGGCGACCAGGGTGCCTCCGGCGTGCCCGGTGACCACCACGGCCAGCCAGCGCAGGGTGCCCAGCCACCGTTCCAGCGGGTGGAGGAAGACCAGGAACATCACCAGGAACTGCGCCAGGCCGAGCCAGACCAGCACGGCGCTCGGCGAGATCCAGAACGCGCTGGCCACCAGTACCCGGAACGGGTGATGCGCGAGCTGGTAGAGGTTGGTGCTGCGCCGCACCAGCAGCCGCTCCTGCACCCACTCGGGCAGGC
Source organism: Streptoalloteichus tenebrarius (assembly GCF_024171885.1). Taxonomy (GTDB): domain Bacteria; phylum Actinomycetota; class Actinomycetes; order Mycobacteriales; family Pseudonocardiaceae; genus Streptoalloteichus; species Streptoalloteichus tenebrarius. Next base: position 192,834 of record NZ_JAMTCP010000004.1, on the reverse strand, counting down.
TGGCCAGGACCACAGTCGTGGCGGTCAGCGCGAGGAACCACAGGGTGGTGCCCGGCGCCCGCCGCACGAACCGGCCGACGACGGCTGCGCTGCTCACGGCTGACACCGCGTCATGCTACGAACCGCTCCGGCCCGGCGGCGGCGAACGAGCCGGTGACCCCGGTCTCGTCGAACTCGTCGAACGCGGCGGACCGCCGGCACGCCGGGCGGACGATGGTCATCGGCTGGCAGGCTGGGGACATGACGACCACGCCGACCACCCGTCGTTGGCCGACGAGCTTCGCCGACCGCCTCACCGCTCCCCTGCCCGGTCCCCGGCACATCCTGCGCGCCCTACGCGAGGGCGCCTTCCGCGCCTCCACGGCGGAGGCCGACCGGATCCCGGTGCGCCGCGACGGCGCCCTGCCGGACCTGGCGTCCGGCTCGGCCTCGGTGACGTGGGTGGGGCACGCGACGTACGCGCTGCGGTTGGGCGGGGCCTGCGTGCTCACCGACCCGGTGTGGTCGGCGCGCATCCCCGGTGTGCCGCGCCGGATCACCCCGCCCGGGCTGGCGTGGTCCGCGCTGCCCCCGGTGGACGCGGTGGTGATCAGCCACAACCACTACGACCACATGGACGCCCCGACGTTGCGGCGGCTGCCCCGCACGACCCCGGTCCTGGTCCCCGCCGGGCTGGGGACGTGGTTCCGGCGGCGCGGGTTCCGGGCCGTGGTGGAGCTGGACTGGTGGGAGTCGGCGGAGGTGGCGGGGCTGCGGTTCGACTTCGTCCCCGTCCACCACTGGAGCCGGCGCGCGTTGTTCGACACCTGCCGCAGCCTGTGGGGCGGGTGGGTGGTGACCGCGCCGGACGGCCCTCGGCTGTTCCACGCCGGCGACTCCGGCTACGGCCCCTTCTTCGCCGAGATCGGGCAGCGGCTTCCCGGCATCGACGTGGCCATGCTGCCGGTGGGCGCCTACCACCCCCGCTGGTTCATGAAGGCGGTCCACATGGACCCGGACGAGGCGGTGCGGGCCGCCGGGGACGTGGGCGCGCGGCGGATGGCCACCATGCACTGGGGCACGTTCGTGCTGTCCGGGGAACCGTTGCTGGACCCGCTGCTGCGGACCCGCGCGGCCTGGCGCGAGGCGGGCCGGGACCGGGAGGACCTGTGGGACCTGGCGGTCGGCGAGACCCGCGTGGTGACCGCCGAGGCGACCGACCGCTCCTGACGAGGCCCGGTGGGGACGGCTAGGGCGTGTCTGGTGGATCTTGTTGTTGGGGTGGGGCGGAGTCCTTGTTCCTGGGCAAGGAGTTGGTGTCCGGTGCGACGCGGGGCGGTGTGGGAGCCGTTGTTGCCGGATCGATCGCCGTGTCGGGGCGGCAGGGTGGTGTGTTCCCGCCTCAGCCTGATCGGGGGCATCGCTTCCCAAGGACCCGATTGGGTGTGTCGCGGCGGGAGGTGCCGGAATGGTTCGGGCTCTGTGGCAGACGCTGGGTGAGCGGCGGTCACGCTGAAAGCGTGGACGGCACGTGGAGTCGTCTGGTCGGCCAGGTCCGAGGGCGGACCTGACCAGGGAATGGGTGGCGTCGGTGGACTCCAGCCTGTCTCCGGGTGCACCAGCACAGCGCAGCTCCCCGTGACACAGGGGGGCGTGGCCGGATCACAGGAAACCGACCGCGGAGCCCGCTGACCACCGCGTCACCGCCTAGTCACCGCACCCGCGTGCCAGGCCGGAGCAGGTGATCGCGGACAAGGGGCTACTCCAGCCGCGCCGACCGGGAACATCTGGCCCGGACGCGGCACTAGATCAACCCTTCAGGAGAAGGACGACCAGGTCGAGAACCCATCGCCGTCGCGGCTCGGCCGGCGGGCGTCCCTCTGCCTTCAGTACACAGATCGACACGGGACGTGGTCGGGTGCTGCTGCAACCGGTTCAAGGGTTGTCGCGGCATCGCCGCCCGCTAGGACCGGCTGGTCCGCGACTGCCTTGGTGGGCTGAACCTTGTTGGTCTGCTCGCCTGGCTCCGTGATCCGTCAGACACACCCTAGGGCCGTTCCCGCCAGGCCTGGTCGTGGCGCGTCAGGCGGGGGCCGACCTGAGCGAGCCGACGAGGTCGAGCATCTCGGCCCGGTACAACGCGGCCGGGTCGGTGGACACCGCGCCCAGGTGGCCGTAGATCTCCAACGTGACCAGCCCGTGCAGCCGGCCCCACACGCGCAACGCGAGTGCGACCACGGAGGGCGAGAGGTCGTCCACATCGGCCCGGATCTTGTCCAGGTAGCTCGCCGGGAAGTCGGACCAGTCGAAGCCCTCGGCGTTGCCAGCGTCGTTGGCGTTGTTGGCGGCGTTGGTTGACGTGGTGCGCCCGGCGGCGCACGCCTCGGCCACCAGCCGGTTGAGTCCACAGCAGACACGGCGCGCGGCCTCGGCGGCCGGGCCGCCGGCTGGCGCTTCGTAGCCGGGGACCGGGTCGCCGTAGACGAGGCGGAACCCCTCGGGGTTGGCCAGCGCCCACTCCCGCAGGGCCAGGCCCCAGGCCAGCAGGCGCGCGCCCGGGTCGGTGGCGGGCGCGGCGTCGCGCGCCCGCTCCAGCGCGTCCGCGAGTGAGGCGCTGACCTCGGCGACCAGCGCGGTGACCAGGTCGTCGCGTGTCGGGAAGTAGCTGTAGATGGCGCGCGCCGTCATGCCCATCTCCCTGGCGATGCCGCGCAGGGAGATCGCGCCGGGACCCTCGGCGGCCATCTGCCGCAGGGCGATCGCGGTGATCTCGCGGGTGGTCTCCGCGCGGAGCCGCTCCCGCCGGCTCAACTTCGGACCGGTCGTCGCTGACACGCTTGACACCCTACCCCGTTGCGATACTCTTCGGCGGCGCAAAAGTACACGGCGTTTCCTATTTCTACGCCGGGTAGGCACGGACCGCTCACCGAGGGAGAACCGCCATGACCGCTTACGTGATCGTCGAGGCCGAGGTGCTGGACGAGGTGAGGGCGCTGGAGTACCGCCGGCTCGCGGAGCCATCGATCGCCCGGTACGACGGCCGCTACGTCACCCAGGCCGCGGTCCCCGAGGCCGTCGAGGGCACGTGGCCCGCGTCCCGGGTGATGACCATCGTGGAGTTCCCGTCCCTGGAGCGGGCCAGGCAGTGGTACTCCTCCCTCGAGTACGCCAGGGCGAGGGCGGCGCGCGAGGGCGCGATCGACCTGCGTCTGCTCTTCACCGAGGGCAGGCTCGCCGAGCCGATGCCCGCCTGAGCCCTCGGCCGGATCTCCTTGCGCCTGAACCGAACGCGTTCATCCACATAGGACAAGAGCGCCCCGTTGCCAGCACCCTCCGCACCGGGGTTCGGCCCGCCTGCGGAGCGCCGACAGAGCGGTGTGCGCAGGCCAGGGAGACCCCCGCGCGGGAGTGAAACGCCGGCAGTGACTGGTCAGGCGTTCGCCGGTCAGCGCGCCGCGTTCCGACGTTCCCGGAGCGCGGCGCCCAGGGCGCGGAGCGCGGGCACGGCCGCGGTGAGCGCCTCCCGCTGGTCGGCCGGCAGGGTGGCGAGGGCGTCGGCGAAGATCTCCGCCCACGAGTCCTCGATCAACGCCATGCCGTGCTCGGCTCCCCTGGTGGGGAAGAGCTGGACGGCGCGCCGGTCGTGGGGGTCGGGCTCGCGCCGGACCAACCCGAGGGCGACCAGGCCCCGCACGGCGGTGCTGACGTTGCTCGCGTGCAGGCCGAGTTCGCGGGCGAGGGTGCTGGTCCCGACGCCCGGCGAGTCGAGCACGAAGCGCAGCACGTCGAGATCGGTGGGCGGCAGCGGCGCCAGGCCGGACTCCGCCACTCCCCGGAAGCGCAGGACGCGGGTGAGCGCGTAGAGCGCCGGGGTGAGTCGCCGGGCCTCGCGCAGCAGGTCCTGGCCGTCGTCGGATTCGTCCTTGCTCACCCCCCGATGGTAGAGATAGTTATAGATACATAACCATAGCTAGCGACGGATTCTCTCGCCCTCACTCAGGAGCAGCCATGACCGTCTCCGCCTCCGCCCGTCCCGACCGCGAGGTGACACCACCCCCACCACCGGCCCGGCTCACGGCGGCGCTGGCCCTGCTGTCGTTCGTCGAGCCGCTGGCGACCAACATGTACCTGCCGGGTTTCCCGGAGATGACCGGGGAACTCGCCACCGACGCCGCCGGCGTCCAGCTCACGCTCACCGCCTTCCTGGTCGGCCTCGCGGTCGGGCAGTTGGTGCTCGGCCCCCTCTCCGACCGGTACGGACGCCGGACGCCGATCCTGGTCGGCACCGCGGTCTGCACGGTGGCCACCGCCGTGTGCGCCGTGGCGCCCACCCTGGAGGTCCTGATCGCCCTGCGGTTCGTCATGGGCTTCAGCGGCGCGGCGGGCGTCGTGGTCGGACGGGCCGTCGTCACCGACGTCACCAGCGGACCGGTGGCCGCGAGGATCTTCGGCATGCTGATGGCCCTCGGCGGCATCGCGCCCATCGTGGCGCCGCTGGCCGGCGGCGTCGTCGTCAGCGACGCGGGCGGCTGGCGCGCGGTGTTCTGGGTGCTCGCGGCCACATCCGCGCTCATGTTCCTGGCCGCGTTGTTCTTCGTGCCGGAGAGCCTGCCCGCGGCGCGACGGCACTCCGACGGGGCGCGGGGCACGCTCCGGGCCGCGGCCTCCGTCCTGACCAACCGCCAGTACCTCGGCTACATGCTCGCCTTCTGCCTCACCGCCGGAGCCCTGTTCTGCTACATCGCCGCCTCACCGTTCCTGTTCCAGGACGTGCTGGGCTTCGACGTCGGCGAGGCGTCGGTCGTCTTCTCCGCCGGCGCGCTCACCGCGACCCTCTCGTGCGTGGCGGCGGCCCGGCTGGTGTCCCGCCACCGCCCGGAGTCCCTGCTGGCCACGGGCCTGGTCGTGCTGGTCGCGGCCAGCGCGGCTGCCCTGGCCGTCACCCTCGCCGGAGACCTCACGCGCTTCTGGGCGCTGGGGCTCATCGGCGTCGGGTTCCTGGGGCTGGGCCAGGTCTTCGCCGCCGCGCCCGCCCTCGCCCTCCAACGCGTGCCCCACGCGGCCGGCACCGGATCGGCGGTGCTGGGCACGGTCCAGAACGCGCTGGGCGCGGCCGTCTCTCCCCTGATGGGCATCGCCGGCAGGCACACCGTGGTGCCGTTGTTCCTCGGCATGACCCTGTGCGCGCTCGGCGCCGGGCTCGCCCTGCTGCTGACCAGGGCGCGGCCCACCGTGGCGCGTCCGGCCGTCCCCACGCTGCCCTAGAACCTGTCCTCAAAGCCAGATGAGCAGCGCGGCCAGATCGACCATCCCTCGGTAGGAGGTGGCGGTCTTGTCGAACCGGGTCGCGATGGCACGAAACCGCGTACGTGGATCGTCGTGGTGGGTCCCCACGGGACCGAGGCGATGGCGTGATCAACTGGCTCACGGTGCCCGCCGCCGGTGTGTCCGCCCCCTGTGTGGGAGGCCGTCGTGCGGCGGGCGCTGGGGGCGTGCTGGTGCGCATCGCACGATGCTGGAGTCGATCGCCACCCCCGGGGCGGGTTCGTTGATCGCCTCAGCGATCACCCGCGCCTCTGTCACCAGGGTGGTCCCGGTTTCGGTGGGCGACCATCGCCAGAACTGGTTGTCGACGCCTCTTCCCCGGCCCCTGTCATTCCGGCAGGTCACGCCACGCCACACCGGTCTTGGCCTGGAACAGCATTCCGTTGATCACCCGGAACCTCGTTCGTCCAGGGGCGTCCTTTCGCACCGGAAGGGGGCAGCAGCGGTTTGATCGCCCGCTACTGCTCGTCGGTCAACTCGTGCCCGCGCACCAAAACCTAAGATCACACCAGATCAGCCACACCAGCTTTGAGGACAGGTCCCAGAACCTCGCCCACCACGCCCGTTCGGCCGAGCGTCCTTCGACAGGGCTTCGGTTACTGTCGCGAGGGTGGCGACCGGGGCCGAGTTCGACGCGGGGTATCTGCGGTGGCGGGCCAGCGAGGCCCACGCGGCCCTGATCGGGGAGGGTCTTCCCACGCGGGTCCAGCCGTTCTCCTTCGTGCCGCTCGCCGGCCTCGCGTCGGTCCTCGACGCGCTGGCGCTCAGTCCCGGCCAGACACTGGTCGACCTGGGCTGCGGCCGGGGCGGCCCCGGCCTGTGGTTGGCAGAGCAGGCACGTGCCCGACTGATCGGTGTCGACGCCTCCCGTGTGGCGGTCGCCGACGCTCGGCAACGGCAACACCTGTTCCCGACGGTGCCGCACGCGTGCTTCACGGTCGCGGAGGTCGCCACCACCGGGTTGCCGGACGCGTGCGCGCACGCGGTGGTCTCCATCGACGTGCTTCAACTGGTCGATGACCAACCCGCGATGGCGCGAGAGGCGGTGCGGCTGCTGCGGCCGGGAGGCCGGCTCGCCCTCACCACCTGGGAGGGGTCTGGTTCGGCGCCACAGCGTTTTCCCCGCGACCTCGCCGGATTGCTCGCCGATGCCGGACTGCGCGTCGACGCCATCGTCGAGCAACCCGCGTGGGCGAAACGGCAGTACGACATCTATGCGCGGGCGGCAGCCGCCGCCGAAGCCGGCGGTGACCCGGCCGTTGAGGACCTGGCCGCAGAGGGACGCCGCGCGCAAGCCTGGCGGCACGCGGTGCGCCGGGTGCTAGTCACCGCGCACCACCCAGCCTCTCCACAGCCGTAGCGTTCCGGGGAGGGGCGGCTTTGCCGCAAGAAGCGGGGCTGATCAGGTCGGAGACGACGGTCAACGACCGTGCATGACCTCCAGGTCGTCGATGACGCGCCGCTGGAGACCGAACACGACTTCAGTGCGGGCCTCATCGTGACTCCCACGTCCGTCATCCGCACCTGGCGAGATCACGCGGGCACCTCGGCGGTGACCCGCCAACACCGTCCCCCGTCCGTCCACCCGGCGTGGAGCGTGCCGCCGACCAGGGCCAGCCGTTCCCGCATCCCGGTGAGCCCGTAGCCGGTCCGCTCCTCACCGCGACCGCCCCCGAGCACCTCGTTGCGCACCTCCAGCCGCACGGAATCGTCCCCATAGGACAGTTCGATCCGGACGGACGCGCCCGGGGCGTGCCTGGTCACGTTGGTGATCGCCTCACGCGCGACGCCCACCAGGGCGACCGTCGTGGCAGGCGGGAGCGGACGCTCCCGGCCGGTCGTCACCACCTCCACCGCGCCGTGGTGGTCCGCCCGGTACCGCTCGGCGAGGACCATCAGAGCCGACGGGAGGGACGGGACGTCGTCGCGCAACGCGGCCACGGCGTTGCGCGCCTCCACCAGTCCCTCCTCGGCGAGCTGGTGGCACCGGCGCACCCGCTCGCGGGCAGCCGCGCGGTCACCCCGCTCCAGCAGCGCGTCGACCACCTTGAGCTGGACGCTCAACGCGCCGAGCGAGTGCGCCAGCACGTCGTGGATCTCCCGCGCGATCCGGGCGCGCTCGTCCAACGCCGCCGCCCTGGCCTGTTCCCGCCGCACCAACAGGCTCTGGCGGAGCAGGACCTCGGACTGCTCGGCGCGGAGCCGGTGCTGCCGCCGGTTCAGCCCGAGCAGGGTGAGCACCAGGACCAGCAGTGCGTAACCCAGCACGTCCTCGACCGACCGACCGGCCAGCAGGCTGCTGCCCACGGTCAGCCCGAGGCATCCGGCCACGGCCACGCCGAGCTGCCATCCCCTCGGCGTCGCCCACGCGGCGAACCGGCCGAGCACCACACAGACGGCGATCACCGCCGTGGAGTCCTCGGCCGGCCCGACCGCGGCGGCCGAGACCGCCGCGCCGAGGACGACCGCGATACCCGCCCACCCGGGCCGCCGCCGTTCCAGCAGGAGATAGAGGAACCAACACAGCAGGGTCACCAGGTAGGCCCCGTACACCCACGGCGACCCCTCCCGGACGGTGGCCACCGCGACGACCAGGACCCCGGTGCCAAGGACCTGGATCACCGCGTGGGACAGGTCCGCCCCGGACACGGGCCGGGCGCCCCCAGGTGCGGTCATCGCGTCGCTTCCCGTCCTCCTCCGGCCCACGCGGTGACGCTATCTCCTGCCCGCCCTACGCCAGATGATCACCATCGCGACGAGTGCGAGAACGGCCACGACCAGCACGATCCCGAACTCCCACACCTTGTGCAGGAGAAGTTCGACGACGATGTCGTGTCCGTTGTCCCCGGCGAGCGTCCCGTGCCTGTCCATGGGTCAGCGTCGCCTTCCCCGCCGGTTCTCCATCCACGCCCGGAACACGGGTTCGGCGTACTTGCGGGCGTCGTCCAGTCGCCCTTTCCGCCGCAACACGACCAGGACGGCGAAACCGACGACCACGAGGATCGCCACGCCCACCGCGATGACGGCGAACCGGAGCAGCAGGAAGGTCATGACGCTTCCACTGTCGAGTGCCAGGTTCATTGTTCTCGTTCCCTCCGAAGAATGCGGGGGAACGGTAGGTCCGTGGAGGGGCGGAGAAGGACCACCCCGGGGTGGAGATCCGGGTGGAACTACTCCCCGTCACCACTGCGCGGAACGTCCCGTTTCACGTCGGACACCTGTTTTCGTCACCGTGATGTTTGACGTCGCCCCTCCTGACCGGCTTCCGGCGAGCGGAGGCCTGACCCGGGCGGCGCTAGGTTGTGCCAACGGGAACGACAGGTGTGGGGTGGTGGCGGTGCCCGTTCCCTCCGAGGAGGAGACGATCCGGGTCCTGGTCGTGGACGACCAGCAGGCCGTGCGGGAGGGGCTGGCCGCGTTGGTCGGCCTGACCGACGGGTTGGAGGTCGTCGGCCAGGCCGGGGACGGGGCCGAGGCCGTGCGGCTGGCGGCCGAGACCGCGCCGCACGTGGTGTTGATGGACCTGCGCATGCCGATCATGGACGGGGTCGAGGCCACCGCGCGGCTGCGCCGCGACCACCCTGGGGTGGCGGTGCTGGTGCTGTCGACCTACGCCGACCAGGAGCTGGTCGTGGCGGCCCTGTCCGCGGGGGCGCGTGGCTACCTCACCAAGGAGGCCAGCCGCACGCAGATCGAGACCGCGATCCGCTCGTGCGCCCACGGACAGTCCACCCTGGACGCTGCGGTGTCGGCGCGGCTGGTCGCCAGCCTCCCCGGAGCCGGAGCCGGAGCCGGGGGCGGGGCCGGGGCCCGGTGGGGGTCGGGGCGCCGTCCCCTCCCCGACGGGCTGACCCGGCGGGAGGGGGACGTGCTGGTGCGCATCGCGCGGGGCCTGACCAACCGGGAGATCGCCCGCGAGCTGTGCGTCGAGGAGTCCACGGTCAAGACCCACATCAACAACGCCTTCGCCAAGATCGGCGCACGGACCCGCAGCGACGCCGTGCGCTACGCGTATCGCCAGGGGCTGGTCGAGCCCTGACCTGACGCGCGGCGGACACGCGTCAGGTCAGGGCTCACTGAGCGGGGTGCCTCGACCTCGGGGCACGCGCCACGATCTCCCAGGGTAGTCCGGGTCACCGCGTCGCGGCCACGGCATTGACGGCCGGAGCCAGCACCTCGGACGCGAAGACGTCGATCGACCGGGGCGAACGACCCAGCACGCGCCGCACGCCGTCGCCCAGGCCCGAGGCCGGCTCGGCCAGGTAGTTCCGGTACAGGTCCTCCAGGCCGGTCAGGGTGTAGGAGGACATCCCCGCCTCCCGGTACCGCGCGCGCCAGGCGTCGTCCAGTGGCACGTCGACGAACCGCACCGGCCGGCCCAGCGCGGCGGCGAACCGCTCCGCGATCGCCGGCAGCGTCAGCTCCTCCGGGCCGCTCAGCTCGACGTCCCCGCCGACGGGCTCGTCCGCGAGGAGTTCGGCGACCGCGACCTCGGCGATGTCCCGCGCGTCCACGAAACCCCGCGCGCCCACCCCCGCCGGGTCCGGCAGCGACCCCTCGGCGAGCGCGACGGCCGTGGACAGGAAGTTCTGCATGAACCGGTCGGGGCGCAACACCGTCAGCTCCGGCACCCCGGCCTCGGTCAGGCGGCCCACGATCTCGTCGTGCACCCCGGTGACGGCGTCCGGCGTGATCCCAGGGCCGAACGCCCGCGCGCCGAGCTTCACGATCCGCCGCACGCCCGCGTCGAGCGCAGCCAGGCCGAAGGCGGTCTCGACGGCGACCTGGTCGTCGCCGAACGGGTGGGCGAGGTAGAGCCGCTCGACCCCGGCCAGCGCCCGGCGCACGTCCTCCGGGTCGGCGGCGTCGCCGAGGACGATCTCGCCACGCACCGCTCCCACCGCGCTCGCGCCGCGCTCGGAACGGACCAGGTACCGCACGTCCTCCCGGTTCCGCAGCGCGTCGGTGATGTGCCGCCCCACGTTGCCGTTCGGCGTGGTGATCAAGAACATCGAGGCTCTCCCCCAGGTCGGTCCCGCTCACTCCTGATCACATCACGGCCACGGAGAACGCCGACGACCTGGTGCGCCTCCACCTTCCCCTCCCCCTCGGCCGAAAGCGCTTGGTCCGCGCGGCCGGGGACCCCAGGATCACCTCCTGAAGATCGCCGCGAGGGGGAGCGCCATGGCCAGCCGCCAGGTGGGGGCGACACCGGATGATCTCGGTCGTCTCCAGGCGCTGGCGCGACGCCTCTGGTCGCCCGACCGCCGGTTCCACGTCGACGACCTGGTATGGGGCTGGCACTCGGTCCCCGGCGCGGCGGCGACGTTCCGCACCGCGTTCTGGCAGGACGGCGAGGCGGTGCTCGCCGGGGCCTGGGTGGAACCGCCCGGCCATCTGGAGCTACTCGCGGACCCCGGGGCGGCAGACCTGCTGCCCGAGGTCCTCGACTGGTTCGACTCGGTCGCCGCCGGCCGCGACCGTTCCTGCCTGGTGATGGAGGGCGATGTCCAGGAGCGCGGGGCGCTCCGCGACGGTGGGTACCGCCCCCAGGAAGGCGGCCCCTTCTTTCCGCGACACGCCCACGACCTGGTCGCCCTTCCCGAGGCGTCCCTGCCGGACGGGTTCACGATCACCCACGTCACCAGGGACGACGCCGACCGGAGGGTCGCGGCGCACCGCGCGGGCTGGTCGGACTTCGGCTCCCACGTCACCGGGGAGAGCCACCGGCGCGTCATGGCCTGCCCGCCCTACCGCACCGCGACTGACCTCGTCGTGGTCTCGCCGGGCGGAGAGGGGGTGGCGTCGGCGCTGGGCTGGGCTGGTACGACGAGACCACCAGGACCGGCCTGGTCGAGCCCGTCTCCTGTGCTCCCGCGTTCCGGGGCCGCGGCTTGGCCAGGGCGGTCAACATCGCCCTCCTGACACATCTTCCGATCACCGGGCGCGAGCGGCGCGGTGGTCCTGCCGCGCGGCGACGCCGCCCACCCGGTGCCTCGGCGGCTGTACCGGTCCCTGGGCCACCAGCCCGGTGCGCGCACGCCTCCACACCCAGCGGTGACACCGTCAACGGCAGTGACGACGCCGTGCCGCTCTCCTCGGACCGCCTGACCTCCCCCGGCTCCGACGTGGTCAGTCGATCTGCACGCTGCTGCCGTACTGGAAGACCCCGCCACCGCCAGGGGGAATCAGGGCGACCATCGTGCCCGAGCACTCGGCGTCGTCGAAGACGGAGGCCATGCTGTCGGTGTTGTTCGCGATCGTCATCGGGTACTGCTCGCTGGCGAAGCAGCCACTCGGGTCCTGGTGCCGCTTGCCGTCGACCACCAGCGTCCCCTGGGCCGCCTCCGCCGGGCCGGGCGCGGTCACGGCCGCCGCGACGGCCAGGGCGAGGGCTGCCAGCGTCGTCACCACAGGTCGCATGATCCGTCCCTCCTGGTCACCGGCGGCGTCCACGCTCCGCCACCTACCGCGAGGGTCTGTCGCCCGCTCGCCGGCGCCCACTCCGACCCGACATCACCAACCGTCCGGGTTACTCGCTTCACCTGGTCCAGTCGCGACCCGGGAAGTGCGGGGCGACGCGCGGGCAGGCTCGACGCACCCGTCGATGGCCGGTAACGCCCGTTGATGGTCGGCGGGGCGCGCTTGACCCTGCCACCGTGTGAGGCCCTGAACTGGAGGGCGTCATGGTCACGATCGGAGATTTCGCCAAGTACGGGCGCGTGTCGGTGCGCATGCTGCGCCACTACGACGCCATCGGGCTGCTGCGGCCCGCCCACGTCGATCCGTCCAGCGGCTACCGCTTCTACGCGGCGGCGCAGCTCGCGCGGCTCAACCGGATCATCGCGTTGAAGGAGCTGGGGTTCACCCTCCAGCAGGTGCGGTCGATCCTGGACGAGCGCGTCAGCGTCGAGGAGCTGCGGGGCATGCTGCGGCTGCGGCGGGCCGAGCTGGCGGCGGCGATGGCCGAGGCCGCGTCCCGGCTGGCCCAGGTCGAGGCGAGGCTCCGCAGCATCGAGAGCGAGGGCCGCATGTCGCGGGACGACGTCGTGCTCAAGAGGATTCCGCCGGTGCGGGTGGCCGAGCTGACCACCACGGCCGCCAGCTACGCGCCAGAAGACATCGGACCGGCCATCCGCCCCCTCTACGAGGAACTGTGCCGGCGGCTGGACGCCGCGGGCGTGGTTCCCACCGGACCCGGGATCGCTTACTACGAGGACTCCCCGGAGGGCGACGGCAGGATCGTCGTGCACGCCGGCGTCGTCGTGTCCGAGCGGACACGCGGCGGCCAGGGCCTCTCCGTGGTCGACCTGCCCGGCTTCGAGGCGGCGACGATCGTGCACCGGGGCTCCATGGACGGCGTGCTGGCCAGCGCGCAGGTCCTGGCCCGGTGGATCGACGCGAACGGCTACCGGTCGGCCGGCTACGCGCGGGAACTCACGCTGGAAGCCCCGGAGGACCTGTCCCGGTGGGTGACCGAGCTCCAGGAGCCCGTCACCCGCGCCTGAGGCCAGCGCACCCCGCCGTCCGCTCCCCGTCACCCGAGGTCGATCATGCTCGCCTACGAGGGGTCCAACCCGTACTGCTACACCCACTCGCTGTCGATGGTGCTCGGCTCGCTGGCCCCGCCGCCGGCGGTGATCGAGACGCTGACCTGCTCGCCGTTCGGCGTCGAACTGGTCGGGGGCGCCACTCCCCTGTTCGACCCGTACGGATGGGACCCCGAGATCGGTGTCGACACCGCCCTCGACCTGCTCGGGTGGCGCTGCCAACGGCACCACGGAGGCACGCCGGAGCAGGCCGTGGAACGCCTGCGGGCCGCCTGCGCCCAGGGACCGGTGATGGTCGGCCCGGTCGACATGGGATTGCTGCTGTACCAGCCGGAATCCGGCGCTGCGGACGGCGCCGACCACTACGTGGTGGTGCTGGCCGTCGAGGACGACACGGTCGTCCTCCACGACCCGCACGGCCACCCGTTCGCCACGTTGCCGACCGAGGCGTTCCTGGCCGCCTGGCGCGCCGAGGCCGTCCCCTACGTCGACACGTCGTTCGTGATGCGCACCGACTTCGCGCAGGAGCGCGAGGTCAGCGTGGGCGAGGCGCTGCGGACCTGTCTTCCCCAGGCGATCCGGTGGCTGGAGGGCCGCGACGACCGGCCGATGCCCCCGGGATCGCTCGGGGGCGCAGCCGCCCTGCAACGGCTGGCCGTCCAGGTCGAGCAGGGCCTCGACCCCGAGGTGCGGGCCATGCTCGCCGTGTTCGCGGTCCGGGTCGGCGCCCGCCGACTCGCCGGCGCCGCACGCTGCCTGGCACTGCTGGGCCTGTCCGACCCGGCCGGGATCGCCGCCGAACAGGCCCGTCTGCTCGGGAGCGCGCAGTATCCGCTCGTCGCGCGGGACGACCAGGCGCTGGCGCGGGTGCTGCGACAGTTGGCCCCGACCTACGAGCGCCTGCGCGACGCCCTCACGGCGGCCGTCGACCAGGCGCACCTGAGCACCACGACGGGAAGGGGTGACCTGCCGCCGTTTTCTTCCTAGGCTCGCCCCGTGGGCCGTGGAACTGATCACGACGCGGGGTCCGGAGTGGACGAAGACCTGACGGCGGCGGGACGGCCGAGGGAACGGCCGCGCCGGCTGCGCCCCGGGCAGCGCGTCGCGGTGGTGGCGCCGGCGGGGCCGGTCGAGCCGGAGCTGCTGGAGCGCGGCGTGGCCATCCTGCGGTCCTGGGGTCTGGAGGTGGTGCTGGGCGAGCACGTCCTCGACCGGCACCCTGGCCTGGACTACCTCGCCGGCCGGGACCAGGACCGCGCCGCCGACCTGGAACGGGCGTGGTGCGACCCGGAGGTCGCGGCCGTGTTCTGCGCCAGGGGCGGCTACGGCAGCCAACGCGTCCTCGACCTCCTCGACTGGGCGGCGATGCGCCAGGCCGGCCCGAAGCTGCTGGTGGGCTCCAGCGACATCACCGCCCTGCACGGGGCGTTCGCCACGCGTCTGGACCTGGTGACGGTGTTCGGCCCGATGGTGGCCACCCGGGCCTTCGCGGCCGACGAGGCCGCCGCCGACCACCTGCGGCGCAGCCTGTTCACCCCGCACGAGACGACGGTGCTGCGCCGCGACGGCGCGATGGCGTTGGTGTCGGGCCGGGCCAGCGGGCTGGTGGTGGGCGGGAACCTCAGCCTGCTGGCCTCCGGCGTCGGCGATCCCCTGGCGCCGCCCTCGGCCTCCGGCGCGCTCGTGCTGCTGGAGGACGTCGGGGAGGACCCCTACCGGCTGGACCGCATGGTCACGCAGTTGGACAGGGCTGGCTGGTTCGACGGTGTGCGCGGGATCGTGCTCGGGTCCTGGGTGGACTGCGGACCGGTCGAGGAGGTGCGGTCGGTGCTGGCCGAGCGCCTGTCCGCCCACGGCGTGCCGGTGTTGTGGGAGTTGGGCTTCGGGCACTGCGTGGGCCAGTTGACGGTGCCGCTGGGCGTGCGGGCCGTGCTGGACGCCGACGCCGCGACGCTGACCCTGCGCGAACCCGCGTTGCGTTGATCTGTCGCGGGTGAGTCGACCACCGGTTGTTAGGCTGTGCTTGTTAGATTGGGCCCATGACGTTCTTCTTCCGACTCTGACGCGACCGCTGGCGGGTTGCGGACATCCCCTCGCCAGCGATGCGGGGCGGTGACGACACCGCTCCGGGTCGCGACGTGGGAGAAGATCAAGTGATCTCTTGTGTGCCGGCGCGCGTGCGCGCCGGAGACGCACCGCGTCCTGGCGCCGTCGTCACGTCGTGACGGCCGCGCGCCTGGTGGCGCGGACGGTGCGGGGCATCGAGCCGGTGGTGGTGGAGGAGATCCGCCATCTCGGGCTGGGCGAGGTCGAGCGGGTGGGGCACCGCGAGGTGTGGTTCCGCTGCGCCGACCCCGGCCCCGCGGTGTTGGGACCGCGCTGCGTAGACGACGTGTTCCTCGTGGCCGCCACCGTGAGGGGCGTGGGACGGGACCGGGCCAGCCTGCGACTGCTGACCGAGGTGGTCGCCGCACTGCGGGTGGAGCCGTTGCTGGCGCTGCGCGAGCGCTGCGACGGCTCCCCTGCTGTGTCCACTGTGGACGTTTCCGCGTCCTTCCTCGGGCGCCGCAACTACTCGCGGTACGACCTGGAGGACGCGGTGGGCGAGCCGCTCGCCGCCGCGACGGGCCTGCCGTACCACAGCAGGCGGGGCGGACTCGCCCCTCCGCCGGGCGGGCTGTCGTGGCGGCTCACGGTGGAGGAGGACCGCGCGCTGTTGGCATTACGGATCAGCGCACGCCCCCTGCACCGCAGGCCTTATCGGCAAACCACGCGGACCGGAAGCCTGCACCCACCGCTGGCCGCCGCCCTGGTGCGACTGGCGCAGCCACGCCGGGGCGCCCGGTTGCTCGACCCGTGTTGCGGCGTGGGAACGGTGCCGATCGAGGCGGCCCTGCTCGACCCAACCTTGTCCGTCCTCGGCAGCGACCAGGATCCGACCGCGATCGCGGGAGCGGTCGCCAACAGCGCGAACACACCCATCGCGTGGGCGGTGGCCGACGCCGGCCGCCTGCCGGTCGCCACGGGTTCGGTCGACGTCGTGGTGAGCAATCCGCCCTGGGACCGCCAGGTGCCTCCGGCTGGAGTCCTGGCCCGACAACCACGTCGGTTCTGGCGGGAGATCCGTCGGGTGCTGACTCCCGAAGGGCGGGCGGTGCTGTTGATGCCCGACGTCGAGGAGTGGCTGCCCCACGCGGCCAGCGTCGGACTGGAAGTCGTCGACCGACGCCCGGTCAGCCTGTTCGGCTCCCACCCGGAGATCGTCCGACTGGCGGTGAGATAGCCGAGGCACCACGTGTGATCGGGAGAACGGCTGGCCTCGGGGCTCGCGCAACTCGCCGACCCCCGAGGCCAGCCCTGACACTCGACCTGCCGCCACACGAGAGCATCCCCACCCCCGCCTGCGCGGGGAGCACCTCATCGGTCGGGGTCGGCACCGTATGACCACCGATCACCCCCGCATGCGCGGGAAGGATGCCGTGAGCCTATCCAGGCTGCGGCGAGGGACCGACTCACCCCGCGTACGCGGGGAAGACCTGGTCGTGCTCAGCCAACCACCGCATGACCTGGACACACCCCCGCGTGCGCGGGGAAGACAGAGCGCAGGGCGTGCACAGCACCAGGTGCCAGGACTCACCCCCGCGTGCGCGGGGAAGACACGATGTCGATCCGGTGTCCGGCCTGACGAACCGACTCACCCCCGCGTGCGCGGGGAAGACCCTTCGCGACCTGGGCTAACAGGAGGGCGTTACCAAAACTTGACCTTGTGCGCGTCGGTTCAGTGCGGTGCCTCCTCGGGAAGCCTCTCCTGTTCCCACAACCTGTAGATCTTCGTTCATTCGATGCCGTGCTGGGGCCGAATCCCGGCTCTTGGTGTCACCAGGAGGTCGCGCGCACCACGTCGTGCGCGATCTCCTGAACGGATCGGCCGTCGGTGGGGATGCGGACGGTGCCGGGCGGCGCCACCTCGTCCAGCTTCCGGGCCATCGTCCGGCTCCGCTCGACGTGCGCGGCGAGCTGGGAGCCGATCTCGCGTCGGGCCAGGCGTTCCCGGACGGTTTCCTCCTCGGCGGTGAGCAGGACCCGCGTCGTCATGACCGGGCCGCCGCCCATGGCCCGCCGGATCATCGGTTCCTCCAGCACGCTGACCGTGTTCGTGTAGATCAGGCGGTGCTGGCCGAGGGCGACGTAGTTCGCCCAGATCGAGGCGAGGTTGCGTTCGGTGATGCGCGTGCGGAGCGGGTCGTCGGTGGGCGCGGGGTGGATCTGGTCCAGGAAGTCGCCCTCCACCAAACAGTGCGCGGTCCCCTTCCCCCGCAACAGTTCGGAGACCTCCCACGCCACCGAGGTCTTCCCGACGCCCGAACGCCCACCGATGAGCAACAGTGCGAACGCAGCCACGGCCGCAGAGCCTGGCAGAGCATCCGAGACCGGAGCACGCGGATTTGCCCGGCGGGGAGCCACTCTCCCCCGGCCGCGTCCGCCACCTTCGGCGGGGCGGCCGGGCGGGGGGTGGCCGCGTCAGTTTCGGTAACGCCGGAGTTCCCGTCGTGCCAACGACATCCGGTGCACCTCGTCCGGTCCGTCGGCGATCCGCAGCATGCGGGCCTGCGCCCACAGCATCGCCAGCGGGAAGTCCTGGCTGACACCAGCGCCGCCGTGGGCCTGGATCGCCTTGTCGATGACCCATTCCGCCATCGCCGGCGTAGCGATCTTGATGGCCTGGATCTCGGTGTGCGCGCCCCGGTTGCCCACCGTGTCCATCAGCCACGCCGTCTTCAGCACCAGCAGCCTGGCCT
This sequence comes from Streptoalloteichus tenebrarius, assembly GCF_024171885.1. Lineage (GTDB taxonomy): Bacteria > Actinomycetota > Actinomycetes > Mycobacteriales > Pseudonocardiaceae > Streptoalloteichus > Streptoalloteichus tenebrarius. Next base: position 175,181 of record NZ_JAMTCP010000004.1, on the reverse strand, counting down.
GTTCGATCCGCACCCTGGACTCGGCGATCCACTCCCCGATCACGCCCTGCTCGGCCAGCGGTCGGCCGAAGGCGACGCGTTCGGTGACCCGCCGGCACATCAGCTCCAGCGCCCGCTCGGCCATCCCGACCAGCCGCATGCAGTGGTGGATGCGGCCGGGACCGAGCCGGGCCTGCGCGATGGCGAAGCCCTCGCCCTCACCGCCGAGCACGTTGGCCACCGGCACCCGCACGTCCCGGAACTCGATCTCGGCGTGCCCGCCGTGCGGTCCGTCCGTGTAGCCGAAGACGGTCAGCCCGCGCCGGACGTGGACGCCAGGGGTGTCGCGGGGCACGAGCACCATGCTCTGCTGCCGGTGCCGTTCCGCGTCGGGGTCGGTCTTGCCCATGACGATGAACACCGCGCAGCGCGGGCTCATCGCCCCGGAGGAGAACCACTTGCGCCCGTTGATCACGTAGTGGTCGCCGTCCCGCTCGATCCGGGTGGCGATGTTGGTGGCGTCGGAGGAGGCCACCTCCGGCTCGGTCATGCAGAACGCGGAGCGGATCTCCCCTTCCAGCAAGGGTTCCAGCCACTGAGACCGCTGTTCCGGCGTGCCGAACTCCGCGAGCAGTTCCATGTTGCCGGTGTCGGGGGCCGAGCAGTTCAGCGCCTCGGGCGCGAGCGCCGGGCTGCGCCCGGTCAGCTCGGCCAACGGCGCGTAGGCCAGGTTCCCCAACCCCGCGCCGAACCGCTCGTCGGGCAGGAACAGGTTCCACAGGCCGCGCCGCCGCGCCTCCGCCTTCAGCTCGGCCAGCACGGGCGGGGCGTCCCACGGGTCGGCGGCGTTGGCGACCTGCTCGGCGTACACGGGTTCGGCCGGGTACACGTGCTCGGTGAGGAACTCGGTCAGCTCGGCCCGCAGCCGCTCGGTGCGTTCGTCGAACGCGAAGTCCATCACGCCTCCTCGTCCAGGGTCGCCAGGCCGCCCGCGACCAGCGCGGGCACGTGCTCGCCGATCCGGTCGAAGCCCGCCCCGACCGTCCGCCCCTGGCTGTGGCGGTAGTGGATGCCCTCCAACACGACGGCGAGCTTGAACATCGCGAGGGCCACGTACCAGGACAGGCGGGACAGGTCCGCCCCCGTCCGCTCGGCGTAGCGGCGCACCAGCTCGTCGGCGCCGGGCATGCCGGGCGCGCTGGCCGCCTCGCCCGTGACCAGGTGCACCGCGCCGTGGCCCCCGTCCCAGTAGAGGACGAACAGGCCGAGGTCGGCGAGCGGGTCGCCGAGGGTGGCCATCTCCCAGTCCAGCACGGCGGTGATCCTGGCGGTCTCGGGATCGACCAGCACGTTGTCCAACCGGTAGTCCCCGTGGACGATCGCGGCCCTCGGCGAGTCCGGGACGGTGGCGGCCAGTCGGGCGTGCAGGTCGTCGACGCCGGGCAGCTCACGGCTGCGCGAGGCGTCGAGCTGCTTGCGCCAGCGGGCGACCTGCCGCGTCAGGTACCCCTCCGGCCGACCGAAGTCGGCCAGCCCGACCCGCTCCGGGTCGAGGGTGTGGAGATCGGCGAGCACGTCGACCAGGGCGTGGGACACCGCTCGGGCGCGGGTCGGCCCGAGGCGGGTGGTGTCCTCCCGACCGCGCAACACCACGCCCGGCACCTCCGCCATGACGTAGAACGGAACACCGAGCACGGACGGGTCCTCGCACAACAGCACCGTCTCGGGCACCGGAACAGGTGAGTCAGCCAGGGCGCTGATCACCCGGTGCTCACGGGCCATGTCATGGGCGGTGGCCAGCACGTGCCCCAGCGGCGGACGGCGCAGCACCCACCGGTGCTCCCCGTCGCTGACCCGGTAGGTCAGGTTGGAGCGCCCACCGGTGATCAGCTCGGCGGACAGCGGTCCGGACACCAGGCCGGGGCGCCGGGCGTCCATCAGGGACCGGACGGCGTCGAGATCGATGCCGGGCGGGGTCACCACGTCACCTCCGCGAGGGCGGGCAGCAGGCGGGCCAGTTCCCCGCGCGTGGTGGCGGCGTCCACGTGGTGCAGGCCGGTCATGCCGACCGCCACCGCCGCCTCCACGTTGAACGGGAGGTCGTCGACGAACACGCAGCGACGCGCGGGCAGGGCGAGTCGCTCGACCAGCAGGGTGTAGATCGCGGCATCGGGCTTGCGCAGCCCCACCTCGCCGCTGATGACCACGACGTCGAACAGCTCGGCGAGCAACTCCGTCGGGTAGGTGTTGCCCCAACTGTTGGACAGCAGGGCCGTGGCCAGGCCCGCGGCGCGCGCCGCCCGGACCAGGCGCAGCATCTCCTCGTCCGGGCGCATCCCGGCGAACATGCGCGTCAGCAGGCCCTCGGCCGGGACGGGACGACCGTCTCCGGTCCGCAACCGGGCCGCGAGCAGGCGCTCGAACTCCCCGGGAGGCAGGGTGCCGTTCTCCAACCCGTGCACCGGGGAGTCCTGGCTGGCAGAGTCGTACCACTCGCGCAGCGCGGCGTGGTAGCTCGCCGGCTCGATGCCGTCGCTGGTGAGCCACTGGTGCACCGACGTCGCGACCGAGGTGGTGAGCACCCCGCCGTAGTCGAGCACCAGGGCGTGCCGTTCGTCGCCCATGGCAGGCACCGTACCGACCAGTTGGTATGCGCACAACGGACGGGCGATGTTGTCCCTCCGATGCCGGACGGCGGCCTTCCCAGGGCGGCGCGCCGGCCGTAGCGTGGGGCGGGTGCGGATCATGATCTCGGCGGACATGGAGGGCGTCACCGGGGTGACCTGCCCCGCCGACGTGCGGCCGGGAACCGAGCAGTGGCAACGGTTCCGGCGACTGTTCACCGGCGACGTCAACGCGTGTGTGGCCGGGCTGGCCGCCGGCGGCGCCGAGGACGTCCTCGTCAACGAGGCCCACAACGACAACCGCAACCTCGTGCTGGAGGAGCTGGACGCCCGCGCGCGGATGCTCACCGGCTACCACAAGCCCCTGTCGATGATGCAGGGCATCGACTCCGACGTGGACGGCGTGGTCTTCCTCGGCTACCACACCGGAGCCGGCGAGGACGGCGTGCTCGCCCACACCTACCTGGAGAACTCGATCACCGGGGTGTTCCTCGACGGCGTGCGCGCCAGCGAGGGTCGGCTCAACGCCGCGCTCGCCGCCGAGTACGGCGTCCCCGTCATCCTGGTCACCGGCGACGACCTCACCTGCGTGGACGCCGCCGACTACGCGCCGGACGCGCGCCGGGTCGCGGTCAAGGAGTGCGTGAGCCGCTACGCCGCGATCTGCGCGACGCCGCAGCGGACCGCCGCGCAGATCAAGGAGGCGGCCGAGGCCGCGATGGACCTCGCCGGCCCCCTGGAGCCCGACCGGCGGCCGCACCGCATCGAGGTCGAGTTCGACGCCGCCCACCTGGCCGCCGCGTGCGCCGTGGTGCCGACCGTCGAGCGGGTCGACGTGCTCCGTGTCGGCTTCGACGCCCCGACGATGACCGACGCGATGAAGTGCTTCAAGATCGTGACTTACGTGGCGAACAACGCCAGGGAGGAGATCTACGGCTGACGCCCGCCGCGCGACCCCGACAGGTCAAGAATCGGTAACGCACCCCTGTCGACCCAGGTCGCGAAGGGTCTTCCCCGCGCACGCGGGGGTGAGTCGGGGCCGAGCATCTCGTGCCCGTCGGTGAGGCGGTCTTCCCCGCGCACGCGGGGGTGAGTCCACCTGCAACGCGATGATCCTTCAGGGGACTCCGTCTTCCCCGCGCACGCGGGGGTGAGTCCAGCGCACCCAGCGGGGCACGGTGGGCGGTCTCGTCTTCCCCGCGCATCTGGGGGTGAGTCGGCCGCCATGGAAGCGGCCTCCGGTTCCGCCGCGTCTTCCCGCGTATGCGGGGTGAGTCGATCGTGTCGGATGCGTCGACGAGCAGCGTGGTTCTTCCCCACGCACACCGGGTGAGTCGTTCCCAGTCCTGGTGTTGGTGGCAGCGTTCCTGTCTTCCCCGCAGGCGGGGGTGTCGATGCGTACTGTTCGCCGAAACGTCGCCACCACGTCTCCCCGGGCACGCGGGGGCGAGCGCTGGCGCGGCTGCGCGCCGACGTTGAGCGGTACGTCTTCCCGGCGGCGCAAGGGTGAGTCCGGGGAGATCGTCGATCTGTTGTCGGTCATCGTGTCTTCCCCACGCAGGCGGGGTGGTCGTGGGGATGATCGATGGGGACGCGTTGTTGATCGACTTGGTTGGGGTGGCTGGTACGGTCGGGTTCATGGTTTGACGTTGGGGCGTCACGCCCGTCCCCCGCAGTGGACACGCCCGTGGTCCACCGAGGTTCTTCCTCCGCAGCGTCAGTCGTCCCTGCGAGGAAAGGTTCCTCTTCGGATGTCCCGCGACCACGTCCTGTCCGCCCCGCCCTCCGCCGCCACTCTCGCCTGGGCGCTGCGCCAGACCGGCGCTTCTCGTGTCCTGGCCACGGAGTTCCTGACCGGGGGCACATCCCACGCCAACCACGCCCTGGTCCTCGACGGCCCCCGGCCTCGACAGGTCGTGCTGCGCCGGTGGGTCCGCCCGGGGTGGCAGGACACCGACCCCGACTTCACGGTGGAGCGTGAGGTCGCCGCGTTGACCGTGCTGGAACGCGCGGGGTTCCCCGCTCCCCGGGTGCTCGCCGTGGACCTGCACGGCGAGGAGTGCGACGTGCCCGCGCTGATCATGACGCGGCTGCCCGGCCACGCGCCGGACGAGGAGGACGAGGACTCCCCCGACTTCCTGCCGCAGCTCGCCGCGACGGCCTTCGCCCTGCACCGTGTCGCGCCGCCCTGGCCGGGCGTGCCGGACTACCGGCCGTACAACGACCTGTCCGATCCACGTCCGCCGGCCCTGAGCACGCGCCCCGCGCTGTGGGAGCGGGCCTTCGCGGTGGTCGCCGCGCCGCCCCCGGCCGGCCCGGTGCGGCTGATCCACCGTGACTACCACCCCGGCAACACCCTGTGGCGGTCCGGGCGGCTCACCGGCGTGGTCGACTGGACCACCGCCTCCCGGGGCCGCCCGGACGTCGACCTCGGGCACATGTGCTGGAACCTGGCCGTCGACCACGGCGAGGAGCAGGCCGCCGAGTTCCTGCGGCACTACCAGGCGCTGAGCGGCGTCGAGGCCCACCCGTACTGGCTGGTGCGCCCGGTGGTGGACCTGATGCCGGACGACGACCTGGACACCGAGGACCTCGACGCTCTGGAGCCCTACCTGGAGCGCCTGCTCTCCCTGCTGTGATCCACCGCTGGCAGGCCTGGTCCCACGGGTGGCGTGCCCCGGGCTCCCGGAGATGGTGAGTCCGGGGCACGCCGGGGCGGCGGGGCGACCGCCGAGGCGGGCGCGAAGATCATCCCGTCCGTCCGCCTACACTCACCTTGACAAGCATGTATCTCGAAGGTCGAGTGAGTGGGCATGGCACGGGAAACCCTGGACTCCCTCCGCGCGGAGGTGGCCAACGCGACGCGGGACCTCCAGACCGCGGTGGACGCGCTGGACGACGCCGCCGCCGAGCACCTGGGCGTCAACCGGACGGATCTGCGCTGCCTGGACGTCCTGCTCCGCGCGGGTTCGGCGCGCCCCGGCGAGCTGGGCGCGGAGCTGGGGTTGACCACCGGCAGCGTCACCGCCCTGCTGGACCGCCTGGAGAAGCTCGGCTACGTCTCCCGCTCCCCCGACCCCACCGACCGGCGCAAGATCGTCGTACGTCCCACGGCCCGCGTCCAGCGCAAGGCCGAGGTCCTCTACGGCCCCCTCGTCGAGAGCGGTTACCGCACGCTGGCCCACTACAGCCGGGCGGAGCTGGAGATCCTGCTCGACTTCCTGCGCCGCAGCCGCGCCCTCCAGGAGGAACAGGTCCAGCGCATCCGCGCGATCACCGCGGCGGGCGAGCCCCGCGAGCGGAAAAGGACTTGATCGGACACACACCCGGTCACATGCTCCTCGCCATGACGTGTGGAGATGGGCGACAGCGCGGCGGTGCGTTCCTGCCGGCGGCGGCCCACCTACTACGCGGAACCGTCACGGACGTCCCCTGGCCGGACGTCCCTGGCGGTCCGCATGAACGCTGACCGCCGACCTCGACCCGACACCCGTCCCGACCACCGTTCCCCGCGCGTCAGGAGCCTGCTCGCCCACCGCGACTTCCGTCTGCTGTGGATCGGCGAGACCACCAGCCAGCTCGGCAGCGCCATCACCGGCGTGGCCCTGCCGCTGGTCGCCGTGGTGACCCTCGACGCCGACACCTTCTCCGTGGCCCTGTTGGGCGCGGCGGCCTGGCTGCCCTGGCTGGTCGTGGGTCTGCCGGCCGGCGCGTGGGTGGACCGCCTGCGCCGCAGGCCCGTGATGCTGACCGCCAACCTCGCCTCGGCCCTGTTGTTGGCCAGCGTCCCGGTGGCGGCCTGGCTGGGCCTGCTGACACTCGGACACCTGCTCACGGTGGCGTTGGCGAGCGGTGCGGCGGCCGTCTTCTTCTTCACCGCCTACCACGCCTACCTCCCCACCCTCCTCACCCCGACCGACCTGGTCAGGGGCAACGCGACGTTGCAGGGCGGGGAGCAGGCGGCTCAGGTGACCGGCCGGGGTCTGGGCGGGCTGCTCGCCCAGGTGTTCGGCGCCACGGCCGGCCTGCTAGCCGACGCCGTGACCTTCGTCGTCTCCTCGGCGTGCCTGGTGGCGATCCGCGCCCAGGAGCCCCCTCCCCCGGGGCCCGCCCAGGCGACCGGGCTGGCGCGGCAGGTCCGGGAGGGGCTGCGGTTCGTCGCCGCCGACCCGTACCTGCGGGCGTTCACCGCCTTCGGTGCCACCGCGAACTTCGCGCTTCAGGGCTACCAGGCCGTGCAGGTCGTGTTCCTGGTCCGCGAGGTGGGGGTGAGCCCTGGCGTGGTGGGGGTCCTCGTGGCGTGCGCCAGCGTCGGCGGTGTGCTCGGCGCGACGGTGGCGCATCGCGTGAGCCGCCGGTTCGGCACGGCCAGGGGCCTGCTGCTGTGCCAGCTCGGCACCGCGCCGTTCGGCCTGCTCATGGCCTTCACCGGCGCCGGGTCTGGGCTGGTGCTGTTCGTGGTGGGCGCGTTCCTGGTCGCGACCGGCATCGTCGCCACGAACGTGATCGTGGGCGGCTTCCGCCAGGGCTACTGCCCTCCGACGCTGCTGGGTCGGGTGGTGGCCACGACGATGTTCCTCAACCACAGCACGATCCCGGTGGGCGCGGTGGTGGCGGGCGCGCTGGGCTCCACGCTCGGGCTGCGGCCCACGATGGGTGTCCTGACGGGACTGCTCGCGCTCAGCGGGCTGTTCCTGCTGGGCAGTCCCCTCCGGGGGCGGCGGGACCTGCCCACCTCGCCCCCGGCCGTGAGCGTCGTCGGCTGAGAGCATCCGGGGCCGCACAACGTCATCGGCGGCTGTTGTGACATCGCGTCGCCGCTGCCCCTGATCACGAAGTGGTCAGGGGCAGCGGTTCGACCGGTGGTCGACGGTGGACAGTCCACTCTGGAGCGCCGAACGGCGAGGGGAAGCACCCGCCGCCCACAACGTCATGTGACGAAACTGGTGTGGTGGCTGGTGATGCCTTCTCGGGGCAGCGAAGCCACTGTCACGCGCTCACGCGACCTCCCTCGGGCCGCCCGTGACAGCGAACCATGATCACGTCACCGGTCGGACCGTCTGCTACCGTGGCTGGCGTGAAGCGCGCTGCTCTGACGACGACGCCGGTGGACGTCCCGGCGCGCTGACACCTGTCTGAGTCCGAAGCCCCGGGGCGAGTGCCCCGGGGCTTCGGCGTTCGTGGTCACTCGCTCCCCGTCCGCGAGGAGACCTCGATGCCCGACCACCACAAGCTCGGCCGTGAGCTGGACCTGTTCGACACCGACCCGCTGATCGGCGCGGGACTGCCGTACTGGCTGCCCGACGGGGCCGCCGTCCGGCACGCCCTGGAGGAGTACATCCGCGAGGCGGAGCGCCGTGCCGGCTACCAGCACGTCTACTCCCCCGTTCTCGGCAAACGGGAGCTGTACGAGATCTCCGGCCACTGGTCGCACTACAGCCAGGACATGTTCCCGCCGATGGACCTCGGCGCCGAGCAGGTCGTGCTGCGGCCGAGCCTGTGCCCGCACCACGCGCTGATCTACCGCTCCCGCGCCCACAGCTACCGCGAGCTGCCGCTGCGCATCGCCGAGCTGGGCGGCATGTACCGGTCGGAGCTGTCGGGAGTGCTTGGCGGCCTGACCAGGGTGCGGGCGATCCAGCTCAACGACGGGCACGTCTTCTGCACCCTCGACCAGGTCGCCGACGAGGTGCGGGGCGCGCTGGAGCTGATCCGCCGCGCCCACGACGCCCTGGGCGTCCAGCCCGTCCGCCACCGGCTGTCCCTGCCGGGCTCCGGCGGCAAGTACGTGGCCGACCCGGAGATGTGGCGGCGGGCCTCGGCCCTGCTGGCCGAGGTCCTCGACAGCGCCGGGGTGGACTACGAGGCCGAGGAGGGCGAGGCCGCCTTCTACGGCCCCAAGATCGATGTTCAGGTCGCCGACAGCGCGGGTCGGGAGTCCACCCTGTCCACCGTCCAGGTCGACTTCCACCAGCCCGAGCAGTTCGACCTGCACTACGTCGGCGCCGACTCCGCCAAGCACCGGCCCGTCATGGTGCACCGCGCCATCATCGGCAGCGTGGAGCGCGCCGTCGCGCACCTCATCGAGGTGCACGGCGGCGCCTTCCCCGCGTGGCTCTCCCCCACCCAGATGGTGGTTCTCCCGATCTCCGACGCCGAGTCGCCCCAGGCCGAGGAGCTGGCGCGGCAGGGTCTCGACCAGGGGCTGCGCGTGCGGGTCGTCGGGCCGGAGCAGGGCAGCCTGGGCGCGCGGATCCGGGACGCGCGGCTGGTGCCCTACCAGGCGGTGATCGGCGGGCGGGAGGCCGCCGCCGGCGAGGTCGCGGTGCGGCTGCGGGACGGGCGCCGGCTCGACCCCCTCCCCGCCCGGGAGGTCCTCGCCCGCGTCAGGGCCCTGGTCGACGCCCACAGCACCCAGCTCTGGGACAGCGACGGGCAGTCCTAGGACCACGCTTCGGCGGGCGCTGTCGTCGAAGCCCCACCCTTCGGCGACAGCGCCGCAGGCCCCTCAGGAGACCATGCCACCCGCATGTCCAATGTGGACGGTGTCCCGCGTGCTGTCGCGTCCGCCCCAGGGATTCGTGACCCCTGCTCCCCCAGCGCCACGGCGACGTCCTTCGTCCCGTGGTGTCGCGGCCACGCGCTGCCCGACCTCACGCGGTCGGGCGTCTCACGCGGGGGAGGGGTCGTACTCCGGATCGTCCTCGGTGGGTGAGGTCGGGGCTTACTGCCGCAGGCGTCCGTCACGGAACATCCAGACCCGGAAGAACATCTGCTCCTGGTCCATCAGGAAGACCCGCACCGAGTGCGGGCAGCGCCAGGGGATCGCGGCGACCCGGTCGAGCACGGCGTCCAGATCGGCGTGGTTGAGCGCCCCGGCCCAGACCTCGCACTCCGGGTACTTCCACCCGCCCCACGGCGGGTCCTCCCCCTCGGTGGTGTTCCGCGGATATCCATACCCGCGACCGGTCGGTTGGAGACGGCGGGGCGCCTCGGTGCGCAGCCACCCGCTCAACGCCTCGACGTTGCTCCTGTCATCGGAGGCGATCGACACCATCAATGTTCGTCACATGACTCACTCACCAATCGTCACAGCGCCCATCCGGTGCTCGACAGCGAATGTCGGGGGCCGGTGACCGGCGCGTCGGTGCGGCTAGGGCTGGAGGGCGTCGCGGAGGTGGGCGGGCAGCACGGTGGCCTCACGGGCGAGGACGTCGACGAACGCGGTGGTCAGGGGGTCGCCGCCCCGGCGGCTGTAGGCGGTCAGGGGGCGCCGGACCGGCGGGTCGGGGCGGAGCACGAGCCCGTCGAACCCGGGCGGCAGGACGTTGGCCGGCACCAGCGCCGGACCCAGCCCGGCGGCGGCGAGCAGGGGCGCGGACGCGGTCTGCTCGGTGCGGACCGAGGCCCTGGGCTGGAACCCCGCGGCGGCGCAGACCCGCTCGACGAGGTCGGCCAGCCCGTGGCCGGGCGCGTAGTGCACCCACTCCCGCTCGGCCAGCACCCCCAGGTCGACCCGGCCGCCGCCGTCGGCGCCCACCGGGTCGTCGGTGGGCAGCACCACGACGAACTCCTCGACGCCGAGGGCGCGCACCGGCCCGTCCCAGTCCGGTGGCGGCGGCCCCACGGCGACGTCGGCCTGCCCCTCCCGCATCGCCGCCAGCAGCTCGTCGACGTGCCGGTGCTCGAACAGTCTGATGTGGACGTCCGGGTGGGCCTGCCGCCACGCCCGCAGCGCCGAGGGCAGGACGCCGAGGCTCACCGAGTACAGGGTGGCCACCTCCAGCTCGCCGGCCTCCAGCCCGGCCGCCTGACGCGCCGCGCACAGCGACCGGCGGGCGTCGGCGAGCGCGGCGCGGGCGTGCGGCAGCAGCGCCCGCCCCGTGGGGGTCAGCCGCACCGACCGGGGCAGCCGCTCCAGCAGCGGCGCGCCCACCGCGCGCTCCAGAACCCGCATCTGGTGCGACAGCGCCGGCTGCGTCACGTGGAGCAGCTCGGCCGCGCGGGTGAACGAACCCTGCTCCACCACCGTCACCAGGTACTCCATCTGCCGCAGCGTGATCATGAGAGCAGCTTATGGCAACGATGAGAAACAAACATTGGACTTATCGGAACCGGTCGAAGCACGATCAACACGTCGCCGCGAACCCGACGGCGTCGAGATCACCAGACAGGCCGGGAGAAGGTCATGAGCACGCGCAAGAAGGTCGCCCTCGTCGTCGGGGCCAACGGGGTCATCGGCGGCAACCTCGTCGACCACCTGGCGACCCTGCCCGACTGGGAGGTCATCGGCCTGTCCCGCCGCGGCGGCACGTCCACCGGGCGGGTGCGGCACGTGGCCGTGGACCTGCTCGACCGCCGGGACGTGCACGACAAGCTGGGCGGCCTCAGCGAGGTCACCCACATCTTCTACGCCGCCTACCAGGACCGGCCGACCTGGGCCGAGCTGGTGCCGCCCAACCTGGCCATGCTCGTCAACGTCGTGGAGGTCGTCGAGGCGGCCGCCCCCGACCTGGCCCACGTCAGCCTCATGCAGGGCTACAAGGTCTACGGCGCGCACCTGGGACCGTTCAAGACCCCGGCCCGCGAGACCGACCCGCACCACATGCCCCCGGAGTTCAACGTCGACCAGCAGCGGTTCCTGGAGGAACGCCAGCGCGGCAAGGCGTGGACGTGGACCGCGATCCGCCCCTCGGTGGTCTCCGGCATCGCGCTGGGCAACCCCATGAACCTCGCCATGGTCATCGCCGTCTACGCCTCGATCTCCCGGGAACTCGGCATCCCCCTGCGCTTCCCCGGCAAGCCCGGCGCCTACGACGCCCTGCTGGAGATGACCGACGCCGGCCTGCTGGCCAGGGCCACCGTGTGGGCGGCCACCGACCCGCGCTGCGCCAACCAGGCCTTCAACATCAACAACGGCGACCTGTTCCGGTGGAACGAGATGTGGCCGAAGATCGCCGACTGGTTCGGGCTGGAGGTGGCCCCACCGCTGCCGATGTCCCTGGAGGTCGTGATGGCCGACAAGGGACCGCTGTGGGCGGAGATGACCCGCCGGCACGGCCTGGAGCCGCACGCCTACTCCGACCTCGTCTCGTGGGGCTTCGGCGACTTCGTCTTCTCCTGGGACTACGACATGGTCGCCGACGGCTCCAAGGCGCGCCGGTTCGGCTTCCACGAGTACGTCGAGACCGAGGCGATGTTCCGCGACATCGTCGCCGAGCTGCGCCGCCGCCGGATCATCCCCTGACCGAGGGGCGCGTCCGCGCTGCCGCCGGCCGGGTCCTCTGGTGGGATCGCGACAGACCCCGCCGCGCCCCGCCCGGCGGCAGCGGCGGCTGTGGGCCACGACCCGGAGGGTGCGCAGCGACATGAGCGAACAGTTGGTCTACCGAGTGGGACTGGGCGCCCCCGTCCCGGTGGTGCACCACGCCCTGACCGAGGCCGCCGCCCTGCGGGTGTGGCTGGCCGAGCACGCCGAGGTGGACCTGCCCGAGCGGTACGCGTTCTGGGGCCGGTCCACCCCGGCCGGCCGGCAGCCCCGCCAACGCCCGCTGCACGTCGACGACACCTCCCTGAGCTTCGCCTGGCCGCTGGACGACGAGGAGATCACCGTCAACGTCGTCCTGGCCGAGGAGAGCGCGGACACGACGATCCTGTCGCTGTCGTGGTCCCCCGTCCCCCCGTGGCCCGAGCTGGTCGCCGAGACCAGCACCCGCGCCGTGCTGCTGACCTACTGGGCGTTGTCGCTGGCCAACCTGTCCGACCACCTCGACGGCCGCCCGCTGACCCCCCGGTGCGACTTCACCTCGCCCCGGATGCGCGAGGAGTTCCTCATCGGCGCGCCGGCCCGCGCGGTCTACGACTCGATGGTCGACCCCGCGACGTTCCGCCGCTGGTTCGGCGCCAACGTCGAGATCGAGCCGAGGGTGGGCGGGCGGTGGGCGATGGGCGGCCTCGACAGGGACGACTCCCCCGCCACGATCATCGCCATGGAACCGGGCAGGGGCATGACCCTGGCCTGGCGGGACGGACTGGTGGCCGCCTGGACCGTGGAGGACGTCGGCGGCGGCGCCCGCCTGACCTTCGAACAACGGGACTTCGACGAGCGCCGCCCGCCCTACGGGGCGTGGATGGGCTGGCTGTCCGGCCTGGCCGAGTTGCGCCGGTTCCACGAGGTGCCGAACTGGCGGCCGATCGTGCGGGACCTCACCGTGCCGGGCATGCCGGAGGGACTGATCACCAACGACTGACCCCTCTCGCCGGGGGCACCGCCGGCCACGCGCCCCGGCGTGCCGAAGCGGCCCGCTACCGGCTGGGGGCGTCGCGCCCGGCCAGGCCGAGCGTCCCCTCCGGGCACAGGATCCCGCCCAGGCCGTCGGAGGCCGAGCACTCCTGGGGCGTGCCTCCCGGCGAGGTCCCCGGGGTGGGCGCGGGATCGCCGGGCGGTGGTGACGTCTCGGAGCGCGGGGGCCGCGTCGAGGGGACGACGGAGGTCGAGGCCGTGCTCGCCGTGACGGCGGCGGACGTCGTCCGCGGAGCCGGGGTGGGCTCCTGGGCGGAGCTGGCCGGTTGCTGGGCGGGCGGTGTCTCGGTCGTCGGGGTCGGCACGCGGGGCGCCCCGGTGAGGACCGGCGCCCGGCCGACGACGGCCTCGCGCGAGACCGTGGCCGGCGTCGGCGTGCCCTCGTCGGTCACGACCGGCGGCGGCGACGGCAGCCCGTCGGCGTCGGAGACCGGGGCTTGGCGCCCCAGGAACACCACGCCGCCGACCAGGCCGGCGAGGAAGGCGGCGACGACGCCACCGATGGCGGCGGGGCTCAACCAACGCCGCATCGCGTCGAGGTCCATCGGCTCCCCTACGAGGTCGAGCACGTCAGGGGTACGCGCTCTCACCCCAGCATCGCGCCCCTGTCCGCCCCCTGTTAACCGATCTTCCGACGATCACCGGAACGGCCCTGCGGAACGCGTCGCGCCCATCACCCGCTGGGCTGATCCTCGCCGGGGTCGCCTTGCGCTTTCGGGGGTGGGTCGGGCACGAGGGAGACCGCGTCCCCGGCGCGACGGGCGCCCGTGCACCGGGCCGGGTGGCGCCCGGACGTGCCGGTCCGATCCCGACAGTGGGCGCCGCCGCCCGGCGGGGTCAGCGGTTGCCCGTCCAGACGACCCGGTCGGCGAACGCTCCCCGCTCCGCCGCCTTGGCCCGCCGGACCGCCTCCAGCTCCTCGGGCGTCACCCCGAGGTCCGCGGCGAGCGCCCGCACGACCTCCAGCACGTCCGCGAGTTCGTCGACGGCCGCGTCGGCGTCCGCGGCCAGGAACTCCGCGACCTCCTCGCCGAGCTTGTCCCGCAGCCGCCGCCGGTACTCCTCGTCGCCGGCCACGTAGGTGACCGGTTCGGCCCCGTCACGCCGGATGATCTCCGGGATCCGGTCCCGGACCAGCTTGCCCTCGCCGCGCACGCCGTTCTCCCTCCGGTAGGGGGTCCCCTGGAGACCGCCGCAGCCTAACGGCCCGACGGGGCGCAGGCGCCGTTTCCCTTGTGGTGGCGGGGTTTCTGGCCGCCTCCGGCGGCCTCGACGACAGAACTCCCCGCGGGCGGCGATGATCACTACATGTAGCATGCCTACGCATGGAGTGGCTTTCCCGGATCGTCGGCGGCTGGACACCGAGCGCGGCGACCCAACGCCGGGTCGGCGTCGCCGCCGTCGTGGCCCAGATCGGCGTGGCGCTCGGCGGCGCCGTCGTCCGCGTGACCGGCTCGGGCCTGGGGTGCCCCACGTGGCCGGAGTGCGCGCCGGGAAGCCTGCTGCCGGTCTCCGATCCCGCGCTGGGGCAGGCACACCAGTGGATCGAGTTCGGCAACCGGCTGCTCGGGGTCGCCGTCGGCCTGGTCGGCGCGCTGGCGCTGCTGGTCGCCCTGCTGACCCGGCCGCGACGCCGACGCTTCCTCCTGCTGGCGATGACGATGCCGCTGGGCGTGGTGGCCCAGGCCGTGATCGGCGGCTTCACCGTCCTGATGGAACTGGAGTGGTGGACCGTCGCGCTGCACTTCGTGCCCTCGCCGGTCCTGGTGTGGTGTGCCGTGCTCCTGGCCCGCGCCGCCGGCGAGCAGGACGGCCCGGCGCGACCGCGGATCCCCCGGCCGCTGCGGGCCATGCTGGTCGTGATGACCGTGGCGCTGGCCGGCACGCTGGTCACGGGCACCCTGGTCACCGGGGCCGGCCCGCACGCCGGCGACGCCGACACCCCACGGCTGGACCTGCCGGTGGCCGCCCTGACCCAGCTCCACAGCGACGTCCTGTTCGTGTTCCTGGGGCTGGTCGTCGCGCTGGGCTTCGCGCTCCGCGCCGCCGGCGCCGTCCGAACGCTGTGGCGACGCTACTGGCTGCTGGTCGCGGCGGTGCTGCTCCAGGGCGCGCTGGGCGCGGTGCAGTACTGGCTCGGCGTGCCGGTCGTGTTGGCGGCGCTGCACGTGCTGGGCGCGATGCTGACGGTCGCGGCGATGGCCGGGCTGTGGGCCGCCCGCGAGGAACGCGACCCCCTGCCGGTGGCAGCCGCCTCCGACACCTCCACCACCTCGCCCTCGCGGACGCGACGCGACGAGTCCGGGGACCACGCCCCGGCGCCGAGCCTGCCGCTGAGCGGGTGAGGAACGCGCCGACCGCGGAGACGGCGTGTGGGGCCGGCCTGCGGCCACACCGAGTGGCGGCTCACTCCGAGCCGGGTAGCGCTCAAGTAGCGAGCCACGGAGTAGGAGTCCGCCGCGCGGCGGATAACAACCGGTGGCCGGAGGGGTGACACCGCCCTCCAGCCACCCCTCCGCCGAAAGAAACCAGTGAGGACTGGTCTCGGCTGCGTCAACGCGCCACAGCGGGTCACCCTCGCGTGATCGTCGAAGCCCTCCGTCGCGTCCGCGTCCGGATCGGGGTGCTGCTGGTCCGGCTGCGTCAACCCGCCCTGCGGGCCGAGCGGACCGCGCCCCGGGGCCGCCGCTCTGGCAGCCGCCCGGTCCTCGGTCTCGGCCCTGGTCCGGGTGTCAGTCCCGGTGGCGGCGGCCGGCTACCACGAGCGGGTGGCGCGCCGGTGACGCCGCCCTTCACTCTGTTGGGCGAAAACATGGATAGGGTTGCGCACTCGTGAGCACCCTGCCCGATCCGACCGACGCGCTCTCGGCCGTTCCCGCGGCCGGCGCGCGCCGCGCCGTGCCCGCCCCCGGCCGGTTGCGGTTCTTCTACGGCCCCATGGACTGTGGCAAGTCCACCCTGGCGCTACAGATCGACCACAACCACGCCCGCCAGGGCCGGCGGGGGATGCTGCTGGTCCGGCACGACCGCTCGGGCATGCCGCAGATCTCCAGCCGGATCGGCATCACCCGCGGCGCGGTGGAGGTCGACGAGCGCGACGACCTGCGCCAGCTCGTCCGCGACCGGTGGGCGCTGGGCCAGCACGTGGACTACCTGATCGTGGACGAGGCCCAGTTCCTGTCCGCCGAGCAGGTCGAGCAGTTGGCCGAGCTGGCCGACGACGTGCAGGTGGACGTGTACTGCTTCGGCATCGCCACCGACTTCCGCAGCGCGCTGTTCCCCGGCTCGCAGCGGCTGTTCGAGCTGGCCGACGAGCTCCAGGCGGTGCAGGTGGAGGTGCTGTGCTGGTGCGGGCTGCCGGGGCGGTTCAACGCCCGCGTCGTCGACGGCCGGGTGGTGCGGGCCGGCGACACGGTGCTGGTCGCCGACACCACCGCCCCGACCACGCAGCGTGCTCGCGCGGACACGGGCCCGACGATCACGGAGGGTGCCGGGGACGCGAACCCCGAGCCTGCTACTGTCCGTTATCAGGTGTTGTGCCGGCGGCACTACAGGCTGGGAGATCTCGGCCCAGTTGTCGCCCGCGAGGGTCAGCTCAGCCTGACCTGAGCGCACGGTCCGCCAGCAATGTCATCCATTAGGGTGATGTTGTTCACCGCCAGTCGGATAACGCGTCATGACGCCGCTCCGATGGCATCCCTATGGAGGACGCTCTCGTTGACGGGTGAAACACGTCACCGTGGGCGACCAATTAGCCCGATCCGGGAACGAGCAGGCGTGACCTGCCGTTGCACTGGGTAAGCATGACCCGGGGCCGCCGCCCCGAACCGAGCTGAAAGGACACCGACATGGCCGACCGCGTACTGCGTGGCAGCCGGCTCGGAGCCGTGAGCTACGAGACCGACCGCAATCACGACCTCGCACCGCGCCGGTCGGTGCGGTACGCCTGTCCGAAGGGCCACGACTTCGAGGTCCCGTTCTCGGACGACGCCGAGCTGCCCTCGACCTGGGAGTGCCGCCTGCACGGCACCGAGTCCAAGATGATCGACGGCAGCGAGCCGGAGCCGAAGAAGGTCAAGCCCCCGCGCACCCACTGGGACATGCTGCTGGAGCGGCGCACCATCCCCGAGCTGGAGGAGCTGCTCACCGAGCGCCTGGAGGAGCTGCGCGGCCGCCGCACGCGGACGGCCTGACCCCGCCTCGGCCCGCCGCGCCGGCCACAGGTCACGAGAAGGCCATTCGGGTTCCCACCCGGATGGCCTTCTTTCGTGTCCGCCCCACGCCCCACGCCCCCGCCCCCGCCGACGCCCCCGCCGACGCCGACGCCGACGCCGACGCCGACGCCGCCCACGGTGCCCCTCGCCACCGTCACCGTGGTGCCTGCCCTGGGACGGTGGCGCGCGGCTCAGCGACCCTCGTCAGCTCACCGGACTCCGCTCACACGACCGTCCACTCTGGCGACCGTCCGCTCTGATCGCCGGAGCGGAGCGACCCTGGCCGGTGGGACGCAGGTGCGGCCTCGCCCCGCTCCGGACCGAGCCCGACACCCCCACCGGCCAAGAACCGCCACGGGCGGGGGCACCCGGTCTGGTCACCCAGACCCGAGTGCCCCCGCCCGTGAGGTCGGACGAAGCCGGCTCAGGAACCCGGCTCAGCGGCGGCGGAACAGGCCGCGCAACTGCTCACCGCGGCGCCGCAGGCCCCACTTGGTGACCCGCAGCAGGGCCTCCCGCACGATGTTGCCGCTCATCTTCGACTCGCCGCGTTCCCGCTCGGTGAAGGTGATCGGCACCTCGACGACCTCGAACCCGGCCTCGATGGCCCGCCAGCCCAGGTCGATCTGGAAGCAGTAGCCCTGCGAGGCCACGTTGTGCAGCTTGATCTTCTCCAGCACGGCCCGCCGGTAGGCCCGGTAGCCGCCGGTGATGTCGGAGACCCTGGCGCCCAGCGCCAGCCTCGAGTAGATGTTGCCGCCCCGCGACAGCCACTCCCGGTGCTTGGGCCAGTTCACCACCCGGCCCCCCGGCACGTAGCGGGAGCCCAGCACCACGTCGGCGCCGCCCCCGTCCCGCCCCAGGGCGTCCAGCAGCCGCGGCAGCTCCTCGGGGGCGTGCGAGCCGTCGGCGTCCATCTCCACGATCACGCCGTAGTCCCGCTCCAGCGCCCACCGGAACCCGGCGATGTAGGCGGCGCCGAGCCCCTCCTTGCTGGTGCGGTGCATGACGTGCACCCGCTCGTCGGCCTCGGCCATCTCGTCGGCCAGCTCGCCCGTGCCGTCAGGGCTGCCGTCGTCCACCACGAGCACGTGCGCTGCGGGCACCGCCGCGTGCAACCGCTCGACGATGGGGCCGATGTTCTCCCGCTCGTTGTAGGTCGGGATCACCACCAGCACCGGGCCGAGATCCTCGAGATGCCCCCCGTGGGCGTCCCGCTGGTCCGCCATGCGTCTTTCCTCCTCGCCGGCGCCACCGCCCCGCTCGGGGTGTCCCCTGGGCGGGGACGGGCGCCGGACCACCTTCCGTCGTCAGTTCCTGGCCGGATCATCGGCCGTGCCGGTCGACACCGCCACCGGCGCGCCGGCCACGCCGCGCCGCCGGGCGACGCCACGCACCATGACCCAGCCCAGCGCCGCCGCCCCGAGCGCGGTCAACGCCCACTCGGGGACGGCGCCGAGCCGGGTGGCCAGCGTAGCCGTCGTCCGCAGCGGCACGTTCTCGACCAACACGTCCGGGGTGAACAGGGCCGTGGAGCGCGCCACCGACCCGTCGGGCAGCACCACCGCGCTGACCCCGCTGGTGGCCGCGACCAGCACGGTCCTGCCGTGCTCGACCGCCCGCACCCGCGACATCGCGAGCTGCTGGTAGGTCATGTCGGTGAACCCGAACGTGGCGTTGTTGGTCGGGATCGCCAGCACCTGCGCGCCGGAGCGCACGGTGTCGGTGACCGCCCAGTCGAAGGCGACCTCGTAGCAGGTGGCCAACCCCACCCGCGCCGGCCCCATCGGGAAGCTGACCGCCTCCTGGCCGGGCCCGAACTCGTGCTGCAACTTGTCCACGAACTCCGGGGCCACCAGCCGCATCAGCCCGCGCAGCGGCAGGGTCTCCCCGAAGGGCTGCAACTGGCGCTTGGTGTACTCGGCCACCGGCCCCCGCCGGGGCTCCCACAGGATCGCGGTGTTGCGCAGCGACCCGGTCGGCGGCACCAGCACCGCCCCGACCGAGACCGGCGCGTTGACCTGCCGCACCGCCTCCTGGATCTCCGCCCAGGCGTCGGCGTTGCGGTAGGGGTCGATGTCGGAGGAGTTCTCCGGCCAGATCACCAGGTCCGGCTGCCGCACCCGGCCCTCGCGCACGGCCTGCGCCAGCTCCTCGGTGCGCCGCACGTGGTTGTCCAGCACCGCGCGGCGCTGGGCGTTGAAGTCCAGGCCCAGCCGGGGCACGTTGCCCTGCACCACCGCGGCGGTGGCGGTGCCCGACTCCGGCGCGGTGCTCACCACCAGCGGCCCGGCCACCGCGCCCGCCAGCACCGGTGCCACCGCCGCCAGGCCGGGCCCCCACCAGCGGGGCCGGCCCAGGCCGCGCCGCCAGACCAGCAGTGTTCGCGCCAGGGCGGCCAGCCCGAACCCGCACAGTGTCACCGCGAACGACAGCAGCGCCGTGCCGCCGACGGCGGCCAGCGGCAGGAACACCCCCTCGGGCTGGCCGAAGGCCACCTTGCCCCAGGGGAAGCCACCGAAGGGCAGCCGGGCGCGCAGCGCGTCGGCGCCCACCCACAGCGCCGCCGCCCACACCGGCGCCCCCCGCAGCCGGCTCGTCGCGGCCACGGCCGCGCAGCCCACGCCGAAGAACAGCGACTCCAGGGCGGTCAACGCCAGCGGCGCCGCCACCCCCACGTAGGTGCCGGTCCACCACAGCAGCGGACCCAGGAAGGCCGCGCCGAACACCACCCCGTAGCCGAAGCCCGCGCGGGCCCGCCGGCCGTGGACGACCAGCCCCAGCAGGACGAACGCCAGCGGCGCCAGCCACCACAGGGGCCGGGGCGGGAAGCTCGCGAAGAGGGTCAGGCCGGCGGCGACCGCGCCAAGCAGACGCAGGACGAACGCCCGGGTGGGCAGTCGACGCCGTCGGGCGCCGCGGGGCGCGGTCGCCGACTGCTCGGAGGTCACGGGGGGTGCGGCCACCGGACAAGCGTACGGCGTGGCTGTGCGGGGCTCGGGGGCCGAGGTCCCCTCCTCCGAGCGACCACCACCCCAACCCAGCGATACCTGGTGGCGACAGCCGGTGACCTGCGGTGGATCACTGCCCGCAGGGTTCACCTGATCTTGGGAAACACGACCCACCCCTTGGGTGGCGTCCCCACGGCGGGTCACCATCCGCTCCGGGTCGGCGCCGGCCGGTCCCTCCCCTCGGCCGGGTGACCGGGAGGGGTGGACCTGGCCGCCTGACCGGGTGCGCCACCCGCCCGGGGGTCGACACTCACTGGTGAGAGTGTCGACCCCCGCCAGGACGAGTGAGGTGCGCGATGGACGAGAGCCCGCGGCTGGACCACCTGGACGCGTTGATCAACGAGTGGGAGGCGTGTCTGGACGAGACGTGGCTGGCCGTGGGCGGCGCCGCCGCCCCCACCCTCGCCCCCTGGGCCCAGCGGCTCGGGCTGTGCGGCGAGGCTCCCGCCTGCGCCCACCCCTGGTGAACCCCGGCGGGCGGGCAACCCCCACCGGTCACCGCACCTGGTGTCACCCTGATGGCCACGTTCGGTGACCTTGTTCGGTGACCACGTGTGGACCACGCCGGGTGTGGCGCGCGGCGACGACCCCCGCCACACCCGCCGACCCTCAGATCCCCGCCCGAGGGGTGCGACCCGACCGAACGACACAGGACGACACAAGCCGAACGGAGGGACACCCGCGGCCCCGGCACCGGCCCCGGCACCGACGTCGGCCAGACGTCGACCGGGCGTCGACCGAGGTCAGGCGCGGGGCGGCACCACGACCGTGCCCCGGGCGCGGGTCACCACCAGCGGCGGGTCCAGCACCTCGGCGGCCGACGGCCCCCGCTCCGGAGTGGCCCGACACACCACCCGCGCCTCGAACGCCACCCCCCGCGACCGGGTGCCCACCCGCGTCAGCGTGGCCGTCGCCTCCACCACGTCCCCCGCCAACAGCGGCGCGAGGAACTCCACCGACTCGTACCCGGCGAACAACCCCTCGTCCCCGTCGGTCCGCACACACAACTCCGTGGCCACGTCCCCGAACAACCCCAGGCTGTAGGCGCCCTCCACCAGGTTCCCGCCGTAGTGGGCGTGCGAGTGCGGAACATACCGGCGGTGGGTGACCGAGAACCCCTCGACCAGACTGCTCACGCCCCCGCCCTCCCCGCCCCCGCCGGGGCCGCCCCGGACGGACTCGTCGTGATCGCGTGCACCAGGTAACTGGCCACCTCACCCGGTGTGGTGCCCCGCCCGAAAACCCGGTCCACCCCCAGCTCCGCCGCCATCAACGGGTCGAACCGGGGCCCGCCCGCCACCAACAACGGCCGCCGCGCCCCCATCGCCTCCCGGAACGCCGCCGCCATCTCCCGCGTGTTCAGGATGTGCGCGTCCCGCTGCGTCACCACCTGCGACACCAACACCGCGTCCGCCTTCTCCGCCCGCGCCCGCCGCACCAGCTCCGGCACCGACACCTGCGCCCCCAGGTTGATCACCCGCAGCTCCCGGTAGTACTCCAGGCCCTTCTCCCCGGCGAACCCCTTGATATTGAGGATCGCGTCGATCCCCACCGTGTGGGCGTCCGTGCCGATACACGCCCCCACCACCGTCAACTTCCGCCGCAGCACCTTCTTGACCGCCGCGTTCACCTCCGCCGGCGACAACAGCGGATACTCCCGCTCCACCACCCGCACCGCGTCCAGATCAATCAGGTGCGTCACCGACCCGTAGACCACGACGAACGTGAAGTCCTCCCCGATCGGGTGGGAATGCACCACCATCGCCGGGTCCAGCCCCATCTTCGCGGCCAACTGCTGCGCCGCCCCCTCCGCCCTCGGCCCGTGCGGCACCGGCAGCGTGAACGACATCTGCACCATGCCGTCCCCCGTGGTGTCCCCGTAGGGCCGCACATACCGCCCCCGACCACCCCCGGAGGGAGCGGCGACAGCCTCGCCGGCCGGGCCCGGCACGGTGGTCGCGGTCATCGGCTCTCCCCCTTCTCCAACAACTCCACCGCCGGGTTGCAGTAGCCCTCCGCCTTCGCGACCACCCCGTCGGCGCCCTTGCCGCCATCCGCCGGGCGCCGCATCAACCCGAACGTCCCGTCCGCGATCGCCTGGAGCAACCCGTCCTCGACGATCCGCTCCAGCAGGTCCACCGCCTCCGACAACACCTGCTTGGCCCGCTTGACGATGAACCCGTCCGGCTCCGGCCGGAAGTCCTCCCACAGGTTCCCCGCCGCCCCCAGCACGTACCGCACGTTGGCCAACGCCAGGTCCCGGTCGGACAGGAACGGCGTCACCACCGCCTCGGTCATCATCCCCACCAGCAGGATGCTCTGCCCCGTCAGCACCCCGGCCAGGTTGAAGAACCCGTCCAACAGATACCCGCGGAACACGTCCCCGGTCATGTGCTTGGTCGGCGGCATCCACTTCAACGGCGCCTCAGGAAACAACTCCCGCGCCAACAACGCGTGCGCCAACTCCAACCGGAACGACTCCGGCAGATCCGGGTTGATCTCGAAGGCGTGCCCCAACCCCAACTGCCAGTCCGCCAACCCCGCCTCATGCCCGAAACACTCGTTGAGCAACTGCGACACCGTCACGGTGTGCGCGGCCTCCACCGCGTCCGCCGTGGTCAGGTAGTTGTCCTCCCCGGTGTTGATGATGATCCCCGCCCGCGCGTGCACCTGCCGCGAGAACCGCTGGTCCACGAACGTCCGCACCGGGTTGATGTCCCGGAACAGGATCCCGTACATCGAGTCGTTGAGCATCATGTCCAGCCGCTGCAACCCGGCCAGCACCGCGATCTCCGGCATGCACAGCCCCGAGGCGTAGTTGGTCAGCCGCACGTACCGGCCCACCTCCCGGCTCACCTCGTCCAACGCCTCCCGCATGATCCGGAAGTTCTCCTGCGTGGCGTAGGTCCCGGCGAACCCGTGGTGCGTCGCCCCCTCCGGCACGTAGTCCAACAACGACTGCCCCGTCGACCGGATCACCGCGATCACGTCCGCCCCGGCCCTGGCCGCGTTCCTGGCCTGCACCACGTCCTCGTCGATGTCCCCGGTCGCCACGATCAGATAGATCCACGGCCGCCGCGGCGGATCCCCCCACCGCGCCACCAACCGCTCGCGCCGCACCCGGTTCCGGTCAACGACCCGCAACCCCCTGGCGACCGCGGCGCGGGCGGCCCGCTCCGCCCGCGCCCGATCCCGACCCGACGGAACGCGATACCGCACCTGACCCGCCGCCGTGGCCTCCGCCAACTCCGTCAGACCACCCAGGTCGTGCTCGGCCAGGGCGTGGAACACCGGCAACGCCACCCCGTGCTCCAACCCACAGTGCTCCCGCACCGTGTCCACCACCCGGTTCACCCACGGCACATCCCCCGAACGATGCGCGCTGTCCGCGCCGGTGATCCCGGCCAACCGCAACGTCGCCCGCTCCACCGCCACCGTGGTGTGCGCCCTGGCCAACTCGATCACCGGCTCGGCCGCCCGCGCCGCCAACCGCCGCGCCGCGGCCACCACCTCCGGATCCAACCCGAGCAGTCCACGTTCCATCCTCGCGCCTCACCCTCCCGACACCGCCGCCGGTCACCCGGCCCGCGACACCCACATCACGACCCGACCTCCCCGGTGTCGTGCAACACCTCACCCCGCAGCACCGTCCGCAGGCACCGCGGCAACGCCACCCCCTCCTCCAACACCGGCAACGCCGGCACCCGCGACCGCGGATCCGTCGACCACCGCTGCACCCGCGAGTCCGGAGCCGCCACCACCAACTCCCCGACCTCCCACACCGCATACGTCGCCGGCGCCCCCGGCACCAACGTCCCCGTCAACCCGTCATCCACCCCCGCCGCACGCCACCCACCCCGCGTGTGCGCGGTGAACGCCGCCCTCGGCGACACCCCCAACCCCTCCGTCCGGTGATGCACCGCCGCCCGCACCGCCGCCCACGGATCCACCGGCGTCACCGGCGCGTCCGACCCGAACGCCAACGTCACCCCCGCCGCCGCCAACGGCCCGAACGGGTTCAACCGCGTCCCCCGCTCCCGACCCAACCGACGCGCGTACAACCCGTCACCACCACCCCACGCCGCGTCGAACAACGGCTGCACCGACGCGATCACACCCCACCGCGCCAACCGCGCCGCCTGATCGGCGTCCACCATCTCCAGGTGCTCCAACCGGTGCCGACCCGCCGCCAACGCCGGCGCACCCACCTCCCGCTCCGCCACCGCGAAACCCTCGACGACCGCGGCCACCGCCGCGTCCCCGATCACGTGGAACCCCGCCTGCACACCCCGACGCGCACACCCCACCAGATGCTCCGCGATCACCTCCGGCTCCAGGTACAACGCCCCACACGTCTCCGGCGCGTCCGCGTACGGCGCCGACAACGCCGCCGTCCGCGACCCCAACGCCCCGTCCACGAACAGGTCCCCCGCCAACCCCCGCACCGCCAACTCCGGCGCCGAGACCGCCAACTCACCCCAGTACCCGACCACCTCGGGCATCCCGTCCACACCCGACAACGCCAACAACGCCGCCAGGTCCTCCACACCCGAAATGTCCGGACCCGCGCACTCGTGCACACACGCCACACCCCGCGACGCCGCGAACCGCAGGAACGCCTCCTGCGCCGACCGCCGCTGCCCCTCGGTCAACGACTCCCGGATCGCCCGCCGCACATGATGATGCGCCGCCCGCGACAACGGCCCCCGCTCCGAGAACCCCTCCGCACCCCGCGCCTCCGGAGCCAACTCCACCAACGCGCTGCTCACCACCGCCGAATGCACGTCCACCCGCGACAGGTACACCGGAACCCGCCCGGCCACCTCGTCGATCTCCTCCCGCGACGGCGGCCGCTGCTCCGGCCACGCGCTCTCGTCCCACCCGTGCCCCCACACCGGCGCGCCCCCATGCGCCGCCACGTGCTCCCGCACCCGGATCAGACACTCCCGCAACGACCCGCACCCCGACAGGTCCAGGCCGATCAACGCCAACCCCGCCGACGTCGCGTGCACGTGCGCGTCCACGAACGCCGGCGCCACGAACGCCCCGTCCAACCGCACAACCCGGTCAGCGTCCCCGTACAACGCCAACCCCACACTGTCCTGCCCGACCCAGACCACCACACCGTCGCTGACCGCCATCGCCGTCGCGTCCGGCGCCCCCGGCGAGTAGATCCGTCCACCCACCAGCAGCGTGGTCGAGCCGTCCCTCATGTTCACGTCAGTCACACCAGCGGAGTCTGCCGCTCCCGCGCCTCGAACAACGCGCGCACCCCCGGCTCCGACCGCACCAACCCCAACGCGAACTCCGCGTGACCCGGCACGTACCCGTTGCCCACCAGCATCTCCACGTCCGCGGCCAACCCCTCCGCCCCCAACGCCGCCGCCGAGAACGACGTCGCCATCGAGAAGAACACCACCGTGCCCCCGTCCGCCGTGGCCAGGACCGCCCCGTGCTCACACCCCGCCACATCCACACACACCACGGTCACGTCCACCCGGGAACCGAGCGCCGCCACCAACCCCAACGGGTCCCGCGCATCAGCCACCACCACCTCGTCGGCCAACCCCACGCCCCGAACCCGCCCCGCCTCGGCCTCGGACGGCACCACCGCCACCAACCGACCAGCACCCGCCCGCCGCGCCGCCGCCAACGACAACGACCCCGACTTGCCGCCCCCACCCAGCACACACACCGCCGGCGCCCGCCCGAAAGCCGCCACCCGCCGCCGCACCACCCGGTCGGTCAACGCCGGCGCACCCGCCACATCCAGCACCGACAACGCCAACGCCTCCGGCAGGTCCTCCGGCAACACCGCCGCGATCGACCGCCCGAACAACACCGCCGTCCCCCGACACGGCACCTGCTCCGACGCCCCGTCCCAGTCCACCAACCCGTCAGTGATCCGCAACGGCGTCAACGTCAACGACACCAACGTCGCCACCCGGTCACCCACCCGCAACCCCAACGGCGACCGCGGCCCCACCTCCCGCACCGTGCCCAGCAACATCCCGCCCGAGCCGGTCACCGGGTTCTGCATCTTCCCGCGCTCATCCACGATCTGGAGCACCGCGTGCCGCACCGCCGCGCCACTGATGTGCGCCTCCCGCAACTGCCGGTACGACGCCGCGTCCAGGTTCAACCGCTCGACGTCGACGACCACCTCGTCCGGCCACGGCCGCGGATCAGGGTCCAACCGCCACGCCTGCTGCGGCAGCACCCCCACCGGCTCGACCACCCGATGCAGCCCGTAAGGGGACGACTCCATGGCGTCAGTCTGTCCCGACCGCGACACCGGCGCCTCCGTCACGTCCGCCTCCGGAAGATTTACGGCGAATCAGGTTGGTGGCAGCATAATCTTTACGCCACCCTGAGGGCTAGGAGAAGTTATGACTGCGGTTCACGAAGCAGCGGCCACGCCGGAGTACACCCGCGACACCGTCTCCGAGGCCATCGCGCGCACCGGCCGACAGCCCTACGACTACGCGCGACACGAACTCGTCGAGCCCGACTGGCGCCGACTCCCCGGCTGGCACGACGTCACCGAAGCCCAGTGGCGCGACGCGCAGTGGCAACGCGCGCACTGCGTCAAGAACACCCGCCAACTCCGCGCCGTCATGGGCGACCTGCTCACCGAGCGGTTCTACGACGACCTGGCCGCCGACCAGGAACAGATGGCGACCATGTCCACCCTGCTCCCACCCCAGATGCTCAACACCATGGCCCCCCACGCCCCCACCACACCCGAGGCGTTCACCCGGGCCTTCTACGCCGACCCCGTCCGCCGCTACATGCTCCCCGTGCGCTCCGACCGCCACCCCGACTGGCCCACCCACCCCCTCGCCACCCGCGACTCCCTCCACGAGGCCGAGATGTGGGTCGTCGAGGGCCTCACCCACCGCTACCCCACCAAGGTCCTGGCCGAACTGCTCTCCACCTGCCCCCAGTACTGCGGCCACTGCACCCGCATGGACCTCGTCGGCAACTCCACCACCCAGGTCGACAAGCACAAGCTCACCCTCAAACCCGTCGACCGCCAGGAACAGATGCTCGACTACCTCAAGCGCACCCCCGGCGTGCGCGACGTCGTCGTCTCCGGCGGCGACGTCGCCAACGTCCCCTGGCACCAGCTCGAGAACTTCCTGATGCGCCTACTGGACATCGACTCCGTCCGCGACGTCCGCCTCGCCACCAAGGCACTCGCCGGCCTACCCCAACACTGGCTCCAGCCCCGCGTCGTCGAGGGCCTGCAACGCGTCGCCACCACCGCACGCCGACGCGGCGTCAACCTCGCCATCCACACCCACGTCAACCACGTCCAGTCCGTCACCCCACTGGTGGCCGAGGCCGCCAGGACCGCGCTGGAGGTCGGCGTCCGCGACGTGCGCAACCAGGGAGTCCTGCTGCGGGGCGTCAACGCCACCCCCGCGGACCTGCTCGACCTGTGCTTCGCGTTGCAGGGCGAGGCGAACATCCTGCCCTACTACTTCTACATGTGCGACATGATCCCCAACGCCGAACACTGGCGCGTCGCCGTCTGGGAGGCCCAGGCCCTCCAACACGCGATCATGGGCTACCTGCCCGGCTACGCCACGCCGCGCATCGTCTGCGACGTCCCCTACGTCGGCAAGCGCTGGGTCCACCAGGTCGCCGAGTACGACCGTGAACGAGGCGTGTCCTACTGGACGAAGAACTACCGCACCCACATCGAACTCGACGACCCCGACGCCCTGACCCGGCGCTACCCCTACTACGACCCCATCCAGACGCTGCCCGAATCCGGCAAGGCATGGTGGCGCGACCACCAGGACCACTGAGGACACCAGAGCCTCACAGTGGGAGGGCGGGGGCCGACAGTCCCCGCCCTCCCACCGTGAGCGGACAGCAGACGATCCGAACATCATCCGCAGCTTGGCCAGCGCGACACCATGGACGAGATCCCGCAGGTGTTCCCCATGGTCCGCGCGCGTTGATCAGCAGGTATCCGCGGGACCTCGCCGGGGAAGGGCCAGCGTCCGGTGTGGGAGACCCGCCGCGTCTGCTTGAGGATCAGCAAGATCACCAGCTAGCGCGACAGCGTCGCCGTCAGCGGCTAACCAGAGCGCATCCCCACCTCGCCTACTGCGCCGAAGCGCTGAGGTCCTCTCTTCGTTGCTTGGTCTTTTGTGGGGGCTGAGCTTGCCCCTTGGTTTAGTGATGATTTTGATCAGCACTGAAATCATCGGGGACACAGGGCGGGCAAGCTCCACGAGATCGCGAAGGAAGAGCGCGGTGCGCAGAACCAGCGGGGCCGCGCCGAGGTCACCGGGCAGAGCCTCGGGAAAGGCGAGGGAGCACAGGGAAAGCTCTGCTGCCGACACCACCAGGACGCCGCCGGGGCGTCGACAGCAGGGAGGTCCCTCTCCCCTACCCCGGACCGCTACGTCAGGGACTCTCCCGGGACGCGAATCCTCGTGCCCCCAACGCCATCGCCGCCCAACCCTGACACCCGTCAAGCGAGCAGAACGGCGACTGGCCGTTCGGAGATCCGCACCGTGTTCGACCCGAGCCGGGCCGCACCGACCCCGCTCAGCAGGGACGCGTGTACCCGCCGGGAGACCGCTGGCTCTACACACCGGAGCCGACGTACTCGGCCTGCTGGTCGCCGGGGTCACCGGCCAGACGTTCGGCTCCTACCTCCAGGACCGCCTGTGCACCCCACTGGGCATGACCGACTCCGGGTTCTGGTGCCCAAGGAGAACATCCACCGGCTGCCCACCGGCTACGCCCACGGCCCGAGCATCGGAGCGCTCACCGTGTACGACCCCGGCCGGCGGCGGCCGGCACAGCCGCTCCCAGCCCCTGGAGCTGGGCGGCAGCGGCCTGGTCTCCACCGCCGACGACTACCTCGCGTTCTGCCGCATGCTGCTGGCCGGGGTCGTGGGCACCGACGGGACGCACGTCCTGTCGCGGCAGTCGGTCGAGCTGATGACCACGGACCAACTCACCCCGAGCAGAAGGGAAAAGACCAGGTCCCCCACCTGTTCTGCGACCACGGCGGGTTCGGTTTCGGCATGGGTGTGCGGACCCGCCGCCGGGGTTTCGCCCACCTCGGCCAGTTCGGCTGGGACGGCGGCCTGGGCACCGTAAAGATGGACCCGGGACTCACGCGGCCTGGTGTGGGACTTCCACACCCTGGACTACCAGGCGCTCCGCGACTGACCGGCGGAGCCGACCCGTTCCCGGGGTCGGGGTGGCGGCCCCGGACGACCAGCCGACCACCACCCCGACCACCGGCTCCCGCGCGCCGAGCCGGGAACACCCGCGCTCAGCGGAAGGCGTCCACGTGGTCCCGTACCCAGGACCGGAACGTCCGCGCCGGCCGCCCGAGCAGCCGCTCCACCGTGTCGGTCACCACCTCGGGGGTGTCGACGAAGGACCGGTACACCGCCAGCCGCGCGTCGACGAACGCGGCGTCGCCCAGCGCCGCCACCATCCGCTCCCGCGCGATCTCCACCGGCACCTCCTCCCACCGCACCTCGCGGCCCGCCTCCTCGCCGATGATCCGCACCAGCTCGGCGTGGGTCAGCGACTCCGGCCCCGTCACCAGGTACCGGGCACCGTGGTGGCCGTCGGTGGTCAGCGCGTGCACCGCGACGTCGGCGATGTCGCGCTCGTGGATCAGGGAGCGGGACGCCGCCGCGTACGGCCCGCGCACCACGCCCTGCCGGACGCCCTCGGCCCAGGCCAGGGCGTTGGTGGCGAAGTCGATCGCCCGCAGGAACGTCCACCCGGCGGCCGAGTTCCTGAGCAGCCGCTCGATCTCCTGGTGGTAGGAGGTCGCCCGCTCCCCCTCGGCGAGGTCGGCCACGTCGGTGGACAGGTAGACGACGTGCCGCGCGTGCGCGGCGACCAGCTCGATCACCTCAGGCCGCACCGGGATGCCCGGCCACATCAGGTAGACGCCGTCCACCCCGCGCAGCGCCGGCTCCAGCGTCGACGGGGACGCCAGATCACCGCGCACCGCCTCCACCCCGTCCGGCAGGGCCGCGCGCTCGGGGTCCCGCACCAGGGCGCGAACCGCGTGGCCCGCGTCCACCAGGCCGGTCACGACGTGCCGGCCGACGTTGCCGGTCGCCCCGGTCACCAGATACGTGCTCACGCAACGACCCTAGATCCACCGGGCGTCACGCGACCCACTGCCGTGAGTCCCCGCACCTGGCGTTCGCCCTCCGCGAAAGCGGGTGCGCCACCACCAGTCGCTGGGACTGCTCAAGCCCGAGCGCCGGCCAACCGCCACCCCGACTCACGACCAGCACGACATGCCGTCAGTTCGCCACGCCCCGTCCCAGACCGAAAACCCGTTGTGCGCCCTCGGCTCCCGCTGTGACCCTCGCGCCGTGTCCGAGAAGATGATCACGACGTCCGACGGCGTCCGGCTCGCCGTCCACGACCGGGGCGGCCAGGGCTAGGCGCTGGTGCTCCTGCACGGCAGGGGACGCGACCAGCGGGACTGGTCCGGACTCGTGCCGCTGCTGCGCGACGCCGGACTCCGACCGGTCACGATGGACCTGCGCGGACACGGCGGGTCCTCCCCCGCCCCCTGGGGCTGGGACGAGGGCCTCGCCGCCGTGGTCACGCACCTGGAGCTGGCCCGCCCCGCCGTCGTTGGGCACTCCCTGGGCGGCATGGTCGCCGCCCTGTGGGCACGCGAACACCCCGAGTGCCCCCTGGCCGTCAACGTCGACGGCCACGGCGACCCCCAGGGCCCGCGCAGCTACGACGCCCCCGACCCGGACGCGGCCGCCGCAGCGCACGAGGCGGTCACCGCGTTCCTCGCCGAACTCGACGCCGAGGACGGACCCAACCCCGACCTGGAGCAGTACCTCGCGACGTTCGAGGGCTTCGACCTGTTCGCGGTCTACCGCGAGGCCCGCTGCCCGCTGCTGGTCATCTCCAGCGAGCGCGAGGAAGACGAGGACGAGGAGGAACTCCCCCCGGCGGTGGCCGACGCCTTCGCCGCGCACCGCCGGGGCATCGCCCGCGACCTGGCCCTGGTCGCCGCCCAGAACCCCCTGGTCTCGGCGACCAGCCTGCCCACCACCCACGACGTCCACCTGGAGGACCCCGAAGGACTGGTCCGGCTGGTGCTGGACGCACTCCACCGCTCCGCCTGAGGCCACCCCCGCACCGACTCATCCCATGCCGACCGCACTGTCCACGTGGCGCGGGCGACGGCTGGTCGTGCGGCCGGTGAGCGCCCAGGTGACGAGTGCGCAGAGCGCGAGCGCCGCGCCGAGGACGGTGGGGCCGGTCCAGCCCGCGGCGTCGAACAGCGCGGTGGTCGCGGTGGCGCCGAACGCGGAGCCGAGGGAGTAGAAGACCATGTATCCGCCGATCGTGCTGCTGGTGCGGTCGGCGTACGCGGTGGTGAGGACGTGCTGGTTGCTGACGTGCACGGCCTGGACGGCGAAGTCGAGCACGACCACGCCGAGGATCAGCAGGAGCAGCGACCAGCCGAGTTGTCCGATCGCGAGCCACGAGCCGAGCAGCAGGGCGAGCGCGACGCCGGTGACCCGGCTGGCGTGCCCGGCGTCGCCCCAGCGGCCGGACCGGGCCGCCCCCAGAGCGCCGGCGAGCCCGGCGATGCCGAACAACCCGACCTGCGCCTCGCTCAGGTGCCACGGCTCACCGGCCAGGGGCAGCGCCATGCCGCTCCACAGGGTGCCGAAGGAGGCGAAGAGGAAGAAGGCGATCAGCCCGCGGCTGAGGAACGTCGGCTGGACGAACAGCCCACCCAGGGACCGGATCACCTGCCCGTACCGTTCGGCCCCGGCACGGACCTCCGCCGGCAGCGCCACGAGGCTGAGCACGCAGAGCCCGGCGGCGAGGACCGCCAGGGCGAGGTAGCTGCTGCGCCAGCCCCACAGGTCCGCCAGGCCTCCCGTGACCACCCGGGCCCCGAGGATGCCGACCACCACGCCGGAGGTGACGACACCGAGGTTGCGCCCGCGCTCCTCGGGCGGAGAGATCGAGGCCGCGTAGGCGACCGCGGTCTGCACCACCACCGCGAACAGGCCCGCGACGGCGAGACCGCCGAACGCCAGCCAGGCGACCGGTGCGACCGCGGTGACACCCAGACCGACCGCCACCAGCCCCAGGTGCGCGGCGATCAGGCGTCGACGGTCGAGCATGTCGCCCAGCGGCACCAGCAGCACCAGCCCAACGAGGTAGCCGAGCTGCCCCACGGCCACGAACCAGCCGACCGCGTCGCGGCCCACGCCGAGGTCGTGCCCCATCGGTCCCAGCACCGGCTGCCCGGCGTAGACGCTGGCGACCGCCACCCCGCACACCACCGCCAGCAGCAGCCTCGTCCCTCGGCCCACCACGACCCCCAGTCGGTTGCAATTTGAAACTCTTTGCCAGGCTAGACCAGAATGGTTTCAACGAGCAACTCATGGGAGGGGCGATGGCACGCGACGACGCGGCGGGGAGGAACCTCGCGTGGACGGACCCGAACTGCCCGGTCGCGCGGGCGGTGGACGTGGTCGGCGACCGGTGGAGCCTGCTGATCATCAGGGACGCGATGGACGGCGCCCGCTCGTTCACCGACTTCCAGCAGCGCACGGGCATCGCCCGCAACATCCTCGCCGACCGGCTCCGCAAGCTCGTCGCCCACGGCCTGATCGCCCAGGTCGAGGCCCCGACGGGCAAACGGCGCGTGTACGCGCTCACCCCGGCCGGCAAGGACCTGTTCCCCGTGATCGTCACACTCCGCCAGTGGGGCGAGCGCCACGCCTACGACGCCGGTGAGACGCATTCGGTCCTGGTCGACGACCACGGCGCCGTCGTCCCGCCGGTCGTCCCCGTGGCCGCCGACGGACGACCGCTGACCAGCGACACGACCACCGTGCGAAAGCCCGCCTGAACCCCCTCGACGCCAGGTGCTCCCGCATCACCTCACAGGTCCGGCGGTCGCCGATCTCCACCCGCCGCCAGCGGCCACCCGAGCCACACCCCAGACCAGGTCCGACGGCCCGCGACCGCGCCGGCACCAGCACCCCCTCGTCTCCCGGCGGTACCTCAGCCCCTCGAACAGGATCGGTCTGGTGATGACGAACCCGTACGGCACCAGCCCGAGCGGTCACTGAGCGCCCCGAGACCACCTCCTCTGCGCCGCCAACCCGAACCCACACACCCCGCCGCGATCACCGGCTGAAGCCAGGACACCTCGAAGGCCGAGGCCACCCACCACCCAGACCCCGGGGCGCTACGAACCACGCCAACAGCCCCAGCAGAACCGTTCCGACCACCGCCCGCCAGCGGTCTGACCCCTCCCCCGCCGGGGTGCGCCCGACCACGGGCACACCCCGGCACTGCCCCACTCAACCCCGCGCCGGGTCGCCCGATGGATCACCCACGGCCAGCCCCGGGCCCGAGGGCGGCTTCAGCGCGGGGCGAACCTGGCGAGAGCCGCACGCAGAGCCGCACGCTTCGACGCGGTCCACTGGTGCCCGGCGTCCTCCAGAACGACCAGCTCCGCGTCGGGCCAGGACCGCGCCAACTCCCATGCGGTGCCCACCGGACAACTCAGGTCGAGCCGGCCATGGATCAACACGCCCGGGATGCCCGCCAGCCGCCCGGCCTCCCGCACCAGGACGTTGTCCTCCAGCCACGCCCGGTTCGCGCTGTAATGCGCGCAGATCCGCACGAACGCCACCAGCTCGGCCAACGGACGATCACCGTAGAAGCCCGGCCTGCCGCCGGGCTCCAACGACACGACCGTGTCCTCCCACTCGCACCACGCCCGCGCCGCCCTCTCCCGCACCCCCACGTCGGGATCGTCCATCAGGCGCGCGTAGGCGGCGAGCAGGTCGCCGTCACGGTCCGCCTCCGGCACCGCCGCCCGGAACCGCTCCCACGCCTCGGGAAAGAAGCACGCCACGTCCCGGTACAGCCAGTCGATCTCCGACTGCCGGGTCGTGGTCACCGCGGAGATGATGATCTCCGAGACCCGGTGTGGGTACCGCTCCGCGTAGGCCAGGATCAGCGTGGAGCCCCAGGAGCCGCCGAGCAGGAGCCACCGCTCGATCCCGAGGTGCTCGCGCAACGCCTCCATGTCGGCCACCAGGTGCGCCGTGGTGTTGTGGTCCATGTCCGTGGCGGGATCGCTCGCGTGCGGGGTGCTGCGACCGCACCCGCGCTGGTCGAACAACACCACCCGGAACAGGTCGGGATCGGCCATCTGCCGCATCCCCGGCGAGCAGCCAGACCCCGGTCCCCCGTGGACCACGAGCACGGGCTTGCCCTCCGGGTTCCCGCACGTCTCCCAGTACACGAGGTTGCCGTCGCCCACGTCGAGCATGCCCTGCGCGTACGGCTCGACAACCGTTCCCTGACCAGCCAAAGGTCCGACCCCTTTCGTCAGATGACGGAACCGATCAGGGCTTTCCCCCACACGGCCGGGCCTGGGCTCGCCCGCTCACAAGGTGCGCCGTCACGGCTGCTCGACCTTTTCATCTCCTGGCTTCTCGTTGGTCGCTCTGTTGTTCGGGACTTTTCCGGATTGGAGAGATAATTTTAGTCGACACTGAAGCAATAGGGGGCTCAACTCGCGCGAGCGAGACAGGGAGTCCACGCGGACCCGCCGCGAGTCGGAACTCACGTCCGCGACCCCAGCATCCCCACAGTCGCCCCCACCATTCCGCAAAGTTCCCCATAAATCCCACTGAAGGGCACTTCACGGCATGTTACGGTATTGTTTGTGCGGCTGGATCGCACGTTCGCAGTACACCCTCGACCTGACCAGCGCCCTCCCGCGCCGTCACCCAGGAGCCGCAGCGTGAGCATCTACCGATCCGAAGCCGGGGCCCGTCTGCTCCGCACGCGCTACCTGAACGCCCTGGAGCGCTGGCCGACCGACCACGAGCGGCTCCAGGTCCCCACCCCCGAGGGCGAGACCTTCGTCCTCGCGTCCGGCCCCGCCGACGCTCCCCCACTGGTGCTGCTCCACGGCTCCGGGAGCAACTCGACACAGTGGATGGACCGGATTCCGGACCTGGTGCGGCATTTCCGCGTGTACTGCGTCGACGTCATCGGCGAGCCCGGCCTGAGCGCGCCGTCCCGGCCGCCGTTGGACTCCGACCGGTACGCGCGGTGGCTGGACGCGGTCCTGGACCTCCTCGGGGTGGAGCGAGTGCGGATCATGGGGATGTCCCTGGGCGGATGGCTGGCGCTGGACTACGCCACCCGACGACCCGCCAGGGTGGAACGCCTGGCGCTGTCCTGTCCCGGGGGACTCGGCAGGCAGAAGAAGGGGTTCCTGCTCAAGGCGATCCTGCTGAGCCCGCTCGGCCGCTGGGGCCAGCGCAGGTCGGTGGCGGGAACCCTGGGGCCCGCGCTGTCGGCCCTACCGCCGGCTCAGGCGGAACTGGTCCTCGACGAGGTGCTGCGCGTGTCGCGGAACTACCGGTACCGCCCCGCGGCGCTCCCGGTGTTCGACGACGACACCCTGCGGCGACTGACCATGCCCGTGCACGTCGTCGTCGGGGACGAGGACGTCATGTTCGACTCCCTGGAGACCAAGCGGCGACTGGAGACCGTCGTCCCCCACGCGACGGTGCGACTGCTGCGCGGCATCGGGCACTTCGTCCCCGCGCAGACCGCTGCGGAGATCGAGTTCCTGACGAGCACCGGACAGCACGGGAGTCGTTCCAGGCGCGGCTCCGACGTCAGGGGCTTCTGACGGCCGGCGGGGTCAGAAGGGGAGGCAGCGAAGGAGCGAACACCCGGAGGACAAGGAGCCCGGTGGCGAATCCGGCCCGTCGCCCTCACGCGGCGGGCCGGAGCGTCACGGCCTCGCGGCCGGATTCTGGTGATTGACGGAGTGGTCCAGACCACATATCGTCACTCGCGCGCCGCCGTGATTCTCCACCACGGGAGTCCGCATGCGCAGAACCCTCGTGTTCCTGACGGCACTCGCCACCCTGTTCGCCCTGGCCGCCCCTGCCGAGGCCGGGACGGGGCTCACGGCGACCTTCAGCAGAACCGGCAACCAGGCCACGTTCGTGGTCGCCAACTCCGGATCCTCGGCGGTCAGCGGGTGGTCGATCGCCTTCGACCTGCCCGCCGGCGTCACGGTCAGCAACGCCCAGCACGCCACCGCGTCGCAGGACGGCAACCGGGTCACCCTCACCCCCGCCCACTACGTCTCCACCATCCAGCCGGGCAAGGACACCGGGCCGTACAGCCCGACCCTCACGCTCAGCTCCGCCGTCGACCCGACGTCGTGCACGATCAACGGCGCCAACTGCGACGGCAGCGGAGATCCCCCTCCCCCGCCGGCCCCGGTCACCGCGACCTTCTCCCTCAGCGGCACCACCGGGAAGTACGTGGTCAACAACAACACCGACGCCGCGATCTCCGACTGGTCGCTCGTGTTCACCCTGCCCTCGGGCGTGACGGCGAGCAACGCCCAGAACGCGACGCTGACGCAGAACGGCACCAGCGTCACGCTGACGCCGATGTTCTACAACAAGAGCATCCGCGCCCGCTCCTCGACCGAGCCGTACAGCCCGTCGTTCACGCTCAGCAGGGCGGTCCAACCCACGACCTGCCGCGTCAACAACGCCAACTGCGACGGCAGCCCCGACGCCCCACCGTCCACTCCCGCCAACCTGCGCTCGCCGGTGAAGACGACGAAGACCGTCTCCCTCGCCTGGGACGCCTCCACTCCCGGCTCACTGCCGGTCGCCGGCTACGAGGTCTACAACGGGACCGCGCACGCCGCGTCCGTCACGGGCACGAGCACCACGATCTCGGGCCTGACCCCGAACACCGCCTACACCTTCACCGTGAAGGCCAAGGACACCAAGGGAACCCTGTCCCCGGCCAGCGCGCCGCTGACCGTCACGACCAACAACCCCGCGGACGACACCCAACCGCCCACGGCACCGTCGAACCTGCGCAGCACCGCGGTGGACTCGACGAGCGTCACGCTGGCGTGGAACCCGGCCACGGACAACAAGGGCGTCGCGGGATACGACATCTACCTGGGCTCCACCCTGCGCACCACGGTCGCGGGCACGACGGCCAAGGTCGACGGGCTGTCCCCCTCGACCGACTACACCTTCACGGTCCGCGCGCGCGACCTCCACGACAACGTCTCCGAGCCGAGCAACACGCTCAGCGCCCGCACGTCCGACATCGTCGGCAACGGGTACGCGCGGGTCGGCTACTTCGTCCAGTGGGGCATCTACGGCCGCCAGTACTTCGTCCGCAACCTCGACACCACCGGCGCGGCCGCCAAGCTGACCCACATCAACTACGCCTTCGGCAACATCGACCCGGTCAACCTCACCTGCCTCCAGGGCGTCACCAAGGGCGTGTCGACCAACCCGCAGGACCCCAACCAGGGCGACGGCGCCGGTGACGCCGAGGCCGACTACGGCCGGCCGATGAGCGCGGGACAGTCGGTCGACGGCGTCGGCGACACCGGCTGGGAGCCGTTGCGCGGCAACTTCAACCAGCTCCGCAAGCTCAAGGCCAAGCACCCGCACCTGAAGGTGCTGATCTCCCTCGGCGGCTGGACGTTCTCCAAGTACTTCTCCGACGTGGCGGCGACCGACGCCTCGCGCAAGAAGTTCGTCAGCTCCTGCATCGACATCTACATCAAGGGCAACCTGCCCACCTACAACGGCGCGGGCGGCCAGGGCGTCGCGGCGGGCATCTTCGACGGCATCGACCTCGACTGGGAGTGGCCGGGAGCCGAGGGCCATCCTGGCAACCACATCGGCAAGGACGACAAGCGGAACAACACCCTGCTCATCGAGGAGTTCCGCCGTCAGCTCGACGCGCTGACCGCGACGACCGGGAAGCGCTACCAGCTCACCGCGTTCACCCCGGCCGACCCGGCGAAGATCGCGGCCGGGTGGGAGCTGGGTCGGGTCGCCCAGTCCATGGACATCTTCAACGTCCAGGGCTACGACTTCCACGGCTCGGGCAGCGACAACTCCTGGGAGCCCAACCGCACCGGCCACCAGGGCAACCTGTACGTGGACAAGGACGACCCGTACTCGTTCCACTTCAGCGTGGAGAACGCCGTCAACGAGTACCTGCGCGCGGGGGTGCACCCCCGCAAGATCACCGTCGGGCTGGCGTTCTACGGCAGGGGCTGGCAGGGCGTCGCGGCGGGTGACCGCAACGGCGAGTGGCAGTCCGCGACCGGCGCCGCGCCGGGCCAGTTCCAGGAGGAGGCGGGGACGCGGGGGTACTCCAACCTGATCGCGTCGGTGCCCGGGTGCACCGTCCACCACGACGAACAGGCGGTGGCCACCTACTGCTTCACCGGCAACGGCGGGCAGTGGTGGTCGTTCGACGACGCCTGGTCGATCCAACGCAAGAGCGCCTGGCTCCGCGGCCAGGGGCTGCTCGGCGCGATGATCTGGGAGATGTCCGGTGACACCGGCACCCTCATGACCGCGCTCGACACCGCGCTCCGCTGAGTGAACGCGAGCGGTGGCGACTGACTGTCCCGGTCGGCCGCCACCGCTCGCGCGTCTGTCCCCTGTGGACCGAGTTCTCAGAGGCGCCACCAGCCCGTGGACCGGCTTCGCCCCTGAACGTCGCGCCCGGGGTTCTCGCCCGGCGGCTGGCCGCCATCACCAGGATGCTCCACGTAGGACAGTCGATCTCCCTTCGACCGGCGACCGCGGCCATCACGTCTGTGGTCGGCTGATGTTGACCATCCACGAGACGCCGAACTGGTCAACGCACATGCCGAACTCGTCTCCCCACATCTGCTTCTCCAGGGGAGTGACGACGGTGCCGGTGCTCGACAGCTTCTCCCAGTAACCACGGAGCAGCTCCGCGTCGTCACCGTTGAGGGTCAACGAGATGGTGTCCCCCCGCGTGTGGTCCGCTCCCGGCGGCGCGTCCGCCACCATGAGCGTGTGCCCCTGGTCGGTCACCAGCACGCCGTGCATGATCCGGTCGGGGTGCGGGACGTTCGGGTCGCCGATGTCCGCGTACGTGCGCAGGACCAGCTCCCCGCCGAAGACGCTCCGGTAGAACTCTCCGGCTTGGCGGGCGGTGCCGGGGAGAATGATGTAGGGGTTGAGATGCGCGACCACAGGACCCTCCAGATCCGCAGGGCGACGAAGCAGTCGCATCGTGGCAGCACACACTGACAATCCAGCGCGAACACGCGCTGCGCGTCGTCGCCGTGACACCAGACGGGGCCGTACGTCCCCCCGAGGACGTACGGCCCCTGGCTCGCGCGGCGCTCAGCCCCTGGGTGGCTGTCCCATGCCGTCGGCGACACCGGTGACGACCGAGGACGACGTCCACAGGGTGCCGGCCCTGACGTCCTCCCAGTCCGAGGTCGCCACCTCCCGCTCCCCGATGAACCGGCCGGTGTCCGGATCGATGATGATCTCCCAGCGGGTGGAGCCGGTGTCGCCCGCACTGAACGCGACACCCGTGCGGCCGTCGAGGTTGGCCTTGTGCTCCATGATCTGGATGTCCGGCAGGTCGGCGAGCACCCGGTACAGGGCCGCCCGCAGGTCCTTCGGCGTCCATCCCGCGCTCAGCATGCGCGAGACGACCGTGATCACCCCGCCGCGCAGGTCCTTCTGACCGTCCACATAGGACTTGATGCGGTCGTGGAGCTGCCGGGGGTCGCGGGGCAGTCCCGCCATGAACTCCGGCGTCGGGTAGTTCCAGCTCCCCTGGACCAACTGGCAGGGACCGGTGGTGCCCAGCTCGGGGATGAAGTCCCCGCACGGCGCCCGGTTCTCGGTGGTCTTCGCGTCGTCGAGCGGGACCCCGGCCGCGCGGGCCTCCTCCTCACTGCCCTCGATCCACTGCCGGCGGCCGGTGGTCGTGCTGCGGGCCAGCCACTGGTCGGTCCACGTGGTGGGCCGCCAGACCTCCGACACGGTCTCGCTCAGGTACTGGAAGGCCCTGCCGTTCCTGTCCTTGGCGGCCTCCACGCCGAGCGCCCACTGGTGCGTCTTCGTGTAGTGGTACTGGCCGGGGTTGACCACCGGGTCCTCGACGGTGATCGCGAGGGCCGCGGCGCGGTTCAGCACGGTGGCCGCCGACGCCGTGGGCTGGTGGTCCGGCCCGAGTGCCGACACCCCGACCACGGCTCCCGCCGCGAGGACGACGACGCCCGCGGCCAGGGCGAGCCACCGCGCCGCGCCCCGCCTGCCCGCCAGGGGGCGCGCCGCCACCGGGCGAGCGCCCTCGGCCGCGCCGGCCAGCACGCGCTGGCGCCCCTCCACGAAACTCTGCTCGGTCATCGGGGGCACGTCGGCCAACAAGGCCCGGACCCGCTGGTCCACCCGCTCCTCCGAAGTCGTCCGCTCAGGCATGGCCGTGCCCCTCCTGCCGCCGCTGTCCGGGTCGAAGCATCCTCAGCTCGTGCGCGTCGGTGTCCGGGTCGACGTCCGGGGTGACCGACCGCAACCGGGTCCTGGCCCGGTGCAGTCGGGTCCGGACGGTGGCCGGCGACACACCCCGCACCTCGGCGATCTCCGCCGGGGTCAGGTCCGCCCACGCGACCAGGAGCAGCACGTCACGCTCCTCGGCCCGCAACCCCGCGATCGCCGCCGCCAACCGGGCGCTCAGCGCGCCGGCGTCGGTGCGGTCGGCGGCCCGGGTGCTCACCACGTCGTAGGCCTCGGCGGCGCCGTGCCGCGTCCAGGCGCGCAGCCTGCGCACCTCCGCCCTGGCGTGGTTGCGCAGCAGGTTCGTCGCCACCCCGTACAGCCACGCGCGCAGGCTCGCCCGCTCCGGGTCGAACCGCGCGCGCTGCTCCCACAGCACCAGGAAGGCCTCGGCGACCAGGTCGTCGGCGACCTGCGCGCCCACCCGGCCCGCGAGGTAGGCGTGCAGCGGCCTCGCGTGCCGGTCGTACAGGGCGGCCAGGTCGTCGGGCCCGTCCAGCCGGTCCATCTCCGGGCTCCCTCGTTGCGCCGCCACGGCGCTGTCGATGTGCACGGACCTCCTTGGCCGATCCCACCTCCTCCGTTCCCGGACCGGGGAGTGAGACGAGCCACAGCGGAGGTCATCGACCCGCCCGGGGCTCGGAGGTCAGGACTCCCGCTCGAAGTGCCAGAGCAGTATCGCCGGCACTCCGGCGTTGGCGGCCCGCGCCGCCTCGGGCACCAGCCCGAGCAGGCTCCACGGCCACAGGTCCCACGGCCCCGGCGACCTGGGCCCTGTCGACTTCGGCCCCGCAGGCGCGGCATCGGCTGCCACCGACGACGCGGCCGGCGGCGCCGGTGGCAGCGGCTCCTCGCAGCGCCGCAGCCGCAGACCCACCGGCAGCGCCGCCCGGAGGTAGTCCCCCACCAGGTGCCGATAGGACTCCAGCCGCCCCGGCCGCCCGTCCCCGCCCCGCACCACCGGGATGGAGCCGCGCAGCACGCGCTCGGGATGGACGTCGGAAATCACCAGGTGACCGCCGGGCCGCAGGACCCTGGCGAACTCCGCCATGACCGGGTCGAGCGCGGGGACATGCGTCAACGCCAGCGCGCAGACGACCAGGTCCGCCTCGTTGTCGCCGACCGGGAGGCGGTGGAGGTCGCCGACCGAGAACCGCCCGCTCGGAACCCGCTCGACGGCCCGCGCGAGCATCTCCGGCGAGCCGTCCACCCCGATGACCTGGTGGCCGCGTTCGGCGAGCAACGCCGAGACGCGCCCGGTCCCGCACGCGGCGTCCACGGCGACACCGGGCGGGAGCGCGTCCACGATCTCCCTGATGAGAGGGCCGTCGATGTCGAACGCGGCGTTGCCGGGCGCGTCGTACGTCGCCGCCCACGCGCCGTAGCCCTCGGCGCTGCTCACGCGGTCGACCTCCATCGCCGCGCCCGCGAGCGACTCGTCGTCCAGCAGGTCGCGGATCTCCGCGATCCGGGACTCGACGAACTCCCGGTCGTGCTCACCAGTGAAGGCGCGCATCAGGGCGATGCCTTCGAGCCCGAGGAGGTAGGCCAGTGGGTGCTCATAGATCACGCGGTGAGGCTAACGACG
The DNA here is from genome assembly GCF_024171885.1 of Streptoalloteichus tenebrarius. Taxonomy (GTDB): domain Bacteria; phylum Actinomycetota; class Actinomycetes; order Mycobacteriales; family Pseudonocardiaceae; genus Streptoalloteichus; species Streptoalloteichus tenebrarius. Next base: position 133,033 of record NZ_JAMTCP010000004.1, on the reverse strand, counting down.
CTCCCGCCGGAGAGCGATTGACTTTGTTCCCCCGTCACCGCCCTCGGCTCGACCGGGCGCCGGCACGATCACGACACCGCAGGCATACTGTCCACACAGGACAGTTCGCTCGGGCGCGACAAGCACGGGAGCCACTCGGCCCGGAAAGGAGAACACGCAGCCTGCTCACCGGGTCTCGTTCGTCCGCCGCCAGGAAGGACGCTCCACGATGCCAGCACCAGCGACGGTCACCACCGGCGCGACCGTGCCCGATCTGCCACCGGTCGCCGTGCTGGTCCTGGCCGCCTCGAAGGATCTACCCGGCCTGGGTGTCTGCCTGTCCAGCATCCTGAGGCACTGCCGCAACCCGGTTTCCGCGCTGCACGTTGTGGCGCAACGGTTTCCCCACACACCACCCGTCCAGGACCCACGGATCATCTGGATTGACGAACGACGCTGCGTTCCCAGCACAGCGGAGATCAACGCCGCTCTCCTCGACACCGGACGCGATCCCGGCAACGCCTCCTGGTACTTCCAACAACTGGTGAAGTTGCGGTGTTTCGACCTGCTGCCCCAGAACACCCCCGACCACGTCCTGGTCGTCGACTCCGACATGGCGCTTCTCCGCGACACCACCTTCGTCGACACGCGACGACGGTCGCTGCTCCCCTACGGCTATCCGCTCTACTGGCGACCGGGCACCCGCCACCACCAGCTCCCGCCCCGACACTCCGCCCTCGACGCCGCCAGACGCCTGGTCCCCGGCTGGCGGCCACTCGACCCCTACAGCGGAATGCACCACCACATGGTCTTCGACCGCGCCATCCTGAACGACCTCACCCAGCGCGTCCGCCACGCCCACCCCGGGCCGTTCTGGCGCGCGTTCCTCGCCACCGCCAACACCGAGAAGTGGACGGGAGCCTCCGAGTACGTCCTCTACCGACACTTCGCCGGCCAGCGCTTCCCGCACCTGGTCCGCCACCGGCACCTGCGCACCGTCGAGATCATCCAAGCCGACGAGCCATCCGGCTTCACCCTGCCCGAGCTGGTGGAGGCCGCCCGGCGCACGCCTCTGGACGCCGTGGGCTGCCACCGTTTCCTGCACTACACCGAGCGCCTCGCGACCATGGACTACATCCCCGAGGCACTCCGCGAATCCGGAACGGTGCGGCCCGTGCCGCTGCGGCTGCGCCTCGACCACGGCCTCCTGACGATCGACCACGCCGCGCGCCCTCTCACGCTCTGACGACCACGCCACGCGTCGCGACGCGGTCAGTTGCCGAGCGCGGCGAGGAGTTCGTCCCGCCCGCTCGCCCCCGTCTTGCGGAACACCGCCTTCAGGTGGTCGTTGACGGTGTGCGGCGACAGGTCAAGGCGACGGGCGATCTGCTTGGGCGCGGCCCCCTGGGCCAACGAGGCGACGATCTGGCGTTCCCGCGCGGTGATGCCGTACCAGTCGCAGAACACCGGCAGAACCTGATCCGTGGTGGCGGACTGGAGGACGATCGCGACGTCCCCGACCCCCTCGTCATCGAGCGGCTGGCCGTGGCAGACGATCCAGCGGCCGTAGCTCGCCGCCGGCCCCACCACGAGCGCGGGCGCCGCGCGGGGGTCACGCGCGTGCTTGCGCGCCTGCGCCGACATCCCCGCGAAGAACACCTCACCCGTGAACGCCGGAGCGTGCTGGTGGCGACGCAACCGCTCCCGCCAGTGGAAGGCCGACGCCGTGGCCGACCGGATCAGGTGATCGGAGCCCACCACGAGCACGCCGGCCGGCGGGGCGGACACGGCCGGCGCGAGCGGCGCCGACGTGACGTACCCGCGCAGGACGGAGATCAGGGCCGGGCCCCAGCGCGCCACCCGGCTCAGGTCATCCGCGTCGAAGGGCCGGCCGCCCTCCGCGCGGAGCAGGCCGAGCGTCCCCCACACCCCGCGCCCGTCCCGCAGAACCAGGCGCAACTCGCACCCGACGCCGTGGTCGGCGAACAGACTCCTGGTGATCCGGTCACGCCACTCGGCTCGGGTGTCGGCCCCGACGACCGCCGCCGGCACGGACCGGCGGGCGAGTTCCTCCAGCGGACAGGGGTCCCTGTCGGCGTAGCAGTTGAAGAGCAGCGACCACCCGAAATCGGGTTCGTAGCCACACCAGAAGCTGAACGACGCCGGCCCGAAGCCAGCCGAGGGACTGGTCCCCACCAGGCGCAGGGCGTCGTGCGCCACCACCGGCGCGAGCACCCGGGAGACCAGCTCGCCCAGCTTGTCGGAACTCGCGCCCTGCCCGGCCGCCCTCGTCAGGTCGCGCAACACCCGGTCCGCCGACGGCTTCACTCCCCCAGTCTGGTCGGCCCGCGCCGGCCAGCACAGTCCTGTCTTCCCTGCCTTCGCCGACCTCCACGCTGGGGCCTGTCCTCAAAGCCAGGTCGTGTGGGTGGCCAGGTCGATCACGGCTCGGTGGCACAGGGCCGACTTGTCATCGCGGGTGGCGATCGCACGGAACTGCGTGAGCTGGCTTGCTGGTCACGGCGTTCCGGGATGGTGGTCCGAAACCTGCGACGGCGGCGCGCGGCGCGGATGGCACACGGTTGGTGTAGCCCTTGCCTGCGATCTCCCGGTGGGGGGCGGGTCGCCGGTCGGCCATGCCCGCCACCCACCGGAATGGGTCTTGGTTGACGGCCCGCCGCCGGAAGCGGCCGATGACGTGATCAACCGGTTCGGGCCGGTGGTGCGGTGTGCTGGTGAGCGAGCACGGTGCTGGAGTCGACCCCGGACTTCCTAGTCGAGTTCGTTGATCGCCTCGGCGGTCACCCGCACCCCCGTCACCAGAGGTTCCGGTGGGCGACCACCGCCAGAACCGGTTGTCGACACCTCTTCCACGGCCCATACCGTTCCGGGCAGGTCACGCCACACCCGTCTTCGCCCTGAACAGCATCCCGCTGATCACGCGACGCCTCGTCCATCCGTGGGCCTTCCTTCGCGCCGGAGGCGGGCACAGCGATGCGATCGCCTGCCACTGCTCGCCGGTCAACTCGTGCCCGCATACGACGCCCCGGGATCAAAGATCAGCCACACCAGCTTTGAGAACAGGCCCGAGGGTCTGTCCTCAAGGCCAGATGAGCTGGTTGCCAGGTTGATCACGTCTCGGTAGGAGATGGTGGTCCTGCCGTAGCGGGGCGATCGCGCGGAACCGCGTGAGCCGGTTGAAGCGGCGTTCGACCACGGTGCGGCGTGGGGAGGAGCCAGGGTCGAGAGTCGCGGGAGCGGACCGAGCGCATGATCACCTGGCTCCCGGCGCCCGCCGCATGATCCGCCCTCCCTGTGCGGGACGCGGAGGTGCGGCGGGCGCTACTGCCCTGGGCCTGCGCGGTGTGCTGGTGGGTGCGCACGGTGCTGGAGTCCATCCCGGACTTCCCGGTCGCGTTCGTTGATCACCTCGGCGACCACCCGCACCCGAGGCGCCAGAGCCAGGGTTCGGGTGCGTGACCACCGCAAGAACCGGTTGGCGACACCTCTCCCAGGGCTGGCCTATGCCGTTCCGGCAGGTCACGCCATGCCTTACCCGTCTTGGCCTTGAGCAGCCACGCGTTGATCACCCGGCGGCGTCCACCAGTGGGCGTCCCTTCGCGCCGGAGGCGGACAACAGCCCCTCGATTGCCTGTCATTGCTTGTTGGTCGTCCGCTCTCGCCCCGCCGGTGTGGATTTTTTCAGCCAGCACTGAAGCAATCAGGGGTACAGATCCTGCTGCTTCAACGACCACACCCACGATCACTGGAACGCGTCGGGTGTCAGATCGAGGTGGCGGTCCTGGCCATCACCCAGTGAAAGGTCGCCGGCCCCTCCGGCTCGTGCATGGTGACCAGTTCGTCCACCAGCAGCGTGAAACCGGCATTCTGGAGCAGTTCGCGGTTGGTCGACGCGTCGTGGCTGCTGAAGTACATGGGCACGCCGAGCCAGTCAGCCTCGACGCTGTCACTGCCCCGACAACCCAGTGAGGCCAGGAACAGCCCCTCGGGGCGCAGCCACTCCGCGATCCGCAGGGACCAGTTGACGTACCGGTCGGTGATGGCGTCGTACCCCGCTTCCACCACGCGCCTGGGGTCATCGACCACGGCAGGGGACGTTACCGCAGGACGGCACGCGCCTTCGCCCGTCCCGACGGGTCGACGAGGCAGGCCGAGCACGACGTGCACGGCGTTCGGGACCGGGAAGAGACGGGTCGCGGGCGACGCGCTCCCCCGGCTCCGTCGACCAGCTCATGGACAGAACGGTGCGACCAGGGTTCCGTCCCTGACAAAATCTCCGCGGTCCGGCTTGGGGGAGCATTCTCGATGCGAGGGAGACCCATGCGCTCCGTCTCGTCACCGCGCGTTCCCGACCGCGCTTCCCGGGTGGCCCTGCGGTCGGTCCGCCTGACGTTCTTCCTCACCGGCCTGTTGTTCGCCACGTGGGCGGCCCGCACGCCGTCGATCAAGCACCAGCTCGGCCTGGACGACGGTGACCTCGCCGTGGCCTTCGCCGGCCTCAACCTCGGCGCCCTGCTCGGCCTCCGACTGGGCGGGTGGCTCACACCGAGGTTCGGCAGCGCCACCACGCTGCGGATCGCCGTGCCGGTCTTCGCGCTCAGCCTCTCCGCCGTACTCCTCGCCGGGAACCTCGCGGGTCTGGCCGCCGCCCTGGTGGTCTTCGCCGTCGCCAACAGCGTGGTCGACGTCGCGATGAACTCCCATGGCGTCGCGGTGGAGCGGCGGGCCGGCCGGTCGTTGCTGTCCGGCATCCACGCGTGGCACAGCCTCGGCGTGATCAGCGGCTCCCTGCTGGGCGCCGCCGCCGAACAGGCCCACCTGTCCATCACCGCGCACTTCGCCTGCACCAGCGTCCTCGTCGCGCTCTTCGGCGTGGCGACCACCCGAGGTCTCCTGCCCTCCTCGGTCGACGGGGCGAGGTCGTCCGGGACGACCCAACACCCGGGTGGCCGGTGGCCGGCGCGCCTGGTCGCCCTGGGGGCGTTGGCGTTCTGCGTCGCGCTGGCCGAGGGCGCGGCCAACGACTGGTCCGCGGTCTACCTCCATGACGAGGCGCACGCCAGCTCGGCCGTCGCGGCGGTCGGGTTCGGCGCGTTCGCCGGGTCGATGTTCCTCGGCCGGCTCTGCGGCGACCACCTGATCAACCGCGTTGGCCCGCAGCGGGCGTTCCTGGCCGGGGTGGTGACGGCGGGTGCGGGCATGGGCGCCGCGCTCCTGGTCGGCGGCACGGTCGCGGGACTGGTGGGTTTCGCGTTGTTCGGGCTCGGCCTGTCGTACACCTTCCCGCTCACCTTCGCCGCCAGCGGCCGGGTCGTGGGGGTCCACCCGACCCACGCCATCGCGAACATCTCCACGCTCGGCTACCTGGGGTTCTTCACCGGACCCACGGTGATCGGCCTGGTGGCGGACAGCGCCGGTCTGACGGTGGGTCTGGCCGTGCCGGCGCTCGTGGTGCTCCTGGCCGCGTTCGGGGTCAGGGCGGTGCGACCGCCCTCGACGACGACCGAGGGCGTCGCCCCGACGTCGGCGACAGACCCCGTGCGACCCGCGTGACCCGCCTGACCCGTGTGACGGGGACGTCCTGGGAGTGCGTTCACCGGGCGAGGTCCTGGTGGGAGCCGAGAAGTCCGGCCACCCGTGAGTGATGTCCCGTCGCCTGGACCCGTCCCTGGTCGAGGACGATGACGCTGTCCGCCGCGCGGATGGTGGACGGTCGGTGCGCGATCACCAGCAACGTGCACTCGCCGCTGATCTGCTCGATGGTGCGGGTCAGGGCGGCCTCGTTGGCCGCGTCCAGGTGCGAGGTGGGCTCGTCCATCAACAGCAGCCGCGGGCGCGGCAGCAGGGCGCGGGCGATGGCGACCCGCTGCTGCTCCCCGCCGGACAGCGCACTGCCGTGCTCCCCCACCGGCGTGTCCAGCCCCTGCGGGAGCCGGCGCACCAGGTCGTCGAGGCTGGCCAGCTCCACCGCCCGCGCGATCTCGGCGTCGGAGGCGTCGGGTTTGGCGTAGGTGATGTTCTCCCGCACCGTGCCGTGCATGACCGGGGCGCTCTGTTCCACCAGGCTGATCGCCGCGCGGCACTCCTCGACGGTCATCTCGTGGGTCGTGTCGCGCCCGTCCAGCAGGATGGTCCCGGCCTGCGGGTCGTAGAAGCGCGCGATGAGCGCGAAGACCGTGGACTTGCCCGCTCCTGACGGGCCGACCAACGCGACGTGGCTGTTGCGGGCGACGCGGAACGAGACGTCCCGCAGCACGGGTCGGTTCGGCTCGTAGGCGAAGCTCACGTCCCGGAACTCGACCGCGGGGACGTCGGCGCCGGGGCCGCGGTGCTCCCGGTGCGGGGCGCGGGGGCGGGTGGTCGCCGGCTGCCGGATCTCCTCGTCCTCGGTGGGGATCCTGGCGACGTCCTCCACCCGCTGGAGGGCGGCCAAGCCCCGTTGGAGCGTGGCGAACACGTCGAACAGGTTGGCCATGGGCGTGGCGACGTAGCTGACGTAGAGGAGGAAGCCGACCAGCTCGGCCAGTGAGGCGCCGCCGCTGGCCACCCGCATCCCGCCCACCACGAGCACGGTGATCATCGCCCCGTGCACGGCCAGGGTCATCGCGGGGTTGATCAGCGCGTTGTTCCTGGCGGCCTGGAGGCTGTTCGCGTAGGCGGTGCGCGCGAGGGCGCCGATGCGGTCCCGTTCGCGGTCCTCGGCGCGCAGGACCCGCACGGTGCGGATGGCGGACAGGGCGCGTTCGAGTTCGGCGCTCATGCCGCCGAGGCTGTCCTGGGCGTCCTCCACCGAGCGGCGGATCCCCTTCAGGAGCAACAGGGTCAGGCCGCCGATGGCGCCCGTGATCGCGGCCACGACCAGGAACAGCGTCGCGTCCAGCCAGATCATGGTGGCGAGCCCGCCGAGGATGACGAACACGCCGACGCTGGCCTCCACGAGGTCGTAGGCGAGCGAGTCGCGCAGCAGCGTGGTGTCGCTGGCGGTGCGGGTGAGCAGGTCGCCGAGCCGGTGCCGCTGGTAGTGGTGCATCGGCCAGCGCAGCACCCGGTCGACGATCCGCAGCCGCAGGCCGAGGACGATGCCCTCCCCCGTGCGTTCGAGCAGGTAGTGGCCCAGCGCGGTGATCACGGCCTCGGCCACGAACACCACGGCCAGCAGGGTCAACAGCAGGGCGTAGGGGCGGTCGTGGGAGAACTCCTCGATGGTCCGGGTCGCCAGCAGCGGCTGTGCCAGGCCCATCGCTCCGCCGACCAGCGTCAGCCCCAGGGCCGCGGCGATCGCGGTCCGGTGACCCCGGGTGACCCGGACGAGGTCGCGCCAGTTCACCCGGGGCTTCTGGGCGTCTTCCGCGGTTGCCGGTTCGTCCTCCTCGTCGGTCCGTTCACGCGTTCCGGCGGGGCTGGCGCTGTTCACCACGCGTGCTCCTCGTGTCGGTGAGTCCACCCGTCGTCGGTGAGCGGAACAGCGCCTGTCGCCCGCGGCCCGGGAGCGCCTTCCGGTCCCGGTTCAGGTGTGAGCGCCGGACGCCCTGGCGCGTGCGCCCGCTCTCCGCATCGGCGGAAGTGCCGCGCGTTCGGGACAGTAACGCGCTCCTGATCACCGGACCCACGGATTTTCCGCCCCGGCACCGCGTCGCGAGGGTCAACGGACACGTTGCCCGACCGCGACGAGGAGCGCGACCACCACACCGACGACGAAGGTCAGCGCGTCGAGTTCGTCGGCGAAGAACAGCGCGGACCAGCAGATGGTCAGGATGGGCTGGATCTGCTGCACCTGGCCGACACGGGCGATGCCGCCGCGGGCGAGGCCGGCGTACCAGGCGAAGTAGCCGATCACGGTCGAGGCGACGGCCAGGTACAGCAGGCCGACCGTGCTTCTCACCGTCCACTGTGGATCCTGAACGAGGGCGGTGACGATGCCGGCGGGAACGCTCAGCGGGAGCAGGGCGACCAGCGTCCAACACATGCTGCGCGGTCCCCCGAGCACCTTCGCGCGGTCCGCGCCGAGGACGTACGCCAGCGCCGAACAACAGGTCGCGGCGAACATCGCCAGATCGCCCGTCCCCAGGCCGAGTTCCCCGGCGCCCCGCCGGGTCATGAGGTAGGCGAGAAGCACCACGAGGCCCGCGACGGTGGCCAGCCAGAAGCGCGGCGAGGGGCGTTCCTTGCCGAGGAGGGTGGCGAACACGGCGGTGAGCGCGGGCAGCAGGCCCATGATGACGGCCGCCCGCGCCGGGTTGATCGTCGTCAGCGCGACCGAGGACAACAACGGGAACCCGACGCCCACGCACAGTCCGCCGACGGACAGGGAGAACCACGTGCGCGCGTCGGGTATCGGCGCCCGCATCCGCCACAGGATGACCACCGCCAGCAGTCCCGGCAGCAGGGCGCGCCAGACGGTGATCGCCACCGGGTCGAAGCCCTCCACCGCCCAGGCGTTGGCCGGGAGCGTGAAGCTGAAGACCAACACCCCGAACAGGCCCAGCGCCCACCCGCCCTGACTCGGGCCACTGTTATCCGTGATCGCGCTGGGAGCGATAACGCTATCCTTGCCTGACATGGACAACGGTAACAGTCGGGAGCGCCTCGCGTCCGCCCTCCGCGACTTCGTCGACCGGTCCCCACCGGGGACCAGACTGCCGTCCGTGCGGGAACTCCAACGCGAGCACCAGGTTTCGCCGCTCACGGTCCAACGGGTCGTCCGCGAGCTGGCGGCGGAGGGACTGGTGACGGTGCGGCCGGGTAACGGCACCTTCGTGGCCGCCGCCCCCGCGCGGGGCCGCCCCACCGACCTGGCCTGGCAGCACGCCGCGCTCGGCGGCCACACCCCTCCCGACGCCTCCCGCAACCTCGCCCTCCTGGAGGCCCCCAACGCCGAGACCGTGCGGATGTCGGGCGGCTACCTCGACCAGACCCTCATCCCGGAGAGGGCGCTGGCCGCCGCCATGGCCCGCGCGATGCGCCGCACCGGGGTGTGGGGCCGCCCGCCGATCGAGGGTCTGGCCTCGCTGCGGCAGTGGTTCGCCCGCCAGATCGGCGGGTTCGACCCGGCGGAGGTCCTGGTGACCTCGGGAGGACAGAGCGCGCTGTCGATGGCGATCCGGGCGCTGACGCGTCCCGGCGACGCCGTCGTGCTCGAAACGCCGACCTACCCCGGGTTCATGTCCATCGCCCGCAGCCACGGTCTGGAGATCCACCCCGTTCCGGCCGACGAGCACGGCCTGCGCACCGACCTCCTGGAGAACGTGCTGCGCGCCCGCACCGCGCGTCTGGTGGTGGTCCAGCCGTTGTACGCCAACCCGACCGGCAGCGTGCTCGCGCAGGACCGGCGCCGCGAGCTGTTCGACCTGGCCCGCCGGCACTCGCTGTTCGTCCTGGAGGACGACTACGCCCGCGACCTCACCATCGACGGTCCGCCCCCGCCCACCCTCGCCTCGGCCGACACCGGTGGGCACGTCGTCCACGTCCGGTCGGTCACCAAGTCGATCGCCCCCTCGGTGCGCCTGGCCGCCCTCGCGGCGCGCGGGCCGGCGCTCGCCCGGTTGCGCGCCGCCAAGACCCTCGACGACTTCTTCGTCTCCGGACCCGTGCAGGAAGCCGCGGTCGACTTCCTCTCCTCCCCCGCCTACCCCCGGCACCGCCGCGAGGTCGCCAGGGAACTGGGCCGCCGGCGTGACGGCCTGCTCACCGCCCTGCGCGCGCGGCTTCCCGAGTGCGCGGTCGAGAACGTCCCGCGCGGTGGCATGCACCTGTGGGTGCGGCTCCCCGAGGGCGTCGACGACAACGAGGTCGCCGCGCGGGCGCTCAGCGCCGGCGTCATGGTCGCGGCCGGCTCGGCCTGGTTCCCGGCCGAGCGCGACCGCCCCCACCTGCGCCTGACCTACGGCGAGACTCCCCTGCCCCAACTGGTCGAAGGGGTCCGCCGACTGGCCTCCGTCCTGTGACGAGCCCGTGGAAGGCCCGTGGTCGGGCCGATGGTCGGTTCGGCGTCCAGCATCCCGCCCGCGTGGGCGCTTCCGCTCACAGCGGTCCGAGGAACGTGTCGCCGTCGCGGTAGAGGTGGAGCTGGTAGTCGAGGAGCTGCCCGATCGCCATCCGCACGTGCTCGCGCGTGGTCGACGCCTTCGCCTCGATGATCATCTGCTCCTGCGGGTCGAAGGCGCCGCAGACCAGGCGTCCCCGGGACGGCAGGCGGGCGGTCAGCCTCCGCGGTTCCCTGCCGACGAAACGGGAGTACCGCCGCACGAGCGTCGCCTCGGGAAGGTGACCGTCCTCGGCCCCGCGCTCCCCCGCGCCGTGGTCTCCTCCGGCACGTCGCCGCGGCCTCGGAGCGTCGTCAGGAGGAGAGGGTCCTGGACGAGATCCTGGCCAGCGACCAGCCGCATCCGCCCGTGATGTACGCCCGGGAACGGCCGACGCTCGGGCCGGACGGCCAGCCGGAGCACCAGCTCAAGATCGATGTCAACGCGCCGGCCGGGGTGGGCGCGCTCTCGTTCACGGGAGACGACCCCGATCACCCTGGTGATGGTGACTACGCGGGGATCTGGGTGACCAGGAACAACCAACCCCCTGCCCGCGCACCTCGCCTGTACGTCGACAAGGCCTCGCGGGAGGAATTTCCCACTGACGCCGTGCTCGCGCTCGACACCGTCCGCCAAGCCGTGCACGAGTTCATGAACACCGGAGCCCGGCCGCGTTGTGTGTCCTGGCAGGAGTGGGACGTCTTCTGATCTGCCGCCGGTAGACGGAGGCGACGTTCCCGACCGCTGCTCGCCTGGTCATGGCCGGAGCCGGGGATCTGTTCGGCACAGGCGGCCCCGGCTCCGGCAAGGGCGTCGGTCACGCGACACGTGCCGGGACACCAGGCAACAGGCGGAATCCGCGCGGAATCCATCGCTGCGCCTGAGCGCCTCGGTGAAGGAAGTGCGGCGCCGCCGCTGATGGCGGATCCCGGCACAGAAGGCGGAGAATTCTCACCGCTCCGTCAGGTCGCGAGACCCGGCAGGGTCAATCACCGTCCTCGACACGGCCTCCGCCGCAGGAGATGAGCGAGCAACCCTGGGTCTGCGTGGCACCGGTGGGGTGGTGCAGCGCCACCTCCTGCACCCGGACCTCCAGAGCCTCGATCAACGACTCCATGTCGTGCAGTTCGCGCACTGCGGGTTCCATGACTTTCTCCTTTCTCGCCAAGGGGCCACCGTGCCACCGTCCGCGCACGGTCGTCGCCGTGGCGAGAGGGGTCCCGGTGGCCCCACCCCTGGTTGCCCACCGCCTCTGTCGGCAACCAGTGCCCCGGTCGGGTGCGCACCACACTCACACCAACAGGTGACTGCGCTGCGCCCCGTATGCGGGGGTACCGGAGTCCCCCTCTCCTCATCGCCACGTTGGCACCAGAAACCACGAACGCGACACCGACAGATGCCAAGGCGGTGTTGACGTGATGCCACAGTGGTGCCACGATGGGATCATGCGAGAGAACGTCCACCGACCTTCCGAGCGGGACGCCCGCTGAGGCGGGTCGCACGAAGCTCGCGCCCACGGTGAGTCCGGGCGAAGCCCGGCCTCACCACCACCCTCACCCGCGCCGACAGCCGACGGAGCGTGAACGATCCGCGTTTCGGACGCCGAATCGGCCGGGGCTGTGCGCGCCCTCCTGAGAAGGCGTCGCGCATCACGCCGTTCCCGCCGAAAGCGTTGCTGTGAAAGGAAAAACATGACCATCGCCACGCGTGTCGACGAGTGGGGCGCCCACCCCGACCATTTCTGGCTCCGAGGACGCGACCCCGAGCAGCCCGTCCGGTTCGACGAGGGAACCGGCACGTGGCACGTCTACGGCTACGACGAGTGCGTCGAGGTCCTCAGCGACACGAAGGCCTTCTCGGCCGACATCACCAGGGCCCTCCCCGAGCTGGCCACCCCCGAGTTCGACGACGGCAACCTGCTCCGCATGGACCCGCCCGACCACGGGAAGCTGCGCAAGCTGGTCAGCAGCGCGTTCACGCCGAGGGTCGTGGCCGACCTCGAACCCCGGATCAGGGACATCACCCACGAGCTCCTGGACGCGGTGGAGGGGAAGGACCGGTTCGAACTGGTCACGGACCTCGCCTACCCCCTGCCCGTCATCGTCATCGCCGAGCTGCTCGGCGTGCCGGCCAGCGACCGCGACCTGTTCCGGGGGTGGGTGGACGGGCTGTTCGAGAACCGCCCCGGGGTCTCGGTGCACCAGACGCGGGAGGAGGTGGAGGAGCTCATGGGGAGCGGGCTCGACTCCGTCCGCCAGATGTGGGACTACCTGGCCGAGCACGCCGCCGAACGACGCAGGCGCCCGCGCCAGGACCTGCTGACCAAGCTCGTCAACGCCGAGGTCGACGGCCAACGGCTCAGCGAGACCCAGGTGGTGAACTTCGCGAACCTCCTGCTGCTGGCGGGCCACATCACCACGACCCTCCTGCTGGGCAACACGGTGCTGTGCCTGGACGCCCACCCCGACCAGGCGGCGCGGCTGCGCGAGGACCCGTCCCTGCTCCCGTCGGCGATCGAGGAGACACTGCGGTTCCTCTCGCCGTTCCCGTGGTCGGGCCGCGTCGCCACCGAGGAGGTGGAACTCGGCGGGTGCCGGATCGGCCGCGACCAGCTCCTCATGGTCATGCAGGGCGCGGCGAACCGGGACGGGCGGCGGTTCGCCGACCCGCACGCCTTCGACGTCGCCAGGGACCCCAACCCGCACCTGGGCTTCGGTCGGGGAATCCACTTCTGCCTTGGCGCGCCGCTCGCCCGGCTGGAGGCTCGGGTCGCGCTGGGGATCCTGCGGGACCGGCTGCCCGACCTGCGCACCGACCCGGACGACCCGGCGACCTTCATGGCCACGACCGACATGGCCGGGGTCAAGGTGTTGCCCGTCCTCACCCGCTGACGCCGTCGCCCGTCGGCGGGAGGGCCTTCGCCCACGAAGTCCACTGAGGACAGTGCGAGTGGGTGTCCCGCTGGGGGCTCTCGAACTCTCTGGCCGGGGGTCGGGCCTGATGACGACTGGGGGTCGTCATCAGGCCCGGACAACGGGAGATCAGACAGCGCGGGAGATGTGGAGCATCTCGGCCACCCTGCGGTAGCCCACCGCCCGGTAGATGCGTTCCTCGTCCTCCCCCGCGGGGGTCAGGAACGGCACGGTGATGCCGACACCCGGGCAGGACTGGGTGAGCAGGGCGGTCAGCGCCGTGGCGATGCCCCGCCGCCGGTACGGCGCGCGGACGCCGATGGCGGCCAGCTCGCTGACGCCCTCGTGCGGGGGCGCGCACAGCCCGCCGCCCACCCCTCGGCCGGACGTGGTGTCGACGGCCAGGGCGACCAGCCCGCCCGCCTCGACGACCCGCCGCAGGCGGGCCACGTCGTGGTCGGTCGTCGCGGCCTGGCCGTAGGCGTCGTTCTGGGCCTCGGCGACCTGGCGCAGGTGTTCGTCGGAGGAGGCGAGCAGGCACTCGACCGAGTCGTCCCGCACCGGGGCCGGGACCACCTCGGTGGGCGAACAGATCATCACCGGGAGGCGTCGTTCCGGCGCGAATCCCAGTGCGCACAGGGCTGCCTCGACCCGGGGGCACAGGCCAGGCAGGTACTCCAGCCGGGGAACGCGGCCCCGTTCCGAGAAGGCCGTGATGAGGTCGGTGACCTCGTCGGACGTCGGTTCGGCTCCGTCATCGGGGACGGCGTAGTTGCGGAACAGCCCGGAGTCGTGGTGGTCGAACGACGCGAGGAACGGTCCCACCCGCACCGCGTCCGCGCCGGGGCGGGAGGTGATGTCGGCACGCAGGTAGGCGTGCACACGAACGTCGAACACAGCGAAATCGCCTTTCGTCGAACAAGCGTGCGGTATCCGGAAACCGGGCCGCCGGTGTCGACCCACGCGTGCTCAGCAGGAGCTGGCGCCCTGCCCGGTGGTGCCCAGCGGCCGTCCTCGACGCGCTGGCAAAGGCCTCAGTCCTCTCTGGGCTCAACAGAACGCCTCACCATAACCGAGTCGGCGCGGCGATCGCGCGCCAGATGTCCGCCTCCCGCGGACCTTTGGAAGCGGCCGACACCCGGTTCGTCCGGCGTGGCTCTCCGGGAGCCCGCGCGGGAGGGGATGTCGGGGCAGTGGCCTGATCAACGGCGGCGGATCGCTCCCGAAACACGTCCTTCTCCTCACGCCGCCCAGACGGGGTGAGGAGAAGGACCTCGGTGTGGTGGGCGAGGTGACCGAGGTCAGGGAGTCCCGGTGGAGCCGCCGATCACGGCGTCGGAACCGTCGGCGCGCGCCGCCTCCGCCCCGGCCTGCTCCGGAGACGGCTTCGGCGGCACCACGCCGGCCAGGTCGCCGCCGTTGTCGTTGATCCGCAGCACGAACGGCCGGGTCTCGGTGTAGCGGATGACGCTCACCGAACAGGGGTCGACGACGATGCGCTGGAAGGCGTCGAGGTGCGCGCCCAGCGCGTCCGCGAGCACCGCCTTGATCACGTCGCCGTGGCTGCACGCCACCCAGACGCTGTCCTGGCCGTGCTCGGCGGTGATCCGCGCGTCGTGGGCACGGAGGGCCGCCACGGCCCTGGCCTGCACGGACGCCAGTCCCTCACCGCCGGGGAACACCGCGGCCGACGGGTGCTGCTGCACGACCCGCCACAGCGGCTCCTCCACCAGGTCCTTCAACGCGCGCCCGGTCCAGTCGCCGTAGTCGACCTCGGCCAGCTCGGGCTCGACGACCGGGGTCATGCCCCGCGCCTCGGCCAGCGGGCGCAGCGTCTGCTGGCACCGCTCCAGCGGGGAGGTGACCAGCGCGGCCAGTGGCAACGCGGACAGCCGGTCGGGCAGACGCGCCGCCTGCCCCACACCGGTGTCGTCCAACGCGACCCCGGGCTGGCGGCCGGCGAGCACGGCCGAGCCGTTCGCGGTCGATCGGGCGTGCCGGAGCAGGATGACGGTAGCCACCCCAGCAGCCTACGTGTTCGTTCTCGGGAGCCGGTGGGACCGTGGAGGGGGCCGCCGAACCGCAGGCGGATCACGCCTTCGCCCCCGTCGTCGTGGGGATCTCGTGGTCGGGCACCGGTATCAGCGAGATCAGCGGCAGGACGAGGCCGCTACCGCACGTCGTTGTAGGTCGTGCCCACCTTCATCCGGTAGATCCGGTGCACGGCCTCCAACTCGGGTCGCTGCCGGTCGTAGATTCCCCACTTGGGCTCGTTGTAGGTGTCCAGTGTGCGCCCGGGATAGCGCAGGACGCCGTCCTTGCCGAGCCGCTGCTGTTCGCCGTTGAAGTAGAACTCCACCCAACCTCCCCTCAGCTTGTTCGAGGTGTGGATGCCCACGACGAACCGGTACCACTTCCACGGCTCGACTTGTCCCGTCCAGATCAGGTTCCACGTCTCGCCCACCCCGACGAAGAAGAGCCTGGCGTGCCCCTCCTTGATCTTCATGATCACCGGGTAGTTCTGCGCGCCGTTGCCCGGCGCCCCGTTGTCGCAGTACGACTTCCACTGGAAGATCGTGTAGTCACCGGCGGTGGTCGTCGACAGTTTGCTCGACCACCCCAGGTAGTAGGTGCTGTTGTTCCGGAAGCGGAACCGGCCGGCGTCGGTCCTGATGCCGCGGGTCTCGCACCGGACGACCGACTTCTGTCCCGCCTCCGCCTTCTTCTTGGTGTACCGCCACGCGACGAAGCCCTCGTCCTGTCGGGCGGTCACGATGCTGCCGGGACGGGCGCACTCCAGGTTGCCGAACACCCGGGTGCCCTTCGCCGGATCGCCCTCCCACAGCACCTGCGCGCTCGCCGGCTCTGCGACGAACAGCAGTGAGGCGAGCAGGGCGACGGTCGCCGAAAGAATGCGCATGAGGTCTCACTCCCCTTGTGCGCGGCATGCTCGGAACGCCCGGTGGGCCGTTCACCGTCCTGTCGCGGACAGGCCTTCCCTCAGGAGGCACGCACGTCACCAGGTGTGAAGGGCTGGTGAACACGCCGCGAGGCCGGTCAGCCGACCGGGCGTTCCGCCGACGTACCCGGGAGAGGACAGGAGAAACGAGGCCGACGCGGAAACCTCCGTGTGGGCGACGCCGGGGGCTGCCTGCCCGAACTACGCTCGGACACACCCTTCCGACGCGACGAACGACGTCCTCGTGGCCATCAGCCGCCGGGACCGGACCGACGCCAACTTGACCGTCCACAGTGGATGATGCCGCGAGGGATCGTCCCCGTGAAGGCGGCGTCCACTGTGGATTGTCCTCGCCCTCGCGCGCGAGTCAGTCCGGATCGGACACCTTGGTGGAACGGAAGACACCGGCGCGGGCGGCGGCGAGGGTGATCTCGGCGGCGTGGTCGGCCACGGCGTCGTCGAGCGGTTCCGAGGTGACGAGCAGGCGCAGGTAGACCGGGGCGATCAGGGACTTCAGGAGCAGGGCGGGATCGGTGCCCTGCGGGAGCTGGCCGCGTTCGACGGCGCGGGTGACGAGGGGCGTCGCGCGTCGGAACCGGTCGGCGAAGAAGCGGCGCCGGACGTCGGCGATCTCCGGTAGGCGGGCGGCGTCGGAGAACATCGTCGCGACGACGCCCAGGTGGGTCACCGTGAGGTGGGTGACCAGGAGCCGCGCCAGGGCGCGCAGGTCCGTCGCGACGTCGCCGGTGTCGGGGATGGGCATGTCGGCCGCGACGTGGTCGGTGAGGGCGTCGACGACGAGCGCCTCCCGGTCCTTCCAGCGCCGGTAGACCGTGGTCTTGTGCACGCCGGCCCGCTGGGCGACGGCCTCGACGGTCAGGCGGGCGTAGCCGACGTCGGCCAGCTCGGCGAGGGTGGCCGCCAGGACGGCGGCGCACACCTTGGGACCCCGACCGACCGGCCTGCCCTGGGCTGCGGATCCGGACCGCGACTCCATCGCAACTCCTTGTTGCGTTAAGCATGATCACTGTGCCAGCCTCAGGCTATCGCAACTTCGAGTTGCGATACATCGAGGAGGGGCCTTGTACCTGATCACCGGGGCGACCGGCAACGTCGGACGCCACCTCGTCGACCACCTGCTCGCCGCGGGCGTCCCCGTCCGCGCCACCACCCGCCACCCCCGCACCGCCCACCTGCCCGACCCGGTCGAGGTGCTCCCCGCCGAGGAGACGACCTTCCCGCTGGAAGGCGTGCGCGCGGTCTTCGTCAACCCCAGCGCTGTCGGACACCACCTCGACACCCTCCTCACGCAGGCCAGAACGCACGGCGTGCGCAGGGTGGTGTTGCTGTCCACCTCGGCCGTGCTGGACGAGGCCAACCCCATCGGCGCCCACCACCGCGAACTGGAGGACCAGCTCGTGAGGTCCGGTCTGCCGTGGACCGTGCTGCGTCCCGGAGCCTTCAACTCCAACACGCTCGGCTGGGCCGACCAGATCCGCACCGAGGGCGTCGTGCGCGCACCCTACGGCGGGGCACGCATCGCCCCGATCGACGAACGCGACATCGCCGCCGTCGCGGCCCAGGCATTGCTGTCCCACGAGACGGACCGGCTGCGCGGGGCCACGCCCGTCCTCAGCGGACCCGAGATCGTCACGCCGGTCGACCAGGTTCGGGCCATCGGCGCGGCGACCGGCGTTCCCCTGCGGTTCGAGGAGATGCCGCCGGAGGACGCGCGAGAGGCCATGCCCAGGGCGGGAGTTCCCGCGCTGGCCGCCGACGGCGTGCTGCGCTACCACGCGCACGCCGCCCTCCATCCGGTCGAGATCTCCCCGGCCGTGGAGGAGATCACCGGCCGTGCTCCGCGCCGTTTCGCGGACTGGGCCGTCGAGCACGCCGCCGCCTTCAAGGCCGGCCGCTGAGAGCCGCCACCACGCGCGAGGGCGGGGCGGCCGAAGCCACCCCGCCCTGGCGCGTCCCGTGTGTGGAGGGTCAGGTCGCGTTGACCACCCCTGCCGACAGCAGGCCCATCATGGTCAGACCCAACACCAGCCGGTACCAGACGAAGACGTACACGCTGTGCTTGGCGACCCAGTTCAGCAGCCAGGCGATCGTGGCGTAGCCGACGGCGAACGCGATGGCGGTGGCCACCACCATCTGGGCCACCGAGGGCTGCGGGCCGGGCCCGGTGCGGTCGAACACGTCCGGGATGCTGAAGATCCCCGAGGCGAACACCGCCGGGATGGCCAGCAGGAACGAGTAGCGGGCCGCCGCCGCCCGGTTCAGGCCGATCGCCAGGCCCGCCGTGATGGTGCCGCCGGACCGCGAGACACCGGGGATCAGGGCCATGGCCTGCGCGAAGCCCATCACCACGCCGTCGCGCAGGGTCATCTGCTCCACGGCGCGCCGCTGCGGCCCGAACCGCTCGGCCGCGGCCAGGAACAGGGCGAAGACGACCAGCGTGGTGGAGACCAGCCACAGGTTGCGCGCGCCGCTGCGGATCTCGTCCTTGAAGACCAGGCCGAGCAGGCCGATCGGCAGCGTGCCGATGATCACGTACCAGGCGACGCGGTAGTCGGCGCTCCGCCGCGCCTCGGCGTCGACGAAGCCGCGGAACCAGGTGGTCAGCAGCCGCCAGATGTCCCTGGCGAAGTAGATGAGCACGGCCAGCTCGGTGCCGAGCTGGGTCACGGCGGTGAACGACGCGCCGGCGTCGGAGTCGAAGAACAGCTCGGAGACGATGCGCAGGTGTCCGGAGGAGGAGATGGGGAGGAACTCGGTCAATCCCTGGACGAGTCCGAGGACCAGGGCCTGCAACCAGCTCACGCGTGAGCTCCTGAGGTTCGCGGGGAAGCGGCGCAGCGGGTGCGCCGCGGTGCCGCTGCGCATCTTGCAGCACCCCGGTTCACCCGAATGCGGCGACCCCGGCCGGGACACCCGGACGAGGGCCGCCGCGACGGTCCGTGAGGCGCCCTACTCGGCCAGGCCGGCCAGCTCCAGCGCCTCCCGCGCGGTGCGCAGGGCCGTGCGGCCCTGCTCCAGGTCCTGGAGCATCGGCGAGACGGTCAGGGTGGTCACGCCGGTGTCGGCGTAGGCGCGCATCCGCTCGGCGATGCGCTCCTTCGGGCCGAGCAGCGACGTGGCGTCGAGGAACTCCAGCGGCACGGCCGCCGCCGCGCCCTGGTAGTCCTTGGCCAGGAACCGGTCCTGCACCTCCTGGGCCTGCTCCCCGAAGCCCATGCGGGTGGCCAGCTCCTTGTAGAAGTTCTTGTCCCTGCTGCCCATGCCGCCGATGTAGAGCGCCGCGTACGGGCGGACGGTGTCGGCGCAGGTCCGCCAGTCCTCGCCGACCACGATCGGCACGGTGGGCACGATGTCGAACCCGGCCATGTCCCTGCCGGCCTTCTGGCGGCCGGCCCGGATGTGGGCCACCGACTCCTCGGCGTGCTCCGGCGAGTAGAAGATCGCCAGCCATCCGTCGGCGATCTCGCCGGTCAGCTCCAGGTTCTTCGGGCCGATCGCGGCGATGTAGACCGGGATGTGCTCGCGCACCGGGTGCACGGTCAGCTTGAGGGCCTTGCCGGGGCCGCCGGGCAGCGGCAGCGTCCAGTTGGCGCCCTCGTGCACCACCCGCTCCCGGGACAGCGCCTTGCGGATGATCTCGACGTACTCGCGGGTGCGGGCCAGGGGCTTGTCGAACTTCACCCCGTACCAGCCCTCGGAGACCTGCGGACCGGACACGCCGAGGCCCAGCCGGAACCGGCCGCCGGACAGGGTGTCCAGGGTCGCGGCGGTCATGGCGGTCATCGTCGGCGTGCGCGCCGGGATCTGGAAGATCGCCGAGCCCACGTCGATCCGCTCGGTGTGCGCCGCGATCCAGGACAGCACGGTGGGGCCGTCGGAGCCGTAGGCCTCCGCCACCCAGACCACGGAGTAGCCGAGCGCGTCGGCCTCCTTGGCCAGTTCGAGGTTCTCGGCGTCGTTGCCGGCGCCCCAGTAGCCCAGGTTCAACCCAAGTCGCACGAGCCAGACCCTACCGGCAGGTAACATGACGTGCCGCACCGGTGTCGCCCCGGTCACACTCCGGACCAGGCGTGTCGCCGTGCCACAGCACCCCCGCCCGCCGATCACCTTCTAGGCTCGCCGACCGTGGAACAGCGACAGCTCGGCCGCAGCGGCCTGCGCGTCTCCCGGCTCGCCCTGGGCACGATGACCTGGGGCAGGGACACCGACGCCGACGAGGCGGCGAACCAGCTCGTCGCGTTCGTCGAGGCCGGCGGCACCCTCGTGGACACCGCCGACGTCTACTGCGACGGCGACAGCGAGCGGATCCTCGGCGGACTGCTGGGCGAGGTCGTGCCCCGCGACGAGATCGTGGTGGCCACCAAGGCCGTGGCCCGCCGGCACGACGGCCCGTTCGGCGGTGGCGCCTCCCGGGGCGCCCTGCTCACCGCCCTGGACCACTCCCTGCGCCGCCTGGGCGTCGACCACGTCGACCTGTGGCAGCTCCACGCCTGGGACCCCAGCACCCCGCTGGAGGAGACCCTCGGCGCCGTCGACGCCGCCGTCACCAGCGGCAAGGTCCGCTACGTCGGCGTCTCCAACTACTCCGGCTGGCAGCTCGGCACCGCCGCCGCGCTGCAACGCGCCGTCCCCGGCCGCGCCCTCCTCATCTCCACCCAGGTCGAGTACTCGCTGCTGGAACGCGGCGTGGAACGGGAGATCGTGCCCGCGGCCGCCCACCACGGCATCGGCCTGCTGCCGTGGGCCCCGCTGGGCAGGGGCGTGCTCACCGGCAAGTACCGCTCCGGCACCCCCGCCGACTCGCGCGGCGCCTCCCCCCACTTCGCCGCCTACGTCGAACACCACCGCACCGACCGCGCCGCCCGCATCGTGCAGGCCGTGGCCACCGCCGCCGACGGGCTGGGCACCTCGCCGCTGGCCGTCGCGCTGGCCTGGGTCCGCGACCGCCCCGGCGTCGTCGCCCCTGTCGTCGGCGCCCGCGACACCGCGCAGCTCACCGGGTCGCTGGCCGCCGAGGACCTCACCCTGCCCTCGGAGATCAGAGCCGCGCTCGACGACGTCAGCGCCGTGGAGTTCGGCTATCCCGAGCGGCCCCTGCGGTAGCCGTCCGGCGGGCCCTCCACCGATCGGAGCCCATCCGCGCCGCCAAGTGGCAGCTCCGCGTCCCGGCTGTTACGAACGGGGTGCTCTCGATCACCACGCGGCGGCCGTGCCAGCCGTGCCCCGGGTCACCCGTGCCAGCGCCGTGCCACGCCGCTCCACCGCCGCCGGAGGCGAGATGGACATCGGAATCGGACTGCCCGCCACCATCCCCGGCGCCGACCCCACCCAGGTGCTGGAGGCCGCCCGCCGCGCCGAGCGGCTCGGCTTCGCCTCGGTCGGCGTCATCGACCGCGTCGCCTACGACAACCACGAACCACTGATCACCCTCGCCGCGGTCGCCGCCGTCACCGAACGCGTCCGCCTGGTCACCTCGATCCTGCTCGCGCCGCTCCGCGTCAACACGGTCCTGCTGGCCAAGCAGGCGGCCACCCTCGACCGGTTCGCCAAGGGCCGGCTGGTCCTGGGCATGGCCGTCGGTCTGCGCCAGGACGACTACCAGGTCTGCGGCATCCCCATGGGCGGCAGGGGCCGCCGCTTCGAGGCGATGCTCACCGAGATGAGGCGGGTCTGGTCCGGTGAGGTCAGGGGCGAGGCCGGCCCGGTCGGCCCCCGTCCGCCCCGCGGCGAGGTGACGATCATCATCGGGGGCGGGTCCGACACCGCCCACGCCCGCGCCGCCCGGTTCGGCGCCGGCTGGATCGCCTCCGGCAGCGCTCCCCCCGACCGGTTCGGCGAGTCGATCGCGCACCTCCGGCGGCTGTGGGCCGACGAGGGCCGCCAGGGCGAACCCCGGGTCCTCGCCCTGACCTACTTCGCCCTCGGACCCGACGCCAGCCAGGCGGCGGGCCGGTACCTGTCCCACTACTACGGCCACGCCGGCGTCACGCCCGAGACCGCGCAGCAGATGGCGTTGACCGGCGAGAGCGCCGTGCGGGAGGCCGTGGCCGCCTACCGCGACGCCGGCTGCGACGAGCTGCTGCTGTTCCCCTGCTCGGCGGACCCGGTCCAGGTCGATCTCCTCGCCCCGGTCACGCTGCGCTGACCCGACGTCGGTCGGCGCCGGCCCGGCCGCCTCTCCTTCCGACGGGGGTCGGCGCTGCACCAGCCGGGTCCCCGTGCGTGACCTCGCCACCCGCGTCGGGGATGCTGGAGGGACGTCCCTCGCCCGTGGGCGGCGGACGCGAGGTCAGCGGTGAGCACAGGAGGTCGTGTTGCGTCGAGTGGTCGCGGTCCTGGTCGCGGGGGCCGCCGTCCTGGCGGGGTGTTCCTCGGGCGACGGGCAGGCTGGTGAGGCACTCCAGGTCGCGCGGTCCCTGGTCGCCCCCACTCCGGCCGCCGCGCCCCCGGCGAAGGCCACGCCCGCCGGCACCGTGCACCCGCTGGCCCGGCAGGTCACCGCCATGACCGTCGACCAGGCCAGCCGCACGCTGGCCGTCGCGGTCCGCCAGCCCGACGAGCTGCTCCTGTTCGGGCTCGACGACCTCGCCGGCACGCCCCGCGCCGT
Source organism: Streptoalloteichus tenebrarius (assembly GCF_024171885.1). GTDB lineage: Bacteria > Actinomycetota > Actinomycetes > Mycobacteriales > Pseudonocardiaceae > Streptoalloteichus > Streptoalloteichus tenebrarius. The sequence continues at coordinate 110,512 of NZ_JAMTCP010000004.1, read as the reverse complement.
CGCCCTGCCCGGCGCCGTCGACCAGCTCACCCCCACCGGGGCCGGGAGCGAGCTGTTCGCCCCCGTCCCGTCCGCCGACCAGCTCCTGCGGATCAAGCTGCCCGGCGGCGAGGTCGACCGCGTCCCGGTCAGCGGCCAGCCCACCGGCGCGGTCACCGTCGGCGACCGCACGGTGGTCACCACCCCGGGCACCAGGGGCGTCACGATCCTCAGGGGCGGCCACGAGGAGCGCCGCGTCGAGGGCCTCCAGGGCGCGGCCGTCCCGCTGCTCAGCGACTCCCGCGTCCTCGTCGTCGACCGGCTCCACACCTCGGTCACCCCGGTCGACCTCGACAAGGGCACCCTCGGCGCTGCCCTGCGCGCCGGCGACGGCGCCAGCAACGCCGTCGTCGACCGCTTCGGCCGGGCCTTCGTCGTCGACACCCGAGGCGGCGAGCTGATGGCCTTCACCGAGTCCCCCAACCAGCCGCTGCTGATGCGGCTGCGCTACCCCGTGCCCGGGGCCCCGTGGGGGATCGCCTACGACGGCAGGCGCGACCTGCTGTGGATCACCCTGACGGAGAAGAACGAACTGGTCGGCTACGACGTCTCCGGCGCGGAGCCCGTCGAACGTCACCGCGTCCCCACCGTCCACCAGCCCAACGCGGTCGCGGTGGACCAGGAGAGCGGACGGGTCCTGGTGGCGTCGGCCGACAGTGGAGGGGTACAGGTGGTGCAGCCATGAACGACGGGTCGGTGATCGACGGAGACTGGGAGTACCAGCCGCTGCGGCTCCCGCCGGGTGTGTCCCGACGGACCGCGGCGGTGCAGCTCGCCGTCCACGCGGAGTTCGCCGGGTGGGAGTTGTCCCGGGTGCTGCTCTACGCCGACGGCACCCGCAAGGTGTGGCTGCGGCGCCGTCGCACCGCCGCCGGCATCCCTGGCCTGTTCACATAGGACGTGTCGCCCGACTTCACAGAGGACGTGTCGCCCGACGGACGTTTCCCGGCGGGGACAGCGGGCACAGCCTGAGGGTCGGGGCCGCCTGGCCCCGACCCGGGTCCCCCTCCTGGCACGGCGTGCGCCGCCGGACGTGGGACGCGGACCTCCTCGTCGTCGGAGGGATGCCGATGCGTCCGCTGGTGCGCGGGTTGCTCGCGGGAGCCGCGGGAACGGTCGCGCTGAACGTCGTCACCTACCTGGACATGCTGGTGCGGGCCCGCTCCTCCAGTTCCGTTCCCGAGGAGGTCGCCGGGCGTCTGGCCGAGCAAGCTGGCATCGCGTTGGGTGACGAGCAACAGGCCGCCAACCGGCGCAGCGGCGCCGGAGCGCTGCTCGGCTACGTGACCGGGCTCGGCGTCGGCGCGGCCTACGGCCTGCTGCGCACTCGCTGTCGCGGTCTTCCCGTCTGGTTGGCCGGCCCGATCCTCGGGGCCACCGCGATGGCCAGCAGCGATGCCCCGTCCGTGGCCCTCGGGGTCACCGACCCGAAGTCGTGGGGCGTCCAGGGCTGGGTCTCCGACATCGTCCCGCACCTGGTCTACGGCGTGGTCACCGCGTCGACCTTCAACGCCCTCACCTCACGCTGACCGGGGACAGCCTCCGGCCGGGGCGTGTCCGCCGCAGGACGCGGCTGTCGCTGAGCCGGCTCCTGGGGCGGGTACGGGAGCGGCTTCGTGGTCGCCGCCCTCGCCGCAGTCGAGATCACTATGTAGGACGCGGTGCCCGCCCGTCGGGTGTGTCGCGGGACCGACCGTGGGCCGGTCCTGACCAGGTGTTGTCGTCGTGCGGGTCGTTCCGCTCGATAATGCGCCGCACCTCGGTCAGGGAAGGCTGGGAGTGCCCCAGCGCGGTCTCGTCCTCGGGACGGAAGAACTTCCGCTCGGCGTTCCAGGTCCGCCGCATGAGCCACTCGGCGTGGAAGTCGGCGGGGATCCAGTACTCGATGACGCCCTTCTCCAGGGAGGGATGACGCCCTTCTCCAGGGAGGTCAGCCTGTCGGTCGACTGCGCGCCCGACTGCTCGTCACCAGACGCGTCCGCCTTCGTGACGGGCACGGTGGCCGAGTGCCACGCCGTGGTGCGCAGGTAGCGGAACTGGCCGGGCTTCACCGCCTGGTCCTTGGCCTTGATGGCCGCGTCCGCCGCCCTGTTGCTTCTGGCAGGCGGGGAAAAGGTGCCGGTCTTGCGGGACGCGACGGCCCGCCAGGCCCGACGCGTTGGCCAATGGCTCGACGAGCACGGCGTGCGCGGGTTCGAGGACCGCGCCCCTGTTCAACGCCGAGGCGGTCGACTGCCTCCGGGCCGACCTCCCGCGCTGTCGGGTTCGGGAGCAGGTCCATGTTCGCCGCCGCATCGACGGCCCCGAGGGTCTCCCCCACCCCAAAGGGTGCTCGGGGTGGAGGAGACCAGTCCACTCAGCCCAGCACGACGTCCGGCGGACGCTCGCCGCTCGCCGGGCCGGGCAGGCCTCGGAACCGGTAGGGCGCGGGTTCCCGGCCGGGTTGGACGATCCACGCCGACCCTGGCTCCGCCTCGGCCAGCATCGCCGCGACCGCGTCGGCCACCTGCTCCGGGGTCAGCAACGGGAAGCCCGCGCCGGTGAGCTGCTCACGGGCGGGACCGAGCAACCGCGTGTCCGCGAACCCCGGGCACAGGGCGCACAGGCGGATGCCCTCCGCCGCCAGCGCGGCACCGGCCGCGCGCACGTAGCCCACGACCGCGTGCTTGGACAACGTGTACAACGGGTCGGCCGGCATGGGGGTCAGGCCCGCGAGCGAGGCGGTCACCACGATGGTGCCGCCGCCCCCGCGCCGCAACGCGGGAACGGCGGCACACGTGCCGTAGACGACGTGGTCGACGTTCACCCCGACCAGTCGGCGGTAGGCGGCCACGTCCAGCGAGGCGTCCACCCCGGTCTGGCCACCCCCGATCCCGGCGTTGAGGTGCGCCACGTCGAGCCGCCCGAACTCGGCCTCGACCCGGGCGACGGCGTCGGGCAACGTCGCGGGCTCGGTGACGTCGCCGGCCAGCGCCAGGCCGCCCACCTCGTCCGCCACCGCCCGCGCGGCCCCCTCGTCGAGGTCGAGGACCGCGACCCGGGCGCCGAGACCGGCCAGCCTCCGCGCCGACGCCGCCCCGATCCCCGACCCGCCTCCGGTGACCAAGGCCACCGTCCCGGACAGCTCGCCCATCCCGTCGCCCCTCCCAGGGTCAGCAGTGCCGCATGAACCGGTCCAACACCCGCGTGCCGAACTTCAGCGCGTCCACCGGCACCCGCTCGTCCACGCCGTGGAACAACGCCGAGAAGTCCAGGTCCGGCGGGAGCCGCAACGGGGCGAACCCGAAGCACCGGATGCCCAGCCGGTCGAACGCCTTGGCGTCCGTGCCGCCCGAGAGCATGTACGGCACCAGCTTCGCCTCCGGGTCCTCGGCCAGGATCGAGGCGTGCATGGTGTCCACCAGCGCGCCGTCGAACGTGGTCTCCACCGCCGGCAGGTTGGCCACCCACTCCCGCTCCACGTCGGGGCCCAGGATCTCGTCCAGCTCCCGCTCGAACGCCTCCTGCCGGCCCGGCAGCACCCGGCAGTCCACGACCGCCTCGGCGACCGACGGGATCACGTTGGCCTTGTAGCCGCCGGTCAGCATCGTCGGGTTCGCGGTGTCCCGCAGGGTGGCGCCGATGATGCGGGCCAGGCCGCCGAGCTTGGCCACCGCGCCGTCCAGGTCGTCCTCGGGGAACTCCAGGCCCGTCAGTTCCGTGATCGCGGCCAGGAACTCGCGCACCGAGTCGGTCAGCACCAGCGGGAACCGGTGCCGGCCCAGCCGGGCCACCGCCTCGGTCAGCTTCGTGACCGCGTTGTCCTCGTGCAGCATCGACCCGTGGCCGGCGCGGCCGCGCACGCGCAGCCGCAGCCACGCGATGCCCTTCTCCGCCGTCTCCACCAGGTAGGCCCGCACGCCGTCGCGGACCGTCACCGAGAAGCCGCCGACCTCGCCGATCGCCTCGGTGACGCCCTCGAACAGCTCCGGCCGGTTGTCCACCAGCCACTGCGACCCGACCAGGCCGCCGGCCTCCTCGTCGGCCAGGAACGCGAACACGATGTCGCGGGGCGGGGTGATGCCGTCCCGCTTCAGGCGGCGCGCCGTCGCCAGCGTCATCGCCACCATGTCCTTCATGTCGACCGCGCCGCGGCCCCACACGTAGCCGTCCTGCACCGCGCCCGAGAACGGGTGGACCGACCACTCCGAGGCGTCCGCCGGCACCACGTCGAGGTGGCCGTGCACCATCAGCGCGCCCCGGCTCGGGTCGGCGCCGGGCAGGCGCGCGAAGACGTTGCCCCGGCCCTTGGCCCCCGACTCCACGTACGTCGTCTCGAACCCGACCTCGGCCAGCTTCTCGGCGACGTACTCCGCGGCGGCCCGTTCACCCACCACCGTGTCCGCCTCGCCGGTGTTGGTGGTGTCGATCCGGATCAGGTCACTCGCCAGAGTGACGACCTCGTCCTCGGCCAGGGCCATGCCGGCGGGGACGGGAATGTCGCGGGGGTCGTTGTGCGTGCTCACCACGCCTTCCTACCACCGGCCCCTCGACCCTGGGGACCCGATTTGGGCGGGTCGCGAACGATCAGTTATTCTTGCCGGGCACGTGGCCGACGGGCCGCGCGCGACGTCCGAGTGGCGGAATGGCAGACGCGCTAGCTTGAGGTGCTAGTCCCCGTATAGGGGGTGGGGGTTCAAGTCCCCCCTCGGACACCAAAACGTGGCACATGTGCGCCGTAATGGTGTTCATGTGCCACATGATGCTTGGTCGCCCCAGACCCGGTCAAGCCGGTGACCTGCGGATTCACCAGGGCGAGCCGCAGGCGCGGCAGGAATGCTGCTCACGGAGAAGTCTGGGCGTTCATCCAGACTCCCGGTTGACCGAACCCACCCCCTCGCGCGCCTTCCACGGCAGGGTGAGCACTGATCACTGGGCATCAGCGGCCGAACGGTTGGCTCGGGAGCCTGTCCATCCCGCCCACCGTGACGTTGCTTTTCGTTGGTGTGGTCGCCCTGGCCCTGAACGTGTCTGAACCCCTCGTGGAGGGCCAGTTCGACAGTTTTCGGCGTCGGTCGGCCAGTCTCTGTCGGTAGGCGGGCACCGTGAGCAGGGGCTTGTCGGCGATGTACGCCGCGGCTTGGGCCAACGCCAGCGGCAGATGTCCCAGATCTGACGCCAACCCGCGCAGGTCTTCTGTGCCTGAGGGTGCGGCGGCGTGTTCGGGCAGTTTTGTGGCCAGGTAGGCGGTTCCGTCTCGCTGAACACCCCGAGCTCGACAGCCGCCGGTCCTGGCGGGCCAGGGCGGCCTCCCGACGCCGGGTGGTCACCACGACCTGCCCCGCCTGGCCGTGTTGGGAGATTGTCGGCGGCGTCCGACCAACGTATGCGCTGGTCTTGTCGGCGTGGAGGCAATGGGACGAAGGGGATGTCGGGCAGATGCCCTGATGGCCGGTTGGGCCAGGCAACGGACCACGCGGCCGAGTTCCGTGACGAGCTGGCTCCCGCGCGACAAAAGTTCACCCGATCGAGGAGGGCAGCGCTGCTGCCATCGGGTCCGAATGGACCAACGGCTCGTCCCGCCGTTGGCCTGCTGTGGCGTGATCCGCCGAGCCCGTCGTGAAGCTCGCCATTCCTCGTGGGCTCTGGTCGCGCGCGTAGATCCCCAGGTCACAGCCCAATTGTGAGGATAACTCGCGAACCGGGAAGATCGCTTTCTCGAAAGATCAGCTTTGTCCGCGCTTCCCGAAACGATGCAAGGCTGCGACGAATGGCCTAGTAAACGGCAGTCACCCTAGTCACGTGGGAATACGCCGTTCGTGTTCCCGGCCGGCGCACCTGACCGTCGTGAGAGGTGAAGGGTCCGAGGCGAGCTGGACGTCCTGGTCGAACAGCGCCTTCCGGCAGGTCGCTTCCGGGTGGGTTTCCGCAGGTCGCGACCCTGACTCGCGTCGCTGCGCTCGCTGTGAAGTACATCGATGCGGATCAGCGCGACTGAATGCCGATTTCCGCTCGTCGGTCCTATCACGCCGATCAGCGATGGCCCTATCGACCTGTGTGTGGTGCGGTCACACGAGTACTACAGCGGTGTGGCGTTCGAGGTCGACGTGGTCGCGGACGGGATGGCGTTCGTGGAGGTGGGCGGCGGCGGCCGTTACGACCGTCTGGTGGGCCACTTCGTTCCCGCAGGCGGCAGGCGGAGTGTTCCCGCGACCGGCTTCGCGTTCGGTGTCGAACGCCTGGTCCACCTGCTGGAGAGTCTTCATCTCCTGGGACCTGGCCGGTCGACCGTTACCTCGATCGGGCTACACCCCGGCTCCGCCGAGGTCCTGCTCGTCCCTGCGGCGAGCACGGGTGGGTACCTTGAGGCCGCCCGCGCTGCGGCGGAGCACCGCGCCGCCGGTCGCGCAGTCGACATCTACCTCGGCGCGCCGGAGAACTGGCGCGACTACGCCCTCGCGCGCGGCATTCGACAGACACAACCGCTGCTCGTCGTTGAGGACTGACAGGTGAAGATCGACAACAGCCCGCCCCGCGGCACCCGTGACCTGCTTCCCACCACTGTCGCCGTGCGCGACCATGTCCTCAGCGCGATCACTGAGGTGTATCACCGGTACGGCTACCAACGTATCGAGACCCCGGCCTTGGAGGACATCACCCGGCTGACCGGCGGCCAGGGCGGAGAGAACGAAAAGCTGATCTTCAAGGTGTTGCGGCGGGGACTCGGCGACCCCGTGGAGGCGGGCACGAGCCTGTCCGAGCTGGTCGACCTCGGTCTGCGGTTTGACCTGACCGTGCCGCTCACCCGCTTCTACGGCAACAACCACGCCGCCCTGCCGCTGCCGTTCCGTTCCTTCCAGATCGGCCCGGTCTGGCGGGCCGAGCGCCCGCAGAAGGGCCGTTACCGGCAGTTCTACCAGTGCGACATCGATCTGATCGGTGAGGCGAGCGTGCTGGCCGAGGTGGAGCTGATCGAGGCCACCACCGAGGCGCTGGCCACCGTTGGCCTGTCCGGCACCACGGTGCGACTGTCCGACCGGCGGTTCCTGTCCGCCCTGGCCCGGTCCGCAGGGATCCCCGAGGGCGCCTGGGACGGGTTCTTCATCGGCTTGGACAAGCTCGACAAGATCGGCTGGGACGGGGTCCGGACCGAGCTGGTGGAGCAGCGCGGGCTCCCCGCCTCCGCGGTCACCACCGCGTTGGAGAAGATCGCGGGTCTTCAGGGGCTGGACGCGACCAAGGTTGCCGACGCGATCGCCTCCACGGTGCCCACCCTGGACGAGGGGATCATCCAGGACCTGGCGACCACCACGGGTTGCCTCGACCAGATCGCCACCGCACGTGAGCTGCGGTGGGAGTTCGACCCCACTCTGGTGCGAGGAATGGGCTACTACACCGGGCAGATCTTCGAGATCTCCCACCCCAGTACCTCCTCCTCGGTAGCCGGTGGCGGGCGCTACGACCGGCTCATCGGCCGCTCGCTCGGCAAGGACGTGCCGGCCTGCGGCTTCTCCATCGGTTTCGAACGGATCGTCGACCTGCTGGAGCAGGCACCCCGGCGTGACGTCGTCGCCGTGCTGTACGAGGCTGAGGTGCCCGTCGCCGACGCCCTTGCGATGGCACGTGAGGTCCGCGCCGAGGGTCGGACGGTGACGGTGATCCGCCGCGCGGGCAAGTTCGGCGCCCAACTCAGGCGACTGGAAACCTGGGGCATCACCTCGTTCGTGCACCTGCGCGCCGACCGTGACCCCCACTCCCGGCCCGAGGAACGCCCCTTGGGCCAGCAACCCCAGACCTAGAACGAAGAGGGGAACGGTGCTGTCGCCATGCTCGCTGAGGCGTTCGCGCTCGTGAGTCCACACCTGGCCGACCGGCGCGAACGCGCACCTGGCCGAAGCTCGGCTGATCGCCGACCGACTGGACTTGGAAGTCGGTACCTGGGCTCGTCTGTGGTTCGGGCGCACGAACATCGGAATCTGGGAGACCAGCCTGGCCGTCGAGTTCGGCGACACAGGCCGAGCCACCGAGATCTCCCGAGGCGTGCGAACGGAGTTGATCCCCTCTCCCAGCCGCCAGGCCGAGCACTACTGCGATCTCGGCCGAGCCCTCCTTACCCAGAAGGCGCGCCGTGACGAAGGCTTGTCTCTTCTCCTGCGCGCCGAACACCTGGCGCCGCAGAGGGTACGGACGGACGTGTTCGTCCGCGAGGCCATCGCCGACCAGATACGAGTCGCCCGTCGCGACGCTGGCGGCCGCGAGCTGCGTGGCTTGGCCTACCGCATTGGTGTCGCGCCGGTCGGGACGCCGTGACGACGGCTTCTACTGTCGCAAACGCGCTTCCCCGTCCGTGACGAAAGTGGGTCGCTGTGGATGTCGAAGCCCAGATTGGCCGCCGGGTCCGGGAGATCCGCAGCTGGCGACGCATGACGCTCTCCGCGACGGCCGGCCTCGCCGGGATCTCGCCCGCCTACCTCAGCATGATCGAACGCGGCCTCCGGCCAGTGACGAAACGTAACGTGCTGGAAGGGCTGGCCTCGGCGTTGCGGGTCTCGCCGAGTGATCTCACCGGTAAGCCTTACGCTCCCACCGATCCCGTTTCCGACCAGGCTCACGCAGCGCTGAACGCTCTGGAAACGGTACTGACCGAGTGGTGGCCGGACGAGGTTCCGGACGGCGACGCCCGCCCCTGGCCCGTGTTGGAGGCTGAACTGCGAGCCGTCAACGAACAGCTGCGGCCTCGATCCGACTATGCCGGTATGGGTACGGTCCTTCCCGGTCTGATCCACGATCTACTGATCCATGCCGCCGATCCGAACCTTCGTCGTCACGCTCTCGTGGGCCTGGTCCACGCCTACCATGCTGCCGGGCGGGTCGTCTGGGCCCTGGGAGCTGTCCACCTTGCCCATGTCGCCGCCGAACGTGTGCACAGCAGTGCGCTGGCCTTGGGTGATCCGGAGTGGCTCGGGTTGGCCGCCTATACGCGTGCCCAGTACCTTTCCTCTCGGTCACGGCCTCGTCAGTACGCTCTGGCGCTTGTCGCCGCGGACATGCCCCATACCCGGTTGGAGACCCGTGGGATGGGCCACCTGGTCGCGGCGCTGGCCGCCGCAGCACAGAAGGACGCACAGACAGCGGCCATGCATCTGGACGAAGCCGACCGGATCGCGGACAAACTCGGGGTGGCGAACTCGGCGTGGGGCGGCGCGACCCTGAACTTCGGCAAGACCAACGTCGGAATCTGGCGGGTCTCCCTGGGAGTGGAGCTCGGCTTGGGCGCGAAGGTCGCCGAGATCGCGCGTGGGGTGGCTTGGCGAGAGATCCCCGTGTCCCGACAAGGCGCATACTGGATCGACCTTGGCCGTGGGCTGCTTCAGGAGAAGCGCACGCAGGCACAGGGCCTCCACGCGCTCCTGACAGCTGAGGAGCTAACCCCGCAGCAGGTGAGGAACAACGCCTTCGTTCGGGAGGCCGTGTCAACCCTGCTGTACCGCACACGCCGTGAGGCCGGTGATCGAGAGCTGCGTGGCTTGGCCTACCGAATGGGTGTAGCACCGATCGGGCGAACCTAGCTCGCTTTCACATGCTGTGAAAATTCGCATCCCTGGCGTTCTACCTTCTATCTCGTGAGTTGCCCCGATCACAGACGGAGCTGACTTCACAGAAGAAGCGGGAACGCCAGGGACTTCTTGTCTTTGGCTCCAGTTCCTGTTTCTCGTCAGGCGCAGCGGAGCGGCTGCTGTCCTATCCCGCAGGTATCGATCTTGCTTCACGCGCCTACGGGACGTGACACCGCGTTTGCATGCGGGCCTCTATTAAGGAGAGGACAAGAGGTAACGCCATGTCGGTGACATCACCCCTACGGAACGGAGTCCGGGTTACCTGGCTCCTGATGACCACATCATGGAGGGAGGCAAGGTGACCTCGCTTCACCCCATGCCCGGGCTGGCGTTGACCGAGGCACGTGACGCCGTCGTCGCCTACGCGTCCCACCGCTGGCCGATCGTGCCCGGCGACCCGACCTTCCTCCCGGTGGTGCGGCCCTGCGGAAGCTCACCCAGCCTGTCCGTCACGCAGGCGCTCGAAAGCTGGACACACGCCCCATATCCCATCCTGCTGCCCTGTGGGCAAGGGATCGACGCAGCCGAGATTCCCGCCGGCGACACCCACCGCGTCGTCCACGCTCTGCGGGAATCCGGCGCCCTGGGGCCGATCATCCTGACTCGCCACGGGTCCTGGCTTCTCCTGGTGTCGTCCGGCCCCCCGCTGCACCCGTCGCTCGGTGTTCGGGTGCTGGGCGCGGGGTCATGGGTGGTGCTGCCACCCACGAAGCAGTACGGGCACCCGTGTCGGTGGCGGGTCTCACCACAGGCGGTGGACTGGGCGATCCCGCCCCGAGACCTGTTGCAGGACGCGTTGTTCCGAGCCTGGCGCGCCCCGGTGCCAACGGAGCACCAGCGATCGCGCTCGTTGTGATCGCACTGAGCCTTTCGGCACCGGTGTCATTCGGAGTCCGGACTGTTGGTGGGCGGGTGGTGGGCATCCCGCCGACCGTGCCTGTCCTGCGACCTGACCCACCAGGCCCAACCGCACACGCCGTGACCCGGTCTTGACGTACCTGCTCGGCCTCGGCCGGGTGGACTGGCCACCTCGTCCAGTCCGCGACGGCGCCGCTCCTACTCGCACCTGTCCCAGGGCTGTCCACTGTGGAGTTTCTCGTGAACACTCCCGGATCGAAGCTCGATCTCGGCCCTGACCAGTCCATCCACACCTGGGCCCCTGCGCAGGCCGGCTCCACGCCTACCCCGGCACCACCCGCCCCGACAGCGTCGTCGTCATCACCCTCTGCCGCCTCACCGTCCTCATCACCACCCGCCACATACCCCTCTCCTGGCCCTTCTGCGAGGTCTGCCGAGGAGTGGTTGGCCTGATTCGCCAACGGCAGGCCGCCCTCCAAGCCCTTGAGACCACTTCCGCCGCCTACCGGCACCACCCTGCTCTGCCGAACCGGCTACGACCTCTAACCACCAGAAAGCCCCAGCCCCATGCTCACCACCAGCGAGTTCGGCGTCGCGCTCGCCGTCAGCATCGCCCTCACCGTACCCCTGCGGCTCCAGCACTGGAACCAGTGCTTGCGCGTGGTGTGCCTGGCCTGCGCCCGGGAGAACACCATCCCCGCACCACCACCCGGCGTCACCGTCGCCGACGACTCCCACTTCCAGCCCGGGCCACCCCTGCGGGAGCGCTACCGCCTCACCTGGTTCCTGATCCTGCTGCTCCTGCTCTCGGCCGGTCTCTGCCTCTCCTGACCCGTCCTTCCCCTGCCACAGGAAGCACCGATCCCTTATGCGATTCCGCAAGAAACGGTCCCTTGTGGACACCCGGCGGCTGATGCCGAACCTCCGAGTGCTCCATCTCGCCACCCCCGAGGAGGTGGCGGCGTGGGAGGCGCGCATGGCGCCGCTGCGGCGCCGCCGGGTCCGGGTTGTCCTCCCGGCTCCGCCCCTGGCGTTGTTGGCCCTACGAACTCCGGCAGCGCGAACACCGAGCCGAACGCGGCCAGGCCCGTCGCCGGTGGTGGAGGCGCAGCCGATGGGCTGGATGATCGGCCTGATCGTCGTCACCGCCGCCATCTGGGCCTGTGTGCTGCTGCCGCCCCTGCTCGACCGCGCCGGGCGGGTCTTCCGCCGGGTCCGCAGGGACCTCCGCCGCTGGAACCACGAACGCAAGAACCGCAGAAACCAGCCATGACCCCTACCCCGCGCCGTGCCGGCAGTACACGACGGACAGCTCGGCGCCGCGGCGAACGCCAATTCCCTGCCGGTCCGTGACTGCCCACCCGCCGGGCGGCGGCGTCGACGACGCCCCGCGGTACCTGCCTCGCGTCTCGCTGGGACCGCGCGGCGGGACGCGGTGACGAGGCCACTCCGCCGCCCGGCCCCCGAGCCGGTTGGTCCCTGCCCGAACCACACCCACCCCGACGTGGTGTCCCCCGTCGGGCAGGGGCCAACCACCCCCACATGGTTCACGAGACCCCTGCCGGGGTTGGTCGAGCGCTCGGGATTGGCCGCCGCTCGTTCCCCCTCCCAAAGCGGCGGCGACCCACGAAGCGTGCTCCCGGCCCCGTCAGGTCGGGACCCGCGCCTCCGAGTGGGCGGGTCCCGGGGGACGCGGCGCCGACGTCAGACGGCGCCGCGTCCCCACCACCACGTCCGTCCACACACCACAACCACCACGAAGGAGAACCCTCTGCCGCCTGTTTCGAACCTTCTGGCCTGTTGGCGCGTTCGATCTCGCTGTCCTGAAGGGAGGACGGACCATGCGACACCGTGCGATCTCCGGCCGCCGAGGCACCACCGCGTCCTATCAGTCCGGCGACGACACGGATCTCGCCCCACGCTGCACGATCACCTACCGGTGCCCGCACGGCCACCCGGTGCGACTCACCTCGCCCTCGGCGCCACTCCGCCCGAGGTGTGGGACTGCCCCCGCCACAGCGCCCGCAGCACGCGGGAGGACCTCCCCGACCCACCCCCGCCGCCGCCGGTGATCAGACCGCCGAAACGCCCCTGGCAGATGCTGCGCGAGCGCCGAACGATCCCCGAGCTGGAAGACCTGCTCGCCGAGCGGCTCGCCCTGCTCCAGGCCCAGCGCCGGGCACACCCCGACCCGATCAGGACTCCTCATGACGATCACACCCGCTGACCCCGCCGTCGGCGACGCCGCGATCCCGGTGGACGCGGCGCCCGCTGTGCCTGCCGCCCCACACACCGGGCTGCTCGTCCTGGCCGCCCCGGACTGCGCCCTGCGGGCACTGCCCGCCTGCCAGGACCTCGGAGGCTGGCCCGGACGCGGCCTGGTGCTGCTGCTGCTGCGCACCCGGCGTCTGCTGGCCGACGCCGATCACGTCCGGCAGGTCCCACTCGTCCACGCCGTCACCGCCGTGCCTGCCGGCCCGGTCACCATCGACGCGCGCCTCGCCCTGGCCTACGCCCACCGCCTCCGCCAGCACCGCACCACCCGCCGATCCTCAGGCTCCTACCTACTGGGCGGGGCCGCCGTCACCGGGGTCGAACCCCTCGTGCACGACACAGCCCGCCCACCCCAGATGACGCTGGTCCCCCACCTGGCCACCCTCACCTCACCACGCGGAACCCGGGAGGCCGTGGTGCGGGAGTGGATGTGGCGCCCCGCGGCCCAGCACCACCTCGGCGTGCCCACCCTGCCCGCCCCCGAGGCGCTCCGGCCCCTGCTCCCCGGGCTGCTGCGGCTGCGGCACGCCAGCCGCCACCGGCGGCTCCCGGCCACCGACGCCGGGAACGAACTGGCACAGATCCTCCACGACCGCGTCCTGACCAGCCGGGACATCTACCAGCACACCGCGCTGATCCGCCGCCTCCTCCTGCGAGGACACCGCGATGACGCCTCCTGACCAGACCTGGCTCATCACCCACGACCAGCACCACTCGGCGCCCACCGCTGGTCCGTGTCCTCGTCACGGCCTCGACGACCAAGTGCCAGGGGTGACGGTGACCGCGCTCCTCCAGCGCGCCGGCCTGGGTCGGCCGCTGTGTCCCCGACGGCACCACCGCGCGCTGCCGCGCCTCCCCTACTCCACGCGCGCGCGGATCGAGGCGACGGCGCGACGCCTACGCACCATCCACACCCAACAGTCCATTGTGGAGCAGCGCCCGAGGGTCGCCTCGTGACTCACGATCCACCCGGGCACGACAGTGTGACCGCCAACCACACCACCGCCGAGGACATCCAGATTCTCAGGCACACCCCATGAGCGAGCCGTCATCACACGGTGGGTGATGCGTAACAGCGCCGCGCTGGAACAGGCGGCCCACGCCCCCGCCCTCCCGGCGCCGACCAGTTGTCAGGGATGTGGTGCGACGGCCCGGTACCGACGCGCCAACGGCCGACCCGACGGCCGCCTTCTTCGCCGGGGTTTGTGCGTGGAGTGCCGCCGTCTCCCCCCAGCAGCCCACCCCCCAGCCCCACCCGATCCCCGCCGCCCTCACCCTCGCCGCCTGACACGAAGAGGCCATCCCGTGAACACGATCCGCCGCATCCGGTCTCTCGTCTCCAGATGGTTCGCGCCCACGCCCGACGCCGACACCGCCGAGTGCGTGTGCTGCCACACGGCGATGGACGAAACCCTTCCGCCCGACGTCCCGCAGGTGTGCTTCGACTGCTGGGTGTGCTGTAGCCCCCACGGGCACAACCCCGACGTCCAGACCACACACTGACCGCCACGAGATACCCGAGTACGCGCCGGTGGTCCCACAGCCCAGCCGTGGGACCACCGGCGTTCGCATGCCGCCCGCCGGTCGGGCCCGGGGTGCTACCAGCCGCACACCGACACGAGCATCCGGTGGTCACCCTGATCAAGGCGGCCAGGGCGCTCGCCTGCCGCGCCTGCTCCGCTAGCGCTCCGCCGGCTTGCCACCGACCACCTTCCGCACCCACCCCAGACGGCAGCAGGCCAACCCGAACGCAGTCCCGCTCCCGCCTTGTCGTGGTCGCCTGCCCCCCTTCTTCGGACAGCCGCCGCCCCCACCCCGCCAGCGCCCGACCGCCGAACCCGCTCGCAGCCCCGCACCGCCCCGCCCCCAGTCCCAGCCCACTTCCCCGGGCACCGCAACCCACGCCGCCCTCACCCTGGCCACGGCCCCACCCCTCCTGTCCTTTCCGGATGAAGTTGGCGGACAGGCTCGCCACCGACGTGCACTTCGACAACTAGGTCCGGTCCCTGAGCAGGGTGGATTGTTCGGACCAAGATGGCGGAATCGGCAACGCAGCCCGCACCGCCATCGAGGAGGGCCGGGGCCTGTCCTCGATGGCGGCGTCCTGGCCGACAGTTCCTATCGTCTGCTGCCGGCCTGACGGCCCGGCCTTACTTCAGGTGCCGGGCGAAGAACCGGCTCCCGGCGTCCCCCTCGAACTGCGGGACGCCGGTGTGCCCGCCCATATTGGCGTGCAGCGTCTTCTCCTTGGAGCCGAAGGCGTCGAACAGGTCCAGGGCCAGATGCCGGTCGTTTCCTTCGTCGTCCCACTGCAGCAGGACCTGCAGCGGAATGGTGACCTGCTGGGCCTCCTCGAACATGGCGCGGGGCACGAAACTCCCGGCGAACAGAAGGGCGGCCGAGATGCGCGGCTCGACCACCGCCAGCCGGATGCCGATGGCGATCACCCCTCCCTCGTACCCGACCGGGCCGCCGATCTCGGGAAGCGAAAGGAGGGCGTCCAGGGTGGCCCGCCATTCCGGGACCGCCTTGTCGACCAGCGGGAGGACGAGCCGGTCGACGATCTCGCCGTCGACCGGCTCGCCGGCCTCCAGCGCCCGGCGCAGGTCGGCGCGGGCCTGATCGGCTGCGGCGGAACGGGGCCGGTCACCGCCCCCGGGGAGCTCGATGGTGGCCGCGGCGAAGCCCTCCGCCGCGGAGTGCCGGGCCCGGGCCACCAGTCGGGGGTACATCTGGTGCAGTCCGCCGGGGTGGCCGAGCAGGATCAGCGGGGCCGGTGCGGATGCGGATGCGGGCGTCCACAGGATGCCGGGGATCTCGCCGAGGGTGAACCCGCGTTCGAGGACGCCGTCGTCGAGGCGCTGTTCGGAAGTGAATTGCACGGTCGTGCCTTTCGGGAGTGCTCGTGAACGGCGCTCCCGGACGACCTATCGCCCGACCGTGACCCCTGAGGGGAGCACCCATGTCGATACGTTCACGGGTACCACCTCCTCGGTCTCTCGCACGGCCGCCGAAAGACTAGCAGTGGCCGCCGTAGTCCGCCAACGGGTTTTGCGCAGGCTCCGTGGCCGGGCGCCACGGAGCCACTCGCCTCGATGCCAAGGCCGGGCTGGTTGTCGAAGGCCCGCCACCTACCTCCGAGCTTCCGCCACCAGTCCCGCCACACCCAGCTCGGGCGGCGGTTCCCGGAGTACGGGGTCGTCGGAGACCTTCGGCGCCGGGTCGGGCGGGCCCACGTCGCCCACAACCTGCGTAACGGCCGGGCGCCGAATGATCCGATTGACGAGACCGTGCGGGCGGGTATTCGCCGCGGCGTGCAGCGGGCGGTGTTCGTCGAGCAGCATGGTCGTGCCCCCAGCGATGACGCGGAGCTCCGGAAGTGGCTGGCCCAGGAGCGCGCCAAGACCAAGACCGCGGTGTCCGGGTACGAGTTGGTGTTCGCCCCGCCCAAGTCCGCCAGCGTGGTGTGGGCGGTGTCCGAACCCGAGACCGCCCAGCGGATCCTCGCCGCGCACCGGCGGGCGGTGGCGGACACGGTGCGGTGGATCGAGGCGAACGCCGCGTTCACCCGCTCCGGCAGCGAGGGCCAAGCCCAAGTCGATATCGACGGGATCTGTGGGGCAGCGTTCGTGCATTGGGAGTCCCGCACGGGCGACCCCCATCGGGTGACCATCCGGACGGACAGCCCCGGATAGGACTCGGCCAGCTCCGTGGCCAGTTCGACGCCGGTCGGCCCGCCGCCGCAGACCACCGCGGCGCCGCCGCGCCGCGCGAGGTCGCTCAGGCGCGCGGCCAGCCGGAGCGCCTCCTGAGGCCAGGACAGCACGGCGGCGTGCTCGGCCGCCCCGGGCACGGTGTTCACGTCGGTCACGCTGCCCAGCCCGTAGACGAGGGTGTCGTAGCCGATCTTCTCCTCCCCCACCCGGACCGTCCGAGCGTCCAGGTCGATCCCGGTGACCCGGCCGACCAGCAGGCGCGCCCCGGAGCCGGCGAGCAACGCCGCCAGCGGCAGGTCGGCCACGGTCTGTCCGGCCGCGACCTGGTGCAGTCGGATCCGTTCCACGAACCGGGGCTCGGCGTTGACCAGGGTCACGCTCGCACCCCGCGGGCAGATCCGGCGGGCCAGGCGTTGGGCGGCGACCAGTCCGGCATAGCCCGCCCCCAGCACCACGACTCGGTGTCCGTTCGCCTCACGCATCCTCTCCTCCTCGCCGTCACCCAGCAGACGGGACAGCGGGTGCGAACTGTGACATGCGGGTCACGTCGGTCAGTGTGTGGCGCGGACGGGTGCACGGCCCTCCCCTGACCCTTGGGCGGCCCATCGTCCACCCGGTCGATGCCGCCTGGTTGGCGCCGCCTGACGTGCGTACTCCTGGAGGCCGGCGGCGCGACGGACGCGGGCGGGCGGCCAGCCTGCCCTCCCGGTGAGGGGGCATGAGGACACGCTCGACGGGTGGCGGGTCGCCTGCTTCGTGGCGGCCGGGATGCTCCAGACCCGCTCCAGGTCCTCCCCGCACAGGCGGCGGCTGAGTCGATCCACTTGTTGCCGGTCGCGGCGTAATGTGTCACGTCGCCGATCGCCGCCCTGGTGGTCCCGGTGCCGGCCACCACACCTGCGGTCGAGACCACGTTGCGCGGGACGCCCGCCACCGCCCCGATCCAGGTGGCACCGAGGACCACCCCCAGCCCGTCCCCCGGCGGCGCTCATGGTGGCCAGGGCAGATGCCGGTGCCAACGGGGCGGGCGGCGGTGTCACTGGCGGACTCAGAAGTCCGCCCCCGTCCCTTCGAGGTGGTCGTGTGCGAACGCCGCGACCGGAAGTCGATGTCGCTGACCTTCTTGGTGGCGAGAGCATCGAGGGGCCGGCCACTCTCTCGGCCGCCCGGCGCAGCGCGGGAAGGTCTACCCCATCACCACATCGCCAGAACCCAACACCTGACGCCGGGGTTCGTTGCCGCGCCAGGCATGTCCCGAACGCGGTCAGGGTGTGGCCGGCGCGCGCGGAGACGATGCAGTCGTTGCAGCGCACGGCTCGCAGGTACAGGTCGGCGACGGCGTCTGGGTCCCCCAGGACCAGGCGAGCTTCGGCGGCTCGCGAGAGGTAGATGACGGCTCCCGCCGGCTAACTGGCGATGTCGAAGGTGTCCTTGGCGGTGGGGAGGTGGGTGGCAGCGCGGTGCATGCCTCCCAGATTCAGAGCACAGATCCAGAGCACAGTGCGCGCCCCGTCGACCGCCGCACGAAGGTGGTGGCTCCGCCCCCACTGTGTCAACGACGCCCTGAGTGCCCCATCGCGCCCGAGTCGACGGGCGGCCGATGCTGCGGCTTCTCACCAAATCCCCGACACACGGCACGGGAATCGTTCGCGAAATCGGCCTGTCGTCGAGATCTTTCATCTGTGCTCAGGTGACCCCTGCTGGGTGCTACCGTCACGCCGACCTTCGCCCACGACCCGAGAGGGAGCCGGACATGTCCATTGTTGACTTATGGAAGGGATACCAGGAGGGCGTTGCACACGGCGTTTTGTCGGAAACAGCGAGAACACCTGACGAATTGCTGTACGTGAGCTTGGTCGCGCTCGCCGCGCAGGACCGCGACGCGGCGTTGACGCACCTGCGGTCCGCTCTAGCGGCAGCACCGGAACGGCAGGTGCTCCGGGAATGTGCGCACTATTTGGAACGCGCGACCGGTGACGCCGACACCACTGATGTCTACATCTCGCCGGACGCCTTCTCCGCGTTCGCGAGGGGCGGCGGCAACGTCGGGCTCTACCAACGCACCCACGCGGCGCTGCGGGCGCGCTACGCGGCACTGCGGCCCACGTCGCTGCTGGATGTCGGCACTGGTGAGGGACTGGCTCTCCTGCCGGCGCTCCCGGACACGATCGGCCGGGTCGACGTGCTCGAACCGTCCGCGCCGCGACTCGACGTCGTCCGTTCCGAGCTGGCCCGTCGCGGCGTCCACCACCGCGCGATCAACACGACGATCGAGGATTTCGTCGCCGCCGGCGAGGCGGACCCGGACAACACCTGGGACCTTGTCCAGGAAACGTTCGCGATGCTCGCGGTTCCCGCGCCGGAACGCGTTCCCGCGCTGCGTTGGCTGCGGCCCCTGACAAAGCGGGTGATCCTCGTCGAGTTCGATGTTCCCCGCGTCGGGCACGCCCTGCACCCCGACTGGTTCGACTACGTCGTGACGCGCTACGAGGTCGGGCTGGCCGAATACCCCGGCGACCACAACCTGGTGCGTCAGGGATTCCTCGTCCCGGTGTTCCTCGGCACGCTCCGCCCGACTGAGGACCGGGTGCATTTCGAGCAGCCGGTGGAGGACTGGCTGCACGATCTGCGGGCCGCCGGCTTCGAGGCGGCGCGGGAGCCGGAGTTCCTCGCCGAGTACTGGTGGGGCGACGCGTTCCTCATCGAGGCACGGTAGCCGCGCTCGGCCCGACGACCGCGCGGCGGGCGAACACGGCGGCCACCACGGTGCACGCCACGCCCGCCGCGCAGCCCACCGCGGTGACGACGCCGTTGGCCGCCCATCCGCCGGTCCAGGTGAGGACCGCGGCGAACAGGGGCGGGCCGGCGAAGCTGCCGACGTTGCCGCCCTGCGCGAAGGCGCCGTGCGCGAGCGCGGCCATCCGGTCGCTGGCCACCACGGGAATGGTGGCGAACGTGGCACCCTGGACGAGCCCGTCGAACACGAACAGGACGATGCTCGCCGTGAGCACGACTGTCTCCCCGCCGAGGGCGGCGAACACCACCACGCCGGCGACCGCCTCGCACACGAAGGCGCCCACCAGGATCCGGAACGGGGAGACCCCGAACCGCAGCAGCGCGCCGCCGATCACCAGTGTGCTCACGATCGACAACACCGCGAGCAACGACATCCAGGGCCCGACGGCGGCGCCGTCCAACACCTCCTCGTCGACGAGGAGCTGGCGGACGTAGGTGAGGTAGGCGTTGAACAACAGGCAGTGCAGCACGAAGGCGCCGGTGGCGAACATGATCGGCAGGTGGCGGTAGAGGCGGCCGTGGTCGCGGACGAGGTCGCGGGCCAGGCGCGCCAGCCCCACCCCGGTGGGGGCGGGCTCCAACGTCTGCAACCGGGCCAGGCGGTTCAGCCGTGGCCAGAGCAGGGCCGCGGTCACGGCGAACAGGACCGCGTTGGCGTGGAACAGCGACGGCCAGCCCCAGCGCCCCAGCAGGCCCGGCGCGATCACGTCGGTCACGGCGAAGCCGACCGCGAAGAAGGCACCCCAGATCGTCATGACCAGCGGGCGGTCGGCCGGCCGGGCCACCACGCCCATCAGGCTGGGCGCGGCGACCACGATGACGAGGTGGGACAGCCCCTCCACCACCCGCAGCGCGAGGAAGCCGCCGGTGGAGTCGAACAGCGGGATGAGCGCCGAGGTGACCGCGCCACCCACCAGCGACACCAGCAGCAGCCGGCGCCGACCCCACGCGTCGACCAACGCGCCGGCGGCGACGCCGAGCACGATGCCCATCACGGCCACGAGCGACACGGCCAGGCCACCGCCCACCGTGGACAGCCCCAGCTCCGTCGAGATCAACGGCAGTGCCGCGGGGATCTTGGCGAAGTGCATGGCGGAGCCGATCCCCGCCAGGAAGAGCAACGCGACGGTGAACCAGTCGGTCCTGGTTCGTTCCTCGCCGTAGTTCTCCCCGCTCGCGACGCCCGCGTCCATCAGATGATCTCCACCTCTGCCAGGGGGTCCTCACACCGGTCGCAGACCGCCACGCCGTCTCTCATGCTGACCACGTAGTGCAGCATCACCTTCGGCAGCGACGCATCCGCCGAAGAGACCACCTGGGGCTCGATGGTGAACTGGTTGACCGAGTCCAGCCGCCAGTCGCCGTCCCGGCGGAGGAACTTCCGGCCGTGCCGCAGCCGGTCGACCTGCTCGGGGCGCAGCGTGAACCCCACGGGCACCACCGGGAGCCGAGGCAACGTGTGGCCGATGTTGTCGCCGTTCGGGTCGGTGTCGCTGTGCGTCGTGCCGGCCAGGCCCCGTTCCGCCAACAACCGCATCCCGACGCGGTGCAGCTCGCCGGCGGTCATGTTTCCGTCCGCGGCGGCGATGATGTCGCGGCAGACGGCGCGGGCCCGCCGGAAGTGTTCGATGATTCGCGGCTGCTCGCCCAGGTACACGGTGGTCGCGAAGTCGCCGGGGAGGCCGGTCATCCGGTGGACGTTGGAGGCGTAGCCCAGGATGACGCCGTCCGCCCAGTCGATGACCCGGCTCGACACGTAGCTCTCCCGGTCCCGGAAGGTCCTGAAGTGCACCCGGCTGGCGTCGGCGCCGCTGGCGAACAGCACGGCCATCCCGTTGGACGGCGGCGTGTACCACCCTTCCCAGGTCATCTCGCCGGACGCCGCGATCCGGCGGTGCCACTGGTCCCGGAAATCGATCTCGGTGACGTCGGTCTGCCCCCGCAGGGCGCGGAGCGTTTTCAGGAAGGCCTCGGCCACGATGGTGCGCCCCGGGTTGAGGTCGCTCTCCACTCTGACCCGTAAATCGCCTGTAGACATGGTGAACCCCCAGAAATGTTGTCCTGTCTCCCGGCGGTGTCGCGCCGGTTCAGTGGCGGGCCGCGAAGGCCGCCAGGGCCGCGAAGTAGGCGTCCCGGAGGGAGCCGCCGTGATAGGCAACCGCGCTGATGGCGACCAGCCGCTCGCTCGCGTTGACCGCCACGGTGAGATCGAGCTGCTCGAACAGCGGGATGTCGCTCCCGGAGTCGCCGAAGGCGACGGTCCTCTCCCACGCGAACCCGTGCCGTGCGCACAGATCGCGTGCGATCAGCGGCTTGGACTCCGGGGTGAGCACGTCCTCCGCGCGCACCACCGCGTCCACCGTCGCGGGGTACGGCGTGGCGACGACGTGGTCGAACCCGTACTCCAGGAAGTGGTTGGCGAAGAAGTCCTGGGACATCGTGATCAGGCAGGAGACTCCCCCGCCCCGGCGGATGTCCTGGAGGACCTCGGCGATCCCGTCGAGCTTGCGGCACGAGTCGAACGCGCGGCGCGCGGTCTCGGGGGCGACCTGCCCCCACATCTGGTGGACGGCGCGGGTGAACTCGACGGTGGAGACCTCACCCAGGGCGAACCGCTCCTCCAGCCGCCGCACCTGCTCGACGCTCCCCATCACCTCGGCGACCGCGAGCAGCCCCGTGGTGTCCGGCAGCAGGGTGCCGTCCATGTCGAAGATGAACAGGCGTTTCCGGTCGAATGCCGCTGTTTCCGTTGGAACGTGTGCGGAACTCCCCGCGGTCATCGCGGATGATGCTGGCAGCACAACTCCCCCTGGTCCCCCAGTTACCCATTTGGGACGAGCCGGACGGAGCGTGTCGAACCGAACACAACGAGACAAGCCGCTGTGACACCGGTCACAAAAAAGCTGTCAGAGTTCTCTCGAACTGCGCCTTCTGGCAGGTAGGGCGGGGCGGAAGGCGCTGGGCTGGATGACCCAGCGACTTGGGGAATCCCTCCAGGCAGCGATGGAGAAGGCGGCGTGGGCCTGACAGAACACCGGCCCCATCGACCGCCGCCGTCCAGCGCACATGAGGTGCCCAATCAGGGTGCCGGCCGTGTTGCCCGACGAAGACAGGACCGATCCTGTCCGACAAGCATGGCGAGACATCACGTCCTGGCAACGGGAACCAGCCCCCGCGACGTTTCACCAGGTCACGTCACCTACCCCAGAGAAGGACAGCCAAGCCCCGGCAGACGGCATCGAGGACAGGCTCCCCGACACTCTCATCACATGGTGGCGTCTGGGCACCGTCAGGGAGGATCCCGACAGATCAGGACAACTGCTTCCCCCGTACTTCGAACTTGTCCATCTTTTCGTCGACCTGCGTCCTGGGCCGTGGCACGGCCGCGTCCAACAGTGGAACATGGGAGGCAGCGGTCAGAACATGTCGGTGCCCGGCCACTCCACACAAGGGGGGCGGACATCGGCCCGCCCCTCCCTCGTGCTTCTTCCTGTTCGGGTCAGCTCGTCGGCTGGGCCGCGTCACCGCCCGATCCGGCCTGCCCGCAGCAGAAGACCTCCTGGACGAGCCTGCGCGTCGCCTTCTGGAACGCCTCGGCCAGGGACATCGCGGCGTCGTCCACGTAGTTCAGCGCGGCGGTCAGGGTCCTGCCGCCGTCCGGCGTGCTGTACATCAGCGCGGCGTGGCCGGAGATGCCGCCGTTGTGGGTGATGACGGTGCCACCGCAGCCGGTGTCCTGCACGAACACCCCCAGGCCGTAGCCGGACTTGGGATGTGGCCGGCACATCTCGGCCAGCAGCGGGGCGGGCAGGAGCCGGCCGCCCAGGAGCGCCGAGATGAACGTGTGGAGGTCCTGGGTGGTCGAGATCATGTCGCCGCCGGTGGAGATCCAGGAGGGGTTCTGGCGGGTGACGTCGACGGTCCTCTGCTGGCCGGCGTCCTCGTACCGGTAGTAGGCGTGGGCGTGCGGCTCGGCGATCTCCGGCGAGGCGTCCGGCACCACGGTGTCCGACAGCCCGAGCGGCTCCAGGACCAGCCGCCGCATCTCCTCGGCGAACGGGCGGCCGGTGGCCTTCTCGACCAGCAGCCTGGCGATGACGTAGTTGGTGTTGGAGTAACTCCAGTCCGTCCCCGGCTCGAACCGCGCCGGCTTGGACAACGCCAGCCGCACCAGCTCCTCCGGCCGGTGGGTGGTGAAGCGGTTGTCCACCCACTCCTTGCCCTGCCAGGCGATTCCGGGCACGACCGTGCCGTCGTCGTAGTACTCGCCGGTGAAGTTGAACACCCCGCTGGTGTGCTGGAGCAGCATCCGCGTCGTGATCCGCCGGTCCAGCCCGAACTCGGGCAGGTGGTCGTCGACCGGGCTGTCCAGCCCGATCCTGCCCTCGGCCACCAGTCGCAGCACCAGGGCCGCGGTGAACGTCTTGGTGTTGCTGCCGGCGCGGACCCGCCCGTTGGTCGGGGGCGCGTCGGTCCCGCCCAGCTCGCGCAGCCCGGCGCTGCCGACCCACTCGCCCCGCTCGTCGTGCACGCGGAGCTGCACCCCGACGAAACCGGAGTCGACGATCTCCTGGATGGCCTTCCGCAACTCCGGGCGGTCCTGCTCAACCTTGGGGACGAACTCGTTCTGGTCGGTCACGGAGGTAGACATGGTTGTGCTCCTGAGAAATGCGGTGGGAAGTCGTCGGGGGTTCGGCTGCCGGGTCTGGCGGCTGTCGTGAAGGGAGGGTGTGTCGGGGCGCGTGCCGGGCGTCAGTCGTCGATCGCCTGGTAGAGGGTGGTCCAGAAGTCGTGGATGAGCCGCGCCGAGTCGGGGGTGGTCATGCCGATCTGGGTGAGCAGGATTCCGACGAGCCGCTTGTCCGGGTCGGCGTAGGCCGTGGTGCCGGTTCCGCCGTCCCAGCCGAACTGGCCGATGGACGCGTAGTCACCGCGATAGGTGCGCACCGCCATCCCGAAGCCCCAACCGCCGTGCAGCCCTTGGCCGAACGACACGTGGACGTTGTTGCGGGCCATGGTGTCCCGGGCGGCCTGCTGCTCGGGCGTAAGGCGGTTGGTGGTCATCAGCTCGACGGCGGGCCGGGACAGGATTCGCTCGGTTCCGTGCGTGCCGTGGTTCAGCAGCATCCGGAAGTAGGCGAGGTAGTCGTCCACTGTGGAGACCAGACCCCCGCCGCCGGACGGGAACGCCGGAGGCTGGCTGTACTGCCCGCTCGCCGGCTCGTCCCACACGTGGAACTCCCCGGTCCGCGGGTCGGGCGCGTAGCTGGGCGGCAGCCGGTCGATCTTGCCGGCGGGCACGTGGAAACCGGTGTCCCCCATCCCCAGCGGGTCCAGGACGCGCTCACGCAGGAAGGTCTCGAACGGCTGGCCCGTGACCCGGGCGACGAGCACGCCGAGCACGTCGTGGCTGATGTGGTACTGCCAGCGCTCGCCCGGCTGGTGCGTCAGTGGGAGCGTGCCGAGGCGGCGCATCCACTCGTCCGGCTCGGGCGCCGGCTCCGCGCCCTGGGTGAACACGCCCGACCCGAAGACCGCGTTCATGATCGGGGAGCCCAGCGCCGTCAGGTCGACGCCGAGCCCGAACGTGGAGGACAGCAGGTCCCGCACGGTGATCGGCCGGCGCGCCGGCACGGTGTCCTCCAGTGGGCCGTCGAGCCGCCTCAGGACCCGCCGGTCGGCCAGTTCGGGCAGCCACGGCTCCACCGGGTCGTCCAGCCGCAGCCGGCACTCGTCCACCAGGGCCATCGCCGCCGCCATCGCGACCGGCTTGGACGTGGAGGCCATTCGGAAGATCGTGTCCCGGCGCATCGGCGTGCCCCCGTCGTGGCGCGTCGTCCCGATCGCCTCGACGTGCGTCTGGTCGCCTCGGCTGACCAGGGCGACGAGCCCGGGGATCTTCCCGGAGTCGACGTGCCGGGCGAGCGCGTCGCGCATCCTGCGCAGCCCCGACGGGGAGAAGCCGCTGTTGCCGTTGTCCATGACGAATCTCCAAGGTGTGCGGTGTTCGGTCTTCGGGTCCCGTCGCGGCGTTCGTGGCGTCGGCGAGCTGGGCCTGAAGCCGGTAGCGGGCTTGGTCGGGGCTGCTGTCGCTCAGAGGCTGCGGGCGGTGATGTCGCCGTAGGCGGTGGTCGCCTGGATGGTCAGGTCGGCGGCGCCGTCGTTCCTGAGGGCGTTGCTGATGCGGCCGTAGGAGGTGCCGGCGTCCAGGGAGGCCGAGACCCCGGCGGCGGCGCCGACCGACACGTCGCCGGCCTGGGTGCGCAGCACGACGGTGCCGCGCACGGCCTCGTCGATGCGGATGTCGCCCTTGCCGGTGCTGATCTGGGCGGGGCCGGTGAGGCGGCCGACCGTGACGTCGCCGGCGGCGGTGGTCAGGCGCAGGCTGGCGGCCTCGTCGAGCTTGACCTGGCCGTGCGCGCCCTCCACCACGACGTCACCGAGCCGTCCGACGCCCCGGAACTCGGCGCTGGCCACCTTCGCCTCGACGTGGGACCCGGTGGGCAGTTGGACGGTCACCTCAAGCGAGCCGGAGGGGCCGAGGATCTGGTTCTTCGCCGAGGCCACGATCCGCAGGACGCCGTCGGCGTACTCGACGGTCGTCTCCTCGGCCGCCTTCACGTCGCGGCGCTTACCGGCGTCCGAGGGCAGGACCTCGACCGCGGTGTCGGCCCGGTCGGCGGCGATGACCTGGACGCGCCCGGCGGGGATGTCCAGGACGGTGGTGATCGGGGTGGGGGTGGTGAACTTCCGCATCGTGTTCTCCCGGTGTCTCGCTTGTTTCTGGCACCGGAAACGCTACGTTGCGTTTCACGATCCGAACAACACGTCCGTTGCGAAGTTCCAGAGTTTACCCAGGCAGATGACGTAAGATTGTTGCAATGACCCTGTCGCCTAACGCAACAACACGGCCACGTTCGTTGCAATGAACTGAGAGTGAACGCTAGGCTGGCGCCCCGAGGGACCCACGGAGGAGATCGCGATGCCGGGAGGCAGGCTCACCCAGCAGGAACGTCAGCAGATCGCGCTGGGCCTGGCCGACGGGCTCGCCTACGCGGAGATCGCCCGACGCCTCGACCGCCCCACCTCGACGATCACGCGTGAGGTGATGCGCAACGGCGGCCCCACCGCCTACCGCGCCGACCTGGCCCACCTCGCCACCGAGCACCGCGCCCACCGGCGCCGCAGGCCCGTGTCCCCGGGGCCGGAGGCGCCGGCGCAGGCTCACGGGCGCGACGCCGAGGCCGTGCGCGAGTACGAGGAGACGTTCACCACCGTCCTCATCCAGTCCGGCATGCCGAAGATGATGGCCCGGGTGCTGGCCTGCCTCACCCTCACCGACGCGGGCAGCCTCACCGCGTCCGAGCTGGTCCAACGCCTCCGGGTGAGCCCGGCGTCGATCTCCAAGGCGATCGCGTACCTGGAGAGCCAGGACCTGGTCCGCCGGGAACGCGACGAGCACCGCCGCGACCGGTACGTCGTCGACAACGACGTCTGGTACCAGTCGGTGATGGCCAGCGCCCAGGCCAACGCCCAGTTGATCACGATCGCACGCCAGGGCGTCACCGTCCTCGGACCCGGAACCCCGGCCGCCACCCGCATGGAGAACATCGCCCGCTTCCTCGACTTCATCCGCGACAGCCTCATCCGCGCGGCCGAACAGGCCCGCGAGGTCCTGCACACCAAGCCCCAAGCGCCCTCGGCCGCCACCGACGTCGAGCCGGACCCGGACCGCGAACATCGAGGCTGAGGCTGGTGCGCTCGCAGGTCAGGTGAGCCGTGGATGCGCCCTACCCACAGACGATCACCACGGGCGAGCGCAGGTCCGCTCCGAAGGGTGGAAGGGCTCGGGGCGGCATCACGACAGAAACCCCCAACACCAACCTGGGGAACCGATCCGAGGTGGACGTCTGGCTGTTGACCACGCCCGGCGATGCCAGCGGCTGGGACGGCGTGACCCTGTCGTTGGACTCCTGCCACTGCTGGCGATCCCCCGGGCCCCAGGCTCAACCGTTCCGGCGACTCCACCGACTGCTCACCGAACCGTGGATCGCCATCGCCGACGAGACGGGCGCGGTGTTCGGCCGTGTCGAGGACGAACTGTCGTGGGAACAGATCCGGCCCGAGATCGCCGACCCCGACTCGGACGCCACCCCACCGCCGCCGGGCTCCTGGCCCGAGTGGCTGGGCTGGTTGACCCACCTCGACACCGGCCGCCACTCGCCGCTGCCGCCCCTCCCCACAGCGCTGGACGCCACCGTCCACCGAACCCCCGGCGGGGCAGCGGTGATCGCGTTGATGACCGACCTGGCCGCCGTGGACCCAGCCCGATTCGCTCACCTGCACCACCGATACTGACGCGCGATCACAACCGGCCCCGGACGTGACCAGAATCCGGTAGCAGCCACCCGACGCCAAGGAGTGACATGTCCGTCTTCGACGTCGAGATCGACGCCCTCACCGGCGGCCCCGCCCACCTCGCCCAGTACCGGGGCCGCGCGGTACTGATCGTCAACGTCGCGTCCCGATGCGGCCTGACCCCGCAGTACGCGGCCCTGGAGGACCTCCAGCGGCGCTACGCACCACGCGGCTTCACCGTCCTGGGCGTGCCCTGCAACCAGTTCATGGGCGAGGAACCCGGCACCCCCGAGGAGATCGCCACGTTCTGCTCCACCACCTACGGCGTCACCTTCCCGATGACGCAGAAGATCGACGTGCTTGGCGAGACCCGACACCCCCTCTACGCCGAGCTCGTCCACGCCACCGGAGCCGACGGCTACCACGGCGAGGTCCGCTGGAACTTCGAGAAGTTCCTCATCGCCCCCGACGGCACCGTCGCCGCACGCTTCGCACCCCAGACGGACCCGGACGCCGACGAGGTCACCACAGCCATCGAAGCCGTCCTGCCCCGCTGACACCCCCCACACCCGCCACCCGGACGCCCCACCCAGGCATGCCCGCATCCCCGACACACCCAAGCCCTGGGTGGTGCGCCCGGCCGCCGCCGTCGTCGCACGCTTCGAGGCGTGCCAGGCCCCACCCCAGCTCCCACGCCGTCCCGACCGGACGACTCAGGCGGAGACGTCCATGCACCAGGTACAGCCAGCCGACTTCCGCCGCAGCGTGGCCGTCACCCGGAGATGACGATCTCCGGGACGCGTTGTGCCGCATGTCCGTGGCGGGATCGCTCGCGCGCGGGGGCTCCGGCCGCACCCGCGCTGGTCGAAGAGCACGAGCTGGAACCGGTCAGGGTCAACCGCCCGCATGGACGTCGCATCCTGAGCCCGGCACACCGTGGACAATGAGCACGGGCTTGCCGTCGGGGTTCCCACACCGCTCCCCATGAAGAGCCCCCAGCCCGCCGTCATCAAGACCGCAGCGGAGGCATTCGTCCGGGAAGTGTCCCGGCGCGCGCAGGACACGCCACCCCGACTGCCCACGATCCAGCTCGAATCAATGACGATTGACAGCCTCGCCGAGGCGTATTCGGCCAAGAACAAGACCAGCCTCAACAACGCCTACGACGAACAGTCGACCACCCAGGCCCTGGCCGGGGACGTCACGGCCGGCGGGTCCCCGACGCCGGTCGCGGACCAGGTCCCCTGTTCGCGGCGCTGCCCGACCGGGGCACCGCCCCGAGCTTCCTGTTCCTCGCCCTCCAGCCCGACTAACCACCGCGACACGTCGGGCACGCGTCACGCCACCTCCCGTCGGCTCCGGTACAGAAGCATCTCCACCGCCTTCCGGCTCGTACGCAGGCGGGCGGCGGTCTCCGCCTGGCAGTAGCCGAAGGGCCACGTTGTATGCCGTCCACCCCCTCCCGCCCCTCGCCCCCGCCCGGGTGGGGCACCCCCACCAGGCCTCGCCGCCGCCCCGGCACGGCAGGGCGAGGCGGCGACGGAGCGCCGCGGATCGATACGATGCAGGGTCGTCTCGTGACCGAACCTGAGGGGACGGAGGCCCGTGGAAACACTGGAGTTCCAGTCGGAGGCGCGTCAGCTCCTGAAGCTGATGATCCACTCGATCTACTCGAACAAGGACACCTTCCTGCGCGAGCTGATCTCCAACGCCTCGGACGCGCTGGACAAGCTGCGGCTGGAGTCGTTCCGCGACAAGGAGCTGTCGGCCGACCTCTCCGACCTCCACATCGCCATCGAGATCGACAAGGAACACCGCACCCTCACCGTCCGCGACAACGGCATCGGGATGACCCGCGACCAGGTCGTCGACCTGATCGGCACGATCGCCAGGTCCGGCACCGCCGAGTTCCTGCGCAAGCTCCAGGACTCGCGGGACGCCGCCGCCTCCCGTGACCTGATCGGGCAGTTCGGCGTCGGCTTCTACTCGACCTTCATGGTCGCCGACCGGGTCACCCTCGTGACGCGCCACCCGAACTCGGCGGAGGGGGTGCGCTGGGAGTCCACCGGCGAGAGCACCTACACGATCGACTCGGCCCCGGACGCGCCGCAGGGCACCGCGGTCACCCTGCACCTCAAGCCCGCGGACGAGGAGGACCACCTCGCCGACTACACCTCGCACGCGAAGATCACCGAGATCGTCCAGCGGTACTCGGACTTCATCACCTGGCCGATCCGGCTGGTGCCCGAGGACGGCGGCGAGCCGACCACGATCAACTCCCGCAAGGCGCTGTGGGCCCGTCCCTCCAGCGAGGTGACGGAGGACGAGTACGTCGAGTTCTACCGGCACATCAGCCACGACTGGAACAAGCCGCTGGAGACGATCCGCGTCCAAGCCGAGGGCACGTTCGAGTACCAGGCGTTGCTGTTCCTGCCGTCGCAGGCGCCGCTGGACCTGTTCATGCGGGAGCGCAAGCGCGGCGTGCAGCTCTACGTCAAGCGCGTCTTCATCATGGACGACTGCGAGGCGCTCATGCCGGAGTACCTGCGGTTCGTCAAGGGCGTCGTCGACGCGCAGGACCTGTCGCTGAACGTCTCGCGGGAGATCCTCCAGCAGGACCGGCACATCCAGTTGATGCGTCGCCGCCTGGTCAAGAAGGTGCTGTCGACCGTCAAGACAATGATGACCGAGAAGCCCGACGCCTACGCGACGTTCTGGCGCGAGCTGGGCGCCGCGGTCAAGGAGGGCCTGCTCAGCGACCCAGACAACCGCGAGGCGATCCTGGGCATCTGCTCCTTCGCCTCCACGCACTCCCCCGAGACGCCGACGACGTTGGCGCAGTACGTGGAGCGGATGAAGGAGGACCAGCAGGTCATCTACTACATGACCGGCGACTCGCGGGCGACCGTGGAGCGGTCTCCGCACCTGGAGGCGTTGCGGGCCAAGGGCCTGGAGGTGCTCATCCTCACCGACCCGATCGACGAGATGTGGGTCGACGCCGTGCCCGAGTTCGAGGGCCGGCGGTTCCAGTCGGTGGCCAAGGGCCAGGTCGACCTGGAGTCCGAGGAGGAGAGGTCCGCGACCGCGGAGCGGGAGAAGGACTTCGCCGACCTGCTGGCCTGGATGACCACGACCCTCGCCGACCACGTGAAGCAGGTGCGGCTGTCCTCCCGCCTCACCACCTCCCCGGCCTGCGTCGTCGGCGACACGTACGACCTGACCCCGACGCTGGAGAAGATGTACCGCGCGATGGGCCAGGAACTGCCGAAGATCAAGCGGATCCTGGAGCTCAACCCCACGCACCCGCTGGTGACCGGCCTGCGCAAGGCGTTCGACGAGACGTCGGACGACACCGACCGGGCCGACCTCGCCGACACCGTCGAGCTGATCTACGGGATGGCCCTGCTGGCCGAGGGCGGCGAGCTGACCGACGCCTCGCGCTTCGTCAGGCTGATGTCCGACCGCTTGCAGCGCACCCTGTGAGCACCCGCTCCCCCGGTGACTGATCGGCCCGGTCGAGTCGAGGGTCCTCCACTCGACCGGGCCGTCGCTTTCCACGCGCGCGTCCGCGTGTCGGGGTGACGTCACCTACCTCGCCAGCACCATGGTGAGCGCCCCGAGCAGGGCCTGAGCGGGATCGCCCGACTGGTCAGCGGTTCGCCATGCGACGACGCCATCCGGCCGGACCAGGCTCACGCCCGACGCGCCGATCCCGTACCTGGCCAGGAACTCCCCGTCAGTGTCGCCCAGGTCCTGACCGATCACGTGCGTTCGCAAGGTCATGCCGAGACGCCCCACGACGTCCTCGGCCACGTCGCCCCAGAGCGCGCCCTCCGGCCCGGCCAGCAGCGTGAAACCATCGCCGAAAAGCTCCACAGTGGACACTTTCCCGCCGTCACCGCGCAGCCAGACATGCGGTGCGCGGAACCCGGGCCGGCCCGTGGGCCGGTAGGGGTCCTCGGTGTCCGCGGGATCGTCGTCCTCGATGAGCACCGCGGACGAGCGGTAGCGGAACCCGAGCGTAAGCTCGACCGCCCGCTGCCGGTCGGAAGCCTCCTCGGCCTCCTTGTCCTTGGTGTCCGTGGTCTCGGCGGTGTCCCTGGTGTCCTGCGCGGCCGAGTCGGCTCCTCGGCGGGACAGCAACCGCAGCGCCTCGGCGACGACCCGCTCGGCGATGGGCCGCCGCTCGGCGTCGTAGGTGTCCAGCAGGCCGGGCCCTGCCGTCGCATCGAGCACCGCGGTGAGCTTCCACGCCAGGTCGTAGGCGTCTCCGACCGCGGTGTTGCCCCCGAACCCGCCGCTGGGCGGGGTGACCTTCGCGGCGTCGCCGGCCAGGAGGACCCGCCCCACCCGGAACCGGTCCGCCACCGCGGCCGCCATCTCCCACGAACGCACGGCCCTGATCTCTGGTTCGAGGTCGGGCAGCTCGGTGGCCAGCCGGATCAGCTCCGTGCACCGCTCGGTGGTGAAGTCCGCCGGGGACTGCCCGCTCGCCGGGTCGTAGCCAACGCTGTACAGGTGGCGGTTGATGGCGCGGTCGATCGTGATGAACACACCGCTGGCGTGCTCGTTGTAGAGCACGTGCAGCGTCGCCTGGTCGGGTTCGACCAGGTCTCCGAGGTCGGCGTCGAAGATGATGCTGAGGTTGTGACCGAGGCTCCCCGAGCCGTGTCGTTCGACGCCGAGCGCCTCGCGCACGGCGCTGCGGTTGCCATCGGCGGCGACGAGGTAGTCCGCTCGCACCTGGGTTGTCCGTTCGTCACGGCGGCCGCGGAGCACGGCGGTCACACCGTCGTCATCCTCGTCGAAGGACACCAACTCGGTGTCGAAGCGCAGGTCGGCGCCGAGTTCCTCGGCGCGCTGGCGCAGTAACGGCTCCAACTTGTCCTGCCCTGCCGTGCCGACCCTGGCCGGCGACAGGACCTCCAGGCCCGACGGGACGGCGTGCGAGACCTCCTCGTGGAAGGCCGGCCCCCGGAGGCTCGCCGCGACCCGCACCCGGAACCGGGACTCGCTCGGTGTCTGGGTCGGAACGTCCTTGGCGATCCCACCGAACCCCAGCAGTTCCATCGTGCGCTGGTTCTGCCCCACCGCCCTGGGGAACAGTGAGGTCCCGGAGCGCCGCTCGACCACCAGCACGGACACTCGTTCGTCCATGGCCGCCACCCCCGTTGCTCGCCAGGTCCTCGTCAACGTAGTGCGGCAGCCGAGATCTTTACCTAGTTCTTTTCGGTCAACACTGAAGCCACGGCGACACCAGTTCTGACCTTTGTCCGTGTTGGTTCCCCATTTCCGGTTCGTCGTGGGGTGTCAGTCATCGAAGTCGACGGCGCCCGCCTTGCTGCCCTCCACGCCGACCGCGGCCCCGCTGCCGCGACACTGATCCCACGGGGACGAGCCGATCTGTTCCTGCGCGGCGCGGAGTTACCGAAGGAGGAGTTGGACGATGGCGGCGACGCCGATCACCACGATCACCCCGCGCAGCACGGCGGGGCTGAGGAGCCTGCCGATCTTCGCGCCCAGCAGCCCACCGAGCGTCGACCCGACGGCGAGCAGGGCGATCACCGGCCAGCTCACCGGCGCGACGACCGCGTACACCAGGCCCGCGACGACGTTCACCACGGCCGCGAGCACGTTCTTGATCCCGTTGAGGCGCTGCATGGAGTCGGTGAGCAGCATGCCCATGAGGGCCATCATCATGATGCCCTGTGCGGCGGTGAAATACCCACCGTAGACGCCGACGAGGAGGAGCAGGAACAGCAGCAGCGGGCCGCCGTGCCCCTCGACGTCCGGCTCCAGGTCGCGTCGCCGCGTCACGAACGCCGACACCCGGGGCTGGATCACCACGAGCACCAGTGCCAGCCCCACGAGCACCGGCACGACCATCCTGAACGTGTCGTGCGGTAGCGCGAGCAGGAGCACCGTGCCGCCGATCGCGCCGATCCCGGACGCCACCCCGTAGCGCACGAGCCGGGCGCGCTGTCCCTTCAGCTCGTGTCGGTACCCGATGGCGGCGCTGATGGTTCCCGGCGCGAGACCGACCGCGTTCGACGTCGTCGCCGTGACCGGGGAGAAGCCCAACGCCAGCAGCACGGGGAAGGTCACGAGCGTGCCGGAGCCGACCACCGCGTTGATCGTGCCCGCCCAGATCCCCGCCCCGAGCACGATCAACCCCTGCCACCATGTCATCGGGCAAGCATCCGTACCTCCTCGGAGCGTGTCGAGAAGGTTTGTCCTGGATCACCTTCCACCAGTGCGCCGGGACGGGCGCCGTCGACGCCGACGAGGCGCGGAGCCGGGCCTGGCGCGCGCCACGAGGCCGCGTCTGGTGTTCGTGAACATCGCCGGACCCTTCTCCGACACCTGCTACCGCTCACCCGCACCTGGTGCTGTCCGTCATCAAGATTGCGGACAGTCGAACCCTTCTGTGACGTGGAGACTTTCACTGGCCGCGAGGGCGTCGCGTAGTGCCAGCACCGCGGTATCGGACACCGCAGTGGCATCCTCGCCGACCCAGTACAGGTTCTCCCCGGTAACCGGTTCCGCCCTGATCGCACAGGGCTCCTCGTCGGGGACCGGCCGCGGCGCCAGGTAGGTCGCCCATCCGACATAAGGCTGGGTGTGGCCAGTGAACTGCTGGCGACCTGCGGATCATGTGCGGCTGGCACTGTTGTGCCGACTCGGACGGTCACCACCGCATCTCGTCCGGCACCAGCGCTTCGTTGGCCGCCGCGTCGAGCGTGATGGTCGAGGCTGGCGAGCCTCTTCCGACAAGACCGAGCATGGTGTGCAGCGCGGCCTCCCATTCCCCGATGCCGCCAGGGCGTATCGCCAGTTCCGGCCGGTCCTGCTCCCCGGTGGGAAGCTGGACGGTCACCTCGCCGACCTCGGCAAGGGCAGCGACCACCAGCGGCCGATCCGGTTCCCGGCCGGTGTCGAGGGGTGGCGATACGGGGTTGTCGTCCCGGTCGATCCGGGGGATCCACGCCGGACGCTCTTGCTGGCGTCGTTGGATTCTGGCCAGTTGGTCCAGCAGCTCGCCTTTCGTGGGGTAGGAGCGCAAGGAAGCGTCTGCGGCGGGCCGCACCAACTCTTCGAGAGCGGATTTGCTGAGCTGTTCGGGATGCTCTGGCACTTCGATGAACACCTCAGGGGCCACCAGTTGGGCCATTCGCGCCTCCACCGCCGCCGTGAACCTCGCCCGGAAGTCGCCCCGAGTCTCCTCGAACGCCTTCCTGGCTGGTTCCAGGTCGGCGTCGTCTCCAACCAGGGTCGACACCATCGACAGCAGGAGGTTGTTCCGGGTGAAGGAATTCGACATGACCAAGACGATAGCTGCCCGGCGATGTCCAACTCGTGTGCCATCCACGACGCATAAGCCAGCCCTGTTGGTGGCCTGACCCACCGCCGGACGACATGCCGCTGTTGGCGCAGAAGAACCCGCTGCTGCCCCAAACTCGAACCGTCGGAGGTCAGCGCGCGACACCCGCTCTCAGCACTGCCTACAGGTGGATGTCACCAACTTTCGCCGATATAGATCGGCTCGGTGCACGGGCCGCCCTGCCGGTTGTAGCATTTGTCGAGGTCGTACTCCCCAACCTCGCCCTGACCAGGCCGCGCTGTCGCCTCAACGTTCCACACATCCTGGATGACGTACGTCTCCTGCGTGTTGTTGGTGGGGAGAGTGAATGACACGTCGACGATGGTCCCGCTCTGCGGATAGTCGAGGAAGAACTCGGCCTCTCCTTCCCAACCGTCGTCACTCGTAACGTCCGCGCGGAACGTGACGCGTATGCTGCACTGGTCGGTGCCCGGTGTGATGAAGGCGTAACGAAGGAACACATCTTCCACGAACGGTTCTATGCCCAGGTCGACCGGATATTGGGGAAGGGCCTGGACACGCGCCGTCCAGCAGTCGCCGGCGCCGGGTGGGTCCTCTGGAAGAGACTGGTCGGCCTCGGCTGGACCGCCGGCGAGGAACAGCATGGCCGCCGCGCACAGGGTGACCGTGGCTCTCATCGGTGTCCTACCTTTCGTTCACGGGTTGGGGATCTGACGATTCGTGGGGCTGGCGGGTGGGAAGCTTCGGCGAGGCCGGCACGCGCGCCGTCGAGGAGGTGATGGCGTCGGAGGCCGCCCCCGAGATCTGGTCCCAGTAGGAGCGATCCCCTCTGACGGGGAGCAGCAGAACACGACTGCCGAAGCCGGTGCCGTCGCCGCCGTGAATATGGGCGACCAGGATGTTGGTTTCTCCGCCACGCGAGGAGCGCTGGTTGGCCTCGCACCAGTCTCCGTTGCGGCAGTTGGAGACGTAGTCGACCTTCCAGTTCCAGATGTCGTCTGGGAAAGGTGTGAGGTAGCCCTCCGGATAGGGTTTCTCGTGGATGATGGTCAGCAACATCCAGTCCTGGTACGGCAGGGTCTCGGGGCATTTCACGAACCCCTGGTACTCCCACGACGTCGGGCCGCCCTGATCGTAGCTGTGGAACTCGCAGACCGAAGGGATCGCGGCCTGGCACAGATTGGCTCCCTTCTGGAGGAAGGGATCGACCCAGCAGTCGTCCACGAACTTGTAGGGCACTCGGGGTGTCGGATCCTTCGGCAGATACAGGTCGGGGAGCAGGGGATCCGAGTGCGCCGCGTCGCCGGGCGGCGTGTAGTCGCCGTCCCGGCCGGCCACACAGCGTCGGGGGCCGCTGCCGTCAAGATCGTCACAGAGGATCTGCCATCCCATCGCCGCGACGGTGTTCATCGTCAGCCGGTTGAGGGTGACCTGCGGTTGGCACCCGTTCTCCGTGGCGGACCGCCAATAGAAACCGGACGCCTGCAACTTGTAGAAGACCGGACTGGCGGTGATCTGGGACCTGCCGGTGGGGTTGATCGTGGCGGTGATGTCCTGCGAGAAGGTGGTGGTCTTCTCGATCGACACCGAGTGGGTGAAGCTGAAGTTGACCTGGCCACCGATCTCCCACACGTTGCTGGCGGGAACGAGCTTGCCCGACAGTTGGACGTCGACCCCGAGGGTGTCGGTCACCGTGTTCGTCGTGGTCTCCCCCTTGGAGACCTGGAGCTGGGTCGGGATCTGGTCGCCCTTCTCGATGATGACCGGGGTCCCCCCGAGTTCGGTGTAGGGGGACACGTCAGGTTCACGCACCACGTACTGGACACCGTCACAGGGAATGCTCTGGACATTGGCGAATGCCCGGTCCAGGCTGCGCGGCTCATCCGTCGGCGCGGCATCCTGCGCCCATGCCGCGGTGGGCAGCGCCCCGACCAGCAACGCCGAGACTCCCACCACCCGCGCGATCCGATGAGGTCGTCGTCCGGTTCTCCCTGAAATCGGTGAGGACATCGTCGCCCTCCCATTCACGACAGCGCGGATATCCGGAATCCACGCGACTTGTTCCACCTGGGCACGATCAGCCGCGACGGCGACGCTCGGTGCCGAGGCGCGCGGCGAGTTCTCCCCCGCCTCCGCCCTCTCTGGTCACGCCAGGACCAACCCGGCTTCAGCCGGGCACCGGACGTCGCGCCGGCTGCGTCGAGGGACACACCTGCATCGCGGTATGCCGACCCGCGACCAGAAACACGAGGGAAGCGGACCCTTGCCGCGGGCGGACGCCAGCCATCCACCTCGCTGCCTACCCCCGGGCAGCAAGCCCAGTCACCCAACCCCCATCACACGGCCGCCAAACCCCCAAAAAGGGGGATTCAGCCACTTGATCGGCTGCGGCCGCCCGTGCCCTCAACCACACGCGTACAGGCCAGTCCGGGGGTAGCACCAAGTCACCTGATCCCGACCAAACCAGCCCAGTGATCAGGTCGTACGTCAAGACGAACCGCCACGACCGAGACGACCGCGATCACAGGACCTCGTACGGCCGAAGCTGGCGACTAGTGCGGTGCGCGCAAGATGTGTCGAAAGCGGCACCATCCGCAGTCAGACGTGACCGAGGCAAGCCGTCGATGGCTCACTCCCCCAGCTAATCCCCACCTGGCGCTCCGAATTGTGGCCTTCGGTCTGTCCCACGGCTCGCCGCCGTAGAGACATGCCTGGTAGTGGCCGGTGTACGCCCAACGGACCCGGGGGTCGCGCCGCGCAGCGTCCGCGCGAACATGGTGAGATCGTGGGGCGGGCCGGTGTCAGCGGCCACGGAGATCGTCAGTTTCGTCTCATGCGAGCCTCACCCGAGACCGAACCTCGTCGCAACCATGTACGCCAGGGGCGAGGCTGTCCTTCCCACCACGCCAGCGACCGGGCATCCGCCCCAGAGATTACCCCGACGCACATCTTCGGAAGAAGAAAGTAGAATCTTCTCGGAAATGTCACTGGGGCAATCATGGGCGAGGTCGCGAGACGTCACGATGTCAAGTTCCGGGAACCAACCCGCACAGACTATGCCCTCCTCTGGCCAGATAGCCTCGTCCAACGTCACTGACCCGAATGGTTCCAACGATCCACTCCGGCGAACACTTTCGGCCAGTAGTTGTGACTCCGCTTCTCCCGCCACGAGTACCTGCCCCAACGCGGTCTGCGGGTTAGTGCGCGCCAGCACAAGAAGTGCCGCCTTCGACCCCATGTGTCGCCACCCTATCTACAGACCACCTGAACCTTTCTAGCTCGGGGTGCCCTGACATCTGGTTTGAAGTCAGTGACGCGTTGCCCGTTTTGACGAGGGAGGACCAAGTGGGGCAACCCGAGATCGAAAATGAATTCCAGAAAGAACGCGCTCACGTCGCATAGTACCCGGGAGCGGCGACCAAAACAGATTCGAAAAGCACTGACAGTCCCTCGGGCGTGCTTCCACCCGAGTCTCCCGCCCGATTGAAACCCAGGGCGAGGTCCGGACAACACGGGTAGTAGGGATCGCTCTCGTCCACCACGATCCCCCGCCCACGCAGAGCTCGTAGGACATCGGAAGCCGGGAGGCCGAACACGTCCATACCTTCGAAAATGACCCGAACTTGTTCGCTCTCCGGCCTCCAGACTTCGATAGCGCTGACCGAGTCTCCCCCCTCAAAGAGGGCAAATATGTCGAAGGCCAGATCTTTGGCCTTCGCGCGGAGTCCCAGGAACTCTCCTTCCACGACCTCCGGCTCCGCCCAGTGCCTCATCGCTTGGCGTGCCTCAGCCTGATTCATCCCCAGCCTTACTGAAGACACCCCCACCGGAGGACTTAAGCGAATGTCCATCTCTCCTCCGCCCTATGCGAGCCTCCACCAGATCCTACCGCAGCAAGTCCGACAGCGAGACATATCCCTCTTCGTGACGTCTCCCCTCTCCCCAGAGAAGACAGTTACGCCAAGCCCCTCCTCGCGAGCTCCTGATACTCCTTGTTCCTCTTCAGACCGTCCAACATTTCCTCGATGTGCGCGTCATATTTGTCACCGAAGCGGGCGCGAATATCGTCAATATCCATCCGCATCGCCTCGTCAAAGCGCCCGTCATCAACGAGCTTCTTTTGCCTCGCTCGCCAAGACTTGGCAGCCTGGCTACTTCCGGTGCTACTCACCGCACGGTGGTCCGACTTATCCATCCTGATCGCGGGCCCCATGTGGGAACTGAGCGGACTGACAGCCTCGGCTGGAATATGGCTTATTTCTTAACCTTGGCCAGCCGGGGCTAACGAGCCGTACCATCCGCCAAGGCCACACCCGGACGCTCCCTGCTTCGAATTGCTGTTGTGCGTGAGGACATCTGAGGAGTCCCTCGCGGAGCTAGTGCTGACGTAGAAGGTGTGGAGGTCGTCGACGGTGAGGTTGTGGACGCGTTGGGTGGCGGTGCGTCCGTTCAACGGGTCGGTGGCCAACACCTGGTCGCCTGGCTTGACCTCGCTGATGCGCTTGTTGGTCCCATCCGCCATGCGGACCTGAGTGTCGGGCGTGAAGCTGTTGGAGAAGCAGCTCTGCGGATCACGTGAGCTGGAGGGCTTGGTGCTCATCGGGTCCGTGAGAGCAGTGGGCTGGTTGCCGACGTTGGCGTGGAGGTTGGTTCCGCCCGCGAAGCCAATGGGGTCCTCGCTGAGGAACCGTCGGAGAGCGGGGCTGTAGTAGCGGGCTCGGGAGAAGTACAGGCCGGTGCCGTCGTCCTCGCGGCCGGTGTAGCGGTAGGGGTTGCCGGCGTCGTTGCCGGAGATGTAGGTGCGACCGAAGGGTTCGTAGGTGTAGTTCGCGACCGTGCCGCTGTTGTCCGACAGACCTAACGTGCTGCCTAACGCGTCGGTCAGGTAGCGACGGGTGGTTCCACCCGACTCCCGGCTGACGAAGCTGTCGAGGCCGGTGAATGCCACGCACAGGTCGTCGTCCTCGCTTCAACGCGCGCCTGCGGGCAACGACACGATCGCGCCCCACAATCTCGGGCCCGCCCCGAAAGTCGGGGCAGCATGATGACCTTGCCGAACTTCCCCGGCCCGGCCAGACGGGCATAGGCCTCGGCGAACCGGTCGAGCGGGAACGCCGCGTCGACGGGCACCCGCAACCGCCCCTGCGCCAGCAGGGGCACCACAGACCTCCGCACGATGGCGGCGAGGACCGCCTTCTCAGCGTGTGAGCGCCCACGAATGGTGGTGCCGATCACCTGGGCACGGGCGAGCATGAGATCGAACATCCGCAGCGGCGCCGTGGTGCCGGCCTGCACCCCGACAACGAGGACCTTGCCCCGGCTGCGCAGCAAGGCGACCCGCTCCAGACAGTCCTCGCCGCCGACCAGCTCCACGATCACGTCGTACGGCGCGTGCGCGGCTTCCTGGTCGGGAGTCACGACGTCCACCCGGCCGTCCGGGACCAGCCCCGTCACGAGGTCGTGGAGTTCGGGCCGACGCACGCTGGCCACCACGTGCGCCCCGGACACCGCGGCGACCTGGACCATGGCCGTGCCCACCCCGCCGGCCGCACCGGTGATCAACACCCGATCACCAGCGCGGACCCCGACCTGGGTGACCAGGCCGTCCCAGGCGGTGCTGAACGCCTCGGGGAAACCGGCGGCCTCCTCCCACGACAGCCCCTCCGGCACCGCGAGGAGGAGATCAGCCGGAACCGTGATCCGCTCGGCATGGCCGCCCCCGCCGACCAACGCCATCACCCGGTCCCCCGGCGCGACCCCCACGACACCGGGCCCGACCTGCTCGACCTCACCAGCGACCTCCAGACCGGGCACGTCGGCCGGCCATCCCGGTGGCGCCGGGTAATCCCCCCGTGCCTGCTGCAAGTCAGCGGCGTTGAGGCCAGCGCCCCGCACCCGGACCACCACGGCCCCCGGTCCCGCGACCGGCTCTGGCCGCTGCTCCAACTGGAAGGCCCCCCGGGGATCGATCACGACGGCTCGCACGATCGCAAGGTGTGCCCTCAGTCGGTCCGGCCTCGGGTGACGGGGCCCACGCCGCCAGGTCGACGTTGGCCACACCACCGAGACGCCAGGCCCCGCGAACGTCGACGTACGCCTCGCGGTCAGCCGACTCAGACGGGAAGATGGCTTCTCGACATCTGCCCTCCGTGAGCTTGGTGGCCGACTGCCTGCTCCAGGGCCGCTGCCTGCCTCGTCACGCTGTCAGCGTGAACTTCGCGTCCATATCGGGAACCTGCCGCGGTCCTACGTGTGCGGGTGAAGTCCGGTAGCCAGGATCATTAGCTGATTCTTTTTGGTCAACACTGAAACCACGACCCACCAGCGCTGGTCTTCACCTGTCAGTGCGTCACTGTTGGCTTCCCGTCTCCGGCTCGTCGTCGTGCTGGCATCGCTCCGACCGAGCGGCCCTTCTCCTGGCGTGGGCACACAGCCATGTCGAGGCGAGGACCCCGCCGATCACAGGGACGACGGCCTTGACCAGCACGCCGCCGGCGAAGATGGCCAGCACGACGACCGTGCCGAGCACGAGTGTCATGGGCACGACACAGAGGACGACCGCGCGCAATGTGAAGGGCCAGCTCGACACCAGGCGCCAGAAGAGCGCGGGATACGTCGTCGGTTCGTGGTTTTCCTCCTTGCCGCGTCGAGGGTTTTGCGACCCGAACTGGCGCCGCTCTACGCTCACGGTTCGTTCCTCGTGTGAACACCTGCGGACAGGTGGGTGGACGGTGACGGCGAGGGACGCTGACGCGACCCTGCCATCCCTCAGGGGGCCGCTTCGCGTCAACCACTGCCTGGTGGTGGCAGCAACCCTCGGTTCGACGCAACGTTCGCGCAGCGCGTCGTTACATCAGACAACGACTTTCTACCCGCCTCGGGTGGCCGACTCCCGCCCCAGCCCGCTCGTTCGCGCCGAGTGTGGATCTTCGTGCGCCGAGCGGGTCGCTCAGGTTCAGCCCCACCCTCCCCACGATCACTCGATTGAGTGCGCTGGCGAATCCCTCAGAACGCGCTCATCACCCGAATCAGCGACAGAAAACTACGGATCCGACAGGCCACGCTCGTCAAGATCGCCATTTGGGTGATTCAGCTCAACGGGTCGGTCAGTACGGTCGAGCTGATCAGCGGAACGCCCCCCGGCCGCCCACACTGACGACCCTGGGGTCCACACGGGACAAGGCACGCAGGTTCCCAGGTCCTCGTCAGTCGTTCTTCGAGGACGTTCACCATGACGCCGGTGCCGACACGCCCCCGTCCGTCGTTCTCACCGACGGGGTGTCGACTGACCTGGCTCCCACCACACGCTGACACTGCCGAACACATGGAGCGAGCAGGATTCCGTGCGTGTGTCCGCTTTGGTCATGAGGCGGTGTCAGTCGCCAGGCAACCCGAACTGCATGACCGAGACAGAGCGGACGTCTCCGGCCCGGAGCGCCGCCTTCCCTTGTCACTGGTCCTGGATTCTCGTTCCTGGGAATGTCCCCGCGACGAGAAGGGATGGCCAGGGCGGCGGGCGAACGCGGTCGGCGGCGGTGGTCAACGGCCTCGGACGACCAGGGCCAGCGAGGAGCCCTCCCCGAACAGCGACACCCAGGAGGCGGCGGACGAGGACGGGGTGAACGTCGCCTTTCACCGAGCCGCGCCCCGCCGCTTCGACCTGGTCATCGGGGCCGACGGACTGCACTCGCCGTGCGCGCCCTGACCTTCGGGGCCGGACGGGACTTCGTCCGACACCAGGGGGTCTCCGTGGCCACCCTGCCCGTTGACGACCACACCGACGAGCAGGACGTGGTCATCCACAACGCGCCGGGCAGGGCGGTGTGCCTGCACCCGTCACGCGACGGGGCCATCGCCGCCTTCCTCTTCCGCGCCCCGCGGATCCCGGGCTTCGACCACCGCGACACCGGGCGACACCGGCAACTGCCTGGTCGAGCGCGGTGATCCAGTCGTGGCAGGTGAACTCCACCCGGTCGCGGCTGGCCTCGTACAGGGTCGAGGCGAGGTCGCCGCCCGAGGCCCAGCCGAGCGGCCCTCGGATCTGCTGCGGCGCGCGCTGCGCGAGGTCGGCCAGGACAGCGACGAGATCGTCAGCCGGCACGCCGCGCTGCGCCTCCGACTGATCCGGACCGTGCCGGCCGTGCGGGGACGTGCGCTCCAGTTGCTGATGGACGCGCAGCGGGAGATCGCACGGCACCTGCGCGCGGCGTTCCCCGACGAACTGGACCAGGTCAGCGCGTCCGCGTTGGTGGGGGCGTTCGTCGGGGCCGTCATCGGCGCGGTCCAGGCCCTGCTCGACGACCCCGACGTCCCCCTCGACAACCCCCAGCACCTGCACGACCGTCTACGAGACGCCACCGACGCCGCGCTGCGGTCCTGGGCGCAGCACCGGTGAGGAGCTTCTCGCTCCACGAGGGCGGGCTCAGTCGTCGTTCCGGTTCCGACGCGTGATCCGGTGCCACCACGAGCGACGACGCGGCGGGGGCGCCTCGTCTGTCGGTTGCCTCTCCACCGCAGGTTCGACCTCGGGTCGAGGAGTCCTCGCGGCGCGGTCGTCGTGCCACTGGCGAACGGCGGCCTCGACGTTCACGGGAGCCAGGGGAACCCGGGGGCCGGTGGGCGAGCGGAGCCAGGCCAGGATGCGTTCGTTCAGGTCACGGACCGTGTCACGCACGGCCTCCTCGGAGGAGAGGTCGCGCAGGGTCTCGGGAAGCCGCTCGACCTCCTTCCGCAGCCTCAGCGGGAGGGGCAGGAGCGGGTCGATGGGCAGTCCCTCCTGCCGCACCTTCTTCTTGACCCACCACAATTCGTCGTAGGGCTGGTTCGCGTCAGGAAGTGGTCGGCCGCTGCCGGGGAGGTTGTCCAGCTCGCCACGCTCGGTGGCTTCCCGGATCTGCCTCTCGACCCAGGACTCGAAGGACATTCCGGACGGTTTGCGCTCGGTCATGGCCTCTCCCCTCGTCCGGACCCACCGACCAGGAACGCGCGGCCCTGCCCCACCCACTTCCCACTGCCATCATCCACGCGCACGTCGCACAGCGAGTCAAGGAGCAGGCGAGGCCACGACTCCGCACCCTCGCCGCCCCGGACGCACCCAGTGGATGATCACGCTCCGCCCGCGTCCCCTGATCCAGCGGAGATCTCTCGCGACTGCGCGCGGAGTTCGGCGACCAGCTCCCGGAGGACCAGCGACCGGCCCATCTCCCTGGTCG
Organism: Streptoalloteichus tenebrarius; assembly: GCF_024171885.1. GTDB lineage: Bacteria > Actinomycetota > Actinomycetes > Mycobacteriales > Pseudonocardiaceae > Streptoalloteichus > Streptoalloteichus tenebrarius. The sequence goes on along the minus strand of NZ_JAMTCP010000004.1, from coordinate 66,321 downwards.
TGACATAGCCGATCCGGCGCACGGGCGGGTCCTCCAGGGGCTGCACCGCGACGTTGGGCGGCGCGCCGGCGAGCGTCATCCGGGGCACCACCGCCGCGCCCATGCCGTGCGCGATCATGGACAGCACGACCGTGTCGTCCTGCACCCGCAGGTCGCTGGCGGACAGCCAGCTCTGGGCGGCGCACCAGCGACGCGTCTCGGGCGAGGTCGCCTCCTCCCAGTGGATCATCGGCAGGCTCCGGGGGTCGGGATGCCCCGCCGGGTAGGCCAGGACGTAGGGGTCGGCGAACAACTCCCGCGCGACCAGGCCGTCCTGCGCGGGGAACAGCGTCGCGACGCCCAGGTCGGCCCGACCGGACAGGACCTCGCCGGCGACGCCAGGGGCGTCCTCGCGGACCACGCTCACCTCGACCGAGACGCGGGGCCATCGCTGGCCGAACCGGGACAACACGCCGGGCAGCAGGTGGTAGGCGACCCCGCGCAGCGCGGCCAGCCGCACCGTCGCGCTCAGCTCCCCCGCCGAGGCGGCCCGTGTCTCCGCCCTCATCGTCTCCAGCAGGCGCAGGATCCGGCGGGCGTGCGACACGGCGGTGCTCCCGGCCGACGTCGGCTCCGCCCCCGTCCGTCCCCTCCGGAAGAGCACGGCGCCCAGCTTGCGCTCGATCCCCCGCATCGTGTGCGAGACGGCGGACTGGGTCAGCCCCAGCGAGGCGGCCGCGGCGGAGAAGCTCCCCTCGCGCGCCACGGCGACCAGCACCCGCATCTCACCAGCAGTGATGTCCCCAGCTCCCACGCCGCGACGTTACATGAACACCTCTCATGGAACGGCCGGCTTCCAGCGACGTCGACGGATGGTTCGCCGCCGGCCGGCTTCCTAGCGTGGCGGCATCGGCACCTGAAGACGGAGAGGGAGTCCATGCGAGCCGTGCAGTTCTCCACGTTCGGCGGTCCGGAGGTCCTGCGGGAGGTCCTCCTCCCCGACCCCGTTCCCGGCCGGGACGAGCACCTGGTCGACGTCGAGGCGTCCGGGGTGAACTTCGCCGACCTCAGGCAGGTCGCGGGCGAGTACGCCCGGCCGGACCGCCTGCCCCACGTGCCGGGCATGGAGGTGGTGGGGCGCACCGGCGACGGCCAGCGGGTCCTCGGCTACACCACGCGCGGTGGTTACGCGTCGAAGGTCGTCGTGGCGGCCAGGGACCTGGTCGCCGTGCCGGAGGGGGTGGGGGCGGCCGAAGCCCTCGCCGTGCTCGTGCAGGGGCTGTCGGCGTGGCACATGCTGCGGTCCCTGGCCCGCATCACGCGGGGTGAGTCCGTGGTCGTCCACGCGGCCGCGGGCGGTGTGGGCAGTCTGGCGGTCCAACTGGCCCGCCACTTCGGGGCGGGGCGCGTCATCGCCACCGCCTCCACCGCCGAGAAGCGCGACCTGGCGCTGACCCTGGGCGCGGACGTCGCCGTCGACGGCCAGGCCGAGGGCTACACCGAGCGCGTGCTGGCGGCGAACGGCGGTCGCGGTGTGGACATCGTGCTCGACGCGCAGGGAGGAAAGGTGCTGCACGCCGCCCTGGACGCTCTCGCGCCCTTCGGCCGCCTGATCTCCTACGGTTCGTCGTCCGGGGACACCCCGCCGCCGATCGACTCGTACCGACTGGTGGAGCGCAATGTCAGCATGGCGGGCTTCTGGCTCGCTCCCCTGCTGGCCCGCTCCGGCGCGGCGGGCGCGCCGCTGCGGGAACTCCTCGACCTGGTGGCCGCGGGGCGGCTCCGACCGCTCGTGGGCGGAGAGTACGACCTGGCGGACGCCGCCAAGGCCCATGAGGACCTGGCCTCCCGCCGCACGGTGGGGAAGCTCGTGCTTCGACCCGGCCAGTAGCGGCGGGACTCCCTGACCCGTCGACGCCTCACCTCTGCCCGTGACGGGTAGCTACGTCGGCGCACCGCGTGTCCATGGCGGGGTCGAACTCCAGCGCTCCTCACGACATCGGCTGTCTGTCCTTTTCGGACAGTGCCAGCGGCGTCCGGGGATCACCGACTGGCAGGGACCTTGAGTGGGGCCGTGGGTGCCCGCGCCGGCTCTGGCGCGGGCACCCACGGCCCGGAGGCACACACGACGGGAACCCGCGCCGCGAGCTGCCGAGGTCGGGAACCGGGGAGCCTCCCGGGTTCGCCGTCGTCCACGACGGTTGGGTGGTCTGGACAACCTGGGCGGTTGTGGTCTAGACAAGCAGCCACCACGCGGTCACCCCCTGCTCACCGCGTGGTCCGGAGGTTGTCATGCGACGCCTGTCCACCGTCCTGTCCGCGCTCGTCCTCGGCCTGGCCGGGGCGCTGCTCCCCACCGCCCCGGCGCTCGCCGCCGGGGAGTCCGCGGCGTTCGTGAAGGTCGCGGACTGGGGGTCCAACTGGGAGGGCAAGTACACGATCACCAACCAGGGGACCACCGCGATCTCCGGCTGGCGGGTCGAGTTCGACCTGCCGGCCGGCACCACCCTCGGCAGCTTCTGGGACGCGCTGCTCTCGTCGAGCGGCACCCACCACACGTTCACCAACCGCGAGTACAACGCCAGCATCCCGCCCGGCGCCAGCGTCAGCTTCGGCTTCCTGGCCAGCGGACCCGGTTCCCCGCAGAACTGCCGCCTCAACGGGGCCGACTGCGGTGGCGGCGGAACACCGGGACTGCCCGCGACCCCCGGCAACGTGCGGGTCACCGGCACCACCCCCGCGAGCGTCACGATCCGCTGGGACGCCGTCCAGGGCGCGACCGGCTACCGCGTGTACGAGGGAAGCGACCTCCGCACGACCGTCACCGACACCACGGCCACCTTCTCGGACCTGCCGGCCTGCACGAGCCGGACCTACACGGTGACGGCGTACAGCTCCGTCGGGGAGTCCGCCCGCAGCGCTCCCGTGACCGCGACGACCTCGGGCTGTCCCCAGACGGGCCTGCCCCGACACGCTCTCATCGGCTACCTGCACGCGAGCTTCGCCAACGGGTCCGGGTACCTGCGGATGGCCGACGTGCCGGACGCGTGGGACGTCATCAACCTCGCCTTCGGCGAGCCGACCTCGGTGACCTCTGGCGACATCAGGTTCACGCTGTGCCCGGTCTCGGAGTGCCCGACCGTCGAGTCCGAGGCCGAGTTCGTCGCGGCGATCCGCGCGAAACAGGCCAAGGGCAAGAAGGTGCTGATCTCCATCGGCGGGGCCAACGGCCAGGTCCAGCTCACCACCACGGCGGCACGCGACAAGTTCGTCCAGTCGGTGTCGGCCATCATCGACAAGTACGGGCTGGACGGTCTGGACATCGACTTCGAGGGCCACTCGCTGTACCTCAACCCCGGTGACACGGACTTCCGCAACCCGACGGCGCCGGTCATCGTGAACCTGATCTCGGCGCTGCGCACGTTGAAGTCCCGCTACGGCGACAGGTTCGTGCTCACCATGGCCCCGGAGACGTTCTTCGTGCAGGTGGGCTACCAGTTCTACGGCGGAGCCGGCGGCGGGGACAACCGCACCGGGTCCTACCTGCCCGTGATCCACGCGATGCGGGACGCGCTGACCGTGCTGCACGTGCAGGACTACAACTCCGGCCCCGTAATGGGACTGGACAACCAGTACCACACCATGGGAGGCGCGGACTTCCACATCGCGATGACCGACATGCTCAAGGCCGGTTTCCCGGTCGCCAGGACGGGCCATACGTTCCCCGGCCTGCGGGAGGACCAGATCGCCTTCGGCCTGCCGGCGGCGGTCAGCGCCGGCAACGGGCACACCGCTCCGGCGGCGGTGCACCAGGCGCTGAACTGCCTGGCACGCAACCAGAACTGCGGGAGCTACGCGCTGCGCGGTGGGGCTTCGCCCGCCATCCGCGGCCTGATGACGTGGTCGATCAACTGGGACCGCTACTACAGGTGGGAGTTCCAGAACAGCCACCGACCGTTCCTCAACGGACTGCCGTAGGCAACGGTGTGTCGGGCCCGCGTGCGCACCACGCGGGCCCGGCACACCACGGCTGGTGGCTCTCCCGCGTCCGGCGTGATCAACCCAACGACCCGTTGCTCCCAGCATCCCGCGGGTCAAGGATGTCGGGACCGGTCAATGTTGTCCGAACAACGAGGGAGACCCCATGGACGCAGCGTTGCGCGGGGTGGTGCGGGATCTGGCCGAGCAGGCCGCGAGACACGATGCCGGTGAGCCCGACCGGCTGCGGCGCTGGCGCGTCCTGGAGGTCGACGCCGGCCGGTTCCTGTGGTTCCTCGCCCAGGCCGTCGGCGCGCGCGACATCGTGGAGATCGGCACGTCCCGAGGGATGTCGACGCTGTGGCTGGGCGACGCGGCTCGGGCGACCGGCGGGCGCGTGACCAGCGTCGACGTCGACGCGGACGCCCAGCGCGCCGCGGCCGCCGACGTCGCCCGCGCCGGCCTCGCGGAGTACGTCGACTTCCGGCACGGCGACGGCGGGTCGATCCTGGCGTCCCTCCCCGACGAGAGCGTGGACCTGCTCTTCCTCGACGCCGAACGCACCGAGTACCCGAACTGGTGGCCCCACCCGTCGCGCGTGCTCCGGCCCGGCGGCGTGCTCATCGCCGACAACGCGCTGTCCCACGTGGACGAGATGGAACCACTGCGCGAGATCGTCGAGAACGACCCTGAGCTGGTCACGACCACTCTGGAGATCGGCAAGGGCGAACTGGTCGCGTTGAAGCGGCGGTGAAACGCCCGGCGCTGGACGACTCGCGCCATCACGGAACATCCAGCGCCATGTGATCGCGGCTCACGCCGGTCCTGGTGCCCGATCCTCCCCCGCCGAGGGCGAGGATCGGGCACCGGGGCAGTCAGCATTCACCGCCAACCTGATCAACAGCGACCGGCGGGTACTTGAACGGATACGGGTGGATGTTCCGCCGTGTGATCACCGTCGACCCCCGTCCTGGTTCCTCGCCGACGACACGGGCTCTGGGGCGGGTCGGGGCATGGGGAGGACGGGACGGAAGTGGTGGAGCCCCGCCAGGTGGACCCGTTCGGTCCCGACCCGGTGGTTCGGGACGACCGGCCGTCCACAGGAGACGAACAGGTCGTCGAACCGCCGTCGGTCCCGGTCGCGGTAGTCGGGCGACGAGCGCCCCACCATGCGCAGCACTTCCTCGGCGAGCAACAGTTGGTAACGGCAGGACTCGTCGTTGAGGACGCCGATGTCCCCGGTCGCCACGTGGTTCTCCTGTTTGCAGCCACCTCCGCAGAGGTAGCGGGCCCAGCAGCGGCCGCACACCGGATGGCTGTCGACGGACCGCCGCCAGTCGGCCACGGACCGCGTGAGCCCGGTCTCCCCCGTCCCCACGTCGAAGTCGGGCTCCCCCACCAACCGGTGGCACGGACTGATCGAGTGGTTCGGGGAGTGTGTGAAGTACGTGCGCCCGCCGGAGCAGAACGCGAGGGCGAGCCTCCCCTCCAGCACCATCTGCGCGGTCCGCTCGTACTCCAGCACTCCCTTGAACCGGTTCTCCGGGGTGAACAGGCTCGGGTAGGTCCGCAGGAACTCGCGGAACTGCTCGACCATGCCGTCCTGGAGGAAGAAGTTCACGTGGCGTTTCGCGGAGGACGCCGACGCGGCCGCGCCGCATCCACCGGTCCCCCAGGTCCCCTGGGTCGCCGGGGTTGCTGGGGTTGCCGGAGTAGCCAACTCGTCGGCCGGGGGTCGACGACCGATCTCGACGAACACCGGCCCGCCCGGCGACCGGCCGCCCGTCCCCGTGGGAGATCCGTCGTCGTCGACCGGGAAGACACCGGGATAGATCTGGAAGTAGTCGAAAACGTTGAGCTTCCACAACTCCCGCACGTTGTGCGACAGCGACGGCTCCCGCCGCGCCACGGTCATCCTGGCCACGAGGGTGATGTCCTCGCTCGCCGCGCGGACGGCGTGGACGTTGCGGATGACCCGGTCGTAGGAGCCCTGGCCGCCCTTGGCGGGGCGGTTGGCGTCCTGCGCCTCGCGGCACCCGTCGATGGAGACCGAGACGATGAAGCGGTGCCGGGCGAACAGGTCGAGCACGCCCTCGGGAAGCAGCGTGAGGTTCGTGGAGATCCGGTACACGAACCGGACGCCGTGCTCGGCGGCGAACCGCTCGGAGCCGTCGCAGACCGCGCGCAGGACCGGGAAGTTGGCCAGCGGCTCGCCGCCGAAGAACTCCAGGCGGACCGAGCGGCTGGGCGTGAGGTGGCGCTCGACGAAGGCGAAGATGTGGTCGACGCTGTCCGACCCCATGGCCTCGGTGATGCGGCCGTAGTCACCGCCGTCGGCGAAACAGTAGGTGCACGCCAGGTTGCAGACGTTGGTGAGGTTGACGTTGATGGCCAGGTCGGCGCCGTCCTCGGCGGTGCTGGCGCGCAGGACGTCCCGGTTGACCGACGAGACCAGGCCCCGGTCGACCAGGGTCCGCCACTCCGCGCGTTCGTCGTCGGTGAGGTGGTCCAGTCCGCGGCGGAGCCGGTCGCCCAGCTCCCGGTCGACCAGGAACGCGCGGTGGTCACCGGTGAGGAAGAACAGCCCCTCGTCCTCGTCGAGGTCGACGACCCGATAGTCGACGTCGTGTCTCATGGCGTCGTCCCCTCGCCCTGGAGCGCGGGTGAGGGGCGGCGGCCCGCCATCGAGCGGTAGCTGGGCAGCGGGGAGACGTCGTCGTTGAGCGTCCCGTCGGCGACCTCCACGGTCGGGAAGTGCGCGCGGTCGAAGACCTCGTGGAGGCTGCACCGCACGTCGTCGGGAACCGCGACCTCCACCCCCTGCTCGCCGGGCGTGGCCTTGGCGGCGATGAAGCGGTAGCTCTCGGCCGGGGACAGGGCCAACGCCGTCCAGGTCCCTTCGCTGTCCGAACCGGAGCGGCGCTGGTAGAGGGTGCGCGGCGCGTCGGCGTCGTTGCGGACCTGGATGTGCAGGGACCGCACGTCGCCGTGCCAGACGAAACTCGCGGTCCGCAGGCGCTCGCCGGCGGGGAGTTCGGCCAGGGAGGGCCGGGGCGGCCTGGGTGGGAGGAGGGTGAGGCCGGAGGGTTCGCCGCAGCCGGCGCACCGGCCGGCGCCGTCCACGCCGACGATCCGCGCGTTGAGCCCGTACCGGGTCACCTGCACGTGGCCGCAGTGGTGACAGGTGGTGGTCGTGGCCTCGGTGTCGTAGACGTTGCCCAGGTAGACGTGCTGGACGCCCATGTCCAGCGCCACGCGGCGGGCGTGGTGGAGCCGCTCCAGGGGCGTACGTCGGCTGTCGGTCATCTTGTAGTCGGGGTGGAACCGCACGAAGTGCAGCGGGACCCCGGGGTCGAGTTCCTCCCCCACGAACCGGGCCACGGCGCGCGCGGTGTCCTCGTCGTCGCTGAGGTCGGTGACCATCAGGGTCGAGATCTCGACGTGCCTGCCGGCGCGGTGGACCTGCCGCGCGCCGTCCAGAACGGGCTCCAGCCAGCCCTTGGTGAGCCTGCGGTAGTAGCGCGGGTCCATCGACTTGACCGAGATCGAGAAGATGTCGATCACCGGGAGGAGTTCCTCGACAGCCTCGGGCGAGATGAAGAACGCCGACTTGAACAGGTTGACCAGCCCGGCCTCCCTGCCCAGCGCCGCGGTCTCGGTGACGAACTCGTGCCAGACGACGGGGTCGTTGTAGGTCCAGGACAGCACGCGGATGCCGTGGCGCTTCGCGATGTCCACGACCTCGTCCGGCGTGTAGGTGACGACGTCGTCGTCCGAGACGAACCGCGCCTGCGACGTCTTCCAGTTGTGGCAGTAGTCGCAGTTGAGCATGCAGCCGATGTTGCCCATCGACAGGATGGGTTCGCCGGGGGCGTAGTGGAACACCGCCTCGGTCTCGATGGTCTCCTCGGTGGCGTGGACCGACCGGCCGTAGTTGAGGGTGACCAGGCGTCCGTCCTGGTTCGCCCTGACCATGCAGAACCCGTGTTGGCCCGGCCTGATCCGGCAGTTGCGGGGGCTGAGCCGGCAGCGCACGACGCCGTCGGGCAGTTCGTCGAACAGCCGCGCGGGATGGGGATCGTCCTTCCAGTTCACGTCAGCACGGTCTTCCCGCTCGGTCGTCCTGGGACGAGGGTGTCGTGGTGTGCGGCGTTCGGCGGTGCTGGTCGCGTCGGGGCTGGTCTCGGCGGTGCTGGTCTCGTCGGGGCTCCGAGCCGGGGCTCGGTGACTTCTGGTGAAAGATCGGTGGCGTGGGACGTCGAGCGTGGTCGGAGCACGTTCTCCCCTTCCCTTCGATGACGACCTCTGTCCTCAATGGACCGCATACAGGTCCGAAGTGGACGGACCTGCCGTTTCCCCGCGTGTGGTCGCCGCGAGGAGCGCGGCCGGAGTCAGGAGACGAGGACACCGGGGGCGGCCACCTCCAACCGGACGTTGTCGCGCAACCACGCGGCCTCCTCCGTTGGTGAGGATCGACTCCCAGGCGTCCGCGAGCTGGACCAGGCGCGTGACGCGGGAGACGTGGGCGCCGCCGTGACCACCGCCCAGCTCATGGCCCGCCAGGACCAGGCGAGGGGCACCGACGTCGTCCGGGAGTCGTCCTCCTCCGTGACGGGGTTCATGGCGCCGTCTCCTCTCGCGCGGCCGCCCCCAGCATCACTGGGGGACGGCCGGCGCGCGCATCGACGGTCGCTGGATGGGTGGACAGCGGTACAGATCGCCGGGCGACGTCGTCACCCCGTGGGGGCGCGGCGGTTCGCACGGTCGTCGGGCTCTGACAGAGCCAACGTCCGCTGGGTGAAAATCGTTGCCGTGTCCACTGAGGACGTAGTACTCCAGGGGCGCGGGGTCCTGGAGGGATACGAACCGGCCCTCCCCCGGCTCGGCGAAACGCCCTCTCCCCGCCCGGAAATGCTGGGGGGGGCGAAACGCTGACTGATCGTGGCGGCGAGCGCGTAGTCGACGAGATCCCGCGTGTGCGGCATGACGCTGTGCCGTCGACGGGCGAACCGGTTCATGCGCTCTGCTCACCTCGCCCGCGCGAACCCGTTGAGCGGTGATCCCCTCGCGGTCCACTCCCCCCACGGTCGACGCGATGCGGCCTGCTGACGGTACCTCCGCACAGCGAGGCCACGAGGTGCTGTGCCCCGAACGGGTCCGGCGACAGCGAGCCGGCGCGGTGGTCAGGGGCGCCGGTGCCGGACGTAGACGACGGGGGCCTTGCCGTCGCCGGGATGGCGGCGGTCCACCTCGAAGACGGTGGTCGCGGTGATGAGATCGCTGAGCTTGCCGTGACCGTAGTTGCGCGCGTCGAAGTCCGGGTGCTGGCTGATGAGAATGTGGCCGACGGTGGACAGATGCGCCCACCCGTCCTCGTCCGAGGCGGCGTGGACGGCCTGTTGCAGTCGCGTGATGAGCATGGCGTCGACCGGGAGTCGCGTCGGAAACGCGTCCGGCGGCCTCGTGGGCGTGACATCACCCTCGCCGGGAGGGTCGAGGGCGGGTGTGAGGTTCTCCGTGTAGATGAACTTGTCGCAGGCCGCCACGAAGGGATGAGGAGTCCTGCGTTCGCCGAACCCGTACACCGTCAGGCCTGACTCTCGCAGACGCGCGGCCAGGCGGGTGAAGTCGCTGTCGCTGGAGACGAGGCAGAACCCGTCGAACCTGCCGGTGTACAGCAGGTCCATCGCGTCGATGATCATCGCCGCGTCCGTGGCGTTCTTGCCGGTGGTGTAGGCGAACTGCTGGACGGGCTGGATCGACTGGGCGAGCAACTGGTCCTTCCACCCCTGGAGCCTGGTCCCGGTCCAGTCGCCGTAGGCGCGTTTGACGTGCGCGGTGCCGTACTTGGCGACCTCCGCCAACAGCGGCCCGGCACTGCTCGGCCGGGCGTTGTCCGCGTCGATCAGCAGGGCCAGCTTGGCGACGTTCCCCGAGATCATGTCGACGTTCTCCTCACCCCATGAGCCGCGACTGCCGCGGATGCCACGAACGGTCCCCAGTCTTCTCCCGAGGAACGCACTCGCCCATACCCAAGGAACCTTGCCCCGGAAAGCACCACTCCTGCGGCCGCTCCCGCGATCACCGGCACGTCCGCGCCGGCAGGCCTGCCGCCGCCAGTCGTGCGCCTAACCCCTTCGGTGAGCACGGCTAGTGTGGGGCCATGGGCTTCCTGGAGGCGACGGCGCTCTCGTACGTGCTGCCGGACGGCCGGGTTCTGTTCCGCGACGTGTCCCTGCGGGTGTCCTCAGGGGATGTCGTCGCCCTCGTGGGTGACAACGGCGCCGGGAAGACCACACTGCTGCGAGTGTTGTCCGGGGAACTGTCCTCACCGGACGGCGGCATCCGCGTGCAGGGCGGCATGGCCGTCATGCCGCAGTTCATCGGCTCGGTGCGGGACGACCGCACGGTCCGGGACCTGCTGCTCGCCGTCGCGCCGGCGCGGGTGCGGGCCGCCGCCGAGGAGCTGGACCAGGCCGAACTGGCCCTGATGGACGACGACTCGGCCGAGACCCAGATGCGCTACGCCAACGCGCTGGCCGCGTGGGGCGAGGCGGGCGGGTACGACACCGAGGTGCTGTGGGACACCGTGACCATCGCGGCGCTGGCCCTGCCCTACGACCGGGCGCGCTTCCGGGGCGTGGCGACGCTGTCCGGCGGCGAGCAGAAACGGCTGGTGCTGGAGGCGTTGCTGCGCGGCCCCGAGCAGGTCCTGCTGCTCGACGAGCCCGACAACTACCTCGACGTGCCGGGCAAGCGCTGGCTGGAGGAGCAGCTCTCCCGCTCCGCCAAGGCGATCCTGATGGTCAGCCACGACCGCGAGCTGCTGGCGAACACGGCCACCCAGGTGGTCACGATCGAGGCCGGCAGCGCCTGGACCCACGGCGGGAGCTTCCGCACCTGGCACGAGGCGCGCCAGGCCCGGTGGGAACGGATCGCCGAGTTGCGCCGCCGGTGGAACGAGGAGCACGAGAAGCTCCGCGAACTGGTGCGCACACTCCGCCAGCAGGCGACGCTCAGCGACGACATGGCCTCCCGCTACCGGGCCGCGCAGACCCGGCTGCGCAAGTTCGAGGAGGCCGGCCCGCCCCCGGCGCCGCCCCGCGAGCAACGCGTGCGCCCCCGGCTGCGGGGCGGGCGCACCGGCGTGCGGGTGGTCACCTGCCAGGACCTGCGGCTGACGGGCCTGACCCAGCCGTTCGACCTGGAGCTGTTCCTCGACGACCGCGTCGCGGTGCTCGGGGCGAACGGGTCGGGCAAGAGCCACTTCCTGCGGCTGCTGGCCGAGTCCGGGAACGACGACCAGGTCAGCACGGTCCGGCACGAGGGGGTGTGCCGGCTGGGGGCGCGCGTGGTCCCCGGCCTGTTCGCGCAGACCCATCACCACCCCGAATGGGTGGGGCGGACCCTGGTCGACATCCTCTGGCACGGCGAGGAGGGGCGCGCCGGGCTGGACCGCGGCGCGGCGATGGCGGCGCTCAGCAGGTACGGGCTGGCGGCCGCCGGCGACCAGCGGTTCGAGTCGCTCTCCGGCGGCCAGCAGGCGCGGTTCCAGATCCTGCTCCTCGAACTCTCCGGCGCCACCCTGCTCCTGCTCGACGAGCCCACCGACAACCTCGACCTGGTGTCGGCGGAGGCGCTCCAGGACGCACTCCAGACCTACACGGGAACCGTCGTCGCGGTGACCCACGACCGCTGGTTCGCCCGCTCCTTCGACCGGTACCTCCTCTTCCGCTCCGACGGTCGGGTCGTGGAGACCGAGGAACCCGTGTGGGACGAGCCCAAGCCGCAACGCACCCGCTGACACCGCGGCCCAGGCGGGTTCGACGTCGCCGGCACGGTCGGGTGTCGGTCGAAAGTACGGACGTGCGGTTCGGCCCCAGGGAGGAGGGCGGACGCGGTGGCGGCCGGGTAGCCTCGGCCGTGCTTCCTCGCCCTGCCCAGGAGCGGACGCCTCCTGGCCGGTGGACATCGACACTCCCCTCCCGCACACCTCGGGAGGGTCGACGGCTGCTAGGTGGCACAGTGACCCAGCACGAGACAGTCCAGCACGAGGCCCCTGTCGTCGAGGACGTTCTGGCGGCGCTGCGGGAGTACGTGCTGCGCCACATCCTCCAGAACGACACCAACGACACCGACGGCACCGGCGGCGCTGACGGCGCCGAGGACGCCGTGGAGATCGACGGGCACACGCCCCTCCTCGAATGGGGCATCCTGAACTCCCTCAGCACCGCCGAGCTGGTCGGCCACATCAGGTCGCGGTTCGACGTCCTCGTGCCGCCGGAGAAGGTCACCGGGGCGAACTTCCGGAACCTGAACGCCGTCGCCGCGCTGGTGGTCGAGCTGCACGGCACGCACCGAGCAAGGCCTTCGTGAGGTCACCGCTTTCGCGTCGGGGTGCGCGCACGCGGTACTCGCGATCTTCGAGGCGGATCGTGGGCGGCGATGTCCGCCGCAGGCTCCGCCTCCTCGCATCCCTTGGCCAAAGGCCCCCAGATCCAGGACGGATCCGAGGGGTCGTCGCAACACAAGTTGATCAACTGGCTGCGGTCAGGAGCTTGGCGAGCCGCTCGGCTGGGTTTCCCAGCCGAGCGTTTTGCGTGCGCGGCTGTTGAGTTCGGCGGCGACGGCGTCGAGGTCCTGGCGGCTGTGGCGGGCCAGGTCCGTGCCTTTGGGGAAGTACTGGCGCAGCAGGCCGTTGGTGTTCTCAATGCTGCCGCGCTGCCAGGGGCTGGCCGGGTCGCGGCTTCAGACCAGCACCGGGCGCGTGGTGCCCGTTACGCCACTTCTTCCCGGTTCGCAGGTTGATCCCCACGATCCGGCACGCCTCCCGGCTGCTGTAGCCCTGCCGTATGAGCTCGACATATGCGGCCCGCTCCCGGACCAGCTTCCTCCTGCCCTGCGTCCGCCGGTCGGCCCGAACCTCGAAATCCATCGCACGCCTTGAGCTGGGGTGTTGCGACGACCTCTAGAACCCAAGCAGCACATTCTCTGAGCAGCCGCTCACTCCGCGAGAGCGGATGAGTTCTCCGTTGCGTGACACCGCGCGTTGTCGATGTTCCCCCAACGCTTTCCGGCGGCCCCGGCCGGCGGACGGGTTGGCGCGGGTTGATCCGCATGCTGGACGCGGCCCTCCGGCACGGCTGTCGTCGAGGGACCGAGCGGTCACGGCCGGTCGGCGAACTCGTCGAGCGCCTTCCCCGAGTGCGCGTCCGAAGGCTGCGTCGCCGGTGTGCCCGGCGTCCTCGATCATGACCAGACGTGCGTTCGGCCAGCGCTGTGCGAGTTCCCCGACTGGCCACGGTGAACAGCGCCACCATCCACAGCAGCAGCCGCTTGCGCGGCATGCGGGTGCCCAGGACGGTCAGCAGCGGGGCTCCGACGACGATGCCCAGGGCGAAACCCGACACCAACAGCCCGGCGGTGGGCAGGGAGACACCGAAGTCGGCGGCCACCTCGGGCAGCAGCCCGGCGACGACGACCTCCGTCGTGCCGACGGCGAAGGCGCCCAGGGCGAGGGCGATCAGGGCGCGACCAGATGTGCGTGCGGCCAGCGCTGTGCGAGTTCCCAGACTGGCTGGACGGGACAGCCCAGGTCCTGGCGGCCATCGATCAGGACGCCGGGAATGCCGGCGTGCCTTCCCGCGTCGCGCGGTGGGAGTAGGCACCGGGAATTGCCGTCCCTCCGGTCGCCAGCGCTGATCCGTCCACTGTGGACGTTGTACTCCGGCGGGCGCTCGTGTCGGCTCCCGGTCAGTCAGACGGCGACCACTGCTCCGGAACCATGCACCGCTCATAGGCCAACGCGGCGAGTTCCGCGCGGTTCCTCCTGCCAACCTTGCGCAGGATGCGCTGCACGTGGGTCTTCACCGTGCTCTCGCTGAGCGCCATGCGGTACGCGATCTCGTCGTTGCTTCGGCCTTCGGCGATCATCCGCAGGACGTCCAGCTCCCGGTCGGTGAGCCGACGCGGGCCGGTCATCGCGGCGCGGTCGGCGTCCCACCGGAAGCGGGGACGGCGGGCCGGGGCGCGCGGGCTGACCGAGCAGCCCGCCCGCAACACCACCACCGCCGCCGCCAGATCCCGGGGGCTGGCCGTCGGATACAGCAGTCCGCTGGCCCCGGCCGCCGCGAGCTGGCCGGCCAGGTCCGGGTCGGAGGTCGACAGCAGGCACAACACCGGGGGTGGGTCGGGCAGCCGCCGCACGGCGCGGACCAGCGCGGCGACGGCGACGCCCGACGCCGCCGCGTTGACCACGACCACGTCGACGCGCCCCCGCGCACAGCAGCGGATCACCTCGGGGAGAGACGTGGCCTCCGCTGTCAGGCGTGTCGTCGGGGACTGGGCGATGGCCGCGCGCAGACCGTGCGACGTCACCGTGTCGTCGCCCACCACCAGCACGTCGACCGGTGTCACTCGCATGTCCTGTCCCTGACGATGTGCCGTCGACGCCGTCCGGTCCTCAGTCGCGTCCCCCGGTCATGCCGGGATCTCCCCCAACGGGATCTCGGGATGCGCGGATTCGGAGGTCTCGTCGTCCCGGGCGACGTACCCCAGCGGGGCGTCCAGCCGGGCGCCGGGCCACAGCGGTGGAGCCCACGTCCGGGCCTCCGTCGCGAGGCGGAGCGCGGCGGCGGCCATCTCCTCGATCGCCTCGTCGTCGAGCCCGTCCGCCAGCCGCACCGTCTCGACCCGGGTCACCGAGCCCAGTCCCTGGAGCATCGGGGTGAGCCGGGCGCCCGTGTCCACCGCGAGGACGATCGGCTTGCGCAGCACCGAGGCCCACCCGAGTTCGACGGCGACACCGGCGGAGACGGGGTCCCCCGCGTAGGCGCACACGGCGTCGCAGGCGATCACGCCCCTGAGGTCGCTGGGCACGCACTGGTCAGGGGGAAGCCCGTCGGCTCCCCACCCCTCGTTGTGGTGGGCGTTGAACACGGCCGCACCGCCCGCCAACAGCCGTTCCCGCAGGCGGCCCAGCCGTCGACGCCAGGGGTCGACCACCCTGTCCCCTGCCAGGAACTGCACGAACGGCGCCGCGAGGAAGACGCGGACTGGATCGGTCATGGCCACCTCCGGTGCGAGGGTGTCGGGAGCCGGCGCGGTGCGGGGCGGTCACGTCCCGTCGCGGTGCGGGAGGCGACCGAGGCCGTTCCGCTGGTCGGCGTCCACGAGTTCGGTGTACTTCGCGCCGCTGCCGCGCGCCCTCGCCACCGGGTAGCGCCGCTCGTTGATCGCCAGCTTCTCGCGGGCCACGGCCAGCAGGTCGATGTCGGCGTTGCGGGCCAGGCGCAGCAGGTAGTTCAGGACGTCGGCCAGCTCGTGGCCGAACTTCCGCCGGAACTCCGGGTCCTCCCGCACCCGCCGCCCGGCGTCCTCGGCGCCGAGCCACTGGAGGAGGGCGAGCAGTTCGCCGCACTCGCCGCCCAACGCCATCGCCAGGTCCTTCGGGTTCTCCAGCACGTCCCAGTCCCGGGCGGCGACGAAGGCGAACAACTCGTCGGCGTAGCTCCGCAGGTCACTCATCGCGTTTCTCCCCTGGTCGACGCGCCGGCGTCCTCGACGCAGCGGCTCCACTGCACCATGCACTGGTCGTCGCGGTAGGCGCCCGGCAGCAACGCGTCGACACTCCAGCCGTGCGCCTGGAGCACGCGGGTGACCGTCGGGTCGGGTGGTTGGTGGGAGTACATCCGCCCGCCGTCCGGGCAGACCCGCCCCGGCAGCCGGGTGAGGAGTTCGGACAGCGCGGCGGGGTCGGTGGCGCACAGCGGGACGACCTTGATCGAACCGCCCTTCTTCGGGCCGGTCGCGGCGACGCCGCGCAGCCGCCCGTCCCGGTCCACGACCACGTGGATGTCCCTGTACTTCTGGTTCAGGTCCCGCGTGTGGCGTCTCCGGTACGCCCTCACCAGGGCGTCCACCCAGTCCTGCCCCAGTCCCACGCAGACCGGCTCGAACGCCGCGAGCACGAGTTCGGACATCGCGGGGACGTCGGCGTCGACGAGGTCGCGGACGGTCAACCCGTCCCGTTCCGGCGCCGGCTCGGGTGAGTTCAGCACCTTGTACAACATGAACTCGCGGACACCGGGCTTGTACTGCTCGTACGCCGAGCCGGCGACGACGAAGCCGTTGAGCCGCATGAACCGCAGGGTGGCGGGGTTGGTCTCCGACACGGTGCAGTAGAGCTGGCGGGCACCGGCGGCGCGGGCGAAGTCCTCGGCCTTGGCCAGCAGCGCGTAGCCGCCGAGCAGGCGTCCCCGGTACGAGGGGCTGACCAGCAGTGGGCTGATCTTCACGGTCCGCTGGCGCTTGCACACCAGGTGGACGACGCCGTAACACGTCCGCGCGTCGGCCAGGACGAACATCCGCTGCTGGAGGGAGAAGTGGCCGTCCTGGTCGACGCCGCCCGCCAGGTGGGCGTCCAGGACGCGGTCCGCGTGGGCGACGTGGTCGCCGGAGTAGTGGTCGGGCAGCGACTCCGCGAAGAGCGCGCGCACGAACTGCCGGTCCTCCTCGGTCACCGGGCGCACCCACGCGTCGGCGCCGTTCGTGTCGACGCCGTTCGTGTCGGCGCCGTTCGTGTCGGCGCCGTTCGTGTCGGCGCCGTTCGTGTCGGCGCCGTTCGTGTCGGCGCCGTTCGTGTCGGCGCCGTTCGTGTCGGTGCCGTTCGTGTCGACGCCGTCAGGGGCGTCGCGGTGCTGGTGGTGGTCGTGATGAGCACTCTGAACGCGACCGTCGCCGTCGTCGCCGTCATCGCGGTGGTCGCGGTGGTCGCGGGTGATCCGGTCGATCACCAGCCCGCCGGCCCTGGATCCCTCGGCCGGACTCGCGGCCGTTCCGTCCCGCACGACGTCACGACAGGGGTTGTCTTCGCCAGGCAAGATCGCTGCCACGTGCCCTCCAGAATCTCACGCGGTGCCCCGGCCGTGTCACCGGCAGAGAGAACGCCGCCCGCACGAGCCGCGGGAAACGGGTGGGGAAGAGGCCGCGACGCGTGGGGCGAATGCTGGTCTGACGGGGATCGACTTCCGGTCGCGCGGGAATCAATTTACCCAACATCACGGTGCCCGTCACCCGTATCACTAATACGGATTACGTCGATTGATCCATTTCCCGGTGCGCGCATGATTGACGACCGTGTCGCGTGACGTCCATATCCCCATTCCGGGCACGGGCGCGCGACGCGGTTGAGGACCCTCACCCCAGGTGATACGAGTTGTTCCGCGACGCGGCGGCCCCGGCGGTGATCAGGGCCCGCTCGGGCGGCGGCCAGCGCGTCGGTCGCGGCACACGTGCTGGGAGACGGGAATTGGCCACCACCGGGATGCGGATGAGGGTGTCGCCCGTGGGCTCAGGGAGCCCGTTCTGGTCGAGGACCCTCGCGAGTCTTCGCGCCTGTCCGGAGATCGAGCTGGTGGGCGAACAGGTAGGCGGGCGGCCCGATCCCGAACCGGATGTCGTCCTGGTGGAACGAATCGACGACGCGGTCCGCACCGCTCTCCGGATCACGTCTCACCCGAACGGGGAATTCGATCACGGCCCGAGAGTGCTCGTGTTCGATGACGGGAGCGGAGCCACCGGCCACCCCCGGGTTCGGGGCGTGCTGCCCAGGGACTGCACGGTGGTGGAGATCGTCGCCGCCATCCGCGTCGTGGCGGCCGGCTACTGGTTGACCAGCGCGCGGGGAGGGGATCAACCCGCCCACGGGCGGAACGAGTCCGCCGCCGAGCCCCGCGTGGACCCGGCCGTGCTCGACAACCTCAGCGACCGCGAACTCGACGTGCTCCTCCTGATCGCGCGGGGCTGCGACAACGGCACGATCTCCCAGGAGCTGTTCCTGAGCGGCAGCACCGTCAAGTCCCACGTCCGGCGGCTGTTCGCCAAGCTCGGCATCCGACGCCGGTCCCAGGCCGTCGGCTTCGCCTACGAGGCCGGCCTGGTCGAACCGCTCACCCCAGCTCCCCCCGCTCGATCCGTTTCGCCAGGCTAGGCCGGTCGTACTTGCCGTTGGCCGTCCTCGGCAGCTCGCCGACCACGTGCACCGCGTCCGGCAGCATGTACGGCGGCAGCCGCCGCGCGCCGCGCCGCTTCACCTCCAACAGGGTGGGCGCCTTCGCCCCGGGGCGGACCACGCAGACGGCGTGCAGGCGGGCGGCCAGCCCCTGGCCGGTGGTCACGACGACGGCCTCGGCCACCGCGTCGAGTTCGACCAGCGCCGACTCGACCTCGGCCACGTCGACCCGGTGCCCCCGGACCTTCACCATGTGGTCGCGGCGGCCGACGTACTCCAGCTCCCCCCGGTCGTTGCGCCGCACGAGGTCGCCGGTCGCGTACGGGCCGACCTGCGGCGCCTCTCCCCAGTAGCCCAGCATCACGGTCGGCCCCGAGACGACCAGCTCGCCGACGGACCCGTCCGACGTCGGCTCCAGCGTCAGGGCGTCCCCGCACGCGGCGTGCCCGATCGGGATCACCCGGTCCGGGATGCTGTCCAGCGCGCCGATCTCGTAGGAGCTGCACACGTTGGTCTCGGTCGGCCCGTACCAGTTGAACAGCCGCACGGCGGGCCAGGCCGCCCGCAGCCGGCGGACGTGCTCGACCGAGACGGGCTCGCCGGCGACGACGCAGCACCGCAGCGTCGGCGCGGGACCGTCCAGCAGCCCGCCCCTGGTGATCATCAATGCCACCACGGAGGGCACCGAGTACCAGATCGTCAGCTCCCGGTCCCGGATCAGCCGCACGAGCTGCTCGGGCGCGTAGGCGGCCTCGCTGCTGATCAGGTGGACCGAGGCGCCGGCGTGGAACGCGGCGTAGAGGTCGAACACCGACAGGTCGAAGTTGAACTCGGCGTGGTTGGCGAGCCGGTCCGTCGGCTCGACGGCCAGTTCCGCGCACGCCCATCGGACGAACGCGAGGGCGTTGGCGTGGCTCAGGCACACACCCTTCGGCTCGCCGGTCGATCCGGACGTGTACAGCACGGAGGCGGGGTCGTCCGGTGATCCCTGGTGCGGTGGTGGCGGCAGGAGCCCGGCCGCTCCCTCGGCGAGGGCCGTCAGCTCGCGCCACCGCGCGGCACCGTCGCCGTGCTCGGCGTCGTTCTCGTCGCCGTGCTCGTTCTCGTCCTGGCTCAGGCGATCCATGCCGGTCGCGTCCGTGACGCGCAGAGCGGGCGCGCACCCGGCGGCCACGCGCTCGACCCGCGCGGGCGGGTTGGCCGCCGACACCGGGACGTAGATCGCGCCGACGCGCAGGCAGCCCTGCATGAGCGCGACCGTCGCCACGCTCTTGGCCGTCCAGATCACCACCCGGTCGCCGGCGCGCACCCCGGCGTGGACCAGGGCCGCCGCGTACCGGTCGGCCAGCTCGTCCAGCTCACGGTAGGTGAGCGCGTCGGTGACGTCCTGGACCGCGAGCGCGTCCGGCGTCCGCCGGGCGGCGGCCACGACCAGTTCGTGCAACATCACAGGCCCAGCTCCTTCGCGACGAGGGTCTTCTGGATCTCGGAGGTCCCGGAGAACAGCAGGCTCGGCACGCTGTCGCGCAGTGCCTTCTCGATGCCGGCCCCGACCAGGAAGCCCTCCGCCCCGAACAGCCGCACGGCGTCCAGCGCGTTGGCCACGGCCGCCTCGGCGACCGCCAGTTTCGCCAGCGCCACGGCGAGGCCCGCGCTCGCGCCCCTGTCGATCTCCCAACACGCGCGGTACAGCAGCAGCCGCGCGGACTCCGCCCGCAGCTTCATGTCCACGACCCGGTGCGACACCGCCTGGAAGTCCGCCAACGCGCGGCCGAACTGCCGACGGGTGCGGACCCGGTCGCACACCTCGTCCAACACCCGGTCGATCAGACCCAGGTACCCGGCGAACAGGCAGGTGCGTTCCCACCGCATCGAGTGCTGGAAGACCGCCGCCCCGCCACCGGGCTCACCGAGCACGTTCTCCTGGGGGACGAAGCACTCGTGGAACGTCACCGGTCCGGCGGGCACCTCGTCGAGCCCCATCTTGGGGAACGGCTCGCCGAGCACCACGCCAGGGGAACGGGCGTCGACCAGGAACGCCGTCTGCCCCAGGTACCCGAGCCCGGGGTCGGTGGTCGCGTAGGTGACCAACACGTCGGCGACCGGGCCGTTGCTGACGAAACTCTTCGTGCCGTCGAGCACGTAGCCGCCCGGCGTCTCGCGCGCCCGGGTGGCCAGTCGGCTGACGTCGGACCCGGCGGCCTCCTCGGTCATGGCGTTGCCCGCGACCAGCTCACCCGAGCACATCCCCGGGAGGTAGCGTTCCCTGACCCGCGCGGAGCCGAACCGGGCCGTCGGCACCGCGCACGCGAAGAGATGCGCGCCCGCCGCGAACACCAGACCGGTGCTGACGCACGCCCGGCCGAACGCCTCGAAGCAACGCGCGGTCTCCAACGCCCCCAGGCCCTGGCCGCCGTACTCGGCCGGCAGCGGGAGACCGAGCAGCCCGATGTCCGCCACGGCCCGCCACTGCCGCCGGTCGTAGAACCCGGATCCACCCCGGAACCCGTCGTCGGCGCACATCTTCCCGACGGCGTCCAGGATCTCGTGGTAGCGCCCGTCCTCCTCGTCCGTCCACGCGAAGTCCATCGCATCCTCCCAAGTGGACATCCCTTGTGGACATCCCCAGTGGACACATCCGCGGTCGCTCAGCCGACACCGAGGTCGACCCCCGGGTCGACACCGCGACCAACCCGGCGAAACCCCTCACCGACCGGGCGGCCGGTGTTCCCCCGCACCGCGCGTCCGGTCCCCAGCCAGACCAGGCCGGCCCGCGCGAGCGACTCGGGGTCGAGGTGGTTCCTCGGGTCGACCACGGTCCTCCCGGTCATCACCCGCACCACCAGCGCCCAGTCGATGGCGCGGAACTGCGGCCACTCGGTGAGGACCACCAGTGCCTCCGCCTGCTTGGCGGCCAGATACGGGTCGTCCACCACCACGACGCCGGCCAGCTCGGGCGAGACCACCGGGTCGTGCGCGACCACCTCGGCCCCCTCCTCGCACAGCAGCCGGACCACCTCCACCGCCGGCGAGTCCCGGAGGTCGGAGGTGCCCGCCTTGAACGTCAACCCCAACACCCCGACCCGGACGCCGGCCAGGCTGCCCCCGACGGCGGCGCGGACCTTGGCGACGACCCTCCCCCGGTGCCGCTGGTTCGCCTCGACGGCGGCCCGCAGCAACCCGAACTCGACGCCGGCCAGCGCCGCCATCCGCACCATCGCCGCCGCGTCCTTCGGCAGGCACGACCCGCCCCAGCCGGGTCCCGGCCGGAGGAACCCGGGGCCGATCCGCCGGTCCAGCCCCATCCCCTCGGTCACCGCGGCCAGGTCGGCGCCCAGTCGCTCGCACAGCTCGCCCAATGTGTTCACATAGGACAGTTTCATCGCGAGGAAGCAGTTCGCGGCGTACTTGACCATCTCCGCGCTCCGCGCGTCGGTGCGCACGACCGGCGCGTCCAGCGCGGCGTAGAGCGACGCGACCCGGTCGGCGGCGGCCGGGACGTCGGAGCCCACGACGATCCGGTCCGGCCTGAGGAAGTCCGCCACCGCGGTGCCCTCCCGCAGGAACTCGGGATTGGACACCACGGCCACGTCGTCCCGCCCCACCAGGGCGGCCAGCCGCGTGGCCGTGCCCACGGGGACGGTGGACTTGCACACCAGGACCGCCCTGGGCCGCAGGACGCGGCGCAGCTCGTGGACGACGGACTCCACCGCGGTGAGGTCGGCCGCGCCGTCCCGTCCGCTCGGGGTGGGGAGGCAGAGGAACAGCACCTCCGCCTCCCCCGCCGCCTCGGCCAGGTCGACGAGGAACCGCAGCCGCCCGGCCGCGAGGCCGTCGGCCACCAGGTCGGCCAGCCCCGGTTCGAGGACGTCCGTCCGCCCCCGGCGAAGCCGCTCGACCTTGGCCTCGTCCACGTCGGCGCACGTCACGTCGTGCCCGAGGGAGGCGAGACACGCGCCGGTGGTCAGCCCGACGTAGCCGGTGCCGACGACCGCGATCCGCTGGGGCAACACCGGAGCCGTCCTCGGCCTAGTCCTTGTGGAAGCACTGGATGAAGGCGTACCCGGAGCGCCCGTGGGTGTACTCGGTGTGCTCGTACGCCTCGTAGGTGTGCCGCTCCACCCGGATCGTGCGGAAGTGCGGGAGGTACTGCCACCGCAGCTCCGGTTTGGTGCTGAAGAACGGGATGAACACGCCGCCGGGGCGCAGCGCCCTGACGACCTCCGGCATCACCCGTCGCCAGACCTCCTCGTCCTGCCACACCTCCATGTCCAGCGCCGGGTCGAAGAACATGCCGTCGATGCTCTCGGTGGGCAGGTCATGCACCTTCTCGAAGAAGTCGCCCTGTTCGATGTGGAGGGTGGGCGGCAGCTCGGGGTGGCGCTCACGGAACAGGTCGATCACCTCGGGGAACAGCTCCAGGACGGTGTGGTGCTCGGTGGCGGGGTTGTTCGCGATGCGCAGGGCGGACAGTCCCAGACCGAGGCCGACCTCGTAGAAGCGGGACCCGTGCTGGCAGAGCAGGTCCGCGCTCGCCCACATCAGGTCCCGCTCCCACGCCTGCATGGCCTGCTCGCCCCCGATGGAGAGGGTCACCTCGTCCTCGGTCTCCACGAGCTTGATCTCCGGCTTGGCGATCGACATCGCTGTTCTCCTCGGGTCAGGGGCGACGGTCGCGCTCTCACGCGGGGACGACGCCGAAGTGTCGCCGTGTGGTGGTGATGGCGAGGTCCTGCACCACGTAGGCGGTGAAGTAGTACGCCTGGGGAGAGGTGTCCTCGACGAAGCGCAGGGTGAAGGGGACCTCCCGTTCCTCGTCGGGCGACAGGCGCACGCGCGTGGTCACCGGTTCCACGGCGCACGCCTCGCGGAGGTAGGTGGGCACGAACAGGCCGAGCTGGGCCGGGCCGCGCCGGCTCCCCCTGACACGGAGCGTGACCGTCAGCTCGCCGCCGCTGGGCGCCTCGTCGGCGGCGTCCGCCCACAGCTCGGGGGATTCCGGGACCTGGAACACGACGTCGCCGCACCGCATGCACACCACGCACGTGGTGTCGAGGACGTACGGGAGCAGCCCCCGCCGGAGGAAGCGTTGCGCCGGCCGGCCGCAGTGGCAGGTGACGGCCTCGGTCGCCTCGGCCGCCAGCCGGCTGCGGTCCCCGAAGTGCGCGGGGAAGTTCATGATCTCGTCCTCCGGGTTCCCCGCGACCTGCCGCGCGATCACGTGGTCGAGCGACTGGAGGTCGGCCTCCAGCGAGGCGCGGATCTCCTCGGGGTCCTGGTCGGCCGCGTGGGTCGGCCGGGCGACCCAGCCGTCCACCTTGCGGGCCAGCTTCACCAGGCGCGGCCGCAGCGCGTGCCGTGGCGGCAGGAGGTCGCCGGTGAGGAGCGCGGTCACCCGCCGGCCGACGGTCAGGACCAGCGGGTCCGGCGCGTGCTCGGCGGGCGCGGGCACGGGGGGCCGGTCGGGTTCGGGCATCCCGAAGCGCATGAACGCCGGGTAGGGGTGGGAGGCCGCGAGGCTGGCGTTGAGCACGTCGGTGGAGTCCGCGCCCTCCACCGCCGCCCTGGCCCACGCGACGTTCTCCGGGCGGTCGGAGTCGTGCACCGACACCGCGGACACCACGGTGCGCGCGGGACTGTCCAACGCGTTGAGCAGGAGCTGGTACCTCGGGTCGTAGAGGGCCAGGTCGGCGAGGGGGCCGCTGTTGCACGCGCTCAGGACGACCTCGACCGCCCGCACCTGCCGCAGCGGGACGAGCTTGTCCTCCGGCTTGTAGCAGGACAACCCGTAGCCGCACCGCGGCCTGAGCAGGTCGGGGGTGGGGGCGACGGCCGGGTTGAGGCCGCAGATGGTGAACAGGCCGAGGTTGATGCTGTCGTCCTTGCCGTGGCCCTGGAAGACCACGCGCCGCCAGGGCCGGTCGAGGATCTCCGCCTGGATGTCCCGCCGCTCGAAGTCACGGTCGTCGAAGACCAGCACCTCCCCGGTCCGGGGTGGACGGTCGGTGTCGGTGAAGACGCCCACCGAGGACACCGCCCTGTTCGGTGTGGCGAACTGCTTGGCGAGGTGCCAGCTCAACGAGGCCGCGTCGCGGCCGCTGAGGAACGACGGGCCGCCGGTGGGACAGCGGTAGCTGGCGAGCAGCAGGTCCCGCACCGGGTCGAGGCGGAGGTGGTCGTAGGTGCCCACCACCAGCAGCTCCCCGGCGTCCCGTCGGGGGATCTCCTGGTCGAGGTCCGCCAGGGTGCGCCAGGTCGTGGCCAGCGGCCGGACGAGCGCGACGAGCCCCGGCGGGAGCTGGTCCGCGCCGAGCAGCACGCCCGTGGTGAGCGGGTCGGGCCGCCGGAGGCCGACGTAGAGGTCGGTGGCGGCGGCGAGGCCGTCCCGCAGGTCGTGCCGCGACGCGACCAGCACGGGGACGGACGGGGATGTCCCCGCGAGGAAGTCCTCGACCGCGTCGGCGTACTCCTCCGCCGTGTCGAAGGGCCGGAACAACGGTTCGCCCGGCGTGGGGTCGGGGGGCGCCGCGGCCCGGCGGTGGCCGGCGACAGCGGAGTTCATGCGTGCTCCTCGTCGGTCTCGTGGTCGGTGTCGGGATGATCAGTCGGAGAACTCTTCCTGCGGCGCGCGGTGGGACAGCACCCCGCGCGCGGCGAAGCACAGCGCGGCGACGGCCAGGGCCACGGCGACGCCGAGGACGAAGACGCCCCTGGCCCCGGCCCGCTCGACGAGGAGCCCGCCGAGTTGCTGGCCGACCGCCTCGCCCACGACGGTGGCGGTCGAGGCCCAGGTGAACGCCTCGGTGAGGGTGTGGGGTTCGGCCAGCCCCCTGACGAGGGAGAGTTCGGTGGCCGCCACCAACGCGATGGGCAGGCCGCCGACGGCGAGGGCGAGGCCCAGTGTCAGCTCGGAGAAGGCCAGCACGGGCAGGGCGAGGCCGACGGCGTAGGCGAGGACCAGCCAGGGGAAGCGCTGGTGGTCCGGGCGCTCCGTGCCGAGGTTGCCCATGACCAGCACGCCGAGCGCGCTGCCGATGCCCCAGCAGGCGTAGACGAACCCGGTGTGGCCGCGCTCGCCGTGCTGGTCGACGAACGCGGGGATCGCCAGGGTCAGCAGGCCGATGGGCACCGCGTATCCGGCCATGAGGCCGAACAGGGTGAGCAGGCCGCGCTCGCAGAGGGGGCCGAGGCCCACGGCTCCCCCGCCGCTGGGCCGGACGGCGGCCAACGCGGGGGTCAGGGCGAACCCGCAGGCGGCGACGCCGCCGATCACGGTGATGGTGGTGAGGCCGAGCGAGGCGGACCCGGTGATCATCAGCGCCGCCAGCAGCAGCGGGGAACCGATGATCAGCAGTTCCGTCAGCAGGGCCTCCCACAGGTAGGCCGCCTCCCTGGCCCGCTCGTCGAGGGGGAGCCTGGCCCACAACGACCGGACCGAGGAGTTCGCCGGCGGGGGCAGCGAGCCAGACACCGCCGCCATCGCGAGCTGGCCGACCGTGCCCGGCTCGGTCCACCAGATGAACACGGCCATGCTCAGCGGGAACGCCACGCCCGTGACCAGCAGGACGGGCCGGTGCCCGTGCCGGTCGGCCTGCCGCCCCACCCACGGCCCCAGCACCGCCATCGCGAGGGTGTAGACGGCGGCGACGGTGCCGGCCTGGGCGTAGCTGCCGCCCTGCTCCCTGACGACCAGCACGATGGCCAGCGTCATCAGGTAGACCGGCAGCCGGGCCAGCACGCTCCAGAAGGCGGCGGGGGCGACCTTCGGGCGGGTGAGCAGGTGGGCGAAGCGGCGGAGAACGCCGACCATCAGTCGTTCCTTCCGGGGTCGTCCTTCCGGGGTCGCGCCCTACGGCGCCACGGCGGCGGGCGGGCCGACGGGCTCGATCTCGATCCGGTAGCGGTCCAGCACGTGACGCATGCGCCGCTCGACCTCCTCGGCGGTCTGGCCGGCCACGTGCACGTAGCCGGCGGAGTTGTGCGACATCCGTCGGGACGTCACCACGTCGCCCCGACCGTGCCGCACCACCGCCGCGATCACCCCGGGCATCGCGAGCAGTTCCTCCTCTCGTGTGATGTGGCGGACGCGGCCGGAGCCGGGCAGCGGGAGCAACAGGTCGCCGACGCAGCGCCGCCACCGGTAGGTCAGGTCGGGCCGGCGGCCGAGGTAGACGTCGAGGGTGGCGGCGAAGACGTCGAACCCGTAGGCGTGGCCGTGGTTGGCCGGGATCTCGCAGCCCGCCAGGCGCAGGCCGACCTCCCCGACGAGCACCCGGCCCCGGTCCACGAAGAACTCCATGTGCAGGTACCCGTGGTCCAGCCCCATGCCGGTCACGACGCGCTGGACGAGGTCCCTGAGGTCGACGTCGGGTCCCTCGCCGGAGCCGAGGCTGATGTTCGCGTTGATTGCTCCGTCCACAATGGACAGTGGGCGGGCCGGCATGGCGCTCGGCCAGACGTCGAGCACCTCCCCGCCGAGGACCAGCGCGCAGGCCTCCCACTCCTGTCCCCCGACGTGCTCCTCCACCATCCAGGACCGCGCCGGGGACAGGTCGAGCCGGGCGAGGTCCCGCTCGTCGCGCACCAGGAAGGTGTCGATGCAGGCGAAGGAGTCCACGGGCTTGACCACCACCGGCCAACCGTGCGAGCGCGCGAACTCCCGGACCTCCGCCGTGGTGGACACGGTGCGGTGGGCGGCGGTGGCCAACCCCAGCTCGCGGAAGCGGTCCTTCATCGCCGCCTTGTTCCGCACCCACCGCACCTGCCGCTCGGTCAGGTGCGGCAGGCCGGCGCGGCGGGCGAAGGCGTGCGCGATCTCCTGGGCCGGCTCGGACGGGTTGCAGAAGTACGTCGGCCGCAGACCGGTCCGCCGGGTCATGGCGTGGTAGCGCTCCACCTCCTCGGCCAGCGGGGCGTCGTCCCGCACCCAGAACGCCGGCAGGTGGGCGGTGGCGTCCAGGTAGTCCTCGGAGAAGAGCGCCCGCTGGGACGAGAACCGCAGGAGGACGAGGTCGACGTCGTCCCTGCGGATCACGTGGTGGCAGAACGACAGTGGCCAGCCGTCCACGAAGAGGAGAACCGGCCTCGCGCTCACAACTGCTCCAGCAGGGCGCGGGTGGCCTTGGCCGCGACGGCCTGCTCGTCGACGCTCAGCTCGGGGAACAGCGGCAGGCAGACGATCCGGCCGAGGCGTTCCCTGGTCGCGGCGAAACCGTCGCGGCTCAGGCCCGCCGTCTCCGGCGTGTCGGGCGCGAGGTTCCACGGGAACCCGTCCGCGTAGAGGGAGCGGCGCCCGGCGAGCACGGGGTGGGCGGGCAGGAAGTACTTGTCCAGCGTCCAGTTGGGGACGCCCTGCTCGGTCAGGGTGGCCACCGCGCGGTCCCTGAGTTCCCGACTGTCCAGCTCCAGCCGCACGCTGATCTTGGCCTCGCCGGCCGTCCTCGGCAGCGGGCGCATGTCCGACCGGCGCGGCAGCTCCTCCACCATGAGGTCGTAGTGCCGCTGGAGCCCGGCCAGCACCTCGTCGAGGTGCCGGAACTGCTGGAGCTGGATCGCGGCGACCTCCTCGCTGGTGACCAGGTTCTCGCCCCAGAACGCGTCGTCGTTCCACACCGGGTAGCGCCCCGGCTGCCGCGCGGACCCGTGGTCGTGGTAGCTGCGCATGAGCGCGTACACGGCCTCGTCGTTGGTGGTGGCGAGCCCGCCCTCGCCGGAGGTGAGCACCTTGTTGTGGTGGAAGCTGAACGTCCCGGCGAAGCCCTTGGTGCCGGCGTGTGTCCCGTCGGGGAAACGCGAGCCGAGCGCCTGGGCTGCGTCCTCGATGACGTAGGGGACGTGGGCGGGCACCTCGGCCAGGCCGCCCTCCATGTGGGCGACGATGACCCGCTGGGCGTCGGCGGGCAGCAGACTCACGTCGAGGGAGAGGTTCTCGTCGATGTCCACCGGGACCGGGACGAGACCGGTGGACAGGACCGCGCCCGCGACCGCGACGAAGGTCATGGCGGGGATGTGCACGACGTCGCCGACCCTGGGGCGGGTCACCACCAGCGCGAGGCGGAGGGCCTCGGTGCAGTTGTGCACGGCCAGGACGTGTTTCGCGCCGAGCCGTCGGGCGGCGTACTCCTCCAACCGGGTCGCGCAGCTCTCCGGCTGCCGCTGGTAACGGAAGAGCACCCGGTCCCGCACCGCGTCGCGGAGTTCGGTCATGTCGTCCCAATCGAGGAAGTTCGCTCCATAGGGGAGGAACCGCATCCCGAGGCGCTTGTCCAGACTCATCGCACGTCCTCCTCGGTCAGGGGGTACGCCTCGTCGAGCGCCATCGTCTGCCCCCGGTAGTTGCGGAGTTCGAGGCCGGCCTCGGTGACGGAGTAGGACGGCCGGGTCATCGGGATCTTGCCGAGCTTCGTCGTCAGCACGTACTGGGGAACACCGAAGCCCGTGATGTGGCCCTGGAGGCCCTCCATGATCTCCCAGCCCTTCTCCACCGAGGTCATGAAGTGGGAGACGCCGACGACGTTGTCGCAGTGGTAGATGTAGTAGGGGCGCACCCGGATGCGCAGCAGTTCCGTCATGAGCGACCGCATCGTGGCCACGCTGTCGTTGATGCCCTTGAGCAGGACGGTCTGGTTGCCCACGGGCACGCCGTGGCGCAGCAGCCGGTCGACCGCCGCCGCCGCATCGGGCGTGATCTCCCGGGGGTGGTTGAAGTGGGTGTTGAGCCAGACCGGGTGATGACGCGAGAGCATCTCGCAGAACTCGGTGGTCACGCGCTGGGGCAGCAGGACAGGGAAGCGGGTGCCGATCCGGATGATCTCCACGCTGGGGATCGCCCGCAGCGCGGCGATGATCTGCTCCAGCTTGTCGTCCCGGTAGGACAGTGGGTCGCCGCCGGTGAGCAGGACGTCGCGGATCTCCGGGTGCTCCGCGATGTAGCGCAGGTCCTCCTCGTAGGAGCCGCCCTCGTCGTCGCGGAAGTAGGTGCCGCTCACGTCGGTGGTGTGGAACTTGCGGGTGCAGTGCCGGCAGTAGACCGGACACGCCTCCGTCACCAGCATGATCACGCGGTCCGGGTACTTGTGGACGACGCGGTTGGTCTTGCGGTAGATCATGTCGCCGACCGGGTCGACCTCGGCGTCGGGGGACTCCACCAGCTCGCCGGGGCCGGGCAGGGCCTGTTGCCTGACCGGGCAGGTCGGGTCGTCCGGGTCCATCAGCGAGGCGTAGTAGGGCGTGACGCTCCACCGGTACTTCCCGGCGCACTCCCGGATCGCCCGTTCCTCGTCGGGCGTGACCCTGATCCACTCGCGCAGCTTGGGGAGGGTCGTGATGCGGTGTCGCATGTGCCACCGCCAGTCCGCCCACTGCTCGTCGGTCACGTTCCCCTGTGGACTGATCGTGCCCACCGGCACGGAAACCTCGTTCGACATCCTTCGCTCCATTCGGAGGGCGTCGTCGCGCGCTCGTCTCACACGGGTGCGAACGTGATCTGTCTGACCTGCCGCGCGACGCGTGGGGCACCACGCAGGTCGTCGGAGGCGAGCGCCGCGCTGTCGGTCGTCACGGCCACCGCGTCCGGTGTCGGCGCGCGCGCCAGGTCCTCGGCCGTGACCGGGACCGGTGTCCGCCAGGGGGGCACCAGCGCATCGACGAGCTTCTGCTGACGTGCGGTCGCGGGTGGGAGGAGGACCAGCGGTGTGCGCCGCGCCCAGGCGAGGGTCGCGGCCGTGAGGGTCGGAGTGGCGAGGAACCAGCTCGCCTTCGCGTGCGCGTCGTCCACGTCGACCTCCTCCACGGAACGCACCCGGGTCCCGTCGAGGCCGTCCCCCAGGCCGTCCCCAAGGCCGTCCCCCAGGCCGTCTCCGGGGCCGTCCACGAGGACGTCCCCGAGGGCTTCGTTCACCGCGTCGAGGTGCTGGTCACCCACCACGACGAACTCTCCCGGCCACCGTCGCCGCCAGATGTCCACCACGGGCCGGAGAACCTCGCTGGCGTAATGACGAGCCTCGGCCGCCGAGCAGCCGGCGAGGGAGAACACGGCGAGCGTGCCGGCGCGCTCCCTCGCCAGGCGCGGCCGGACCGGGGCCATCGTGCCGACCCCCGTCACCCCGTCCCACAGCGAGGGGAGCCAGGCCGGCCGGTGGCGGCACCGAATGGCCACTGTGGACGGCCAGGTATCCGGGTCGACGACGGAGGAGCAGAGGAACACCACCGGAACCTGTCGTGCGGCGAGCCTCTCAGCCACCGAGACGTCGTCGCACACCAGCGCCGCGTCGGGTGACTCGCCCTCGGCAAGGGCGCCGTGATCCTCGCCCCCGACCACGACGTCCACGTCGGTGAGGTGTGCGGCCACCCGTCGGGCCGCGGTCACCGAGTCCACGTCTGCCCGTCGGGCCGCGACGAGCACCCTACGACGGACGGCACACCCGGTCCTCATGTCGTTCTCCTGTCCAGGCCGCTCAGCACTGCCGCTCAACAGTGCCGCTCAGTAGGGCCGCTCAGTAGGGCCGCTCAGTAGGGCCGCTCAGTAGTGCCAGTCCGGAACGACGCCGAGGCGGGCCACGTCGTCGCTGTACCCGGCGGCGGTGGTGGAACACCCGCCGCACATCAGGGGTCCCTGTCGCCGGAAGAAGTCGACGTGTTCCCGGAAGGCCGGGCCGTCCAGGACGATCTCGCCGCCCTCCCTGATCGGCGCGCCGCCCAGCTCCTCCCCCACCCGGTGCGGCAGGCAGCTACACCCGAAGGCACGACCGTTCTTGCCGTCGAGGTAGATGACGTCGTCCACGACGTGACACAGCGGGCGGCTCGCTCGCGGGGTCTGCGAGTGGCGGAAGTACCGGTCCTGCTCCTCCGGGGTGTCGCCATAGAACCGTTTGCCCAGCGGCACGAGGACCTCGTCCGGGTCGGCGGTGTAGATCGGCTCGCAGACCGCGCGTACGTGGTCGGGGTCGGGGTAGGTGATTGTCCGGGCGAGCTTCAGCGCGGACAGCTCCCACTGCCGCACACCGGCCTCCGTCAACACCTTCTGCAACTCGGGCATCTCGGTGTAGTTGTGCGGCCCCACCACGGTGTTGACGCGCGGGAGCACCCCGAGGTCACGAGCACGGCGCAGGCCGGCCAGCCCGTTGGCGAACAGGCCCGGCAACCGCCGGTAGACGTCGTGGGTCTCGGCCGACGCGCCGTCGAGGCTGACGATGACCTGCGCGAGGCCGGCCTCGGCGAGGTCCTCGATCATCCGGGGCAGCATCATCCCGTTGGTGATCAGCGACATGCGCATGCCGTGCTCGGCGCCGAGCCGGACCAGTGCCAGGACGTCCTGGTGCATCAGGGGTTCGCCGCCGGTGAACCGGACGTACCTGACGCCGGACGCCACGGCCTGGGGAAGCAGTTCGGCGAAGTCCTCGACGGTGAAGCGGTAGGTGTCCCGGGACAACGCGAACTCGCACATGAAGCAGTCCGCGTTGCAGGCTTCCAGGATCCGCACGAACAGGTAGCGGTCGCGTCGTGGCGGTCGGCTCATCGAGGCACCCTTCTCGCTCAGGAGCGCGCAGGGGAGGACCGGGAAGACGAGGCGAGGGCGAGCACCGCGTCGGCGACCTGGTCCGCGCCGCGCACCCCGATCCGTCGGGCGAGACCCGTCCAGTCGGCGTCGAGGCGCACGGCGTCCACCGCGGCGCGCACCTGGGCGCGGAGTGCGCGGCGCACCGGCTCGGGCGCCTCGCTGGCCCTGTCGATCCTCCCGTAGATCACGGGGAGCGCGGTCGCCTCGCCTCCGATCCGGCTGGCCAGCAGGCGGTCCTCGTCGAGGACCTCCTCCGGCCAGCGGACCCTGGTGGCGGCGGAGCACGCCGCCGCGTACTGACGCCCGTTGAGGACCTGGCTGACGTTCTGCGGGGGCAGGCAGACCACCGGTGTCCCCCGGCTGCTCGCCTCCAGGAGGGTGGTCAGGCCCGGTGACGCCACGAGGAGGTCGCACCGGTCGAGTTCGGCGAGGAACTCGGTGTGGCCGAGCGGGTGGGCGGAGACGGCGAGCGCGGGGCCGGTGTCCGGCCCACCGGTGAGTTCCCGTGTGAGGTCGGGTGGGAGGTTCCCGGCCACGTGGACCTCGCGGACGCCGGCGTCCGCCAGGGCGGCCAGCGCGGGCGGCAGCACGAGCCTCGGGTACCGGGTCCAGTCCGCGAGCCGGGGAGCGCGGAGGCCGCCGAGGCTCACCAGCGCACGCCGGAGGCCCGTGACGCGCCGGGGCGGGGAGAGCGAGGACGGTGGGCGGACCACCGCCTCCACCCAGCGGAGGTTGTGGATGGCGTCCAGCACGGGGCGGCAGTCCGGAGGGAGTTCGACGCACCGTTGCGCGCAGTAGACGGTGGCCTCCACCGGGAGGAGGGGGAGGTCTCCCTCGGTCCACAGGAAGGGGAGGCTGTCGACGAAGACGGTGGGCAGGCCCAGCGCCTCGAAGGTCCGGGCGACGGGGTCCAACACGACCAGGCCGGCGTCGGCCCGTTCCCGGCGCAGGATCGCGGCGACGGCGTCCTGGTCGATCCCACCGTGCTGGCCGGGCTGACTGTGCTGGCTGCGCTCGCTGTGCTGGCCGTGCTCGTCGTGCCTGCTGTGCTGATCGGCCCGGCCGTGCTGATCGGGCCGGCCGTGCTGACCGTCGGGAAGGGGTTGGCCGTTGGCTGGAACATCGTGGACTGGGACGTCGTGCCAGGCCGCCACGTCCAGCCCCGACAGCAGTGGTCGGCCGAGCGCGGAGCCGATGCCGACCACGCGGGGTGGCACCGCGGCGCGGCGACGGATCGCGTCGAGCACCGCGCTCAACTTCCCCGCGCTCCCCCAGCCGAACTCGATACCGGCGACCACGATCGTGGGACGTTCGGGACTCATGCCACGTCCCGGGGTCTGCCAGGAAACGACATCCCCGCGAGCAGAACCAACAAGCAGCCCCTCATCCTGCCTCCACCGGGGTTCACGAGAATCGCTCGCACAGCGGCCGGGAGTGTCGGGGAACCGTCCGGGCAGATGCTATCAACGGCGCGACGCGGCCGCGCCGGCGTTCCACGTCCTCACTTCGAGTGAAAGCCAGGGATCACGACGGCTCATGGAGCGCGCGACACGAGTGACGTCACCATGTCCACACAGCACTGAACAAGGAAAGGTAGAAGATCACGAGGTCCCCGCTCCGAGCCGAGATCGGCTTCGTGAAACCTCTTTCGACTGTCCACAGTGGAGAGAGCGATGACCGTGGCTGGGGTGGTGCGGGTTCTGCTCAGTCTTCGGGCGAGGGTGACGCTTCGAGGATGTGGTAATCACTGGATTCGAGAGGCGTCACGCGGTCGAGAGTCCATCCGGCACGAGTCAGGATCGTTCGGTACTCGTTCTCGGTGCGGAGGCGACCACCGGTGAGGACGAGCCCGAGCAGGTCCTCCGCGGCCTGTCTCGCCGAGGGAAGGGGTGTCTCCACGCAGACGGGTTCGACGAGCAGGAGCCGGCCACCGGACCGGAGGTCGCGACGGCAGTTGCGCAGGATCGTCGTCGCGGTCTCGTCACCCCAGTCGCGGATGACGTTCCGCGTCACGTAGAGGTCTCCGCCCGATGGCACCGAGCTGAGGAAGTCGCAGGTGGTGAGCGTGCACCGAGCCTCGACGCCGGCGTCGCGCACGGTGTCCCGCGTCGTCTCGGCCTCGGCGCGCAGGTCCGCCAGGACACCATGAAGATGACGATGTCGAGCGAGGATCTCGGTGAGGAAGACGCCGTCACCGCCGCCCACGTCAACCACGGTGCGGACGCGGGAGAAGTCATAGATGTCGGCGACCTGGCGTCCGAACTCGCGCGCCTGCCTGGCGAAACCCTGGTTGAACACGGCTTCCAGGGCGGGGTGGCGACACAGGTGGGTGTAGAAGTCGCAGCCGAAGATCCGGTCGAAGGCGGGTTTGCCGTCCCGTATCGCGTCCTCCAGTCCGTTCCAGGCCTGCCACACGGACTCGTCAGCGAAGAGCAACACCTCGCCCTGGACGCTCCCGGGGACGTCGGGTCGAAGGAGCGCGCCGCTGTCGGTGAGGGCGACGTGGCCATCGCCAGTTCGCCTGGTCAGGCCGAAGATTCCGAGAGCGCGCAACAACCGCGCGAGTGTGGCGGGCTGTGCCCCGCTCCTTTCCGCCAGTTCCTCGACGCTCATCGCATGGTCGCCCAGGATCTCGGGGATGCGGAGGCGCACGGCGACGTGCACCGCCTTCGACCCGACATGCCCGAACAGCAGTTGGAACACATGCTGCTGGTGGTCAGCGACATCATCGCGGGCGGCGTCTTCTGCCCGGGGCTCGGTGTGGGGACTGTTCACGCCTGCTCCTTCGTCCTGTCGAGCGGAAGAACCTGGGGGCTCGTGGGTTCGTCGGGATCGGGGATGCCCAGGGCGAAGTTGCCCACGTGGATCAGGTCGTTCGCGTGCGGGCGCAGGAACGACGGGGAGATCGGCGACTCCAGGACGGCGGTCGCGCACGGCGCGAGGCCGAGGTCGGTCGCCACCAGGTACATGGTCTGGAGCAGACACCCGACGTCGCAGTAGATCGTGTAGAGCGCGCTGGCCCGGTACTTGCACCGGGTGCGACGGAAGCACGAGGCCAGGTAGAGACTGACCTGGGGCGGGCGGTCGACGAGCGTGGCGACGGTGATGAGCTTCCGCTGGAGTTCGGCCAACTCCCCGCTCCACGCCGCGAGCCGCTCCAGGCGGTGGTCGAAGGGGTCGTAGTGGTAGGCGCCCGGCGCGAGTCCGCTGACGTCCCGTGCGACGACGTAAAGCTCGATGCTGTGGCGGGCGCCGCCGGAGGGGCTGGGTCGGCGGGTGATCTGGATGCGTTCCGGCGCCAGCCGGGCGCGGACCCGGGCCGCCCGGTGGAGGAACGTGGCGAGCTGCTGTCTGCTCAGCGGCCGGTCGAGATAGTCACGGATGCTGCGGCGGGCGCGCAACACCTCGGGGAGCGGGCCGCCGGCCTCCTCCTCCCTGGTGTCCTCGCCGAGGGAGATGACCTCCGAGGCTTCGGGGTGGGTGAGGCGGGCGGGCGGGATGTCCTTGAGCCGGACCGACGTGAGCGGGCCGCCGCGCCGGGCCACCTGGGTGTGCAGCGCCAGCTCACACGCCGTCCACGTGCCCGCGGGGTCCTCCGGCTCCCCTGTGTCCTCGGTGTTCCTCTGGTCCTCGGTGCCGTTGGTGACGTGGACGAGGCCGGCGGCGGCCATCCGGTCAAGCAGCTCCGCGGCCCGGGTGGCCGAGCCGTTGGCCAGGGCGGAGGCGGGCAGGGGGCGCGCCAGCCGGCCGAGCAACTCCATCACGGCCGGTGTCACGGCGAAGGTGCGCCCGTCTCGGGCGTCCGTCACCGCCAGCCGGCCGTCAGCGGCCCATTCCGGGTACAGCCAGGGATTGCGCTGATACTTCGTCGTCATCGCGCCTCCTGGGACACGCTCTCGGACACACCGGCGCCATTCGGGACGAACACGCAACCACGCAGCAGGGTGGCGAGAACCGGGGCGACAGGGCCGGGCTCCCCCGCGAGGAACGACCGGACCGAGGGCAGGGACAGGAACATGAGGGGGTCGTCGCCTGAGGCCGGCCACGCCGGCGGTCTGACGCACGTCGACCAGAAGACCAGCGCGGGATCGATCCCGGCACGGACGAGGAGACACATCTCCTCCCACAGCCCCTGCCCCGGCAGCACTCCCGGGTTCGGGGTGTCGCTCCCGACCACAAGCGTGACCCCGGAGTCGGCGAGGCGCAGGAGCGTCTCGTGCATCCGGGGCTCGGCCGCCCGCGCCCACGCGATCTCCTGCTCGCTCCAGGGCCGGGCGGTCGTGGGCATGCGTCGCCAGAACGCCGCCAGGTTCCCTGGCACGCCGGGAAATGCCCATGCGCTGGCGGCGTGTTCGATCAGCTTGCGCTGGACCACGAGAGTGGGGCACAACCGGGTTCCCGGCGGAAGATTGGGCCATCGCGCGTCGGGATCGCGGTGCGCCCACCGGTGGTTCAGCACGTGGGTGCCGCGTTTCGAGCCGTCACCGTCGGGGACCAGGCACGCGAGGTGTTCGAGTTCGTCGACGCCGGCGCGGATCGCCGCCTCGGCTCCCCCTGGCGCCGGGTGGAGAGCGACCCGGAGGCCGCGGCGGTGGGCCTCGCGCACCATGAAGCCGAACAGCTCCTGGGGGAAAGCCGCGTAGAGCTTGATCCACCGCGCACCTCGGGTCACCGCGTCGTCCAACAGTCCGGGCAACTCCTCGGCGGAGTCCCACCGGGCCGCCAGGCTCAGGCGAGGCGGCCCGGGGCGGTCGAAGAACGGCCCTCCGAGTTCGATCTCGGGCAGTGGGTCCGCGCAATCCGCCGGGCGGGGCAGGGGCTCTCCCGCTCCCAGTCGTGATCCCAGATCCCGGACGCGGGCGACACCGAAGGCGATGAGAGCGGCGAAATCCATGCCGGAGTAGGGATGCACGTGCGCGTCCCGCAGCGCGGGAGCCACCACCGCGTCATCCATGCTGACGACAGCCGGAGGATCCGGCGTCGCCTCTCGCACGCGTTCGATCGTCCACTTTCCGTTCTGACGCACAGTGACCACGTGAGGGCCGCGCTGGATCCCGTGCCGTGTCAGGACACCAGTGACCCGGATGTGGTGTGGACCCTGTGAACGGCACAGCTCGTGCCTGACGCTGGGGTGAGCGGTGCCAGCGTCCCGTCCCTCGTGTTCGTGTGACACTGCGGTAGCCGCCTCTCAGGCCAGGGGGACGGGATGCGGGTTCAGCTCGTCCTCGGTCAAGGGCGTGTTCCGCGCTCCCATGGCCACCGGCGCCTGATAGAGCCGGGGGCCGCCGAGACGGCGGAACCGCAGGGTGAAGCTGATCGGCTGGAGGCCGGGGACCACGCTGCGCACGCTCCGCACCCCGCACTCCGCGACGTCGACCGACGTGATGTCGGTGGCGATCGCCTCGTAGCCGTGGAGGGCGAGCTGGTTGACGACGCGCTCCACGTCGTCACGCCCGTGGCGCAGGACCGTGTCGGGGACCGGCCGGACCGGACCTTCGCGCAGGAAGTCGAGGTGCTGGTGCCGGTCCGCGCGGCAGTAGAACGTCGCGCAGTCCATGATGTCCTTGGCCTGGAGCGGGTCGTCGAGGATGCCCATCTTGTCGATCGCGACCGGGACCTGCGAGAGCGACAGCTCCAGCTCGGCCGCCGCGCCCAGCAGGGCCGTCTCGAAGTCCAGCGCCGCCCTGCTCGACTGCACCGCGAGGAAGGGGTGGTCGGGCGTGCGGTGACGCGCGGACAACAGCACCGAGGGAATGCCGAGATCGGTGGTGATGTCCTTGGCGAGGAGGTCCACGCCCCTGGCCAGGATGGCGTCGACCGCGGCGCGCGCCCGGCCGGGCGGCAGGGAGTCGAGATCCAGGGTGGGCAGGGTGAGCCGGTTGAGCCAGAAGATCATGAAGGCGTCGCGTTCGACGGCCTCCAGCAAACCCCCGAGCAGCGCCTGTCGTGCCGTGCTGCCGGCGGCCAGGCCGGTGGAGATGGGATGCATGAGGCGTTCTTCGCGCCGGGGCGGACGATAGGGCACGTAGACCGCGCAGGCGGGGAGATAGCGTTGTTCCCGGGTGCGCAGGGAGACGGCGGGGACCCAGTCGAGGGGCTCGTCCGGGTCGTACGGGCTCAGCTCTCCGGCACACGCCTCGTACTCGCGTTCCGAGCCGAGGGGCAGCGTGCGGGGGTCGACGGCGGCCGGTCCCAGCTCGGCCAGCGTCGCCCGGACCAACCTCGCCGGGTCATAGACGCCCGCCGGGTAACGCTCCAACACCTCACCCAGAGCACACACCCGAGCAAGAGTGGGATCATGCTTGGCCGCCGCGCCCTTGGTGGACGCGGCCAGCGGGGAGAAGCGACGCGTGGCCGTGCCACCGACGGTCACCCCCAGCCAGCAGGAACCCCCGGCGCCGCCGTCCCACCCCCGAGGCAGGCGGATGAGGCGCACCTCGCCCACGATCCCGGTGAGCGGGTCCACCCCGCGAGACATCCGCCGCCAACACTCCTCCGTCGCGGGCTCGGGTTCCTCCGCGAACAGGTCCTCTCCTGGCGTGGCGACCCGGCCAGCGCATCCCGGGCACAAGGGCAGGTGGAGCAGGGGGTGGACGGTCCGCGTGAGGGAGTCGAGGTCGAGTTCCCACAACTCGCCAGGACCGCCCGCCTCGCCAGGAGGAGTCTCCCGCAGCGCGAGGATGACGTGGTGTGCCACCAGCGACGCGGCTGCCGTGGTCGTGGGCCAGCGGTCGTCGGAACAGCCGCCGACCAGGGAGTCGAGGGGCAGGTGGGCGATGTCCTGGGCGGGCAGGTTCGCCCGCATGCGGAGGGCCACGCAGAGCGGGCACGCCGTCGTGGGTGGCCGGAGGACGGCCAGGTACAGGCGGGTGACGGTGGAGAGGTACGCGACGACCGGGACCTGGTGGCGGGCCGCG
Organism: Streptoalloteichus tenebrarius; assembly: GCF_024171885.1. GTDB lineage: Bacteria > Actinomycetota > Actinomycetes > Mycobacteriales > Pseudonocardiaceae > Streptoalloteichus > Streptoalloteichus tenebrarius. The sequence continues at coordinate 27,878 of NZ_JAMTCP010000004.1, read as the reverse complement.
ACGTCGGCCCAGCGCCGCATCTCGTCGTCGGGCGTGGACAGGGAGAGCGCGATGACGCCCGCGGGGGACTCGTGGTCGTCCGCAACGCCGAGGCCGGCCTTTCGCACGGCGGAGCGCACCAGGTCTCCCACCGGGCCGTCGGGGGTGACGACCACGGCCGTCGGCGTAGGTGGAACGTCCTGATAGGACGGATGCTGGTGGAGCGCGTTCGCGCTGTTGACCAGGAGTCCCCGTCGCGCCAGGTCCTGCTGTGCCGTCTCGGGGAGCGCCTGCCATCCGGACGGCGGTTCCGTCTCGGGTTCCTGTTCCGCGAGCCGAAGACGGAACGTGCCGTCTCCGCTGCACACGTAGACATACGCGCCCGCCCGCGTGATGCGAACGTCCGCCCGGGGCATCAGACCTGACCGAACTGGAGGCACGCCACTCTCCCTCATACCGGGTGGGTCAAGTTCTCAGGTTCGTGTGGTTCGCTGGGGAGGGATCCGCGGGCCAGTGCGGTACTGGCCCGCGGATCCGTCAGCCCTCGCCCGTCCACGTCGGAGACGTGACGGGCGAGGGTTCACTTGTCATCGCCGTCCTCGTCGTCGACCACGAAACAGCAGCAGGAACAGGCGGGTGCCGGCTCGGCGGTCTCAGAAACCATCCGCTCGAACTCGAACTCCGCCTCCCTCGTGGTGTCCATGGTGATCTCCTTTCCTTCCCTGGCCGAAGGCCAAGAACGCGGTTACAGGAGGATGCGGCCGGCAGCAACGGCACGAGCCACGTCCGCACGCGTCACTCGGCCTCGTCGTCGACCACGAAACAGCAGCTACAACTGACAGGCGCGGGCTCGGCGGTCTCAGGAACCATCCGCTCGAACTCGAACTCCATCTCCCTCATGGCGTCCATGGCGATCTCCTTTCCTTCCCTGGCCGAAGGCCAGAAGCCCGAATACCGGAGGGTGAGGCCCGGGAACGACGGCCCGAGCCACGCCCCCCGGGTCACTCCTCCTCGTCGTCGACCACGAAACAGGTGCTGGAACAGACAGGTGCCGGCTCGGCGGTCTCAGGAACCATCCGCTCGAACTCGAACTCCATCTCCCTCGTGGTGTCCATAGTGATCTCCTTTCCTTCCCTGACCGAAGGCCAGAAACGTGGTTGCGGGAGGTCGGGGCCGGCGAACCGAAGGTGAAGACCGGAAAGAGCGTGTGGCGCTGCCAGTCATCGGGCGGTCATCGTGGACCGTGGGTAACGCGCGTGACGGGCAGCCCCGCGAGGCCCCTGGCGAAGAACCCCTCCAACCACGCCAGGCCATCCCGGTCAACCCGGTGAGCCAGCCCCGCCAGGGACCGCATCGCGGTCGTCACCCCGACGCGGAGCACGAGCCTCGCCAGCGGGGCGCCCGGGCAGAAGTGGCGACCGTGGCCGAAGGTCAGGTGTTCGGTCGCGTGTTCCTGTCCTCGCGTCGCGTGCCGGCCGTCCTGGTTCGCGGTCACGATCGAGCCGCAGACCAGCTCTCCTCGGCGCACCCTCGCCCCGCCGAGGCTGACGTCCTCCGTGGCGAGGCGGGGGTGGGTGTTCTGGGGGACGGGCGCGAGCCGCAGGACCTCCTCGACGGTGGCCGCCGCGACCTGAGGAGCGCGATTCCGGAGTCGCGTCTCCGCGGGTCCCAGGAGCAGGACCAGGAGGGTGGCGCCGAGCTGCGCCGCCGTCTTGACGTGCCCGGTGACGTGCAGCGAGGCCACCAGCATCCGCAGGTCGTCCTGGCCCAGCTCGCCCTGGTCACACCGAGCGACCAGTTCGGAGACGAGATCGGGTCCCGGCCGCTCGCGCCTCAGCGTGATGGCCGCGTCGACCAGGGCCGCCTGGCGGGCGCGGGAGGTAGCGGCATCGTCGACGGTCCACTCACGTGTGCCGAGGTAGTCCTCGGTCCAGCGGGCGTTGTCGGGGAGCAGGTGGGTGGGGAACCCCGTCACCCACGAGGTGACCGTCATGGCGAGTGGCAGGCAGTACTCCCGGTACAGGTCAACCGACTCCCGGTTCTGGATGGCCGACAACAGGTTCTCAGCGCACGACCGCGCCCGGGGTGCGAGTCGGTGAACCTGGCGCGCCGCCAACGCGGGCGCGATCAGCCGCCGCAGGAACGCGTGGTGGTTGCCGTCCTCCCCGGAGAGCAGGTCGAGGGTGCCGGACCAGGCGCCGTACCGCCCCGGCTGCGTGCGGACGAACCGGGGGTCGCGCAACATCGCCGCGACGTGGTCGTGCCGGGTGAGCAGCCACATCGTCCTCCCCTGCGACCGCCTCCTGACCGGCTCGCACGCGTCTGACGCCCCGAGCCCCTCGAAAGGCGGGGAGGCTGTCTCCGTGGGGAACAACGAGCGGATACTTCGGTCCAGGAGCATGGCCTCTCCCTCGCGCACGCGACCACCCCCATGTCCGACGAGGGCATGACCCGCAACCGGGTCACAGCGGTGAGTGGTGAGGTACTGCCTTGTGAGGTGCTGCCACCGTCTCCGGCCAGCGTGGAACACTCCGTCCGGAGTGGACGATGTCGACCACGACCGGCGGCATCCCGTTCACCAGGAACAGGGGACTGTCCCGACCACCTCCGTCTGCCGAACCCCTCTCTCCGGTGGAGGCCCGGTGGTCACCCGGCCATGTGGTCACGGGCCGTTCCGGACACGGCCCGGAACTCCTCACGGGAAACCTCCCGCTCCTCACCCCACCGTTCTTCCCCCTGCTGGGGTCCCCGACTCACCCGTACGCGAGAAACCACGCCACCGAGTGACGGCGAGACCCCACTCACGCGCACCACGTGGGACGCCAGTGCGCCGTGCTGGTGTCCACCTCCGGTGGTAACGCCGAGCCCCAGGATCAGCCCTCAGTGCTCGTGCGAGCCGGGCTGTGTGTCGACACGAGATGTGGGGGACGCCGCGTCGACGCGTGCTCGCAACAGCCCGATGGATCGTTCGTCCGCGAGCCACTCGCCATTCTCGTGCTGGCTGAGCAGAATCGTCAGGCCTTCGCGCACGCTGTCTTCCAGTTGACTGAAGGCGGTGTTGAACGCCTCAATGTCCTCGGGGTCGGCCAGCAGCGTGACCAGTTGCAGGAGCTGACCGCTGTTGTCCGGTGGGATGCGGAGAAGCTGAGGCGCGGCCCGAATCATCCCGCACACGAGAACTCTCGCCGGAAACCTCTGCGGGGGTGAGTCCCGCCCCCGTGCACAGGCAGTAACCCGTCGGCCATTTCGTCACCTGTCCCCCACATCCGGCCCGAGAATCATCGCGTTGTCACGACGCGCTCAGGAGGTGGGGTTGGCCCGGTGTCGTGGGGAGCGACGGCGCGCCGGTGGTTGATCGAGGGTCATGCCTCGCTCGACCGGGCGGCGAGGGAAGGCCGGTGGCCGAGCTGGGGCAGCTTGTCGATGGTGACCAGGCCGGCGGGGGCCTCCAGCACGTCGGGGATGCGGTTGACCAGGGTCGCGCACGTCGTGACCGCGGTGGGCAGGTCGGCGTTGAGCATCTGGAGTCGCACGTTGGTGCCGTCGGCGCGTTTCCCGGACAGCACCCACTTGTTGAAGTCCGACTCGCCGGGGACGTACACCTTGCCGCAGGAGCTGATGCGCAGGGTGATGCCTTCCTTGGTCTTCATCGTGTCGGTGTCGGTATAGCCGAGCAACTGCCCTGGCTCGACGTACTTGCCCAGTGCCTTGCAGTACACCCGGCTCGTCGCGAGATCGGGCTGGGTGTCGGTGCTGATGGCGCCCGTCGGGGTCAGGCGCGCGGTGGCCGCGAGGGCGTACAGCGAGATCGCACCGAAGGTTGGCTTGCGCTTGGTGCTCTTCTTCCACGCCTCGAACTCTTCCTTGGTCCTGCCGACGAGCTGCTGCTCAGCCAACGTCTTCCCGAAGTCGTCGACGTTCCACGACAGCGCGCCCGACACCTGACTCACCTTGTGGCCGGTGGCCATCAGAACGCCGACGAGGTTGACCCAGTAGCCGTCCTGGTGCCCGGTGCCGGTCACGGTGACGCCGTGGGCGCTGGCGAGTTCGTGGAGCTTCCTGCTCAGGGTCGCCGCCGTCACCCACGGGTACAGCATCTCCTCGGCGAGGGTGACGACGTCGGCCTTCGCCTTCACCACCTTCTCGAAGATCCCGTACAGCGTGTCGTCCAGGTAGCTGCTGATCGTGACCACCGCGATGTCCGCGCGGGCCTTGGCGAGGGTCTCGTCCGCCCTGTCGCTCACGATGACACCGATCCTGCCGGCGCCCGCGAGTTCTCCGAGGTCCTTGCCGACGGTCTTCGACCCGGTCCTGGCGATCGCCGCGACCGGCCGCACTCCCCGGTCGCACAGCATCTTGGTGATGGCCAGGCCGGTGCTTCCGGGACCGTAGATCACTATCCGCGGATCGGGCATCTGTCCTCCGAGTCGTCTCGTGGCGGCCCCTGTCGGAAATGACGCTGTTCACTTCTCGGCGCAGGTGAGCCGATACGTGCCGTCGGTGTCGGGATGGATGCCGTGCGTCTCGCTCTCGAAACCGGGGAACTTCCGGTCGAACGCCTCCATGGCGCTGAGGTAGGAACGCAGCGGCGCGCTGGCAGGTCCGACCTTCTCCCCCGGCATGAGCACGGGGATACCCGGCGGGTAGGTCGTCACCTGGGTGACCACCACGTGATCCTCCCGCAGCTCGTCCAGCCGCACCAGGCCCGCCCTGCCCGTGATCAGCAGTTGGTAGGCCTCCCCCGGGGACATCACCTGGTCAATGCGCTTGGTGAAGGCCTCGTTGAGCAGTGTGAGGAACCCCGAGACCGCGAGGGCCTGGTGCATCTGCGCGCACAGCGCGGGCAGGGTCAGGTGGCCGTAGCGGTCCGGGTGAGCGCGCACGAGGTCGGGCAGCACGTCGACCAGGTCGGCGCCGGTGTCGTAGGCCCTCTTGAAGTCGGTCAGCGCGTCCAGCAGCGTGCCCCACTTGCCTTTGGTGATGCCCATGGAGAACAGGACCAGGAACGTGTAGGCGTCGGTCTTCTCCACCACGATGCCCCGCCTCCCCAGGTAGGCGGTGACGATCTTCGCGGGGATGCCGAAGCCCTTGTCCACCCTGCCCGTGGCGTCGACGCCGGGGCAGGTGATGCTGACCTTGACGGGGTCGAGCAGGCAGTAGTCCTTCTCCATCTTCTCGAAGCCGTGCCACGACGCGCCGGGGGCGAGGGTCCAGCAGCTCGGCGTGGTCACCAGCAACTCCAGCCGGGCCTTGTCGAACGGCACCGGCTTCTTGGTCTTGGGGTCAATGACCTCGGGCGGCTGCCACGCTCCGAAGAACCAGGGCGGCCGTTCCCCCGAGGCCTGGAAACGACGGCCGAGCCGGATGATCGCCTGGCGGAACCGGACCGCCTCGGTGATCGCCTCCGTGGTCAGCCACCGCCCGCCGGAGCCGCTCATCATGCCCGCGGCGACGTCGTTCGAGGCGATCAGGGGGTAGAGCGGGGACGTGCTGGCGTGCAGCATGAACGTCTCGTTGAACCGGTGACGGTCGAACTCGTGGTCGGGCGAGCACCTCACGTGGATCATCGCGCTCTGGGAGAGCGCGGCCAGCAGCTTGTGCGTGGAGTGGTTGGTGAAGACGGTGGGACGTTGCGCGTGGGTCGGCATGGTCTGCTCGTCGATGGCCATCCCGTAGCGACGCTCGTAGAGGGGATTGAACCTGGCGTAGGCGAACCACGCCTCGTCGAAGTGCAGGTTCCGGACGGACGTGCCCAGCAGCTCGGCCACTCGCACGGCGTCGTAACACAGGCCGTCGTAGGTGGAGTTGGTGATTCCCGCGTAGACCATCGTGCCCGCCTCGCCCGCGTCGCCTCCGTCGGTGATGGGGTTCGCCGCGACCTGCTCGCGAATCGACTCCGCGGTGAGCCGCTCCGGCGGGATCGGCCCGGTCAACCCGTAGCCGTTGCGGACGGGCCGAAGGTACGTCGGTCGCGCGCCGGACAGGATGATGCCGTGGTTGATCGCCTTGTGGCAGTTGCGGTCCACCAGCACGGCCGCCTGCTGGGGGACGCAGGCCTGGATCACGATGCGGTCGCCGCTCGACGTTCCGTTCAACACGAAGTAGGTGTGGTCGGCCCCGAAGACCTTGGCGGCGTGGCGCTCGGCGTCCCCGATCGGTCCGGTGTGCTCGAAGAGCGAACCGAGTTCGCCGACGGAGGAGGACAGGTCGGTGCGGAAGAGGCGCTCGCCGTAGTAGTCGTGGAAGGCCCGGCCCACCGGCGACTTGAGGAAGGCGACGCCTCCGGCGTGCGCGGGGGTGTGCCAGGAGTACTTGTGGGCGTCCTCGAAGTGGCGGAGCGCGCGGAAGAACGGAGGCAGCATGTCCTCCAGGTAGTGGCGTGCCGCGGTGTCGACACGGCCGGCGACGAAGCCGGGTGTGTCCTCCAGCAGCCAGATCCAGCCGTTGACGATCTCGGCGATCCACAGTGGAAGGTCGTCCTGACCGCTGTCCCGGGCGACGAGGAACACCGGGAGCTTCGGGGAGAACCGGTCCATCAGCGCGCGGAGCACCGCCTCGGCCGGTCGACCGGACTCCCCCTTTCCGTCGCTCCCGCCGGGGAGTTCCCAACTGATCAGGGCGGCGGCCAGGTCGGCCCGGGCGGTGATGACCGCCGTGGCGTCGACCGCGGAGTCCGCCGTCGTCACCCGGTGTCCCTTCGCCCGCAGCAGCGTGGTGAGTTCGTCGAGCCGCTCGGTCGCCGCGGCGCCCTTGGTCGTGCCAGGGTCCAGTGCCATGAGCAGCGTGTTGCCCGTCATCGGGGAGCCAACCTCTCGTCGTCAGGCGACCGGTGTCGCTACGGAGAAGCCCCCGGGGAACCTAGCGCCGAGCGATGTTCCGGGCACCTCGTGGATTCCGCCGTCTTCGTGAGGCGTCCACTGGGACGAGTGACCCGGCCAGGCGTGACGGGCACCGGCGTTTCGCACGTGTGGGTTTTCGCCTGTCGCGCCGCGCCTTCTCGCGCGTTGTTGGTCTGGTGGGGGCTGGGTTAGCCTCGACACCGGGGATCGAGGAACTGGATGCCGACAAAGTGACAACGATGTACGGCGTGTGGAGATCCGTGCCCCGTCGGGGTTGGTGGGTTTCCTCATTGGCGGGTTTCCTCACCCTCGATCCGGATGACGAAGGCGGCGGACCTGTCGGACGACCTGTCCGATCACCTGCCCCACGACTGTCCACAGTGCACTGATCGCTTCGGGTGGTACCACGGTGGCACCATGGCGTCGGGTTCCGGCCACTCCGCTCGACCGTCGGTGACACCGCCACGGCCCTCGCTCCGGTGGTGGAAGGCGTCGTCCTGCTCGTCCTGCTCGCGCCAGGACGTGACGCGGGCCGTGCGGGAACGACCACGGAGTCAACAAGCCCAGTGCTCGGCTCTCACTCCCGCAATCCGTGATCCGACCGCACAGGCCTCTCGCCCCCCAACTCCCAGGAGGAACGATGACCACCGCGGAACCGCCCGCAGCCGGTTGTGGCGACCCGTACAAGCGCCACCCGCTGACCACCCCCACCCCGAACTACTCAGCACATCTCGTCAAGCACAGGAAGGCTCTGGCACTCTCGATCCTGGACGAAGGCTTCTACTGCCACATCGGCTACTTCGATCCCGAGGCGAATGCCGTCAGGGTCGTGCCACGCCAGTACGGGCGCTCCGGCGACAGCCTGTACATCCACGGGCCCGGCCCCGCACCTGGCTCACACCTGGGCGACGAGCACACGTCGCGCCTGTACCGGCTCATCGCCCAGAACAGGGTGAGTGACGTGTGCGTGACCGTGAGCCTCGTGGACGGGCTGGCCCTGGCGCGATCGGCGGCCCACGCCGCCCTCTCCTACCGCTCCGTGGTGATCTACGGCAAGGCCTGCGTCGTGCTGGACAACAGTGAGGACGGCGAGAAGGCCGAGGCGTTGGAGACGATCGCGAACCACATCGCCCCGGGATACGCGGACGACTCGCGCAAGGCCGACGCCGCGGAACGCAAGGCGGTCGGGATCATCCGGATCGACTTCCGACACGTGTCCTCGAAGGTGCGCACGGGTGGACCCGCACGGGACGGCAAGGACCCGCAGGAGTTCTGGGCGGGCGTGGTGCCCATCCGACCGGTCTACGGGCCACCGATCAGCTCGAAGGACGTGCCAAGCACCGTCCGCGTCCCCGGATACGTCAGGCGCCTGACCGGCATCAGGGGCGCCAACGACCTGGACGTCGCGCCGCCTCGACACGGCGAGGGCGAGGAACGACCCGACGGCGCGCCCCTCTTCTGAGCCGCGCGCTCAGCAACCGCGCCACGGCGCCAGATGAAGGAGATGGCCCGCCGAACCAGTCGTCCCCTGACTTCCAGCAGGAGTTTCACGGATCAGGAACGAGCACGGGGAGAGCGCCGTTTCCCCTCGTGTGGATCCACGGTCCGACACGGGTCGCGCCTCGTGTTCGCAACGTCGCTCGGTACCGGAAGCAGGGCACGAAGTCCCGCTCGGCGGGGAAGAGTATCCATCGACGGGGTGTGTCCTGGTCGCTGGCTGTCCAGCGGAACGTGGCGGTCGGCTTCTTCAGCGGCGTGCCGCTGGGGTCGGTGACCTCCATCGTGAGGTCGACCGTCTCCGACTCGTCCAACGTCCTGTCGAGGTAGATCGGCACCACGTCGAGGTGGCGCGCCATCATGGTCGAGACGTCGATGGCGATCGTGTCGAAGAGCGTGCCGTGGGGCTCAGGGTCGACCTCGATGTGGTTCACCTCGTTGTGCACGACGCAGAAGCGGTCAGTCACGGTCGTGGAGTCGACCAGATGGATGCTGCGTCGCACGAACGTCCTGTCGGACTCCCATCCGGCAGGCGGGTTGTCGACCTCGCCGGGGTGCTTCTGCCTCACCTCGTAGACCCACACCCCGGCCTTGTCCCCTGAGCCCGAGCGGGGGAACGTCCGTCCCTGCCAGTCCAGCACGCCGTTCTCGTTCGGGTAGCCGCACTGGACGGCGACGTACTCCACTGCGGGGTTGTCCCAGGCGATCACCGGCCGGAAGACCCGGCGAAGACAGTGTGACCAGTCGCTGAGATACGTCGTGACCACGTACTTCCGTTCGAAGTCCGGGTCCTTGCGCATCTCGGCGAAGGCGGACTCGAACGAGGTGGAAAGCGTGAAGTGACTACTGTAGGTGTACGGCCGGGAGGTCACGTGGTCGATGCTTGGTTGCTGCGGCATGGTCGACACCACCTTCCAGGTCCGCCCCCACGGTGTGGCGGGCCCGTCCGCGTCCGAGGTGAGCGCGGCGGGCCTGGGGACGGTCGGATCGAGCACCGCCTGCCGAGCGAGCTTGGCGAAGCGCGCGACCAAAGCGTCGGAGTGGTCGCGGAGGTAGGTGGCCGCCTCCTCCTTGTCCGGGACCGAGCCGTCAAGCGTGAACTCGACGGTGAGTCTTTTCCTCTGGGTGAGTCTTGTGAGACAGCGGCGCAGCTCCGCGATGGTGAGCCGCCCATCGGCTCCCACCATCTCGACGAGTTCTTCCGAGACGTCGCGCCACTGTCCCTTGATCCGCAGTTCACGGACCGGAGCGGTGAACTCCACTCCCACGGTCCTGTTCACCACGATCGAAGAGGAGCCCTCGCGCACCGCCCTGTACAGGACCTGGGTGAGATGGTGCCCGAACAGGGCGCGGTAGGAGCGACCGGTGGTCGCCGAGATCGACCCGGTGTCCGCTCCCTGGAGCTGCCAGAACCACGGATCTTCCCGCAGGGTGTTGGGCCCTCGGGGAAACACGTTCGACAGTGTGGTGTGTGAGAACTGGAACGTCATGGGGCTGAAGACGGCGCCAGCACCCTTGAGAATCCCCCAGTAGGGCGGCTTCTTGTGCCCCACGAACTCCCGGTAGAGCTGCTGTTGCGCGGCCTCGACCGCCTTGGGCGGCAGTGTGCCGGCGAGGGTGAAGGTGAGCAGCCCCCCATCCACTTGTCCGGACTCCGGGTCCTCGCCGGCGAAGCGGGAGAAGCGGAAGGCGAAGTCCCCAGTCTCGGGGTCATCCCCGCGTTCGAGGTACAGGTCGTCGGGCATCCAGTAGAACTCGCTGTCCTGCCTTTCCGGGTTGCCCAGGTCCGGATAGAACCGGAGCCGGTACCCGTCCGCCTCGTAGGTCTTCGACCCCGCGATCTCGGTCGGGCCGAGTCCCTGTCCAGTGCGGGCCATGCGGGCTCACTCCTCGGGCGTGGAGTCGTCCGGCGTGCCACGCTCCTTCTTCTCCGGCACCACGACGAAGAACGCGCCGGAGCCGCTGGTGCCGATCCACGGTCCCTCCCAACTCGTCTTGCGTTCGGTGATCTTCACCTTGTACCGGAAGTAGGGGTTGTCGGTGGGGCAGACGAGCCAGAAGCGGTCCTTGCCCTGGTCCTTGAACCGCCACAGGAAGCGGCTCTGGGGCTTGTCCGGCAGCGGCTTCCCGTCCCTGTCGGCGAGTTCGAAGACAGCCTCCAGCGTCTCCTGCTCCGACAGCTCCCGATCCAGGAAGATCGGGCCAACTGCCAGGATCTTCCTGGTCTCGGCCCGCACCTCGACGGTCTCCAGGTCAATGGGGCTGCCATGCTGCCCGGGATCGAGGTCCAGGGTCGGCTGTTCCAACTGGACCCTGCGGTAGGCGTCGTAGGGGTCGGGCTCGGCGAAGTGGACCTGCCGCTTCACGAACGTCCTGTCCGGCTCCCACTGGGGAGGCGGGTTCTCGACGTCCTCCTTCCGCTTCTGGTACACGCGGTAGGTCCAGTTGGTCAACTTCTCGTTCGGCTTCGGCGCGAGGAACTGGTGCCCCTCCCACATCAACGCGCCCTTCTCGTCCGGATAGCCGATCTGGACCGAGAGGAACTCGACGGCGCCCATCGTCCAGGCCGCGATCGGGACGCACTGCCGCGCGAGCTTCTGCGGCCAGTCGTCGAGGTAGACCACCGGGAAGTACTTCTTCTCGCCGGCGCCGTCCGTGCCCATGTCCTGGAGCATCCCCTCCAAGGTGGTGGAGATCGTGTGGTCCTGGCTGTAGGCGAACAGGTTCGTCTCCTCGTACTTCAGGTCGAGGTCGGTCTCGGTTCTGCGCCACTTCAGCGCGAACGACACGCCCCACGGGCTCGCGAAGAGCGACGACGAGGAGGACGCCTCCGCCGCTCCCTCCTGCGGCGTCTGCGGCTCGAAGATCACCTTCTGTGCCTGCTCCATGAACTTGGTGAGCACGAGGTCGGTGCGCTTCCGCAGGGCCTCCTCCACCTCGGGGCCGCCGGGGAAGGTGCTGTCCACCACCAACGTCACCTTGACGTCGCCGTCCGTGACGAGTTTGTCGAGATGTGCCTTGAGATCGACGTGGTGCCAGGGGCCCTTGTGATCGACGGCGGCGGAGAAGGAGTTGTAGATCCGCCGCCAGTTCCCGGTGATCTTGAGGGAGATCTTGGGCGTCCACACCTTGAGCTTCATGGACGACATCGCGTAGAGAGGGGCGCTCGACCCTTCCTTGAACGCCTTGTACAGGATGTTCGCCGGGTACTTGCCGAGCAACGCCGCGAAGGCGTGCTCCGCCGCCGGATCGATGGACCCCGGTCCGCCACCCTGGAGAACCCAGTACCACGGGCCGATGTCACCGGAGCGCCGCGGCGACGACCTGCGAAGCTTGTCGCCCTTGGTCGGTGGTGGTGCCCCCATCAGTTTGACCTTCAACGTCCCGTCCCTCTGCTTCACCAGGATCGGAAAGCCCCGCGCCGTGGGGCCGACGTTGGACAGGCTCACCGTGTTGGACAGCACGATCACCGGAGCGAACCTGGGTGTGCGTCCCTTGTTGTTCCAGTAGGCGTTGGAGGTATCCGTGTTCGCGGCGGCGACCTTCTTCTGCGCCTCCTCCATCTCCTTGTTGGGGATCTTCGCCGTCACGGTGAGGTTGAGCAGACCACCCACCGCCTCCTTCTCCGGCTCCCCGGCGGCCCCGCCGGCGAAGCGCAGGAGCTGGAACAGGTAGTCCCCCGTGTCCCCCTCCCTGCGGGCGATCCGCATCGCGCTGGGCACCCAGTAGTAGACAGGCGCCTCTCCGTCGCTCACCAGCGCCCGGTTGTTGGCGTCCGGCAGGAAAAGAACGCTGTACCGACCAACGGTCACGGTTTGTTGCCCGCCGGCCATGGTGGGTCCGATCGGCATTGCCATGAGAGACCTCCGGTAGCACGTCACACGACGACGGGACGGCGTGTCGCGGGCCGAAGTCAGGACCTCGCGATCGCGATGTCAGTCCGCTCACTTCACCTTCTGGCCCTGGGGGACCCAGAGGTAGCCGCAGAAACTCGTGTAGGGACCCCGGTCGCACGTCTCGGGATTGTCGATGACCTTCCCCTTCTCGTCGGTGTTGCGCGCCTTCGTCTTGCCGGCCTTGTGCCCCCAGAAGTCATTGGAGTGGTACCCGTACCAGTGGAAGTCCTTGCCAGGCCAGATCACCAGGGCCACCTTGCGCGCCTTGTCCACACAGTCCTTGCGCAGCCCGTCGCACACAGCGGCCTCCCTGACGTTGTCACAGTCGAAGCTCGTGTACTGCTGGCCGCAGAGACGGCCCGGCTGGGCGAACGTGTCCGACGCGTGGTTGGCGGCGTAGTTGTAGCAGTTGTTCTTCTCGATCCTGGACTTGTCGTTCCAGTAGTTGGGGTCGAAGGGCGGCGCGGAGGGCTTGCACGGAATCTTCTCCTCCTCGGTCAGAGCATTGACCACGTGCTCTCTGACCTCCTCGTCCACCTCGGCGCTGGTTCCCAACAACCACCGCGCCGTCTCCACTCGCTCCGTCCACGTCCACCCCTTTGTCTGCTTGCCGACTGGTCGCACCCGACCGAGAAGCCCGAACCGCGACGGCAGGGGGAACGTCTCACCCGGCGACAGTGAGACCACGAACTGCCGGAACCCGAGCTGGTCCAGCTCCAGGGGCGGGGAGAGATCGCGGCCCTTCAACCGATCCGCGAGCTGTCGCGCCTGCTCGGAGGACAGCTCCCACCGGGGATTGGGTCGACCCGAGAAAACATCCAGCTCAACGTACATCAGCAGTCCCCAATTCCTTCTGTAGGAGGAGCCGCGGTGCCACATCCTGAAGCAACGCGTTTCCCGAGGTCGTCAACGCCCTACTCCACCCGCTGGCCCGGAGGAACCCAGAGGTAGCCACAGAAATCCGTGTAGGGACCGCGGTTGCACTTCTGGGGATCGTGTATCACGAGCTTGTCCCGGTCCTCGTTGGTCGCCTGCGTCTGCCCCGGCTTGTGCCCCCAGAACCCTTCCGAGTGGTGCCCGTACCAGTGGAAGTCCTGGCCGGGCCAGATCACGAGCGCGACCTGTCGGGACTTGTTCACGCACGACGCCTTCAGGCCATCGCGCACCGCCGCTTCCGCGACGTCCTGGCACTCCATCTTGGTGAACACCTGGCCGCTCCGCCGGCCCGGCTGGGCGAAGGTGTCCGAGGCATGGTTGGCGGCGTAGTTGTAGCAGTTGTTCTTCTTGATCCGGGATGGGTCGTTCCAGTAACCCGGGTTGTAGGCAGGAGGGTTCGTGACACACCCCCTAACCTGGTCTTCGGTCAACGCGTCGACGACGTGCTCACGGACGTCATCCGTGACGTCTCTCGCCGATTCCAGGAGCCAACGCGCCACCTCGACCCGCTGCCCCTGGCTCCATCCCGCGCCCTGCTTCGGGGTCCGCCGAGGAAGGACGGCCAGGGCGAACCTGGTCGGGATTCCCTCGTACCTCTCCCCCGGCGACAACGAGACGATGAACTGCCGGAAGCCCAGCCGGCCCTGGTCGTCGGGGGCGGGCAGGTCAAAGCCGACGAGACGGTCCGCGAGTCGGCGGGACTCCTGCGGGGAGAGTTCCCAACGGGGGTTCGGTCGGCCGGAGAAGACATCCAGTTCCACGAACATCGTCACCTCGCCGCTGAGTGGTGGGTCAACCCCGGGCCAGTCCCACTATTCCGGCCAGGTCACGGAGCTGTGAGATCGAGAACACGTTTGTGTCCCCCGAGAGCAAGAGACCCCCGACGTGAGTGACCCCGCGAGGAAACCTTGTGGTACGGCTCGTCTCCGCCGTCACCACTGTGAGGGCGGAGACGCGCCCACACGAGCGGGCAATGCTCAGGAGTCGTCACGTTCTCCCCAACGGCCAGCCATGACACTCCTGGCTGGGAATCCGAAGTGGAGCACGGGAACCAAACCCTCAAATCCTGGCGATTTCCCCAGCAAGTGAGCCATGGCATGGCACGGCCCCATAGTCACGCACTGAGGTCCTTGCGGTCGTCAGGGTCCCGTTCGGCAGCGCGATCAACTTGTTGAGGGAGGCCGTACACACCGGTCCTGCCACCGTGTCGGTGGCGCCGGAGATGACCTGACCCGAGCATGGGGATGTGCGCGCCCATGCGTCGAGGTGTGCTCTGCCGTCAACCGTATGCACCGGAGTGGTATCCAGATGACGTACTGGAGTCGGAGCCCTGGAACGGCGAGGGTGTGCGCTTCAACCGCTCGGTTGTGTCGCTGGTCCGGAGGGTGCAGAACCCCGGGCGGGCAGGTCCCGCTCCACAGCCGTGGCGTGTCTTTGCTTATGGGGCAACGGAAGGCTGGATGTCGGCGGCGGGGTCGACGGTGATGCGGTCGGTGTCGGTGTCATAGTCGAACAGTTCGGCGTAGCGCCCCCAGTCGATGGCGATGTCCAGTTGCCGCTGCGCGTCCTCGACCGCGAAGCCGCGGCGGAGGAGGTCGAGGAAGAAGCCGGCGCGGAGGCTGCCGCGACCGCTGGCCCCCAACGCGTTGCAGATGGTGCGCACCAGCGGCGCGCGGTGGCGGGCCTGCTCGGCGAAGACCTGCTTGCTGCGCTGGATGTCGGCGGTGGTGAACTCCTTGCCCGTCGGGGTCACCGCGAGGTCACCCCCCTCGACGAGCAGGAAGTCGAGCATGGTCGCGGCGTCCACGAGCGGCAGCAGATCGTCGATCTCGAAGGTGAGGTCGGCGGCGATCTCCGGGAGGTCGGCGCGGCCGCCCTTGGCGTGGACGATCTCGACGAGTCCCGCGAGGCCGCCGACGGAGGCGGCGGGCAGCGGCCGGGCGACGGGCGTGGCCTCGGTGGGCTCGGGCTCGACCGCGCCGGGTTCGCGTCCGGTGAGCAGGTCGTAGAGCCGGTCCACCAGGCCGGCGAAGGCGGCGGACTTCCGGTCGCGGGGCCGGGCGAGGTCGACGGGGACCTCGGCGCGGATGTGGCCGGGGTTGGCGCCGAGCACGACGACGCGGTCGGCGAGCAGCACGGCCTCCTCGATGTTGTGGGTGACCACGCAGATCGCCTTGGTGGGGAAGTCCTCCCGCTGCCACAGGCTCATGAGTTCGGTGCGGAGGTTCTCGGCGGTGAGCACGTCGAGGGCGGAGAACGGCTCGTCCATCAGCAGCAGGTCGGGTTCGAGCACCAGCGCGCGGGCGAAGCCGACCCGCTGGCGCATGCCGCCGGAGAGTTCCTTAGGGTAGGCGGACTCGAACCCGTCCAGGCCGATCAGGTCGATCGCGTTCAGGGCGCGTTCCCGGCGCTGGGCCGGCGGGACGCCGCGCGCGGCGAGCCCGAGTTCGACGTTGTCCTGCACGGTGAGCCACGGCATGAGCGCGAAGGTCTGGAAGACCATCGCGGTGCCGGGATTGGCGCCGACGAGCTCCTGTCCCCGGTAGCGGACGGTGCCGCGGGTGGGGCTGATGAGCCCGGCGATCGTGCGCAGCAGGGTGGACTTGCCCGAGCCGGAACGCCCCAGCAACGCCACGATCTCGCCGGCGCGGAGCTGGAGGCTGACGTCGTCCAGGACGCGCAGCTCGTCGCCGGCGGCGCCGGTGAAGCTCTTGCTGACCTTGTCGACGTGGACCAGCACTTCGTGCGACATGGGAACTCCGGGTGGAAGTCGTGGGATCAGGTGAGGGAGAAGCGGCGTTCGGCCAGGACGTGGAGGCGACGCCAGAACAGGCGGTTGAGCCCGACGACGTAGAGGCTCATCACGGCGACGCCGATGAGGATGTGCGGGGCGTCGCCGGTGGTGGTGGCCTCGGAGATGTAGGCGCCCAGGCCGGTGGCGGTGAGCGTGGTGCCGTGGTAGCTGACGATCTCGGCGACGATGGAGGCGTTCCAGGCGCCGCCGGCGGCGGTGATCCCGCCGGTGACGAAGCTGGGGAAGATCGCGGGGAGGATCAGCCGGCGCCACCGCAGGGACCGGGGCAACCGGAGGTTGGCGGCGGCCTCGCGCAGGTCGTTGGGGATGGCGGAGGCCCCGGCGATGACGTTGAACAGGATGTACCACTGCGCCCCGAGCGCCATCAGCAGGATCCCACCCCAGTCCAGGGTGATCCCGGTGGCGACGAGGACGGCGGTGATGATCGGGAACAGGAAGTTCGCCGGGAAGCTGGCCAGCACCTGGACCACCGGTTGGGCGAGGCGGGAGACCCTGGGGTTGAGCCCGATCCACACGCCGACGGGCACCCAGACGACGGTCGCGACCGCGACGAGTGCGACGACCCGGCCGAAGGTGACCAGGCCGAGCAGCAGCGCGTGTCCGACCTCGGCGAAACCGGTGGTGTCGGCGATGAAACCGGTCATCCGCGCCACGCCGTAGGCGACGGCGGCGAGCACGGTCACGGTGAAGGCGATGTCGGCGACGCGGCGGCGCGCCGGGGAGACGCGCAGGGGGCGGTCGGCCAGCCCGAACACCGCCATCACGCGGTCGGTCGGGAAGACCAGCCCGCCGAGCGCCCGGCCCAGGAGGGCCGGAACGCGGGAGCGGCGGAGCAGGTCGAGCACGACGCTGCGCGGCGCGTGGGCGGCTTCGGACTCCTCGACGCGGAACCGTTCGGCCCACGCGGTCAGCGGGCGCCAGAACAGCACGTTGACGCCAACCACCATGACGATCATGACCGCGATGGCGAGCAGGACCTTGTCGAGTTCGCCGTCGTCGCTGGCGGCGGCGACGTAGGCGCCGACGCCGGGCAGGGCGAACTGGTGGTTGTTGACGCTCAGCGCCTCGGAGGCGGTGAGGAAGAACCAGCCCCCGCCGAAGCTCATCATCCCGTTCCAGACCAGCGAGATCATGCCGCTGGGCACGTCGACCCGCCAGAACCGCTGCCACCGCGACAGCCGCAGCAGCCGGGACGCCTCGTCGAGGTCGCGCGGCTGGGAGGACAGGGAGTGGTAGAAGGCGAAGGTCATGTTCCACGCCTGGGAGGTGAAGATCGCGAAGATCGACGCGGCCTCCAGGCCGAGCTCGGACCCCGGGAACAGGGCGATGAACCCGGTGATCGTCACGGACAGGAACCCGAGGATGGGCACCGACTGGAGGATGTCCAGCAGCGGGATCAGCACCTTCTCGGCGCGCCGGGACCGGGCGGCGGCGGTGGCGTAGACGAAGGTGAACGCCACCGACAGGGCGAGCGCGGCGAACATGCGCAGCAGCGAGCGCCCCGCGTAGTAGGGCAGTTCGGCGGGATCGGTGGACACCGCCGACGGCGCGGTGGCCTCGTCCCAGGGCACGGCGGCACCGTGGGCGAGGTGCACGACCAGCCACAGCAGCGCGGCGGCGCCGAGGAACACGGTCACGTCCGCGGCGACGGTGCGGGCGGGTTGGGCGAGCACGCCCCGGGTGGGGAAGGTGCGCGGCAGCGACATGGGTTCACCTGTCCTCGTCGTCGCGGACACGGGTGGGGGTGTGGACCTGCCAGCGGACGCTGGTCACCGACGGTTCCAGGGACAGTCGGCTCACCGCGGACTCCATCTGTTTGTCGTCGCGGTGTTCGGCGCTCAGGGCGGCCCGCACCTCCACCAGGCCGCCGGTGTCGGTGTTGGCGCTCTCCACCGAGCACAGGGCGAAGTCGGTGCGGGACAACGCCTGCACGAGCAGGGACCGCACGTGGGCCTCGGCGTCGTCCCTGGTCACCGCGAGGAAGGTGTAGGTGGTGGGGGTCTCGCCGCCGGTGTCGGGGCGGCGGTCCATGGTGCGACCCAGGGGGCGCAGGACGAGGTGGACGGCGACCACGACCAGGGCGCCGGCGAGGGCTTCGAGGGTGAGCCCCGCGCCGGCGAGTGCGCCGACGGCGGCCGAGCACCACAGGGTGGCGGCGGTGTTCAGCCCGCGCACGGTCAGTCCTTCGCGGAGGATGACCCCGCCGCCGAGGAACCCGATGCCGGAGACGATCTGCGCGGCGACGCGGGTGGGGTCGGCGGTGTCCCCGGTGAAGCCGTGCGCGGACAGCAGCACGAACAGTGCGGCGCCGGCGGCGACGAGGGCGTTGGTGCGGAGGCCCGCCATGCGCGCCCGGTACTGTCGTTCGACCCCGATCAGCGCGCCGAGCCCCACTCCGGTTGCCAGGCGCAGCAACATCTCCGCAGTCGTCATCGTGCGGTTGCCTTTCTTGGTGGTGTGCCGCGGGTGCTGGATGTCCTGTTACAGCCACGACTGCTGGCGTCGTGCGTATCGGGTCTTGACCCAGTGGGCGGCCAGGCCGTAGGCGAGCAGGCACGCGACCAGCCACAGCAGGTAGCCGGCGGGCAGAGGTCGCATGCGCAGCGCGTCCGCCAGGGGCGAGATCGGCAGCAGCGATCCCAGGACCGCCACCGCGGCGGCGGCGACCAGCACGGGCCTGGTGGGGTGGGCGCCGCGCCAGGGCAGGGTGCGGGTGCGCAGCACGAGCACGATGAGCACCTGGGACAGCAGGCCGTGGACGAACCAGCCGGTCTGGAACAGCGCCGGGTGCGTGCCCGCGTCGAAGACCCACACCAGGGCGGCGAAGGTGGTCAGGTCGACCAGTGAGCTCAGGGGGCCGAAGACCAGCATGAACCGGGCCAGCCCCGAGGCGTCCCAGCGGCGGGGGCGGCGCAGGTAGTCGTCGTCGACCCGGTCCCACGGCAGGGCCAGTTGGGCGGTGTCGTAGAGCAGGTTCTGCGCCATGAGCTGGATGGGCAGCATGGGCAGGAACGGCAGGAACGCGCTGGCCGCCAGCACGGTGAGCACGTTGCCGAAGTTCGAGCTGGCGGTGATCTTGACGTACTTCATGGTGTTGCCGAGCGTGCGGCGGCCCTCGACGACCCCGCGCGCCACCACCGACAGGTCCGACTCCCGCAGGATCAGGTCGGCCGCCTGCTTGGCCGCGTCCGTGGCGGTGTCGGGGGCGATGCCGACGTCGGCGGTCCGCAGGACGGGCACGTCGTTGACGCCGTCGCCGAGGAACCCCACGGCGTGTCCGCGTCCGCGCAGCGCGGCGACGACGCGGGCCTTGTGCGCCGGGGTCAGCCTGGCGAACACGGTGGTGCGTTCGACCAGGGCGCCGAGCGCGGTGTCGTCGAGGGTGTCGAGCTGGCCGCCGAGCACGACCTCGCCGACGTCGACACCGGCCTGCTCCGCGACCTGGGCGGCGACGTGCTGGTTGTCGCCGGTGAGGATCTTCACCGCCACCCCGTGGCCGGTCAGGGTGCGCACGGCCTCGGCGGCGGAGGCGCGGACCGGGTCGACGAACCCGACGAACCCGACCAGCACCAGGTTGGCCTCGTCCTTCTCGCCGTAGCGGTCGGGTCGCGCCGGACCGGTCCTGGTCGCCACGGCGAGCACCCGCATGCCGTGGTCGGCGTGGGCGCGGACCAGGTCGGCGGCGTCCCGACGGGTGGCGCGGTCCAGCTCCACGACCTCGCCGTTGCGGCGGGCGTAGGCGCACCGGGGCAGGATCTCGTCCGGGTCACCCTTCGTGATCAGGATGTGTTCGCCGGGGTGGCGTCGCACGACGACGGTGGCGCGGCGGCGGGTGTGGTCGAACCCGATCTCGTCGACCTTGGTGAACAGGGCGTCGGCGAGCAGGGCGGCGCCGTCGTCGGCGAGCTGGTCGGCGATGGCCTCGTCCAGCCGGTTGGGCGGGCTGTCCTGGTGGTGCACGGCCAGGTAGGCGTGGTCGGCGGCCTCGCCGTCGATCTGGCCGAGGGCGTCGACGCTGTGGGCGTAGACGATCCGGTCCTCGGTCAGGGTGCCGGTCTTGTCCACGCACAGCACGTCCATCGCGCCCAGGTCCTGGATCGCGTTCAACCGGGTCACGATGACCTGCCGGCGGGCCAACTGGTGGGCGCCGCGCGCCAGGTTGGTCGTCACGATCACCGGCAGCATCTCGGGGGTCAACCCGACGGCGACGGCCGTCGCGAACATGGTCGCCTGCGCCCAGTCGCCGGTGACCGTGCCGTTGACCACCACCACGATCGGCACCATCACCAGCATGAACCGGATCAGCGTCCACCCGACCGACCGCACCCCGTGGTCGAAGCTGGACTCCGGCCGCCCGCCGGTGCTGGCCTTCGCGAGCGCGCCGACGTGGGTGTTGGCGCCTGTCGCCAGCACCACCGCCGTGCCACGGCCGGCGACCACGGCGGTGCCGGCGAACCCCAGCGACGGCGACTCGACCAGGCTCGGACCCGCCGCGCGGCGGCGCCGGCGCCCCGCCGGGGGCACGGAGGTGGGTGGCTGTTTGGCGACGGGCAGGGTCTCCCCCGACAGTGCGGACTGGTCCACGGCCAGGTCGGTGGCCGCCACGATCCGCACGTCGGCGGGCACCACGTCACCGGCGGTCAGCACCACCACGTCACCGGGCACCAGATCCTCCACCGGCACCTCGCGGTCCATCGCCGGCTGCCCGTCCTCGGCGCGGCGCCGCACGGTCACGGTCGTGCTCACCTGCGTGCGCAGCGCCCGCACGGCCCGGTCGGAGCGGGTGTGCTGCCAGAACCGCAGCGCGATCGACAGGGCCACCATCACCGCGACGGTCACCGCGCCCCGGGCGTCGCCGAGCACGACGAACACCACGCCCAGCGCGGCCAGCAACGCCACGAACGGGCTGCGCACGGCGACGCCCAGACGGGACGCGACCGTGGTCTCGACGGCGGGTGGCCTGTTGTCCCCGTGGTGGCGCAGGCGGTCAGCGGCATCGGCCTCGGTCAGGCCCTTCGGGGAACTCGCCAGCCGCTGGAACACGGTCAGCACCGGCGCGTTCGCCAGCTCGCGCAGCCGGTCGTCGAGGGTGGCCGAGTCAGCGTGGTCGTGCGGGGTCGAGGTGGTGTGCATCGGCGCGGTCCTTGTCGGTGTGGGCTTGTGCCGTGATCTGTGCCGTAGCTCAGGGCGACGAACACCCACGCGGACCGTCGGGACCTACCTCGGCCCTCCGAGGCGCGGCCGGACCTCCGCGTGGGGGCGGCTACTACTTCCCTCGCCGATCATCCGGCCCACCTCCTTCCACCACGCGTCCCTGGTTCACCCTTGTGGGCGAGTGCGGGTCCAGTAGACCGCAACCCAGCAAGACAGTCAAACAATTGTGCAAGTGTTTACAGTAGGTTGGTCCCATCATCACCACCCGAGAGGACGCCCCCGTGCCCACCGACCCCCCGCCGGAACCCGCCGCTCCCCTGCCGCCAGACCTGCTCCAGGACGCCGCGGCGACCTTCGGCATGCTCTCGGCCACCGTCCGGCTGCACATCATGTGGCTGCTGGCCGCCGGAGAACGCGACGTCGGCACCCTGGCCGACCAGGTGGGACAGTCGGTGGCCACGGTCAGCCACCACCTGGCCAAGCTCAGGCTCGCCGGACTGGTGCGAGCCCGCCGTGAAGGCAAGCGGCAGGTCTACCTCGTCGACGACCCGCACGTGGTCGAACTGGTGCGGCTCGCCGTACGCCACCACGACGCGCTTCGCTCCCCCTCCCGCGCGAGCCGACGCGCCCGGGGCGCATAACCGCCGCTGCGGCCGACCCGTGTCGGCTCACCGCCACACCACCGTTCCCGCAGTCCACTGACAGGATGCGCGTGCCCACCTTCACCACCCCGCACTGGTTCGGTCTGCTGGCCGTCGTCGCGCTGCTGGCCGTGGGTTACCTGCTCGCCCAACGCCACCGACGCCGACGCACCCTGCGCTTCACCAACCTGGCCCTGCTCGACCGGGTCGCCCCACGCCGGCAGCAGGCCACCCGGCACGTTCCCGCGGTGCTGTCGCTGTGCGCCCTGACACTGTTCGCGATCGGACTGGCCGGCCCGACCGCACAGGCGCGGGTTCCCCGCGACCGCGCCACGGTGATGCTGATCCTGGACGAGTCGCTGTCGATGGGCGCCACCGACGTCCAGCCCAGTCGTCTGGACGCGGTCAAGGCCGCCGCCACCGAGTTCGCGCACGGCCTGCCGCCGAGCGTCAACCTCGGCCTGGTCACCTTCGCCGGCACCGCCACCGTGCAGGTCATGCCCACCACCCTGCGCGAGCCCGTGCTCCGCGGCATCCAGCGGATGAAGCTGCGGGAGTCCACCGCCACCGGCGAGGCCCTGGCCGCCGCCCACGACGCCGCGCAGCAGATCAACCAACTGCTCACCGGAGCCGACGGCCCACCGCCGACGCGCATCGTGCTGCTGTCCGACGGCCGCAAGAACGTCGGCCGCGAGGTCGACGGCCCCGCCCAGGACTGCAAGAACGCGCACATCGACGTCGACACCATCTCCTTCGGCACCACCAATCCCGAGGTCACCGTCGACATCCAGGGCAGGCCGGTTCCGGTGCCGTCCGACCCGGACACCATGCGGCGCATCGCCGCCGTCTCCGGCGGGCACTGGTACGCCGCGCCCACCGCCGAGGCCCTGCGCCAGATCTACGGCGCCATCGGCAGCCAGGTCGGCTACGAAACCCGACAGGTGGACGCCAGCAAGCCCTGGATGATCCTCGGCACGGTGTTCTTCGTGGCCGGGGCCGCCACGGCCCTTCGGTTCAACCAACGCATTCCCTGACGAAAGTCTCAGCGACCCGTTCGCCCTCCGGGGGGCCACTGACGACACCACTCCCCCATCCCCTGTGACCCGCTTCTCAGGTTCACGACTTGAATCTCACATCAATGTCAGAACCTAGCCTCGACGCCATGACGACGACATCGACAGCACGAACTCCCGTCTCGCTCTACGGATTCCTCACGCCCAGGCCCGGGCATGCCGACGCGCTCAGGAAGCTCCTGATGGGCCTCGTCGAACCGTCCCGAGGCCACGAGGGCAGCCTTGAGTACCACCTCCACGAGCAGGAGGACGGCCGGTTCTTCCTGTACGAGGTCTGGCGATCCCAGGAGGACCTCGACCGGCACAACGCGACCGAACTGCTGCGCGACTTCATGAAGGAGCTGACCCGACACGTGGACGGGGCGCCGGAGGCGTACTCCGGCGTGATGAGGAGCGCCTATCCGTCCATTTCGGACTGATCGCGCCGGGGGTGCCTTCCCGTTCCGTGGCCCGCGTGGCCTGGCCTGTGGGTGTGGCCTCCCGCGCCGGACGGTCGACGTCCAGTCCCCACCGCAAGGTCAGGGCGGGGGCCGCCGCGATCGACACCAGGACCGCGGTGGCGAGCGCGTAGCGCCAGGGGTTGCACATCACGTGCCGTACCCACCGCGCCCATCGTGTTCCCTCGTCGGGTCCATGGCGCCGCCGAACACCATGACCATGGCCACCCGTCGGATGCCGCCCAGAGCCGTCAGCGGGATCAGCGCGGCGATCGACAGCGCGAGCAGTTCGGCTCGACGCAGGTCGGCGAGGGCGATCCCGTGCGTCTCCGCGTCGATCGAGGACAGGTTCACCGTCGACGCCGCGACCTGGCCGTGCGAGGCGTCGCGGGTCGTGTGGCGTAGCACGTGTTGTTGGAGGGAGATCCGCCGGTTCCGGGTGGCCATCGCCGTGGAGGCCGACGAGCGCGAGGGCGACCCGGCGGTCGGCGCGCGGTCGGGTGGGCGGGGTGAGGCCTGAAGCCGAACATGCCGCGCGTTTTCAAGGCGTCCAATGTGGATGTTTCCCTCGTACGATCACGACGCGGTCGTCAGCCTCGCCTTGACGCCACTCCGACAGCGATAGTCTCCGCCAGCGTCGAGCGGCGAACGCCGCCGACACGAATGTCCACACGCGAATGTCCGCAAGGGACACTGCCCTGCGCTGACGGGGACCGGTCAGAGCCACTGGTTCAAGGCTGCTGGTGGGTGTTGCGAGCGGCCAGGGTCTGCCGCCACTGCTCGACGGTTCTCCGCAGGGACTCGCTCACGAGGAGAAGCAGTTCGGCGGAGTCCTGGAAGCGGGCGCCCGCCGGGGTCTCCCGCCCCAGGACCTCGGCTCCGCGCCGTGATTCGGCCGCCAAAGCGGTGGTCATCCGCTGGGTCGCCAGCAGGGACCGGGCCCAGATCTCGTCGTCGAAGACATAGTGTTCGCGACGGACGCCGGGAGTTCTCCGCCTCCTGAGCAGCCCCTGCTGTTCGAGGAAGGTGACCGCGTTCGAGATCGACGCCGGGCTGACGCGGAGCCGCCGGACCAGGTCGGCGGCGGTGAGCGTGCCGGAGTCGGTGATGTACAGGCAGGCCAGCACGCCGGCCGCCACCCTGGGCATCCCCTGTTGAACCAGGAGGGCGGTGAAGGACGCCGCGAACTCCTCGACCGCCTGGGGGTCTCGCCCGTAGCCGATGTCGGCGACCGACGTCGCGGGAGACCGAGCCTGCCTACGCCGGCGCGCGCGTTGCCGCGTGGCCTCGTGCGCCTGTTCCGCCCGGTAGCCGTCGGGACCGCCGTTGCGGGTGACCTCCCGCATGATGGTGGAGGCGGGCCGTCCCAGCCGCCGGCCGATCTCCGCGTAGCCGAGCCCCTCAGCCAGCCCCGCGGCGATGTGCTGACGGTCCTCGTCGGTGAGCCTGCCCCCGGGCATCGATGCTCGTCCCCCTCTGTCCACACGCGCGGAGCGACGGCGCCCGCGCACTCCACGGCCAGTATGCGTTCACGCTCATCTCATTGCAATGCAGGGCGTGACATCTCATTGCGTTCATCGTCAATGTCATTGCAATGCATCCTCCATCATGCTTGTAGGAACGGGAGGTACGAACACTTCCAGCGTTGACCGATCAGTGAACGCAATGTAGCGTCATCGACGTTCAGCAATCTCTGAACACTGACGAGAGCCCGTCGGGGACTCCACACCACTTCCGCCGCCGGCGGATTTCGAAGGAGCGCACAACCATGTCCGTCACCCCCGCCGACCAGGACAAACCCACCACGCGGACCGCCGCGTCCGACGCTGTCACCGGGCAGGAACGCCCGGATCTCCAGGAGGCCATCCAGGCGTTCGTCGACTCCGGCTTCGCCGGAATCCAGATGCGCGTGCACGACGAGCGCGGCGAGTGGGTGGGCAGCGCCGGGGTGCGCAAGCTGGGTGAGACCGCGAAGCCGGCGGCGAACGGCCAGTTCTGGGTGGGCAGCACCACCAAGACCTTCGTCGCGACCCTGGTGTTGCAGTTGGTCGCCGAAGGCACGGTCGGCCTGGACACCTCGGTGGCCGACTACCTGCCAGAGTTCGGGCTGGACGAGCGGATCACCGTGCGGATGCTGTTGCAGCACACCAGCGGCCTGTACAACTACACCGGCGAACTCGACACCGACGGGACGTTCGTCCCGGGAATCCCCGCGATGGGCAAGGAGTGGGTGGACAACCGGTTCCACACCTACCAGCCGGAGGAGCTGGTGCGGTTCGCGTTGTCCAAGCCGGCGCGGTTCGAGCCAGGGGCGGACCAAAGCTACTCCAACACCAACTACACCCTCGCCGTGCTGCTGATCGAGAAGGTCACCAGCCGCTCGTACGCGGAGGAGATGTGGCGGCGAGTCCTGCGGCCGCTCGGGCTGCGGGACACCGTGGTGCCGGGCAGCTCGCCGGAGATCCCCGGGCCGCACGCGCACGGCTACTACCGCTACCAGGACGCGGGCGAGTGGAAGGTCGTCGACGTCTCCCGCCAGAACCTCTCCCTGTTGGTCGGCGCCGGTGACATGATCTCGTCGACGCGGGATCTCCACACGTTCTTCTCCGCGCTGCTGGGCGGCAGGCTCCTGCCGACCCCGCTGGTGGACGAGATGCGCACGCCGCACGGGAGCCTCGGCTACGGCCTGGGGATGTTCGTCCAGGACCTGGGTCCGGAGCACGACGTGACCATCGTCCACCACAACGGCGGCGCCCCGGGGGGCTACGGGGCGTTGATGATCAGCACGCCCGACGGCGGCACGACCCTCACCGCCGGTCTGACCACGGGCGACTCCACGATCGACCCCGCGCAGGAGTTCCCAAAGGCGCTGGACAGGCTCATCAAGGCGGTGTTCTGCGGCGAAGGCTGACCGGTCGGCTGACGTGGCCGGGTCGACTCCGCCCACGGTCTGAACGCAGGCGCGCGAGGCCGCGTTGTACCCCTTCCATCAGGCTCTTCCCGGCTCCGGTGTTGGTAGGGGATTCGTCTTCCGCGCGGTGGCGGGCTGCTGAGCTGTCTCGGCGGGCTCTCAGGCCTGCCGGTTCGTGTTCCGCTTCGTGTTCCTCGGTACTCGGTGAACTCGCCGGAGACGTACGGGCCGAGCAGGACGTGCGCCCGGCGAAGCACCTTGGTGCTGGAGGCAGACACCGCCCGAGACGTGGGGTCGACGAGGAAGTACTCCTTCTCCACACCGAGTGTGGTGGTGGACGGTCGTCACGGGCCATGGCCTTCCTCCCCCACCGTCGCCGTGGTCAAGGGATGGTCGGGCGCGGGGCAACGTCTGGTTCCGCTCGCCCCTCACGCCTTCCGCTCGCCCCCCTCACGCTCTCCGCTCGTCTCCTCACCCTCGTGGTGTCGGAATGAACCCGATGCGGCGCAGGTAGCCCAGGTACAGGTCGACGAGGTCGCTGTCGACGGGCGGGCAGGAGGGCGCGTCGGGGGCCAGCACGGAGGCGGGGTCGAGTTCGGCGGCGGTGGGCGGGCGCGGGCGCGGGCGCGGCCGGAGAATCGAGAGCAGGGCTGGGCCTTCGGCGGCGGGCGCGGACAGCAGCGGAACGTGGGGACTGAACGGGTGGTGGGGTTGTCCGGCCGTGAGGTCCGTGACGCGTTCGACCCATCGGGGGTAGGGCTCGGTCCGAAGTGGACAGACCTGCGCGGCATCCCGCTCGACCAGGAGCGGGAACGCGGCCGGTCGTGGATCGGCGACGCGATAGGTCGCGCCCACCGGGGGCAGAGTCAGGAGCCTGGTGATGGTCTCGGTGACGTGGTCGACCGGAACCAGGTTCAACGGCACGTCGACGTCGGGTGCGCTCCCGGTGTCGGCGATGACGCGGATGAGGGCGCACAGGAGACTGTTGGTGTTCCACGCCCCCGTCGCGCTGGCGCCGCTGATCTCACCGGGTCGGTAGATCGTCGCGGGTAGTCCCCGGTCGGCCGCCTGGGCGACGAGTCGTTCGGACACCCACTTGGTCTGCGCGTACCCGGTGACCAGCTCGGCCGGTTCCGGTGCTGTCGGGCGGCTGGCGGCGGTGGCGGGCAGCACGTCGGTGGTCGAGACGTAGTGCACGGCCAGGGGGCGGTCGTGCGCGGCCCACGTCAGCAGTTGACGGGTGGAGTCGACGTTGGCGAGGGTGAGGACCCGGTACGGGTAGAGGAAGTTGACCTGGGCTGCGGCGTCCAGGCGGCGGAGTTTCGCGCGGAACGCCCACCAACAACCACCACCAGGGGCCGGAGCCACCCCTTACCTCAGGTCAGCCCCCACCCGCCCTGGGGGGCGAGCCCCGCTCCAGCCTACCGACCACCACCCCACCACCGCACCAGCAACAACCGCACCTGTGGACAACTCAGGCACCTGTGGACAACCCCATCCCCCAACAGGATGATGCGCTTGACAACCCACCACAAACCAGCCCCACAACACCCCACCCCACCCGCCACAACCCCACAACCCCCACACCCACCAAAAACCGACCTCCCACACACACCCAGAACCAGAACCAGAACCAACACCAGGGCAGGGGCCGCCGCCGGGAACACCCACCAACACACAACACAACAAAAAAAAGGGGG